>NZ_SWLZ01000001.1 GCF_005502275.1 Robertmurraya siralis
ATTACTACAATAATAAGCGTATAAAAGTAAAATTGGCTGGTTTAAGTCCAATACAATACCGAACTCAAACCAGCCAATCAGCTGCTTAATAAAAACTCTAACTTTGTGGGGTCACCACCAAAACGACTTTTTGTAGTCAGTTTTTTGTTGTTTAAGCAATGAAAAAACTCGTTGTCATGAATATTTCCGTTAAGTGAAAATCAATTTTTATTGAAAAGGTATTAGCTCTTTCTTATCTGATAAGTCATTAGATTGATTACCAGTTTTCCCTAATTCAGATATGAGGAGCCGTCAGAAAATGCTCTTTATTGTTTCGAATGAATCCACACCTTTAATTTTCAAAAATGCACTTTTGTTTTTCAATCAGAATAGGAATATAGACCTGATTATATAAATCAGGAAAATTTCAAATTTCGTTAAATGGCTCTGATAAAATATGTGACCAATGTCACTTAGGTCATTTTTATAATGTGCCATGATGAATGAAAGACAGAGATGTTTTCGCAGAACGGAGGAAGCAAGGATGTTTAAACGCAGCCAGATGAAAAAATTATTGATGGAGAATCAACAATTGAAAGATGAAATAAATAATTTGCATGAAACGGTAAGGGAGAAAGAAGAGGTGCTGACCTTATTGATGAATGAGCTTCAAGAAGAGCTGGTTACAACGATTGAACAGCATGAAACCGTGAATGGGCAGCATGGTTTACTTGGAGCTCTAGTGGAACAAATTAAAGGTCATTTCGAAACAGTCAGCGAATTGGTAACAAGTTCAGGTCAATGTGCGAATCAGTTAAATGAAACAGGAAGAGAATTGCATCAATCTGCCGACATACTCAAGCAACGCGGTGAGGAAGGCCAATTGATTGTTAAGGATTTAGAAGGTTTAATGCAAAAGCTTGGTGGGGAAATTAAAACCAATATGGACTCTATTATGACAGTAGGAAAGCGTTCAAAAGAAATTGACGACATTGTCTATTTAATAAAAGGAATTGCAGAGCAAACGAACCTGCTTGCTTTAAATGCATCAATTGAAGCAGCAAGGGCGGGAGAATATGGAAAAGGATTTTCAGTTGTGGCTGAAGAAGTTCGAAAGCTTGCGGAAGAAACGTCAACAAGCTCACATAATATTATGGAACTGACGAAGAGTTTTCAAGGTGATATTGAAAAGGCAGTCGATAATACGAAAGAATGCTTTGATCTTGTTCATTCTGGAATAGAATTAAGTGAAAAAACAACAGAAAAAATGACTGAAGTGGTAAAAATTATTGATCACGTCAAAACAATGGTGGGTGATGCAAGTGACATTATCGCTAGTCAAAATAGTTATTGTGAAAATACATTAAAGGAAATGAATTTAACAAGTCGGATTTTTGAAGAAATCGAAGGCTTGATTGTAAAGCATATAGAAGATGCTCAAATAGTCGATGACAAACTGGCGAATGGTGTAAATCACTTGAAAAAACAGGGGCTTGAACTAGGATAATAGCTATTTTGTTAGGAACGAATGGATTTTTTTAAGCAATCAGAGTTCAACTTCTCTTGATGAAAATGGTGAAAAGTTAAGTGCAAGATTAAATGGATTAGGTAACATCAAATTCATCGTCAATCTAGTCAGTAACATCGTTTTTAACTTGTAAATAATAAAAACCTTCACTCTCACAATATTGTGATATTTGTCCTGTAGAACACATTTATGTACGATTATAATAGAGAGTATACAGTCATGAATTTTATGAGGCATATTTAGCAAATATAGGTTAAGTAAGCCGGTATGAATGAGACTCAATAAAAAAATTAACGTACATAAATGGAGTGGTTGAGATGGTGGAATTTAGAAAATCAATCCCGATTGGAGAAGCAGTTTCTCGTATTATGGCAATTAATATTGAAGGAAAATCTGAGTATGTCTCAGTAAATGAAAGCTATGGGCGCTTTCTATCAGAAGACTTGCTGGCAACAAATGATGTACCTCATTTCGATCGGGCTCCGTATGATGGTTATGCAGTGCGTTCAATCGATACTGTGGAGGCGAACCGCGATAATCCGATAGAATTTGAAGTAGTTGATCATATTGGAGCTGGACTTGTCTCAAATAAAAACGTTGGTCCATTTCAGGCAGTTAGAATTATGACGGGAGCACAAATGCCAGAGTCTTGTGATTGTGTTGTCATGCTGGAGCTTGCAAAGGATTATATTAAAGATGGCAAGTCCTACATGAGTACAAAGCGTAAGCATCGTCCTGGCGAAAATGTTTCTCGCCGTGGTGAAGATGCCCGAACAGGGGAAGTTTTAGTAGAGAAAGGGACAAAAATAAACCCAGGCATTCAAGCGATGCTTGCTACTTTTGGCTATGCGAAGGTTCATGTTGCACAGAAGCCGAAGGTGGGGTTATTTGCAACCGGGACGGAATTATTATCTGTAGATGAGCCGCTACAGCCCGGGAAGATTCGGAATAGCAATTCGTATATGATAAGTGCACAAATTGAAAGAGCTGGTGCAGATGTTTTATATTTCGGTACACTTCCAGATGATTTTGATACTTGTTTTACAGCAGTAAAGGAAGCGCTAAATAAAGTAGATTTGCTTGTGACAACAGGCGGTGTTTCTGTTGGAGATTTTGACTATTTACCTGCTATTTATGAAAAACTTAATGCTTCGGTTTTATTTAATAAAGTAAGCATGCGCCCAGGAAGTGTGACAACAGTAGCGGAGCTGGACGGCAAGATTCTATTTGGTTTATCAGGGAATCCGTCTGCTTGCTATGTAGGGTTTGAGCTTTTTGCCAGACCGGTGATTCGGAAAATGCTTTTCTCGCCAAAACCGCATCTCCGAAAAGAAAAAGCAATACTTGATGTCGATTTTCCCAAAGCAAATCCATTTACTCGTTTTGTTCGAAGTAAATTATCGGTGTCAGACGGGAAGCTAATTGTCACCCCAAGTGGTTTGGATAAATCAAATATCGTCATGAGTTTAGCAGGGGCCAATTCTTTAACCGTCCTCCCAGGTGGGACGAGAGGATTTTCGGCTGGAGATGAAGTAGCTGTACTCATGCTTGAAGATCATGAAGGAAGCGAGTGGCCATGGTAGATGCTACTATTTTTCAAATAGTAGGTTATCAAAATAGTGGCAAAACAACCTTTATCAAGAGAATGCTTTCACAATTGCAGCAGAGTAATCTCTCGATTGTGACATTAAAGCATCATGGTCATGGCGGAAAACCAGATTTTCAAGAAGAGAAGGACTCGCATCAGCATTTGAAAGCTGGTGCCGTTGCTTCTCTTGTAGAAGGTGATGGACATTTGCTGTTGCATGCGGAAAAAAGCCATTGGTCTCTTGAGGAGAAGTTGCACCTCCTTTCTTATTTTCGTCCTGATCTTATATTAATCGAAGGGCATAAGAGAGAACCATATCCAAAAGCAGTTTTAATTCGAACTCAAGCCGATGTAGAAATACTTTTGAAGCTTGACAATATTCGTGTAATTTTTTATTGGGATGAGAAATTATTGGAAGCAAGCAAAAATATGACAGACATAAAAGGTTTCTCTATCAATGATCCTGCTGGATATGAATGGTTAGCCAACTATTTGCAGTTCAAAAAATAGTCGAAAAATGTTAAAAAAATTGTCAAAAACGTAACTTTTGTCACTGTGTTCTCCCTTGAATCTTACTACTATATTTGTAAGGGCTTTTATGAGCGATAGGGAGAGAGAAAAATGGATTTACTGCAAATAATCATATGGTTAATCTATCCGTATGTCGTAGTAGCTGTTTTGGGAATGGCGCTGATCTGGCGAGTTAATGGGCCTTCGGTACAAGAGGAAATGAAGTTTCTTTATAAGCTAGGTGCGATCGTCAATCGAATGATTCTCGTGTTAATGGTATTAAGCTTTCTTTCAGGTTTCGGTGTCATTGCCTTCTACAGTATGACGAATGAGCCAGAGAAGCTCTTTTATTGGGTTAGAAGCTTAATATATTTGCAGCCTGATCTCGATTTAATTGGCAGTATCTCTTTTTTGTCGCGCACACATTTCCTATTATTGTTGACATTATTGCTGGCTTTGTCGTTCTCTAAATATATCGGATTATTATCAAGGCCAATACAACTTTTTAAAGGAATTGGTCGAAATCAATGAGAACTGGCTTAAAATGAACATTGTGTGTCAAATTTTATATATGTGATGTCATTCACTCCACTTCTTTTCTTGTCTCGATATAGTTATGATAGGAAAAGAAAGGAGTGCTTTTTTAATGAAATTATTTTTACCAAAGCAGCATGGCGCTTGGGCCATGTTAATCATACCATTTTGGCTTTCAGTCGTAGCATCTGGTTTTATCTGGCAGCACATCCCTTTATTTAGCGGATGGTTGCTGTTATATTTAGCAACGTTTCCAATGCTGCAAATGGCAAAAGGAAAAAATGTTTCCTTTTATCGAAAGTGGACTTTCATTTATTTAATTCCAGCATTCTTATTTTTGATGATCCCTTTCGTGACGAGACCTTCCATCGCTATATTTGGTTTGTTGATGCTACCGTTTTTTATTGTTAATTTATATTTCTCGAAAAGGAAGCAGGATCGGGCATTATGGAATGATTTTAGTGCTATCATTGTATTTGCGATTGGTGGCTTGGCAAGTGGATTTTTAGCAAATGGGAAAATCAATGAAGCCACCATTCTAGTCTTTATTACATCAATACTATTTTTCATCGGCTCTACTTTTTATGTAAAAACAATGATTCGAGAAAAGAAAAATATAGTATATAAATGGATTTCCTGGATATATCATGGATTAGTTCCGATTTGTTTTCTCCTTATTGGTTTTTCAATAGTGGCTATTGCATACGTTCCAAGCTTGGTAAGAGCAATATATTTTTACGGTAAGCCCTATTCAATGAAAAAAGTCGGGATTCTTGAAATTGTCAATTCCGTTCTATTTTTTATCGTGATTATTTTTGCGATTAGTTTTGTTAAACAATAGTGATGATATAGTGAAGTTTGGCTCATTTCGTGTGAAATCTTGGCCTCACACGAAATGAGCCAAAATACTTAACAGCAAAAAATCGGTCTCATTTTTGAATTGAGACCGATTTTTTGCTGTTATAAGCTAAGCTATTCGATGTTACAAATATCGATAGGGCAATTTTCACAATCAATTTCAAGTTTTATATAATCTAAATCGTGGATTGTAATAATTCCTTTGTCAATGCTGATTATGTCTGCTTTACGCAACTCACTTAATAGGCGATTAACCACTTCACGGGAGGTTCCGCAAAAATTGGCCAATTCTTGGTTAGTTAGCGATGTATTAATGATAATTCCTGCATCTGTGTGTATGCCATAGCTATTTGAAAGACGAATTAACGTTGAATAGAGGGCCCCTTTTTTGCCATGTAAAACGAGATCGCGAAATTTTGTTTGGGATTTGCGATGTTCTTGACTCATCCATCTCATAAACTCTAAGGCAATGGCGTGATCTTCCCCGAGTTTTTTTTCTAAATCATTTTTGAAGATAACGGCTACTTCTCCACTTTCTATTACCTTTGCATTTTGCATATGTGTTTGGGCAGAACAAAACAGAGAGAGCTCACCGATAAGATCTCCTGCAGAAGCCATTCTTAATGTTAACTCACGTCCGTCTGGAATCATTTTGCTCATTTGTATCTTTCCGTTGATCACAACGAATAGCTCCTTTGCTTTGCTGCCCTCTTGAAACAGATATGTCCCCTTTTCCATTTTACGAATATGATGGACTGTTTCTAAAAGGGATTGAAGCTCGTTCGATACTTTCGTAAATGCTTGCATGCTATTACCCCCTTCTGTGAGGCAAAAAAACTTCTCCCTACAAACAGTTTAGAAATAAACATATGTATAGTCAACCAATTTAAAGCACTTCCGGTTAATCGTACCTATATTTTTATTAATTTATCAAAACGGGTTGCTTTTAGAGATATGAGTTCTTATAATAAGAACAACATAAAATTAATAAAAATTAATAAAAGTGATTAAATATACATAATTTTGATGAGGAAGGGATAAAGGATGAAGATATCAATAATAGGAACGACAGGGTATGGTGGTGTTGAACTACTTCGAATATTGCATCATCATCCTGTATTCAAGATACAATCGATTCATTCTACAAAGGATGAGGTTCCAATCTGGCATGAGTATCCCCATCTTTATCAAGTATTAGGGAAACAATTAGAGAAGATTGATGTGGAGGAAATTTCACTAAACAGTGATCTTGTATTTCTGGCGACTCCGTCTGGGGTTTCTAGTAAGCTAGCTGCACAATTTCTTCATCACAATATAAGAGTAATTGATTTATCTGGAGATCTCAGATTAAAAGAACCAGGTGAATATGAAGCATGGTATAAAAAAACAGGAGCCGATCAGTCCATTGTAGAAGAAGCTGTTTATGGATTAAGTGAATGGAATGAAAAACAAATCGAGAAAGCAAGATTTATTGCGAATCCCGGATGCTATGCAACTGCTGTCCTATTAGGATTAGCACCAGTGGCTAAAGAAAAATTAATTGTTCCTGACTCCATTATTATTGATGGGAAATCAGGTACTTCTGGTGCTGGAAAATCATTGTCAAAAGCCTCCTTGTTTGCAGAGGTGAATGAAAATTTTAAGATTTATAAGGTCAATGAACATCAGCATACACCAGAGATCGAACAACAGCTACTCGAATGGGATGAGAACATTGAACCGATTACATTTAGTACCCATCTTTTACCGATGACGAGAGGAATCATGACAACGATCTATGTTAAGCTTCGAGCACAATCGAGTACAGAGCAGCTTGTTGATTTGTATAAGGAAGCTTACAAGGGAAAACCGTTTGTAAGAGTTCGACCGCATGGAAACTATCCAGCTGTAAAAGAAGTGCAAGGTTCAAATTACTGTGACATCGGTTTAAATGTAGATGAGCGCACAGGAAGATTAACAATCGTTTCTGTCATTGATAATTTAATGAAAGGAGCAGCAGGTCAGGCTGTTCAAAATGCGAATATTCTCAATCGTTTAAATCCGGCTACAGGCTTAGAAATGCTGCCTCTCTATCCGTAAATTGGCGAAGAAATAGCTTTGAAAAGAAATAATCATAAGGAGGAAAAAAGGTGGAAACACTTACAAAGGTGGCCAAAATAATAGAAATTGAGAATGGGAGTATTTTATCACCACAAGGATTTCATACAGGTGGAATTCATGCAGGGTTAAGATATGCTAAAAAAGATGTGGGCATGATTTTTAGTGAAGTTCCTGCTGAGAGTGCGGCAGTTTATACTTTACATGATTTTCAAGCCGCACCAATAGCTGTCACGAAAGAAAGCATAAGCCATAGTGGTAAATTGCAGGCAGTGGTTGTCAATAGCGCTTGCGCCAATGCTTGTACAGGAGAACAAGGTTTAAAAGATGCCTATGAGATGAGGGAATTAGCCGCACATAAAGTTCAGGTGGATGAATTTTTAGTCGCTGTTGCTTCTACAGGTGTCATTGGCGAATATATGAAAATGGATAAAATTAAGAAAGGAATCGAGCAAATTCAGTTAGGGAATGCTTCCACCAATGCAATGGACTTCCAGACGGCTATCTTAACGACAGATACATGTATGAAAAAGTGTGGCTTTCAAGCTGAAATCGACGGCAAGATCGTTCACATGGGTGGAGCTGCGAAAGGCTCTGGAATGATTCATCCGAATATGGCGACAATGCTTGGTTTTATTACAACCGATGCAAATATCACTTCTGAAAACTTGCATGCAGCTTTAAAAGAAGTTACTAATTATACCTTTAATCAAATTACCGTTGATGGGGATACGTCAACAAATGATATGGTTCTTGTAATGGCAAATGGCTTGGCTGAAAATCAATTGCTATCACCATCACATCCTGAATGGGAAGTATTTATTCAGCTTTTAACTAAAACTTGTGAAAGCTTAGCAAAGCAAATTGCCAAAGACGGTGAAGGTGCTACAAAACTTGTAGAGGTACATGTAACAGGGGCATACGATGAGGAGGATGCACGTAAGATTGCAAAACAAATTGTGGGTTCAAATCTTGTGAAAACAGCTATATATGGAGCCGATGCAAACTGGGGAAGAATTATTGGGGCGATCGGGCAAGCGGATACGAAAGCAAAAGCAAATAAAATCACGATATCGATTGGTCCAGTGAAGATGCTTGATAAAAGCGAAATCATTTTATTTTCTGAGGAAGAAGCAAGCGAGTATTTAAAAGCAGATTTTATTGAGATTTTTGTTGATTTGCATATGGGAGAGGGAAGTGGTACCGCCTGGGGCTGTGATTTAACTTATGATTATGTGAAAATTAATGCGAGCTATCGAACATAGGGGAGCGAAACATGAAGATCATATTAATTAAATGTGGCGGCAGTACCCTTGAAGAATTATCGGCAGAATTTTTTAAAAGTCTTCAAGAATTGAAGAAACAAAACTATCGTATTGTCATTATTCATGGTGGGGGACCCGATATAAATCAAATGTTGGGGCAATTGAATGTTCAGGCAGAGTATGTTAATGGATTAAGAAAAACAACTGCAGAAATATTAGAAGTAGTCGAGCTTGTATTAGCAGGCAAGACAAATCGAAGACTTGTTCATATGTTAGAAAGCCATAAGCTTTCAGCACTAGGTTTAAATGGAAGTGACGCCGGCTTGCTAAAAGGATGCTATCTCAATAAGGAGGAATTAGGTTATGTGGGAGAAATTACTGAAGTGAATGGAGAACTTATTGACTCTATTTTAGCTCAAGGAATCATCCCTGTCATCACTCCAATTGCGATAACGAACGCTGGCATAAAGCTGAATGTTAATGCTGACTATGCAGCTGCAGCTGTTGCTAATGCTCTTAAAGTTGAACAATGCTTATTTGTCACTGATGTGGAAGGAATTATGGTAAACGGAGCAGTCCAAGAAATTCTCCCAGCAGAAGAAGTTGAAAACCTCATCGCTTCGGGTGAAATATATGGGGGGATGATCCCAAAGGTCACATCAGCGTTGTCCGTTTTACAAAAAGGAATTGAGAGCGTAAGAATTGTTACTGGAAAGAAGAAAATTTATCAGAATGAGCAATGGTTTGGTACAAAGATCCTTGGAAAAGAGAGGTTATGTAAATGAGTTATTTATTTCCGACTTATGCCCGTTGGGATGTAGAGCCTGTTGATGCAGCGGGAAGCTATTTAACCGATAGCGAAGGGAAACAGTATCTGGATTTTACATCGGGAATTGGTGTCTGCAATCTCGGTCATCGACCTCGGGTAGTAAAGGAAGCGATTGAACATCAGCTCAATCGGTTTTGGCATGTGTCTAATCTTTTTGCTAGTGGTGAGCAAGAGAAAGCAGCTAAAAAGTTGGCAACGGCCGCTGAGATGGATGCGGTATTCTTTGCAAACAGTGGGGCCGAAGCGAATGAAGCGGCAATTAAATTAGCACGAAAGGCGACAGGAAAGCCAAAAATTATTACGTTTAAGAAATCATTTCATGGACGAACGTTTGCGACAATGTCAGCAACAGGTCAAGATAAAATCAAGTCTGGATATGGGCCTATGCTGGAGAAATTCTCCTATGCAACCTATAATGATATCGATTCTGTAAAGGAAATATTCACTGACGATGTCGCTGCTGTGATGTTAGAAATCATTCAAGGAGAAGGTGGAGTTCATGTTGGGGATAAAAGCTTTTTACAGGCAGTTGAAAAGCTTTGTCATGAAAAGAATGCCCTCCTTATCGTTGACGAAATTCAAACTGGAATTGGGAGAACAGGAAGACCATTTGCGTTTCAACATTTTTCCTTAAATCCTGATATAGTCACTTCCGCGAAAGGTTTGGGAAGTGGTGTTCCGATTGGTGCCGTTTTGGGGAAGGAAAGCTTAAAAGCATTTTTTGGACCTGGAAGCCATGGTTCAACTTTTGGCGGTAATCCGATTAGTATAGCGGCTGCAAATGCGACGATGAACATTATTTTTGATGAGGTTTTTCTGAAAGAGGTTGAACATAAAGGCGATTACTTAATCTCACAGTTAGCAAAGTTTTTTCAAAGCAACACCTTAGTGAAGGAAGTTCGTGGCAAAGGATTAATGATAGGAATCGAATTTAAACAATCAATTCAGGCGATTTTACAAGAATTAAGAACAGAAGGTGTTCTTGCCCTACCTGCAGGAGAAAATGTTCTTAGGCTTTTGCCGCCATTAACGGCAACCATTCATGAAATTGATGAATTTCTTATTCATTTAAAAAAGGTCGTTGAAGCAATAGCAGAGCCTGTTGTAAAGGCTTAATTTTTATCCTGAAAATGCATAAATATGTGATCTAGAATATAAATATACGTATAGGTTTGAGGTGTTTGCTATGAAGGGATATTTACACTTGCAAAGTGGAGATATATATGAAGGAAACTGGAATACGAATATTCCGATACAGCAGATAGAGGGAGAGGTTGTCTTCTATACTGGAATGACCGGTTACCAAGAGGTTCTGACAGACCCGAGCTATAAGGATCAAATTATTGTTTTCACATATCCGCTTATTGGAAATTATGGGATTAATGAGGAGGATTTTGAAAGCAAGAAACCTCATGTTGCAGGCGTTGTTGTATATGAAGCCAATATGGAAACGTCCCATTATCAAGCAGCTTACTCTCTTCAAGAGTATCTTGAAAAGTGGGAAATTCCTCTACTATCTCATATTGACACGCGTGCCATTGTGAAGAAGATTCGTGCCTATGGTTCTATGCCAGCTCTTATTTCAAAGAAACAAGAAAATAGTGAACTTGGCGGACAATCATTAGATTCGGAAAAGGTTTCACATGTGTCAGAAAAACTAATGAAAACGTATGGGAAAGGCAGTCTTCATATTGTCTTGATCGATTTCGGCGCAAAAAATTCAATTTTGTCATCACTGCTTAAAAGAGATTGCCAAGTAACGGTTGTCCCATACAATACATCTTACAAAGCAGTTACGGCTATTGCTCCTGATGGGGTTCTGTTATCGAATGGACCGGGGAATCCAAAACAACTGCAGGACGTATTGCCAACGATCCGCCAGCTTGTTGAAACGTATCCGACACTTGGCATTTGTTTGGGACATCAGCTTGTTGCTTTAGCATTGGGAGGAAATACGAAAAAACTATTATTTGGTCACCGAGGTGCCAATCATCCAATTAAGGATTATCAAAAAAACAGAGTATTTATGTCATCTCAAAATCACAGTTATGTGGTTGATGAGGATAGCATAAAAGGAACGGGATTAGTGGGCAGGTTTTATCATTTACACGATCAATCTGTTGAGGGCTTAATTCATAAAGATTTGCCACTGCAAACAGTGCAATTTCATCCGGAGGCAAATCCCGGTCCATCAGAAGGCGACTATATTTTTGATGAATTTCTACAGATGATAACTGAAAACAAGAGGAGTGCCGCATTATATGCCTAAAGACACCAGCATAGAAACCATATTAGTTATCGGATCAGGACCGATTGTTATCGGGCAGGCAGCAGAGTTTGATTATGCAGGTACACAAGGCTGTATTGCTTTGAAAGAAGAAGGCTACAAAGTCATACTCGTCAACAATAATCCAGCTACGATCATGACTGATTCTAACTTTGCCGATCGCATTTATTTTGAACCATTAACAGTGGATGTGTTAGAAAAAATTATTGAAAAAGAGCGGCCTGATGGGTTATTGGCTACATTAGGAGGACAGACTGGATTAAACTTAGCTTTTCAATTAAGTGAACAAGGTATTCTGGAGAAGTATCGAGTTAAAATGCTTGGAAGTTCAATTGATTCCATAAAAAGAGGAGAGGATCGAGAGGCGTTTCGTCAGCTTATGAAAGATTTACAAGAGCCGGTGCCTGAAAGTGAAATTGTCCACACTGTTGAAGAAGCGCAACAATTTGCACAGAAGGTTGATTTTCCCATTATTGTAAGACCAGCTTATACCCTTGGAGGAACAGGTGGTGGAATCGCTGAAGATGAAGAGCAGCTTACTCAGCTTGTTTCAGGTGGATTGCAGGAAAGTGCTATTCACCAATGCTTAGTTGAGAGAAGCATCGCTGGTTTTAAAGAAGTGGAATATGAAGTCATGCGTGATCGAGCCAATACTTGTATTACCATTTGCAATATGGAAAACTTCGATCCGGTTGGCATCCATACAGGCGATTCAATTGTTGTAGCGCCGTCACAAACATTAACAGATGATGAATATCAAATGCTGCGCGCGGCAAGCATCAAGATTATTTCTGCACTGGGGATTATTGGTGGATGTAATATTCAGTTTGCCCTTGATCCGAGGAGTAAAAATTATTATTTAATCGAGGTGAATCCAAGGGTAAGTCGTTCGTCTGCTCTTGCTTCAAAAGCAACAGGTTATCCGATTGCCCGTATGGCAGCCAAGCTAGCTGTTGGCTACAGATTAGATGAAATTATTAACCCCGTTACGGGAGATACATTTGCGAGCTTTGAGCCAGCGCTTGATTATGTCGTTGTGAAAATACCAAAATGGCCCTTTGATAAATTTCCAAAAATCGAACGAAAGCTTGGTACACAAATGAAAGCTACCGGCGAAGTCATGAGCATCGATCGGAGCTTTGAACGTGCACTGCTTAAGGCGATCCATTCCTTAGAGATTGATGTGCTGGATTTACAGCTACCGGGCTTATCTAGCAGTAACACAGAGCAATTAATCGAGCAGCTACTCCAACAAAATGATGAAAGACTTTTTATCTTATTGGAGCTTTTGCGCCGAGACTATGACATCGAACAACTTCATACTATAACTAAAATAGATCATTTCTTTTTATCCTATTTCAAAAAACTTGTTTCAATTGAGAGAATGATTGATGCCACGAGTTTTACACAAGTTTCAAGAAACGAACTTCAGCTTTTTAAAGAAAAAGGCTTCAGTGACAGCTATTTAGCCAAATGCTGGAACGTAACTGAAAAGGCTGTAAGGATGAAAAGACAAGAATATGGAATCGTCCCTTCTTATAAAATGGTCGACACTTGTGCAGCAGAATTTGAAGCAAAATCAAATTATTATTACTCGACTTATTTTGGCGAAAATGAACAAATTACATCTTCTAAACAAAAGGTTCTCATTATTGGAAGTGGGCCGATCCGCATTGGTCAAGGAGTGGAATTTGATTATTGTTCCGTTCACGGCGTCTTTGCTCTTAAAGAGCTAGGGGTGGAAACGATTATGATCAACAATAATCCTGAAACGGTTAGCACTGATTTTGCAACAGCAGACAAATTGTATTTTGAACCGTTAATGCTGGAGGATATTTTAAATGTGATCGATGCTGAAGGAGTAACTGATTGTATTATCCAGCTTGGAGGACAGACAGCGATCAATTTAGCGAAAGAGCTTGAGGCGTGGAATGTAAATATTTTAGGAACAAAATCAGATGTTATTGATGTACTCGAAGATCGCAAACTTTTTTATCAGCTACTAGACGATTTGGCTATTCCCCATTTACAAGGAGACATCGTTCATAATGGAGATGAATTAGTGAAAACGGTGGGGAAAATCGGGTATCCTGTTTTATTGAGACCGTCCTTCGTTATAGGCGGAAAAGGAATGGAAATCATTCAAAATGAAATTGAATTGCAGGAATATATGGATAAGGGGCTGGCGCGTTACCCGTTTTTAGTAGATGAGTTTCTTCATGCAACCGAAGCAGAGGTTGATCTTGTCACAGATGGACAGTTTATTATTATGCCTACGATTATGGAGCATATTGAAAAAACAGGAGTTCATTCAGGCGACAGTTTATCTGTCCTTCCTGCACAAAGACTATCACCTACAGTTAGAGGGAAAATAAGTGATTATGCAAAGAGAATCGCTACCTTTTTGCATTATAAAGGACTAATGAATATTCAATTCATCATTGAGGATGATGATGTCTATGTACTTGAAGTTAATCCTCGCGCTAGTAGAACTGTACCGATCGTTAGTAAAGTAACAGGTGTTCCGCTTGTGCAAATAGCGACAAAAATATTGCTTGGGAAATATAAAGTGTCGAAAGCTGATGAAGAACAAAATTTAATGGCGATTCCGTTTGTTTGTGTAAAATACCCTGTCTTCTCTAATTATGCTTTAAAAGGGATGGATTCGAAGGTTAGCGCGGAAATGCGTTCCACTGGTGAAGGAATTAGTTTAGGAACCTCGGAGGGAGAAGCTTTGCGAAAAGCTTTCCATCAGGCAATTCGGCCTTCGGGTAGGATTGTGGTGAAAGAAAATATTGAGCTCGTTGATTTAGCTGAACCTTTCGAACTTGTCGTGTCTGACAGTGAAGAGCTGTTGGGGGAACCGACGATTGCCTACTTTAATCCGAAGGAAGAGCTTGAAGATAAACGATTGCGTGAATATGCAACGAAGAGGAGGATTATAAGCTTCACTGAACCGGAGAGTCTTAAAGCGTATAATCGAGCTTTAAAAGTAAAGGATTTTGAGATAAAAGCATTGGAGGATTGGCATTCTTCATTAATTGTTAAAGTGTGAGGAAGAGTTGTGAAATGGGAGAGGAAGTGGAAGTGAAGATGTTATCATTACAAGCGAAAGATGAAATCACAAGTATTAAGGGCAAAGATTTACTAACATTAGCTGATTATTCTCCTGCAGTGATTACAGGACTGTTAAAAAAAGCAAAGGAATTAAAGGCGGCCTATCTATCTGGAGAAGCGACCCCTGTTCTAAAAGGTAAAATATTGGGATTAATTTTTGATAAACCTTCAACCCGCACAAGAGTTTCTTTTGAAGCAGGGATGCTGCAATTAGGTGGTCAAGTGATTCATCTAAATGGCCAAGAAATGCAGCTTGGTAGAGGAGAACCGATTTCGGATACAGCAAAAGTACTCTCACAATATATTGACGCTGTTATGATCCGTACATTTTCTCATGAGCGTGTCGTAGAGCTTGCTGAGCATGCAACGATCCCGATTATTAATGGATTGACTGATTTGTATCATCCATGCCAGGCGTTAGCTGATTTATTAACGATTGAAGAGGAAAAAGGAAAATTGCAGAGGGTTAAAATGGCATATATAGGTGACGGAAATAATGTTGCCCATTCTTTGATGATTGCTGCAGCAAAAACAGGGATGAATCTAGTTGTTGCGACCCCTGTTGGCTATGAGCCAAAAGAGAAAGTTGTTGAATTAGCAAAGAAATTTGCTTTTGAAAGTGGTGGAGCGATTGCGGTCACGAATGATCCAGTAGAAGCTGTTGCTGGAGCCGATGTCATTTATACGGACGTGTGGACGAGTATGGGCCAAGAAGCTGAAAATGCACAGAGACTACTTGACTTCAAGGGTTTTCAAGTGAATGAAAAGCTTGTTGCAGGAGCAAAGGAAGATTATTTATTCCTTCATTGCCTGCCTGCCCATAGAGGTGAAGAAGTTGCTGGAGAAGTGATTGATGGGGCTCGCTCTTTTGTATTTCAGCAAGCAGGCAACAGACTTCATGTACAGAAAGCATTATTAGTGGAAATTTTAAAATAATTTCACAATGAGATGGTTCTTGTTGAGATACAATACTGTCAAGCAAATAATAGAGCAGCCAACAGTCGGCTGCTCTATTATTTGTCTATCGTCTGGGTAATCTGCAATACAGCTCAAAAACTAAAAAAAGATTACCATTAAAGGCACAAGAACTAAAAAATGGCCAAGCACCATGAAAATATGTTTTGTAAAATGATTTAATACAACTAAGTTAACAATAATACTAATGGTCCAACGATAAAACAGTAAATGGCAAAATATTTAAGATTTCCTCTTGCCATAATATTCATAAACCACTTTAGGGAAAAATACGATGCAACTAATGAAGCAAAAAATGCCAATGTATAAGGCAATGCTAATTGAGCAAGATTCTCGTCGCCCAATATATCCTTAAATCCAAGAATCATACCACCGACACTAACGGGTATATATAATAGAAAAGAATATCTTAAAGCAGTTTCCTGCTTCATTCCTGAACCCATCGCTGCAACAATTGTTGCTCCAGAACGACTGATTCCAGGGATGAGAGCAACTGCCTGTGCAAGTCCAACAATTATTGCATCACGCATAGTCAAATCTGCGTCGTTTTTACGCCCACGTAGATTACGAATAAGCCACAAAGCAATCCCTGTAATTAATAAAGTAGCACCTGTAACTTTAATGCCTGTTAAATGCGATGAGATATAATCTTCAAATAAAATCCCCACCACACCAGCTGGGATTGTTCCAATGATTAAGTAAATAATAAAGCGAAAATCTGATTTAGCTGATTCTTCTTTTCTTATGACATAAGCAAGCCCATTCTCAATCAGTCTCCAAATATCTTTGCGATAAATAATCAGGACAGCGATTAATGATGCTGTATTTACAAGAATAGCAAAGCTTAATCCCTTAATTTCAACGTTTAGAAAATGACCAGCAATTTCTAAATGCCCACTTGATGAAATCGGAATCGGTTCGGTAAAACCTTGTAAAAGTCCTAAAAGAAAGTATTTAACAATTTCAAAAAAATCCATAATATGCCTCCTGATTTTAAACAAAATTCACAGATTCTACTATACCACACCTATTCGCGTTCATGTACGTAAAGTATAGACGAAAAAGAAAAATAGAAAGTTTCATTCATTGAGATTCATGAAAGATTCATGGAAGGAAATAATAATCTTATCAAAAAGGAAAGGAGAGTATCTATGGGACAGAGCCATAAATTTCGTGCAGGTCAAAAGGCGCCGAACAATGGAATATATGTAGAGATTGGTGAAGAGGGCGATGGTGTCATGAATCCGAAAAAGATAAAACTCAAAGCAGGTGATCACTTCCCTGAAAACTCAAATCATAATCGCCACTGGACTTACAAAACAAAACCTAGAGATTCAGGTTGATCATCGTACCTATCCGTCTTTGTGATTGTAATAAAGCTGATTTAAACACCCTCCACTCATGGGCTGGTGTCATTTTACTTTATAATTCAGAAATTTTATGTACCTTTGCCACCCTCTTCAATGGGTGGCTTTACATATGCAGAAAAAGGCTTATAATGAAGTAAAGGTCAAAATAGGTCAAAGGAGGAGTTAAAATGGATTTGAACAGAATGACGGAACGAATGCAAGAGGCATTGTTTAGTGCCCAGTCTTTAGCCGTTTCAAATGAGCATCAGGAGGTCGATGAAGACCATTTGTTTTTAGCTTTACTGAAGCAAGATGAGAGCCTTGTCGCTGCTATTCTAGAGAGAATCCAATTTCCTTCTGCAAAATTTGAACAAAAAATAAATGAATTGCTTCATAAAAAACCTCAAGTATCTGGAAGTGGGGTAGAGCAAGGTAAGCTCTATATCACAACTAGATTGCAAAGACTATTAACTGAGGCGGAGCGGGAGATGGAAAAACTTCAAGATGAATTTCTTTCCGTTGAACATGTGTTGCTTGCTTCAATGATTTATCAGCAATCTAGCATTGGTGAAATTTTGAAGAATGAACGGATCACATATGATGCTTTGCTTCAAGAAATAAAAAAAATAAGGGGGAATCAAAGAGTGACTTCACAAAATCCTGAGGCCACATACGATGTATTAAATAAATATGGGAGAGATTTGGTGGCGGAAGTGAAGGCTGGCAAGCTTGACCCGGTCATTGGCCGTGACGGGGAAATCCGAAATGTGATACGGATTCTCTCGCGTAAAACAAAGAATAACCCCGTTTTAATTGGTGAGCCAGGTGTTGGAAAAACGGCCATTGTCGAGGGATTAGCACAAAGAATTGTACGGAAAGATGTACCGGAAGGACTTAAGGATAAAACGATTTTTTCACTTGATATGAGTTCACTCATCGCTGGGGCTAAATTTCGAGGAGAGTTTGAAGAACGGTTAAAAGCAGTTCTAAATGAAATCAAAAAAAGCGAGGGGAGAATTCTCCTTTTTATTGATGAAATCCACACCATTGTCGGTGCAGGAAAAACGGAAGGAGCCATAGATGCTGGCAATATGTTAAAACCAATGCTCGCCCGTGGTGAATTACATTGTATTGGCGCAACCACTTTAGATGAGCATCGTAAGTATATTGAAAAAGATCCTGCGCTCGAAAGACGCTTTCAGCAAGTCCTTGTACAGGAACCCGATGTGGAAGATACGATTTCCATTCTCCGTGGCTTAAAAGAAAGGTTTGAAATCCATCACGGGGTAAATATTCATGACCGCGCTCTTGTAACAGCGGCCATGTTATCGGATCGTTATATTTCAGACCGTTTTTTACCTGATAAAGCGATTGATCTTGTTGATGAAGCTTGTGCGATGATTCGAACAGAAATTGATTCAATGCCATCAGAGCTTGATGAGGTTACACGTCGTGTGATGCAATTAGAAATTGAAGAGGCCGCCTTGCAAAAGGAAGAAGACGATCAAAGCAAAACTAGATTGTCTACCTTGCAAAAAGAGCTTGCAGATATGCGTGATAAAGCCAATTCAATGAAAGCCAAGTGGATGGCTGAAAAAGAAAGTATTCAACAAGTACAAGAGAAGCGAGAGACATTGGAACGATTGCGAAGAGAATTAGAAGAGGCTGAAAATCAATATGATTTAAATAAAGCTGCTGAGCTCCGCCATGGACGAATCCCGTCCCTTGAAAGAGAATTGAAAGAGTTGGAAGATGAAGTAAGTAAGCAAGCGGATGAAAGACTTTTGCGTGAAGAAGTGACAGAAGAGGAAATTGCCAATATTGTTGCAAGGTGGACAGGCATTCCATTGGCAAAACTTGTGGAAGGTGAAAGGGAAAAACTGTTGCGCCTTGAACAAATTCTCCATGAGCGTGTAGTCGGACAAGACGAGGCGGTAATATTGGTATCTGATGCCGTTCTTAGAGCAAGAGCGGGGATAAAAGATCCGAACAGGCCGATTGGCTCGTTTATCTTCCTTGGTCCTACTGGTGTAGGAAAAACCGAGCTTGCAAAGGCATTGGCACAATCTTTGTTCGATAGTGAGGAGCAAATCATTCGCATTGATATGTCTGAATATATGGAGAAACATTCTGTTTCAAGATTGGTTGGAGCACCTCCAGGCTATGTCGGGTATGAGGAAGGTGGTCAGTTAACGGAAGCTGTTCGCAGAAAACCATATTCAGTCATATTGCTGGACGAAATCGAAAAAGCTCATCCAGATGTATTCAATATATTGCTGCAGATGCTTGATGATGGGCGGATAACTGACTCCCAGGGAAGAACCGTTGATTTTAAGAATACCGTTATTATTATGACATCTAATATTGGCTCGAATTTTTTATTAGAAGATCGAAATGATGAGTTCATTTCTGAAGACGTTAAAAATCAAGTCATGACACAGTTAAGAGGGCATTTTCGACCAGAATTCTTAAATCGGGTTGATGAAACGATCCTTTTCAAACCTTTGTCATTGCAAGATATAAAAATGATTGTCGTAAAATTGATTGCAGAATTACAGAGAAGATTAGAGGCTCAACAAATTCAATTAAGCATAACCGAGGGTGCTAAAGAATATATTGCAGCAAATGGATTTGATCCGGTGTATGGAGCGAGGCCGTTGAAACGCTTTATTCAACGAAATGTTGAAACGATGCTGGCAAGAGAAATTATTGCTGGTCACATTGGGGAAAATAGTGCTGTACAAATCATTCTTCAAAACGATACAATCAAATTATCAACCATTGATAGATAAAAATCGCAACAAAAAAGTCATCCTCTGAAATCAGGATGACTTTTTTACCCTAAGCGTATAGATGTTGCTTTAAAGAATGATCGCTCCACTAAGGGCTTGTCTTTTTCATGCGAGCCTGTTGTATGACTGTACTATTGCTACGTGTACTTCTCACTTATTCATCATCAAGGCAATGCTGTAAAAAACAACCTTAATTAATGAATCCCTTCTTTTCCACTTGGTTCATTAGGAATAATGGCAGGCAAAATTAAAATAAAAATGGTAGCCACTACGCCTAAGATGGCACCAGTTACAAACTCATATTGTACTCCGATCATTGAGCTTGCTACGTACGTTAACATTTGAACTAGAGCGAATGTCCAGAAAAAAGTCCAAAAGTATTTCACCGTAATCACCTCTTACCTAAATAACATCTGTTTTATTCTACCATAGTGGCTCCAATTGATAAAGTAAAACTTTGACGTAAAAGGAGATGCACCGCTTTCATATTTACTTGTATACCTTATATTAGCTTGGGTTTGGAAAGTAAATAAATAGCCAGGCTTTCACAGCTTTTTATCACGATTGGTTTTTGCAGCTATATCGGGGATGAATCAGGTTGATGAATGTAAGAAGCCAGTTTGGTACCGAACGATTAAGGTGTTAAAAATAGCACTGCAAAAAAGAGCGTAAAGAAATAATGTAAATATGGGCGAACCCCCTTTCACTTTAAACATAACTTCATACATTAATAAGAGTAAATTCACAGAAGGAGTTTTTCGTATGGAGCACCGAAACTTTAAGCTGGATACCGAATGGAACATGATTCATTATCCCGAAAAACCTACTGGTTTCGGTATCCTTATTATTGGTGATGAACGTCATTATGTTGATGAGAAGTCGAGTTTTTGGACACAAAATGAAGGGAAGCGAAGATTGATTGAGAGTTTTAAGAAATCGGGGTACACCGTATTTTATTCAAATTTATATGGGAAAAATTGGGGAAGTGAAAAAGCTGTTAATTTGGCAAAGCGCCTATATGAATATATTATTCGCACTGAAATTATTAATAGCAAAATACACATTTTAGCTGAAGGGATGGGAGCTTTAGTTGCACTAAAGCTTATTAAGGAAATGAACGGCAATATACGCTCTGTTGTATTATTAAATCCCGTCTTATCTTTAAAGCATCATTTAGAGCAAGAGAAGGATCATAAGTTTTTCTACAAAAAATTATTAAAAGAGCTTTCCTATTCGTTCGATAAGGAAAGTAAGCAAATTATCGAAATTATAAGCAATCCTGAATTTGCCAGTCCCCAATTTCATTCGGATATCCCGACGAAAATTATTCATGTTTTGTCAGGAAATCGAGCCTATAAACAATCAACATTATTAAAGAATCTTTCCGTGATATGGAAAAGCGAAGAAGTGCCGATTACAATCAGCTATCTTCTTCCTGAAAAGAAGTCACAGATGGACTATTATATGATTACCTTTATGAAAACACATGAAGGCATTCTTTAAAATATCCTTAAAACTAGTTCGATTGTCATTTGAAATAATCAAGCCTCCCGCAGCATATGATGGAGTAAGAGTTTACTCAGGGAGGCTTTTTGCTATGGACAAGGTAATTATGATTGGAACATTTGAGTTTTTGGGATTTCATTTTACTAAGAAAATGTTGGAAGAAGGAATGGAAGTTGTTGGTGTTCATTTTAACAAAGAAAAAAAAGAATCATACTTAATAGAAGAAAAACGGTTACAAATTGGGAGGAATGCGAATTTTTTGGAGGAGAAGTTTAATTCCTTCAATGGGGAAGGCTTTGAATCAGCGCCCCTGATCGTGGATTATTATGATTTTTTTATGCGGGAGGATGAAGAGCAATTAGTTGCGCTTATTGAAAATCAGTTGTTGCTGCAAAATCGCGAAAAAATCATTTTTTTACTCCCTCTCTCCATATTTAATAAAGAATTTAAGGATAATAGAAATAATTTAGAAAAGTTAATTTCGTCTGTAAAAAAACAAAATCAGTTCGTACAGGAATTTTTTTTACCTACCGTATATGGACCATGGCAGTCTGAAGCGTTCCTCTTTCAACAAACATTTGTTAAAAAAAGAGATGAATGGAAGTTGACTGCAAGAGAGTGGACCGCTGATGCTTTATACGTTGAGGATGTTGTTGCCAATATTTTAAAGCTAATGGAGCAAGACGAGAAACGATATATTTTGAAAAATGCGGTGTCAGCTGCTTGGAAAAAGTGTGCAAAGTTTTTAGAAATAGAAGAAGTGCCTGTTCGAACAATTGACAGGGGAGACGATGGATGTGAGGTCATCGTTCATCAAGCAACATCATTTGAAATGGGATTAATAAAACAGAAAAATATAATTGAAACGTTAGGAATGTAGAGTTAAAGAAAAAATTCTTCCCAATTATGCCTGATAAATGTAGAATTAAAATGATTACATCATTTCGACTAGGACGAAAGATTGATCTTCGATTTTATCTGAGAGGCGGAAAAAGAATGCAAAAGATATTAGCATGTTTCGGGATGATTCTTTTATGCCTTTTTACGCTTTCAGCGTGTGGACAAACATTAAGAACAGGCGAACTAAAAAAAGCAGGATTATTAGTGCCGGAAACCGTGAATGATCAGGTTTGGGGTACAAAAGGTTATAAAGGTATGTTAAAAATCCAATCGCACTTTAATGTGGATGTGTACTATAAAGAGGGCATGAATTCAGAAGCGGTTGTCCAAAGAGCTGTAAAGGAATTTGATCAAAAAGGTGTTAATTTAATTTTTGGCCATGGTAATGAGTATGCTGATTATTTTAATAGGCTTTCAAAAGAATATCCGGATATTCATTTTGTCAGTTTTAATGGAAATGCGACTCAGGAAAATACGACAAGCTTGAATTTTGATGCTTATGCTATGGGCTATTTTGGCGGAATGGTCGCTGGTCATATGACAAGCACAAATCATGTGGGGATTATTGCTGCATATGAATGGCAGCCTGAGGTCGAGGGATTTTATGAGGGAGCGGTTTTCGCAAACAACGATGTTGAAGTGGACATTAAATTTGTATGGCAATGGGATGATGATGAACGTGCCCAGTTACTTTTAGACGAAATGCTTCATAACGACGTCGATGTCATTTATCCTGCTGGTGATGGTTATAACGTTCCAGTTATTGAAAAGATAAAGGAAAAGGGGCTTTATGCGATCGGTTATATTTCTGATCAGTCCGATTTAGGTGAATCAACTGTATTGACGAGTACGATTCAGCATGTCGACTCATTGTACGAATTGGTGGCAGAACAATTTAACAAAGGGAAATTGGAATCAGGTAATCTCACTTTTGATTTTCAAGATGATGTTATTTCATTAGGGGAATTTAGTCCGCTAGTCGATCAAGAGTTTATCGATACCCTTAACAAAATGATCGATACGTATAAGGAAACAGGTAAGTTGCCAAAAAAAAATATTTGAAATTGCTATTATGAAATTTATCGATAATTTTACATTCTTAAACAAAACTGCCTGTTTAAATTGATAGGCAGTTTTTATTTTTATTATTTCTTTGAAATGAAATGTTCAAGAACTGGCTTGAGTTTATTTAAAAGTGGTTTTAGCTCCTTTGTCGATGTCATTAATGTATCAACATGATGCATTACTTTCATGTAATCAACATTTTGTAAAAATTGTTCAATCGACTTATTGATTCCGTTATGATGACTGCTTTTGCCTACTGCTTTTGCTTTATTGCTTGTCTGTGCACCGAGAATCCAGTCCCAATTATTTTGTTCATTTTCTGTTGTTTTCTCAACAATAGGTGTGCTTCGTTCTCCAAACATGAATTTTGAAAAGCGATCAGTTACTTCCGTTTTTGTGTTTTTCTCCTCCATTTCTAGCACCTCCTTATTTTCATCCCATATTAGGTTATTCTTTCTAATTTGTAATGGTATAGACAAACGTGGAGTTTGAAGGAAACTAATATACTGGCGAAAAAGGTTGCAGGAAACGATGTATCTTGATAAAATAATTAGTACCAAGTCATAATAATTGATAATAAAAAATGGCTGGCTAATCTTTTTTAGGAAAAATGAATCGGGATAATAAATAAAATCTTACATCTTTTTTGGATGAAAGGAGATAAGGAATGAACGCAGGGATTATAGGAATTGGTAGATTTCTTCCGGATAATGTTGTTACAAATACGGATTTAGAAAAGAAAATGGATACCTCTGATGAATGGATTCGCACAAGAACAGGAATTGAAGAAAGGCGAATTGCTGATCACAATATAGATACCTCTGATATGGCATATAGGGCAGCGAAAAAGGCGATTGAGAATGCAAATATTTCACCGGAGGAAATTGGTTTAATTTTGGTCGCTACTGTGACGCCAGATACCCCTTTCCCATCTGTATCATGTAAAATTCAAGAGATGCTTGGGGCAGTTAATGCCGCAGCGATGGATATAAGTGCAGCATGTGCTGGGTTTATGTATGGCATGGTAACAGCGAAGCAATTTGTCGAAGGTGGAGCATATAAGTATGTTCTAGTAGTTGGGGTAGAAAAGTTATCGAAGATCATGGATTGGGACGATCGCAGTACGGCCGTATTGTTTGGTGATGGTGCTGGAGCGGCTGTTATCGGTCAAGTATCGGAAAACCGTGGGATTTTAGCTTTTGAATTAGGAGCGGATGGTACAGGAGGAAAATACCTATATCAAGACGAATATATTATGATGAATGGTAGAGAAGTATTTAAATTTGCTGTAAGGCAGATGGGTGAAAGCAGTGTCAATGTACTGGATAAAGCTGGATTGACAAAAGAAGATGTAGACATGCTCATTCCTCATCAAGCTAATATTCGAATTATGGAGGCTTCAAGACAAAGGCTGGAGCTTCCACTTGAAAAGATGTCAAAAACGGTTCATAAATATGGTAATACTTCGGCAGCTTCGATTCCGATTTCAATTGTCGAAGAGCTTGAAGCTGGAAAAATTAAAGATGATGATGTTATTGTAATGGTTGGCTTCGGTGGAGGCTTAACTTGGGGAGCAATAGCATTAAGATGGGGAAGATAGCATACCTATTTATGTGCAAAGGAGAAGGATAAAATGACGAAGAGAAGAGTAGTTGTAACGGGAATTGGCGCCGTTACTCCACTTGGAAATGATGCTGAGACAACTTGGAAGAAGATTCAAGAAGGGATTTCAGGTGTTGGGATCCTAACAAGACTGAACCCAGATGATTATCCTGCCAAAGTGGTGGCAGAGGTTAAGGATTTTAATGTTGAAGACTTTATTGATAAAAAAGATGCTAGAAAAATGGACCGTTTCACCCATTATGCTGTCGCAGCTTCACTGATGGCGGTTAAAGATGCAGGATTAGAAATTAATGATGATAATTCACATCGTGTCGGTGTTTGGATTGGTTCAGGCATCGGTGGAATGGAGACGTTTGAAAATCAATTTGAAACATTCTTAAACAAAGGCCACCGTAGAGTGAGTCCGTTCTTTGTTCCGATGATGATTCCTGATATGGCAGCAGGTCAGGTTTCAATTACATTGGGAGCAAGAGGATTTAATTCCTGTACGGTTACCGCTTGTGCAACAGGTACAAATTCGATAGGCGATGCCTTTAAGGTCATTCAACGTGGTGAAGCAGATGCGATGGTAACTGGAGGAGCAGAAGCACCTATTTCTAGAATGGCAATAGCTGGTTTCTGTGCAAACAAGGCACTGTCTACAAATCCTGATCCAGGGACAGCAAGCCGCCCATTTGATTTAAATCGAGATGGCTTTGTCATGGGAGAAGGAGCGGGAATTGTTGTGCTTGAAGAATTAGAGCATGCGTTAGCACGGGGCGCCAAAATATATGCTGAAATCGTAGGCTATGCCGCAACAGGAGATGCATATCACATTACAGCTCCCGCACCAGGTGGAGAAGGTGGAGCAAGAGCGATGAAAATGGCGATCGAGGACGCTGAGCTTAAGCCAGAAGATATTGGCTATATTAACGCCCATGGGACGAGTACAGATTATAATGATAAATTTGAGACATTAGCCATTAAGGAAGTGTTCGGTGATCATGCTAATAAGCTGGCCGTGAGTTCGACGAAGTCGATGACAGGTCATTTGCTTGGAGCTGCTGGCGGAGTTGAAGCTATTTTCACCGTATTGGCTCTAAAAGACTCTGTTTTACCACCAACAATCAATTTACAAACACCAGATCCAGAATGTGATTTAGACTATGTTCCAAATGTTGCTAGAAAGCAGGAAGTACATGCTGCTCTCAGTAATTCATTGGGATTTGGTGGGCATAATGCAACCATCGTTTTTCGCAAATATGAAGAATAAAAGTTAATAATGGGGAAATGAGAAAGAGTTCAAAAAAGTGTTTCACTTTTTTGAACCCTTTTTTCTTTGCACTGAAGGGAAGCATTATAAAAATCTGGCTGCCCGGTGCAGAAACAAAAGAGCTGCTGTAGACAAATTGGAACTGCAGCTCATTCAAAAATAACAAGAGACCCTCGAGAAGGAATACACTTAAATCTTTTTTATCTGCTTCCAGTTTCGTTTTTAATCTTATTTTCATAAACTATTGAAAAATTGGAGGTGGAGCATGTGGGAGTTGTTGAAACTGATAAATGGCTAAATGAAAATTTTGAACATCCGAGTAAAATATGCGAACAAATTGATTCGGGTAAGCCCGATTTATATTCATATTTAGTCCAGTTTGGAATGTATACACCGAATAGAAGGACGTGGGACTATTTTCAAAGATTACAAAAAAATAAGATATGGGAAGAAGTGAGAAAGTTATTAACGAAATATCAAAAACTATGGAATGGGCCCGACGTGAATATTTATATATTTCCGATTGATCGCAGATTTGGTGATAAAGGCGGTGTTTCCTTTAAAAAGAAAATGTTTTTGTTTTTATCTCCACTTGAAGACCAGATGGAATTGGAAGCTTTGTTTGTCCATGAATATCACCATGTTTGCAGGATGAATAAGCAAAAAAAGGAAATAATTGACTATAATTTACTAGATTCCATCATATTAGAGGGGCTTGCAGAATATGCTGTAGAGTACTACTGCGGCAGCAAATATCGGGCAAAATGGTGCGATTATTATGAGGAGAAAGAATTAGAGCAATACTGGCAAGGGCTAAAAGAGAAAATTATTGAAATAAAGAGGGAGCAGTCACTTCATGACAGGATTTTATTTGGGAAAAGGGGCTACCCGAAGCTGCTTGGTTATGCGCTTGGATATCATCTTACAAAAGCAATGCCTAAAGACGGAAACTTTTCTGAAAAAATAAATTTTTATTCGAATTCCGAAAATTTCATATAATGAAATAAGTATAACCTGAATAAAACCTTGTTGGACAAGCATTTGAAAATTTATAAATAAAGAGAACTTTGATAATTGTAAAAAAACTCTTGCTATTTTAACAAAATTGTAATAATATTTTAATCAACCGAACAAATAAACAGAATAATTTGAATAACGGGCAAAATGCAAATTTGCCTTCAAAATATAGCTGTTAAAAAGCTTAAGTTCACTATTCATAGTTTTATGTGAAAGGGTAGGGGGATTTATTTTGAGCGAACCAATCTTAAAAATAGATAATTTACGGACATCTTTTCGAATTAAAGATGACTATTATCCAGCAGTAGACGGAGTATCTTTAACAGTTAATAAAAATGAATTACTCGCGATTGTCGGAGAATCCGGATGCGGTAAAAGTGCTTTAGCCTTTTCCATTATGAATCTACATAGCAGAGCAAAAATTGAAGGAAATATTAATTTTAAAGGTCAGAATATTGTGAATTTACCAACTAGTAAATTAAATAAACTACGTGGAAAGGACATGGGGATGATCTTTCAGGATCCTTTAACAGCCTTGAATCCACTTATGATTATCGGAGAGCAAATCGGAGAAATACTGCTCATACATGGAACAAATTCTGCGGAAAAGCGAAAAGAGAGAGTACTAGAATTATTGAATAAAGTTGGTATTCCCCGCCCTGAACATGTTTTTAATCAGTTTCCTCATGAACTATCTGGAGGGATGAGACAAAGGGTTGTGATTGCAATGGCAATTGCTAATAATCCGGAACTGTTAATTGCAGATGAACCAACAACTGCTCTTGATGTTACCATTCAATCACAAATTCTGGATTTAATTAAGGAATTGAAAGAAGAGTCTGGAGCTGGCGTTATCCTGATTACCCATGATTTAGGAGTGGTAGCAGAAATGGCTGATCGAGTCGCAGTGATGTACGCAGGTCAAATTGTTGAAATAGCTGATGTCTATACATTATTTGAAAATCCTTTACATCCTTATACAAGATCGCTCTTGAATTCGGTGCCGACGGCAAACGAGGAGCAATCCACCCTACATGTTATTCAAGGTGTAGTTCCAGCATTACAAAATTTACCGCGAGAAGGCTGTCGATTTGGTGCGAGAATTCCCTGGATTGCGGATTCAGCACATGAGAAAAATCCTCAACTACATGAAGTAAGCCCAGGGCACTTTGTTCGCTGCACCTGCTACAAGGATTTTCATTTCCCTGATCGAGATAAGGAGGGTAATCGGCATGTCGTATCTTGAAGTAAAAGACTTAAAGGTTCACTTTCCTGTGAAAGGCGGATTATTTGGTCGGACATTGGCTCATATCAAAGCAGTAGATGGGGTCAATTTTTCTATAGAAAAAGGAAAAACATATGGGCTAGTTGGCGAATCTGGCTCTGGTAAAACAACGACAGGAAGGGCAATTATTGGTCTAAATAAAATTACCTCTGGACAAGTTTTTTTTGAAGGACAGGATATCACGAATTTAAATAAAGCGAATAAGGATATTCGCAGAGATATTCAAATGATTTTTCAGGATCCATATTCCTCGTTAAATCCTAAAAAACGGGTTATTGATATTATTTCTGAACCTTTACGAAATTATGAAAAGTTAACAAAAGGGGAAGAAACAAAGAGAGTTCAAGAATTATTGGAACTTGTCGGTTTAAATCCGGAAAGTATTCTCAAATACCCCCATGAGTTTTCAGGTGGACAAAGACAAAGGATTGGCATTGCAAGAGCAATTGCATTGAAACCAAAACTAATTATTGCAGACGAGCCTGTGTCTGCACTTGATGTTTCCGTACAAGCTCAAGTATTAAATTTTATGAAGGAAATTCAGAAAGAACTAGGGTTAACCTATTTGTTTATTAGCCACGATTTAGGGGTTATCAAACATATGTGTGACCAAATTGGCATTATGTATAAAGGTAGATATGTAGAGTCTGGAACGAAAGAGGATATTTTTAATCATCCACAGCATATATACACAAAACGTCTGGTTGCAGCGATTCCTGATATGAATCCACGAAATCGGCAGCAGCACCTGCAATTTCGCCAAGAAGTTAAGAACGAGTATGAACAGGCATATAATCAATACTTTGATGACGAGGGCTTGGCCTTTCAACTACAGCCCGTATCGGACACACATCTAGTGGCTTTGCCTGAGAAAGGTTGATTGTTATGTGGAAATTTTCTATACGACGAATCATGATAATGATTCCACAAGTAATTTTACTCAGTATTATCGTATTTATGCTAGCAAAAATGATGCCTGGTGATGCTTTAACCGGATTGATTGATCCAAATGTTGATCCGAACACGATCGCCGAAAAACGGGAAGAGTTAGGATTGAACGATCCGTGGTATGAGCAATACACGAGGTGGGTTGCTGGAGTGTTCACAGGTGATTTAGGCCAATCCTTTCACTTTAAAATGCCTGTTTCTGAGTTGGTGTGGCAAAGAATTGTAAATTCATTTTGGCTTTCACTTCTGACTTTAGTTTTAACGTATTTAATTGCGATTCCGCTTGGGATTACGAGTGGACGCTATAATGATTCGTGGGCGGATCGTTTAATTACAGGTTATACGTATATTGGTTTTGCAGCACCACTTTTCATTTTCGCACTAGTGATGTTGTGGATCTTCGGTTTTCATCTTGGCTGGTTTCCAACAGGGGGCAGTGTTAAGCCAGGGCTGACACCTGGAACATTTGAATATGTGATGAGCAAGCTGTATCATATGCTGCTTCCGGCGTTATCAATGGCATTGATCACGACCGTATCAACTGTTCAATATTTAAGAAGTGAGATTATTGATACGAAGCAAAAGGATTTTATTTTAACGGCAAGGGCAAAAGGTGCATCTGAATCGAGAGTGTATAATCGCCATATTTTAAGAAATTCACTGTTGCCGATTGCTGCTTTCTTCGGATATGAAATCACTGGGTTAATCGGAGGCTCCATTTTTATCGAAAATATCTTTGGGTATCCAGGTATGGGGCAATTATTCTTAAATTCCATTCTTCTTCGTGACTATAGTGTTGTAACATCTCTTGTCTTATTATTTGGAATTTTAACCATCTTGGGTACATTGCTATCAGATATTATTTTAAGCCTAGTTGACCCGCGTATTCGGATTAAATAAGCATCGTAAACTGTGAGGTGAGCAAAAATGGAAACAAACAAAATAGATATTGGAAAAGAAGGATCGGAAATCGTTAAAAGCCCTTCTGGCTGGAGAATTGTCGGTCGGGAGATTATGCGGGACAAAGTAGCATTGTTTTCCTTAATCTTTCTTATAGCCATTATGATTATAGTGTATGGAACTTCGTTACTGTTGGATGTGAGAGAAATTGTAAAGGTTGATTTATTTTCAATTCATCAGCCGCCTTCTGAAGAGTTTCTACTTGGAACCGATTATGGTGGACGGGACGTATTTGGTCAATTGATTATCGGAACACGTAACTCTTTATCCATTGGAATTTTAGTTACATTGATGACTGGTGCTATTGGCATTATCTATGGTTTAGTAGCAGGTTATTTCGGTGGGACCGTTGATAATATCATGATGAGGATTTTGGATTTTTTTCAAGTTTTACCTTTCTTGATGATTGTTATCGTGTTCGTTGCAATTGTTCCGAAATATAGTATTCTTACATTCTCTTTAATTATGACTGCTTTCTTATGGATGGGAATCGCCCGATTAATTCGATCGAAAGCACTTCAAGAAAAAGAACTAGATTACGTACAAGCTTCGAAAACACTTGGAACATCAAATTTTAAGATTATGTTCACACAAGTTCTGCCAAATTTAAGTTCGTTAATCATCGTTACGATGACATTGAATTTGGCAGCAAATATTGGCTTGGAATCAGGGTTATCATTCTTAGGATTTGGCTTCCCTGAAAGCACACCAAGTTTAGGGACTCTTGTCAGTTATGCAAGAAACCCGCAAACGCTTGAATTTAGATGGTGGGTTTGGGTACCAGCATCAGTGCTAATTTTAGTATTGATGTTAAGTATAAACAATGTTGGTCAAGCGCTGAAGCGTGCGACTGACGCAAGACAAAGAAGAGGATAAAAGGGAGGCAATAAAATGAAGAAAGCTAGATTTAGTAAGCTTCTGTTGGCGCTTATGCTTGTATTGGTGCTTGCATTAGCAGCTTGTTCTGGCGGCAAGGATGATTCTGCTAAAGAGTCAGATGCTGGAGACAAGACATCAGAAGATACAAAAAAGGAAGATGGACTATATTCCATCGATGATTTCAAACAGGTTAAAACAAATGAAGGGGAAGCAATAGAAGGTGGGAATTTTACCTTTGGTCTTGTTTCTGATACTGCGTTTGAAGGTACATTAAACTGGAATTTCTATTCTGGAAATCCAGATGGGGAAATTCTGTCTTGGTTTGACGAATCGTTATTAACTTGGGATGAGAGCTATGTGTACACAAATGATGGGGCGGCAACTTATGAGCCTTTAGATGAAGTTTCTGCTGATGTCCTTGCAACATTGCCTGCCGAAGAAGCAGCTCAAGTAACAGACAAGGGTGTTACAATCAAGTTCCAAATTAGAGATAATGTGAACTGGCATGATGGTCAGCCTGTAACGGCAGAAGATTGGTTATTTGCCCATGAAGTGATTTCCGATCCTGACTATGATGGTCCGCGCTACGGTTCAGATTTCACGAATATTGTTGGAGTAGAGGCTTACCGTGCAGGAGAGGCAGATACGATTACTGGTATTGAAGTATTAGACGATAAAACGTTGCAAGTCACATATAAAGAATCAACTCCGTCATTAGTAACAGGAAGTATTTGGACATATCCACTTGCAAAACATATTTTTGGAGATATGGCAGTAGCAGATATGTCAGCATCAGCGGAAGTGCGTCAAAATCCAATTGGTTTCGGTCCTTTCATCGTTGAGAGCATCACTCCTGGTGAAGCAGTAGTGATGAAGAAAAACCCGGACTACTGGCGTGGAGAACCAAAGCTAGACCAAGTTACAGTCAAAGTCATCAACCCGAATGTTGTAGCTCAAGCTCTACAAAAGGGTGAGGTTGATACTGTAGATAAATTTGATGTGGATCAATTCCCTAGCAATGCAAATTTATCTAATGTTGAATGGTTAGGAAAGATCGACCGTGCTTACACATATATTGGTTTTAAACTAGGTACATGGGATAAGGAAACAGCAACCGTAAAACCTGATCCAAATGCAAAAATGGCAGATGTCAATCTCCGAAAAGCAATGTGGCATGCGGTTGATAATGATACAGTTGGTAACAAGTTCTATCACGGTCTTCGCTGGAATGCGACAACATTAATTCCTCCGTCTCATCCTGAATTCCATGATGAAACAAATCCTGGATTAGCGTATGATCCGGAAAAAGCAAAGCAATTGCTTGAAGAAGCAGGTTATGTCGATGTGGATGGCGATGGAATTCGCGAAGATAAAAATGGAGAGCCGTTAGTGATTAACTTTGCAACAATGTCTGGTGGAGACACGGCTGAACCGCTTGCTCAATATTATATCCAAGCATGGGAAGCTGTTGGATTAAAAGTTGAATTATTAGATGGCCGCCTCCAAGAGTTTAACTCTTTCTATGAGAGAGTAGGGCAAAATGGCGATGATGATCCGAAAGTTGATATTTTCCAAGGTGCATGGGGTGTTGGTATTGATGTAGACCCACGAGGTTTATATGGTCGCGATGCCATCTATAACTTCTCCCGTTATGCAAGTGACAAGAATGATGAAATCATGGCAAAAGGGGTTTCACAAGAAGCGTTTGATATGGATTACCGTAAAGAAGCATATAAAGAATGGCAACAATTCATGGTAGATGAAGTGCCAGTATTCCCAACATTATATCGTGCGATTCTTGTACCTGTTAACAACCGTGTTCATAACTACACGATTGAAGAAGGGGTACTACCTACAAAATATCATGAAATTTCTGTTACACAAGAAGAACCAATTAAAGCTGAATAACAAATATAAAAGAAAAGATCCGCGAAGTTTTGCGGGTCTTTTCTTTTTTTTTAGCCAACATAAAGATTGCTAAAGATTGGCTTTCTGGAAGTTGATAAGACGAAGTTAGGCTTCTTTCGTGTAAAAACTTTTTGTTTCAAATGAACGGAGCCAAACATCAACACCGACTTTAAAGAAATTGGTTTAAGGTGGGATTTTTGGGAATAAATTGCCCCCTCACTGCCCATACTGAGTGACAAACAGATTACTTTATTGCGCATAAAGTATTTCGCATCTAGATGTGGAGGAAGTATGATTGAAGGAGTGAGGGGTAGATTCATGTTATATCTCCATGATGTTTGGGTCAATTGGTTTGAAGGTGAAGAGAATGGATATAATGTATGTCACTTCCATGAATGGCGCAAGGATGATGGTGTGGAGTTGCTCGATCAAGTGCCATTATTGAAAGTCAGTACGGTTTTGTTTAAATACATAGAAAATGATTTATCTGAACTGCCACAGCAGTTGTTGGATGACATTTATCAAAAGGCGTATTTACGAAAGAATCATGAAAGAGTTCAACTTGATTATTGTTTCATTGCTACAGATGGTATGGATATTATCGTCGTTGATACGATTGGCTACAACATTCCGATACGTAAAAGCAGGTTGATTCCGAGACAGGAGCAATTGGTCTATGAAATGATTGAAAGTCATGAACCGATTGACTATTCCTTTAATGATTCGTCTTCCTTAAAGGAATTTCATATTTTATCTCCTGCACCAGAATTGATGAATGGTTTAACAAGGAAAGAAAGACAATTAAAACAATTGTTGTTTATGGCTCTTGATCAGCTTCGTGCTTGTGATAATGTTGCTGAGATTCGCTATTGGTATACGGAGTGGAGTCCAGAACGCTACGGTGAAATACAACAATTGCCTTTTGAAGAGGTGTGGCAGCAATTATATGAAGAGATTCAATATGGCTGGTCAGCCAAGCATGAACAATTTTGTGAGAATTTAATTAAGGGACAGCCTTTCTTTGAGAAATTGTGGGAGATGGAGCATGGCTCAAGGGTAAATTAGGTTGTAGGTGTTAAGAGCAAGCCGCTTGTCGAACGGGACAAGCGGCTAGTTATATTGAATCAATTATCTTCTTTTCTTTCTTCCAAGCCCCATAGCGTTTTCCATTTTTTTAACCATTTTACTTGCAACGGTATTTGCTTTTTCTGCTCCTCGATCTAGAATTTCATCTAGCTGAGGAGAGTCCAGTAATTGATAGTATTTCTTTTGGATAGGTTCGAGCGCTTCAATTAATACCTTCGCTAAATCGCCTTTGAAATCTCCATAACCTTTGCCTTCATATTCGTTTTCCAGTTCTGGAATAGATTTATTTGAAAAAATTGAATAAATCGTTAGTAAATTAGAAATTCCGGGCTTTTTTTCTCGATCGAATTTAACAATACCTTCCGAATCTGTAACAGCACTTTTAATCTTTTTTTCAATTTGTTTTGGCTCGTCTAATAAAGAAATAAATGCCTTCTGATTCGGGTCCGATTTACTCATCTTTTTTAATGGATCTTGAAGAGACATGACCCTTGCACCTTCCTTAGGAATGCGTACTTCAGGGATCGTAAAAATATCGTTGTATTTTTTATTGAATCTCTCTGCAATGTCCCTTGTCAGTTCCAAATGCTGCTTTTGATCTTCTCCAACAGGGACTAAATTTGTTTGATACAACAAAATATCTCCCACCATTAATGGGGGATATGTCAGTAATCCGGCAACGACAGCATCCTTCCCTTGTGATTTGTCCTTAAATTGAGTCATTCTTTCCAATTCGCCAATATAAGTGACGCATTGAAGCATCCATCCTGCTTGGGCATGGGCGGGCACCTCAGATTGAATAAAGAGCGTCGCTTTTTCAGGATCGATTCCAACTGCTAAATAAAGTGCAGCAAGGCTTCTAATATTTTTTCTAAGTTGAATCGGATCCTGTGGCACAGTAATAGCATGCTCATCAACGATGCAGAAATAACAATTATATTCATTTTGCAATTCAACAAATTGCTTCATGGCGCCAATATAGTTTCCAAGTGTAATGGTTCCGCTTGGCTGTATACCTGAAAAAATCGTTTCCATTCCTATTTCCTCCTATTCTCGATTAATAAATTATACCATTTTTCTATTTGACTTAAAACATTGAGAAGGGCTGGGGACAGACCTGCAAAATGCTATCGTGAATAGTTTGCTAATGCGAGAAGCATAAAAGCAATAATTAAAAGGCCGTTAATTAAAAAGGGAAGTGTATTTATTGAAATCATTTGTGATGGCAACACCATTTTTTCTATTTCCTTCTTATTGCTATTTTTGCCTGCAAAAACAAGGCGAAACGATCTTGTCATTTGGTCAAAAAAACCGCTTTTAATGGTTAAAAATAGTAAAGAAATAAATATGAATAATGCCCCAATATAAAATGAAATATTAATATAGAGCAACAAAGAAATTTCACGATAAACCAGAAAGGAAAGAAGAAATATTAAAAAGTTAGAAATGGAAAATAACCAAGCTATTTGGGATAATTGTTTTTTCAAAATATCAACTCCGTATAAAAAAAATATTCAAATCTATAATAAGATAAAATTAATATAAATGCAGTAATTATCACGTTTAGTGTATAAATATTGATATACAGGTGTTTTTTTATAATTCTGAAATTATAAAAAGGATAAATTACTGACATTTCTGTAAAATAAAATTTTTGCAAGAAAATAATTTACAAAAACTTTATTATCTGTATAATAGTCATTGTAACCATTTTTCTGAAAATAAAGAAGGGGAGGTCTACTAGTGAAAAAGTCGAAATTTTTTCTACTTTTATCTCTAATGCTCGTACTTAGCACATTTTTAGCTGCTTGCGGTGGCGGCGGAGATAATGCTGGTAAAGATGATAACAAAAAGGGTGCTGACGAAACAGCCGCACAAGAAATAAAAATGTTGGAAGCGCAAGCTATTCCGAACATGGATAGTGTAAAGTCAACAGATACAATAAGCTTTACGACATTAAACAACGTTAATGAAGGTTTATATCGTTTAGATGGAAATCAAGAAGTTGTTGAAGGAATGGCAGAAGGTGAGCCAGAAATAAGTGAAGACGGAACAGTGTACACTTTTAAACTAAGAGATGCTAAATGGTCTAACGGTGAACCTGTAACGGCACACGATTTTGTTTATGCTTGGCAGCGTGCGATTGATCCTGAAACTGCTTCCGAGTATGGTCCATATATGATGGATGGAAAAATTAAAGGTGCAGCCGAAATAACTGCTGCTGCAGCTGAAAAGAAAGAGTATGATCTCAATACTCTAGGTGTAAAGGCAATCGATGATAAAACTCTTGAAGTCACTCTTGAGAGACCGGTTCCTTTTTTCAAATCATTAATGACGTTCCCAACGTTCTATCCACAAAACCAAAAGTTTGTTGAAGAACAAGGCGAAAACTATGGTGTAAATTCTGATTCTATCCTATACAATGGTCCATTTGTTTTAGCAGATTGGGATGGAAGCACTGATTCTGAATGGTCATATGTGAAAAATGCAGACTATTGGGATGCAGATACTGTTAAATTAGAAAAGGTTACATGGAATGTATTAAAAGAATCTCAATCTGCAGCAAATGCATTTGAGACAGGAGAAGTTGATATTACTTCTAAATTATCTTCAGACGTAGTTCCTCAGTATGAGGGAGACCCAAGATTAGTTAAGTGGTTAGAACCAACGATCTTCTGGTTGAAAATGAACCAAAAAGAGAGCGATGCTTTGAAAAACGTCAATATTCGCAAGGCAATTGCACAAGCTATTAATAAGGAAGACTTCGTTAATAGCGTATTAAACAACGGTTCTATCGTGGCAAACTATGCTGTTCCTAATGAATTTGTTAAGAATGATGAGACTGGCGAAGATTTCCGTGCCATTAACGGAAATGAATTGTTGCCATATAACTTAGATGAAGCGAAAAAAGCTTGGGAAGCTGGTTTAGCTGAGCTTGGTACTGATTCTGTTGAGTTAAGATATTTAACTGATGATACAGAAACGGCAAAGAAATCGGCTGAATATGTGAAAAATCAATTAGAAACAAATCTTCCTGGAATGAAAATTAACGTAGAAAGCGTGCCATTCAGCGTACGTATTGACCGCCAGAATAAGCAGGATTACGATCTGCAAATGCATGGTTGGGGACCTGACTATTTAGACCCAATGACGTTCTCTGACTTATGGTTAACAGGCGGAGGAAACAATAAGATGGACTATTCAAATAAGAAGTATGACCAACTTATTGAAGAGGCTCAAACTACTTTAGCTCAGAAGCCGGTGGAACGCTATGAAGCGCTTGCTGAGGCAGAAAGAATTTTGCTTGAAGAGGATGCAGCCATTGCACCGCTTTATCAACGTTCTTCTAACCTACTTGTAAATGAGAAAGTAGAAAACTTTACTTACCATTTAGTAGGACCTGAGTATAGCTTTAAGTGGACTTCTGTAAAATAATAGGAAAATTATGACAATTACTAACATTGTTATAAGAAGAGAGTATATTGTTTCTCAATATACTCTCTTTTCCCTTTGCAAAAAAACAGTCTAACTTTTTTGAGATTTAGAAAAATTAGGGGGTGCGTAAGAAATGGCGAAATATCTGACTCAGCGTATCATTTATATGGTGGTAACTCTATTTTTAATTGCCTCGTTTACTTTTTTCCTCATGAAGATTATCCCGGGTACGCCTTTTTCAAATGCAGATAAATTATCAGACACACAGCTGAGCATTATGATTGATAAGTACGGTCTCGATGACCCAGTGCCAGTGCAATATGCAAATTATATGATGAACTTATTAAAAGGAGATTTAGGTGTTTCATTTCAATTTAATAACGTTGGGGTAACTGACATTATCATTAAAAGCCTTGGTCCTTCAGCAACACTAGGGGGGTTAGCAATACTGTTTGGCACATTTTTTGGGGTCATTTTAGGAGTTGTAGCTGCTCTAAAGCAAAATACATGGGTAGATTATACTTCGACCTTTATTGCTGTACTTGGTAAATCCATTCCGTCATTTGTATTTGCCGGATTGCTTCAATATTATATCGGCGTGAAACTAGGTTGGTTCCCAGTAGCATTTTGGCGCGGTCCAGAATATATGGTGCTTCCAACTATTGCGCTAGCAATGTTCCCTCTTGCAACAGCTTCGCGTTTTGTGAGAACGGAAATGATTGAAGTAATGGAATCTGATTATATTACCCTTGCAAAAGCAAAAGGGGCAAGCTGGTTTGAGATAGCTTTCAAGCATGCATTGAGAAATGCTCTTATTCCAGTTATTACGGTGCTAGGACCACTTGTTGTTAGTTTAATGACTGGTTCATTAGTCATCGAAAAAATCTTTGGTATTCCAGGAATTGGAGAACAATTTGTTAAATCTATCCAAGTGAATGACTATCCTGTTATTATGGGAACAACGCTCTTATTTGCGGGATTATTTGTTTTAGTTATTTTAATCGTTGATCTTTTATACGGTGTCATTGATCCACGAATTCGTTTAGCGGGAGGGAAAAAATAATGGAGCAAGAAAAAATTGCAAAAGAAATGTTTTCACCCGCTCAATTGGACTCTGCGAAAAGCGAAGAAATTTCTAAACCAAGCTTAAACTATTGGCAGGATGCATGGCTTAGAGTGAAGAAAAATAAAGGCGCCATCGTTAGTTTGGTGATTATCGCGATATTGACGATTATGGCATTGGTTGGACCTCATTTAACAGGTCACACTTATGAGGAACAAAATTTACAGCATAATAATTTGCCGCCACGTATCCCAGTTTTAGAAAATGTAAGTTGGTTGCCGTTTGATGGTAATTTAACTAGAAAAAATGGTGACGTTTATAATGCTTATGAACAAAAAAATGTTGAGGAATATTATTGGTTTGGTACCGATAGCTTAGGACGTGATCTTTTTACCCGTTTATGGAAAGGGACACAAGTTTCACTTTACATTGCCTTTTTAGCCGCTGCAATTGATATGATTATCGGGGTCATTTATGGTGCTATTTCCGGATTTGTTGGAGGAAGAACAGATAATATTATGCAACGTGTCATCGAGATTTTATCTGGGATCCCGAATTTAGTCGTTGTAATTTTAATGACGATTCTTTTAGATCCAGGGATTTTATCCATTACGTTGGCGCTGACGATTACAGGCTGGATTACGATGGCAAGGGTTATCCGGGCTCAGGTGCTTAAACTGAAAAATCAGGAATATGTTCTAGCTGCAAGAACATTAGGGCTTTCAAATGGGAAAATTATTAGCAAGCATTTAGTTCCGAACTTAGCTGGTGTTATTATCATTAACACAATGTTTACCATTCCTAGTGCAATTTTCTTTGAAGCTTTCTTAAGCTTTATCGGACTAGGATTACAGCCGCCTGATGCCTCATTAGGTACATTGATTGATGAAGGATTTAAAGTATTGCAGCTTTATCCATATCAAATGATTATTCCAGCGACCGTAATCAGCTTAATTATGATTTGTTTTAATATGGTTGCAGATGGACTTCGAGATGCGTTAGATCCGAAAATGCGCGATTAGAAAAGGTAGGTGAAAAGAAAATGGAAAAGATTTTAGAGGTTAAGGATTTGCACATTTCATTTCACACATTCGGTGGAGAGGTACAAGCTATTCGTGGAGTGAATTTTGATCTGTTGAAGGGTGAAACATTAGCAATTGTTGGTGAGTCTGGCTCCGGTAAATCAGTTACAACAAAAGCGCTCATGCGTTTATTGCCAGAATCCAACTCTGAAATAAAAACGGGAGAAATTCTTTTTGGTGGAAAGGATCTCGCAAAGCTTTCTGATAAGGCAATGCAGAAGATACGCGGAAAAGAAATTTCCATGATTTTTCAGGATCCGATGACATCTTTAAACCCAACGATGAAAATTGGAAAACAAATTATTGAGCCGATTATCAAGCATCAAAAGCTTAGTAAGTCGGCTGCAAAAAAGCGGGCGATTGAAATCCTTGATCTGGTTGGGATCCCCAATCCAGAAGTGCGTTTTGAGCAATACCCGCATCAATTCTCAGGTGGAATGCGTCAGCGTGTTGTTATTGCGATTGCTCTTGCTTGTAATCCGAAGGTACTGATCGCGGACGAGCCGACAACAGCGTTAGATGTTACGATCCAAGCACAAATTTTGGAATTGATGAAGGATTTACAGAAAAAAATTGATACGTCGATTATTTTCATTACCCATGATCTCGGTGTTGTAGCAAATGTTGCAGATCGTGTGGCAGTTATGTACGGCGGAAAAATTGTTGAAATCGGAACAGTTGATGAGATTTTTTATAATCCTCAACATCCGTATACTTGGGGCTTAATTAGTTCCATGCCAACACTTGATTCGGATGATGAAGAACTGTATGCCATTCCGGGTACTCCACCTGATTTGCTCCATCCACCAAAAGGAGATGCATTTGCACCGCGTAATGCTTACGCCATGAAAATCGACTTAGAAAAGCAACCGCCTATGTTCAAGGTATCTGATACGCACTATGCGGCGACATGGCTGCTGCATCCAGACGCTCCAAAAGTAGAGCCGCCTCCAGCGGTGAAAAGGCGTCAACGTGAATTCCTTGAAATGAAGGAGGGTAACTAAAATGGCGACGACTGAAAAATTAGTAGAAATTAAAAATTTAAAGCAGTATTTCAACATTGGCAAAGCTAATGAGGTAAGAGCGGTGAATGACATCTCTTTTGATATTTATCGTGGTGAAACGTTAGGACTAGTGGGAGAATCTGGTTGTGGAAAGTCAACTACAGGAAGAACGATTATACGCCTTTACGATGCGACAGATGGAGAAGTGATCTTTGATGGCGTCAATGTTCATGGAAAAAAATCAAAGGCTGAATTAAAAGAATTCAATCGAAAAATGCAGATGATTTTCCAAGATCCACAAGCATCTTTAAACCCGAGGATGAAAGTGTCTGATATCATTGCGGAAGGTATTGATATTCATGGCCTAGCTAAATCAAAAGAAGAGCGCAAGAGACGAGTTGTGGAATTATTAGAAACTGTTGGTTTGAATAAAGAACATGCGAATCGTTATCCCCATGAATTTTCAGGCGGTCAGAGGCAGCGTATCGGAATTGCTCGTGCCCTTGCTGTAGAACCTGAATTTATTATTGCAGACGAACCAATTTCTGCACTCGATGTCTCAATTCAAGCACAGGTCGTTAATTTAATGAAAAAGCTGCAAAAAGAAAAAGGACTTACCTATTTATTCATTGCCCATGATCTTTCCATGGTCAAATATATAAGCGATCGAATCGGTGTTATGTATTTTGGAAAATTAGTCGAGCTAGCTCCAGCCGACGAACTTTATCAAAACCCGATTCATCCATATACACAATCTTTATTGTCGGCAATTCCGTTGCCAGATCCAAATTATGAGCGCAATCGTAAACGAAAAACATATAATCCAAGCGTTCATCAATATACTGAAGGTGACGATGTCCAATTCCGTGAAATAAAGCCTGGACATTTTGTTCAATGTTCGCTTAAGGAATGGGAACAGTATAAAGCTCAATATGCAAAATAATAAAAGGAAATCGAGTCATAGTTAATTCTCTCCACAATGTTTTTTTAGTTGCTAATCATTGGGGCGAAAGGGATTTAATTTGACTCCTTTTTCTTTTTAGTCGAATATCTTTTGGTTTTGTACATCAGTAAGAAAGCTATTTAATGGGGATTATCGGGTTCTTTACAAAATGTTAATCGAAAAAAGTCAGATAGATTTAAGGGCAAAGAAACGTTAAAATAGTATAAGAGCCCTGTTTATCCAAAGTTAGCGGGGAAAAGGGGATATTTATGAAATTTCTTCGTACTGTTTTTGTTTTTACTATAATTACCTTTATTTTTGGAACTAGTGCTTTCGCTGCACCCGACAAAAAAGCGCAACAACCGAAGTTACAGTCACTGCGTGAACATATCTCTTTACTGAAAGATTTACCAAGCGAAATGAAGCGCTTTAAGTATCAAAGCGGTTTTCAGTTCGAATATCCGGATGCTGTAAGAGGTATATATGTTACAGGGCATTCTGCTGGAAGTGAAAAATTTAAGCAATTGATTAAACTGATTGAGAACACTGATTTAAATTCGATGGTCATTGATATAAAAGATGATTGGGGGAATCTTACGTACATTCCTGATAACTCTTCATCATATAAAAATATTGGAAAGAATTATATAAAAAACCCAACGCAAATGTTAAAAACATTGGAGGAAAAGAAAATTTATCCGATTGCCCGCATCGTCGTCTTTAAGGATACAGTTTTAGCAACGGCAAAGCCTGGCCTATCTTTTAAGAGTGGTTCTAATGTATGGGTGAATGGGCGTGGAGAATCCTTTGTCAATCCGTTTTTACAAGAGGTTTGGGATTATAATGTTGAAATTGCAATAGAAGCTGCAAAGATGGGCTTCCAAGAAATTCAATTTGATTATGTTCGTTTTCCGGAGGGTTTTGAAACAAGAGATAAGAAATTGCATTATTCAATGGGCAATTATGAGAAATTACAGGAAGATGACACGCAAAAAAGGGTACAAGCAGTTACCGATTTTATCGCCTATGCCAAAAAGCAACTTGAACCATACGGGGTTAAGGTTTCAGTCGATATTTTTGGATATACGGCAACATTGCCTGAAGCCCCAGGAATTGGACAAAATTTCTCAAAAATAAGCGAGCATATTGATGTCATCTCTTCGATGATTTATCCCAGTCATTGGACTTCTTATTTTGGTATTAGCAAACCTGATTTGGAGCCGTACAAGCTCGTCTCTGAGTATGCCAAGCTGGAATCCAATATTTTATCTAGTCTTGAAAATCCTCCGATATCCAGACCATGGCTTCAAGATTTTACAGCCACTTGGTTGGGTAAAGGAAACTATAAAAAATATGGAAAGGCCGAGGTTGAAGCACAAATAAAGGCTTTAAATGATCATGGTATCAATGAGTTTCTTTTATGGAATGCTGGTAATACCTATAGTAAGAATGTGGACTATACTCCAGGGCGTTAATTTTTTCGGGATGCGGCAGGGACTGGTAGCGAGATAAATAATGGTGGCAGGTGTTCATGTAAACACCTGCCATTTTTTGTGATTCAATTATTTCTTAAATCCGCCGACACTTTTCCAGCCGGTTTGAATTTTTTCAGATTTATCAACGAACTCCGATTTGTTTTTACCACCGAACACTTTAGTACCGATTCCATTTAAGAGAACTCCCATCAACGCCGTTATTCCAATAATGAGAACAGCAACAATTGTTAAGTCCATTATGTACCCTGGCATGGTTAACCCCCCATATTTGTTTCAAAAATTTTTCATACAAACTATAATTATCCCCTACCCTCATTGTAAAAGAAGATCATATTGAAGAAAAGGGAAAATTATAAGATAACCGTAATAAAATTGGTTTAATAGGAAAATAATAGGGAAGTTTAAAAAGAAACAATTTGTACGAAGTAAAGGAGATGAACCATGCACTGGTATGAAAAGCTCAATCAGTATTTCCCGATTGAAGAAATGAAATCGAAGAAGCATATGGAGACGTTATTGCAGGAACGCTCAGATGTTTATCATAAGGATGAAGGTCCGCACCATGTTTTGATGTATGCTGAGTTTGATTATTTTGTCTTTATTGACTACTTATTCGTGTCAAAGGATGCGAGAGGTCAAGGATTGGGACATGAACTGCTTGAAAAATTAAAGCGTAAAGAAAAACCGATTATACTTGAAGTTGAGCCTGTTGATTATGAAGACAGTGATTCTGAGAAGCGATTGCGTTTCTATAAAAGAGAAGGATTTCAACATGCCCAATCGATTGGATACCGAAGACGCTCCCTTGCTACAGAAGAAATAAATGAGATGGAAATCTTATATTGGACTCCGAGCGGTGAAAGTGAAGAAAAGATTTATGAGGCGATGCGTAAAACGTATGACCAGATTCACACTTACAAGGATCAAGAAATTTACGGCTCTTCCTATCAACCTGTAGAGGAGGTATTAACGTTTCAAGAGGATAGTGACAGAGAGGACATGTTAAAGGATTTATAATTTTTTTCAATTCATCAATTTAATTGAGAATTATAGATCAAAAACGAAATCGTACTAAAATCTCGGGTGAAAAAAAATTAACGATTTTGGGTAAAAAGTGAAACTTTTCTGCGACTCATTCGTCTTATATAAAGAGTGCTATAAAACAGGCTTTGCCAAAAAAACATTCTCTGTATTCCGCAAAAAACTATACCTTTTTAGTCAACATTGGTGTATAATAAAACAATAGAAATTACTTATTTATAGTAATTTTAATTTAGTACTCAAATGAGAATGAATCTAATATAGATTTTTCGATTTTGTCGAAATTGAAGGAGTGTGAAATAAAATGGTTACATTATACACTTCACCTAGTTGCACATCTTGCCGAAAAGCAAAGGCTTGGCTTGAAGAGCATGAAATTCCTTATCAAGAGCGCAATGTTTTTTCCGAACCTTTGACGATAGAAGAAATTAAAGAAATTCTTCGTATGACTGAGGATGGAACAGATGAAATAATTTCAACGCGATCAAAAACATTCCAAAAATTGAATGTGAATTTGGAAACAATGCCACTTCAAAATTTATTGGAGCTCATTAAGGATAATCCTGGTCTGCTTAGACGTCCAATCATTATTGACGAAAAGCGTCTTCAAGTAGGCTATAATGAGGATGAAATTCGCCGTTTCCTACCAAGAAAGGTTCGGACATTTCAACTTCAAGAGGCTCGGCGTCTTGTTAACTAACAAGTAACCTTCGATCAATGGATCGAAGGTTTTTTTCTTATTTATGATAGGTTTGGCTCAACCTTTTGTCTAGCACAGGGGAACCGTTCAGATTTTCATCGGTTGGCTTATTTTGTTTTCCCTTAAAGGTTATAATAAGTCTTAACGGCACGAACACCCAAAAAAGATAAAAGAATGGCAAAATAAAACGAAATTGTGAAATTTCTTATATATCAGTCCATTTCATAATTGCGCACTTCAAGTTAAAAAACGAATGTTCATTGACTTTTACATTATTTTAAGAGTAAAAGCTGATATAAATGATTATTAAACATGATATTGTCCGTTTTTTAATTAGCGATGGTACATTATGAAATTAATTCATATGGTAAAGAATAAGCTTAAATGATTGTGAGGATCCCTTTTTTTTGTTAAGATACAACAAATGAGGTTCTTATTGATTATTTGAACAAAACTAGGCATATAATGGTTTTTAGAATTCCATCATATTTTATTTCCCTTTATCTTATTTTTATCATAAAATATAAGTACAAGGTCACATATCATTTTTTTAAGATTAAAATGACGGATAAAGGGTAACATGTTCTGCATGGGGGTATATATTCCCTTCCAATAATGCAAGAAGGGAGAGGTTACTTGATGGAAATAGAACGCATTAATGATCATACGGTAAAGTTTTACATTTCATACGTTGATATAGAAGAACGAGGTTTTGATCGGGAAGAAATTTGGTATAACAGGGAGCGAAGTGAAGAATTATTCTGGGAAATGATGGATGAAATCCATCAAGAGGAAGAATTCATGATTGAAGGCCCGCTTTGGATTCAAGTACAAGCATTGGATAAAGGGCTTGAAGTTCTTGTGACGAAGGCTCAAGTATCTAAAGATGGGCAGAAATTTGAACTTCCAATACCAGAGGATAAGTATAAGGACCTTCCTGTGGATGACAGAATTGAAGAACTGCTTGATCAACATTTTACGACAAAAAATGTTGAGCTTGATGGGGATTTAGAAGAATCATTAGAATTTTTAATCGCCTTCAATGATTTTGAAGATTTGATCGCTTTAGCAAATCGTAATATTCTCGACGCATTAAATACAAAACTATATTCTTTTGAAGGGAAATATTATTTATTTATTGAATTTCATGAGGATGAGTTTGAAGAGGATGAGGTTGATGATTGCTTGAGCATTCTTCTTGAATATGGAGTGGAAACGCAAGTGACATTCCATCGAGTTGAAGAATATGGGAAGCTTATCATAGCTGAAAATGTTTTTGCAGAATTAAGAAAGTATTTCAATTAACAGTTGCCGATTTCAGTCATGAGATCGGTATTTTTTTACCTGTTTACTCCTTCGCCTTTTTTTATCCAATGTCCGACTGTATTGATAAAGGCAAAAATATGAAGGATGGAGTTAGCGGAGGTGAAGGCATTTGAAAAATACAGTAAGAATCCTTTTTTTTCTAGCTATCCTATCTGTGCTGTATTATTTTTTTTCCGAACATATTGAAGGCGGATTGCTAGGCTACACTAGTATTATCATCACTCTTTCTGTCGTTTTTATTGGTTTTGTCATTTTTTTGGAAAATCGCCACCCAAGCCAAACTTTAACGTGGTTAGTGGTGTTAGGTAGCTTTCCGTTGCTTGGATTTATTTTTTATCTACTATTTGGCAGAAACCACAGCAAGGAGAAAATGTTTAGGAAAAAATATTTATTGGACAAACAGACTTTTTTAAAAATTGAAGGAGACATTGATTATTCCATCGTTGAAAGAGTAGAGGAAATGGCGCCAGATGAAAGGAAACTATTCTTTCTTGCTCAAAAGTTAGGCAATAGTCCTATTTCCTTTCGGACAGAAACAAGAATATTAACCAATGGTGAAGAAACTTTCAAAGAAATTATTCATGCTTTAAAAAAAGCCACTCACCATATACATCTTGAATATTATATTGTCCGTCATGATCAAATCGGTTCGAAGCTAAAAGATATATTAATTTCAAAGGTTCGTGAAGGAGTGAAGGTCCGCTTTCTTTATGATGCTGTCGGTTCCTGGATGCTTTCCAAAAGCTATATAAAAGAAATGCGCGCAGCGGGGATAGAGATGATTCCATTCGGACCAGTTCACATACCGTTTCTAAATGATAAGTTTAACTTTCGCAATCATAGAAAGATCATTGTCATTGATGGAAGCATTGGCTTTGTTGGGGGTCTGAACATCGGTGATGAATATTTAGGACGGAGCAGGCATTTTGGCCATTGGCGAGATACCCATTTATGGGTAAGGGGAGAGGCTGTTCGTTCTTTACAGCTTATTTTTCTGCAAGACTGGTATTACATGACGGGGAAGAGCCTATTAACTGCTGAATATTTATCACCCCTTTTAATTGAGAATGATCATGGTGGAGTACAGCTTATTGCAGGTGGTCCTGACAATGAATGGAGTGTTATAAAAAATATTTTCTTTTCCATGATCACTTCAGCAAAAAAATCAGTTTGGATTGCATCTCCATATTTCATTCCTGATGAGGATATTTTTAGCGCTATAAAAATTGCGGCATTAAGTGGCATTGATGTGAGATTATTAGTACCAAATAAGCCGGATAAACGCATTGTTTTTCATGCTTCACGCTCTTATTTTCCGGCGCTTTTAGAAGCAGGGGTAAAAATCTATGAATATGAAAAGGGATTCATGCATAGCAAACTAATGATCGTTGACGATTCGATCGCATCAATTGGGACTTCAAATATGGATATGAGAAGTTTCCATTTAAACTTTGAAGTGAATGCCTTTCTCTATCATACGAGAAGCACGAAAAATTTAGCGCAGCAATATGAACTTGATCTGCAAGATGCGAGCTTACTGAATTTAGAGGAATTCAAGAACCGTCATCTTGGCTATCGTTTGATGGAATCGTTATCAAGACTGCTATCCCCGTTTTTATAGAAGGAATCCTAAAGTTTTAGGATTCTTTTTTTGGTTCGTATTTTTACGTTTCGCCGATAAATTTTATTTTTCGCTGATATATTTGAAAGAACGCTGATATAATACGATTTTTGCCGATATATTGTAAATGAATCAACATCGCCATATAATAGACAATTTTAGGAAAAGGATTTCTTGAATAAAAAGAGAAAATTATAGGGGAAAGGAGAGGAAAGTTACGTGCTGACAGCGAAGCTTCATTCTGGTCAAGTAGTATCATTAGCAGAAACAATGAATAAAAACTATCTTGAAACATTAAGGAGAAAAGAGGTGTTTTATTGCCAAACATGTGGAGAGGAGCTTATTTTAAGGCTAGGGGAGAAGCGTATTTATCACTTTTCCCATCTTAAAGATTCAAAATGTTTGTCAGAATATGAACGGGAATCGGATTATCATTTATCAGGAAAATTAAAATTGCATGAATGGATTAAGTCGCAAGGTTTTGAAGTTGAAATGGAACGCTATTATCCAGAAATAAAACAGAGGGCAGATTTGGCCTTTACATATGGACAGCGTCAGTATTGTATTGAATTTCAATGTGCACCCATTTCTGAGGAAGTGTTTCGGAGAAGAACAAAAGGTTATCAAAAATTAGCGATTGTGCCTCTTTGGATTTTGGGTGGTAAAAATATTCAGCGTAAACATTCCCATAAAGTATCATTGACTTCATTTCACTATTTATTTTTAAAAGAAAACAATCTTCACCAAATTTATCTTCCAGCTTTTTGCCCACAAACCAATCAATATATTCAACTTGATAACTTATTAACTCCCTCTATAAGAAATGCTTACTGTCACTTTTCAATAACACAGCTAATGGAAAAAAGAATGGACGATTTTCTCGAACCGAATATTTCGAATTTACCACCAATAAAAGATTGGTTGAGAGAGAGGTATCGCTATAAAATGAAGCTCTTAGGAAAACGTTCAAAAGAAACAACTAATTTTTTTGCAGAGTTCTACTCCAGTGCGATTAACCCTTATTATCTCCCCCCGTTTGTTGGAATTCCCCTTAAGTACAGTTGTGCCCTTGAAACGCCTTCATTTATTTGGCAAGCCTTCATTTTTCTTAAACACTTTCACGGATATGAGCAGGGAAGAAATATTTATTTTCATGACGTATACACGACAGTATTACATGAAATCCAGAAAGAAAGAATAAAAAGAAGAAGTTTACCAAGTATCAAGCGAAATATACTCCCCTTTGCAATTGAAGAGTACTTGGAACAACTTGCGCTTAATAACGTATTACAGAAAGTGAAAAAGCATCATTTTATTATCAATAAATCGATGAAAATGGCGAACAATATGGAGGAATGGATACAAGAGGATATTATTTTCCACAGGGGGTTTTGCAAGAACGCAAACAAGTATAACTAACATGGGGAGAGCGGTTATAATTTGTTAAAATCCCCTTCTTGAGATAGAATAAAGAGGAAAAAATATTTTTCGAATTGCGAAATAATTGTCGAATGGAGGATGAACTATGTCGAATGAAACTGCTGTTAAGAGGCTTCCAGCACGAAGTGAAATAAAAATTGAAGATACGTGGAGACTAGAAGATATTTTTGCAACAGATGAGGCATGGGAGAAAGAATTCCAGGAAGTTTCCGAATTGATCCCAGGGATTGCTGCCTACCAAGGAAAGTTGGCTGAAAGTGCGAATACATTATATGAAGCATTGCAAAAGCAAGATCATATTTTGGAGCGAATCAGCAAACTGTATACATATGCCCATATGCGTTACGACCAAGATACGACAAACTCATTTTATCAAGGATTAGATGGACGTATTAAGGCATTATATTCACAGGTTGCAAGTGCACTAGCTTACATTGTTCCGGAGCTTCTTTCAATTGAGGAAGGTAAGCTACAAGCTTTTTTAGAGGAAAAAGAGGAGCTTAAGCTGTACGAACACGCATTGGATGAAATTAATTTACAGCGCCCTCATGTATTGTCTGCGGAACAGGAAAGCCTTTTAGCTGAGGCTTCTGAAGTAATGGATGCTTCCAGCAATACATTTGGAATGCTTAATAATGCTGATTTAGAATTTCCAAGCATTAAGGATGAAAATGGTGAAGAAGTCGAAGTCACGCATGGACGCTATATCCGTTTTCTTGAAAGTACAGATCGCCGTGTTCGCGAGGATGCTTTTAAAGCTGTATACGGAACATATGGGAAGTTCAAAAATACGTTTTCAAGCACATTGAGTGGACAGGTAAAAAAGGATAATTTTAATGCGAAAATCCGTAACTATAATTCAGCAAGACATGCTGCTTTAGCGGCGAATAATATCCCTGAAGCGGTGTATGAAAACCTTGTTAACACAGTAAATAAGTATCTTCCACTTCTTCATCGGTATGTGAAGCTGAGAAAAAGGGTGCTCGGCCTTGAAGAGCTTCATATGTATGACTTATTTACCCCATTAGTAAAAGAAGTAAAAATGGAAATTCCTTATGAGGAAGCTCAGGAGTTAATTTTAAAAGGGCTTGCGCCACTTGGTGAGGATTATTTAAATGTTCTTAAAGAAGGTTTTGAAAATCGATGGGTCGATGTCCATGAAAATAAAGGGAAGCGCAGTGGCGCCTATTCATCTGGTACGTACGGGACAAATCCTTACATTCTAATGAATTGGCAGGATAATGTAAATAATCTTTTTACACTAGCTCATGAGTTTGGTCATTCTGTTCATAGCTATTATACTCGCAAGACACAGCCTTTTCCATACGGAGATTACTCCATCTTTGTTGCCGAGGTAGCATCTACTTGTAATGAAAATCTTTTGAATGACTATTTGTTAAAAACGATCGATGATGAGCAAAAGAGATTATATTTATTAAATCATTATTTAGAAGGCTTTAGAGGTACTGTTTTCCGTCAAACGATGTTTGCCGAATTTGAACATTTAATTCATCAAAAAGCACAAAATAATGAGCCTTTAACAGCAGAGCTGTTGACACAGGAATACTATAATTTAAATGTTAAGTATTTCGGCAGTGAAAACATGGTAATTGATGAGGAGATTGGTTTAGAGTGGTCAAGAATTCCACATTTTTATTACAATTATTATGTATATCAATATGCAACAGGCTTTAGTGCTGCAACTGCTTTAAGCAAGCAAATATTAGAAGAGGGACAACCAGCCGTCGAACGCTATATTGAGTTCTTGAAGTCTGGAAGCTCAGACTATCCGATTGAAGTCTTAAAGAAGGCTGGAGTTGACATGACAAGCTCAGAGCCGATTGAAGAAGCTTTGAAGGTGTTTGAAGAAAAGCTGAATGAAATGGAAAATTTATTGGGATAATAAGAAAAGGGGATGGCCGAAGTGCAGCCATCTCCTTTTTGAATGAAAAAATTCTGATGTAACTTAGAGCCGGTAAAAGGCGCGAAGACCGATGAATGAGATGCTTGTTTCTGAGCTACACGAGAATTACGTGATACAGAACAAATTTTTAACTAAAAGCCCCGAAAACGGTTACGTTCATTTAAATAAATAATAAAAATTAATAAGGAAATAAACAAGATTGGGGCAGTAATAAAGATGGAGACTAAATCCATAAGTCCGAGAATATTAAAAAAGAAGGCAATTAGAATAAATAAAAGCATAAGTGAAACTTGTACTTTTTTCACAGTGAAACTCCCCTACATATGTAATTGATTTTAAGCGAGAATTTGGGTACTAAGAGTATCTTTAATGGGAGTGGAATTCTCCCGTTTACTAAAACATATTCGTTAAAATGAAAATATATACTTAGTTTTTGACAATATTGTGAAATGAGACACAATCTTATTGTTGAATAGGCGAATGCGTGTTATATTTATATCGTGAAGTTAATCACAAGCAAACATACCCCTTGTTTGACCGTGAAAAATTTCTCCCATCCCCTTTGTTCGTTTTATATAGGAAAAGACCGTGTAAACATTAAGTTTACACGGTCTTTTCCTTTAAATAATCTTTCTTTATTTTGAAACATACCGCCAAAAAACACCGTATTTTGCTGGGAGTTTCTCAACTAATTGCTTAAGTTTTAATTTTTTCATTTCCTTTTCCACTTCTTGAATCGACATGCTGTAAACGACAGCAATTTCCTTTGATGCGACTAGCTTGAAATATTTCAGGAAATCCTCAATTGGCGGTGGATACGATTTTTCTGGCGAACATGGAAGCATTTCAAGCAATATTTGTTCATATACTTGATAAGGGTATACTCCCGTGATCTTAATACCTTCCTCTTCAATATTTTCGTTAAAGAAAACAAGGGTGGGAATTTCTTGTACTTCCATTTCTGAGGTGATTTTTAAATCACATTGAAAAGCTTTTGCTGCACTGTCTGAATGAATATCGGAAATAAATTCCTCCACATCTAAACCTGCTTCCTCGGCGCATTCCTCCAGTACATCAAGCTCAGAAATATTTTGTTTCTCTAAAAAAAGACACTCCTGCACTTTTCTTAAGAAACGAATTCCAGCTCTTCTTCCTTGTAGCTCAGCTGCCTTAATGGCAACCGAGACGATATGGGGAGAGGAGATTGGATTCTCAAACCATAATGAACCATCGCAAGACATTCCTGTTCTTGTGGCAGTTTTTTCCCAAAGCTCTGCAATGTTTTCATAATGCTGTTTTTTATTTAAGTTGAGCATGGCAAGGCGACCGCTTAAGACATGCTTTATTGAAAAATAACGTCCGTACTCAATTTGTAATTTTTTTAGAATGGGTTCAAGAGCCCAGCATTCAGGACATAATGGGTCAATGAACATATAGATTTCAATTGGTTTCTTTTCGGCGCCATGACAATGATGAGAATTGGATGATGTAAAAGTTTTTTCGTTCACAAGTCTTCACCTTTCATGTCTTCCTTTTCAGGGCTGTTAATCATATGCTGTGCAGTTAACACAAGTCTAGAGAAAAACGCTTCACGAATCATACCATCAAGTCCGACTTCGTCCATGGCTTCTTTCATACAAGCTAACCAAGCCTTTGCTCTTGATTCCGTAATTTGAAATGGCATATGCCTTGCTCGCAGCATAGGATGCCCATGCTCCTCTGTATATATAGGTGGCCCACCTAAAAATTGTGTCATAAATTGTTTTTGTTTTCGTGCTGTTTCAGAAAGATCAGCAGGAAAAATGGGTGCCAATTCTGGATGCTGCTCCACTCTGCGATAAAATGCATCAATGAGTTGAGCTAATTTTTCTTCTCCAATTGCTTCGAACGGTGTAGGCATATGTTCCATATTGAAAAACTCCTTTTAATTTTGGCTTAAACGCCTGATAATATAGAATGAAGACGACTTCCGAAAACAGCAATCAATGCCATGGAATGCCAAAATTAATTTTGTATAATTCTACTTTCCTAGTTGCAGTTTGTTAAGAGCAAATGTTCAATAACATAAGGCAATGAGAAAAGATAGGTGTCAATTGCACTATTCATTTTACAAGCTTACTTTATTTTATCAATGAGTTTGTCATATCTCAAACAATTGGCTTAAAGCGATAATGGAAAGAGAAAGAAATCGTTTAAGGATTTATGATAAATCAAGGTTCAAAAAAATAGCCTTGAAATCAAGGCTGGTAAGTTTGTAGAAAAAGGTAGCGTGAGTAGCGATAAAATTGTTGATTTTACGCTTAATGCCAAAGCCAAAGCCAAAGATCCTGCGGAGGCCGGTTGGCAGAAAGAGGAAGGAAAGCGATTCTTTCAAATTTTCGGTTGAATCACTAAAGTATTCAGCAAAGCATGCCTTTTGATTGTAACAGCAATCCCCTGGGAGTAAGCACCTTCTGCTCCAGTTGTGGAAATCGTAAGCATTTCTTATTGATTTCTTGTCCATTTTTTTCAAATAAACAACTTCGTTGATAACGCGATTTTTGGCTCATTTCGTGTGAAGCTCTAGCTTTATACGAAATGAGCCAAAATCATCACGGCAGATAAACAAAGCCTAAATAAAAAAGGCTGCATTTGCATGCAGCCTAAAACTACGAGTGATAACAGGTGGTCGTTATTTTATGCTAAAAATTGACTTGTGATTCTCTTTACGTAGTTTTGCGTTTCTTTAAATGGGGGAATGCCGCCGTACTTATCAACATTTCCAGGACCGGCATTATAAGCTGCTAATGCGAGCTCAATATTGTTATTGTATTTATCAAGCATTTGCCGTAAATATTTGCTGCCGCCCAGGATATTTTCCCTCGGATCAAAAATGTTTGAAACGCCAAGTTGTTTTGCTGTTCCTGGCATTAATTGCATTAGACCGGACGCACCGGCTGAACTCACTGCATTGGCATTAAAGTTAGATTCCTGTTTAATAACTGATTTAATTAATTCAACTGGAAGATTATATTTGTTGGCGGCCTCTTCAATCAGCTCATCATAGTTTGTTTTTTCAGATGTTGATTGCACAAGCTTCGTGAGCTGAATTGGCGGAAGTGAAGCTGTCATTGGCAATGGTATAAAAGAGTTTTCATTATTGTTAGTAGATTCATCATTCAATAACTTTTCTTGGCTATTTGCAAAAAAATCATTCATCATTTCTTGGAAAATTGAATTTCCAGAAGAGGATGGCGAATTATTAAAGTTTTGCAGTGCTTGAAGCTGAAGCATAATCTTTAACTGTTCCACGTTCATCATAATCATTCACCTCAAGGATTTCCGTTGTAATCGATATACTTTGCTTGGTAAAAGCGGCGAATCTTATTATCAGTAGGTCTTTGAGGAATTTCTAGCTGCTTCAGTAGTTTTTCAAAGTTTTCCTTGCCCAATTGATAATCATCTACTTCATATTCTAACTCATAATCGCTTTGATTTAAATAGGTACTATAATCTAAAACAATGATACCGTTCTGAAATTTCGTCTCCGCTCTCTTAGTGGTGAGTGTGCCAAAAAGTGTTAATTGTTCGAGAGGGATATTTAAAGAACGTAATCTTTCCTGCACTGGACCGGCAATGACATAATGTCTATCCAAAATTTCCTCCGCTTCCTTTACATTGAGGGCTTGATTGGTTTCCAGCAAACCTTCTGAATGGGGTTCTTTTAACGTTAACTCGTATTTGTCATTTTTAAAGCGAACTCTAAGTGCGCAGCCTTTTTCTTTTAATAAAAATTGCTGAGTATCAAAATAATGGTTATCTTGGCTTGTAAACATGGATTCGTCTATGTGAAAGAAGTTTCTTAAACGGATAAATTCTGTTTCTGTTAAAAGATTTTTAAATTCAATTTCTATATTTTGTGACATTAACTTCACCTTTCTAATCGGGGTTATGTTAAGAATACCACTTTTCCTCGTTGCTTTGGAACTGATCGATTATGTGATAAATGTTCGTTTGTGATAGAATATGATTGTATAGGAGTTGAAAATATGAGAGAAAAAATGAATGTGGTCAGTGCAACCATTACAAAAGAAAAAGAGCTTCATTTAATTGTTGAAAAAGAAATTAAGATTGCGGATTTCAAGCCTTTAGGTCAAATGCTCGTCGATTCCGATGATGTTTCCTTCATCTATTTGCTTGAAAAAAATGAGCAATATACATATTTAGTGATGAAAGAAGAGCTATGGAATTTATTAAAAGATAGTTTGGCAGAGGGATTGCCGGTCTTTTTGAAAAATGATGCCGGTCAATGTGAGCTGCCATCTTTTGTTGATGAATTGGAATATCTTATTGAAAATATTAAAGGGAATGGCAATTATGGTGAAACAATGGTCACGAAGGTAGAAGCGCTTTTTTAAGTTTCTATTCTTCCATCCGTCAATTAGAGAAAGGAGTGACCAATCCATCACTCCGGAGAAAGAAAATATCGGATGAGGTGAGACGTACAGTGAAGCATTGGGATCAGTTTTTAGCACCTTATAAGCAAGCGGTTGACGAATTAAAAATTAAATTAAAGGGTATGCGGGGACAATTCGACTTAAATTCAAATCATTCACCAATTGAATTTGTAACAGGAAGAGTAAAGCCCATTGCCAGTATTCTTGATAAGGCGAACCAGAAGGGAATCCCATTAGATAAATTGGATACGGAAATGCAGGATATAGCCGGGTTAAGAATGATGTGTCAGTTTGTTGATGATATTGAGTTGGTTGTTGAACTGCTGCGGAAACGAAATGATTTTGAAATTGTAGAGGAGCGAAATTATATTTCTCATAAAAAAGCAAGCGGTTATCGTTCTTATCATGTTGTCATTCGTTATCCAGTTCAAATGATTTCAGGCGAAAAGAAGATTCTTGTTGAAATTCAAATTAGAACACTAGCCATGAATTTTTGGGCGACAATCGAACATTCTTTAAATTATAAGTATAAAGGTCAATTTCCAGATGACATTCTTCTCCGGTTACAAAGAGCAGCTGAGGCTGCTTTTCGATTGGATGAAGAAATGTCCCTAATTCGTGGAGAAATTCAGGAAGCACAAGCTTTCTTTACTAGAAAGAAAGAACTGAAGCAGGATGGGAAACGATGAAAGCAATTGAACAAAATAATTGACGAAAGCTTGTTGTGAACGCTCTTAAGAATAAGCCTACAGAAAGAGGAGCCAGTAATTATGAACTTTGCCATTACCTCAAAAGGGGATTCAAAATCAAATACATTGATGCACAAAATGAGATCCTATTTACTTGATTTCAAGCTTGTTTATGACGAGGATAATCCTGACATCGTTATTTCTGTCGGTGGGGATGGGACTTTGCTATATGCCTTTCATCGCTATAAAAGTCGTTTGCATAAGACCGCATTTGTTGGAGTTCATACCGGCCATCTAGGATTTTATGCCGATTGGCTTCCAGATGAAATCGAAAAACTGGTCATTGCCATTGCGAAAACACCATTTCAAGTGGTGGAATATCCTTTGCTTGAAGTAATTATTCGATATTCGCATGGTGGGAAAGAAAATCGTTATTTAGCATTGAATGAATCGACAGTAAAAAGTGTCGATGCAACGTTAGTGATGGATGTAGAAATACGAGGACAGCATTTTGAACGTTTTCGCGGAGATGGTCTTTGCTTGTCCACTCCATCGGGAAGTACTGCCTACAATAAAGCGTTGGGAGGCGCGATTTTACACCCATCAATTCAAGCCATACAGCTTGCGGAAATGGCTTCGATTAATAATCGGGTTTTTCGTACTGTCGGGTCTCCACTTGTTTTGCCTGCTCACCATACATGCATGTTAAAGCCTGTTAACGGAGCGGATTTTCAGATAACAGTGGATCATTTAACATTGCTCCATAAAGATGTAAAATCGATTCAATTCCGAGTTGCCGACGAGAAAATTCGCTTTGCGAGATTCAGACCGTTTCCGTTTTGGAAAAGAGTGCGCGACTCATTTATTTCAGAATAAGGAAATGCTATTGCTGGATATAGCGTTTGCCTGATGGGATAGGAGTAATGACAGTGTCTAGGTTTCAACTTCAATGGGAAATTGACATCGATAACCAAGGAAAACTTGTAAGAGATTTTTTAAAAGAACAATCTATATCCAAATCAGCCTTAACAGATATTAAATTTGCAGGCGGTCGCATTTGTGTAAACAATCATGAGGTAACCGTCCGCAGACCGCTGCAAACCGGTGATCTTTTAGTGGTTGAGTTTCCTCTTGAAAATCGAAGCGATTCTCTTAAGGGGGAAGAACTTCTGTTGGATATTCTCTATGAAGATGACTATGTTCTTATTTTAAACAAAGAAGCAGGAATAGCTACTATTCCTTCAAGAGAGCATCCATCAGGAAGCCTTGCAAACGGAATTATCGGCTATTACGAAAAAAAGAATCATGACGCAACGGTTCATATTGTGACGAGACTAGATCGGGATACATCCGGTCTTGTTTTGGTGGCGAAGCATCGCCATATCCATCATTTATTAAGTACGCAGCAAAGGCAAGGGCTCATCAAAAGAACATATGAGGCCTTAGCAGCAGGTGTATTTTTGCATAAAAAGGGAACGATTGAAGAGCCAATCGGGCGAAAAAAAGGGAGCATTATTGCGAGAACAGTACAGAAAGAAGGGCAGTATGCTTGCACCCATTATGAGGTCCTACAGCAGATGGAGGGTTTTGCCCATGTAAGGCTGATGTTAGAAACAGGTCGAACTCATCAAATTAGAGTTCATCTATCTCATATTGGTCATCCATTGCTTGGCGATGACCTTTACGGTGGCCCTGTTGCAGCCATAACCCGACAGGCCTTGCATTGCCGAAGTCTTGCTTTTATCCATCCAATAACTCAAAAATCTTTACTCTTTCAAACTTCACTTCCGAAAGATATGCAGGGGCTAGTTTAGCTGAATTCCTTAAATTTTTCCGCAATAAACGGCATTGAGGAAGAAACAGAAACGAATGTCATCTCTGGATATCTTAGGGCGGTCAATTTTCCACCAAATACAGCTCCAGTATCAATATTGTACGTATTATTTATGACACGTGGCTTCGATACTGGAGTATGGCCATAAACGATTGCTGCATCACCTTGATAGAGCTTTGCCCAATCACGTCGAACTGGAGAGCCGTCTGGATATTTTTCACCAGTAATGTCCCCGTATAACACAAAAGTCTTCACTTTTGAATGCTGCTTGCCAATGTAATCGGCGCGAATTCCCGCATGTGCAATAACCAGCTTACCATTATCCAATACTTGATAAAGTGGATTTTCCTCATATAACTGCATAAACATTGCGCGAATTTTCTGTTGTTCTTTTTGCTCTAACGCTTTATATTCCGCAACGGTTGTTTCTAATCCATGTGTAACTTGAACTTTATTGCCCAGAAAATAGCGATAGAGTTTATTGCAATGGTTACCCGGAGTATAAAAGGCACTCTTCTCTTTCATGACAAGCTCCCACACAGCTTCAATCACTTTTAAAGATTGTGGGCCCCGATCTGTTAAATCTCCTACAAAAGCAAGCTTCCTTCCAGCCTGGTGAAGCGGAAATCCATTTGACCATTGATAACCAAGTTCCAGCGTTAAGTTTTTAAATTCTTGAAAACAGCCATGAATATCTCCAATAATATCAATCTGCATGTGCTGACTCCCTTTAATAAAATATCGATACTAATTAGTATAATCATAATTAATGTACACATGAATCATTTTACAAGCACATCATTTGTCTTTAAATAATGTGCTGCTCTTTCACTGAAATACCTGATTTTATTTTATACTGTCTAAATAGTTGCAACATAAGTCAGAGCTTTAGTACCATTTATACATGTATCAACTGAATGTTTGAACGTTCACAATAACTGGTGAAGTGGAGATGAAGAGGGCTCATATTTTATTCGTATTAGGGGGAGTGAAAATGGAAGAGCATGGTGCGTCCGTAGCATCATTAGTAATAGTAATTATCGTAGCATTTTTAACACCGTTGTTTTTGCACCGGTTAAGACTGGCATTTATACCGGTAGTTGTCGCCGAAATATTAATGGGGTTAGTAATTGGAAAAAGTGGATTTAATCTTGTTCAAGACGATATGTGGCTTGAAACACTATCCACCCTTGGTTTTATATTTTTAATGTTTTTAAGTGGGTTGGAGATTGATTTCTCAGCTTTTTCCAGGAAGAAGAAAAAAGAACGGCTTCCGAATGGAAAGGACGAGCCTAATGGTTTCTTTGTTGCTTCAGTTATTTTCCTAAGCATTTTTATAGTCTCATACGGGCTTTCTTATTTATTTGTTCTTGCCGGAATGATTGAAAATGCTTTTCTGATGACCTTGATCATTTCTACCATTTCCTTGGGAGTGGTCGTTCCTACTCTTAAGGAAGCGCGTTTGATGAAAACAGGAATAGGGCAGATTATTCTCTTAATCGCTGTAATTGCTGATTTAGTCACGATGGTTCTTCTAGCTGTCTTTGTTTCTTTATATGATGGCGGACAAGGGAACACATGGTTATTGCTTGTATTATTCGGTGCTGGCTTATTGTTATTCTTTGTGGGGAAAAGGTTTAAGAATAATAAACTGCTTGAAGGAATGTCCACTGGAACGATACAAATTGGGACAAGAGCTGTCTTCACTTTAATTATTTTGCTTGTTGCCATTTCAGAAACAGTTGGGGCTGAAAATATTTTAGGGGCTTTTTTGGCTGGGGTTTTAGTATCGCTTCTTTCTCCAAATCAGGAGTTAGTGCATAAGCTCGACTCATTCGGATATGGTTTTCTCATTCCTATTTTCTTCGTCATGGTTGGGGTTGACTTGGATATATGGCAGCTATTTGGCGATCCGAAAATGCTTATGCTGATCCCGCTTCTATTGCTTGCATTGCTAATTTCAAAATTGCTCCCAGTCGCCGTATTAAAAATATGGTATGACACAAAGACAGTTTTAGCTGCCGGCTTTTTATTGACATCGACATTGTCTCTTGTCATTGCTGCAGCAACGATAGGAGAAAGAATGGGTGTGATTACGTCAGAATTAAGCGGAACGTTGATATTGGTTGCTGTTATTTCATGTGTCATCACCCCGATTATCTTTAAAAATCTCCTTCCGAAAGAAACTGTTTCAGAGAAAAAGCTGAAAATAGCTTTTGTGGGAGCGAATCAATTGACACTTCCGATTTCAAGAGAATTAAAGTCGTCTTTATATGAGACTGTCATTTACCATACGAAACAGGAAAAATCAGACGCTCAAATAGCCAACTCATTGTTTGAGGTAAAGGGAATTACCGATTTCTCTATATCAGCATTAGAAAGTACAGAAGTCTTTTCTGCTGATATTGTTGTTGTTTCAACAGGGAGTGATGAAATCAATGCAACTCTTGCTATTGCAGTGAAAGAAAAAGGGATCGAACGGGTGATTGTCCGGATTGAAAGTCCTGATTTAGAAGAAGGGCTAAGAGAAAAAGGGGTTGAAGTATATTCAGTCTTTAACTCTTCAAAAGCACTGCTTCGAGCTTTAATTGAATCACCGAGGGTGATGAATATTTTAACAAATCAAGAAACATCCCTTTACGAGATCCGCTTACTAAATGATCAATTTGATGGCATGACTGTAAGAAGATTCCCGTTTACCGGCGACATCATTTTCGTGCGGATTTTCCGGGGCAAGGATTCGCTCGTTCCACATGGAGATACAGAATTGCAAGTGAATGACCGTTTAATTGTGACAGGAACAAAGGAATATGTTGACGAATTAAAACGAGAATTAGAATTTTGTCAATGATATTAAAATTGGTGCAGCAGTACTAGAAATTGTATTGCTGCTTTTCTTTTTCGAAGAAATCAGTTAGAATTAGTATCAGGTTCTAATAACTTGTATTAATGAAACAGGAGGTAACTAAAATGTCTCTTTCGTTAGAAGGAAAGAATATAGTAGTGATGGGTGTAGCAAATAAACGCAGTATTGCTTGGGGAATCGCTCGTTCATTGCACGCTGCTGGGGCGCGATTGATCTTTACATATGTAGGAGAAAGACTTGAGAAAAGTGTAAGAGAACTAGTTGCGACATTAGAGGGAAATCATTCTCTCATTTTACCTTGTGATGTCACTGTTGATGAAGATATTGCAAAATGTTTTGCAACAATTCATTCGGAGGTTGGGACGATCCATGGAATCGCGCATTGTATTGCTTTTGCCAATAAGGAAGAACTGCAGGGGGAATATATGAACACCACTCGTGATGGCTTCTTGTTAGCGCATAATGTCAGTTCCTATTCTTTAACTGCTGTTTCGAAAGCAGCAAGGGAATACATGACAGAAGGTGGAAGCATTGTTACTCTGACTTATTTAGGCGGAGAACGGGTTGTGCAAAATTACAATGTGATGGGTGTAGCAAAAGCATCCCTGGATGCAAGTGTAAAATATTTAGCGAATGATCTTGGACCACAAGGCATTCGGGTAAATTCGATTTCAGCAGGTCCTATCCGTACTCTTTCAGCAAAAGGAGTCAGTGATTTCAATTCAATTTTAAAAGAAATTGAAGAACGTTCTCCATTAAGAAGAACGACAACACCTGAAGAGGTTGGAGATGCGGCTTTATTCCTCTTTAGCAATTTGTCCCGTGGTATGACTGGAGAAAATCTTCATGTAGATTCAGGTTATCATATATTATAAAAAGTATTGAGCGCTCGCCAATTAGGGCGAATTCTGACTGTAAACAAACTCGATTTGTTTACAGTCTTTCTTTTTTGTCTTTGTTATATATCGATTGGCTTACTTTATCAACAATATTGTTTCATGCTGCTCCTATTTGACCGAAAACACGAGGGTGTGTCTAAAAAGCCATTTTATCATGATAAAGTATTCTCTTCTTGGAAACGAAATCGAAGCAACGGCATACATATAAGGTGAATCAATTGAATTTGGAGGTGTGATAAATTGAGCAAAAACCAGAAAAAGCGTGATCCCTTGCTTTTTATTCAGCGACAGGATAATAAACCTATAAAAGGAAAAATGCAGGAAACATTTTCTTTAAAGCAAGCTGAAAAGAATCAGCAATCGCTTCAAAGACAGAAAGATGAGATAAGAATGACGGAAGCAGGAGAAAAGAAAAGAAAAAATAAAGGGTATATTCTTGAAGAAGAGGAGCCTATTTTCGGAGCACCAGCAAGTAATGATGAAATAACACAATCTGCAAAGGAAGTACAAGAAGCGATCGAAGGTTACGAAGGTAAGGCAAAAGGGCATGAACATGGATTTTCTTTTAAAAGAGTGAAGCCCTTTAGGGAAATGAATATAGAAGAAAAGCTAGATTATCTTACTCATTTTCCACGCCAATTACCTCCGGTACCGTGTTTATTTCAAACAGAGGATAAAGTGCTTCGAGGTATATTGAAGGAGAAAAAGGAGCAGGAGGTGATTGTGAAGCTTTTTGATAAGACAGAAGTAACCATTCCTACGAAAGATTTAATAGAGGTTAGAATGATCGGTCTATAGTCCATTTTATGAAATGCGGAAGCAAGTCCAATTTACCATTTGTCTGACTGCTTTAATCAGAAGAAGTGTCTAGCCAATGTCTAGACACTTCTCCTAATAGGTCGGCAATTTCAACCCTAATTCACATGACTTCTTTTTATTAGTCTTCACAAATATTTAAGTCAACATCAGCAATACATTGGATAGCGCAGAAGCAGCTTAAGTCAACTGTTACACAATCATTAGTTGCTCTAAAGCCTTCTACTTGGCAAATTTTACTTAAGTCGATGCAGCAATCATGAGTTAAATCCACTGCTTCACCGTTATGAACCGGTTTAATGACACGTAACGTAGCACAGCAGTTATCAAAGATTTCTTCAACTCTGAAAAAAATGGATACACATGCACATTCATCGTGTCTGAAAAATGCATGAAATGGAGATCCATCAGCTGTTTTTAGTACGAATACGCGAGTATCTGCTCTTTGTCTTTTACCCGGTTTAATTAAAGAGCCAAGTGGTTCTTGGAAGCAGTTGCTTGGGCACTCACAAGTAGCATCCGCTGCATCTTGGATGTCTTTTATAGCACGGACAACTTCGCATACACAGTTGTCGTGTCTAACGTTTTTTTCGTCATCTTTTTTTCCACAACCCATTCGTTATTCCTCCTTATATTCTGAGAAGTAATATTACATTAATAACATATTGTAGTGGAGGTATTTGGGTAACGGACAATCGCCTTATTTCCTAAAAATGGGCGGGAAAATATATATTGAAGGATGAAGAATATGTTTATTTCTTGGATGGAATTAATTGTTATTTCATTGGCTAGCTTTCGCCTAACTCGTTTAATTGTTTTTGACAAAATTAGCGAATTTATCAGAAATCCCTTCTTTGAAGAAGAGATAGAGGTAAATGAAAACGGGAATGAGGAAGTTTATTTAGTCCCTAAAAAGGGGTTAATCAAAAATTTTATTGGTGAATTGTTAAGCTGTTATTGGTGTACGGGCATTTGGTCTGCCGCCGGATTATGTCTTTTTTATTTAAAATGGCCGCTTTTTGCTTTTCCTTTTCTTCTAATTTTGGCGGTTGCAGGGATTGCAGCAATTATTGAAACGATAATACAACGATTATTATGATAGCTACTTAACTTTTTAAGCTAATCTGGGTAATGCACATATACATGCTTTTTATAAATTGCATACATTATCATAATGATACTCACATATCATCCTTACTGGGCTCCAGGTCTTGTTGCTGAAATATAACAGATGGGAGAGAGAAGCATGAGATTACAAAGCACTAACGCTAACCATAAAGTAAAAAAACAACCGAAAATGACGAAGAAAAAAAAGGGTTGTGGCTGTGGAAAGAAAAAAATAAGATAATTCACAAGTCAAGACTCAGGGCTTCTGAAAAGCCACTAAAATAAAGGAAGTGAGAAAACGGTTCGTTTTTCTTTTGAATGGATACTCTGAGGGTGTTGTGAGCTTACGCTATCTTTTTCGAGCTTGATTATCCCTTATCGGGTTCCAGAAAGAGAAAATTTATGGAACGATTAATTGCCCTTGATGTGACTGAGCCACTTTCTGCTTCGATTTTGCGTCGAGCGTGGATAGTGGCTTTCTCTTCACATTCAAGGGCCTTTTTGCGTCGTTTTCATTTCCTCGAAGAAGGTATCAATGGGCTTGGCGATTTCCCTTTGCCTTCGTACATGGTACTTTCATTGAGCAATCCACATCTCAAAAAAAATCGTCCGGTCACCTTATATTTTATTTAAAAGGGCGATTTTTTTCCCCTTTTTATTCTAGTATTTGTTAATTTGTACTTAAAATGATCATCGTATTTTCTAAATATTGGAAGGGAACTAATATTCATAAATTAGGGCAAAGTCGTGGAAAATAAAAACAATATTAGCTGGTGTAGGGGATGGGAATTAATGAGGAAAATACTGATTACATATTTTTTAGTCATCGTTACTTTATTATGTGCTTGTAACGATGATGAACCGAAGGGAAACGGGATTGCTTTGCTGAAAACGACAAATCCAGCACCACTTTCACTTGAGAAAAACACGAAAAAGGAATTGGATTTGATCGGAGCAATTGAGCAAGATGTTGAAAGCTTTAAGGAGCTTTACGATGTTTCTGTATTAAAGGGAAAAGAGGATATTCTTGTTGCTTATAAGGTAAGACATATGCAACGATTTCACATGAAGAAAATTGAGAAAAAAATCAAGAAGCTGCTCAAGGAAAAATATCCAGAAGAAAATTTTATTGTTTCAAGTGATTACAAAATTTTTCTCGAAGCAGTAGAGTTAGAAGAAAATTTAAAGGATCCAAATTATTCTACTGAAAAAGCGGAGAAAAGGCTTCAGGAAATAATAAAACTAAAGAAAGAACTAACTTGAAGGAGGCCTCAGTCATGGGGGGGAAAACAAAAGAACAAAAACAATATCAATCCCTGGAACAAAAACATGAAGTGAAAAGACCCGTATTGAAAAATTGCATTAAGGCGTTTTTTGTTGGAGGGCTTTTCTGCATAGTTGGTCAAGCAATCACCTATTTTTATATTTATTTCTTTAATTTTACTGAACAAACGGCGGGCAATCCAACTGTGGCAACGATGGTTTTTATCTCCATGCTCTTAACTGGATTTGGGGTTTATGATCATATTGGCCAATTCGCTGGAGCTGGCAGTGCGGTTCCTGTTACGGGTTTTGGGAATGCTGTTATCTCGGCTGCAATTGAACATCGAACAGAAGGCTTTGTATTAGGTGTTGGAGGAAATATGTTTAAGCTAGCAGGTTCTGTTATTTTATTCGGAGTTTTTTCTGCTTTTGTTGTTGCTCTAATAAAAGTCCTTCTCATCAAATGGGGGGTTATATAATCATGCGCAAGGGAAAGCAGTCATGGATATTTCCAAATAAACCAGTCATCGTTTCAACCGGTGTATCAGTAGGTCCTTTTGAGGCAAGCGGGAAATTAATTGCTGATTTTGACATCATACATGATGATTTATGGATGGGAGAGGATTCGTACGAGAAAGCGCAACGCGTCTTAATGGAGGAAGCGGCGCAAACGGCGATTCAAAAAGGAAATAAAACTAAAAACGATGTACAATTCTTTATTGCAGGCGATTTGATCAATCAAATTACTCCTTCAAGCATGGCTGCAAGAACCATTCAATTACCGTATATTGGTATTTTTGGCGCATGCTCCACTTCAATGGAGGGACTTGCCTTAGCCTCTTTTATTCTTAATTACAATGGCGCAGATTATGTGGTAACGGGAGCTTCAAGCCACAATGCTGCAACAGAAAAGCAATTTCGTTATCCTACAGAATATGGTGGACAAAAGCCGCCAACTGCCCAGTGGACAGTGACCGGGGCAGGAGCCGCGTTGCTCAAGAAAAACGAAAATGAAAAAGGGTTGCCTGTGACCACTTCTGCTACGATTGGAAAGGTCATTGATCTAGGTATGACAGATCCCTACAATATGGGGGGAGCAATGGCACCTGCCGCAGCTGATACAATTACAGCACACTTTAATGATTTAAGTTTAGATCCCTCTTATTATGACTTAATTCTTACGGGAGATTTGGCGAAAATTGGTAGAGAAATCACCTTTGAACTTTTAAAGAAAAATGGTTTGAATATTGAATGGGAAAAATTCCAAGATTGTGGATTGATGATTTATAAGGATGATCAACCGGTTCAAGCGGGAGCAAGTGGTGCAGGCTGTTCAGCTACAGTATTGTATGGTCATATTCTCAATGAAATGCAAAAAGGGACATATAAAAAAGTACTTGTTGTAGCAACTGGTGCCTTGCTTTCTCCGTTAACATACCAACAAAATGAGAGCATTCCATGTATTGCACATGCGGTTTCAATTGAAATGAACGAATAATAAGGAGGTTTTCTTGTTGTTGCCAATGTTTTTTTGGGCGTTTGTAGTAGGTGGTTTAATATGTGTATTTGGGCAATTATTATTTGATGTTGCTAAATTAACACCAGGCCATACACTCAGCTTGCTCGTCGTAATGGGGGCAATACTCGACGGCATTGGGTTATATGAACCGTTGGCAGATTTTGCTGGAGCTGGTGCGACTGTTCCGATTACAAATTTTGGGAATACCCTTGTACACGGGGCATTACAAGAGGCAGAGAAGCATGGCCTAGTGGGAGTTTTGACAGGGATGTTTGAGGTAACCAGTTCAGGAATTTCAGCTGCGATTGTTTTTGCTTTTATCGGCGCCTTGCTTTTTAAACCAAAAGGATGAGTATGATTCATTTGCGGAATCTATTAAACAGCCTATACACTTTTTTGAACCCGTACATATGTTACTAGTGAGACCGTATAAAGTGAGGTGACATAGATGGGCTTCGGATGTGGCTTTGGAGGATATGGTGGCTACGGATATGGAGGCGCTGGCTATGGCGGATCAACCTTCGTATTAATCGTTGTGTTGTTTATCCTATTAATTATTGTAGGCGCCAGCTTCTATTAATTGCATGAAAGAAATGCCGTTTTGCAAAGAACGGCATTTTTCTTTATGATTATAGAATTGAATATTATGAATTTTCAGGGTTTTACTGCATAATGTAAAATGAGAAAAATGTGTGGAAGGGATGTAGATGAAATGAGGTTTGCTCAAAGGATCGCCTTAATTACAGGGGCAGGCAGTGGGATTGGCAAAGAGGTGGCAATTAGGCTTGCACAAGAAGGGGCAAAGGTGGTGTTAGTGGGAAGGCAGAAGTTAAAATTAGAAGCGGTTGCAACCGAGATTAATAAGACTAAAAAAATTCCCATGGCAGAAATTTTTCAAGCGGATGTGACTGATGAGGAAGATGTTCAGGAGCTTTCCGACTATATCCGTATACATTTTGGTGATCTACATATTCTAGTAAACAATGCAGGCAGTTACCAATGTTCGAAAGCGCTAGAAACCTTAGAGGGGGAATGGGACGATATTCAAAGTGCAAATTTACGAAGTATCTTCCTTGTTTCGAAAGTGCTGGGCAATTTAATGGTTTTACAGTCAAAAGAAGAAAATAGGAGGCAGGGGCGTGCCATCGTTAACGTTGCTTCAATATCTGGACATCAATCAGGAGCACTAATTCCTCATTATAGCGCTGCGAAAGCGGGAGTCATTAATTTTACAAAATCATTAGCTTTAGAGTTGGCACCGTACGGCATTCGTGTCAATTCTGTATCTCCTGGAATTGTTGATGCGCCATTACCAGAAAAGGGTTTGCAATATGAAAAATTTGTAAAAATGATTGAAGAAAATACCGCTTTAGGGAGAATGGGGGAAGCTTCGGAAATTGCGAATGTCATTGTTTTTGCTGCTTCAGAAGAGGCATCTTATATGACGGGAAGCGACATTCTAGTCGATGGAGGTTGGATCATGAAGTAACAATCGTATTTATCGATTATTGTGAAATCTATAAAACTATGAAAAACGCCTTTCTTTAGCTTTTCATATCACCCTTCAGGAGCTACATTCATAAAATGTAAGTAGCTTAAAAAGGAGGCGTAGTTTCACAAAATGGATAATCAATTCTTTAAAAATATCGAGAAGAAGACAGGCGTTAATATGAAGGATGTCTTTGATTTGGCCAATTCATTACAAGGGGCAAATTTCAAGGATGAAAGAACGGTGCGCAACGTGATCAGACGGGTATCACAAATTGCCAACAAACCTGTTAATAAGGAAACGGAAGATAAAATCGTCAAGTCGATTGTTAGTGACGGGAAGCAGCTTGATTTCAACACCATTTCGAAAATGCTTAATAAAAAATAGGTTTAATGAAGGGGCATCTTTTTTTGGAGCCCCTTTGAAAGGCAAATGTGAAAAATTTCATGGGCAAGTTTCAGTTGAAAAAGCTACCACAATTCTTGAAGAGCACTCTTTGGATGATGATAAATTGAGTCTCTAAGTAAATTAGTTAAAATTGCGTACTTCTTATGTAAATGGAGGATGCATAGGCGACGATCGCAGGGGTTTACTAATGAATGGGAGATTTTTAAACAAATTTTGTGAAATGGTGAAGTTTTTTGCCCTTCCTCGAGAAAATTATGAAAGAGCAGCCGTTTGGGATGCTCTTTCATTTATTTAAGTAAAGCAGCCGATTTCCGAATAAATCTCAAATTCCTTAAGATAAAAGTGCTGAGTTATTGGTTACGATTAATTCTTGTAGGAACCATTTGAACTATAATGATTCCGAAGGCGCTTCTTTTATTATTTTTGCGGATATTATAGATTTCGTAGTTGTGTATAACGCTTTTAATGAGTGCATCTACGTCTAGCGCAAGCAGCCAGAGCCTAACAAACTTCTACTACAAGTCAACCAAGAATTGCTTTTCCAATCTGGTTTCCTATATCGAAAGATCAGGCCCTTCCAGTTATGTACATCGATGCGAATGGCGCTAGCGCTTTTGTTCTTTTACAGGACTTAAAAAGCGAGAAGGATGGGCATTTTTGCCACGTCGTTTTTCCGGAATCGATAAGTACAATTGCTCCATTGCCCTTGTAATGGCAACATAGAGCAATCTTCTTTCTTCCTCTAATGGAGAAACGTCACCATTGCGGTAAGAATCTAGTGCAAAATCGTGTGGTAAGCTGCCATCAACGGTACTTACTACGTACACAATTTTATATTCCAATCCTTTTGAACGGTGAATGGTACTTAATGTTAAAGCATGATCAAGCGTTTTACTAAGCTTTTTTATTTCTTTATTCATCGCCGTCATATGACTAACATGATCTAAAAATTCAAGAATCGTTTTGAAACCTCGCGCTGCCACTTTTAAATCTCGAATATCGTCAGAGCCTTTATCAAGCTTGTTGCCCTCGTTTCCTCTTTTCTTTATAAAGTCTCCGTACCCTAATTCTTTTTCTAGAATATCCATCGCTGTTACTGGTGAGAGCCGGTGCAATGAACGAATGACAGGAACTAACTTTTTTAGCTTTTTCTCTTGAAAAGCAAAGCCGGTTTTAAATTGACTGACACATTCAAGTAATGAACGATCATTAAGAATACTGTCAGCCTTTAAATCCTGTAGGACGTTATTTTTCACAAATAGTACGGGAAGGATCGAGCGTATGGCTTCTTGATCCTCTTCATTCAACGAAAGTCTTAGAAATGAAAGCATGCCTTTAACGATAAAGCGTTCATAAAAGGGTTCAACATCTTGATCAATTTTAAAAGGGAGACTGGAATTGGCTAACCGCTCAAAAATGGCTCTACTGCTTGTATTTGTCCGAAATAAAATTGCAAAGTCAGAAGGTTCATAGCCTTTTTCAAGTTTCTCCTGTATATCTTGAACGATCATGGTTGCTTCCTCTTCTTCATCATAGGGGAAGAACAGTATGGGCGGGAGTCCAGTAGAAAATTGTGCGTGCATTTCCTTTGTTCTACGCTCCTGATTCTTTTTAATAATTGTATTAGCGGTCGTCACAATTTCATGGCTCGAACGATAATTTTCATTTAAAATAACTAATTTTGTATTTGGAAAATCTTTTTCAAATTCCAGCAGGTATTGTGGGTCACTACCTCGAAATGAATATATAGATTGATCATCATCCCCGACTGCGCAAATATGACTTGAAGCTGACAGCATACGAATCAATTCGTACTGAACTTTATTGATATCTTGAAACTCATCAATAAGAAAATAGCGGAATCGCTTTTGGTAATTTTCAAGTAGGGAAGGGTTCTCTTGAAAAAGCTGGTAGCAGCCAAGGAGCATGTCATCAAAGTCAAATAACCCTTTTTCTTGCTTTGCTTTTTCATAATATTGAAAGAGATAAGCAACCTTTTCCTCCCAAGGAGTTTCAGGCTTAATTTGAGAAGGCAGGATCAATGAATTTTTCCATAAGCCAATTTGTTGCAGTGCCAAATCATAGGCAAACTCCTTCTCATCCAAATCTAACTCTTTGCCACCTAATTTGATAATTTGTTCTTTTTGCCACTCTTTTTTTAATAATTTTTCAGAATTCCATTTATTCCGCTCATGGAAGGATAAAATTCGGTAAAAAATACTATGAAAAGTACCGGCTAATAACTGTTGAATATGCTGCTGTTTCATCTCAGGATATTGATGTAATCGCTCTTTCATTTCTTGAGCTGCTTTAGCTGTAAAGGTGACGAGCATAATGGAGCGGGGATCGACGTTTTTCTCTTGAATCATATAAGCCGTCCGTGCCGTCAGCACCCGCGTTTTTCCACTGCCTGCTCCCGCTAGGACGAGCAAAGGACCTTCAGTCTGAGTGACAGCTTCCAATTGATTCGCATCTAAGGAAAAACCGGATTCTTTCAAGGCTTGTATATAGGGACTGTAAGCCGTCGTCTCCAACTTGTTTGTACTTATAAATGGTGGTGCTTGTTTCACTGATTGTGGAGGTTTGAATTCAGTGCGATGTTTCACTGTTGTAATGGTACGCGAAACTGGGATCTTGAAGCCGTTTCGTTCCAAGTATTCTACGTCTTCCTTAGAGGACTGCTCCACGTCAAATTCAAGCTCCTGACAATTAGCCTTTTTTGTCATATGAAAAAAGTGAGGCTGCTGTTCAATGCCTATGTAGAAGCGAACAGGCTCTCCACAAACCGAACAAAAAAGCTTCCCTTTTCTTCCTTCATCATGAATCGATTGAAAATGTTCTCTATTTAGTTGCTCTATGTTGAGTACATGGTTTTCTAATACGGCTGTTTTCATCATGTTCCCCTTAACTGCTCTCTTGTCTAATGTAAAATGGATGTTTCTTTATAAATACAGACAAGATTTATCATACCAAATCGTATATATATTCTAAAGAGTTTTTGTTCATTTAAAATTTTTAAAAGAGGTGGTTAGCATGGGCTATATTCCTCCGACAACAAACAATCAATATCATCATTACGGCGATAGAGAGTTAAAAAACAGGTATGAACCGTTTCAAATTTTCCCAGTCGAAAGGACAAGGCGGGCTGCAGGCATGACAGATGGAGGAAGATTGGCGAAATTGCCGCAGGATGAGCGAAAATTCAATAAAAAAAGCTCCCCAGTTCAGGAGCTGACGCGAGAATATAGGATTGAAGAGATCTATAGTGAAATTACGGGAAAGGGCCGTTATTTTAATGAAGTCGTTTAGGAGAAGCTAATACGTTTGAATAAATAATTCTTCCCCTTCTCTCCATTCAGCATAGAGAACATCCTTTTCAGAATCGATGCCGACTTTTTTCATTTCATTAAAAAGCATCTCTTCATTCCATTTAATAAACAGTAGATTATCGGCTTCAATTTCTCCATCCAGTATTAAGGTAACCGGCAGCTTAACAGGTGAACGAGGAAGGTTAAGATCACGTATCGTTACTGGTTCATAGCTAGATTTTCTTAAAACGCTAATGGAACCGTCTGTTTCTAAAATGGCATACTCACATTCTCGAACCGAAAAGATTCCTCTTGATCGAAGGAGGTGCTGAAGCTGGTTAATATCCAAATGTGCTTTTTTCAGCATACCGTAATCAATTTTCCCTTTGCGAATAACAATTGATGGTTTCCCTTCTAAAAGCTTGCGCAGCCCTTTCTTTTTTTGTGTTAAGATTTCAGTTATAAAAATAAGAATGCCCCAAATGACAACAGCATAGATGACTTTTTGAAATTTAATGTCATTATCATAAATAGCATTTCCAACTAATTCCCCTAAAATTAAGGCGGAGATAAAATCGAACGGTGTAATCTGTGTAATTTGTGTTTTCCCCATAATCTTTGTTAAAGCAAATAAAGCTATATATCCAAAAATCAATTCAATCAGAATTTGCAAATAACCGTCCATCATTAACCCCCATTCCCCAGTAGTAATTATTTCTTAGTATGGGGAATGGGGCGGTTAAATATTTGTTCTTACTTTAAAAATAGCTTTGTAAAAACTTTCATTGTGGCAAGGGCACCAAGAGACGTGCCCGTTTCTTCTTGAATAAGAACATATCTTTTTAAGAATGGTTAAAGCAAGCGGGAAATCATGATTATCTAGTCAGCATTTTCTGTGACAAAACAAAGCCTATCGGTTAATAAGGCCAAATAAAATGGTATTTATTTCAGCTTCATGGAACTCCCTTTTTTGACGGGTGCTAAGCTGGGAAAGAGCCACTTTTCTCATGTTTCTAAGCTCTAGCCCTCCCATAACAAACAACAGCAATTTTTTCACTCTGCTTTATGAAGTAATCCGTTTGGGTCCACCAGGCCGCACGTTGAGTAGAGTCTCGTTTTTTAAAATTGCTCCTTTATAACTGCTTAACCATTGTTTTGTGAGGAATTCCAGCATCGAGAAATTCCTCTGAAGCAACTTCATAGCCTAAGCCTTCATAAAAAGGAATAGCATGGGTTTGAGCATTCAACTTTAGCTTCCTAATGCCTTCTTTTTTGGCGAACGCTTCGATGCCCTCCATAATTGCTCGTCCTGCACCACTTTTACGCTTATGCTTTAAGACACAAATTCTTTCAACTTTGCCATAGTCGTCAACAACGCGAAAACGTCCTGCACCGACCGACTGACCTTCGTCTTGTAAAAGAAAATGTGTCGACACTGCTTCAAGATTATCGATTTCTTCTTCTAAAGGTACATGCTGTTCATCAACAAACACAATTTTTCGAACGCGATAGACTTCTTCTAGTTGTTCATTAGTAGTAACGGTTATCAAATTCAAGTTTCTCTATTCCTTTCTTAAACGAAATGTTTCATATACGGTCCAAGAACCATTGTCAAGCTGGTAAAGCAAGTGGAATCGATCAATTGTTTCTTCATGATTGATCTCTTGGAGTCTTAGTGAACTATAAACATCTGAATGCTCATCATTTGACAGGTCTTGTCCAACTGTGATGTGGGGGACAAATGAATATTCAGATGGGCTATCGGCAATAACTGCATTTACAGCTTCATGTAAATCGACGATTTCCGGCTCAGGAATAATCTTCATATAAATGACATTATTAACAGGTTGGAATGAACTAAACTTCGTTACTTTAATCTGAAAAGGTGCAAATCGTTGAGCAGTTTGATGCAATTGGTCAGCGATATCCTTAATATCCACATCATTCACTTCAAAAGTACTCTTTAATGTGATATGTGGGGGAATTAGGGCATAGTGTGGGTCATATCTTTTTCGAAATGAATTTGCTTTGTCTTGTAAGGCTTTGGATGGAAAAATAACAATTCCGTATTTCATTGTATAACCTCCAAAATGTTTAAATTTTTATTTCTGCATATGAAAGGAACAAATAAATAAAGGTTTGTGTCCAATTTTTGTAAACGCTTGTATTTCTATTATAGCAAATAATGGATTTCATTTCTCTATTTAATCATTTTGAAAAGTAAAATGAAGCGTGATTCTATTTCGGAAACATCTTTTTTAAGGCACGTCTAAGATCAGGCTGCCAATATGTCCATGTATGATTTCCGTCGAATTCTTCATAAAAATAGGGAAATGCTTTACTGTCAATTACAACATTTAGCTCCCGGTTGGGTGTAAGGAAATCTTCAATTTTGTCAGCCGTTGTTTTTACCTCTGTTTCCTGCTTTCCAATTACATGGTAGATTGAAAGCAAATGGGGCTGTTCAAACGCTGCAACATCATCGATTACTTCTTCACTTACAAAAGGTGATTGCAAAATCACTTTGCCGAAGGTATGAGGAAATTGCAATGCTGCTTTTAATGAAACAGTAGCTGCTAACGAATCTCCAATTATAGCTCTTCCTAAGCCCATTTGATAAGTTGGAAATTGCTGATCGAGAAAGGGAACAAGCTCTTTAGCAAGAAAGCGTATGTATGCTTGATGTTGGGTTCCTTGCGGATGATATTTTGCTCGGCGATCCTTCACGTCTTTGTATGGGATTCCGACAATTATGATATTCTCGATCTCTCCAGCATTAATCAATTCATCGGTTGTTCTTCCGATTCGACCGAGCTGAAAATAATCTCTTCCATCTTGAGCAATGACTAATGTGTACTTATACAAAGGGGAGAATGAAGCTGGCAAATAAACCAGTATGGGAATGGTTTCATTTAACTCCTTGCTTGCAAACGAAAATTCCGTAATGCGCCCGTTTGAAAATTCCATGCGAATCCCTCCTTGCATTTATGTTTTAGGCTAATTGGTGAGTTACATCGTATTTACAGAAGATTGTACCATAGGAGATTTAGAAATACATTTTTAAATGACTTAGTCACGTCATTGCCGGTAGAATTTTGCTGATTTATCCAGAGGGCATGACAGATATGATTGGACTTGTCATCTTCCTTATTCTTGCTGCCTTACAATTTTTTTAAAGGCAAAGGTACTGCAAAACCAGAAACAGTTAGCGAATAAACCAAAAAGGAAGTTCTCATGGGAGAGCTTCCTTTTTTGTCTTAACTGATTTCTTTATGAAAGGTTCTAACTGGCATTAATGATAAAATCTGCTCAATTTTAAATAACCTTGTTTGCCTACGCATAAAGCAATATGCTCGAACCATCGAACCGTTGATTTCTTTCACAATTATTTTCCGCTGCGTAATTTGATTCGAAGAGGAAATATAAATCATTTCAACAGGAATTTGCTCTTCTAGAGATTTTGTTAGTAACTTACTCATGGAGAAACACCACTTTCTGTTTAAGTGCTAAATGCGACTTTATGTTTTTATTATATGCGAACTTATGTTCTTTATGCAAGGGGAAGGAGAATGTGTGTTCTCTTTTTGTTGAAATAAACCATATTGACAAATTATTTTAGACAAGTATAATAATATCTATACTTCATCAAATGATCTGTTAGCTCAGCTGGGAGAGCATCACCTTGACAGGGTGGGGGTCGGGGGTTCAAGTCCCTCACAGGTCATCATAATCAAAAGGCTGGAATTCTTGATATATCAAGGGTTTCAGCCTTTTTTTGTTTTTCATCCTGGTACGCACATTGAGACGAAATTTTGGATTTGCTAACCCATTTCAAAATTTCAATACGAATATGATTATGTTGGAATGCCTGGCACGAGAGTAAAAACTCATAAATGTTTATATTGAAGGAAACCATCTCTTTTTGTTGAATTAAGTAGAAAGTTGAAAATGACAATCCGCAAATAATTTCAAATTTGAGAAACAATGGAGCAATATAAGACCCTATAAACGAGTGTTGAACACTTTTCGGTAAGTGCTTTTTTTTTCTTTATATTCGAGAAATTGCATTTACCCTGGTTCTTTCATAATCTCTATAAATCTGATAATAAAATTTCACGAAAGATTAACCATAGCTACGATAACTGCTCCTAAAACAAAATTCGTTTCTTTTGGCAAATTAAAATTTTACTTTGCTTTCAATGTACATCATAAATAATACAACAGAAAAGTAATCATGCTCTAAAATGTAGTAAATAATAGATTGTAGTCTAATATTTTCAAAGTTATTCAAAAAGTTATGTTAATAAGAGAGTTAGGTTGTCGTCCCCGTTAGTAAAATACCTTATAGATAAGAGAGCTTTTCAAAAAATGTACTTTACACAGCTAGACATGCTCAAAAAAAGGGAACTAACGTATATTGTTGATAACTATCTTTATTAGGAGAGATATGTTTTGTACAACTATAATAGTCCGAATTTGAACCGCTTCATTAACCGTTACCACTATGCTATGCCATATCTATATCCAACCACTGCAAGTCCAAACTGTTATAGAAATAATCGCTATACAACTCGGGTAAAATCATTTTCCAAAGATGAAGCAGCAGCAATCGCTGTACTTTTAGGTATTGATTTTAATAAAAGCAAGTTTGATTTAGATGAGTTTTGGATGGGAGTAAATACAGAGCTAGAACATGGGAAAATATCGAGCCAGACCAATGTTACAGGCGATGATCCAATTATTACTGGAAAAATTGCTTTGGCACATCTTAATGAGTTCCCTGATTATTACAAAAGATTAAAGGTACTTGAAGATGAAGCTAAAGCTTATTGGAATAAATGACTTAATTGAATAGTTTGTATTTGCATTGAAAGATTTAAGCACCCGTTAATCCGTAAAACGAATTGTGACTGCGCTTGTGGAATTTATCGAAGTAACTTTACATTAGTTGAACAGAGAGTAGAATGTAAACAGACAAATATTTTGCCAAGTAAAGCAACACAGCACAACTAGATAATATCAACTAGTTGTGCCTTTGTCGGCTTCCTGTGCTTAACCTCTATTAATCAATATCTTGGATAATTTTTTCTAAGAATTCACCCATCCGTTTAACGGCTGGTTCAGAAAAATCAAAACTGACGCCTGTTTCTTCATAAATTGCTGCGATGGATTGATTATAATCAGCACCTGCCCCTTTTTTAAAAGCTTCAACAGTCCGCTCTGGATTGCTCCGATAATTTTCAAGTAATTGGAGTGCACCAAGCATTGACATGGAGTATTCAATATTATAGAAAGGGTATTGGAAATAATGAATGGTTCCTGCCCAGCTCATCCCAACTTCTTCCTCAAGTCCAGAAGTATCAACAGGATTTAAACCATAGCGTTTCGAGATTTCGTAGTATTTTTCATCCCGCTCCTTGGCAGTGTGGTTAGGATTTGTATACATCCAATGCTGGAAAAGATCCCCTGACAATGGGCCGAATAACATCGTAAATGCCCTTCTCAGCTCTTCCCGCTGCGCACTTTTGAAATCTTCCTCATCTGGATAAAAACGATCCAGCTTATCCAGTAACAATAACTCCATTCCATGAGAATACAATTCAGCAACTTCCGAGCGGAGTTGGTAGCGTTCAATAGGACCGTGTTCAGAAAACTCAAGGTAGCCATTTACCGCATGGCCCATTTCATGAATTAATGCGATCAAAGAGAAAAAGGAAGGACTGAAGTTCGCAAAAACAAAGGTATCCCCTGAAACGGGTAAGAAGGTGCAGAAACCGCCTGGGCTTTTTCCTTTCCGCTCTCCAAGATCTAGCAACCCGTTCTCTCTCATGTGATTGAATCGGTCTGCAAAATAGGGGTCAGTTTTTCCTAACATTTCCGTGACACCATCCATAAGCGCAGACACTTCGGAATACGGTGGCTTCTTCATCAATTTAGCCGAATTGTCCCATGGGCGATATGTATCGACACCGAGCTTGGATTTAAAAATAGCTGCGAGTCGATTCCAAGCTGGGATAATATGTTTCTCTACATTTTCATGAAATTCATAACAATCTTGGACACTATACTCCCGATTTTTAGCGACAAACATATAATCTCGATAATTTTCAAAGCCAGAATTTAAAGCGATTTGATGGCGTAATTGAATGAGTTCATCCATGAGGGCGTCCATTTCAGGCTTAATTTGACGAAAGGCAGTTCCCATCTTTTTATAAGCTTTTTCTCGCACGGCTCGATCTAGATGATCAAGCTGGGCTTGGATAAATGGAAAAGGTTTTTCCTCTCCTTCCCATTCAACTGTTAATCCTCCCATAATTTCACTGTACTTGGTAGAAAGCTCTTGTTCTTTCACTTTTAATGGAATATTTTCTTCTCTGAACAGTTTAATTTTAGACTCACGAACACGTCGCATGAGACCATAACGAGTTTCATCTAATTGATGAAAATAGGGCGACTCACATAATTTTTCATTTAGTTTAGCTTCATATTTCATTAAGAGTGGTTGGACGACCTGCTGATCGTGCAGATAGATTGACTTAATGCTCTCATCCTCTGTATTCCTATAAAAATCGACTTGGTGACCTGTCATCGCCTCTTCGATTTTTATCATGAACTTTCGTTCTTCTTTTAACCACTTTTCTAGGTCAGTAACAGATGTAATGGGGATGTCAAGTAAGCTTTGAATTTGAGCTTCTACCTCTTTTACATCTTGTAAATCTATTAATTCTTTATAATAAGAATGACTTACTTCTTTTGTCATGAATTCCTCTCCCTCGCCTTTTTAAATTTTCTTAAAATTAATATTATCATATTATTGAATATTAGGTCTAAGAATCGTTTTTTAAATTAATTGGCCCAATAGCTTTTGCGGACTATCACAAATGGGAAGAAAATCAACTGATGGCGGGAGAATCGTTGGAGGAAAAAAGATGGGGGGGACTTTTCAAGTGTGGAGACCAATATGGAATTTGGTGCTTGAATATATTTGAGAAAATTGTGCAACAATTCTAAGGGAGCGGAACCTTACTTTAAGGGGAACTATCTACTTTACTTTCAACGTAAAAAAGTGTAATATTTGTGACGATATTGTGAAATAACACACGTGATCTTGACATGTAATAACTATTATATAATATTTATTATAAATAAAATTTTATAAAATTTTATTACATAAATTTTTGGGAGGAATTTTTAAAATGTCTTTAATCGGAAAAGAAGTATTACCATTCACAGCACAAGCGTATCACAATGGAGATTTTATCACTGTAAGTGATGAAAATTTCAAAGGGAAATGGAGTGTCGTTTGTTTTTACCCTGCGGATTTCACATTTGTTTGCCCAACTGAGCTTGAAGATCTGCAAAATGAATATGCTACATTAAAGGAACTTGGAGTTGAAGTATACTCCGTTTCTACAGATACTCATTTCACACATAAAGCTTGGCATGATCATTCAGAAGCAATTAGCAAAATTGAGTATATTATGATTGGTGACCCTTCACAAAAACTCACTCGTAACTTTGAAGTTTTGGATGAAGAAGCAGGACTTGCTCAACGCGGCACTTTCATCATTGATCCAGATGGTATTGTTCAAGCTGTTGAGATCAACGCTGACGGCATCGGACGTGATGCAAGCACATTGGTAAACAAAATTAAAGCGGCACAATATGTACGCAACAATCCAGGCGAAGTTTGCCCGGCAAAATGGCAAGAAGGCGGAGAAACACTGAAGCCAAGTCTTGATCTTGTAGGGAAAATTTAAGGAGTAATATCATGTTATTAGAAGCAGATATTAAAGCACAGTTAGCTCAATATCTTCAGATGATGGAGGGTGACATTCTTCTTAAAGTGAGTGCTGGAGATGACCAAGTATCCCACGATATGCTTGCTTTAGTAGATGAAATATCATCAATGTCTTCCCACATTAAAGTAGAGAAGACAACTTTAGAGCGAACACCTAGCTTCAGTGTGAATCGCATCGGGGAGGATACAGGCATTACATTTGCCGGAGTTCCCCTTGGACATGAATTCACTTCACTCGTTCTCGCTCTTCTTCAAGTAAGTGGACGTGCTCCAAAAGTGGATCCGAAAGTCATCGAGCAAGTGAAGAAGATTGAAGGTGAGTTTCACTTTGAATCCTATATAAGCTTGACTTGCCATAACTGTCCTGATGTTGTTCAGGCTCTGAACGTGATGAGCATTCTTCATCCTGGAATCAGTCACACCATGATTGATGGTGCTGCTTTTAAGGAAGAAGTGGAGAAAAAAGACATTATGGCTGTTCCTACGGTTTTCCTTAATGGTGAACCGTTTGGCAGCGGGCGTATGACCCTGGAGGAAATTTTGGCGAAAATAGGCAGTGATCCAGATGCTTCAGAACTTACTGACAAGGAACCCTATGATGTCCTTGTCGTTGGAGGGGGACCTGCTGGTGCTAGTGCCGCTGTATATGCAGCACGTAAAGGGATTCGTACGGGGATTGTCGCGGAGCGTTTCGGCGGTCAAATTATGGATACACTCGGAATTGAAAACTTCATTAGCGTTAAGTACACAGAGGGTCCTAAGCTTGCAGCAAGCCTTGAGGAGCATGTAAAACAGTATGAAAATATTGATGTTATGAACCTCCAGCGTGCAAAGCGTTTAGAGAAAAAGGATCTAGTTGAGGTTGAACTTGAAAATGGGGCCGTGTTAAAGAGTAAAACGGTCATACTTTCAACAGGTGCGCGTTGGCGCAATGTTGGCGTTCCGGGCGAGTTAGAGTTCAAAAATAAAGGGGTAGCCTACTGCCCTCACTGTGACGGTCCATTATTCGAAGGAAAACGTGTAGCCGTTATCGGTGGCGGTAATTCTGGAATTGAAGCTGCCATTGATTTGGCCGGTATTGTGAAGCATGTCACAGTGATTGAATTTGCTCCAGAACTAAAGGCGGACTCCGTCCTTCAAGAGCGATTAACCAGTTTAGCAAACGTAACGGTGATCAAGAACGCTCAAACGACAGAAATTACAGGTACTGACAAAGTAAATGGGATTTCGTATAAGGATCGGGCAACAGAAGAAATTCACCATATTGAATTAGAAGGAGTCTTCGTTCAAATCGGTCTTGTACCGAATACAGAATGGTTGGACGGCATCATTGAGCGCAATCGTCTCGGTGAAATTATCGTCGACAAGCGCGGTTCAACGACGGTACCTGGCGTCTTTGCAGCAGGAGACTGTACCGACAGTGCCTATAAACAAATCATTATTTCAATGGGTTCCGGTGCAACGGCAGCATTAGGTGCCTTTGATTACTTAATTCGAAATTAAGTTGGTAGAAGTGGTGAGATGAAAGCTGTGTCAAAAAGTTGTTTAAAATGACTTTTTGATCTCAGCTTTTTCTTCGTTATGTTTCGGTGTTGATTTTTGGCTCATTTCGTGTGAAATTAAGGTTTCATACGAAATGAGCCAGAAATCGTTATATTAACAATGTCAATATATGAAAAAGAAACTGAAGTCAGCTTTCGCATACTTTCCAACATGTATATCCTGATTTCTGATTATTTTAACTTTAGTATATATTGCCTGTTTTCAAAGTGATTTTCTTTGTAATTCATCCCTTCAAGAGATCATTTATGATTGGCTGTTTATTTTAATGTAATCACTCGATGTTTCATGATATCCAAAGAAACAGGTTTTGAGAAACTCATAAGGAATCGATATGCTGGTAATAATAAATGAATAATTACTTGAAACGAGAGTTTTTTGGATCGATTTATTTCGTAAAAATGTGGAGGTTGGCAGGTGAGATATACCGTATTTTATTCATTAGGGTTAGTAACTTTTTTTGTCTTATTGGTTGTATTATTTATTCTTTTAGACCAACTTATTATTCACAGATTTTTCGATCCCCTTCAAGTTCCCTCTTTTATCCTTAATGGAATCCTATTGATTTTATTGATACCACTATTATTATTATTTTTGAATTACATAAGGAAAGAACGTCAGAAATACATTGCTTCCCAAATGGAAATACAGAAATATAAACTGACCTTGGAAAAATCTACTATAGCTGCTTATATTATAAGTGATAAAGGGTTCTTGTATATTAGTCCTGCCTTTGCAGAGTTATTTGGCTATTCCAGAGAAGAATTTTATGAAGGGAAAATTGCTCTAAATGATCTCATAGAAGTTGAATTTCACGATATAGTTTCTAAAAACATGAAAGATAGACTTAAAGGAAAAGATGTTGTAGCCAATTACCAAATAAAGGCTCGAAGAAAAGATGGGACTGAGCTATATTTAGAGTTGTATCCTTCACTAGAAGTGTTTAATGGTATAAATGTTATTATTGGAAATGTAATAAATAGAACTGAGAAACATTTTATGCTAATTGAATTGGAGAAACGTGAAAAGGCTCTAACTCAGGCGCAGAAAACGGCCGGAATTTTTTATTGGGAATACGATATTCTTCGTGATGAGCTTATTTGGAGCACCCCCATTTACGAACTGCTTGAAATTCCAGAGCATGAGGAAGCAAGTTTTGAATTATTGCTATCAAAAGTTCATCCCGATGACCGGGAGGTACTGTTAATTAGTAAGGAACAGGAACTAAAGGGGCGCTCTATTACGAATGTGTTCCGGGTTCTTAGAAAAGACGGTACAATAAGCACGGTATATACCGTATCACAATCCATGCTAGATGATAAAGGTCAAGCCACCATGGTTGTTGGAACGATGCAAGACATGACAAAAAGACTCAATGAGGAAGATCGATTAGAACGTTCAGAAATTCAATATAAATCCCTTTTTGAAAATAATTTAGACACGGTTGTTTTACTTGATCTGGAGGGCAATGTTTTATCAATTAATGAGATGGGTTTAAGCACATTTGGTTACACCAAAGAAGAGATTGTACACCAAAATGCCATCAACGTCGTTTCACCAGAGTACACGGAAGCAGCAAAGCGTTTATTTGTGCAAGTATTGCTGGGAGAACCTAAAAGGGTTCAACTCCAAGTCATTCATAAGCAAGGACACTTTGTTGATTTAGATATAACCGTCATGCCAATCACTGTGAAGTCGGAAGTAGAAGGTGTCTTTTGCATCGCTAAAGATGTAACGGAACAAAAAGAACATGTCAAAACTATTGAAAAGTTAGCTTATCAGGATCATTTAACAGGATTACCAAATCGAAGAAGACTTTTGGAGCTAATGACATTACATCTTGAAGAAGCGAAAAATAATTCTCTTATGATGGGTATTTTATATATTGACCTCGATCGTTTGAAATTTGTTAATGATAATTTAGGTCATGTTTATGGAGATGAACTAATTATAGAAGCGGGGAAACGGATACTTACTAGCATTCGAGCTGAAGATACCCTTGCTCGAGTGGGGGGAGATGAGTTTGTTGTCATCATCCCTAATATCCCAGATCTAGAAATTACTACAAAAATTGCAAAAGGGATTATGGATTCCTTTAAAGCAGGTTTTATCATTGGTAATAAATTGTTTCGTACGACAGCGAGCATCGGAATTAGTGCATTTCCTACTCACGGCACGGAAATAAATGATCTGATTAGCAAAGCGGATAAAGCAATGTATTTTGTAAAATCAAGTGGTAAGGATCATTTTAAAATTTTTGAGTCAAATTTAAGCGAAAAAGAAAAAAGAAAGTTTATTTTGCAGACTAGCTTAGAAAGTTCTCTTAAGAATAAAGCCTTTTATCTGATGTATCAACCTAGAATGGATGTTCAAACAGGGAGAACTTCTACATTTGAATCTTTAATAAGATGGGATAACCCCGAATTAGGTTTAGTGAATCCAAGCGAATTTATCAAGATAGCAGAGGAAACTGGGGACATCGTCCCTTTGGGAGAGTGGGTACTTTCGGAGTCTTTGCGAACTTTGAAACATCTTCATTTGTCTGGGATGAAACATTTAAAAGTCTCTGTCAATGTTTCAGTGAGGCAATTATACCATTCACACTTTGACCAAACGATAAGTTCCATGCTCCAACAATATCAGTTGCCTCCTAGTTCTTTGGAACTTGAAGTGACTGAGAGTATGCTTATAAATGATGACCAAGAAATATCAAATGTTTTAAAAAGTTTACGTGCCCAAGGCGTATGTTTATCAATTGATGACTTTGGCACAGGCAATTCGTCAATCTCCTATTTGAAAAGATTATCAGTTGATGTACTTAAAATTGACCGTTCATTTATAACAGGTTTACCGGGTGCAAAGGAGAATGCGGCAATTACGGCTGCAATGATCAATCTCGCACATGATTTAAACATCAAGGTAGTTTGTGAAGGAATTGAGACAAAGGAAGAGTTAGCAGCAATTATAAAAATGAATTCCGATGAAGTACAAGGATATTTCATCAGTTATCCATTATCAAAAGAAGATCTGTTTCTTTTTTTAAACAATGAAACTGTGAAGGGGAGGAAACTTTTAGATCATTTCAAGCCTCCTGCTGACTAAAAGGCTGTGTACGCTTTTTCATTGAAATGATGGCGTTTTTCGGAGTATAAAGGATGAAGAAACAGGGGTGTGTGGTAAAAAAATCCAACACCGCACGATAGGGGATATATGGAAATGATGTAATCTACTTTATACGGTTTCCCAATAAAATTTAATAATGAGAAAGGAGAGCACGTTACATGCTCTCCTCCTTGCTAACGACGATGTTCAACCAGGTCGATTGTTCCTAGTACAATGTGGGCTAAACCAAAACCGAATACGGTATTTGCGATCATTTTATTAGAACCGCGTTTTTGTTTTAAAGCGTAACCAGTAGCAGTAACTGCGGCACCTAATACAGTTGGGATCATACCTTCACGAATATTCAAAATAAAACCCCTCCACATCGAAGTTAACTTGGTGTATTAACACCGATTTATATTATTACCGTAATTCTAATAATTATCATTCAATATTATGATAAAAAGTGTAAAAGAATGGGCAATTGTCCACTCACCTCATTTAGAGCAGTTTATTCATCATCCTTCAATTTCGATAAATCTGCATCTTCGCCAAACTCAGTTGCATAATTAGGATTTCTATTTGTTTGTCGTCTATCATCGTTTCGCTCAACTTCTTCATTCATCGGCGAAAATAAAAGACTTAAGCAAATTAATCCACTCAATCCAACAAGACCGTAAATTAATCTGGACAAAAATGCTTCTTGACCACCAAATATAGCTGCTACTAGGTCAAATTGAAAAAATCCAATGAGGCCCCAGTTAATCGCTCCGATAATAATTAATGTCAGTGCGATGCGTTGAATGATTTTCATAAATAAAAACTCCTTTAAATATGAATTTGATTACAGTAATAACATTTGTACAGATATTCGTTTTTATACTAGCTGTTTCGGGGATTTTTATTGATTGTCTCCAATTAATTTAAAGTGAAGTTCGAAAAAAGGATTGGGTAGTAGGGATTTGCATTAGAGATGAGATTACTGTTCAGCAGAACTTTGAAGGACAAAGTGGTTTATTGTCTCAATTTTTGTAAAGTTAATCCGAGACAAGCTATTTTTTTGGGTAAAGACACATTTCCTAGAAAACAAGTAACTAGGTTAATGACCAAAGAATAGGATGGTGTGAACTAACTAAAGTTAGGAGTGTATTTTATGTATCCAAGTCAAGTAAATATGTATCATCCTCCTTATAATGGGGAAGCTGATTTATCTTCACATCATCACCAGAATCCTTACTATTATAACGAAGACGTTAATGAAAGACTGTTTGGCCAATTATTTCCTTCAATAGGGATACCTTCTGGACCACCTGGATTCCAACCACCATTTAGCTCTCCTGGTCAAAGTCAAGCAGGAGGACCACCAACATCACCACCGCCATCATTTGTTCCTGCACAAACACAACAAATAGAAGCATTTGCTGTTGATCCGGGTGGCATAAGGGGTTGTTTATTTAGGTTTACTTACGTATGGCTAAGAGGTTTTCAGCAATTTTGGTTTTTCCCAATCTTTGTTGGTCGAAACTCTGTCGCAGGTTGGCGTTGGACTGGATTTAACTGGGTTTACTTCGGAATAAGTTTACAGCAAATTCAATCGTTTACTTGTTTCTAATGAAAAAAATTTGAAAAGAGCATTATTCTGTTTATAAAAAGCATATTTTCACCTAGAAATGTTAAAAAACTAGAGCCATGCGTCAAAACGGAGGAGGGCACTACTGATCGAAAGGATTTCTGCGAAATGCAGAGCTTTATTGATGAGGATGAGTGGAAGAAACTTTGAAAGATATATCAGCAATTAATTAATTTATTAATAGTATGGGTATATTGCGTATTATAAATCCACCCTTGAAGTCATTTTCAGGGGTGGATTGTTCATCATTAGTATGCTGTCCAGCCTGCGTCAGCGGCAATAACTTGTCCGTTTACGAAGCTTGATTCGTCTGAGCCTAGGAAGAGGGCAAGCTGCGCAATCTCCATTGGTTGTCCAACACGTGGCATTGTTCCACTACCGGTCATTTGGCGTCCCATGCCAAACTCTGAAATGTTGGTCATTGTTGAACCGATGTTCGTTTCGACCCCGCCAGGAGCGATGCCGTTACAGCGGATGCCAGATTGCGCATACATGTAGGCAGTGTTTTTGGTTAATCCGGTTACAGCATGTTTGGATGCAGTATAGGCTGCACCGGCACGAGCACCGCGGAGTCCGCCTGCTGAAATATTATTGACGATGACGCCATGACCTTGCTCTAAAAAGATGTTTGTTGCAATTCGCATTGCTCGCATGACACCAGTTGTGTTCACCGCAAAGACGCGCTCCCATTTCTCATCCGTAACCTCTCCGACCGGCTCCATTCCATCCATAATGCCTGCATTATTCACTAAGATGTCAAGCTTCCCAAATGCTTCTTTTGTTTCAATGAATAGATTTTCAAGATCGGCTAATTCTGCAACATTAGTGCGATTTGCAATGGCAACGCCCCCGTCATTGTTAATGGCTTCTGCTACTGCCTGAGCCCCTTCAAAATTATAGTCTGAAACAACGACTTTGGCACCTTCTTTTGCATACAATTCAGCAATTGCTTTGCCCATCCCTGAAGCTGCACCTGTAATAATAGCTACTTTGTCTTTCAATCTCATAATCAAAATCCCCCTTGACATTAATGAAATGTACAACAACTCCCCGTAATCAATTATTGTACATTTGTTCAATAAAATCATAGTATTAAATGGGAATCAATTTCAATATACAATAAGAGACAAACTGACCAATATTGAACAAAATTATAAAATATGTTCGAAAACGGGGAGATGGTTATTTGAATAAACATGATTTGCGCATCTTAAAAACAAAGCATAACGTACATCTAGTATTAACGAATCTATTGAAGAAAAAACCTTTAGCACAAATAAAAGTTACTGAACTCTGTAGAGAAGCAAATATCAATCGAGGTACATTTTATTTTCATTACCGAGAAATAGGGGATGTATTTAAGGAATTGTTTGAAGAAGTTATGTTCGATTTGAGGGAATCTTATCACGAACCCTATCGTCATACAGAGTTTCTTGAGGTGGAAAAGTTAGATCCAAAAACGGTTCGTATCTTTCATCACATCAAAAAATATGAAGATTTTTATAGAATTATTTTTTCTAAAGAAGTCTCGACAGCGTATTATTACATGTTTTTTGACGAAATTAGAGCTATTTGCATTGAAGATAGAAATGTTGTCTATTTTGGAGAGCCTAGCGATTATTTATATTCCTTTTCAGCCAATGCCATAATAGGATTAGTTATTGAGTGGTACCGTCGTGATTTTCAAGAAACAGCAGATGAAATGAACATTCATTTGGTGAACATCCTGAAGATTTATGGAAACAGACGTAATGAAAAAGAATGATATCAAGATTATGAAACTTGTTAGAAAGGAACTAATTTTAGAAACAGGAACGATTTTCGCTCGTTCCTGTTTCTTTTTGCGAAAGAAAATTGTGACAAAATTGTGTCTGTTTCATTGATTTTTTCTATAAAATTCAATAAAACATAATGAAATATAACAAAAATCATAGTCGCATCTGTAAAGATCCATTAGAATCTTTCTGATTCGTGATGAATGGTTCAACACAAATAAAATTAGAAGGAGGTTACTTGTTGTGTTATTTCAAGCGCAAGATCTTGAGCTTGACGAAAATATTCTACATATTTATTTAAGTATCGCACTGGGCGGGAATTCTTATTTGCATCCATACATTGACAGCTGTTACAGGGAGAGAGAATGGGAGTATTATGAAGTATTCCAAACGAGTGCTTTAAAAGGAAATACGCTATTCTCCATGTATTCGACGAAGAGTGAAGAGAAGATTAGACAAGTAGCAGCGATTTTAGAATGGAGCAATAGATCACAACAATTTGCACAAATTGAAAAATTGATTAAAAAAGGATATAAATTTGTCTATCAATATTTTCATTTGAATAAACGAATTGATTTTGAACATTTCATGAGAAGCTACGCTAAGAGGAAAAAGATAAAAGTAGTTAAAGAAATAGATCTGATTTATCAAAATATCGTTCTTTGGTACCTCTGTAAACAATACAGGAAACCATTTAATACGGAAAATGTTGCTTGGCAGTCTTTTCAGAATGTTTTATTGGCCACCTTCAATGAAGTGAAAATTCAAAAAGTCATGTTTTCCAAAAAAAGTTTGGCTGAGAACAAGAAAGCTATAGAGAGGCTATATGGAGAATACGAGATTCCGCGCAATATTCGTTTCGATACGATCGGCACTTTTTTAGACTATCTTATTTCAGTCCGATTAAAAAAAATTCAGGAAGCTAACCCAAAAATAGGCGTTGAAGATGCTGAGAAAAAAGTATTTGAAGTTTCGCCAACCCGGTATATAGGAGCAGTTGGAGGGTGGCTGAAGACGCTTCAGATTCACGAAATGGATGCGCTTAATCAAATCCCCTTCTCCAAAATGGAATTAGATACTGTTTTTTTGGAGCTTTTGTATGCGCAAAAATATCATTATATAACAAATGACGATCAAGATTTGTTTCTGATTACATGTCTTTATCAAAAATGTCTTGTTTCACTTTACCACGAAACAAAGCAAATGTATTTAGAACAATCGAAAAGAGAGTACTATTTGGGGTTAAAGGCAAAAGAGTCGCGCATTAAAGAGCAAGAAGCTGAACTTTCTAGGAAGGAAAGGGAATGGAAGCTGAAAAATCAGCAATTGCAGCGAGAGGTTGAGGGACTTACAGAGGAACTTCGGTTAAAAAATTCTATGATTCGGCAATTAGAGCAGCAAATTGAGAATATGGAAGATTATTCTGAAGAGGTGTTTGCACTTAGAAAATATGCTTATAAAGTGGAGAGAACAGAAGAAAATGTGGAAGAGAAAGCTCCCTCTCTTAGAACGATGATTGAGTATATAAAATCTATGAATATTGTCATAATTGGCGGTTCTCTTAATTGGCAACAAAAATTAAAGGAATGGTTACCTTCTGTTGAATTGTTTGAAACGGATGAAATTACAAGAGATATCTCCAAGATAAAAAGAGTTGATGCGGTTTTTATTAATACAGCAGTGTTATCACATGCATTTTATAAGAAAGTGATGAAAGAGATGAACAAAAAAGGAACACCGCTTTTTTATTTGGGTGGACACAGCAATATGGAAAAAACGTTACTAGAAATCTACAAGTGGTTAACGGAGTAAAGGTAAATTTCAAAAAATGGTCACAATTACATTAAATTTGTAATTTTATACGGTTGCAACCGTAAAATTATTTTGTACCGACATTTAAACAGTTTATCGTTTATTTGCGAATAAAAATTTTATTATTTTTTTGATTGTTCGGAATTTAAACCAGTTAATTTGTCTTAAATATGAAATTATTCGCCTTTTGTATAGTTCTTTCGATCATCTCAAAAAATAAGAGCCTTTCCTCCATATATGTCTACTGTGACATATGTTATAGAATACTTTTTTATATTCTGTAAAAATGAAAGCGATTTATATATGTCTAAAAAGACATATAAAGCTTTTCATAGGGAGGAATGTTTGCTCATGACATTGAAAAAGAACGTTCACGCTGGGGAGGTTAAGGGATGAAGATAAATCGAAGGGAATTCGTGAAGCTTTCCGGTGTACTTGGGGTAGGCTTGGCGATAACAGAGCTTGGATTTGATGTAAAGAAGATAAAGGCTTCGACAAAAGAGTTTAAATTGGAAGATTCTAAAGAATTTACATCTGTCTGTACGTTTTGTTCAGTTGGTTGTGGAATGATTTGCCATGTGAAAGATGAGAAATTAATCAATTTAGAGGGTGACCCTGATCATGTCATTAATGAAGGCTCTCTTTGTAGTAAGGGAGCATCCATGTCAGTTGTGCCCAACTCTGACCAACGTGTTAAAACCCCATTATATCGTGCTCCTGGGAGTGATAAATGGCAAGAGATTAGCTGGGATGAAGCGATTGATAAAGTGACGAAAAAGATGAAGGAAGTTCGCGATGAAAATTGGATAACTAAGGACAGCGAAGACGGGAAGGATTATCCGGCTAATCGAACTGAAGCGATCAGCATCGTAGGTGGAGCACAAAATAATAATGAAGAGTGTTATTTGTTAGCAAAAATGGCCCGTGCATTAGGTGTTACCTATATCGAGCATCAAGCCCGATTATGACACAGTCCAACAGTCGGCAGTTTGTCGGCTTCGTTTGGTCGCGGCGCGATGACAAATCATTGGATCGATTTAAAAAATGCTAAAGTTATTTTAATTGAAGGCAGTAATGCCGCTGAAAACCATTCCATGTCCATGAAATGGATTATGAGGGCAAAGGAAAATGGTGCGAAGGTTATTCATGTCGATCCTCGTTATACGAGAACTTCAAAAATAGCAGATATTTATGCACAAATTCGCCCAGGAACGGATATTGCTTTTTTAGGTGCCATTATTAACTATATTTTGGAGAATAAATTATACAATGAGGAATTTGTAAGAACTCATACAAATGCATTGTATTATACGAACGAAGATTTCTCGTTCGATAATGGGGTATTCTCTGGCTATGATGAGGAAGAAAAAAAATATGCAACAGACTCATGGTCTTATCAGCTTAATGAGGAAGGAACACCAATCATCGGCACGAGCCTTGATGATCCGCAATGTGGATTTACTAAATTAAAGAAATTTTATAGTCGCTACACTTTTCAAGTAGCTTCAGATATTACCGGCATTCCCGTTGAAACGATCAAGTTGATAGCGGATACATATGTGAATGCTGGACCAGGTACCATTATGTATGCTTTAGGAATGACGCAGCATACGGTAGGTGTTCAAAATATTCGTTCATTTGGAGTGCTGCAATTACTTTTAGGAAATGTTGGGAAGCCGGGAACGGGCATTAATGCTTTGCGCGGTGAACCGAATGTTCAAGGTTCAACAGACTTTGCCTTACTTTTTAATTATGCTCCTGGGTATTTTAACTGGCCGAACTCGAATCAACCTACATTGGAAGATTGGACAAAGAAAAACGGCACATTTAGAAGGAGATTCTTTGTTAACCTTCTAAAAGCATGGTTCGGTGAAAATGCAACGCCTGATAATGACTTTGGTTATGGTTGGCTGCCGAAAAAGGATGCCAACAAAAACTATTCAATTTATAGAATCTTTGAAACAGCGTTAGATAACACGATGAAATTTATGTATATCGTTGGGCAAAACCCGATGGTGACAAGTCCTAACTTGAATCTCGTACACGAAGGATTCTGTAAACTAGATATGCTTGTTGTCAATGATCTATTTATGACAGAAACAGCAAGTTTCTGGGAAAAACCAGGTGTTGATCCTTCTGAAATAAAAACAGAGGTTATTTTCCTCCCTGCTGCTTCCTTCCTGGAAAAAGAGGGGACATTAACGAACTCTGGTCGTCTTGTTCAATGGCGATATACGGGAATCAAACCGGTCGGTAAAGCAAAAAGCGATCTCGAAATATTCGATTTAATTTATACAAAAATGAGAGATTTATATAAAAATTCTACTGATCCAAAAGATGAAATATTTAAGAGAATGACATGGGAATACCCAAAAGAAAATACGAGTATGGCAGATGCAGTATTAAAAGAGATTAATGGCTATGATTTAAAAACAGGCAAACTAGCAACGGGAATTAGCGCCTTAAAAGATGATGGCTCAACAAGCTCGGGTAACTGGTTATACGCAGGTGTATATACAGAAGAAGGAAATCATTCTATGCGTACTGGAAATAGCGATCCAAGTGGGTTAGGTGTGTTTCCTGAATTTAAGTGGTGCTGGCCTGGAAATATTAAGATCATTTACAACAGAGCTTCGGCTGACATAAATGGAAAGCCTTTTGACGAAAAAAATAAATACATTTGGTGGGATGCTGCTGAAGGAAGATGGACGGGATATGATATACCAGACGTTGGAAATATCAATGATGGACCAGATCAACCAGGAGGACGCAAGCCGTTCAGAATGACAGGGGAAGGTGTTGGCCGCCTCATTGCCAATACTTATCATGATCCGGATGTTACTTATGAGCCTTTGCCACGTGATGTTTCAAGCGTTCCAGCAGATGGTCCGCTTCCGGAATTTTACGAGCCAGTGGAAAGTCCGACAACAAATATTCTTCATCCTAATGTCGCTATCAACCCTTGCTTAAAATATCCAAGGATAGAAGCGAAACAACCAATTGGGAAGAAAGAAGATTTCCCATATGTCCTTTGCACTTCAAGTATTGCAGAACATTGGTGTGCAGGTTCAGTGACAAGAAATGTACCTTGGCTGAATGAATTGGTGAAAGAGACTTATATCGAAATGCCGGTGAAGTTAGCTGATAAATTAAGTGTTAAGAATGGTGACCGTGTGGCAGTTAGCTCAGCACGTGGTGAAATTGAGGTAAAAGTGATGGTGACACATCGCATTCAACCGTTGCAGATCAATGGTGAGGAAGTTACGGTGGTTTGGATGCCTTACAACTGGGGCTATAAAGGTTTAAGTACGGCTGCTAGTACAAATCTATTAACGATAGATGCAGGTGATCCAAACACATGGATTCAAGAAACAAAAGCTTGTCTTGTTAACATTAAGAAAGCTTAATAAAGCAATAGGGGACTCAATATGACTATGACGAAACAACTTACACTTAAAGAAAAATGGTTGCAAGATCGGCCATTTTTAGAGGATATCGCCCGTTTTCATGAAGTCATTGAAACGATTCTTGACCAAGTACCATTTAAGGTGGAGAAAATGAAAAATTTAGATGCGGCGAAGGATGAATTTAATAGAGGGATACCCGTTTTAAAGTGTGAACATGTAACTGTTCCAATTTTTGAACAAGCTTGTCAAGCGTTGAAGGCTTTAACATCATTGGCAGACTACAAAGAGGTACCTGAGCCGTTTCGAGCCAGTTGTTCGAGTTTAGGCAAAGTGATGGAGCAGGATGAAGCTTTTATAAGAGCTGTTATTCATTCTTTAATGAATGAAGACTATCAAACTCTCGGTGAAATCATTGAAAAGCATCAATTGAATGAAGGGATCATTTGGTTTCTAGGCTGGACGGCACTTTCTTATGTTTTACAGCCACATCTATCAGAGCTACAACAATGGGAAAGGCAGCAATCATGGAATAGAGAGTACTGTCCTACTTGTGGGGCACTTCCTAATATGGCTCAATTAAAACGAAGCAATAAAGGGAGAAAAAGACATTTAATTTGTGGATGCTGTAGGTCACAATGGCTCTATAAAAGAATGGGGTGCCCTTATTGTAAAAATGAAGATCCGAATTTGCTGCGCATTATGGAAATAAATGAGGAAGAGGATATACGTGTTGATGTATGCAATAGCTGCAACAGTTATATCAAAGTCTATACCAATAAAGGAGAGGAAGAGGCTGCACTTCTTGATTGGATGACTTTACATCTCGATTTATTACTTAAGGAGCGTGGGTATGTAAAAATGGGTACTCACTTAATAAACATATAATGAAAGCTTACTTAGATAATGCAGCTACATCATTTCCAAAACCGCCTCATTCTTTAGAAAGAGTATTTGAAACGATTTCGCGTGGCGTTGGAACACCTGGTCGAGGCATGCATGAAATTTCAGCAAAAGCAAACGATGAGATTGTTGTGATAAGAAAGCAGTTAGCCAAGTTTTTTGGCGTTCTAGAGGATTTTCGCGTTGTATTTACTTATAGTGCAACAGATGCTTTAAATATGGCAATAAAGGGATTTGTTCGAGATGGTGACCATGTCATCATCTCGAGCATGGAGCACAATTCTGTCCTGCGTCCGCTCCGTGGCCTTGAATCACAAGGAAAAATTGTTTTAGATATTATTCCTTGTGATAAGAAAGGATATCTCAATACGAAAGCTTTATATGAAAAAATAAATGAAAAAACACGGTTGGTTGTTGTCAGTCATGCGTCAAATGTGACAGGGGCAATTCAACCGATTGAAGAAATTGGGAAAGAGGTACGGAAGCGCGGTGCTTTTCTATTAGTTGATGCCGCTCAAACAGCTGGTGTTTTACCTCTGCATCTGGAAAAGCAGCATATCGATATGCTTGTTTTTGCAGGACATAAAGGATTATTTGCGCTGCAAGGGACAGGAGGACTTGTGATTGGCTCTCGTATTGAAGGCTTGAAAGCATGGAGAGAAGGAGGAACAGGCTTTGACTCTAAATCTGAATCACAGCCTGTTAATTGGCCGGAAGCCTTCGAGGCTGGAACACATAATATTCCAGGAATACTGTCCCTTGGAGAAGGGCTAACCTTTATTGAAAATACTGGTATAGAGACCATTGCGGATACAGAACTCGCCCATTTACGTTATCTTTGGGAAAAGCTATCTTATAACGAGGAAGTTATCCTGTACGGGCCTTCACCCGATGAAGCGAGAGTAGCCGTTCTATCTTTTACAATCAAAGGCTGGGATCCTGAGGATATCGGACATATGCTTAATCAAAATTATGGAATATATGTGAGAACGGGTCTTCACTGTGCTCCGTCAGCACATAAAACAATCGGCACATACGGTGATGATGGAGAAGGAACAATACGAGTCAGTCCAGGTTTTTTTACGACTAAATTAGAATTAAAAGAATTCCTAAAGGCGATAAAAAATATAACGTCAACAAAAGTAGGTTGGTATTAAGGAAAGGAGTGAATGTATGGCACAGGAAATAGCAATGCTGCATGATATCTCGAAATGTACCGCTTGTAGAGCTTGTATGGTTGCATGTAAACAATGGAAAAACCTCCCAGCAGATCCTACGCCATTTGAGGGAGAATTTCAGTCCCATAGTGATTTAAGTCCAACAACTTATAATTTAATAAAAATGAAAGAAACATATGAAAATGGCCAATTCCGCTGGGATTTTCTTAAGTTCCAGTGTATGCATTGCGGCGACCCTGCATGCGCGAAGGCATGTCCGGAGGATGCATTAACAAAATTAGATAACGGTGTCGTTTCCTTTGATTATGATAAATGTGTCGGTTGTGGATATTGTGCAACCAACTGCCCATTTGGCGTTCCCAAAATTGATAAAACAACAAATAAGAGCACCAAGTGTGATTTGTGCGAGGATAGAATTGCAAATGGGATGGTGCCGTCTTGTGCACAAACCTGTACTGCGGATGCAATTTTGTATGGGACAAGAGAAGAAATGACAGCGATAGCAGAAAAAAGGTTAGAGGCGCTTAAGAAGGATTACCCGAATGCACAGCTTTATGGGGTCGATCAGTCTAATGGTGTTGGAGGGACAACAATGATGTATGTTTTGACTGATCATCCTTCAACGTTTGGCCTGCCTGAAAGTCCAAAAGTTCCTACGAGTCTAGCAATCTGGAAAGATGTCGTTCAACCAGCAGGAAAAATGATGTTAGGAGCAACTACAATGGCGGTTGTCGGCTCCATTATCACCCATGCGATGAAAAAAGAAAAAGGAGGAGCAGAAGGAGGAGAGGATCATGAGCAATAGAGGCAATCCGAGAATGGTAAAACGCTTTAATAAAGGTTTTATTATCTCACACTGGGTAAATGCAGGCTCATTTTTTATACTCTATATTTCTGCCCTGCCAATGTACACTGAATTTTTCGATTGGCTTTACCCTGTGTTCGGTGGTCCAGCTGGCGCCCGTTTAGTGCACCGTATTGCAGCAGTGACATTTATGCTGCCGCTCCCGATTTTAATTTTCTTTGACCGCCAAGGGTTAAGAAGGTGGAGCAAAAATATATTTTCATGGAAAAAACATGATATTCAGTTTTTAATCCAATTTCCTAAAGAATTTTTTGGTTTGAAGGCTAAGACGCCGAAGCAAGACTTTTTTAACGGGGGAGAAAAAATTAACTCTTGGTTAATGATTGTGACAGCGATTATGCTAATTGGCTCTGGTATTGTAATGTGGTTCCCTCAATATTTCCCTCAAGGTTTTGTGTTGTGGGCATATCCAGTCCATAATGTCGGCTTAGGACTTTCAGCAGCTGTTGCTATTGCTCATATTTATATGTCTGTAAAGCTAGCAAAACCATCATTAAATGGAATTTTTAAAGGGGATGTGACAGAGAAGTATGCGGAGGAGCATCATGGCCGTTGGTATGATGAATTGAAGGAAGAAGATAAAGAAGAACGCAAGCTTGGATAGGGAACTCAAAAAAGGGCTTGTGTGTCAATACACAAGCTCCTGATTTTTGGATAAGTGAATTAATTCTCTAGTTGAACAATCATCATTCATTGCTTATTTTTGTTTGAAATTGGCAGAGAATAGTTTTTTGCGAAAGCATTAATACAAAATTTTATTCAAATTTTACTTGAATATTGACGATTTCAGAACGTGTCCCAATCCGAATAGGAGGCCCCCAGAAACCAAAGCCGCTTGTGACGATCGAGTGCATCTGCTCCTTTTGCAAATGGCCCCAGTCATTTTCATACATCGCATTCGTAATTAGATTTCCGGGAAAGACCTGCCCTCCGTGTGTATGACCGGACACCATTAAATCAATGCCTTCCTGCTCGGCAATATCAAGCTCATATGGCTGATGATCAAGTAAAATGGTTGGTTTTGTAAGATCGACATCATTCATTAGGGCATTTAAAGAAAGCCTGTTGGTATCCGTTTTGTCTTTTCGACCGATAATGGTCAATTGATCTTCAATATTCACTGCATCATCATATAGCACATGAATTCCACTGCCTTCCAACGCATCGATAAGCTCTTGCATCATGCCATCATGTTTGTCGTGATTACCGAGTGAAGCATAGACACCATAAGGTGCTTCGAGTTTCCTTAAGATTTGATCAATCTTCTGATCAAGAAATGGCTGGATATCATCATCAAAAATGTCACCTGGTAGAAGGACTAAATCTGGATGAAGTGCATTTATTTCTTTGACAAACCGCTCTGCGTGATCTTTTCCGGAGAGCAGACCGAAATGAGTATCAGCTGCCATTGCAATTGTCAGATTATCAAGTGAGGAAGAACCTTTTTCGACTGTAATCTCATAGCTGTTAACAACAGGGCTGTACGCGTTAAAGCTGCCATATCCTAAAAAAGATATGAGTAGGCCAAGCGTAACATAACCAGCCCATTTTTGCGTTCTCTTCTTTGGTAATGGGGTGAATCGTAATAGGATAACCGTAATATGGGCAAGTGGAACTAAAAGTATTAACATATACAAGCAAGCCATCCAATATGCGCCAACAATATTTACAAATGTGAGTCCAGACATGCGGCCGACAATAAATGAACTTGCTGTCAATCCAACGATGATAATATAAAGCGCTTTAAAGCGCCGGCTTGATGATTCTGGTCGAATCCAACGATAGCCTACCCAACCGATATAGTAGACAATCGCGCCATACAACAGCATGGCGATGAGCAAAATAAGAATGAACATATGTATTAGCAAACTCCTTTTTTAATTAGTATAACAAGACAATGGTAGTCAAGTATATTAATAGCTATTCTTCATATTTTCTCTCGGCAAAGTTCTTTTTTTCTAATCAGGAAAGCAAACGTGACCCATTTTTATTGGACGAATTAAGAGCGATCTAAAATATATTTGACAAGAGTTTCATCATATATTAAAATAATGACATAAGTAAGCGCTTCACTTATAATTTAATGATTATCAGGGTGTTACTGAAGAAGGCATAACCTGAATTTGCAAACAAGCAAGGGAACATTTTTTCTTGCATGCAGATTCGGGTTTTTTATTTTATTCTTGATTTGTGGTGGGAACATAAAAATAGGTTATTTTGTCCAAATTAAAAGGGTAAATTTTTTAGAATCAAGTGCAATGTTGAAATGAAAAGGGGGGATGGTGCTGTGATTCTTAAGAGAACACTGAACAATAATGTTGTACTGGCCAAAAACGAAAACCACCAGGAAGTTGTTGTTTTCGGAAATGGGATAGCCTTTAATCGTAAGCCGGGAGATATTATTGATGAGTCGAAGATCAGCAAGGTGTTTACCCTTCAATCCCAGAACCTTTCATTGAAAATGGCAAATCTGCTAAAAGAAGTTCCGGTTGTGTACGCTGAGATTGCCGAAGAAATTATTAAGTATGCAAGGACAAAAATCAAAACGCCAATAGGTGACTATCTTTTCTTGGCTTTGACAGACCATATTTACTATGCTGTTTCACGATATAAGGATGGCCTAGATATCCATAACGTATTGCTATGGGAAGCGAGGAAATTGTACAAGACAGAATTTGAGATTGGCCTGAAAGCACTCGAGATTATCAAGGCTAAAGTCGGTGTCGAATTCAGTGAGGATGAAGCGGGGTTTATCGCCTTTCATTTTGCCAATGCACAAATGGAAGGGGAGGAAGTCAACAGGACGGTGAAAATTACTCAATTCGTTCAAGATATTCTCGGAATTATAAAATACCACTTTGGAATTGAGTTCGATGAGGATTCCTGGAATTATGGAAGACTTGTCACCCATCTTAAATTTTTTGCACAACGAATACTTTCCGGTGATACCGGACATCAGGATGATGACTATTTATACGAGCAAGTTCAGCATAAGTATAAAAAAGCTTTTGAATGTATCAAGAAGATTGAAAAATATGTGGCAAATGGTTATGGGGTTTCTCTTTCAAAAGCAGAAATGGTCTATCTAGTCCTTCATATAAACCGTGTAACGAGCCGAAACGAAGGATAACGATACAAACAACTTAATTATTCAGGGTGTTACTGTAAAAGGCATTACCTGAAATGAAACAGAGAAGGAAACAGCAGCGATCAACAACGGTCGCAAGCTGTGGACTCTGTATTCATTTCAGGTTTTTTTATTGAAAAACTAAGAAAGATGACAGATAGGAGGAAAACTACAATGGCAGATTATAAAAATCTGGCTAAGTCAATTATCGATGGTGTAGGTGGAGAAGAAAATGTACAAAGCTTATATCACTGTATGACACGCCTACGTTTTAAACTTAAAGACGCAAGCAAGTTCAATAAAAAGGAATTGCAAAATACCGATGGTGTTATCACGGTTGTCGAAAGCAACGGTCAATTTCAGGTTGTAATCGGCAATCATGTTGCGGATGTTTTTGAAACGATTAAGAGCATGTACAAAATTGAAGTAGCATCTTCAGAGAAAGCAACAGATGAAAAGAAAGGCAATCCAATTGCCCGCATGTTTAATATCATGTCAAGTATCTTTACCCCGATAGTCCCATTACTGGCAGGTTCAGGTATGCTGAAAGCTCTGCTGGTAATCATGACAACCTATTTCGGGATGTCTGAAGAAGGCAGTACGTATTTGATATTAAGTGCAGCTTCTAACGCAGTATTTTACTTTTTCCCACTTGTGCTCGCTTTTTCAGCAGCGAAGGCATTTGGCACAAACCAATTTGTGTCATTTGCGATTATGGCGGCTCTACTTGAACCAAAGTTTACGGGTCTAATGAGTGAAGTTGGTGATGTCGTTGAATTTGCGAAACTTCCTATCGTTCTAATGGGTTATAGCGGAACCGTCATCCCTGCTATTTTAGCGATTTGGGCATTTTCATATTTAGAGCGTTTCTTGAATCGTTACATTCCTAATTTAATCAAAATGTTTGCGGTCCCAATGTTATCACTTCTAATTATGGTCCCACTCACAGCCGGTGTGATCGGTCCTGTAGGTGTATTCCTTGGGAACTGGATTGGTGATGCGATCTCTTACTTGAGTGGCACTAGTGGTATGGTGACAGGTGCTGTCATAGGAGCCGGCTGGACATTCCTTGTTATGTTTGGTATTCACTGGGGGATTGTACCAGCAATGCTTAACAACCTTAGTACAACCGGTTTTGATACGATTCGCCCACCGGTTGCGAATGCAACGTTTGCCCAAGCTGGTGTTGCATTTGGTGTATTCTTGAAAGCAAAAGATAAAAAGCTAAAATCAACAGCGATATCAGTGTTAATGCCTGCTATTCTTGCTGGTATCACCGAGCCGATTGTGTATGGTTTATCGGTTAAATACAAGCGTCCTATGATCGCGGCAGTAATTGGGGGAATGCTTGGTGGAGGTTTTGCAGGGGCAATGAATACAACGGTAATGGCATATGTTTTCCCTGCGTTAACTACTCTCCCTGCATTTATGACAGGAACGTTTGTGTATTACATTATTAGTATTACGATCGCATTTACTGTAACTGCTGCATTAACTTATATTTTAGGTTTTGATGAAGAAGGGACAGAAGAGCCTTCACCAAAAGAAGAACCGAAAAAAACGAAGCCCGTTGAACGCTCAACAATTCTTTCTCCAATGACTGGACAAATTGTTCCACTTAACCAAGTAAATGATCCTGTCTTCTCTACTGAAGCGATGGGCAAAGGCATTGCTATCTTGCCAGAGGATGGAAAAGTTTTCTCTCCAGTTTCAGGGAAAGTAACAACCCTGTTTCACACAGGACATGCAATAGGTCTAACTTCAGATCTTAATACTGAAATCTTAATTCATATCGGCCTTGATACTGTCAAACTAGAGGGAGAATTCTTTAAAACACATGTCAACCAAGATGATGATGTTGAGCAAGGTCAACTTTTGATTGAATTTGATCTAGAGAAAATCAAGGAAGCTGGCTATGATGTGACCACTCCTGTTATTATTACGAATTCAAATGATTATACAGATGTCATAGAAACCGAGCAACAATCGGTTAAGAAGCAAGATGTATTGTTGACCGCAGTTGTTTTGTAAGCAATGAGGACCGCTGTGTAAATTCAGCGCAGCGGTTCTTAGTGAAAACTAAGGAGGTTTTAGTATGAAGGAATTTCCAAAAGATTTTTTATGGGGCGGAGCCATTGCCGCGAATCAGGCGGAAGGCGCATGGAACGAAGATGGTAAAGGACCGGCTATATCGGATGTGTATCGAAACGGGATAGTAGGCGGGCATTTTGATGGAGAAGTGCATGAAGAACACTTTTATGCCAGTCATGAAGCGATTGACTTTTATCACCGTTACAAAGAGGATATTGCATTACTTGCAGAAAGCGGGATTAAGTGCTTTAGAACTTCGATTGCGTGGTCAAGAATATTCCCCAATGGTGATGAAGAAGAGCCCAATGAAAAAGGGTTGCAATTTTACGACGATCTATTTAATGAGCTTCTGAAATATGGGATTGAACCAGTGATCACTATTTCGCATTTTGAAATCCCTTTGAATTTAATACTCAAATATGATGGTTGGAAGAATCGGCAACTAATCGGTTTTTATGAAAGGTATGCAAGAACGATCATTACCAGATACAAGGATAAAGTTAAATATTGGATGAACTTCAATGAAATAAATCATTTTCATACCATTCCACTTGCAGCAGGGGGAATTTTGATAAAGGATGAAGAACAGAAATTGCAAGATATTTACCAGGCATCACATCATGTATTTGTCGCAAGTGCTCTTGCTAAGAAACTCTGCCATGAAATCTCACCAGATGCCAAAATGGGCTGCATGCTTTCTTTAAGTCCGATATATCCTCACACATGTAATCCGGATGATATTTTCGACTCTTATGAATTGAGAAGGAGATCGCTATTTTATTCAGATGTGATGATTCGAGGTTATTACCCAAGCTATGCGAAGCGGATTTGGAAGGAGCATGGAATCTCAGTAGTGATGGAGAACGGAGATCTGGAACTAATTAAGGAAAACACGGTGGATTATCTTGGCTTCAGTTATTACAGAAGTTCCACCCATAAAGCTGGGATGCCAATCCTAGGAAACACGGGCGGCATTATCGGTCTTGAAAACCCATATTTGGAAAAAACGGAATGGGGATGGCCCATTGATCCAAAAGGCTTAAGGTACGTATGTAATGAACTATATGATCGCTACCAAATACCACTATTCATCGTTGAAAATGGTTATGGTGGACGTGATGAAATTGACGAGAATGGCGAGATTCATGATGACGCAAGAATTGACTATATCCGTAAACACTTAATTCAATTGCAGGAAGCGATCGAGGATGGGTGTGAAGTTATCGGTTATACATGGTGGGGACCAATAGACATTGTCAGTGCTGGAACAGGAGAAATGGAGAAACGCTACGGTTATATTTACGTCGATAAAGATAATGATGGAAATGGGACACTGGAACGTAGAAAAAAGAAGAGCTTCGGATGGTACAAGAATGTGATTGAAACAGATGGCAGAGCGTTGTATGAGAGGAACGAAAAAAAATAACCTCATTTTTTGCCACACAAGAACCGAAAATCAAGATTATTGAAGGAGGGTTTATCTTGGAACATAAAAATAAGGCTGATTTTCCACCTCATTTTTTATGGGGAGCGGCTTCTGCTGCTTATCAAGTTGAAGGTGCATGGAATGTAGATGGTAAAGGTCCATCTGTTTGGGATATTTTTGTTCGAGAGGAAGGGAGAACGTATAAAGGCTCTAATGGAGATGTGGCTGTTGATCATTATCACCGTTTTAAAGAAGATGTAAAGCTGATGGCTGAACAGGGTCTTAAAGCTTACAGGTTCTCGGTCGCATGGAGCCGTATTATTCCTGATGGTAATGGAGAGGTCAATGAACAGGGTTTGCAGTTTTATGATGATTTAATTAACGAGCTTCTGAAATATGATATTGAGCCCATTCTAACTCTGTATCATTGGGATCTGCCACAAGCACTTCTTGAAGAGTATGGTGGCTGGGAATCAAGAAAGATTATTGAGGATTTCAATCGATATGCGGTCATTCTCTACAAGCGCTACGGTGACCGAGTGAAATACTGGGTATCGCTTAATGAGCAAAATTATTTTGTAGGTTATAGTTATGACTCGGGGCTTCATCCACCTGGGATTCGTGATAAAAAGAGAATGTATGAAGCAAACCATATTGCAAACTTAGCCAACGCTACCGTCATTCATTCGTTTAGAAAATATGTTCCAGATGGCAAAATTGGACCAAGTTTTGCGTATAGACCGTACTATCCAATCAATTCAAACCCGGAAAATATTATGGCGTTTGAAAACGCAGAGGATCTCCTTAATTATTTTTGGATGGATGTTTACGCTTGGGGAACATATCCGACTGCCGCTTGGAAATACCTAGAGGAGAATGGCCTTACTCCGACAGTTGAAGAAGGAGATTTCAAATTATTGAGTTCAGCAAAGCCTGATTTTATGGGAGTAAACTACTACCGTACGACTGCTGTCGAGAAGAATCCATTGGTAGGCGGAGTCGGTGCGGGCGTGAAAAATACAACCGGCAAAAAGGGCTCTACGAAGCATTCTGGAGTACCTGGTATGTACAAAACGACTGACAATCCTTTCGTTGAAACCACGAATTGGGATTGGGAGATTGATCCAATGGGAATTCGTATTGCTCTTAGACGTATCGAAGCACGCTATCATCTTCCAGTATTAATTACAGAAAATGGACTTGGTGAATTTGATACGGTTGAAGAAGGTGATGTCATCAATGATGATTACCGCATTAAATTTTTGGAATCCCACGTATCGGCCATTCAGGATGCAATATCGGACGGAGTGAATGTAATAGGGTATTGTGCTTGGTCGTTCACCGATCTGTTAAGCTGGTTGAATGGTTATCAAAAACGCTACGGCTTTGTTTATGTCAATCGCAATGAAGTGGATGAAAAAGATTTGCGCCGAATTAAAAAGAAAAGTTTCTACTGGTACCAAGATGTGATTAAAAGGAATGGCTTGACGTAAAGGAAGAGTGCCTGTTTGTAACGGAGTCAATTCGTCAGGAATTAAAAACGAACGTTAATAAGTAAATTCGTTTAAATGAATGAACAGTTGTAGATGATGAAATCGATTCAAATGTGAGAAATAAAAAAGTGGAGGTTTATGAAGATGTTTCACTTGAGAACCAAATTCCCAGATAACTTTCTATGGGGAGGAGCCACTTCTGCAATGCAAGTAGAGGGAGCGAGTGATGTTGGTGGTAAGGGCTTATCTGTCTCTGATGTTTATATTTTTGATGAGAGCATGCCGAAAGAAAATTGGACGGATCAATGGCATATGATGACCCACCGACAAGTTGAAGAAGCTCAAGATCCTTCCAGTGATAAATATTATCCGAAGCGACATGGAGTAGACTTTTATCATCACTATAAAGAAGATATCGCTTTATTTGCTGAAATGGGATTTAAAGTATACCGAATGTCGATTGCATGGACAAGGATTTTTCCAAATGGAGACGAGCTGGAACCGAATGAAGCGGGGTTGGCTTTTTATGATCGCGTTTTTGATGAACTAGAGAAATATGGCATTGAACCGCTCGTTTCTTTATCACATTATGAAATGCCCCTATATTTAGCCACTGAGTACGGCGGTTGGGTAAACCGTAAAGTAATCGACTTCTATGTCCGTTTTGCAACGACTGTTTTTAATCGATACAAAGGTAAAGTAAAATATTGGATTCCTTTTAATGAAATAAATTGCGTGAAACATCATCCTTTTGTCAGTATCGGTGTTGTTGAGGAAAATCACCCTCATATTGAACAAGCAAAGTTTCAAGGGGCGCATCATCAATTTGTTGCCAGTGCTTTGGCAACTAAAGCTTGTAAAGAAATTAACCCTGTTGCAAAAGTTGGGTGTATGATTAGTTATCAACTCCTTGTTCCATATAGCTGTGATCCAGATGATATTCAAAAAACAATAGAGAAGCAGCGTGAATCCCTATTTTTTACAGATGTTCTGGCACGAGGTTATTATCCAGCATATACAGCAAGGATGTTTGCTGAAAAGAGTGTTAAACTCGAAACAGAGCCAGAAGATGAACAAATGATTAAAGAGTTTCCGGTTGATTTTATTTCCTTTAGTTATTATATGTCTAGTGCAGTAAGCGCCCATCCTGAAAATCTAGAAGGAGCAGTGGGGAATTTAATAACGGGAGGAATTAAAAATCCATACTTGCCAACTAGTGATTGGGGATGGCAGATTGATCCTAAAGGATTGCGAACCGCATTAAACCAACTATACGATCGTTACCAAAAGCCATTATTTATTGCCGAAAATGGATTGGGCGCAGCAGATGTTGTTGAAGAAGGCGATGTAATTATTGATGATTATCGCATTTCCTACTTAAGGGATCACATCAAGCAAATAAAAGAAGCCATCATAGATGGAGTCGATGTATTTGGCTATACGAGCTGGGGTTGTATTGATATGATAAGTGCTTCAACTAGCCAAATGTCGAAACGATATGGATACATTTATGTAGATCAAGATGATCTGGGCAGAGGAACGAAACGCCGTATTAAAAAGAAATCTTTTGAGTGGTATAAAAACGTAATAGCAAGTAATGGAGAGCAATTAGATTAAAGGTTTATAGGAGGATGAGTAAACATTGATAGAAAAAAATTATACGATCGTTGATGATGCAGGTATTCATGCGAGACCGGCGACATTATTAGTGAATAGTACTTCACCGTTTAAGTCGGAAGTAACTCTTGAATATAACGGTAAACAGGTGAATATGAAGTCCATTATGGGTGTTATGTCGCTCGGAATCCCAAAAGGGGCGAATGTCAAAGTAATGGCAAAAGGTGAAGATGAAAAAGAGGCAATGGCACGTATTGACGAAGTCATTACTAAGGAAGGCCTTGCCGCTGGAAAATAAGAACTAGCTAGATAGAAATGCGAATGCTGATTTTAAGGACCCGTTACTTGAAAGGAATTTTATCAAGTAACCGGTCTTTTCTTTTTTTATGACACGGTGTTTCCTGTCAATTTATTTTTCCTTTTATTTCAAACAAAAGTACTTTCGTAACGGAATTTTGACGTGAAAAGAGATTTGTCCCCTTCACAAAATCGGTCAATCCGTGTATCTTTTTTATAATTACGTTATGTTAAGCAATGTTGTGGCCGATTTTTGCCTCATTTTGTGTGAAGCCTTGTTTTCACACACCATGCAAAAAGTTCCTCTGATTCTATGATAAGAGAAAATTAGCACCGACATTAAACAAAGCCTATAATTATAAACCGATTCGGTCAAAAGAGGTTGGAAATGAATAAACGTTTTTTAACATTACCTGAATTAAAGCAACAGAAAATACTTAACGCAGGTTTTAAAGTATTTTCAAGTCATACTTACAAAAAAGCATCCATGCAACTGATTGCAGATGATGCTGGAATATCTAAATCTTTATTGTTCCACTATTTTCGTAACAAGCAAACATTATATGAATTTTTGTTTCAATCAGCTATGGAAATAATTCAAGGGGAAAAAAGAATCAAAATAGATAGAGGACAAGATTTTTTTGAACTAATAGAAAATGAAGTTAATCAACGTGTAAAATTAGTTGAGACGTTCCCGTTTCAATACAAATTTATTATGAGGGTATACGATGAAAATAATTTAATTAATAATGAAGAAATCAATCGGATTATATTGGAAGATATAAGTAGAAGAAAAACCGAAGTATTAAATCTTGTTGATAAATCTAAATTTAAATTTGAAGAGGACTTAGGGATACTCTATGATATCCTCCTAGATTTATCAAATGGATTTTATGTTAGAGTCTTTGATCAGGGTGAAACGAAGAAAGAAGTGGTATTAGAGGAGTTTCGTTTGTATTTAACAAGTTTAAAACGAAATTATTATCTGGAGGGCTGTTAATGAGGGAAAGAAGAATACAATCATCAAGGGGAGTCGTCTATTATTGGAAGAACGAAATGGTGGCATCAAATAAATTTGCGATTGTATTCTGTCACGGATTAACCGCCGATCATACCCTTTTTGATAAGCAAGTCGATCATCTTAAACCTGAATATCCGTTAATTACTTGGGATTATCCTTTACATGGAAAGTCGAGACCGTATGCAAATTTCAGCTTCAAGAACGTAAACGAAGAGTTATTAGCTATCCTTGAACAGGAGAGGATTGAAAAAATAGTTCTGGTAGGGCAGTCGGCAGGGGGGTATATCGCTCAGTCCTTTATTCAAGAGCATGGAGAGAGAGTGATCGGGTTTTTAGGAATCGGTACAACCCCTTTTGGTAAACATTACTATAAGAGTTCAGAACTTTTTTTTCTAAAACATTATTCGACCATTGCACGTTTATATCCCTATCGTTACTACTGTAAAGCTGTTGCGAAAAGTATTACTGTATCTGATGAAGCGAGAGAAAGTATGTACCGGTCATTAGTAAAATTGGGTAAGGAAGGCATGCTAAAAGCTAGTAGTGCAGTATATGGAGAGTTTCTTAAGATAGAAGACGAAGTAAAATTTAATTGTCCTGTTTTGATTACTTATGGAGAATATGATCATACAGGGTATGTTCAAGAATACTGCAATCGATGGACTGAAAAAACAGGATATCCGTTGAAAATAATTTCGAATGCCTCTCATAATGCAAATTATGACAACTATGAGGAGTTTAATCACTTACTTATTCAGTTTGTCCAGTCCATTGAATGAACTTCACAACTGCAAATTAAATAGACGAGCAGCTATTTGATGTCCGCTTTAAAAAATTATTCAGCTTGAAATGTGTAAATAATGAAAAAGTGGAGAGGCGAAAAGCTTGTAGGTCGTATAGAAAAAGGGTTTTAAGGATAGTTCCATTTCAAATGCTTAAGCAATCACAAGTCTCTTATTCAATCATGATCGTCTGCACAGGAAAATGGCGATTGAAAATTATTAGGTAAAAAAATAAAACTGCACTCTATATGTTAGGCTAACATTTGGAATGCAGTTTATGAATATCGGTATATTTAAATTGTCATTCTCATGATGTAGCATAGCTTATCGTTAAAACAATTCTCCGGCATTCTTAAATACGATATTTCGTGATAATAGTATATTTTTAGTTGAATGTTCTCTAACTATTGCTTTCATTTTCTGTGTATAACCGATACAATCAAGTACAATCGTCTGGATGGAAGATTGTTCGAGATATTTTGTTGCGCGAATAAGTGATTGTTCGTCGAATTGGTAGGGAGAGCTGGCGACCGTTATTGTTTTGAAGCCTGCAGTATGCCATTTTTTCTGAATAGAGTCAGCTTGTTCAGGTAAAGGAATGATGACACCTATTTGCTCTTTCTTTCTAAAAATACCTTGAGTTGCATGGTTTAATAAATAATCTGGATAGATGATTGGAATTTTCGAGTCAAAAGGAGGAAACTCACCTGTGCATGCGACAATAATCAATTGGATTTGATTCTGATTAAAATCATCAATGATTCGTTGAATAATCGGAATTACTTTCTCTTTTGCCATTGTGGCTGATGTTCCATCTTTAAGTCTTGACACAAGTGTTGTTTGACCGGATTCTGGTTTTATTTTTTGTAATTTTTCCTGATTAAAATCATCGAGAACCCCCCGTTGAATAAATTCAACATTTGTTGGAAAGAATCTTTCTATCTCAGGTAATAGATCAGTTCGTGGAGCTTGGCCAATGGTAATCACACCGATTTGTTTTTTCACATTTATTCCTCTCCTTTAATTAAAGAGAAGCAGGAGTCACTCCTGCTTCTCTCTGTTGTTATTCTTCTATCGAAATGTTGACCCCGTTTGGACTGACAACAGAAATTGTTCCATCTGGAGAAAGGTTGAATCCTTTTACCTTTGGGTTGATGCCTGTTGCAATATCTAAGTAGTCGAATTCAATAGTAGCGTAATCATTTAAGATTTCTGTGACTGCCTCTTGATATAACTTAGCCCGTTCTTCTTGGTCCACTGTCTCAGATACCGCTCTGTCTAGTAATTGATCAACTTTTTCATTAGTGTAAGCTTTTCCATTTCCGTTGCTTCCTACTTGGTCAGAGTGAAAGCGTGGGTTAAGGAAGAAATATGGGTCAGGATACCAAGACCATCCACCGATGTTCATTGGCGCGTTATTTTTAGAGATTGTTTCTGTTAATGTTCCCCATTCAGAGACCTTGATATTAACATCAATATTTAGATTTTTTTTCATTTGATTTTGGAAGATCGTAGCATAGTTTTGGCGCGTTTCTAATACGTAAAGATCAATTTCAAATCCACCAGCATATTCAGTTTCATCTAAGATTTTTTTCGCTTCCTCAGGGTTATACTCTGGTCGCAATGATTCGAAAGATTGATCATAGCCCCAAGAGCTTTTTGGGAGTGGACCGTATGCTGGAGTCCCACCGCCCCATTGGTGAACACCTTGAACAATTTCGTCGATGTTAGTAGCTTTTGAAATAGCTTCCCTGACTTTCGGATTTGCTGTAGGACCTTGTTTGTAGTTCATGTCAAGATACGTAATAGAAAGACCTGGAGTTGAAAGCAATTCTAGATTTTCATCACGTTCAATGACTTCTCGATTTTGCCCTTTAATATCTGTAGCAATATCTATATCACCGGAACGTAAAGCATTCGTCATCATGGACTGATCAGAAATAAATTTATAAGTTACCCCATCTAAATTAGGCTCTTCACCCCAGTAGTTTTCATGCTTTACTAAATCTACTTGTTGATCTGTTTTCCACTCTTTAAGCATAAAGGGCCCCGTCCCGACTAAGTGTGCCCCAAATTGATCGCCCCAACCTTCGACCTCTTCTTTTGGAATGATGATATTTCCTTGGTCAGTTAGCATAGCCAGTAAAGCTGAATTAGGAGCCACTAAGTGGATTACTACTTCAAACTCACTCACAACTTCGACACCTGCGACACCAGATAGACGATTTTGTGCTGATTTATTAGCGGAGCGTTCTAAGCTGTATTTCACATCTTCTGCCGTCATTAGTCTACCATCTTGATATTCACCTGGTTGGAAATGTACATCATCTCTCAATTTAAATGTGTAGGACATCATATCATCAGCTGCTTCCCATTCAGTTGCTAATGACGGTACGAAGCTCTGTAAATCTTTATCATAGACAATTAATGTATCCGCAATTGAACGCATGATTTGAGATTCATATACGCCAGTGTATAGGGTCGGATCTAAAGTGGCTGCATTAGATGATAGGCCGATATTTAAAACACCGCCGCTATTACTTGAACTTTCATTTTCAGTACCTTTATTTTCCGTTGAATTTTCTCCAGAAGAACATGCTGCTAATACCATCGTGATGATCATAGACAATAGTGCTAATCTCCATATTTTCTTTTTCACTAGTTTTCCCCCTTTTTAATTGATTCACATAGTGATACAAAAGTTCAAATAATGAATATATAAATAATTTACACAAAATTTTTAATAATGTAAATATAAATTGTTTGGTATAGTCAAAAAATTTTTAATTTTACTTTACGAACAAAAAAAAGGATGATAACATTCTATTAATTCACATAATAAAACAATAGTTCAGATAATGAATCAAGGAGGGGATATTTTGAAAGGTTTTCTCTATAAAAGAATACTGCAACTAATACCGACTTTATTAATCGTAGCGATTATCGTTTTTTTTATAACTAGAATGTTACCAGGTGATCCAGCTGCCGTTATGCTTGGGCCACAGGCAAGTGCGGAGGATATAGCGGCGTATTCGGAAAAGCTGGGGTTAAATGAACCACTTCACAAACAGTTTTTTGATTATTTAATAAACTTAGCGACGTTCGATTTTGGAAATTCACTTACGTATAACCGGCCAATTATGGATTTAATTATTGAACGTTTTCCTAACACTATTATTCTTGCAGTCAGTGCTTTATTGCTAGCGGTAATGATTGGTGTGCCAGCAGGGATTATTGCAGCAAGAAAACAAAACACCATTATCGATTACTCTGTTACAACTCTCTCTTTAATTGGGGTTTCGATGCCGATATTTTGGTTAGGTGTCATGTTAGTTCTCTATTTTAGTGTTAATTTAGGATGGTTTCCTGCAACAGGAATGGGATCTCTTGAGGAAGGGTTCGGGAGCTTTATCCGCCATCTAATCTTGCCTAGTGTGGCATTGGCGACTATCCCTACTGCTGAGTTTGCGAGAATTATACGTTCAAGTATGCTGGAAACCATTTCACAGGATTATATAAAAACAGCACGTTCAAAAGGATTAAAAGAATTCAAAGTGATTAATAAACATGCTTTTAAAAATGCGTTGACCCCTTTATTAACAGTTATCGGATTGCAATTTTCTGGCTTATTAGGTGGGGCTGTATTAACTGAAACAATTTTTAGTTGGCCAGGAATGGGGTTATTGATCGTAGATGCGATAGAAAAGCGAGATTTTGTCGTCGTTCAGAGCACAGTTATTTTCATCGCCGTTATATACGTAGTGATTAACTTAATCGTTGATATCCTCTATAAAGTTGTGAATCCAAAAGTTAATCTTGACTCCAATAGTGGAGGTGGAAAGTAAGAATGAACAATGTTCAAGGAATCGAAGAAGCGAGAGACATTCAATATAGAAAATCAAAAAAAGAACAATCCTTTATTCGTAAATTGCTGCGAAATCGTTTTGCTGCACTCGGATTATTTGTGATCTTACTTTTAACGGCGACAGCAATTTTTGCCCCGTATTTCGCAACTCATGATCCGTATGAGATGGATGTCACAAAAACATTATTAGGACCAGGAGAGGACGGCCACATTTTAGGAACAGACAGCTACGGACGCGATACTTTTAGTCGGATTGTATTTGGTGCCCGAATATCGCTATTAGTTGGAGTTGCTGCTGTATTATTTGGAGCTGTCCTTGGATCATTACTAGGGTTAATTTCGGGTTATTTCGGAGGAAGAACAGACGCTATTATCATGCGAATTATTGATGGAATGATGGCTTTTCCGTTTATCTTATTAGCTATCGTCTTAATGACTGTTTTAGGACAAGGGTTAGTGAATGTCATCATTGCGATCGGAATATCGAATATTCCTGGTTTTGCTAGGGTTGTTAGAGGTCAAGTCTTAACTGTTAAAGAATCAGAATTTATAGAAGTAACTCGTTCCTTAGGAGCTAAGCACGGAAGAATTTTATTTAAACATGTCGTTCCCAATAGTGTTGCTCCTTTAATCGTTTATGCAACGATGAGTGTTGCGGGAGCGATCATATCAGAGGCATCATTGAGTTTCTTAGGATTGGGAGTACAGCCACCAACTGCATCTTGGGGTAGCATGCTTCAAGAAGGTAAGAACTTTCTCGTGCTAAGTCCAGAACTAGCAACTTTTTCTGGGTTAGTCATTTTGATTACAGTACTAGGTATTAATCTATTTGGGGATGGATTGAGGGACGCTCTTGATCCAAAAATGAAGTTATAGGATGGGGGTGGCAAAAGTATGTCAGAACCAATTTTAAGTGTAAAAGATTTACAAATCGAATTTAAATCTGGATCCATTGTTACGAAAGCGGTAAATGGGGTTACTTTCTCACTAAATGAGAATGAAAGTTTAGGCATTGTTGGAGAGTCTGGTTCTGGTAAAAGTGTGACAGCGACTTCCATCCTGCGTCTTATACCGAATCCTCCAGGGAAAATAACAGGTGGAGAGATTATTTTTAAAGGTAAAAACTTATTGACATTATCAAATCGGGAAATAAGAGAGATTCGCGGAAATGAAATATCAATGATCTTTCAAGACCCTTCAACTAGTTTAAATCCAGTATTTACGGTTGGGAATCAAATTATTGAATCGATTCGAACACATAAGGCTGTTTCGAAAAAAGAAGCAAGAGAATTAGCGATTAAAATGTTAGAGTTGGTCGGTATACCAGCTCCGGAAAAAAGGATTGATATGTATCCGCACGAATTTTCTGGGGGAATGCGTCAACGAGTGATGATTGCCATCGCTTTATCATGTGATCCAAAGCTTTTAATAGCTGATGAGCCAACGACTGCATTAGATGTAACCGTACAAGCTCAAATACTGAATCTAATGAAGGAATTACAAGCAAAGTTAAACATGTCGATCATTATGATTACACATGATCTAGGGGTAGTATGGGAAACATGTGACAAAATCATCGTCATGTATGCAGGGAGAGTAGTAGAATCGGGGACGGTAGCGGAGCTATATAAGAACTCGTTGCATCCGTATACATGGGGGTTATTAGACTCACAAATTACTGAATCTCAAAATAATTTGAAACCACTGGCTACAATCCCTGGTAGTCCGCCTGACTTGAGCTTCGAAGTCAAAGGATGTCCATTTGTAGAGCGTTGTCCGTACGCTCAAACTGTATGTTTTGAGAAGACCCCTCAGTTAATGGAACCAACGAAGGGACATGCGGTTGCTTGTCATTTTCAAACATCGGATCAGAAGCTGGAACGAAAGGAGGATGCATATTTTGATGGAAGCACTACTTGAAGTTAAGGATTTGAAAAAGCATTTTCCAGTATCAAATCATATTCCGTTTAAAAAATCAACGCAAAGTGTTAAAGCAGTTGATGGCGTTAATTTTAAAGTTTATCCGGGCGAGACTTTAGGAATCGTCGGTGAATCAGGCTGTGGTAAATCTACGATGGCGCGTCTTGTTAATCAATTGATCAAGCCAACTAGTGGCGAGGTTAATTTCAAAAAGAAAAACCTGATTGAAATGGATGCACGAACATTAAGAGCGACACGAAAGAAAATTCAAATGATCTTTCAAGATCCTTATGCTTCCCTTGATCCCCGCTTGAAAATTGGTGAACTAATCGCAGAGCCTCTTGTCATTCACAATGTAGGGAACAAAGAAAGCAGGAGAGAACGAGTAGAAGAATTGCTTGAAACGGTAGGTCTAAACAAAAGATATGCGGCACGATATCCTCATGAATTTTCTGGGGGGCAAAGACAGCGTATCAATATAGCTAGAGCATTAGCTCTGCATCCCGAGTTAGTCATATGTGATGAGCCTGTTTCGGCATTAGATGTTTCTGTCCAAGCACAGGTTATTAATCTATTAAAAAAATTGCAAAAAGAATTTAATTTAACATATATATTTATTTCGCATGATTTAAATGTCGTACGTTATATGTGTGATCGAATTGCCGTGATGTATTTAGGAAAAATTGTAGAAATTGGAACATATGAAGAAATTTATTCAAATCCCCGACATCCATATACAAAGGCTTTATTTTCAGCAATTCCTAAAGAAAATCCTTTTGAAGAAAAAGAGCGTATCATCTTAAAAGGGCAGGTTCCAAGTCCGCTCAATCCGCCTTCTGGCTGCAGCTTCCACGAACGTTGCCCATTCGCGGTAGATATTTGTAAAACAACAGTACCAAAAGTGGTGACACCAGAAAATACACATCAAGTATCATGTCATTTAATTAACTAATTTTGGAGGTATAAAGATGTCATTAAAATATGTAATGGAAATGTACGAAATAATGGATGATCAAACGGTAACAGGAGAAAAAGTGAAAGAGTATTTGTCTAGCATTAGTAAAAACGGGCAAATCGCAATTCACACGATTGAAGGAAAAGAGGGCTCAACTGATTTCATTAAAGTAGTGGTTCCGGGGAAAAATGGAAAATCAAAAGGTGGAAGTGCGCCAACCCTTGGAATAATTGGACGATTAGGAGGAATTGGAGCACGTCCAGAAATGATAGGCTATGTATCAGATGGTGATGGTGCACTAACGAGTATGTCATCTGCTGCGAAACTTTTGGACATGTCAAATAAAGGTGATCAATTAGAGGGTGATGTCATATTAACAACACATATTTGTCCAAATGCACCAACGAGACCGCATGATCCTGTTCCATTCATGGATTCCCCTGTAGATATTTTAACAATGAATGAATATGAAGTGACAGAGGAAATGGATGCCATTCTTTCTGTTGATACGACAAAAGGAAATCAAATTATTAATCATCGAGGTTTTGCAATTACTCCGACTGTAAAAGAAGGCTATATTCTTAAAGTAAGCGATGACCTCCTTCATATTTATTCACAATCAGTTGGAAAATTACCTGTTACAATGCCAATTACCACACAAGACATTACACCTTATGGGAATGGTGTTTATCATATTAACAGTATCCTTCAGCCAGCCGTTGCGACGGACAAACCTGTAGTGGGTGTTGCAATAACGGCTGAAACTGCTGTTGCAGGATGTGGTACCGGTGCAAGTCGCGTCACGGATGTGGAAGAAGCGGTTCGCTATTGTATCGAGGTAGCCAAAATGTTTGGTCAATCAAAATGTAATTTCTACGACGAACAGGAGTTCAATCATTTAGAAAAGTTATATGGGAAGATGACACATTTACAATCATTAGGAAATTAAAAATAATTTCATTATCTCGCATTTAATCTTAATTTAGTAAATGCTCAGATAAAAGCTTAAATGTAATGCGGTTGTACATCCTAAAAATCAATTCAAGTAGGAGGCTAATGATAGAATGACCGGAAAACAAGAACTAAAAAACTATTTAATTCAAGAAATAGAAAACCATAAAGATGAATTAATCGACTTATGTAGTCAACTAATTAAAATTCCTAGTGAAAATCCACCAGGAGATTCAACAGAGATTACTACTTTTATTGATCAATATTTGAAAAATGTGGGAGCAGAAACTGCTTGGCATGAGGCAACAGATAAAATGTACAATCTGGTTTCAACGATTGGCGAAAATAAAGGTGGAAAACACTTAATTTATTGTGGTCATTCTGATGTCGTTCCGACAGGTGATCACACAAAATGGGATTTCAATCCTACTTCTGGTGAAGTTGTAGATGGATGGTTGCTTGGACGTGGTGCTAGTGATATGAAGGCTGGTTTGGGAGGGATCATTTTTACATTTGCGCTCTTAAAAAAGTTAAATATCAACCTCCCGGGTCAATTGACCTTAGCCATTGTCCCTGATGAAGAGACAGGTGGAGAATTTGGTGTTCCTTGGTTATTAGAACGCAAAATTATTCAAGGAGATGGCTGTTTAATAGCGGAGCCTTCCTCTCGCTATAATCCTACACTTGGTCAGAAGGGTTCATACTGGTTTAAGCTCAAAGTATATGGAGAACCAGGGCATGGTAGTCTATCCCCGCTGGCTGGAAATAATGCCATTATTAATATGATTAATGCGATTAATGAAATCCGAAAATTATGGGAATTAGATATTGACATACCTGAAGAGGTTATGCCATTAATAGAGAGATCGAAGAGATATATGCGAGAAGTTGAAAAGGATCGTGAGCCTTTTCAAGCCGTACTAGATCATGTCACTGTAAATATCGGGAAGATTCAAGGTGGGACAAAATCAAATATGATTCCCGAGAGCTGTGAAGTAGAAGTTGATTGCAGACTTCCGTTCGGTATTACTCAGGAGGAGGTAACAGCATTTTTACACGAAAAGCTCAATTCATTAGGAATTGAATATGAATTGACTCGTTTTGGCTTCCGCAGTAATGCCAACTATACAAGCGACGAAGAACCTATATGTAAAGCCATTGTCGATAATATTACCCACGTGACAGGACATGAGGCCTATGGTGTCATGCAATGGGCCAGCAGTGATGCTCGCCATTTTAGAAATCATCATATTCCGGTACTTCAATATGGACCTGCTTATTTGCCAAGTATTCACGGTTATAATGAGAAAGTGAAGGTAGAAGATATTGTAAGATGTTGTAAGGTTTATATTGCTGCAGTCATTGACTACCTTTACGAACAAGAAACAATGTAAAATACTACTATGGTGCATATTGGCATATTTCTAATATGCACCATTTATTATTTTTAGGAGGCAATTCTTTAGATGTTGAAAACATTGAGCCTATCATTAGAGGTATTAAAAATGTTTACAAAAGAAAAACCAACTTGGGGGGGAAGAGAATTAGCAGCTGCACTAAACGAAAATCATACGAAAACCTATCGAATTTTAGAGACTTTCGAAAAGCACAAATTTTTAATCAAAAATAAAGAAACAAAGAAGTATTCGCTTGGGTTTGCTGTATGGGAACTTGCGAATACAGTAACAGAGCTTTTCAACATAAACGAACTAATACATCCCATTTTAGAAGATTTAAGTGAAAGCACGAATGAATCAACATTTTTAATGATAAAAGATGGAGATGAGGCAGTAACATTTGACGCAGTAGAGGCGAGAACAACAGTGAGATTTTCCGTTTCAATCGGAAGTCGCTCTCCCTTATATGCTGGCGCTTCATATCGCTCCATATTAGCACATTTGCCGTCAGAATATATTGAGCAGTATTTAGAACGGGAACTGATTAAATACACGGATAAAACAATGGTAGACCCAAAGGTAATTAAGGAAGATTTGGAGTTAATTCGTAAAAACGGATATGCTGTAAGCAAAGGTGAATATACGGAAGATGTGATTGCTGTTGCGATGCCGCTATTCTATAAAAATACGATATTTGGCTCGATTACTGTGTCAGGCCCAAAATACCGCATAAACGATGAACAGATCGAAATGTTTATTACAAGATTACAAGAAGCAAAAAATGAAGTTGAAAAAGTGGTAGAAAAGCATGGAGCAAACTTTGGTTTATTTTAAAAGAGAACAGATCAGTAGTTTTTATTATGACCTTGCTCTCTTTGTAAAGAAAGGAGAAAGTAAATATGAGTTTAATAGAGAATGCCAAATCTGTTTTGCTACAAAATTTAACAGTTAAAACAAATGAATCCGTTCTCATTATTACGGATGATGACAAAGAGGCAATTGCCAACTTATTCTATCAAGCTGGTAAAGGGGTTTCAAAAGAAGCTGTTCTAGTCAAAATGCCAACGCGAAATAAATCTGGTGAAGAACCTCCACAGATGATAAGTTCTTTAATGAAATGTGCTGACGTGATATTATGCGTGACTGAACATTCGTTGACACATACAAACGCTAGAAAGAATGCATCCGAATCTGGCGCGAGAATAGCGACGATGCCTGGAATTACGTTAGATATGCTGGAAAATGGTGCAATTACTGCTGATTATCATGAGGTTGAAGCACTTACGGAAATGTATGCTCAACGATTAGATCAAGGTGAAGAGGTCAGAATTGAGAAGGATGGACATGTGCTGACTTTCTCTATTAAAGGAAGGAAAGGAATTAGAAGTACAGGAGTTTTTAAGGAAAAAGGGGAGTCAGGGAACGTGCCGTCAGGGGAAAGTTATATTGCACCGATTGAAGACTCTGCGAATGGCAGCTTACTGATTGATGGTTCGATCAGTAACATTGGTGTTCTTGATGAACCGATTATGTTAAAGATTGAACAAGGCCGATTGGTTCAGGCCACAGGTGAAACGGGGCAAAGATTACTGGATTTATTAGGTGATGGAGCTGGTAGAACGATCGCGGAATTTGGAATCGGTACCAATAAAAAAGCGAGGTTAACAGGAAACGTTTTAGAAGATGAAAAAGTATTTGGAACAGTACATATTGCATTTGGAAGCAATAAATCCTTTGGTGGTAGAACTGAAGCTGGTGTACATATCGACTGCGTCATGAAAGAGCCGATTGTATGGATTGATGCGGAGAATGTATTATCTTCCGCTTTAGGATAGCAAGTTATCTGTTTTTAAAGCGAGGTTTTATTTGCCTTGGTGATTGTTCAGATGGATCGCTCTTATTTTGCTGTCCATAAAAAGAGCAAGCATGAATTGATTCATGTAATATAGAGCGAATTTGCAGCTTGAAAAAAGAAGAGTGGTCGAACCACTCTTCCGAATGTTATTTGTCTGAAGCTAATTTGGAATAAAGCTTGAGGTTAATAAATTGCCCTTTCGACTTCTCTGCTTCTCTTAATGTTCCTTCATAAATAAATCCAAGTCTTTCAATTAGTTTTATGGAATTTCTGTTTTCAGGTTCAATTTTGGCTTCGACTCTATTTATGTTTAAATCGTTGAAGGCATAATGAATGAGAGAAGTGATGGCTTCCGCAGCGTAACCTTTCCCCCAATATTTCCTCCTCAGATCATAGCCAATTTCCGCTTTAGCATTGTCATAGTCGATAGCATTGAAGCCGCAAGTGCCTATTATTTCTTCTGAATCTGCTTCAATGATTGAATAGCGAATCGCTTCATTATTTTGCGAGAGTGTTTCAAATAATTGAATCATTTCTTCAACTTGTTTCATGCTTGTAAAGCGATCAATATTCATATATTTCGTTACTTCAGGATCAGACCAAATTTCAAAAAGTTGAGCTTTGTCTAAAAAATTCATTTTTCTTAAAAATAAGCGTGGTGATTTAATTTCTGTAATCAATATTTTACCTCCAGAATGTTTTTTTGGCGATGAATATTGATATCTGCGCATAGTTCAGTCCCTTCGATAGTTGTGCTTCCAGTATAACATACGATGCTTGATAAATTGTCTGTTAAAAAGTTTCAACCATTTCAAATTTCAATGTAAAAATCGACTTTTCAGTCATGATTAATTGGAGTTTGCAGAAAAGAGACTATTGGGAAGATGGAATTGAAATTAGTGCTATGCAAAAAGGTGATACCTAAATGCAATGGCGGGGGCTACCGCATTTGGACATCCAGTCGAAGCAAGACCTTGCCTCTTTAATTTTGGGAAAATTTTTATAAGAGTTCATTGTATAATGATGTTGCCGAAGGAGAAAAGCATATTTATAACGATTATTGTTTTTAAGAAAGGAGTTTGAGCATGTTAATAAAGCCGAAAAAATTACAGCCGGGTGATTGTGTGGCAACAGTAAGTCCTTCTTGGGGAGGAGCGGGTGAGCCACTACTTAAATGGCGTTATGAACAAGGTGTAAAAAGGCTAGAAGACATTTTTGGATTGAAAGTTATTCCAATGCCAAATAGTTTAAAGGGAGAGGACTATCTTTACGAGAGTCCACAAGCACGTGCGGAGGATTTGATGACTGCATTTACCGATAAACGGATAAAAGCAATTATTGCAAATATAGGCGGAGAAGATAGTATTCGATTACTTCCTTATATAGACTTTGACGTTATACATAAGAACCCGAAAATACTGATGGGATACTCTGATACGACCATTGCGCATTTGTTTTGTCATAAAGCTGGTGTATCTTCTTTTTACGGTCCAGCGATTTTAACTGATTTTGCCGAAAACGTGGAAATGGATCCATATACAATTGAAATGGTACAAAGAACGCTCTTTTCAAATGAACGGATTGGTGAAATTAAACCAGCAAAAGAATGGACCAGTGAGAGATTAGAGTGGATTGAAGAAAATAGGGAGCTTCGACGAACGATGCGGAAGAACAGTGGTTATGAAGTACTTCAAGGGACGGGTATCGTTCAAGGGCATTTAATTGGTGGTTGTATTGAAGTTTTAGAGTTTGTAAAAGGAACGGAGCTTTGGCCAGAAAATAAATATTGGGAAAATAGCATCCTATTTTTTGAAACTTCAGAAGAAAAACCAGAACCAAACCTTATAAAATATTGGTTGCGAAATTATGCTGTACAAGGCATTCTCAACAAAGTAAATGGAATTATTTTCGGTAAACCCCAGGACGAGGCTTTTTACGATGAGTATAAAGTGGAAATACGAAAAGTGATGAAAGAATTTAATTTACAAAACTTGCCAATTCTTTATAACTTAAATTTTGGTCATACTGAACCAAAATTCATCTTGCCATATGGCGCAATGGCAGAAATTAATTGTGACGAAAAGACTTTTTCGATCCTTGATAGTGCTGTGGAATAATTTAGAAAGTTGTATGCTCCATCTCTTTTCGGTCGAATAGCTGTTCAATTTGGATAGCCAGAAGTTTTCACCTTTTTGGTAGAATGTCTATATTATTCGGACATTCAAGAGGAAAGTGCATTATGTTCTGTCCGAATAGCGATTCAATTCGGACATTCAAGAGGAAAGTGAATCACGTTCTGTCCGAATAGCGATTCAATTCGGACATTCAGTAGGAAAGTGAATCACGTTCTGTCCGAATAGCGATTCAATTCGGACATTCAAGAGGAAAGTGCATTACGTTCTGTCCGAATAGCAGTTCAATTCGGACATTCAAGAGGAAAGTGAATCACGATCTGTCCGAATAGCAGTTCAATTCGGACATTCAAGAGGAAAGTGAATCACGATCTGTCCGAATAGCGATTCAATTCGGACATTCAAGAGGAAAGTGCATTATGTTCTGTCCGAATAGCGATTCAATTCGGACATTCAAGAGGAAAGTGTATTACGTTCTGTCCGAATAGCGATTCAATTCGGACATTCAAGAGGAAAGTGAATCACGTTCTGTCCGAATAGCGATTCAATTCGGACATTCAAGAGGAAAGTGCATTACGTTCTGTCCGAATAGCAGTTCAATTCGGACATTCAAGAGGAAAGTGAATCACGATCTGTCCGAATAGCAGTTCAATTCGGACATTCAAGAGGAAAGTGAATCACGATCTGTCCGAATAGCGATTCAATTCGGACATTCAAGAGGAAAGTGAATCACGATCTGTCCGAATAGCAGTTCAATTTGGACATTCAGTAGGAAAGTGAATCACGATCTGTCCGAATAGCAGTTCAATTCGGACACATAGTAGGAAAATCCATCTCATTCTTTCCGAATAGCGATTCAATTCGGAAAGCCAAAAAAAGTCCTCTCCAAAACGTCGCAAAAGTAAGCATCACATCCACTTATGAGACTGGAGGAAGACTTTTAATCGAGCACTTATTATTTGTCTAGTATCCACTATGAATAATTTACATCATTTTTTAGAAAGAGGTGTTTGAATGTTCCTTTTTAGTTGCAGTATGATTGGTAATCCATTTATCAACCTCTATTCCTTTCATCGGCTTGCTGTAAAAATAGCCCTGCATGACGTGGCATCCCAGTTGTGTTAGTGATTCAACGTGCTCTTGTTTCTCTACACCTTCAGCAATCACTTCAAGACCGAGATTTTCCGCCATCAAAACGATTGCATTGATAATGGCGCGTTTACTAGGTTTATCTAAGTCATGTGTAAATAATCGATCTAGTTTTAGCGTATCGATGGGGATTAGATCTAGGAGACCGATAGATGAATAACCAGTTCCAAAATCGTCCATTGAGACTTTTACACCTAAGGAACGAATATTATGGAGCTGGAAGATTACATCGTTCACGTCGTGAAGCACCATAGATTCAGTGATTTCTAATTCAAGTAAATGTGGTTCCAATTTTGCCTTTTCTAGTATTGTGTGAACCCATTCGCTTAAGCTATCCAACTGAAAGAGCCGTATGGAAAGATTGACAGAAACAGGATATATAATCCCTTTCGTTTGCCATTCTTTGCATTGAATGCATGCTTCCTCTAAAACCCAACGAGTAATCGACACGATGTATCCTGTTTCTTCTGCAACCGGAATAAATTCACTTGGAGAGATCGTTCCCAGTTTTGGGTGTTCCCAACGCAACAGTGCTTCAAAACCATATAAACGATTTTCTTTTACATTCCATTTTGGTTGATAGACGAGATAAAATTGTTTATTTTCAAGAGCGAGGCGAATATCTTTTTCTAATTCCATTTTTCGTACTTCTTTTATTCCCATTTCATCAGTATAGACACAATAACGGTTTTTTCCTAATCGTTTAGCTCTATACATCGCTGTATCGGCTTTTTTCAGGAGAACAGAACTATGTGAGTTCTCGATAGAACCTACACTGATCCCAATACTACTTGTAATATACAATTCATTTCCTTCAATGTGATAGACTTTTTTTATAACTTGTAAAATATTTTTAGCCAGTTGTTCTGCACGTTCTTGTTCGCAATTTTCCACAATAAATAAAAACTCATCACCGCCGATTCGAAAAACATGCTGATCTTTCTTAACGAAGTGGCGTAAGCGAACAGCAACTTCCTTTACTAGTAAATCACCTATATCGTGGCCCAACGTGTCGTTAATTGCTTTAAACTGATCTAAATCAATGAACAAAACCCCGATATTTTGAAAACCGACATTTTTTTCAAAAAAACGATTCATTTGATGACGATTGGGTAACTCTGTTAGTGTATCCTGATAGGCCATTTTCTCCAATACGTTGCGGTCAAAGAACATCGCGCCCCAAGAAACCAAGAGAATAATGATGATCGTAATCGTTACTCCATAAAGTAAAATAGGTTCGATTGTCTGGCTATGATGTGTCATCTCACTATGAGTGTAGAATTTAGCTGCTTTCATACCTGTATAATGCATGCCACAGATGGCAATGCCCATTATAATTGCAGATAACCATTTGATCCAACTGGAAGAGGACTGGTTCCGGAAACGAATAAACAAAAATAGTGCTGCATAAGAAGCGATAAGGGCAATAACAATAGAAGCAGCAACTAAGACGGGATCGTATGAAAGCTCATAGGGCATTATCATTGCTTTCATTCCTATGTAATGCATCGCTACAATTCCAGAACCCATGAAGAGGCCGCCTAATGCAATTTTAAACATATTAATATTTTTAGGCATAGTAATGTATAGGGCAATAAATGAAGAAACAGTGCTTGCTACTAAAGAAAATAAAGTAAGCCAAACATCATACTTCATACTCGTATGGAGGTGAAATGACAGCATTCCGATAAAATGCATCGACCATATCCCACTTCCCATCACTACGGAGCCTGATAATAACCAAAAATATTTTTGTTTTCTGCTTGAATTCGAAATCTTTGATGTGATATTTAAGGTGGAATAAGATGCTAAGATCGCAATCAAAACTGAAAGCGCAACAATATAGTAATTATAACTGCCTTCCACGTTCACTATAGTCAACTCCAAAATATAGAATTTCTATTTGATGACAATTTGTCCATTATTCCAATTTTAACCTTCCTTTCTGAACATTTTCTGAACAATTGTTATTTTAACACTCTTTTATAAAAAGCTTAGTATATTTCTGCTCGTTTTTATCAGGAATTTTGAAAAATAAAATATTGTCGCAAGTGGCCCTTTTGAAGGAACATAAAAATAGGGCAGAAGTGGAAACTTAAGAAAGAGAATTAAAAGGAGAATTTACTAAACTGGTCGATCAAATAATGATTGATTAGTCCTTTTTCATGCCCATCTAAAGATGTTTTTAAGGAAAGAGTTTCCGAGGTTGTAATGAGAGCGCCGGAATTTCCAAAGCCTAATAAAAAAGTGCCGAACATTGTTAGGCTTAACTTGTTCGGCAAAATGCATTATTGATGGAAATGACTTTCTAGTATCTTGCGCTTCTCAAAAAGCTTTTGAAAAGCATAATTTATTAATGAAAGTAAATAGAAAATGATAAAAATCGTTGTTGGTGTGTATTTTTTTAACTTATAGTGTCCTAATTTTTGAAATAAAGGATTCAAAAGATACGCAAAGATAAAATCAATAATTAAATTTAGAAAAGCATATAATGAAAACTTTTTATATGTAGAATGGAACACCCACAAATTGATAGTAAAGAATGGACCTAATATAAAAGCTAGTGCATCAAAGACCATATATTTATAGCCACCTTTAACTCGCCACCAGTTAAAGATGGGATTTAAAAGAGTTTGGATTAAAAGAATGGAGGAACAAAACAATGTCACGGGTAAGAATCTTTTGAAAGATTGTTTTGGAAGAAAAATAAATAAAATGGTCCATAAAACAATGGCATTAAATATTCTAAAAAAATTAACAAGCATAGCTGCCACCTCCAGTTTTTCTTAAATTGTGCTATTTATTTTGTTTATATTCCGAGTTATTCATAAAAAACAAAAAGAGTTCTAAAAGAAAATTCGGTTCACTATTGTTTGATTAATGACTCAATTTAATTAAAGTATTTTGTATTAGTGGTTGCTGTAATGTTTTTAGTGTTAGAGCATAGAATACCGCATTCTTCTTGGCTATTACCGATGACGAGGAGTTTGACGGAAAGAGAGGGAGCGTAAAGGCTTCATGAGAAAAATAGAAAAAGGATAAATAGCATTTTTACGGCTATCTATCCTTTTTCTATTGGTAAGAATTTAAGTTTTATTCAGTACTTGTCAAAAAGAGTCGTTACTCTATCCTTCAACTAAAAGATTATTTTTGGTCTGCCATTTTAACCATTCGATTTTACGAGTTTTTCTTGGAAGAAATTGTCGAATATATTCTTCGTTGTAGCCAACCAGCAGTCTTTTTTCATCCATAATAATCGGGCTTTTTAGTAATCTTGGATGCTTCTGGATGATTTCAAGTAGTTCGAGTAAAGATAATTCATCAAGATCTAAGTTCATATCCTTATAGATTTTTGATCTTGTCGCGATAATTCCTTCAGTTCCGTCTAATGTCATTCGAAGGATGGCTTGCAATTCTCCTATTGTAAGAGGTTCTTTAATAATATTCCGATCAACATAAGAGATTTCATTCTTTTTCATCCACTGTCTTGCTTTCCTTGTTGATTTACATTCTAAGCCATAAATGGTTACTGTCACTGTGCATTCTCCTCATTAAATTTTTTAAAAAATCTTTTTATTGTCGATATATGCCACGTTTTATTAGATCCATGCTGGTTGAAAATGCTTGTATAGCTTCTTCATCTGTTAACCCTTTTAATGTTTTCTCAACGAAATTATGAAAGGCAATAGCAGTTATAATTTTAAAGACATGTACTAGTTCATGATGTTCATTAATATTAAATCGACTTGTATCAATTAATTCGGTTATTTCTTTAAAGATTGTATGATCACGAGTTACATCAAACATATTGGTGAAGGAATTTTCCACTTTATTTGTCGTATATAAGAGAGCGTTCCGTAAAAAATTTCGCTCTTCTTCATTTGGTAAAATAGTGAGGAAGTAATGATACATTTCCTTCATAGCCTCAATCATATCTCCATTATGTCTTCTTAATAATGCTAGAAAATACACCTTCGTCTTTTTTAATTTTTCTTCTAATAAATATGAATAGAGATCTTCTTTATCCTCAAAGTATTGATAGAAGCTCCCTCTTGGAATACCAGCAGTTTTGATAATATTGGCAATAGAAGCTTCAAAAAGAGGGACTCTAGCAAATTCCTTCTCTGCTGCTTCAATCAATGTATGAATTTTTTGTTGTGAAAGGTTAAAAAACGTTTGTTTAGGCAATGTTCTTTCCTCCAACCTCGATCCATATGACATCGTGTCATATTTCCGTTGTTTTAATAATATATGACAGTGTGTCATATGTCAAATGATTTATGACACACTGTCATAATTTCATCATCTCATTGTTGATGAATGGTTGAAAAAAATAGGCCCGCTTCATTGTTATTTCTAATTTGCACAATGGTTACAAGTTCAATCATGCAAAAATCAAAGTGATTTGTTAAGTGGAGTTATCTGAAAAAAAAAGACGAGGTACTAAATGCAAAGAGTATGGATTTTCCTTCATTTAGGGATGGTGTTGACTGCATAACCGATCGTTATACCTCACTGAGCATTAAAGGAGGAAAGCGAGAAAAAGATTGAAATAGCTGGTGGTGTCTTTGAATTTCCTTTAATGAGAGTCTCAAAGGGAATATTGCCAATATGATGTTGGTAAAAATGTATGGGAAAGATGGGGAAAACTGATGGAAAAGGAGCCAAAGAAAGCGCCTTTTCCAATAGAAGAAATGTCCATTTTTTGTTAATTGCAAGACTCATATTCCATTTTCAGGTTGTCAAAGATCGTCTGCACAGGAAGAATGTCTTCAATTTCAGCGACTCTTGCCCCTGCAAATACGAGGCCATTTTCGCAATCTCCGTTCATGGATGTGACTAAAGAATCCATCGTGCAAAAGCGATAGGAACAATTTTTTAGGCAATCAATGCATTTCTTGATTTTCACCTTTTTATCGCCACTTATCAGCTCAGAAAATCGGTTCTTAATTGCTCGTCCTTCCAGCCCTACGGTAGTTTTAACCATGATGATGTCTTCTTTTTTTGCCTGAACATATTTTTCTTTAAAAGTGAGTGGTGCATCGCATTCGTTGCTTGCAACAAATCGAGTCCCCATTTGAACGCCGGATGCTCCCATTTGCACCGCACGAGCGATGTCCTTTCCCGTCATGATGCCCCCAGCAGCAATCACTGGAATTTTTACAGCTTCAACAACTTCCGGTAATATCGCAAATAGCGGTCGCTCAGTTCCTAAATGTCCACCTGCTTCATGACCTTCTACTACGACAGCTGAAGCACCGAGCCGTTCTGACATTTTTGCCAGTCTGGCGGTTGAGACGATAGAGATGACGGGTATGTTTGCTTCTTTACCCCAGCTATACATATCCCTAGAAATTCCAGCTCCAGAGATAATAAAATCCACTTTTTCTTCGAGTGCCACTTTCATTTTTTCTGCAAAATCGTTCATCGCAAATAGAACGTTTACGCCAATATAGCCTTCATTTTTAATGGCTGCTTTTGCCTTCCTTATATGTAGCTTCAATTCCTCGATCGTAATGCCCGTTCCAGAAATAATACCAATTCCTCCAGCGTTTGCAACAGCTGATGCTAAACCACTTAACGAAATGCCTACCCCCATACCACCTTGAAGGATTGGAAATTTAGGAGCCATATGCCCGATTTTTAATTGTGGAAAATTCATAGGAAAACCCCATTTCTCAGGTATTTTTATTTCTCTTTATTATTCAATGGTTATCGCTAATTGAATAGTGACAAATATAATGCCTGGTCTTAAAAGTAGATGATAATTATTGAGATTTCACAAAATGTTCAAATATATTCTTTCCTATTTGGATTGTTGGTAAGATTGCAGGTCCAGCAATGATTAGTTGAAGGCGTTGTTTAAAGCAATGAAGAAAGCTTGGTGGGTGAACGGCATCCTTTTGCTTAAACGGCGATGTAAGGAAGAGAAGCTACATTAAAAAATAATCGACTTCAGGATCTGTTATATTTTATTGCCTTTTAATGATGAAAAATTTGACAAAATCGGTTATTTAGCCAAATTAGCTCTGCTTAGGAAAAAATTGGCGCAGTGATTTTGCGTAACCGCCTAATAAATTAAGAGGGAATGAAAATTCTCCTGACCATAAGCGAAGGACACTGAATATTCGTTTACTATCGTACCATTGCTTTTGAAAAGTGAAATTGGTAAAAAATAACACGATTGTTCAGAAGAGATGATGGTGCATACAATGGCATCAGAGGTGATGAATATGGTTAAATTTTTTATAGATCCTGGACATGGTGGGTCGGATTCAGGTGCTGTCGGTAACGGATTAAGAGAAAAGGATTTGACTTTAGCCATTGCATTAAAAATACGCAATTTACTCCTCAATTATGAAAATACGGAAGTAAGATTAAGTCGGGTTAACGATATATTTGTATCACTATCTGAACGTGCACGATTAGCTAATTCGTGGGGAGCCAATTACTTCTTGTCCATTCATATTAACAGTGGAGGAGGCACAGGCTTTGAGACGTTTATTTATAACAGCCCGAGCAGTGCCACACTATCTTATCAAAATGTGATTCATCCGGCAATCTTAAGTCAACTAGGATTACGCGACAGGGGAAAAAAACGAGCTAATTTTGCGGTTTTAAGAGAAACGAATATGCCGGCAATCTTAACGGAAAATGGATTTATTGATCATGCGGATGATGCAAATAAATTAAAAACAACTGCTTTCTTGAATAAGGTTGCCACGGGGCATGTGGCCGGATTGGTTAAAGCGTTTGCGCTCAAACAAAAGAGCGGGACACAGCCTGTTTCAACACCAAAACCTGTAACAAGACCATCAGGGATTGTCAGCAAACCAGTCTCCGTTTTTCAGCAGTGGTTAAATGAAAAATATAAAACTAGTTTAGTTGTTGATGGAATCTATGGGGAAAAGACAAAGACCGCAGCTATTAAGGCGCTGCAAACGGAACTTAATAAACAATACAACGCTCGTTTAGTTGTTGATGGAGTTTGGGGTTCAAAAACAAAAGCTGCTATTCGTTCAGTTGGTAAAGGCGCAAGAGGAAACATCGTTTTTATCATTCAAGGGTTGCTCTATTGCTTAGGTTATAGCCCACAAGGATTTGATGGGGTTTTTGGCGATAACACTGGGTTCGCTGTAAAGGCTTTTCAAAAGGATCGGAAGTTATCGCAAGATGGAATTGTTGGAAAGAACACGTTTGAAAAACTGCTCTCATAAAGGTCAGAGACCTCCCTGATTCATGGGAGGTTTTTACTCATTTATTTAGGCTTTATTAGATAATAAAGTAGATAAAACGACTTTTGGTTCATTTTGTGTGAAACCTTAGTTTTACACGTCTTTCAGTTTTGCTGAAAGGTTCTCTCTGATTTTATGAAATCAAAGAGAACATTAGCCAGAAATCAACACCGACATCTAACAAACCCTTGTATTAAGTTAGAAATAACTGCAAACTATCTTTCATAGTGGGATTTAATAAATGGGAAACCGAAAGGGCGCGTTTTTCATGTCTTTTTAGTCCATGAGAATTTTCGTGAGAGCGATTGTCAAAAAGGAGAAATAATATTTTATTGGTTTTATTTATTCTTGATTTTTTGTCACAAATTATGGCTGATTGCACCTAGACAACCCCCTGATAGAATTTTATACTGAATGTAATTTAATAGTTTCCATTGATAGGTATTGGATACATCGTTATCCAATTTAAGAGGGAAGTTCGGTGAAAATCCGTCACGGTACCCGCCACTGTAATTCGAAACGACCTGCTTTAATGCCACTTTCTTAACGGAGAAGGGAAGGCGCAGGAAGTGTTGAAGATAAGTCAGGAGACCTGCCTAATCAATGAACACAACGAAACCTACGGGATAATAGGGAGGTGTTTGCAAGAATACGGTAGTTTCATATGTTTGCAAGTTTATTGGAAACATATACAAATATATTCTGGGCATTCGAACCTATGGTTTGAATGCCTTTTTTGCATCAGGAAATATACAACCTAATCGCTGAGGGTCTTGCTAGTAATCCGTGTATCTGCGGTCCAAGAGCAGCAAACGATAAGTAAAATTAACATTTTTAGTCGTTTGAATGGCGATCAGCATGAAGGAAAGCTTCGCTGACTAATCTTTGCAGGAATCATTCGAATTGAAATGGTTTTGAAGATGTGTCCTTGCACTTTTGTTCTGCCATTTGAAAAGGAGGATCTATGATGAAGAAACAATCTATTTTTGTGCCAGCAGCAGTCATTTTATTTTTTGTAAGTTATTTTTGGTTCAATTCTTCTCGTCCGGCTTATGCCATGCATATTATGGAAGGTTTCCTTCCGGTGGGGTGGGCTGTTTTTTGGTGGATTGTTACCATTCCGTTTCTCATTTTTGGAATGAGATCAATTCAGAAAATCGTAAAAGAGAATCCTGAAGTGAAAATGATGTTAGGCTTAGCAGGTGCTTTTGCCTTTGTCTTATCTGCTTTAAAAATTCCTTCAGTAACCGGTAGTAGTTCTCATCCAACCGGGGTGGGGTTAGGAACCATCCTTTTCGGCCCATTAGTAATGAGTGTGCTTGGAACGATTGTGCTACTCTTTCAGGCGTTATTGCTTGCACACGGCGGCCTAACGACATTTGGAGCCAATGCCTTTTCAATGGCTGTTGTGGGTCCGCTTATTGCCTTTGCGATCTATAAGCTGGGTACAAAATGGAAATGGTCTTTTTCTATTATCGTCTTTTTGGCAGCAATGTTTGCTGATTTGGGAACCTACGTTATTACCTCTTTGCAGCTAGCTCTAGCTTTTCCGAGTGAGATTGGAGGAATAGCTGCTTCTTTCAGCAAGTTTGCGAGTATTTTTGCTCTTACGCAAATTCCGCTTGCAATTAGTGAAGGATTATTAACTGTCATTGTGATGAACTTGATTAGAAAATATAATACTGATGAATTAAAGCTGTTGAATGTTTTGCATAAGGAGGCTCGATGATGATGAAGAATGCGTTCCTTTTTCTAATTGTCGTTCTGTTAGCGATTATTCCTCTTTATATCGTCAATGATTCTGAGTTTGCGGGAGCCGATGGAGAAGCTGAGGAACAAATCGTTGAGATTGCTCCTGACTATGAGCCATGGTTTGACTCAATTTGGGAGCCGCCTGGCGGGGAAACGGAAAGTTTGCTATTTGCCTTGCAAGCGGTTATCGGTGCATTAATTATTGGCTATATATTCGGCTACTCAAAAGCAAGAAAGAGTTTCTCATATAAGGAGAATGTGAATAAAAAAGATGTTGCCAATTGACCAAATGGCGTATTGCAATGCATTTAGAAATGTTCATCCATTAGAGAAAGGAATCTTTGCTGCTTCCCTTCTCTTCTTCTCTTTATTATTAAAAAACGCTGCTAGTGCCATTTTCATCTTTGTGTTCATGAGTATTGTTATTGTTAAAGGGGCAAAGATTCCACTGTTGTATTATATAAAATTACTGCTATTGCCCTCTTTCTTTTTATGTACAAGCGTTTTATTCATTCTTTTCTCCGTGGCACCAGTGAGCACGGAAATATTAAACATTCTTTTTCAAATAGAGATCGCAAATTGGAGAATTTATATCAGTGTCGACAATGCTGAGCAAGTTTTGGAGCTTTTTTTGTCCGTAATGGCTGGGGTAAGTTGCATGTATTTTTTAATCCTGACCACTCCGATGCAACAAATCATTTGGTTATTGCAGAAAATGCGCCTGCCTTCATTATTTATTGAACTTTTCGTTGTGACGTACCGATTTATTTTCGTTTTGCTTGAAAATATGAATGAAATTCGCATTGCACAAACAAGCAGACTCGGATATTTTCGGATAAAACAGAGCTTTTATTCTTTGGCACAGCTTATCATCAGTATATTTGTTAAATCGCTTAAAACAGCACAAGATGTACAAAAAGCCAGTGATTCCCGAGGAAATAATAGTGGGCAATTTTTACAAGTTGAAATACAACAATCGTTTAACAAAAGAAATTGGCTTACGATTGGTTGCACAGTTTTTCTCACTTATTTTATTTTTTTCCTTGGCAAAAATGTTTAGGAGAGAACTGTCATCTTGGAAAAAGAGGAGAAAAAAGCAATGGTACATCCATTTTTAGAATTAAAGAATGTTTCCTATCAATATCCTGATGGGACGCTCGCATTAAATAATATATCGCTTCAAATAATAACAGGAAAAAAGATTGCTCTGCTGGGAAATAATGGATCAGGAAAATCAACATTGCTTCTTCATTTAAATGCTGTACTAGCCCCCACAACGGGACAGCTATATTATAAGGGGAAGGATTTTACTTATAAACGTAAGGAAAAAAATAAACTGCGTGGAGATGTTGGGATTGTCTTTCAAGATCCGGATACGCAGCTTTTTTCGTCAAGTGTTTATGATGATATTCAATACGGTCCTCGGAATATGGGACTTTCAAAAGAGGAGGTAGAATCGCGTGTTCTCGAGGCAATGGAGATGACTGATACCATGTCTTTAAAAGAAAAACCTCCACATTTTTTAAGCGTTGGTCAAAAAAAACGAGTGGCCATTGCCTCTGTTTTATCAATGAAACCAGCTTTAATGATTTTTGATGAACCGACTGCGGGACTAGATCCCTATTACACTAATAGGATCTTAAATATCCTTAATCAACTAGCGACGAAGGAACGCACTATTCTTGTTTCAACACATGATGTTGATTTCGCATATGAATGGGCTGATGAAATATGGCTACTATCGGAAGGGATGCTAATTGCCAGAAATGCTCCGTTCGAAATATTCCAAGACCAAACTTTATTAGCAAAAAGCCACTTGCGACAACCGTGGGTACTTGAAGTATTTGCCAAAATTAAGGAGCCATTAAAGATGTCAACCTGTCCCCGTTCAAAAGAAGAGTTATTGACAATACTTGAGCATTCACTTACCCCAATCGTAGATAGAAGCAAATGAGCTGAGGAAAACAAAAACTATTTGTTTTCCTTTTTTATATCATGCATTCCTCTTTTTCCAAGTAATGAAACGAAACCATATAAATTGAAGAACTACTGCGACAATAACCCCAATCGAGGTATCTCTCATTCGATCGAGGGCATAGCTTTTTGAATGCTCCTCGAACACGAACACAAATAATATCGTGAGTGCAACTTGATGAAGGACTTTCATATCCAGGTTCAACCACTTTGTACAATAAGAACCTAAAAGAAGCAGTAATCCTAAAAACCATCCATTTAATTGGATATGGGTTGCGATCAGTACAGTGAGAAGGATTCCTAAAATGGTTCCAACGGCTCGCCGAAGTGAAAGTTGAACCGTTTGATTGAATGTGGTTTGCTGACAAAGGATAACAGAAAGTGGAGCTAGATAAGGATGTTTAGATCCTAAAAGCTTGGCAATTTCCCACGCTAAAGCAGAGCCAATGGCCATATTCCAAATTATAACGGTGTCGTTTGCTTTTGTGTCTTCGTGTTGTGAGTCTTTCAAATTTGAAATCAACTCCTCATAATTGATTTAATTTAGTATCATTCTTTTTGGGAATATTATGTGAATTACATCTGAAATAGCTTCTTTATATCCTGAAATAAAAAAAATTTACGATATTTCGTATCCTTTTTCATATTTTTTACGTTTTACATAACAAATAGCTTTATTAAGGAGGAGCGACCATGACGCTAAAAGTAAGTGAACAGACGGAGTTATTAAGTGGACAACTTCGGGATATAAAGAAGATTTTCGATGAAATGGTGATTCCTTATAGGCCGGAGCTATGGCGATATTGTTACCATATTACGGGTTCGCCATGGGATGCGGAGGATTTGGTTCAGGATACATTGCTGAAAGCTTTTTCATCATTATCACATTTATGGCAGCCGATAAATCCGAAAGGTTACTTATTTAAGATTGCATCCACTACATGGATCGACCAATGTCGCAAGATGAAACTGAAACTGGAACCGATCGAAACGACTTATGAACTTCCATCATATGAAGACCATTACATTGGAGAGATTGAAGATGCATTTGCCCATTTAGTAACTACGTTGGCACCTCGGCAAAGGGTTGCTCTATTATTAGCAGATGTCTTTAGCTTTAAATTGAAGGAGGTTGCAGAAATAGTAGGTGCCAACGAAGGGACGGTAAAAGCGTTGCTGCATCGTGCTAGAAAAAAATTAAAGGAAGCGAAAGAGAGCAATAAAGAGAGCAAAAATGATGAGATTACTAGCGAACAAAAAGAATTGATTTCGAATTACATGGCTGCTTTTAATAGAAGGGATCCAGAAGGGATTGCGAAATTATTAGAACATAATGTAAGAACGGATATCGTTCATATTGCGCAAGAATTAGGAAAAGAGGTTGTAGTAAAACATTCCCTAACCGATTGGGCCAATGATCCAGTAGATATGAAAGCTGAACTTCATCATTTGTGGGGGCGTCCTACGATTGTTCAAGTCGCATTCGCGAACGGTGATCGTGCTGTTTATAATTTAAATCGCCTTGATTGGGAAAATGGAAAAATAGTCGCAATAAAAGACTATTATTTCTGTCCTGAATTGCTTCGTGCCGCTGCTAATCAGTTGATGATGAAGGTTTTTCCTAGAAAATATACGTTACAATAATTGGGTTGGAGGAAATACGATGAATCACTTGGCAAACATTAAAGTAGTTGTACCATCAATCGCTTCAACCTTAGAATTTTATAAAGATATTTTGCAATTTAATGTGTTATTTTTTGATGATCGCCAAAAGGCAGCAATGGTAGAGTTTGATTCTGGACAGAATCTTTTGCTCGTTGAGGATTCAAGCCTTGATGTAACAAGGTGGTTGGCACCGTCTTATCATCTTGTCAATTCGGGGGAGAGGCTCTATTTCAGAGGCAACAGTAGTCATATTGCGTCGGTCAAATTAAATGAGGTTGAGGTCACAAAGATTGAAAAAGAATGGGGAGACACAATCTTAGAAGTTACTGATCCAAACGGATATATCCTTTCATTTTGGGAAGGAAAAGAACTCAGCTTTTTAGAACTATTGGAATTTTATGAACTTGCTCCCATTCGACTAAAAAAAGCATTGAAGGGGTTAAACGAAAGGGACTTGGATCTAGTAAGGGCTCCGGGAAAATGGAGTATTAGACAAACGGTTTTGCACATGGTTGATTCAGATGCGTCCTCACTGGCTATGGTCAAATTTGCTTTAGCTGAACCTGGAAGAATATTTAATGCTAATGGTTATAATCCGGATACATGGGTGGAAGGCTTAGATTATCAACATCGTACTATTGGTGCAGAGGTAGCACTTTTTATTGCGATTCGAAAACATATTTCCGGCTTGCTTCGCCATCTTCCTAACGCAATGGACAGAACGATACAAATTTCGAGTGGCCCAGTTGTAACAGTAAGGGAGCGAATTCGTCTATTAATGTCTCACGCGCTTGGTCATATTGAACAAATTCTCGAAACAAGAAGAATTCATGGAAAATAGGGAGCGGTCATTTTTTTTATAATGAAATATTATTAGTTTCCTGGGTAAGAAGAAGGCTGTCTGATAAGTCCCTAAAATAAAGCAATGGGAGAAAAACAGCTCGTCTTCCTCCCATTACTTTTGTATTATATGGATCATTTCCTGAAAGAAGCTGGCGGATGCCGGCAACTTTCAGTATATTGTGGGCTAATGCCACAATTCCAAACTCGACATGGACTTTATCAGGACCCCGTAGGGAAAACTACGGAACGAGCGATTGCCCTTAATGTGACCGAGCGCACTTCCTACCTCAATTTTACGTTGAGCAGATAACTGCCTTTTTCACACATTACAAGGGCTGTTTTTGCCTTCGATTTCATTTCTTTAACGGATATTTAATTTCGAAAAGAGGATTACCTGTAAAGGATTATTGAAGGAAGTTTTTTAATAATTAACTATGTGAGAATAGTGTTATTCACACAATCTTTATAAAATTTTTGAAAAATGGATTTTAACAATTGAGATTGTATGATATATTAAAACCAATTTAATAGTTTAATTTAAATAAGTGCTCACTTTGTGAGGTAAAAGGGAAACTAGTGAAAATCTAGTACAGCCCCCGCTACTGTAAGAGCTGATGAAATTACATGACCACTGAGAAATCGGGAAGGTGTAAGAGTAAGATGATGCTTAAGTCAGGAAACCTGCTTATTTAAACGACACTTTACTTTTCGGAGGGAGAAGTATAGGCGGAACAGTAGTGTTTCTATTGTTTTTATGTTTTAAGTATAGTATTTCATCTATTGTATCTTAAAATGCCTGTATTCCTATGAAAGGAGTGCAGGCTTTTTTATTTACGCCGAGAGCAAGCAGCCTGTCTCAACTCCTCCCGCCGAAAATCAAGCAAATTGTTGTTGTCTTATGGAAAGAACAGACCCTTTAGCGCTTTTTATGGCGATGAGGACAAAGGATACCCTTTTCCTACATCCTCATCGGAGCAATTTCAACTTTTAATTGTTCCGAAGACGCGCTCCATGCGCATTTGTATTCTTGTAACAGAAAATTTTAAGAATTGACTAGCTCCGGTTTCTGCACGATGTTCCTCAAGTTTTCCACAAGAAAAGGTTGATTAGGGTGCTTACATCGGAAATTTGCGTTCTCACAGCCCATTTGGATGGCTTTTCAGACAAGGTGCTTGTACTTTTCTTAATTTATTGGAGGTTAGCGAATGAAAGTTGGAAAGATTTATGTAGTAGGATTTGGTCCAGGCTCAGAAGAACATATTACAACAAGGGCAATATATGCTCTGCAGCACAGTGACTATATTATTGGGTATAAGACGTATGTGGATCTTATCGAGCATTTAGTTACGGCGAAATCAATTGTAAGTACAGGGATGACAGAAGAGGTTTCTCGAGCACAAGAAGCAGTAAAGCAAGCTGAAGCTGGACATACAGTATCAGTGATCTCAAGTGGGGATTCTGGTGTTTATGGAATGGCAGGTTTAGTGTATGAAGTATTAATTGAAAAAGGCTGGACGGAGGAAAACGGCATCGGGGTAGAAATTGTGCCAGGTATCTCGGCAATCAATTCGTGTGCAAGCTTACTAGGTGCCCCGGTTATGCATGATGCCTGTACGATTAGTTTAAGTGATCATTTGACGCCGTGGAAGGTGATTGAAAAGCGGATTGAAGCAGCGGCGATGGCTGATTTTGTCATTGCTTTATATAATCCGAAAAGCGGGCGGAGAACGCGGCAAATAGTGGAGGCACAAAGAATTTTGTTGAAGTATCGCTCTCCTGATACACCTGTAGGCTTAGTAAAAAGCGCATATCGTGACAATCAGCGCGTCGTTTTGACGAATTTAGCGGAAATGCTAGAGCATGATATTGGCATGCTAACGACAGTCATCATCGGCAATTCCTCCACTTTCTTTTATGACAACAAGATCATAACACCGCGGGGGTATCAACGGAAATATACATTAGGTGAAGAAAAGCAAAGTTTAAAACCGCATCAACGTCTAAAGAAAGAGGCTGAACCATGGGCGCTAGAGCAAGAAAAGGAAGCAGCAACTAGCACTGAGCGTGAAGCTAAAAAAAAAACGAGTTCGTTAAACATGGCCCTTATGGCCGTAGCGATGGTGACAAAAACGAAGATTGATCATCCATTAATAGTGCAGCAGCCTCTTGAACAAATATTTGAATTTGCAGTCTCTCCAGGGGTTGCGAATAAATTTATTACACCAGAGCAAATGCGTCTATTGGCAGAAATTATTAGCGAGCAAGGTTCGTTAGAATACACGCCAGATCATCGTTTTATCGTCAAGCTTTCAACAGAGGAGCCTGATGTGATTGTTGAAAAACTTAAACAAAATGGATTAATGGTGATGCCGATTGGCGATGTATTAAACGTAAAGGCTTGTGACTTTTGCTATGGTGAAAAAGCGGAGTCTATCCCATACGCAGAGGAAATTGCAGAGCAACTAGGGGGTTTGAAGCTTCCGAAGGAATTACATATCGGCTTTAATGGCTGCGGAATGGCCTGTTATCGTGCTGTCTTTGATGACATCGGGATCGTCTATCGCAAAAAAAAGTTTGACTTATTTATTGGCTCAAAGCCAGTGGGGAGAACGGCTCATGCAGCTCAGCCAGTTGCGGAAGGAATAGAGCCGGAAAACTTATTGCCGCTGCTAACGAGAATAATTAATGAGTATAAAGAAAATGCACATCCGAATGAACGCCTTTTTAAATATTTTAAACGAGTGAAGAGAATTCAAGATTTTATTTATTATGATATGAGTTCGAAAATTGAAGTTGAGCCAGCACCGTGTGGAGATTAGGAGGGTACGATGATTTTATTTTTAGCGGGGACAAGTGACGCAAGAGCTTTAGCGGTTCATTTGCAAAATCAAGGGTATTCAATATTAGCAACCGTTGTGACGGAATCTGCCACTGATAGTTTAAGAGAAAACGATATTCCATATCAGGTAGGTCGTTTAAGCGAGAATGATATGAAGGAACTGATCTCCAAGCATGAAATAAATGTTGTGGTGGACGCCAGTCATCCTTATGCGGAGGAAGCTTCGAAAACAGCAATGGCTGCAAGCGCTCACTGCAAAATTCCTTACATACGTTATGAGCGGCCGCAAGAACAGTATCAATCTTCCTACATTACAGAAGTTGACAGCTATGAAGAAGCAGCGAAACTAGCGCAAAATCATAAAGGTACCATTATGCTGACGACAGGTAGTAAAACGTTAGATATTTTTACAAAATATTTAATGAAGGATGATATTCGACTTATTTGCAGGATGCTTCCAAATAGGGAGAATATGGAAAAATGTGACAAATTAGGAATTAAACAAAAAGATATTATCGCCATACAAGGACCATTTTCAGAATCATTAAACCAATCATTGTACGAGCAGTTTAAAGTGACATTAATGATTACAAAAGAAAGCGGCAAAGTCGGCTCTGTTGACGAAAAGATGACCGCTGCAATAAAGATGGGAATACCCGTCATTTTAATAAAGCGGCCTTCCATCCAGTATGAAAACTATTGTACTTGTTTTGATGAAGTGACTCATTTATTAGGAGGTTTTATTAATGGCAAACATGAATTTTAATACGAGTTTTACCCCTGTTACGGTCGACCCGGACAAAATATATGATCACAGCTTTGCGATCATTAAGGAAGAGATGGGGGAACATTCTTTTACAGATGAGCAATGGCTGGTAGTGAGACGTGTCATTCATGCTTCAGCAGATTTTGAATTAGGAAGGAGTATGATTTTTACTCCAAATGCGATTGAAGCAGGAATTCAGTCCATTCTTGCTGGTCGCCATGTGGTTGCTGATGTGCAAATGATTGAAAGTGGATCAGGACGTAAACGATTTCAAAAACATGGCGGTGATTTGCATTGTTATATTGCAGATGAGGATGTTGCAAAGGAAGCAAAGGCGCAAGGAACGACGCGGGCGATTATTTCTATGCAAAAGGCAGTACGCTTACATGAAGGCGGTATTTATGCGATCGGCAATGCACCAACGGCATTGTTGGAGTTAATCCGCTTAGTGAAGGAAGGAATAGCCAAACCGGACTTAATTATTGGCATGCCAGTTGGATTTGTGTCAGCAGCAGAATCAAAAGCGGAGTTAGCCGTGCTTGAAGGAATTCCATTCATTACTAATAAAGGAAGAAAGGGTGGCAGTACAGTGACTGTGGCGGCACTTAATGCCATCTCGATTATGGCTGATGAGCGCGCAAACGAAACGAAATAAAAAAGATCCTTCACAAATGCGGCATGGCTACACGACTGGAGCTTGTGCTACAGCGATGACAAAGGCGGCCCTGCAAGCGCTTGTCACCGGAAAAGTACCGAATGAAGTCATGATTTATTTGCCGGTTGGCCAATACGCATCATTTAAAGTAACAGGATTTGAAAAGACAGAAAACGAAGTAATGTGTGAAACCATTAAAGATGCTGGCGATGATCCAGATGCTACACATCAAGCTCGAATCCAAAGCACTGTCCGTTTTTCAAAGCGAAGGGGTATTCACTTAGATGGTGGAATTGGCGTTGGGCGGGTGACAAAAGCTGGACTGCCAGTACCAATTGGTGAAGCCGCGATCAATCCTGTACCGCGAAAAATGATCAATGCGGTTGTTGAAGAAGCGCTTGACGAATATCAATTAGATTGTGGAATAGACGTTATTATTTCTGTTCCGGATGGTGAAGAGATCGCCAAAAAGACATTAAACGGGCGATTAGGAATAATTGGTGGGATTTCCATTTTAGGAACGCGCGGCATTGTCGTTCCGTTTTCCAGTTCAGCTTATATGGCAAGCATAGTACAAGCAATTAACGTTGCGAAAGAAGCAGGATGCGATCATTTAGTCATTACAACAGGTGGCCGAAGTGAGAAATATGCGATGAAGCAATATCCTCATTTACAGGAAGAAGCATTTATTGAAATGGGCGATTTTGTTGGATTTACACTAAAACATATTGCTAAAAAGGAGATTCCCAATGTCTCGCTAGTCGGAATGATCGGGAAATTCTCAAAAATTGCTCAAGGTATTATGATGGTTCATTCAAAAAGTGCACCGGTCAGCTTTGAGTTTTTAGCGGGAATGGCAAAACGAGTAGGCGTAGAAGAAGCCGTTCAAAAAGAAATTTTACAAGCAAACACCGCTTCGCAAGTTGCTGACCTGCTTAAAGGCAATGAAGCCTTTTTTGCAGCACTTTGCAAGAACTGCTGTTATCACGCATTGAATCACATTAATAGCAATATGAATGTTTCGACAACGTTGTATACACTTAGCGGAGAATGTATAGGAAAGGCTGAGAATATTGACAAATTGGATGAAAATGATTGGTATCGGTGATAATGGCGCTGATGGATTGCTTCCTCAATATTTGCAATGGATTGAGGAATGTGAGCTTCTTGTCGGAGGAGAACGCCATTTGAGCTTTTTTCCAACCTTTACAAAAGAGAAGAAAGTTGTTAAGGGTGGATTAACGTCTTTAATGGCTGAATTGCTGGAGGAAAAGAGAAATGTCGTCATATTGGCATCAGGTGATCCGCTGTTTTTTGGCTTAGGCAGTGTCCTCGCCAAGAAACTTCCTTTAGAAATATACCCCTATGCGAGTTCAATTCAATTGGCCTTTGCAAAAATGAAAGAAAGCTGGCAGGATGCATTTATCGTCAGTTTACACGGACGCTCTATAAAGGGTTTTGCCCAGAAAATTGATGGGCGTCACAAAATAGTTGTTTTAACGGATCCAATAAACTCGCCTCAAGCGATAGCAAAGTATTTAAAACGCTTTGGCATGACAGAATATGTTGCTTTCGTAGCGGAAAATTTGCAAGGTGTGGATGAACGATGTCGCCATTTAACATTAGATGAAATGGAGCAAGCCACATTTTCGCCATTGAATGTCGTGATATTAAAACAAAGCGAGCGAGTGGAGCGTTCATCGCTAGGTATTCCCGATCAAGCCTTTATACAACGAAAACCGGATAAAGGACTTATTACGAAAAAAGAAGTGCGAATTCTTAGTTTGCAAGAATTGAAGCTTAAAGATAATAGCATTGTGTGGGATATCGGCACTTGCACGGGCTCTGTTGCCATTGAAGCAGCGAAAATGGCACGCGAAGGTGAAGTTTATGCGATTGAAAAAAATGAAAATGATTTGCAGAACTGTTTGCAAAATCAAGTGAAACATCGTGCTGACTTTGTTGCAGTGTTAGGAAAAGCACCAGAACGTCTCGATGAATTTCCTGATCCCAATGCTATTTTTATCGGCGGCAACGGCGGCAATATGGAAGAACTATTGAAAATATGTATTTCACGCTTGCTTCCAAACGGTCGTCTCGTCATGAATATTGCCACAATTGAAAACTTGGCAGAAGCGATGCGCCATTTAAAAACATTAGGCTGTGAAGTAACGGTCACGCAGGTGCAAATTTCAAAAAGCAAACCAATATTAAATTTGACTCGTTTTGAGCCATTAAATCCGATTTTTATTGTGAGTGCACAGAAAGGAAAAGAATGATGACGATAGGTACATTATACGGTTTGGGTGTAGGACCCGGAGATCCAGAATTAATTACTGTCAAAGCATTTCGCAAATTGCAGGAGTGTCCTGTTATTGCCTATCCGAAGAAATTAAAAGGCAGTAAATCATATGCCCATCGAATTGTCGAAGTGTATATTAACACAGCGGAAAAAGAAATGCTCGGCTTAGTATTTCCAATGACAAAAGATGAAGATACATTAAGAATTGAGTGGGGAAGATCGGTTGATGCTATTTATCGCTATTTAGTTCAAGGAAAAGACGTTGCTTTTGTGACAGAAGGCGATCCGATGTTGTTTAGCACCTTTATTCATATTATGAATTTAATGAAATCAAAATTCCCAGAAGTGCCAATAGAAACAGTGGCAGGAATTTCGTCCTTTAATGGCGCTGCGAATCGTTTAGGAATTCCATTGGCAGACGGGGACGAGTGTGTTGCAATGATCCCGGCGACAGAGAATATGGAGGAAATGCGAAAAGTGATTGAATCTCATCATTCAATTGTCTTTATTAAGGTTGCAAAAGTAATAGATGATATGTTGAATCTACTAGAGGAAATGAATCTATTAGAAAGGACCCATGTCGTAACAAAGGTGACCTCTGATGAAGAAGTGATCTGGAATGTCCAAGACCTTCGGGGAGCGGAGTTAAATTACCTGTCGTGCATGGTGGTGCGCAAATAATGAAGAAAATTTGGATTATTGGAGCAGGACCAGGTGATCCGGACTTAATTACGGTAAAAGGGTTGAAGCTTTTAAAGGAAGCGGATGTAGTGATGTACACGGATTCGCTTGTTAGTGAAACATTAGTGGCAGAAGCAAAGGCATCGGCAGAAATTATCCGTACAGCTGGTATGCATCTTGAAGAAATGGTGGAAACCATTGTAGACCGAATAGATGCGGGAAAAATGGTAGTGCGCCTCCATACAGGTGATCCGGCAATGTACGGAGCAACGATGGAGCAGGTTGCCTTACTAAAACAACATGGTATTACATATGAGGTGATCCCAGGTGTCAGCTCTGTTTTTGCTTCCGCTGCTGCAGTAGGGGCTGAGCTAACGATTCCCGATTTAACACAAACCCTTATTTTAACAAGGGCAGAGGGGCGTACCCCTGTACCAGAACGTGAAAGACTGCAAGAATTAGCGAAGCATCATTGTACGATTGCGATGTTTTTAAGTGCTACTTTAACTAAAAAAATTATGAAAGAATTGCAGTTGGCTGGTTGGGCTGACAATACACCAGTTGCTGTCGTTCAGCGGGCATCTTGGCCAGATCAAAAAATTGTTCGTACCACACTGATTGAATTAGATGAGGCGATGCGCGTCAATGGTATTAGGAAACATGCAATGATTTTAGCTGGTTGGGCTTTGGATCCGAATATTCATGAAAAGGAATACCGTTCGAGATTATATGATAAAACCTTTACTCACGGTTTTCGAAAAGGTGTGAAGACCAATGATTAGCTTGCGCGAGGGTGTGATCTCGACTATTGCAAAACGAAAACCGTATGCCCTTGTTGCCATTACAAAACATGGAGTGGAGAATGCGAGGCGCTATACGGAAATTTTTCCATATGCTGATCTTTATTATATGAAGAAATTTGCCTATGGAGATGAGGATGAGCGTCAAATTCAATTGTTTGATGGCACGGTGCGCTTATTGCTACCAGCGCTGTTTCAGCATTATAAAGGGATTATCTGTATTATATCGCTCGGCGCGGTTGTGCGCATGATTGCTCCATTATTAAAAGATAAAAAGAAAGATCCTGCTGTGCTCGTAGTTGATGATAAAGGTCAGTACGTCATCAGCGTTTTATCTGGTCATATCGGTGGAGCTAATGCTTTAGCGGGAGAATTGGCCCGTGCAATTGGAGCGTTATCTGTCATCACAACAGCTTCAGATGTCCAAAAGACGATCCCTGTTGATTTATTTGGAGCACAATTTGGCTGGATGTGGGATAGTGACGAGAAGCTGACACCTGTAAGTGCAGCAGTTGTAAATGAAGAGCATGTTGCGATCGTTCAAGAAGCAGGAGAAAAAGAGTGGTGGATATACGATCATCCAATGCCGGCTCATCTAAAACTTTATCCTTCCACAAAAGCAGCAATTGAAGCAAAGCCAGCAGCAACTCTTCTTATTACCGATCGTCTAATTGCTCCGCATGAAGAAGTATTGCTTGAAAACGGAGTCGTCTATCGACCAAAATCCCTTGTTTTGGGAATCGGCTGTAATCGGGGAACGAAAGTTGAGGAACTTGAGCAAGTGGTGAGGGACACATTAACCGCGTTAAACTTAAGTATAAAAAGTGTTAAGGCAGTTGCCTCCATCGATTTAAAGAAAGATGAACAAGGGTTACTTGCGCTAACAGCAAAGCATAATTGGTCATTTGTTACTTACAGTGCAATTGAACTGAATGAAATGCCGATACAAAACCGCTCGGAAACAGTTTATAAATATACTGGTGCATACGGAGTTAGTGAGCCGGCAGCGCTGCGTTATGCGCGTGCGAAATCATTAGTATTAGAGAAAAAGAAAAGCGGAAATGTAACCATCTCTGTTGCACGCATTAATTTTGAGGAGGGCTAAAATGAATCGTTTTGTGCTGGCAGGTACAGGAAGCGGAGTTGGAAAAACAACATTTACGATTGGAATGATGCGTGCATTGATGAAGCGTGGTTTCAATGTCCAAGGATTTAAATGTGGACCGGACTATATTGATCCTACTTATCATACCGCGGTTACAAAGCGCCCTTCTCGAAATATTGATAGTTTCATGATGTCGGCAGAAGTTGTTCGTGCAATTGTTGCTAGAGCCAGTGGAGAAGCGAATATTGCGATGATTGAAGGAGTAATGGGTTTTTATGACGGGAAATCGCCATTATCCAATGAAGGCTCTGCTGCCCATATAAGTGAAATAACTGAAAGTCCAGTGATTTTAATCGTGAATGGGGCGAGCATGGCAAGGAGTGTCGCTGCTGTCGTGAAAGGTTTTCAGTTGCTCGATGAGAAATCAAATATTGTGGGCGTTCTGGTTAATCAGTTGGGAAGCAGAAGCCATTATGAAATTGTAAAAACGGCAATTGAAAAGGAATGTGGGATCCCTGTTGTCGGTTATTTGCAAAAGGGGGCGGTGGACCCATTGCCAAGTCGTCATTTAGGATTAGTTCCAGCAATTGAGCGTGGTGATCTAGATGATTATTTTGCTCGTCTTGCCGAGGCGATTGAGGAGACCGTCGATCTCGAGCTTTTATTAAAAATTACGAAGGCGGAACCTATCGAAGTTTTTTCCTCTATTTTTGATGCCCAAACAGAGAGGAAGCCTGTTCATATTGCGGTAGCAAAAGACTCAGCCTTTAATTTCTACTATGAGGAAAACTTTGAACTCCTCCGCGCATATGGGGCTAAATTACATTTCTTTTCCCCGCTGCAAAATGAGGTGGTTCCCGATGTTGCACAAGCACTGTATATTGGTGGGGGATTTCCGGAAGAATTTGCTGCACGCTTAGCAGAAAACGAAGCAACAAAACGGTCCATTCGCTTCGCTATCGAAAGTGGTCTCCCAACATTGGCAGAATGCGGTGGGTTTATGTACTTAACCGAGGAAATTATTAATCGCAGTGGAGAACCTTATTCGATGGTTGGAGTGATACCTGGGCGTGTACGGATGCAGGAGAAGCTGGCCGCCCTTGGCTATCGTGAAATTACAGGGCTTGCTGGAAACTTCTTAATTGGGGAAGGAGAAACGGCAAAGGGGCATGAATTCCACTATTCCCAATATGAAGGAGAGTATACAACACCCGCATATTTTAATAAAGGGCGTTTTCGTGCTCGACAAGAAGGCTACCTTTATAAAAATCTTGTTGCTGGATATACCCATTTTCATTTTGCTTCGAACCCAAAGTTAGTGGAAAATTGGTTAACTGCGTCGCATTCAAAATTTAGCAATATCAATTAAAATAGATTATTTATTCTATCTGAACTTAAATTTATCCGGGTATAGTCCCTTATGATATGTAAATTAATTAAACTATGAGTTTGGAGGGATGTAAATGAATTATTTCCCGTTGTTGATGAATATCGACTTTAAAAAGGTGGTAATAGTTGGCGGTGGACATGTTGCTCGCCAAAAAGTCGAAGCGTTACTACCGACTAAAGCACAATTAATAGTAGTTAGTCCAAAGATAACGGAAACATTACAACGCTATGTTCATGAAGGTTTTGTTACTTGGAGAAACAAAGAGTTTGAACCGGCTGATTTAGATGACGCATCCCTTATTTTTGCTGTTACGGATGATGAAGAAGTTAATAATGCGGTTGAGGAAGCTGCCCAGCATTGGCAACTGCTTAGTCGTGCCGATGCAAAAGGGCGCGTTGATTTCATCAATCCAGCCGTTGTTCGGCGCGGTGAATTTGTGGTCACCGTTTCGACATCTGGTGCAAGTCCAGGTTTAACACGTAAGATGAAAGCGGAGTTGGAAGAACAATTTGGTGAACCATATGCGGAGTACGTTTTCTTTTTAAAGCAAGCGCGCAAGCAAATTTTAAGATTATTTTCAGGCGAAAAGAAAAAGCAGCTGCTTGCAGATTTGTTGGAACCACAAGTTTTGCAGTGGATTGAACAAGGAGAAAAGGAAAAATGTAATGCATGGTTACAACAAAAGATAGGAGAACAACAGTGAGCGGATATGTTTATATTGTAGGTGCTGGTCCTGGAGACCCTAAATTATTGACGATTCGGGGACTGGAGTGTCTTCAAATTGCTGATGTGATTTTATATGATCGCTTAGTAAATCCTCAGTTATTAACACATGCGAAGGCGAGTGCTGAACTCATTTATTGCGGGAAAGAACCGGGAAAACATAGGCTCATTCAAGAAGAAATTCATCGTATTCTTATTGAGCAGGCTAAGCTAGGCAAGCAAGTAGTACGCCTTAAAGGCGGGGATCCCTTTGTCTTTGGTCGCGGAGCGGAAGAAGCAGCGATTTTACGGGAAGAGAATATTCCTTATGAAGTCGTTCCTGGAATAACTGCTGGAATTGCCGCCCCTGCCTATGCGGGCATCCCTGTTACACACCGTGATCATGGTGCAAGCTATGCCATTGTTACAGGTCATGGACGAGCAGAAAAAGGAGAAGACTTTTTAAATTGGTCCGCACTTGCGCAAATTGATACGGTTGCTTTCTATATGAGTATTGGAAATATTGCCCACATTGCAAACAGCTTAATCCATTACGGCAAAAACGAAAAAACGCCTGTAGCTGTTATTGAATGGGGGACAACTGAAAAGCAACGAACGATTACGGGAACGCTTGCCACTATTGCTGAAGATATACGAAAACACGACATTACCAATCCTTCCCTTGTTTTAGTCGGGGATGTGGTTCAGCTAAGGGAGCAGATTGCCTGGTTTGCAGAGAAGGAGCAAGAATTATGCTAGAAATTCTAAAAAAACGTCGAGCAGTTCGTCAATTTGACACACGTGAGGTGGAACGCTCAAAAATCGAGGCATTACTAGAAGCTGCCACATACGCCCCTAATGATCGAATGAGAGAGCCTTGGCATTTTTATGTACTGCAAGGTGACAGTTTAAAAGGTTATAGAGAAGTGGCGCTGCATTATCTCCAAAAGCGTTTTCCGACCAAACCTCATTTAGTGGAGAGCTCAATGGCTGCTATTACGAAAACGCCGCTTGTTATCGTCGCGACTTCTGCTATTGTCACTGGTGATGAGGGAGCAACAAAAGATAATACATTTGCTGTTAGTTGCGCCATCATGTCGATGTGGTTAATGGCCGAACAGCTAGGGCTAGGAATGGTATGGCGAACTCGCGGAGTTGGTTTAGTTCATGATACGGCATTGCATACGTTTATTGGTGCGACTGATGAAGAGCAATTAGTAGGAACATTGTGCATAGGCTATCCAGCTGAAGAGATCACCTCCCCGAAAAAACGCACTTCGTATACAGAAAAAACAACATGGCTTTAAGGAGGCATAAGCATGGCAGGTCAGGGGATGGTGTTAGTTTATACCGGAGATGGTAAGGGAAAAACGACTGCTTCCCTCGGCATTGCGTTAAGGGCAATCGGCCGTGGAATGACGGTTAAGTATTTTCAATTTATTAAATCTCCGGAACGTACATATGGGGAGCAAATCGCTCTAAGAAAATTAGGGGTTGAGACGATTCAATTAGGTGTTGGCTTTACATGGACGAAAACACCTGAGGAGCATCGGACCGCCCTCTTACAAGCATGGCAGCTCGTAAAGACGGAGCTGCAAAATGAAACGACTGATTTATTAGTATTAGATGAATTGAATAATGCGCTTGCGATCACCCGTTTTCCTGTTAATGACGTTTTGCCGCTGCAAGAAGTTGTAAAGGCAATCAAGGACCGCCCGAAAAAAATGCATCTTGTCATCACTGGGCGCAATGCCCATCCAGCGATTCTTGCACTAGCCGATTTAGTGTCAACGATCGAAGCGACGAAGCATTATTACAGCGAACAAAACATTAACGCTTTAAAAGGATTAGAGTTTTGAAAAAAAGCAGGTGTTAAGGAGGTACTATTATTCCTAAAATGACAAAGACACGTTTTATGCTACTACTGTGGATATTGGTAGGAGTCCTGCTTATTTCAATAACCTTTGCGGTAATGTTAGGATCTGTCGGGATAACTCCTCGAATCATTTGGGAAATTCTCTTTGCAAAGCTGGGTATCCCAGTCGAGACATCGGCATCGAGAGCACAAGCCATTATTATTTGGGAAATTCGATTACCGCGGGTGTTATTAGCCGCACTTGTTGGTGCTTCCCTTGCTATTTGCGGGGCAGCGATTCAAGCACTAGTGAAAAATTCGATTGCAGACCCATATATTTTAGGGGTTTCTTCAGGAGCATCAGTCGGAGCGACTGTCGTTATTTTATTAGGTGCATTTAGTGCCCTTGGGATGTATGCTTTATCGTTAGCTGCGTTTTTAGGAGCAATCTCTGCTGTTGCAATGGTATTTTTGTTGGCACGAGTGAATGGAAGAACTTCAGTTATCCGCCTTCTGCTGGCAGGAATTGCGATTTCGATGGTGTTTTCTGCTATCACCAATTTTATGCTGATGATGTCGAAGCAGCAAGGGGGAATCCAAGCGGTTATGCATTGGATGCTCGGCAGCTTAGCTGGAGCGAAATGGTCAAATATTGCCATTCCGTTTGGTACATTGCTCGTTGTGTTTATTTTATTATTTATGAACTACCGCCAGCTTAACGCCTTGCTTCTGGGGGAAGAATCGGCTGGAACACTTGGGGTCAATATTGATCGCTTTCGAATTTTTATCATTATTTTTGTTTCACTACTAACTGGAGTTGTTGTTGCAGTCAGTGGCAGCATTGGCTTTGTTGGCTTAATTATTCCACATTTAGTTCGGATGGTCGTCGGTTCTAATTATAAGTACGTTCTTCCAACTAGTGCCCTCGTTGGTTCGATTTTTTTAGTTTGGGCAGACATGGTTGCCCGTATCGTTATAGCGCCTGAAGAAATGCCGATTGGGATTATTACTGCTGTTTGCGGAGGGCCTTTCTTTATTTGGATGCTGAGAAAGAGACGATATTCTTTTGGGGAAGGTGAGTGATCTTGCTTCAAGTGGAAAGTATTTCTTATTCAATATCGGACAAGCAAATTCTCGATGATATTTCTTTTTCGGTTGCTCAAGGTCAATTTATCGGTGTTATTGGGCCGAATGGAAGCGGTAAATCAACGATGTTAAAGATCATCTACCGCCATTTAAAGCAAACAAGCGGTCTTGTAACCTTGTTTGAGAAAGATCTTCTTCAATTCCCTCAAAAAGAATTGGCTCAAAATATTGCAGTCGTCAGTCAAGAAGCTCCAGTTCTTTTTGATTTTACCGTAAAAGAGCTAGTGATGATGGGAAGAACACCATATAAAAAATGGCTGGCAAGCGATAAGAATGAGGATTATGCAATTGTGAGTGATAGCATGCGCTTGGCTAATATTACTCATTTAGCAAATCGTTATTTTAGTGAATTATCTGGTGGGGAAAAGAAACGAGTTTTGCTCGCCCGTGCTCTTGCTCAGCAAGCCAATATATTAATTCTAGATGAGCCAACAAATCATTTAGATATTGAGCATCAATATCAATTAATGGACTTGGTTCGAGAGTTGCCAATCACGATTGTTGCAGCGCTTCATGATCTGAATTTAGCGGCTGGGTATTGTGATGAACTGCTCGTGATGAAGGACGGCGCTCTCTTCCAGTCTGGAACTCCAGAAGAAGTGCTAACGAAAGAGACGTTGCAAGAGGTGTTTCGTGTCAATGCATTCGTTTCGAAAAATCCATTCACGGAGAAATTGCATCTATTTTTCTATACGGAACAGTAAATAGAAATGAGGATATAAAATATGAAAATGAATAGACTGTGGCTTTTGCTGCTATTTTCAGCAGCATTTATCCTTTCTGCCTGTTCAAATGAAGAGGCGGGAACTGAAGCTGTAAAAGATGAGGAGAAGCTCGAACCAATCGTAATTAATAATGAAGGTTTTGTAATTGAATACGATGCTGCACCAAAACGGGCTGTATCCTTAAACCAACATGTAACTGAAATCATGCTCGCCCTTGGGTTAGAGGATTCCATGGTAGGGACTGCTTATTTAGACAATGAAATATACGAGCCTTTACAGGAAGCTTATCAGAAAGTTCCAGTACTGGCAGAGCAATATCCTTCCAAAGAGGAAATTATCGCGGTGGAAGCAGACTTTCTATATGGCGGATGGGCTAGTGCATTCAATGAAAAAAGCATTGCAACACGTGAGGAGTTAAAGAAGTTAGGGATTGATAGCTATCTCCAATCATCATCGGTACAGGTTGGAGCAACACTAGAGGATATTTATAAGGATATTAACAATATCGCAAAGATTTTTAGAATAGAAGAACGCGGTCAATCGTTGATTAAGCAAATGGATGACGATATTGAAAAAATTGTTTCGCAATTGCCGGAGGTGACGGAGCCCCTTGATGTTTTAGTATTTGATAGTGGCGAGACGGAGGTATTCACAGCGACGCAAAATTTTATGAATACACTTGTGACGATGGCCGGTGGTCATAATGTGTTTGCTGATGTGGAAGGAAATTGGGCTACTGTTTCAAAAGAGGATGCTGTCGAGCGTCAACCTGACGTCATTGTCGTAATTGATTATGGAACAACGACTGCAGAGCAAAAAATTGAATTTCTAAAAACGGATCCTGCATTGAGCCAAACACCTGCTGTTCAGAATGAACATTTCGTTATTTTGCCTTTATCAGCAGCTTCAGAAGGTGTTCGTGTCGCAGAGGCGCTTGATATTTTAGCAAGAGGATTTTACCCGGAAGCTTTTGAATAGAAACGATATACAAAGAATGGCTAAATAGGGAGGGAAATGATGACTACATGGAATTTAATGCAAATGGAACGACACTTATTGATTTGTAATGGAGCGACTTGTATGAGAGCTGGCGCGGAAGATGTGACTATGCAGATTCGCGATGAAATCCGCAGCAATCATCTTGATGAAAAAATCCATACATCGCGGACGCGCTGCAACGGCCGCTGTAAGGACAAATGTGTGGTTATTGATTATCCGAAAGGGACATGGTACTCGGTTCAACAAGAAGAAACAGCCCGTGCCATTGTTCATGAAACGGTAGATGAGGATGCGATTATATATTCTGTCGAGAACGGCGAACGGAAACGTGCTACTCATCGTGTCGAAGGAATTAATAAGTACAAGAAGGGAAATGGAGCAATGAAAAAAGCGATATTATTTGTTGGCCATGGAAGCAGGCTGGAGGAGGGCAATGAAGAAGTTCGACAATTTGTAGAACAAACAAAAGCGGACATTGATCCTGCACTTCTCGTGGAAACTTGTTTCTTAGAGTTTGCTGCACCAAATATTGAAGAAGGGATTCAAAAATGTGTGGAAAAAGGGGCTGATGAGATTCATGTAATACCGATTATCCTTCTCCATGCAGGGCATTCTAAACTGCATATTCCTGCAGAAATTGAACATGCGAAGGAACATTTTCCGGATGTCCACTTTACTTATGGCCAAACGATCGGAATACATGAAGAAGTTTTTGAGATATTAAAAACAAGACTTACAGAAGTTGGCTTAAATGTGAATGAAAAGCATGAGGATACTGCCATATTATTAATTGGGCGCGGTGGAAGCGATCCTTATGCCAATGGAGATTTTTATAAAATTAGCAGACTATTATGGGAAAAATTAGACGTACCGATCGTTGAGAGTGCTTTCATGGGGGTCACTACTCCAACTGTTGAAGAGGGAATGAATCGCTGTATTAAATTAGGTGCAAAAAAGATCATTATGCTTCCTTATTTTTTATTTACGGGCATTTTAATGGAGCGAATGAATAAAATGGCTGAACAATTTCGGCTAGCTTATCCAAATGTGTCAATTGATATTGCTGAATATTTTGGTTACCATCCGAAATTAAAAAAAGTCTTATTGGAAAGAATGAATCAAGCTTTAGAGGGAACTTCGACAGGAATGCAAGATCTAGAAAACTTTCGCCAATATGCAAAAGAAAATGGTTATGAGCATCACCATCACCACCATCATCATTAAATACAGGAATCACTTGGACGAGCTGATGCATTTCACATTTGAATTGCATCAGTTTGTTGACAAAAGGCAGTAAGAGTTGCAATCAATTTTTGAGCTTTTTTAAGGAGATGCCAAGTCTAACAGGAATTCATTGTACTGAAAGCAAGCAGCACCTCCATCGCCTTTGTTTTTTAGACCTCTAACATTACTATTTCATGCTACCTCTTTTTTTTTGCAGCGGCAAAGACTCTTTATGACGCACATTTAATTCTTTTACCTCTTTTATACATTATCAACCAATGGAGCAAGAAACGAAAAATTTGAATGCTGCTCCGAGCTTCCGTCCCAATGATTTAGTGGTACTTTCAGGTCGCTTGTGGTCAACCTATTCCTCACCATCATTTATCCAGTAACTCTATAAAATCTTTCATTTATTTGTTTAATCGTATTGTTGATAAAATTGAGTCAAAATCAACTCTGACATATAACGAAAGCCTAAATTAAAATTTCATGATTTTTCAGTTTGCTTCATTTTATTATTTGTATACATCTCTTTAAGTTCTAGGATATGAGGTATTGATTGTTTGGTTTTTTTAAGAGTGTGTTTAGCTCTAGCTTCTAACAAACTCAATCGTTAATGAAAAACAAGAGATTTTCTTAATCGAAAGAACAAGGTCCTTCCTTTGTTTGTACGGCGAGGGCACTAAGAAAAACTTCTTAGACTGATCATCGCAGGAACAATCTGCTTTCTGATTGTTTCAAAGGTGTCCCATGCTTTTGTTATTGGATAATGAAATATGTTTCTTTATAAAAATAGCGGCAGTGCGAATTTCTGAATGGGATGTGGAACAACTTCTCGAAACTAAACCGAGAGTCATATAAAGATAGAACTATATTCGTGTTGTAAATAGAAATAATTGCATGGTAATATTATTTCAATAGTCAAAATAATCAATCTTTAATCCTTAAAAAAGTATCTCCTAGGATATGTAGCAAATTAATAACAAAAAAGCGAGTGATCACCAAGGAGGTCTGACGGTATGGTACAAACAAAGAAAAATCGCTGGCTTATTGCAGCGGCGGCTGTTGGGATTCACATCTCAATTGGTTCCGTATACGCTTGGAGCAATTTCACGAATCCCCTTAAAAATATGTTCGGCTGGTCTGATTCAGAAGTGGCGTTGACCTTTAGTATTGCTATTTTGTTTTTAGGGCTGTCGGCCGCCTTTTTAGGTCATTTTGTTGAAAAACACGGACCTAGAAAAGCTGGATTGTTGGCAGCAACATTTTTTGGCATTGGTATAGCTGGTTCTGGCGTTGCTGTATTAATAGGATCAAAGTTATTGCTTTATTTATTTTACGGGGTCCTAGGCGGGATCGGGCTCGGTGTTGGATATATTGCACCGGTTTCAACCTTGGTTAAATGGTTCCCGGATCGCCGTGGTCTTGCTACAGGTCTCGCGATTATGGGTTTTGGCTTTGCAGCAGCAGTAGCAAGTCCAATTATGAATAGTTTGATAGAAAATGTAGGGGTAGCAAACACCTTTTTTATTTTAGGAAGCGCTTACTTTTTGGTGATGCTGGCTTCATCATTATATTTAGAAAAGCCGCCTGAAGGATGGATGCCAAAGGGGTTTGAGGAGAAGGTCGCTGCAGGTACAGCAAAGCCTCGCCTTGATTTATCTCAATTAACAGCAAATGAGGCCGTAAAAACGAGCCGTTTTTGGTATTTGTGGATTATGCTCTTTATTAACGTAACCTGTGGAATTGCGATTTTAGCTGTTGCGAAGCCATTAGCAATGGAGACTATCGGAATTGATACTGTAGCCGCGGCTGCTCTTGTTGGTGCAATTGGTGTGTTTAATGGTTTAGGGCGAATCGGGTGGGCTTCAATCTCAGATTATATTGGCCGACCAAATACGTATACTGCCTTCTTCATTTTGCAAATTGCCTTGTTTTTCTTACTTCCTTTAACGACCAACGTTCTGTTATTCCAAGTGATGCTAGCGATTATTTATACCTGTTACGGCGGTGGATTTGCTTCAATTCCTGCTTATATTGGCGATTTATTTGGAACGAAACAGCTCGGTGCCATTCATGGTTACATTTTAACTGCATGGGCCGCGGCTGGTCTTGTTGGACCAATGTTTGCTGCATATATCAAGGATACAACGGGGACGTATGCAGGCAGCTTAAATATTTTTGCCTGTCTATTTATTTTCGCCCTGATCGTTTCGTTGTTAATAAGAATGGATATATCTAAACTTCGTAAGCAAAAAGAATCCAGTATAACGGCCTAAACCTAAATTTATGAAGTGGTATACGGGGAGGGAGCATGAATAGGTGAAGAAGAGCATAACGAAAAGAACCATCACCCGTTATACGCAAGGAAGCATTGAAGAAATAGAAGATACCATTGTTACTGAACATCCTATTACAATCAAATTGAATCAAAGTGAGTTTGCGACACTTGTTTGTACACCGGAATATGTTGAAGACATGGTTATTGGTTTTTTAGCCTCAGAAGGGGTCATTAGAGGTTTTGAAGATATTGATGATATATGGATTCAAGAAAAGGAAGGATTTGCTCATGTCAAGACAAACTATATCAATCATTTTTACGAGAAATTTCATTCCAAACGCTATATAACCTCTTGCTGTGGCAAAAGTAGGCAAAGTTTTGTTTTTTTTAATGATGCTAGAATGTCGCACTCATTTCAAGATGTGAACGTAAAGTTATCATATGAGGATTGTTTTCGAATAATGGAAGAAATGGGCAAGGGTTCGAAGACATTTACGGAGACTGGTGGTGTTCATAATGCCGCATTATGCAGTAAAGAGCAGCTGCTTCTTTTGCGGCTTGATATCGGAAGGCATAATGCATTGGATAAGATATATGGTTATTGTTTACGAAACCATATTTCATTAAAGGATAAAGTGTTGGCTTTTAGCGGACGAATATCGTCTGAAATACTAGCAAAAGTAGCGAAAATTGGTTGTGAAATTGTTTTGTCTAAATCGGCTCCAACTGAACTTGCCCTTGAACTCGCTGAAGAGTTGGGAATTACAACAGTGGGGTTTATTCGAAGCAGATCGTTAAATGTTTATACACGAAGTGACAGAATCATTGACTGAAAAAAGGGGTGTTTCGTTATGGATGTGCAAACAAAACAGGTGGAAACGATATGCAGTTTTTGTGGAACAGGCTGCGGCCTGACAGTGGAAGTCGCGAATGAAAAGATCAGCAAGGTTAAGGGTCATAAAGAAAATCCATCAAGCCATGGGGAAACCTGTGTCAAGGGCGCTCTTGGTTGGGGATATATCAACAGTGAGAGAAGGTTAACTGAACCATTAATACGGAAAAATGGCAAGCTTACACCTGCAAGCTGGGATGAAGCACTAACCTTAATAGCTGAGAAATTTTCTGCTTTAAAGGCACAGTATGGACCAGATGCTTTCGGCTGTTTCAGTTCTTCGCGATCAACCAATGAATTAAACTATTTAGCTGGAAAATTTATGCGTACGGTCATCGGAACAAACAATATTGATAGCTGTAACCGAACATGACACGCCCCAAGTGTCACCGGTCTGGTGACGGTGTTTGGTACAGGTGCAGCGACGGGCTCCTATGATGAATTGGAAAATACGGATGTGATCCTTGTTTGGGGAAGCAATACCCAGGAATGTCACCCGATTATTTTTAATCACATGCGCCGAGGAATTAAGAATGGTGCCAAAATGGTTGTGATTGATCCGCGTAAAATTGATCAAACAAAGCTTGCTCACAAGTATTTGCCAGTACGTGTTGGAACAGATATAGCTCTAGCGAATGCAATGGGTAATGTCATAATTGACGAAGGGTTAGTCAATCTTAAATTCATTCAACATGCTACGAAGGAGTTTGAGTTGTATAAAGATGCGGTGAAACAATACACACCAGAATATGCTGAAAAAATTACAGGAGTGCCTGCAGATGACATTCGAGAAATTGCTCGTTTATATGCAACCGCGGAGAAAGCAACAATCTGTTGGACATTGGGAATTACGGAACATCATAATGGAACAGAGAATGTATTTTCGTTAATTAATCTAGCATTATTGACGGGGCATATTGGCAAATATGGTTCTGCTTTAAATCCCCTTCGAGGTCAAAATAATGTTCAGGGCGGGGGAGATATGGGAGCATTGCCAAATCGCCTTGTTGGCGGCTGGAATTACGATGACCCTCAAGGAAGAGAATGGCATCAGCGAGTATGGGGAAATCCGGTTCCGGAAAAAATAGGCAAGCATCAAACTTTAATGTTGGATGCAATGGAAAAGAAGGAAATTAAGGCGCTATATGTTATCGGAGAAAATCCCGTCCAATCCGATGCTGATGGAAACTATGTACAAAGGGTGTTCAATAATCTTGAATTTCTAGTTGTTCAAGACATTTTGATGACGAAAACAGCCATGCTTGCTGATATCGTTCTTCCGGCTACAGGTTGGGCTGAAAATGATGGCACAATCACTAATTCTGAACGTCGCATTCAGCGAGTACGCCCTGCTTTAAAAGGTCCAGGTTTAGCGCGCCATGACCATGTCATTGTTCAGGATATTGCCAATAAAATGGGAGCAAGCTGGAGCTATCAATCTGCCGAAGAAATATGGGAGGAAATTCGAATACTCGCACCTAATTTTGCCGGAATTACGTATAAGCGAATCGACAAAGAGGGTGGACTGCAATGGCCATGTTATGATGAAAGTCATCCGGGCACGCCCTACCTTCATAGCCGCCTTTGGTCTGATCAAGTAGGAATGAAGGCCAGGTTTGTACCAAGCCATTATCAGCCTCCAGCAGAGGTTCCTGATCAAGAATATCCATTGACATTGACGACAGGACGGAGGCTACAATTTTATAATACAGGCGTACAAACCCGCTATTATAAAAAGGCGAAGAATGCTGAGGAAGCATTGGAAATTCATCCGGATGATGCAGCATTGTTCGGATTTCATGATGGAGAAGCAGTCCGAGTCACCTCGCGTAGAGGAAGCGTCGTTACCAAAATCAGAATCAGCAAAAAACAACCAAGGGGATTAGTATTTATGTCGTTTCATTTTCCCGATCAGGCTAATACGAATCTTCTTACGAATCACGCAACCGATCCACTAGCTGGAACAGCAGAATTTAAAGCTTGTGCGGTCAAAATTGAAAAAGTTGAGGATGAGAATTCTTTATCGTAATGATAAGTTAAGATCAGAAAAAGATTGAATTACAGAGAAAAAGAATGTGCGCTTGCAAAGCATCCAGCCATTTTATGTCTATTTGCTTGTAGCGAAGTGAAAAACGAATATGGTAGAGAGGCTGAGATTCTTGATGATAGAGGATTTCAGCTTTTTTGCTTTAAATGACTGGAAGTGTGAGTATAGTTGTGGAAAAATTTAAATGAGGCATCACAAGATATTCAAGTGATGCTTTAAACTGTTCTCATTCCAACATTCTACCCATTTTTTGGTTAATTCATAGTAAATCAACATGAGCAATTGATTTTGTTGCAACAATACTGTATGATACATAGTATATAAAAAATACTGTACGTTATATAGTATTTTAAAGATGAGGTGAACAGGTGAGTCAGTTATTAAATTCGTTAACAACTGAACTTAGGCGAGGAACTTTGACTTTGGCTGTTTTAAGCCAATTGCGAACACCCCAGTATGGGTATTCGCTTGTTCAGTTATTAGAAGGTTCAGGAATTATTATCGATCAAAGCACTTTATATCCTTTACTTCGACGCCTAGAAAAGCAGGAATTGGTGACAAGTAGCTGGGATACATCAGAAAGTAGACCTCGGAAATATTATGTTTTAAGCGCATATGGAGCAGAAATATTTTTAAAGTTAAAAGAAGAATGGATGAAAAACGCAAAAGAACTCTACAGTTTATTGGAAGGGGGAGAGAAGGATGGATTTAATTAAAATATATATTCAGGAAGTAACTCGGCGCTTACCCGAAAAAAATCGTGAGGATATCGCCCTTGAGCTATCTTCCACGATAGGGGATATGCTACCTGATGAGTATAGTGATGAAGATGTTAACTCAGTATTAGAAAAGCTAGGGAGTCCGGTAGCATTAGCGTATGGATATCGTGATAAACCAATGTATTTGATCGGTCCTCGTTACTTTGATGTGTATGTCAGTCTATTAAAAATGATATTCCCAATTGCTTTAATCGTATCGTTTATTTCCATTTTTGCGGAATATACGACTGGATACAGTGAAGAATCGCTCATAAAAGTAATGGTGAGCCTATTAAGCAAAGGGATATTGACTATATTCGAGGTGGGAATTCAATTCTTATTTTGGATCACTCTTGTATTTGTTATTTTAGAGAGAACAGATAAAGGAAATAATGGGCAGCCATTAACTGCAACATTTAAAAAATGGAAGCCGGAAGATTTGAAGGATATTCCGTACATTCCTAAGAAAAAAACAATTTCAAGAATTGAGATATTTGGCAGCTTACTGTGGATTGGTATATGGGCAACACTTTATTTCTATGCGGAACGTTTATTAGGTGTTTATACTGGTAGTTTAGAAGGTCTAAAACTAGTTGCTCCAATGTTTAATCAAGAGATTTTGTTGCGATATTGGCCACTGATTATAATCGTGATTGGTCTTGAATTAACTTTTGTCCTTTACAAATTAATTAAGGGGCAATGGACAAAGAGAGTGGCGATATTCAATACAGTACAAGAACTTGTTGGGGCCGTTGCATTTATCATTATAATTGTAACGCCAAATTTACTAACCTTAGAATTTATTGACTATATGACGGAGTTATTTTCAATAACTTCCACTCAATTTATGTCTTTAATTATTGGTGGGGGGATTTTCATATTACTTATATCTTCGGCAATGAGCATTTTCGATGGTTTTCGGAAAGCGAAGATTGGTTGATTTGACGAGGGGGTTAGACACTTCTATATTTGTAGAGGTGTTTTTAACTTTTTGATTAAATACAATTATCGGCTTCAAAGTGGAGGTGAAAAATAATGGTAAATGGATGGTGAAAAAAGGCTTTTTCTAATTTATACTGAATATTTGAATGAATCATTGAGCTGAAAAAAAACTCTGTTCAATAATGGGGGTTAACTATGAATATGCTAATTGCCATCGTGTTGCTGATCTTGATTGCCGCTTTATTGGGAACGTTATGGCTAACGAGAAGAAGCGATGAAGATTATCGTGGCTCTACAAAAAAGAATACAAAGAATTTAACCATTATTTATGCTGTTGTCATCCTTCTTTCGTTAGTCGCTTTAGGACTATATATTAGTATCTCTCACTAAATGGCATGGATATCTATCTATTCATAATTGCTAACTGGGGATTGCGGTATCAACGTTTTTGCAAAGGAATGGTGCCAAATGGCTTGGGAACCAAATCGAGCATCGAAGAAGCCACTATATAAACAAATAGCTGAATATGTTGAAAATAATATTGCGAATGGGGCTTTTCCACCAGAAAAACCGCTTCCTTCAGAAAGAGCTTTAGCAAAGGAGCTGAAGGTAAACAGGAGTACAGTTGTCGTTGCTTATGATGAACTTCAAGCAGTTGGCTTAATTCAAAGAATTCAAGGAAGCGGTACGATGATTAGCAAGGATATTTGGGGCATTACGAAAAAGCGTGTTCCAAGGTGGCATCGTTATATTGAATCGGGTCCTTTTTTGCCAAATTTACCGGTTACGCAAAGATTGCGCAGAGAAATGGAAGAGAAGAATTTAATTAATTTAGCAAGTGGAGAATTATGCAATGGCTAGCTAATGAGTTTTTGGATTATGGGTATTTTCAAACTCATATACATGAATTGCAGAAAAAGTTAGAAAGTCGCTGTGAGCAGTTGGTCACGAGCTTGAACAATTATTTACATGATAAAGTGGAATTTACTGTCCCTCATGGTGGAATACATTTATGGTGCAAAGTGAAAAAAGATGTAGACGAAATGAAATTACTAGAGAATGCCATTTAAAGAGGAGTCATTTATGTCCCAGGTTCTGTAATGGGATCGGGAAATGGTTATGTCCGCTTTACATATGCGAGAGCGAGGGAAGAGGAGATTAGGGAAGGTGTTAGGAGATTTGCAGAAGCTCTTACATCTTTAAAAGTGAAAGTAATAGGGAAATTAAAATGGAGGTGAGCATAATCAAATGTTTACGAATGAGCAATTGCAAGATTTAATTGCAGGGAAAGCGATTGGGGATAAATTTCCTTATTATACTGGCAACGAGCAAGAAATTGAAGCGCATATAAGGAGGTTATTCCATCGAATTAATCGAATTCCTCATATCATCTGTGAAGCAGAGTGGAATCATTTTGGAAGTGGATACGCTTCCTTTGTTGAATTCTTTTGCTATACGAAAAAAAATGTAACAGTCGAGAGTGAAAAATACGGAATTCGAAAGGAAAAGACAGAAGGAATTATCATTGATATCTGTCGGTTAGCGCCTGTTGCGATCATGGGAGAAGATGATCGTTCAAAAACGATACGGATCGAATCAAATGAAATATTAAGCGGTGGATACGGGTCGATCATTAGTGCTTCAAATCAATTGTATTTAAGAGAAGAATTTCATGAACTTGGAAGACAATTAAAACTAGCATTAGAAGAGTATGAGTACGCTCTTCTTGATTTTGAACAGATTAGCGCACCATTGCCATTTCAAGCAAAAATTCCAACCATATACAAGGAACCGGGAGATTATATCATTATGGATGCTATTTTTTATTGGGAGGACTAAATGGCAAAATTGAGAGCGAAATAGATTACGATGATTCATAAGTATAGGAGTGAGCCGATGTTTATCATTTTATTGATTATGCTGCTTGTTTCGGGCATTGTTTTATTTTTTTGTGGGTATTATGCCGCTGTTATAAGAATGAAATTAGGAAGAAATGTCTTACTTGCTGTGCCTATTGTTCTGGCTATCTTTATGCTCAATGTGATGATGGCTTTAGTAGAGTTATCTAAATCACCAAACTGGCAATGATGAAAAGGAGATTAATAGATGTGAACGATACACTTTCGGAATCGTAGTTTCCTATCAATGATCTAAACCCACAAAATTTCTAAATTTATACAATTGATTCCTAAAGAAATCATTTCAGCTATGCTGGCAGGAATGATTATGAAATATATGGTGAATTTTTCATTGTTTCTGTAAATCAATTATGGCTTGTGGGAAGTATATCAATAATCGCATTCTTTGCTTTTAGTAAATGGAAATTAAGAATTCCGCCTGTAATTGCGTCGATTGTGGTTGGTTTTGTCATATTGCTTTTATTTTATCCTTTGGTTTTGTTAAATAGAATGGTTGTTAAAATGATTTTGGGTTCATTCATGTGAAACTTTGGTTTCACATGCCTTTCAGTATAACTGAAAGGTCTTCTGCCCTTCTTATATTAAGCAACGATGCTGTAGTTGCAATTGGTGGATTACGACAAAAAAACTATCAAACTCCGATTAATAAACTTGTCTCATTAAGTGGGGTTTTTTCTTGACTAGTTTTTTTGGCGGCCAATCAGCAAATGCGGCTGGAATGGCGACAGTTATCTGCGCAGGGGAGGAAGCTGGTCCAAAAGAAAAAAGATATATGGGGGCAGTAGTCACGGGAATACTTATCCTTATATTCGGTCTGTTTTCTTGGAAACTGATTCCTGTGATTCAAGTATTACCGCAGGAGTTTATTGCAATAGTTGTTGGTTTCTCTCTTATTGGAGTGTTTGGAAATTGTTTATATCAAAGTTTTGCAAAGGAATCGATGAAAATGAGCACCACATTTGCTTTCATTATCGCATTTTCAAACATTTCCATTATGAGTATAAGCGCACCTGTTATTTCACTTCTTATCGGAACTTTTGTTGCCTATTTTGTCGAACAAGCTCGTTTGAAAATAAGCTCATGATATTTAAATTCATTTTATTAGGTGGTTCGTTTGTGCGAGAGTGTTCTAAATGCTGTTCTTTTAGAACGCTCTTTTTTTATCGATTTTTTAAAATCTCAAAATGTAACCGCTTTATGTCGAAAAAAACGAACAAAGTTTTTGAAAAAGTATAAAAAATTCTAATAATTTTATTGATATTAATTCAAAAAGTGGTATTATTATAACAAATTACAAAATTCGTAACAGTGGTTCTATTATAGAACCAGAAAGAAGTGGAGATGAAATGACATCAAAAACAGTAAGTAAAGCTTTGAGTGTACTAAATTCTTTCACCTCTGAAAACCCATCCTGGGGGCTGCGAGAACTTGCACGGCACTTAGATATGAACCATACGGTTGTTTATCGCTTGCTCAGTACATTAGAAGAGGAAGGGTACGTATTTCATAACCCAGATACACAAAAATATGAACTTGGCATTAAGTTAATTGAACTGAGCAATGTGGTCGAGGAACATCTGAAATTTGCTGAATTGATTGAGCCGATCATGAAAAAAATCGCTTTGCAAACAGGTGAAAGTGTTGTGTTTACCATTTTAGACAATGAAGAAGGAGTTTTCTTGAAAATTGTTGAGAGTGAACAGCAAGTGAGGTTTGCAGAGTCAGTGGGAAAGAGAAGTCCTTTATATATTGGTGCATCACATAAAGTGATTTTAGCTTACCTGCCTGAAGAAATTCAGAATCGAATTATTGATGATGGATTAAGTAATAACGCGCAGCACATTGAATCAAAAGAAGCCTTTTTTGAAGTGCTTGAAAAAATCAAACACCAAGGCTGGTACTATACTGCAGGAGAAACCTTTAATGATGTTGCCGCCATTTCCATTCCTCTATTCGATCATAAAAAGAATATTCTCGGCTCAATTTCTGTTGCTGGACCAAAATATAGAGTAACGATTGAGGAAACAGATAGAATGTTAATCAGTTTACAAGAAAACTATCAATCTTTGAGTTCTGTTTTAAGAAAATCCTTTTTTCCATCGAGAAGAAAGTTTTTAATGAATACCCTATCTTAAGTGGAAGGAGGTAGTTGCATGGACAAGATTTTAGAAGTAAAAGATCTTGTTGTTGGTTATAAAGGAAAAAATGGATTTGTCAGAGCAGTCGATGGTGTATCCTTTGATATTAATAAAGGAGAAACAATTTGTATTGTTGGAGAGTCTGGAAGTGGCAAAAGTGTTACATCAATGAGTATTATGCGACTAGTTGAATTTGAAAATGGGAAGATCTTAGATGGAGAAATTTCATTTAAAGGGGAAAGCTTAACGACTAAAAAAGCGGACGAAATGAGGAAAATAAGAGGCTCAAAAATATCGATGATCTTCCAAGAACCATTGACGGCCCTTAATCCAGTATTCACCATAGGAAAGCAAATTTCCGAGGCGATTCTATTCCATCATAAAATTGGTAAAGAAGAGGCTTGGAAAGAGGCAGAAAAGCTTGTTCGCCTTGTCGGAATATCAGATCCAGTAGGGAGATTAAAACAATATCCGCATGAATTGTCTGGGGGAATGAGGCAAAGGGTAATGATTGCGATGGCATTAGCATCCGAACCCGAATTATTAATTGCAGATGAGCCAACAACGGCCCTTGATGTTACGATAGAGGCGCAAATTTTAGAGCTATTACGAAATTTAAGGGAAGAAAAAAAGATGTCAATCATGCTAATCACTCATGATATTGGAGTGGCAGCGGAAATGGCCAATCGAATCATTATTATGTACGCAGGAAAGATAATGGAAATTGCCAATACGTTTGATATATTTGAACAGCCTTTACATCCTTACACGAAAGGTTTGCTAGAATCTGTGCCTAAGATGGATGGGCAAAGAGGGGTTCCTCTTAAATCGATCAATGGCTCCATTCCAAGTCTGAATGAAATTCCAGAAGGCTGCCGATTTTCACCAAGATGCCCTTTCGCTACTGAAAAATGCCATCAGGAAGCTCCCGCATTGGAGACAAGAGGAAATAGACAGGTTGCCTGCTGGCATGTAGATTATCTTCTTGAACATAGCCTGCTTGATGTTGAAGAGGAAGGAGGGATTTCCATTGAATCATAGCCAAGAGGAAATATCTGTTGCTACGAAGGAACCGCTTCTAAAAATAGAAAACTTGAAAAAACATTTTTCAATTAAAGGAGGTGGAATGTTTAATAGCAAACGAAAAATCGTCAAAGCCGTAGATGACGTATCCTTTCATATTTATAAAGGAGAAACGTTGGGACTTGTCGGAGAATCAGGGTGTGGAAAGTCTACTTTAGGGAGAAATATTTTGCGGCTACAGGAACCGACAGAGGGAAGGGTATTCTATAAAGATACGAATATATTAGAGCAAAACAATCGTGAACTCCGTAAACTTCGGAGAGAGATTCAAATCATTTATCAGGACCCTTTTGGTTCCCTGAATCCTAGATTTACAATTGGCCAGATTATTGGTGAGATGTACGAAATTCATGGAATCGCAAGTGGCCCGGAAAAAGAGGCAAAGGTTAAAGAAATGCTTGAACTTGTTGGGCTAGACCCGAGCCGATACCATAGCTATCCCCATGAATTCTCTGGAGGGCAAAGGCAGAGGGTAGGAATTGCGAGAGCACTGGCTTTAAATCCAGAATTTGTCGTTGCGGACGAACCGGTATCAGCTTTAGATGTTTCTGTACAATCGCAGGTCATTAATTTACTTATGAAATTAAAAAAAGAACTTGGTTTAACGATGCTCTTTATTGCCCATGGGCTTAATGTGGTCAGGCATATATCAGATCGGGTTGGCGTCATGTATCTTGGAAAGCTGGTAGAGCTGTCCGAAACAGATAATATCTTTGATCATCCTGCCCACCCCTATACAGCAGCTTTATTATCAACAGTTCCAGAGGCTGATCCTAAATTAAGAAAGGAAAGGATTGTTTTAAAAGGGGAGGTGCCATCTCCAGCCAATCCTCCATCCGGTTGTCGATTTAGGACAAGATGCCCGTTGGCTACCGAGCTTTGCGTGCAAGAAGCTCCACCGTTAAAGGAGATTCGTGATGAACATTTTGTTGCCTGCCATTTTCCTTTAGAAAAGGGACAATCGTTAAAAGAAGCAATAGAGTTATTAAACAAAGAAAAAATTGCAAATTGAATTGATTGAATCTTCGGATTATAAAAAAGTAAAGGGGTTTATGACATGTCAAAGACAATTAAACAAGGAAATCAAAAAATCTATGATGGATATAAATCATTTCAATATTTAGAACCAGGAATTGACTATAAGGAGTTCAAGCTTTCGAAAGAAAACGATCGTGTAGAACCTTACACATATCCTGTATCAGAAACTCAAGAAGAAACGGTACAGCAAATACTAGAGGAAGACTATATCATTTCTATGCATGAGCACACATTTGTAATGCCAGAAAAACTAGAAGAATTTTATGAATTTAGACATCATGGTCGAGATTGGACAGGCTTTGAGGCGTTAAGCCAGTCAGGATTGGACGTTATTTTTGAGAATTTTATGGATGGGACAGCGATGATTACGTCGAAAGCGGGCTGGAAATGGTCAGATGTTATTCACGATATTGGAATTCGTTTCAGCGATATTGCTCATCAGGATATGGTCATTAAAGCGGAGCGCATATCCGATTTATATCGCGCTAAAAAAGAGAGAAAAATTGCCTTTGTTGGAGCGTTAGAATCTTGCACAATGATCGAAAATGAGCTTGATAGATTAGATATTTTATATGGTTTTGGTATTAGAACGATGGGAGTTGTTTACTCGGAGGCGAATCAATTGGGTTCTGGTTTAAGGGAACCAAACGACGGAGGGTTAACCGTTTTTGGAAAGCAAGCAGTGAGACGGATGAATCAGCTCGGAATTACGATTGACGTTTCGCATGCTGGAGATAAGACGTCATTAGACACCATTGAAGCAAGTGAAAAACCAGTTACGATCAATCATGCTGGTGCAAGAGCATTATGGGATACGAAACGTCTAAAGCCAGATGATGTTATAAAAGCTTGTGCAGAAAAGGGTGGGGTAATCGCAATTGAAGCAGCACCACATACAACGATTACGCCAAATAACCTGACTCACAGCATTGAATCTTACATGGAGCATTTTGAATATGTTGCCAACTTAGTAGGGATTGACCATGTCGCATTTGGCCCTGACACTCTTTTCGGTGACCATGTGGGAATTCACGATCTTTTATCAGGCCAGCTTTCTATTAAAAGTTCACATGGAGCAAACAGTTATCCGAAAGTCGAGTATGTGAAAGGGCTTGAGAATCCTGCTGAATGCTTCCCGAATATTATTCGCTGGTTAGTTAAAAAAGGTTACAGCCGTGAGGATATTCGAAAAGTAGCAGGGGCGAATATTTTGAGAGTGCTGGAAGCTACTTGGGCAAAATAATTTTCTTTAGAGAGGATAGATAGAGATGAAAACAAAAAAATGGAGATTTATGAGTGTTATTTTAGTATTCTTCCTCCTTCTTGCAGGATGTTCCTACGGAGGAGATAGCTCGAATAGCAGCGGTGATCAAAGTGAGGGAGAAGGAACAGGAAGTGATCCTAAAAAAGGTGGAAAAGTTTCCATCCCGATCGTGGCCGATCCAACGTTTAACCCGTGGCATCCAAATGCTTATGCAGAATCGAATGTTGTTAACAGAGTGTTATTCTCTGGATTAACACAACCTGGAAAGGATTTAGCACCTTCTCCAGATTTAGCAACTAAATGGGAAACATCAGATGACGAATTAGAATGGACTTTTTACTTACGTGATGATGTTTTATGGCATGATGGAGAAAAGTTTACAGCTGAAGACGTTGCATATACGTTTAATGAAATTGTCTTGAATGCTGAGCTTGGAGCGAATAATTCATCTTATTTCCAAAAGGTGAAAGAGGTTCAAGTTGTTAATGATTATGAGGTTAAGTTCATTATGGAAAGTCCTGTTGCAGCGCTACCTGCTTATTTAAGCTTCAACACGGAGATCGTCCCAAAACATATTTTTGAAGGGCAGGACCCTTGGGAATTAACATCCTTCAACAAAGTGAATCCAGTGGGAACAGGTGCATATAAACTGAAGAGCTATACTTCAGGACAAAGTGTAATTTTAGAGAGAAACGATGATTTTTATGGAGATGTTGGTTTACTTGATGAGATTGAATATAAGGTATTACCAGATGTGAATACACATGTAGCCCAAATTTTAAGTGGTGAGCTTTCCATCTTTGCTCTCGATGATTTGGCATCGATCGAGCGTATTGAACAAGCAGATGGAGTAAGTGTCTTTGGTAGAGAGACTCCAAGATTCTTTTGGATTATTGTTAATCATGAGGAAGAAAAATATCAAGATAAGCGAGTGAAGCAAGCAATCCTTCATGCAATCGACAGACAAAATATTATTGATACGGTACTTAAAGGATATGGAACGATTGCTGATGCGGGAATTGCCCCAGCGCTTGAAGAGTATTATACAGACGATGTCGCACGATATGATTATGATCCTGAAAAGGCGAAAGAGCTTCTTGCAGAAGCAGGTTGGACCGATACAGATGGAGACGGAATTGTTGACAAAGATGGAGAGCCGTTTTCAATCGATTTTAAAATCGGGATTCAAGGTGATTTAGAGGCTGTTTCGCAAATGGTGCAACAATATCTTGTCAAAGTTGGTCTTGATGTCAAATTAAATGCGATGGAATGGAACGCTATGATTCAGGATGTTGTTGTCAATCGTAATTATGAAATGAGCTTAAATTGGTGGAGATATCCTGCGGACCCTGATTTATCTGCCTATATGCACTCAGCGAATGTGAAGGGAAATAATATTCCACACTATCAAAATCCTGAGTTAGATAAGCTATTAGATCAAGGAGCTCAAACAAGTGATGTAGAAGAGCGTAAAAAGATTTATATTGAAGCGCAGAAACTAATGGCAGAGGAATTACCGTATATTTTCCTTTGGTATCCACAAGAAGCACAAGTGCGGATTGACAAACTTAAAGGTGTTCCAGACTTAGCGTTTGGAGATGCACTTCACTATATCCATGAGTGGTACATTGAAGAATAAAATAAACGAATGAAGGAGTGGAGGTGTGCGTAAAGCACACTTCTATTCCTAATAAGAAGTATTCAGGGGGCGATGAAGTGCTGAGATTTTTACTAAATCGATTAGGACAAAGTGCGATTCTACTTTTGATCGTCACGATCATCACTTTTTTTCTAATCAACCTAGCTCCTGGTGGTCCAGCAAGCACGATGAGAATGGATGCATCTCCAGAGGAAAGGCAAGCCATGGTGGAAAAGTTAGGCTTAGATCAGCCCATCCACATACGCTATATTGATTGGATAACGAATGCTCTTAAGGGTGACCTCGGTGTTTCGTTTACATCAAGTGAACCGGTTGTTCAACGAATTGCAGAACGTCTTCCGTACACGATTGAGTTAACCGTATTTACAATAATTCTCTCGATTACGATTGGAATATTATTTGGGGTTATTTCGGCCATAAAGCGAGGAAAGGCACAGGATCATGTCATTAATTTCTTTAGTGTCCTCGGTTTATCAGTTCCTGCGTTTTGGCTTGGACTCATGCTCATTCTTTTATTTTCTATTAACCTTGGATGGCTGCCATCCTCTGGAGTTGGCGCTCGTGGGGCGGATTTTAATTTCTGGGGCTGGATTTCTCATTTAATTATGCCGGTATTAATTTTAACAACTACTGTTCTACCTAATATTGTTCGCTTTACCCGCTCTTCAATGCTGGAGGTTATATCTCAAAATTATATTCGCACTGCTCGCGCAAAAGGGGCAAAGGAATCAATCGTTTTGTATGTACACGCGCTAAGGAATGCATTAATTCCAGTAGTTACAATTATTGGCGTTCTGATTCCAAGACTTCTAAGCGGAGCTGTTATTACAGAAGCAATCTTTGGATGGACAGGGATTGGGACACTTATTTTGGAGGCGGCAAGAGGAAGGGATTATCCACTGGTAATGGGGGTTACAGTAGTTATTACAGTTGTTGTTGTGCTTTGTAATTTGATTGTAGACCTTATTTATTCACGTATCGATCCACGCGTTAAAAATGTATAAATAATGGGGGTGAGAAAATGGAGGTATCAACAAATCAAGATTATGGAAGCAAAACAATGACAAAAGTAAAACAAAGAAAAGACACGCTCCTTGCACGTTTAAAACAAAATAAAATCGCTTATTTTTCATTATGGTTCCTCATTATCTTACACTTAATCGTTTTTTTAGGTCCATTTTTTTGGACGATTAATCCAGAAGAGTTGCAGGAGGTTGGCTCTTTAGCGGGCTGGTCTTTACAGCATCCTTTTGGAACAGATGATCTGAGTAGAGATGTTTTTGCAAGAATGCTTCACGGTGGAAGAGTTACATTGCTAGTTGGATTGGCAGCTATGTTATTTGCTTTACTGATCGGGACATTGGTCGGAGCGTGTGCCGGTTATTTTGGCAAATTTGTTGAATCAGTCTTAATGAGAATAACGGAAGCAATGATGGCGATTCCTAACTTTTTCTTTGTCCTTGTTGCATTAACAGTTCTAGGTACAAGCCCGGTCATGGTCGTTGTCGTCATTGCCTTATGCGGCTGGATGGAAATTGCCAGGGTTGTATACGGCGAGACATTAAAATGGAAGGAATATGAGTTTGTAGAAGCGGCTAATGCTTCAGGGGCTAGAAGTATTCGGATCTTAACGAAATACATTATTCCCCAAATCATACCGTCTATTATTGTTTCAGGTACATTAACAATTGCAGCGGCGATTTTGACGGAAAGTGCAATTAGTTATTTAGGGTTGGGGATTCAGCCACCTACCCCGACGTGGGGAAATATGTTGCAAAATTCACAGCAATATATTTGGACTGCCCCTGTTTTAGGAATATTACCAGGAGCAGCGATAACAATTGTTGTTCTTGCCTATAATTTTTTAGGTGACGGCCTGCGTGATGCGCTTGATCCAAAATATGTTAAGAAATAATGAGGGGAGCTAAACATTTTGTTTATAACAATTAATGATAATCAATTATATTATGAAATTCATGGGAATCCTGATGGTGAAACAATCTTTTTTATTCATGGTGCCCCTGGGTTAGGGGATTGTCGCAGTGATATTAGAGCATTTTCACCTCTTGGTGATCAATATCGATTAATCTTTATGGATATGAGAGGTTCGGGACGTTCTGAAGGAAAGCCACCTTTTACCCATGAACAGTGGACTGCCGATATCGAGGCATTGAGAAAGGAGCTCGTTGGCGCGCCAATCAAAATATTAGGAGGTTCATATGGCGGCTTTCTTACCCTTGAATATGTCCTTAGATACCCTGACAGCGTGACCCATGTTTTACTAAGAGATACTGCTGCCAATAGTGAATTTGATCATCTTTCCGTTGATCAAGCACTGGAAAGCGATTTGCCTGGGATTACAGAAGCTGGGATTCGCCGTCTTTTCGATGGAAAAGTAGAGTCAAATGAAGAGTTAAAAGAGATGTTTGCCGCTATTCAACCACTTTATACAGTGAAATTTGATGAAGAGGCCGTTAAAAAGAGAATCGATTCGATTTATTATCGTTATGAAACTCATAACTATGCCTTTAGATACAATAAGCCGAACTTTAACTTAGTTCCAGATTTGCACAAAATATCAGTCCCTACACTTGTTACAGTCGGGAGACACGATTGGATTACGCCGGTTGTTTGTTCTGAGTTAATTGCTGAGAAAATTCCAAATTCAAAGCTTGTAATCTTTGAAAACAGTGGGCATTCTCCGCAAAATGAGGAGAATGAGAAATATTTAAAACTGGTTCGAGAGTTCCTACAAATGAATTGAATAAGATGGAAGAAGCAAGAAAGAAGCTAGAGTTAACGGTAAGCGTTGGAAAGCAGTGAGAAGAATGCTTTTAGCTAACCAACCATACTCTAGCTTCTATTCTTCCTCCTTAAATATGTGCGCCTATTTTCCTTAGCATATAATCATAGCTTGTTTAGGGAAAAGAGGTTTTTATGGAAAACTGTGATAAAAGGGAGGAGTCTACATGAAAGAAATTGAAATTCCTCTAAAGATGAAGGCAGCTGTGATTCGTGAGCATGGAGGACCTGAGAAGCTCAACATTGAAGAAATTCCCACTCCAAAACCGGGAGAACATGAAGTTTTGATTAAAGTAGAAGCAACGGCATTAAATCATCTTGATATATTTGCTCGAGAGGGGCTTAAAGGACCAGGGGTGCCGAAGTTAACTTTACCACATATTTCTGGTGTCGATATCGTTGGTCGTGTGGTTGAATTTGGACAAACAACATTAAATGTAGTGAACAGCTTTGCAAAAGGAGAACGCGTTCTTATAAACCCATCCTTTGGCTGTGGAGAGTGCCGGTTTTGTAGAGCTGGTGAACCGAGCATGTGTCCAGATTATAAAATCATTGGTGAACATTTATGGGGAGGTTTAGCAGAGTATGTAGTCGTTCCTGTAAAAAATATTATTCCCATTCCTGAGCATATCCCCTCAGTCACAGCAGCGGCTATTCCGGCCGTCTATACGACAGCTTGGAGAGGAGTGGTCAATGTTGGACAAATAAAGTCTTCTGATACGGTGCTGATAATTGGGGCATCGGGCGGTCTCGGCTCTGCCCAATTAGATATAGCGGTTGCCGCTGGGGCAACAGTTATTGGAATTGCAAGTAGTGAGGAGAAAAGAAGAAAATGTCTTGATTTGGGTGCCATAGCCATGTTTGATTCCAATGGAGATTGGCTAAAGGAAGTAAAGGAATGGACAAGAGGTGAAGGGGTTGATATCGCATTCGATTCAGTTGGGAAACCTACATTCACTAAAAGCTTAAATAGTCTAAAAATGGGTGGGAAGCTAGTGTTATCTGGAGCAACTGCAGGTGATTTTCCTGAGATTAGCATTCGTGAAATATACCAATGGCATCGCCAAGTATTAGGGGCGCCAATGGGAAATTGGGGAGATTTCTTACAGGTTACCGAGCAAGTTTGGCAAGGAAAGCTGAATCCTCAAGTAAGTGCTGTTTTTCCATTGGAAAAAATCGCGGAAGCAGAAGCTTTATTAGAAAACAGAAATCACTTCGGGAAAATTGTCATTAGAGTGAATTAAGAGGGCTCAATAATTTTGTTGATAGTATAGGAAACATCTTCTTTTGACAACAGCTTTCAAAATAAGGGCTTCAATACAGACGGGTAGGAAAAATTGGTTGTGATATATAATTTGTGTATATAAAGAAATCTCTCTTTTAGGTTAAATGGGTATTTGACCGTTGAAAACAAAAAGGGGGGTTTCTTTTTTTAAATAAACTTTGTTAAACAATATAAACGATTTTTGACTCATTTCGTGTGCAACCTTAGTTTCACACGCCTTTCAGTTATACTGAAAGGTCTTCTGATTCATAAAATCAGAGAGAAAATGAGCCAAGAATCAACATCAACAAATAACAAAGCCTTTTAATAAAGGTCATGTTCTCTTTCATAAGAAATACGTAATAAATAGATCATGATAATATATCTATTCATTGTTTGGAATAGTGATATAGATAATGATCAATTTTTGAAGAATGATACTTGTAATCGAATTCATTATGATGTATTATAAAAATATAAGGTGTAATTATAAATACATCATGATGTAAAGGTATTCATTTTAGGGGTGATGGTAAAATGAGTAAAAGTTTCATTGATAAAAAGTCAAAGCTGCCGCTGTATAAGCAATTGAAAATTTTGCTAATGCGCTATATAGAGGAAAATCTCTCCGAAGGTGATTCTCTGCCGATTGAATCTGAAATCGAAAAGCTTTACGGGGTAAGTAGGGCTACTGTTAGAAAAACGATTGATGAATTAGTTTCTGAAGGTGTAGTAAAAAGAATTCAGGGAAAAGGAACTTTTATTCAATCAAAAAAAATAGTTCAGACTGCGGGATCGATTACGAGCTGGACAGAAGAAATGCGACTTAGGGGAAAAGAAATTCATACTGATAATACATTATTGTTAGAATTGGAGCCTTCTCAAAAAATAAGAGAAGAGTTAAAACTATCCCCAAATGAGAAAGTGATTTGCCTTAAGCGTACACGCTATTCTGATGGTGAACCTATAGCGATCATGATTAATTATATGCGTGGGAAGTTTATTCCTGGCTTTCTAGAAAAAGGTCTGCAAAGAGAATCATTGTATGAAACCTTAGAAGAAGAATACAATATTCGACTCGAGAAAGCTTATGAACGAATTCAAGCAAGAGTTGCTACTGACTTAGAAGCAGTTGAACTGCAAATTCCACCGGAATCAGCCTTACTCCACTTAACTAGGGTGTCTTACTTAAAGGATGGAACTCCATTCGAATTAGTTGAAATGTCGAACCGCGGAGATCGATATCACTATCATATTGAACTGAATGGGAGAAACAAAATAAAACATATCAATTAAGTTTATAATTTGCTTCGATACTTTGAAGAGTATCATTTGGCCATTGATTAACTTAGAAGGGGTGTTAACATGCTCACATTAACTGAAGGATTAATTGAATTGGATGTAAAGGCAAAAGATGCAGAGGATTCAATACGAAAAGCAGGTCAGTTATTAGTAAATGAAGGATTAGCAGATCAAGGCTATGTAGACGCAATGGTCAAGGGGTTTAAAGAAGTTGGGCCATATATTGTAGTGGCCCCTAACATTGCCTTTCCACACGCAAGACCAGAACTTGGTGCGAAAGAAAAGGGTGTTTCGTTAATAAGATTAAGTCAACCAGTCGTATTCGGGCACCCTACTAATGATCCTATAACACTTGTTTGCGCCCTTTGTGGAACTGATAGTACAAGTCATATTCAAATGTTACAGGCTCTCGCAGATATTTTAAGAGATGAAGAAAAACTAAATGTAATTATGAATACAGCGACTTCAAAAGAAGAAATCCTATCAATTATATAAAAAGGAGTGTTTATTATGAAAGTTGTCACAGTTTGTGGAATGGGATTTGGAACGAGCCTAATGCTGCTTATGGATATTCAGTCGATTGCCAAGAACCATGGATATGAAGTTCAGGGAGAAGCTGTAGATTTAGGTTCTGCTAAAGGAAAAGTTTGTGATTTTATGGTTGCTTCAAGTGAAATATCAGCAGAGCTTAGTGATGAGTCTGTAGAAGTAATCTCGATTAATAATTTACTAGATAAGGATGAAATAGAAGCGAAGGTAATGCCAGTTATTCAAAAACTGCATCAAAGGGGGTAGGGAAATATGCTTGATATAATTGTAAACGTTTTAAGCAATCCAGCTATTATTCTTGGTATTATTGCACTTGTTGGATTAGTAGCCTTGCGCAAAACAACATCTGATGTAATAAAGGGAACATTAAAGACAATTTTTGGATTTATTATTTTACAGCAAGGATCAAATATTATCGTTTCAGCACTAGTTCCATTTAGTACGATGTTTACGGAAGCCTTCGGATTAACAGGAATTGTTGCAGAGGATAATGCTCTAGTTGCTGCCGTCCAAACTTTATTAGGTAAAGAGACAGCTCTTATTCTAGTATTTTCGTTTTTAATCAACTTATTAATTGCAAGAGTAACAAAATGGAAATACATTTTCTTAACAGGACATATGATGTTTTCATTTGCCGGTACAATGGCAATAGTGTTTAACCAAATGGGGTTATCAAGCACGATGACGATCGTTTTAGGTTCAATTATTCAAGGGGTTTCAATGGTATTATTTCCAGCGTTATCGCAGCCATTTGTCCGTAAAATCACGGGTAAAGATGATATCGCTTTCGGTTTCTGGGGCAGTTCATGGATTAGTCTTTCTGGATGGGTAGGAGGCTTAGCGGGAAATAAGGAAAAATCTTCTGAAGATGTAAAAGTACCCAAAACTTTAGATTTTTTAAAAGACATGAGTGTGCTCATGGGGATTGTCATGATTGTTATCTATTTGGTCACGGCATTATTTGTTGATAAAAATGTGTTAGCTGAAATCTCAGGAGGACAGGATATTATTCAATTTTCAATTATGAATGCACTGACATTCGTTGCGGGGATACTAGTATTGCTTCAAGGGGTAAGAATGTTTCTTGGAGAAATTGTTCCCGCATTTAAAGGAATAGGGGAAAAAATCGTACCAGGTGCAAAGCCAGCTCTCGATGTCCCAATTTTTTTCGCCTTTGCACCAATCGCAGTAACTCTTGGTTTCTTGTCAGCTTTAGTAGGTAGCTTACTAGTAACCTTTATTTCTACAATGCTACCAGTTGTTGTTTTACCTTCTGTTATTGGATTATTTTTCATGGGCGGTGCCGCTGGTGTATTTGGTAATGCATCAGGAGGGAGACGTGGTGCGATAATATCCGGATTTTTCCTAGGGGTTTCATGGACACTTCTTGTTGCCCTTGCGTATCCGTTAGTGGATATGAATGCTTATGGTGTGGAAGGTCTATGGTTTGCTTCCCCAGATGCCATTATTGTTGTAGTGATTATTCGTTTAATCGGCTTATTATTCGGAATAGGCATATAAAGCATATACTAGAGCGAATCGAGCAGCTATACCCTTTAATGCCAGCCTTTTCATATGTTTCGAAGATTAATGAAAACAATAATGATAGACTAAAAACATTTATATAACGTCTAGCATTTTAGTTCGTCGTATACTACGATTTTCTGTCATGCTCAAGGGACTTGCTATAGCTGCTCTTTCAAAAAGGAGGAACTTTAAGATGGGAAAAATCAGAACTGTTTTAGGAGATATTGATGCAAAGGACTTAGGATTTACTTATAGCCATGAACATTTATGGACGTGTCCGCCTCCGAGTCAGAAAGATCGGGACTTGGAATTAACGGATTATGAAGCATCTGTTAGTGAACTATTTAGATTTAAGAGAGCAGGTGGGCAGGCGCTTGTAGATGCAACGACACTTGATTATGGAAGAAATGCTGCAAAAATGAAACAAATGGCTATTGAAACGAATGTTCATGTCATCGCAACTACTGGATTTAATAAACATATATATTTCCCAGCATGGGTTAATGCACTTTCAATTGAGGAAATACAACAAAAACTTGTTAGAGATATTACGATCGGAATGGATGGAACAGATGCAAAAGCTGGCTTTCTTAAGTCAGGTTCTTGGGAGCAATTAATACATCCACTGGAAGAAAAGGTTACTAGAGCAGTTGCTCGTGCGCAAAAAGAAACAGGAGCACCAGTCTGGCTTCATACAGAAGCTGGAACAATGGGCGAGGAGATGTTGGATATTTTAGAAGAAGAAGGAGTTGACTTAACGAAGGTTGCTGTTGGGCATAGCGATCGTAATGCCGATCCGTATTATCATTTACAGCTTGCAAAAAGAGGAGCTTTTGTTCAATTTGATGGAGCAAGTAAAATAAAGTATTACCCTGATAGTACTCGAATTGAACTGATTAAGAATATGATAAAAAATGGATTTGTCAAGCAGCTTTTGATTTCAGCAGATATGGGAAGACAAAGCTATCTACATGCTTATGGTGGCGGACCTGGATTTGAGTATATTTTGAAAAAGTATATTCCAAGATTAAGAAATGAAGGAATTAGTGAAGAGGACATCCAGACAATTTTTGTTGAAAATCCAGCACGGTGGTTAGCACAATTTGAAGGGTGATGAGGAATCATGTCAGTTGGTAAAGGAACAATTATTGCTATACTTCGCGGTATTGAGCCAGAAGATGCTTGTTCAATTGTAGAAGTATTGCAAAAAAATGGAATTACTTGGGTTGAAGTATCTTTAAGTGATGAAACAAAAGGGTTGCGCTGTATTGAAAAAATCCATTCAAAATTTAAAAATACCATTCAGTTAGGAGCTGGTACAGTCATCACCCAAAAACAGATCGATCAAGTTCTTGAAGCAGGAGCGAAATACATTATTACTCCAGGCTGGGAGCGGGAATTGGTTCGTTATGCGAAGGCAAAAAATGTAGAAATTTTCCCTGGCGTATTCACACCGGGGGAAATTCTTCAAGCAGTACAAGATGATATTAATGTAGTCAAATTATTTCCAGCAAATGATTTAGGTATTTCATATATTAAAAATCTTCGAGGCCCTTTTCCAAATGTTCATATCATGGCAGTTGGCGGTGTGGATGATAAAAATTTGAAAGCTTACTACGAAGCTGGATGCTCCTCATTTGCAATTGGTAGTGATCTAGTTCCGAGGGGGGCAACAAGGGATAATTTGCAACAAATTGAAGAAAAAGCTCAACAATATACGAATCTCATCCAAGAATTAGGGAGTTGATTATATGTCAAAGGTAAAAGAAGCTATTAACATGACTAGAGATGAAGTACAAGCAGCAATAGAAGAGTATCCAGTAGCTATTTTACCTATCGGAGCTACTGAACAACATGGACATCATCTTCCATTAGGTGTTGATATTTATTTAGCAGAGGGGATATCAAAAAGAATCTGTGAAAGGACAGGAGCCCTGCTCTTACCAGCTTTACCCTTTGGTTATTCTTGGGTTTGGCGTGACATTCCCGGTACTATTTCTCTCCAACAGCATCATGTAGAAGCGATCATTAAAGATGTTGCTCACAGTGTCAATCGTTATGGGGTTAAGACGCTAATTATTGTTAATGGTCATGATGCCAATAATGCTAGTATGAAGTATGCAACTAGAGAATTAACCGATGAATTAGACATGAATGTAGTTTATTTATTTTACCCGGAGCTTGAGTCAATGATGGCAAAGCATTGTGAATCAAAGACATGGCATGGAATGATTCACGCTTGTGAATTAGAAACATCCCTTATGCTTGCTCTTAAGCCGGAGTTAGTAAATATGTCGAAAGCGGTCAGGGAATATCCCGAAAAACCTGCTTTATATGGAAAATCTTCCATTTCATTAGGGCAACTGAGCAAAAGTGGAGTTTACGGTGATGCTACATTGGCCAGTAAAGCAAAGGGTGAAAAATTATTGGAGAGCTTCGTTGAAAAAATGGTTGAGCTAGTAAATTCTGTATCAGAAAATAGCAAATGAAAAAATTATTTTCAAATGAGAGAATGCGAATAAAAGAAGCTGATTGTCTTAGATGATAGACAGACAAATCAGCTTTTTTGTCATGTTTTCTCAGAGTCTGAGTTAAATATGATGGAACAATGAATTTCCCCGTTTCCTTTAAAGCAATTATAATAAATACGAGCTGAGTTTTTTAGTTGGAGGAGATATTTATGAAAATTCGAAAATTAACTGTTGAGCAAGAGCCACCGATGGAATTGCTGCGATTGGCTGATCCATCCACAAAGATAATAAACGATTATTTAATGCGAGGAGAATGCTATATCGCGGAGAATAACGATGAAATAGTAGGTGTGTATGTACTGCTCCCAACAAGACCAGAGACGGTGGAGTTGGTAAACGTTGCCGTTTCCGAACATGCTCAGGGAAATGGGGTAGGCAAGCTGCTTGTCAAAGATGCCATATTGAAAGCGAAAGAAAAAGGCTTTAAAACAATTGAAGTAGGTACTGGTAATTCAAGCATTGCACAGTTAGCTTTGTATCAGAAATGTGGTTTCAGAATTGTAGCAGTTGATTTTGATTTTTTTACTCGACATTATGAAGAAACTATTTTTGAGAATGGAATTTGGTGTCGAGATATGATAAGGCTTTCTCAAGATATAAATTAGGAAACAGGGAGAAAATGTTTGGAATTTATGAAACTGCGCTTATAACTAAAAACGTTCATTATGAAGTTTTAAGCAATAAAATATAAAATTCCCTTGAAATTTTTAATATTGTGAAGTACTATCATATTATGTTTTATTTATTGTGAAGTTATTCACATATAAAAAGTATTTTTGAGGCTTTGTTAAATGTTGTTGCTGATTTTGAATTATTTTCTTTCAGCACAACAAAAAGAGGCATGTGAAACCAAGGGATCACACAAAATGAGCTAAAAATCGCTTTTATAACTATAGTGTTTAACGAAGTCTTTTTTTGTTACATTATGTGAAAATAATCACAATGATAATTCAGAAATGGAACAAATAGTACAAAGAGGGAATGAAGCAGGATGAGAAAGCCAAAAGTGATTATTCTAGGTGCTGGATATGGTGGGATTATTACCAGTAAGGAACTGGAAACTATTTTAAACAAAGGAGAGGCCGAAGTAACCTTAATTAATAAACATGATTATCATTATATCTCGACACAGTTGCACAAAACGAGTGCTGGAACTGCAGTTGATGAGAAAGTTGCTTTACATATAGCTGATTTACTAAAGAAAAATGTTGTCAATTTTAAAAAGGGAATAGTTGACCATGTCGATTTTGTAAATAAAAAAGTTATGTTAGAAAACAATGAAATATATGAATATGATTATTTGTTAATCGCACTCGGATTTGACGTCGATACCTTTGGAATACCTGGAGTAGAGGAGAATGCATTTAAAATTAGAAGCTTTCGCAGTTCCAAAGCAATTCAGCAGCATATACAGGAACAGTTTAACAAATATAATGAGGACGGCGATTTATCTCGTCTTACTTTTATCGTGGCAGGAGCTGGTTTCACAGGAATTGAGATGGTCGGGGAGCTAATTGATCAATTGCCAAAGCTTTGCAAAAAATATGAAATTCCTTTAGAGAATACTAGAATTGTAAATGTGGAGGCGTCTGATTCCATTCTTCCATTTTTTGATCAAAAGTTAATTGATTTTACAACCTCTTACTTGAAAAAGAATCGTGTAGAGGTAGTAACATCTACTAAAATCGTCGAATGTAATAAGGAAGCCGTTATCCTTGATAACGGCTACCAAGTACCAGCAAGAACCCTTATTTGGTCTGGAGGGGTGAGAGCTAATCGTCTTCTTGAAAGATGGAATTTACAACTTGTGAAAGGACGAATTCCTGTAGATCAATATCTCCGTGTAAAAACATTTGAGGATGTATTTTGTGTAGGGGATGCAGCATATTTTGAAGTTGAAGAAAATACTCCTCTTCCAGCAACTGCTCAAGTGGCTATACAACAAGCACAAGTATGTAGTTCTAATCTAGTGGCTGCTATTCGTGGCAATGCTCTTAAACCATTTATCTATCATCATAAAGGTACGGTTGCATCAATTGGGAGCCGTGCGGCGGTTGGCAATGTTTTTGGCGTTAAATTAACAGGACGTCTCGCGTCTCTTATGAAGCAGGTTATTGAAGCACGCTATTTATTGGTTCTTGGTGGCCCCGGTTTGCTGTTGAAAGAAATGTTTAATGTCAAGTTTAAAAAGAGCTATGCTAAAACGGCATCATCAAGGTAGGTTATAGAGAATAAGAGAGCGACCCCAATGCAGTATTGATGTTGGGGGACTCTCTTATTTTTTAGGAAATAAGCGAGCATATTGTTTGAAAAAACCTAATTTTTAACGTTTGGCTTTGTTATATGTTGGTTTTGACTTTTGGCTCACTTTCTCTCTAGACCTTTCAGTTATACTGAAAGGCATGTGAAACTTTGGTTTCACATGAAATGAGCCCAAAATCATTTTATCAACAATTCTATTTAACAAAGCCTAAAGTTTAGTAGTTTGCTGACAAAGGATGTTCAGCCTGATGCCCATTCCCATCTATTTTGCAAATCGGGATTGAAAGAATAAAAGTTGTCCCAAAACCAACCTCGCTTTCAACCGTTATTTTTCCTTTTAATTGTTCTACTATCTGAAATGAAATGGTTAAGCCGATACCGGTCCCTTTGTCTTTAGTGGAATAAAAAGGAGTTCCTACTCTGGAAAGCTGTTCTTTTGACATTCCTTCACCGTTATCTGAGATTTTGATAATAATATAATCATCGTCAGTAAAAGCGACAATTTTTAAAAGTCCACTATTATTCATGGCTTCAATTCCATTTTTAATAATATTGATAAAAACTTGCTTGATTTCATCGGCGTTTCCTTTTATATAAAGGGATGGTTCGATAATAGATTGCACTTCAATATTTTGTATATTCGTATAGGAAGTCATCAATTCAATCGTTTTTAATAGCTCCTCACTAATATTGACAATACGGATCGTTTTATCGTTTGGTTTTGCTAATGAAAGATAGTCGTTAATGATGTCCTGGGCACGATTTAATTCAGATAGGGAAATATTAATATATGCAAGCTGTTGTTCATTAATGTTGTCGTCTTTTTTCATTAACTGTAAAAATCCATTGATGGTGGTCATAGGATTTCGAACTTCATGTGCAACAGAAGCGGCAAGTTGACTTATGATATTAAGTTTTTCAGAGCGTTGTAGTTCCTGATGTAATTTAATATGTTGTTTAAACGTTTCGATAAGAAGGATGACAAGGATTAGAGTAATCCAAGTAATGATTGAGAAAAGAAACATTGTTAGAAGATGGTCATATTGTTTATTATGTATTAGGGAATAACTTCGAGTAAGAGTTATAAGCCAATAGAGTGCACTAATGTATAAAAGGCTTTTCTTAAAAGAAAAAGTTCTTAATTTTTTTTTGGTCAAATAAAAAATGACGGTAATGATGCCATAATTTAATAGAGTGATCGATAAATTCGTTTGCCCTAAAAAGTGTAAGTACAGCAGCATTATAAAAATAGCTGCGATTCCCTGCCAAAAACCGATATAAATAAAGGCAATGATGATAGGGATAATGCGAAGGTCATAAACAAAGCCATTCGCATAAGACACTGGAAATGAGATGGTTAATAGGAGAATTAGAAAAGTTAGTGCCAATAATATGCCTTTATGAGCTTTACTGAAATAAATGTTCTTGAGGATAGCCAAAAAGTAATATAAGAGTATTGGAAATATTACAATTAATACATGATAGAGTATATACCCAACATTTTCCAGCAAAATAGAAATACCTCCTCAACAACCAAAGCTTCTGATTATATAGTTCTTAATTTCTACAATAACAGATATAATCCTTCAAAAGCTCTAATAAACTTACAATTTTTCCTAACATTCGCAAAAAGTTGAGGGATTAACGCAAATTATTTCAATTGTGGATTGCTGGTGGTATCTGTTACTGGTTTGCCCTATACTAGTAACTGTAATTCATCTATAAGTAATAAAGAGGTGCATCGTGTTTTGGTTAAAAAGAATCATACTTTACCATTTGTTTTTATAAAAACGTTGATTATTGCCATAACTGGTGGAGTGATTGCATATTTAATCCATATTCCAATTCCATGGCTGCTTGGTTCAATGACTGCTGTTTTAATTGCTTCTAGTTTTGGATTAAAGTTATACTGGCCGAGTGCAATCAGAGATATTGCGATCATTATTGTTGGGTATTCAATTGGATTATCTTTTACAAAAGAAGCTATCATGTTCATTCTGTCTCAACTTCCAGCGATTTTTCTAAGTACAATCGTAGTGATTTGTTTTTGTGTCGGTCTAGCTTTTGTTATTTCAAAAATAACTAAATTACATTTTCCTTCAGTTTTGATTGGCAGCATTCCCGGTGGACTTTCGCAAATGCTTCTTCTTGGCGAAGAGATTAAAAATATCAATCTTTCAATTGTCACATTTCTGCAAGTGTCCAGACTGATTCTAATTATTATTTTTGTTCCTTTGTTCGTATTTAGTCCTTTTGTGGGAACGGGAACAACTGGAGCCGCAGATTTAATCCACTCTTCAACCATCCGCTGGGGAAATTTATTCCCCAATATCCTACTATTTATTCCTGGCGTGATCCTGTCCATTTTTATCGCGAGGAAAATAAAACTACCGACACCGTTTTTGGTCGGTCCAATTTTTGCAACGGCTATTATAGGGCTGTTCGGCTATATTGGTCCGACTCTTCCATCTTCGCTATTGGACGTTTCCCAATTAATGATCGGAGCATACATTGGATTATTAATCGATTTAGAGCAAATAGAAGATAAATTTAAAATGTTGACTATAGCTATTGTTTCAGGTGCTTTATTACTGTTTGGCTCTTGGGGATTGAGTTTGCTCTTATCCTATGTTAAAGACATATCATTTTCTACCAGCACTCTTAGTCTTGCGCCAGGTGGGATGGATCAAATGGGAATTATCGCTGCTGAAATCCATGCAGATTTGTCAATTGTAGCTGGTTATCAATTGTTTCGCTTGTTTTTTATCTTTTTTGTCGTGCCGCCATTGCTGCGATGGTTTGTTCACTATTTGTATCAAAAAAAGCTATGGTGACGGCTAAGCAAAATGATAAATCATGTTATTATTAGATTTTGTTCTATGTCGTCCTAACATAATATGTTTTTCAAAAAAATGCAAAATTACAATAAAATATTTTTTTAGATGAAGAATAGTTAAGGCCATCGACCATGTTTGATCTAAAGCAGTTTCAATAAAAAAATTTTTTTTGAGATCCGATTAACTCTCTGTGAAATAAAAATAAACAGTAGGAATATCCAGTTTTTATACATTGACACTGCATAGGCAATAGGTTATGATTCTTCTAACCTACAAAACCTATTAAAAAGGTAAGAATTATAAGAAAACTAAAATATTATAATCAACAGGAGGGAATACATATGAATAGGAAATTTTTGGGGGTTGTATTTTTGCTGGCGTTATTAGCCTTGACAGCGATCGGTTGCAGCAATAATGATAGCAAAGCTGGAAAGTCAGATGATAATTCCAGCGCAAATGTTAGCTACAAAGATGAAATCAATATTGCAGTAACGGCTCAGCCGCCGACACTTGATTCGGCGATGACTGTATCGCAAGTTGCCTTAGATATCGCAGGTAATATTTTTGAAACGCTTTACACTTTGAATGAAGACTATGAACCTACGCCAATGTTAGCTGAATCAGTGGACATTAGCGATGATGGAAAGACATATACCTTTAAGCTGCGGGAAGGAATACTGTTTCATAATGGAAAAGAGATGACTTCCGAGGATGTTGTAGCTTCAATGAATCGTTGGTTAGAAAAATCTTCACGTGCAAAATCTCTATTAGAAAATGCTAATTTTGTGGCTGAAGATCCGTATACGGTAGTTTTAAATTTAGAAAACGCAGCGTCAGATGTTTTGATTATTATGGCATCTCAGGCTAATTTTCCAGCCATTATGCCTAAGGAAATTATTGATTCTGCTCCTGCTGAAGGCGTAACTGAGTATATCGGAACGGGTCCTTTTCAATTTGAAGAATGGAAGCAAGACCAATATATAAAGTTGAGTAAATATGATGAGTATCAGGCAGTCGACGAAGAAGCAAGTGGATTTGCAGGCAAAAAAGAAGCGTTTGTGGAAGATGTGTTTTATCACTTTGTGACAGACCACTCTACACGCATTGCTGGAATTCAAACTGGCGAATATGATATTGCTGATAACATTCCAACAGAAAGCTACGAGCAATTAAATAGCATCGATGATATAAAGGTATATACATTTGTTGGAGGAACGCTGACGATGTTTTTTAACACTAACGAAGGCGTATTGGCAGATGTAAATATTCGTCAGGCGATAAATGCTGCATTTAATATGGATGAGATTCTGCTAGCGAGCTTTGTCAATGAAGAATTGTACAGCTTAGATCCAAGTTATATGAATCCAAATCAAATTCAGTGGGCTAGTGATGCTGGTAAAGAGTACTATAATCAGGCTGATCTTGAGAAAGCTAAGACACTCCTAGCGGATGCTGGCTACAATGGTGAGGAAATTACTTTATTAACTACGCAAGATTATGCTGAAATGTATACAGCCACTACTGTTGTGCAAGAACAATTAAGACAATTGGGCTTAAATGTAAAAATAGAAAACTATGATTTTCCAACTTTCTTGGAAACAAAGAATGACTTGAGCAAATGGGATATTTTTATCACAAGCAATGGTTACCAATTAACACCGCCGCAGTTATTGGCTGTTAATCCTGATTGGGCAGGATTAAATGACGCAAATGTTGCAGAGTTATTGACGCAAATTAGAGCAGCCGATAGTCCAGAAGAAGCGAAGGCGAAGTGGGATGAATTGCAAGGATATTTATATGAAACTCTTTCTTCCACGGTTATTGGTCAATATAACAGCATTTTAGCGACTACTGATAAACTTGAAGGATTAGAAGTATTTGAAGCCCCTATAATTTGGAATACGAAAGTGATCGAATAGAATGAATCCTCCATTGCTTGTTTGCGATGGAGGATTCATGCTATGCTTAATTCTTTTTTTATTTTTGCTTTTTAAAAGGAATTGAAGATATAACGATTTTTGACATTGATATCGTACACCTTTTTTTGTATGACTGAAAGAAGAGAAAATGACCAAAAATCAGTACCAGCATAACAAAGCCTTATTTTTAATAAAGGGGGGATTCATTTGCTCAGTTATCTTTTCAAACGAATTTACTCACTTATCCCAGTATTATTTGTTGTATCGGTTGCTATCTTCCTAATCGTACATATTACTCCTGGAGATCCCGCTGCGATTATTTTAGGAATGGAAGCTACAGAAGAACAAATAGCAAGCTTGAATGAAGAAATGGGGTTGAATGAACCAATAGTTAAGCAATATCTGCTTTGGGTTGGGGGCGTTCTTCAAGGAGACTTCGGCCAATCATACTTCATGAAAGAACCTGTGTTAGATTCGATTTTGAGCCATCTGGGTCCGACTATTTCTCTAGCCATTTTAGCTGAAATTGTAGCGTTAATTATTGCCATTCCAATTGGCATTTTTGCTGCTTACCGGAGAGGCTCTTTCACCGATCATACCCTTATGGTGGCAACTTTATTAGGAATGGCTGTCCCTAGCTTTTTACTTGGACTGTTGCTAATGTTATCATTTGGAGTTTATTTGCAATGGTTGCCTATTGCTGGATATAAGCCATTAACTGAAGGCTTATGGACACATTTGCGCTACTTAATTTTACCTGCGCTTTCTTTAGGAGCCATACAGGCTGCACTTGTCGCCAGAATGACACGCTCTTCAATGCTGGAGGTTTTAAATAAAAATTACGTGAAAACAGCACGTTCAAAAGGGGTGAAAGAGCATAAAGTCATAACGAAGCATGCTTTGAGAAACGCATTTCTCCCTATTTTAACGGTGATCGGCCAGTCCTTTGGTACATTGGTTACAGGAGCTGTTGTTGTTGAAACGATTTTTAATTTACCAGGTTTAGGCCAGTTGATTATTAATTCCATTGAACGCAGAGACTTTGCTGTCATTCAAGGAATTGTCCTGTTTGTGACTTTAATATATGTATTTATCAATTTGATCGTGGATTTATTATATGGTGTGATCGATCCAAGGGTAAGGCTCGAACGCAAATAGCAAGGAGGTGAGAGAGTGGCCGCTGTAAAAGAAGTAGACAGGGTTCGCACTATTAAAGCAAGTCTCAAAAAACAAGAACGTCAATTGTTTTTTCGTAGATTTTTTGCCAATAAATTAATGGTGATGGGCTGTTTCATATTCATCGTATTAGGGCTCATTGCTTTAATTGGTCCAATGCTCGTGTCATATGATCCATATGAAATGAAGGTTGCGGAAAGGTTGAATGCACCGAGCGGAGAGCACTGGCTCGGAACCGACGAATTCGGTCGGGATTTGCTTACAAGAATTGTTTATGGTGCCCAAGTTTCTATGGGGATTGGTTTAATCGTAACGTTGATCTCCTCCATTTTAGGGTTGGTCATCGGTTTATATGCTAGTTATTATGCTGCTCTTGATCATATTTTAATGAGAATATGTGATGGTTTAATGGCTATTCCGGGAATTTTATTAGCGATCGCATTAATGGCTGCCTTAGGTCCGTCCCCCCTTAATGTAATCATCGCTTTAAGCATTGTTTTTACTCCAAATATTGCACGGATTGTCCGTTCTTCAGCATTAGTAATTAGAGAACAGACATTTATTGAGGCGATGCATGCACAGGGAGCAAGTGCGACACGAATTATTTGGCAACATATTGCACCAAATACAATTTCTCCACTGATCGTACAAGCAACGTTTGTGTTTGCAGAAGCGATCATTTCAGAAGCGGCACTCAGCTTTTTAGGTGCAGGGATAGCGGCACCAGACCCAAGCTGGGGAAATATTTTACAAGCTGGGAAATTAGTTATTTTTAAGGCGTGGTGGATGGTTGTATTCCCAGGTTTGGCGATCGTTTTGTCAGTATTAGGACTAAATCTACTAGGTGACGGGCTGAGAGATTTTATTGATCCGCACAGCTCAGGAAAAAAATCCAAATGATTTCTAGAAAGCAAGGAGGTAAAGAATGGAGAAGAAGCCTCTTTTAGAAGTAAAGAATTTAAAAACTCATTTTCATACCGAGCGTGGCCAAATAACTGCAGTAGATGGAATCACATTTCATCTGAATGAAGGCGAAATTGTAGGTGTTGTCGGAGAATCAGGCTGTGGAAAGAGCGTAATGTCACAGTCGATAATGCGGCTATACGATGAAAAATACACGGCTAAGTATGAGGGTGAAATTCTTTTTCAAGGTGAAAATCTATTAAACTTATCGAAAGCAATGATGCAGAAAATTCGTGGCAATGATATTTCGATGATCTTTCAAGATCCGCTCAGCTCTTTAAACCCTGTGTACACGATTGGTGATCAAATTCGCGAATCTTTAATGATCCACCAAAATCTTAATAAGCGAGAAGCGCAGCAAAAGGCAATTGAAATGCTTGGATTGACCGGGATCCCTGCTCCAGAAAAAAGGATAAATGAATATCCGCATCAATTGTCCGGAGGGATGCAGCAACGAGTTATGATCGCGATCGCCCTTTCGTGTCAGCCCAAATTATTAATAGCAGATGAACCAACAACAGCATTGGATGTTACGATTCAAGCGCAAATACTGGATTTAATCGCTGAGCTAAATGCTCAGCTTGGCATGGGGGTTATTTTCATCACGCATGATTTAGGAGTTGTTGCTGAAATCTGTACTCGAGTGATGGTCATGTACCTTGGTCAGATTGTGGAGGAGACGGATACGGATTGCCTTTTTTCAGAGCCGCTTCATCCATATACAAGAGGTTTGATTAAATCAATTCCACAATTGGAAGGGGAGCGTTTACAAAAGCTTTATACCATTGATGGAACAGTGCCCTCTTTGCAAAAAGTTCCGCACGGGTGTCGTTTTGCCTCGCGCTGTCCATATGCAGATGAGCTTTGCAAGGAACAGGCTCCAGAATTGGAGGCCTATAGTGCCACTCAAAAGGTTAGGTGCTGGCATTACAAAGAGATCCTCAAAAAGGAGGCTGTTCATGAATCATCAAACGAATAGAACTCTCGACCCCATTTTAGAAGTTCAAAAGCTGAAAAAATATTTTCCTGTTACCGGTCCATTTGGACGTTTAGGGGGAATAAAAGGACAGGTAAAAGCTGTAAATGATGTGACACTTAAGCTATATGAGGGAGAGACCTATGGCCTTGTTGGAGAATCTGGATCCGGTAAAAGTACAACCGGGCGTACGATTTTGAGATTAACTGAACCAACGGGTGGGAAGGTACTTTTTCAAGATAAAGATATTTTTCAAGCTTCGAAGAAGGAAGTTCGCCGTTTGCGGAAAGATATACAAATGGTGTTTCAGGACCCATACTCATCCTTAAATCCGAGAAAGCGAATTGGAAAAATATTAGAGGAGCCATTAATAATCCATACCAATGTCAGTAAAAACGAAAGAAGAGAACGGGTTTTTGATATTTTAGAAAAAGTTGGCTTAGGTATGGAGCATTATTACCGCTTTCCTCATGAATTTTCCGGTGGCCAAAGACAACGAATCGGGTTAGCAAGGGCGTTGGTTGTCAATCCGAAAATTGTTATTTGCGATGAACCGGTATCTGCACTCGATGTATCAATTCAATCGCAAGTAATTAATCTATTGCAGAAATTACAGGATGATTTGCATTTAACTTATCTTTTCATTACCCACGATATAAGTGTTGTCAGGCATATATCAGACCGAATTGGGGTCATGTATCTTGGAAATATCGTTGAAGAGGGTCGAAATGAAGACATTTTTGCCAAGCCTCTTCATCCTTATACCCAGGCATTATTTTCCGCTGTACCGCGTACGAATCGCGGTGGAAAAAGGGAGCGAATTGTTTTGAAAGGAGAAATTCCCTCTCCATTAAATCCTCCATCAGGCTGCATGTTTCATACTCGCTGTCCATTTGCACTGGAAAAATGCCGAATCGAAGTGCCGCAGCGAAAAGAGATGAAACAAGATCATTATGTAGCATGTCATTTATATGAATAATTTTTGGACAAGTATTGAAGGAGTGAGCTGGGTGACTGTTATTAAAAAGGAGCAAGGTAAAGTTGGTATTTATAATAATGCAGGATTTCAAGTAGAAGGAAGTTTTTCCGCGAATCGTGATGGATTAAACCCGAAAGAATTATTTGAAGCATCGTTAGGTTTATGTATTACGATAGTTCTTAATCGGATGCTTGAAAGAGATGGGGTTGAAGTGCAAGATGATGATATATCGATAGAAGTGAATGCGATTAAGGCGAGTGACAGTCCGTCACGTTTTGAACAATGCAATGTGAACATATCATTGCCTCAGCATTTTTCTCAAGAGTATAAAAATAAGCTCGTAGTTTCGGCAGAACGTGCATGTACAATAGGGAATACACTAAGAAGAGGACTGCAAATTCAAACTGAGATTGTTGAGAAATAATGTTAGAGCCTAGAATTCCAGTGATGAATTCTAGGTTGTTTTTTTGTTTGGGATACTAAGCTTTTTCTTGATTAGATCACTCATTAAAATTGGTGTAACTACGATTAATCCCTAAAAATCTTAGTTTCTCATTTCCGAAGAGTCATAATTACTTACGTATGCTTGGTTTCTTGGCTTGAAAGAACAGCATTTCATAGTTTATGTTGCCCTAAAACACGGGGAAGGCTTTATATTAATCCCTGTAGCATTTCTTCTGTATTGATACTATTTTTTCAGAAAGGAACAATAGCTTGGCTGAAACAACAAAGCATTTTTCTATACCTATGCATTATTAAACATTATTTTTGAGAAAACGAATATTAACTGAGATTGTTGCTTTTAGAGAGAGAAATATGTTCTAATTAATTGATAACAAGTTTACGGTATTTTTATACTAATTTATATAAAAAGTTTCAAAAAATAATAAGGAGTTTTTTATATGAAGATAATCGAAGTTGAAACACTGCCTCCAGATGATTCTCAACCGCTTGTATTGATGATTGGAAAATTTGATGGGATTCATAAAGGTCATCAAAAAATCCTTGAAACAGCTCAATTATACAAACAAAAAGAGGAAATTCTTGCTGTCATGAGCTTTTCAGAGCATCCGCTTTGGATATTGACAGGTGATGTTGCATACAAGGAAAAGCTCACGCCAGAGCCGGAGAAAATCCGTTTTCTTCAAGAGTTTGGAGTAAAGCGATATTATCGTATTCCATTCACAAAGGAATATGCGAATCTTTCAGCAAAAACATTTATCCTTGAGCATATTGCACGCTTAAATGTGAAGCGAATCATCGTTGGAGAAGGATTTGTTTTTGGGAAGGGTAGAGAAGGTGGGACTAAGGAGCTCAGTACATATTGCAGAAAATTAAATATTCAAGTTATTGTCGTTCCGCTTGAAACAGAAAATGGGGCAAAAATGAGCAGCAGTTTGATTCGAGCTTTTATTAGAAAAGGGAAGATTAAGGAAGCGAATGCTCTGCTCTATCGCCCGTTTACCATTATTGGAACAGTAATTAGTGGTCAGGCACTTGGAAGAAAACTTGGTTTTCCTACTGCGAATATGGAATTAACAGATACTTATGTCCTACCTAAACCAGGTATTTATGTCGGTCGGGCGACAGTGGATGCTTATTCAAAAAAGTGGAATGTTCTCATAAGTGCGGGCTATCGCCCGACTGTTAACGGTGATCACTATTTAATTGAAGTTCATTTTTTAAATTTTAATGATGACCTCTATGGACGAAAAATTGCCGTTTCCTTTCTTCACTACCTACGGGAAGAAATTAAATTTCAAGGCTTGGACCCGTTAATTGAACAAATGAAAAAAGATAAATTAGAAGCAGGAAAAATTTTGCCATTAATTAATCATAATAATGTTCCATGAGGGGGAGACGGTGGAAGGAAATTGAAATCATTAGATATTTTTAGAGATTGTTTATTGTTGCCAAAAAAAGAAGCGGTAGTACGTTTAAATCGAATTGATCTAAAGGCAGCAGCAGGCTATTTTTTCATATTATTGTTGATTCTGGTTATACCGCTGCAAATAATCTTATTGCAGGAAAGTTCTAGAGTAATGAATGAGGTGCCAGCCTATGTTTACAAGGCCCAAATTCTTATTCTATATCCATTTTTTATCGTTTTTTATGCTGTAATTGGGATTTCTCTGTTATCCTTTTTAAGTGTTCTTATAGGAAAACTGATGAAGAGAAGATTAAAATTTCAATTATTATGGAAAATGATTGCTTTCACACTAACGAAACCATTACTATTGTTTGTTTTTGCATACATTTTAGTTGGGGTAAATACACTTGTCAATCTTGCTGTACTCGTTGTTATCTTCGGCAGTGTTTTAAGACTAATTCTTTCTTATCCAAAGAGAAAGTTATAAAAAATGTGGACCTATAGCATTGTAGAACTTAGGCTGTTGGCAAACTCGATCAATTCAAGCTTGCCAGCGGTCATTTTTATTAAAATCAAGTTTTGTTAAATGTCGGTATTGATTTTTATCAAAAAATTCTGTTTAACAAAGCCTAAATAAAAATGATGAAGAGAAATACCAGTTATAACAAAATTGTTAGTACGGGAATCGCGAAGCAAATATCGATTTCCCATTCATCCATTGGTTGAAAACTATAAAGTTGTCGAGAAGTTAGGACCTATAGCTTATAGTATAGGTCTTTATATTCAAATTTTTTAGAAAAATTAGTTATTTTATTTTTATTTCATTGAATAAGATAATTCTATAATTTATAATAATTAAAAATATTAAAATAATTTTAAAAAGGGGTTCGTGTATGAAACTTTATATGTCCGTTGATATGGAAGGAATAACGGGATTAGTAGATTATACTCATGTTGACTCCTCTGCCCATAATTATGAGCGTTCGCGCCAAATCATGACAGATGAAGCCAATTATGTAATTACTACGGCTTTCGAGCAAGGCTGTAAAGAAGTAATCGTTAATGATAGCCATTCCAAAATGAATAATTTACTAGTAGAAAAACTTCATCCAGAAACACAGTTAATCAATGGTGGTGTTAAACCTTTTTCAATGGTTGAAGGTTTAGATAACAGTTTTTCTGGGGCAATCTTTGTCGGTTATCACGCCCGAGCTTCCATGAAAGGCGTTATGAGTCATTCGATGATTTTTGGCGTTCGACATTTTTACATAAATGATATTCCTGTTGGTGAACTGGGCTTTAATGCCTATGTCGCCGGTTACTACGGTGTTCCTGTTTTAATGGTCGCAGGTGATGATCAGGCTGCGAAAGAAGCTGAAGAATTAATTCCTAACGTAACGACAGCCGTAGTGAAAGAAACGATTACACGCTCTGCAGTAAAAACTCTTACCCCAACAAAGGCTGGCCAACTTTTAAAAGAAAAGACAGAAATCGCTTTGAAAAATAGAGCGTTGGTTAAACCACTCATCCCTCCAGAAGCTCCTTTATTACGAATTGAATTCGCCAATTACGGGCAGGCTGAATGGGCCCATTTAATGCCAGGAACAGAAATTGAAGCAAATTCAACCATTGTGCGTTATCAAGCAAAAAATATATTAGAAGCCTATCAAGCAATGCTTGTTATGACTGAGTTAGCGATGCATACCGATTTCTGTTAGGGAGTGAGACAATGACGAAATATTTAGTAAAACGCTTCATCGCTATGCTGATTACTTTGTGGCTTATTATTACATTAACCTTTTTTCTGATGCACGCTCTTCCTGGTTCTCCCTTTAATGAGGAAAGGAGCACAAGCGAGGCAGTTCAGAAGAATTTGGAAGCCCATTTTAATTTAGACAAGCCTGTTCCAGTCCAATACATAGAATATTTAAAATCTGTTATTCAGTTTGATTTTGGTCCGTCAATAAAAAAATCCTCGCAGACGGTTAATGAATTGTTGGGCAGAGGTTTTCCCGTCTCATTTGAGCTTGGATTCGTAACTTTAACGGTAGCGATTCTTTCAGGAATAACGTTGGGAGTCCTTGCTGCCCTTCGCCATAATGGGCTTATTGATTATATGGCGATGACGATTGCCGTTTTAGGGATCTCAATTCCAAACTTTGTTTTTGCAACCTTACTTATTCAACAGGTTGCCGTCAATTGGGAACTATTGCCTGTTGCGACGTGGAAAAGCTGGAGGCATATGGTGCTGCCGACCTTAGCTCTCGCCACTGGTCCAATGGCCATTATTGCCCGCTTAACCCGCTCAAGTATGTTGGAAGTATTGACTCAGGATTATATTTTAACGGCAAAAGCGAAAGGGTTGACTCCTGCAAAAATTGTCTTAAAGCATGCTTTGAAAAACGCCCTGCTCCCAGTTGTCACTGTGCTCGGCTCACTGGCTGCAGGAATATTAACAGGGACCTTCGTAATTGAAAAGATTTTTGCGATCCCAGGAATGGGCAAGTATTTTGTTGACAGCATTAATAACCGCGATTATCCGGTTATTATGGGAACAACGATCTTTTACAGCACATTATTAATTTTTCTCTTATTTTTAGTGGATGTTGCCTACGGTCTTCTCGACCCTAGAATTAAGCTGCACAAGAAGGAGGCGAAATGATGGAAGCACCGAAGCAGCAAGAGAGTCAACGAGCCGGCGTTATGGATGAGTGGTTCGTACCTAAAAAAAGAACATTAGGAGAAGCGGAGACTGTCATTCGGCCAAGTGTGTCATATTGGAAGGATGCGTGGCGTCGTTTGCTCAAGAACAAACTGGCGATGGTTGGTTTGGTTTGTCTAATTTTACTAGTATTTATGGCTATTTTTGGACCGATCATCTCGCCTCATTCCGCAACCCATCAAGTGCTTCAACAACAAAATTTGCCTCCTTCGTCTGAGCACTGGTTTGGCACCGATGAGTTAGGACGTGACGTTTTTTCGAGAACATGGGAAGGGGCGCGAATTTCACTCTTTGTTGGTGTTGTTGCAGCGCTCATCGACTTTATCATTGGCGTTACATATGGAGGAATTGCAGGCTATAAAGGTGGAAAGATCGACCATTACATGATGCGTTTTGTAGAAATTCTTTACGGTCTTCCCTATTTATTAGTAGTTATTTTAGTAAGTGTTGTTCTGGAGCCCGGGTTGTTTTCGATCATTTTTGCCATTTCCATTACAGGCTGGGTAGGAATGGCCAGGATGGTAAGAGGACAAGTTCTGCAAATCAAAAACTATGAATTTGTCCTTGCATCGCAAACCTTTGGTACGAAAACGTCTAGAATCATTCGCAGAAACCTTCTTCCGAATACGATGGGTCCGATTATCGTTCAAATGACATTGACGGTACCTTCAGCTATTTTCGCTGAAGCTTTCCTTAGCTTCCTTGGAATTGGTATCCAGCCTCCGTTAGCGAGCTGGGGCTCAATGGCAAGTGATGCATTGCCTGTCATTCTTTCAGGAGATTGGTGGCGTCTGTTTTTTCCTGCATTTTTCATCTCTTTAACAATGTTTTCTTTTAATGTTTTGGGAGATGGATTACAAGACGCATTAGATCCGAAGTTAAGGAGGTAATCATCATGGGGAAAATTCTTGAAGTAAAGGGACTGCATGTTTCCTTTACAACATTTGGTGGAGAGGTTCAAGCAGTTCGCGGTGTTAGCTTTGATTTATATAAAGGGGAAACGCTTGCGATTGTTGGCGAATCCGGTTGTGGGAAAAGTGTGACTGCCAAAAGTATTATGGGCTTAATTCCAAATCCACCAGGGAAAATAACAGATGGAAAGATTCTTTTTAAAGGAAGTAATTTAGCGGCATTGAAGGATAAGGATTTGCGTAAAATTCGCGGGGCCGATATTTCGATGATCTTTCAAGATCCAATGACTGCTTTGAATCCAACTTTGACGATCGGAACTCAACTGGTTGAGGGAATCATTCAGCATCAGAAAATTTCACGGAGTGAAGCGCAGAAAAAGGCGCTGGAAATGATGCGCTTAGTTGGAATACCCAGTACGGAAAGTCGTCTAAAACAGTATCCTCACCAGTTTAGCGGGGGAATGAGACAAAGAATTGTCATAGCGCTGGCGTTGGTTTGTGAACCTGAAGTGATGATTGCAGATGAACCGACGACAGCGCTCGATGTAACCATTCAAGCTCAAATTCTTGATTTGTTTAGAGATATTCAAAAGAAAACAGGAGTGTCGATTATTCTCATTACTCATGATTTAGGTGTAGTTGCTCAAGTTGCAGATCGAATAGCAGTTATGTATGCCGGAAAAGTGGTAGAGACGGGAACAAGAAGGGATATTTTTTATAAGCCTCAACATCCCTACACGAAAGGATTGTTAAATTCTGTTCCTCGCTTGGATTTAGAAAATGCAGAGCTGATTCCAATTGCTGGTTCACCTCCCGATTTATTTGCTCCACCGCCTGGCTGTCCATTTGTAGCCAGATGTCAATATGCAATGGAAGTGTGTGATAAAGTTTATCCGTTAAAAACGAAATATGGGAAAGAACACCACGTAAATTGCTGGCTTCAGGACGAACGGGCAAAACAGATGCTTGCTTCACAACGGTAGCTTCTTTTGGAGAATTAGTTTTTCTCTAGAAGTTATATATTTTTATAGAAAGTAAGGGGGAAAACAAATGAAAAAACGCTCGTCACAATTTTTAATGGCTATTCTTTTAATCTTCTTACTTGCAGCCTGTACGGCACGAGAAGATGCTGGTACTGAGACCGATGGTGACTCTGATGAAAACAGGCAGGAAGAAACAAGTGAAAAAGTGATTTATTGGAATAATGGAGAGGAGCCAACGACATTTGATCCACCAGTGGGATTTAATGCTGTGTCATGGAGTCCATTGAATAACATTATGGAGGGACTTACCCGCTTAAATGAAGAACATCTTCCACAGCCTGCCATTGCGGAGAATTGGGATGTCTCGGAAGATGGAAAAACCTATACATTTCATATTCGTGATGATGCAAAATGGTCGAATGGGGATGATGTCACGGCAGGTGATTTTGAATTTGCTTGGAAGCGGGCATTAGACCCGGAGCTAGCAGCTTCATCGGCTTTTTTGGCTTATTTAATCGAAGGGGCAGAAAGCTACAATAGCGGAGAAGGATCAGCGGAGGACGTTGCTGTTAAGGCATTAGACGAAAAAACTTTAGAGGTAACGTTAACAAGTCCGCAAGCATATTTTTTAAACATTATTTCACTCCCAACATTCTTTCCGATTAACGAAAAAGTTGCAGCAGATAATCCACAATGGTTTGCTGAAGCAGCGACATTTGTTGGGAATGGACCATTTAAACTAACTGAATGGCAGCATGATAGTCATCTTGTTATGGAAAGGAATGAACAATATTGGGATGCTGAAACGGTCAAAGTCGATAAAATTCATTGGGCAATGGTTGATGATTCAAATACTGAATATCAAATGTATCAATCAGGGGAGTTAGATTCATCTGATGTACCCGCAGAACTGAGTGAAAAGCTCTTTGAAGAAGGTGAAGTCGACATTGTTGATCAGGCAGGACTGTACTTTTTTAGGTTTAATGTTTCTCAGGAACCTTTCCAAAATAAAAATATTCGTAAAGCTTTTGCACTGGCAGTCGATCAACAGCAAATTGTTGATTTTGTAACGAAAAATCGTGAACAACCAGCATATGGCTTTGTTTCACCAGGATTCACAGATGCCAACGGTCAGGATTTTCGCGAGACAAACGGGGACCTTCTTAAAACAAATATTGAAGAAGCAAAGGCATTGCTTGAAAAAGGGATGGAAGAAGAGGGCTATGATACCCTTCCAGAAGTGGTTTTAACATATAGTTCAAGTGAACAGCACAAGAAGATTGCCGAAGCGCTTCAACCGATGTTTAAAGAGACGTTAGGTGTTGATGTGAAGCTTGAAAGTGTAGAGTCAAGCGTATTTTTAGATGAGCAAAAACAATTAAAGTACCAACTTTCAAGAAGCTCATTCTTAAACGATTTTGCCGATCCGATTAATTCTCTGGAAAGTTTTCAAACAGGTCATTCGATGAATCGTACTGGTTGGAGCAATGCTGAATACGATCAATTAATCACAGATGCGAAAAATGAGGCAGAGGAAGAAAAGCGTTTTGAGCTCCTCTATAAGGCAGAACAAATTTTAATGGAAGAAGCGCCTATCTTTCCACTCTATTATTATAACCAACCATATTTACAGAATGATGCGGTAACAGGTGTTATTCGTCATCCTGTTGGGTATATTGAATTCAAATGGGCAGATAAGCAATAAATATGATAAGAAGGGATGTTCTTTCAAGGCATCCCTTTTCTATCACGTCCGAGAAAAAAGGATGGTAGCGATGAAAATTGTTGAGATAAAAACGTTTAAAGTAGCCGTCCCTCTCTACAAACCTTTTAAAACGGCACTAAGAACGGTTACAGTCGCTGAGTCAATCATTGTTGAAATGATTTGCGACAATGGGATCAGTGGATGGGGAGAAGCACCTCCGACTCATGTCATTACCGGTGATAGCCTTGCGAGTATTGAAGCGGCAATTGAACATATCATGAAGCCGTTTTTACAAAATAAAAATCTCCTCAACTATGAAGCTCTCTTTCAAGGGTTACAGGATATTCTCGTCGGGAATTCAAGTGCAAAAGCGGCAATTGATATGGCGATGTATGATTGCTTAGCACAATATTGCAAAATGCCCCTTTATCAATTTCTCGGAGGGTATAGGGATGAAGTTGAAACGGATTTTACCGTAAGCGTGAACGGACCGGAAGAAATGGGAGAAGATGCCGTTCATTACATTCAGCAAGGTTTTAATGTTTTAAAGGTCAAAGTTGGCAAGGATGATGCAGCAACTGATCTCAGAAGAATCATTGAAATAAGAAAACGTATCGGAAAAGACATTAAGATTCGACTCGATGCCAATCAAGGCTGGAAAGCAAAGGATGCAATAAGAACGATTCGCGAAATGGAAGACTTGGATTTAAATATTGAACTGGTAGAGCAGCCAGTAAAGGCCCATGATTTAGAAGGATTAAAAAAAGTAACAGATTCGGTAGATACATTGATTATGGCGGATGAAAGTGTTTTTACGGCTAAACAGGCATTGGAAGTAGTGAAAACAAGAAGTGCTGATTTAATTAATATTAAATTAATGAAAGCGGGGGGAATCTATCAAGCTACTATTATTAACCAATTGGCGGAAGTCAGTGGTGTAGAATGCATGGTTGGAAGTATGATTGAAACCCGTCTCGGTATTACAGCGGCTGCTCATTTTGCAGCAAGTAAAAAGAATATTACGCGCTACGATTTTGATGCTCCGCTTATGCTTGCCAAAGAAATTGTAAAAGGAGGCCTAATTTACAATGGAAGGAGGATTACTTTTCCAAAAGAAGTTGGATTAGGCATTTCACAAATAATGGTGAAGGGAGATGGCTGAGATGAATAACAATTGGGTAGTCAATGTGCCAGTTGCGACAATATGGACATTGCCTAGTTCACCTCGTCCCCTTGATAAAAAGGCGATTACGAACCCAGTAGATATCCAAGACTGGATTGAAGGGCAATCCTATGGGGAATTATTGGAACTTCACCAGGCAAATCTAGTGCAAACACAGGTTTTATTTGGTGAAAAAGTACAAGTGCTAGAGGAGAAAGCTGAGTGGTTAAAGGTATTGGTGCCGAGTCAGCCTACATCGAAAGACGAGCGAGGTTATCCAGGCTGGATACCAAAAGGACAATTGGTTCAGATTGAGGATTGGGAAGTGGAAAACGGTGCAATCGCTGTAGTAAGAAGCAATAAAGCAACGCTTTACGATGTTGAGGAGAGATGTGTCACCCTATTAAGCTACCAAACAAGATTACCTTTACTTCGTCATGAAGGGGAATGGGTGAAGGTACGGACACCAATAGGGTTAGGCTTGTTAAAAAAGGTTGATGTAGCGCTGGTCACTCCCCAGTCTGAACAAACAAAACGCACAGGCAGAGACATCGTTATAGAAGGGGAAAAATTTTTACATTTACCATATCTTTGGGGTGGAATGAGCAGCTTTGGATATGATTGCTCTGGCTTTACCTACAATATGTGTAAAGCTAATGGATACATAATCCCTCGTGATGCAGTGGATCAGTCTCAGGATGGAGTCCCGGTGAAATTATCTGAGCTTGAGCCAGGGGATCTCCTTTTCTTTGCTTATGAAGAAGGAAAAGGAAAAATACATCATGTCGGCATCTATTATGGTGATGGGAAGATGCTGCATTCGCCAAAGACTGGAAAAGTAATTGAAATCATTGAACTGAAGGATACTTTTTATGAAAAAGAACTGTGTGCAGCAAGGCGCTATTGGTGATGCGGAGGAATGAAAAATGAAAAAAGAGATTCTGCTTGAGGTAAAAAACCTGAAAAAGTATTTTCCACTTTCAAAAAGAACAGTTCTAAAAGCGGTTGACGGAGTCTCTTTTCATATTCATAAAGGAGAGACCTTTGGAGTTGTCGGTGAATCAGGCTGTGGCAAATCAACTGCCGGACGGACAATTATTGGTTTATACGAACAAACAGATGGAGAGGTTAAGTTTAGCGGACAAAACGTCCATACGCTCACTAAAATGGAAAAGTTTAAATTGCATCAAAAAATGCAGATGATTTTTCAAGATCCATATGCTTCGTTAAATCCGAGGTCGACTGTACAGGAAATCATTTCAGAGCCGATGGAGGTTCATGGGTTATATGCGAATAAGCTGGAACGACTAGAACGAGTTTATCAATTGCTGGAGGATGTGGGCTTAAATCGCGAACATGCCAATCGTTATCCACATGAGTTTAGTGGTGGACAGAGGCAAAGAATAGGGATTGCTCGCGCTTTGGCTTTGGATCCAGACTTTATCATCGCAGACGAACCAATTTCTGCTTTAGATGTTTCCGTTCAAGCACAAGTTGTCAATCTGTTAAAAAGGCTGCAAAAAGAAAAAGGATTAACATATTTATTTATTGCTCACGACCTGTCAATGGTTAAACAAATTAGCGATCGTATTGGTGTTATGTATTTAGGCCATCTTGTTGAACAGACAATAAGTAAGCAACTTTACAAAAACCCGCTTCATCCGTATACAAAAGCATTGTTATCGGCTATTCCAATTCCTGATCCAGATATAGAGGATACACGTGAGCGTATTATTTTAGAAGGTGATATTCCAAGTCCAATTGAACCGCCAAGCGGTTGTGTATTTAGGACCCGTTGCCCTGAGGCTATGGAGGTTTGCTCTCAAATAAAACCTAATTGGCAGGAAATAGAGCAGGATCATTATGTGGCTTGCCATCTGTATAAGAAAGACGATTCAGACAAGAATGCACCCAAAGTCAATTTTTTAGCAAAATCTTGAGTTGCAACAAGAGATGGTTTTGGACATTTGTCTGTTTGGAGGGATTTGCTTGTACGTTCAGTCCGAATAGAGCGATTATTCTGCGCCAAGACCGTTTTACTGTCAAGTTTCAGTCCGAATAGAGGAACCATTCGGCCATTAAGTCAGACTTATCCATCAAACTCACTCTGAATTTCCAACTTTTTGTCATTTGTATTGAAGGCGGATTTTTCAGCGGCCTAGATAAATTACATTGTTGATTACCGATTTTTCGTTTATTTCGGGTGAAACCTTTTCAACAAAAAAATATCCATTTAAAAAAGCAAGAGAAAATAACGTGTTTTTCTCTTGCTTTTTGGTTTTTCCAAAATTAATAACCAACTTCAACGGAAGCGACAACTATGTACATTAAATCATTTTTATCGCCCTTTTCTTCAAGAACGATTCCACTAGTAGTAAGCATGCCACCATCCATAATTTCCACTGTAACTTGTCCATATGGCAATGTTGCTTTCACATCTTCAATATTGAGCTTATCTTTATCACATGGAACAGCTAGCTTCACGTTCACTTTCATATTATCAAGACTGTTATCTGGCAAAACAGAGCGAATTCCTGGCATCGAGTTAAAATGAATCGCATTTTTTACTGCCCTTACAGCTGCTGTCGTAATATCCTGACCGTGGACATCAATTCCCATGCCAGTTTCTATAAACATTAATCTTTCCATATATCCTCATCCCTTCCTTTGCTTTCAGTATTATATTACCTCTTTTCAAGGGCGGTTGTTAAATAAAAGGTTAAAAAAGTATAGGAAGTAATCAAAATATTACCATTTGTTAACGCTTTCATAATTGGGTTATAGGGATATAATCTAGTTGTAATTAAAAAAGGCTTTGTTAAATCATAGTAGTGATGTTTCGCTCATTCGATACCCTGATTTCGCAAACAATGAGCCAATAGCGAAGCCAAATAAAAATATTGGGAAATGAAAGGAGTTTTATGATGAAAAAGGGGTTTAAAGTCATTTCTTTCTTATTTGTTGCGTTTTTTGTTGTGGCTTTTTTAGCTGCATGTAACAGCAGTAGCACTGGCGGCAGCAGCAAAGGTGTGAGCGTAGGGATCGTTTTGCCGACAAAGGATGAGCCTAGATGGGTCCAAGATGAACAACGTTTCAAGGATGCTTTAGCTGACTCTGAGTATACAACGGAGATTTTGTTCAGCCAAGGTTCTTCTGCTAAAGAAAAAGAAAATGTTGAAACATTATTAAATAAAGGGATTGATGTGTTAATCATTAGTCCGCATGATGGCGAGGCAGCAGGGGCTGCGGTTGAAGCTGCAAAAAAAGATGGTGTAACGGTAATTGCCTATGACCGTTTAATTACGAATACAGATGCAGTTGATTATTATGTAACCTTTGATAGTGTAGCTGTTGGCGCTGCACAAGCGCAGTACTTAGTCGACAATACAAACGGCTCAGGTGTACCTCTCTATTTATACGCCGGTGCAGCCTCAGATAATAATGCATTTTTATTTTTTGAGGGAGCATGGAGTGTCCTTCAGCCGAAAATTGCTGATGGAACATTTAAAATTGCCAACTCAAGTGAAGCGACAGCTTTGCAAGACAAGTCTGAGCTGACTCGTGATGAGATGAGTAAAATTCTCGGACAGGTCACGACTAACTGGGACCCTAATGAAGCGATTAATAAAGCACAAACACATCTTACTGCAGCAGGGGCAGAGATGAAAGGGGATGTTGCAATCCTTGCACCAAATGATGGTACGTCTCGTTCCATTGCTGATACCTTTGCCGCAGACTCTGAGATTTCAAGTTATATCATTACTGGTCAAGATGCTGAGAAGGCTTCGATTCAATATATTATTGACGGAAAACAGTCGATGACAGTCTTTAAAGATGTGCGAACTTTAGTTAAGGATGCAATGGGTATGGCGGTTGAGATTCTTGATGGTAAAACGCCTGAGACAACTGGTACCTATGATAATGGTGAAATTGAAGTAAAAGCGAAACAAACAGATGTAATTGTTGTCGATCAAGCAAATGTAAAAGAGGAATTAATAGATTCCGAGTATTATGAAGCAAGTGAATTTACAGGTTTATAAGCTCGACCATAAATGTTGCTTGAGGAATAGTGATAGATTCGTCTATCACTATTCCCGTTTCCAAGAATTGTAATTGATTGGAGGGGACCTAAGGTTGCAGAACTACATTTTAGAAATGAACCAGATCTCCAAGGAGTTTAGTGGAGTTAAGGCACTTAGTGATGTCAATTTTAAAGTGGAGAAGGGAGAGATTCACTGTTTAATTGGCGAGAATGGTGCGGGCAAATCAACCTTAATGAAAGTGCTTAGCGGCGTCCATCCATACGGGACATATAGTGGTGATATTATATTTGAAGGAAAAATTCAAACATTTAATAAAATCAGTGATAGTGTGAAAGCAGGTATCGCCATTATCTATCAGGAATTAGCCTTGTTTCCAGATCTGACGGTCTATGAGAATATTTTCGCTGGCAATGAAGTGAAGCGTGGTGGAGTTATTGATTGGAATCAGACGATCGTCCAAGCGAAGGAGATGTTAAATAAAGTTAAGTTAGATGTCAATCCAGACACGCTTGTAAAGGATTTAGGGGTTGGCAAAAGGCAGCTAATCGAGATTGCTAAAGCGTTAAGTAAAAATGTTAAGCTTCTTATTTTAGATGAACCGACAGCAGCGTTAAATGAGGATGATAGTGAGAATCTATTGAATTTGTTGCAGGAATTAAAATCACAAGGAATTACCTGCATCATGATTTCCCACAAATTGAAGGAAGTGATCCATATTGCCGATAGAGCAACAGTCCTTCGTGATGGGCAAACCATTTGTACTTTAGATAGCAAAAAAGATGAAATTACAGAGGCGGTGATTATTAAAAATATGGTTGGCCGGGAGATAAACGATATTTATCCCAAAAGGCCGGAGCAAAAAATAGGTAAGAAAATTTTAGAACTGCATAATTGGTCCGCATATGATCCGCAGTTAGGTCGAAATATTGTTAAAAATATCAACATGCATGTTAACGAAGGCGAAATAGTCGGTATTTCAGGATTAATGGGTTCAGGGAGAACAGAGCTTGCCTTAAGCATTTTTGGAAATGCAAAAGGGTATAAGCTTCAAGGCGAGTTTATTTTTTATGGCTCACATCGTGCATTCAAACATCCAAATGAGGCGATTAAGGCGGGGATTGCCTATGTAACCGAAGATCGAAAGGGGGATGGGCTCTTCTTAAGCCAAGATATTAAAAATAATATTTCGGCTTCGAATTTAAAAGCGATTTCACAAAACGGTTTAATCAACGATAATGAAGAAATAAAAATTGCTGATGAATACAGAAAATCACTTTATATAAAAGCTTCCTCTGTTGAACAAAGTGTTGGAAATTTAAGTGGAGGCAATCAACAAAAGGTTTCTCTAGGAAAATGGCTATTTGTAAGTCCAAAGCTTTTAATACTGGATGAACCAACACGTGGGATTGATGTTGGAGCGAAGTTTGAAATTTATTCGGTAATGAACAAATTAATAAGAGAGGGAATGAGTATTATTATGATTTCCTCAGAATTGGGCGAAGTGCTAGGAATGAGTGATCGAATATACGTTATGGCCCAGGCAGAAATAAAAGGGGAGCTGGCAAGTGGGGAAGCTACACAAGAAAAGATTATGCAGCTCGCTACGCAATAGGAGGAATCAGTACGATGAATACGATTAATGAAGCAAAAAATTTGATTAAGGATAATATTCGCGACTATGGAATGTATATTGCCTTGGTTGTGATTATCCTTACTTTTACGATCATGACAAATGGTTTGTTTATGTCTTCTAGAAACATTAGTAATCTTCTTGATTCTGCCGGATATATTGCTGTTTTAGCTGTAGGTATGACACTTGTAATTGTTATTCGCCACATTGATCTATCAGTGGGCTACGCTGCTGGATTTCTTGGGGCAATTGCTGCCATCTTGCTTACGCAAGCAGGTGTTTCCGTTTTTGTTACGATTCCCATTATTCTCGGGCTAGGAATTGTGATTGGTTTATTCAATGGCTTATTAGTTGCTAGTATAGGAATTCCGGCATTTGTCGCAACTTTGGCGGGGATGCTGATTTTTAGAGGAGCCTTACTTCAGGTGACAGAAAAAACAGGAACGATTATTATCCAAGATGATAAATTTAATGCAATTGGCAATGGGTATATCCCATCTCTCTTTCAAATAAACGGTTTGCATTTTCTCTCTTTAATCGTTGGCTTACTTGGGATTATCGTCTATATTTATAGTGAAATATCCAACCGCAAAAATAAAATTAAATATCAATTTGAGGTCGTCTCGAAAAATATATTTATTTTAAAATTGCTCTTTATGTCTGCCATTATTGCCTACATCACTTGGATTTTAGCAGGTTATAATGGTTTTTCATGGACGATCATTATTATGCTATTAGTCGTTATCGTGTATCATTTTCTTTCAACAAAGACCGTACTCGGAAGGCATATCTATGCAGTTGGAAGCAATCCAGAAGCAGCCCATTTAAGCGGAATTAACGTAAAGAAAATCACTTATATTGTCTTTGGTTCCATGGGAATGCTTGCAGCATTGTCAGGAATTCTTTTTACCTCTCGCTTACAGTCAGCTACAACTACTGCTGGAACCTTATTTGAGCTTGACGCAATTGCTGCTGCGTATGTAGGTGGTGTATCATCAGCGGGAGGCGTCGGCAAAGTGACCGGAGCAATCATCGGTGCGATTGTCATGGCCTCTCTTACGAACGGGATGAATCTGCTCGGTGTCGGTATTTCCTATCAATACATGATTAGGGGCGGCGTATTGGCAGGAGCGGTAATATTTGATGTGATGACGAGGAAAAAGAGATAGATGCGCGCTGGGATAACTCTTGGCGAGTAGAAAAGAGTATCCAAAAAAGGATGCTCTTTTTCAATCTGCGAAAGGGTATTGCGTAATAGTTGAGGGGGAAGATGCAAAGCGAAGAGGTCTGTAAAGGGTTTAGCTGAATAACTATAGTAAAAAGGCAAGAAATTCATTTCGCAAATATAAAAGTTTGCCAACACTTTCAGTCGATTCCCAGTTAGTGGTATGATGAGAGTAAAATCAGTCTTTATTGATAAAGAGAGATGCTGAAATCTAGTCGTTTACTTAATGAAACTATTACATTATGAAAGCGTTTTATCGAAAACGCGGGAAAAATGAGGGGAGATCAGCTTTTGCGAAAAATAGGCTTTATTTTACTGTTTGTCCTGTTCTCCTTCCTGCTGTATCTCACATTTGTTTCATCTGAAATTGTTTTTCGCTCAGATAGACAAATGCCGAAATTTATTGAACAAGAGAAATTGCAACATAGGATCGTTCTCATTACACAAGATACAGAGACTCCATTTTGGAATAAGGTTGGGAGCGGAGCGATGGATCAGGCTCAAAAGGAAGGCGCTTCACTCGAAATTTGGGGCAGTTACGGAAATAATCGTGAAGACTTTTTAAAGAAGCTGGAAATTGCCATTCACTCAAAAGTGGATGGGATTATTGTTCAAGGGCTTGATTCTGATGATTTTAAATATTTAACGAAAGTTAAAGCTTCTTTTTATGGAATTCCTGTTATAACGGTTGCAAATGATGTTCCTGTTCAAGAAAGTTTGAGAAGAACTTATGTTGGTTCAGACCAGTATAAAGCAGGAAAGATGATCGCTGAGGAATTATTAAAAGATATGGGATCAAAGGGCAAGGTTCTGATTACGTATAATAGTGATAAAGAGTTTTATCAATTGCAGAGACTGGAAGGAATGAAGGAAGTACTTGAAAGTCATTGGGAGATTCAACTTGTAGAGGCAGAGACATCAAGTTCACGGGAAGAAGTGATTGCCGCAACGCAGGATATACTTAATAAATGGCCAGATGTTGATGCGATTATTGCGATCAATTCTGATATTGCATCCGCACTGGTTCAAGAAATAAGTAAACGTTCTCAAGTGGAGCCTTATTATATTTATTCTTTTGATGATGGACAAGATTCCATTTCGCTTCTTCAAGAAGGAAAAATTGATGGATTAGTGGAGCAAACTCCAGAAATGATGGGAAGAAAAAGCGTTCAGTTAATAAAGGGTTGGCTTACTGGAGAAACGATGCCACTCAATATTGATGGTTATTTTACAGATATTCGGATTGTGAAAGCGATGGACTATGATGATTAGTATCCAAAAAAAGATCTTAATGCTGACAACCTTTGTGCTCTTTATTATGGCAAGTATATGGTTTACTCTTACGTATTACAATTATAAAACACAGCATCATTACAACGAAATATTACAAAGGTACTTAAGCATGAATGAAGTGACAAGAGTCAGTCAAGAAATGGTCACCTACTTAAATAACTATATGCTTAGTCCAACTGCAGAAAATTTACAGAAGCTTGAATTAAGCAAGGAAAAAATTCAAAAAGCAAAATATGACGTATTTCCTTTAAGAAATGAGGAAAATCAATTTGCTTTAACGAATTATATTAATCTAGTGGATAGTTTAGTTGAGACGACTGACAGATTAATTTTATTCAATAATGGGGATGATTCAGAGTCAGTTACCAAAGAGTTTTCCGAAGCCAATCGAATTTCTAATTACATCTCAGAAATGAAATTAACCTTGCTGGACACAGAGCTGAGGACGTACGATCGTTTTTATCGAACGATCATTCAGCAGTCAGAAGAGTTAATCAAACTCGGCATATGGCTCATTTTATTAATTACGATCGCACTGCTTATGATCACATATTGGCTTTCACTAAGCATCACAAAACCGATTCAAAGGTTAACAGACGCAGCCAATGAATTGTCACGGGGCGATTTTGACGTGAAAATTCATGTCGAGGCCAATGATGAAATTGCATTTTTAGCGAAAACATTCGATCGGATGCGCATCAATATAAATAATTTAATTTTAGAGATTAAACAAAAAGCACAGCTTGAACATGAGCTTCAGCAAAATAAATTACTTTTACAGGAAAGCCAGTTTCGTAGCCTCCAAAGTCAAATAAACCCTCATTTTTTATTTAACACACTTAATACATTATCGAAAAAGGCTTATTTGGAAGGCTCCGAGCAAACGAGTGATTTGCTTGTAAGTGTAGCAGGATTGCTTCGTTATAATTTAAAGCGTTTAGATCGTTCAGTTACTTTGTCGGAAGAAGTGGAAGTGTTAAAACAGTATATGGATATTCAAAAGGCAAGGTTCACAGATCGTTTAACGTTTCAGACAGAAATTGATGAGGCCAGCCTGAATGTTCGCATTCCTGCCTTAACATTACAGCCGATTATTGAAAATGCCGTTATTCACGCAGTGGAGCCAAAGGAAGATGGTGGTAGGGTTTCATTGAAAATTGAAGATCAACCTGGCTGGGTGCAAGTTCACATTGCAGATGATGGAGTAGGAATGTCTGCGGCAAAAATCGAGCAGATCTTAAGGGAGCAACAAGTTCAAACTGAAGGACATTCAACCGGGATTGGCTTTAGTAATGTAGTAAAACGCTTGCGACTTTTTTATGGATACGAAGATGTAATCGCAATTGAGAGCAGTGAAAATAAAGGCACGACCGTTACGCTCAAAATAAAAAAGGGGTGATAAAAAACATGATAAAGCTCCTAATTGTTGACGATGAACAAGTTGAAAGAGAAGGAATGCAAGCAATTTTGCAGAGGGCTTATCCAAATATTAAAATTGAACAAGCGAAAAATGGTAAAATGGCTGTGCAAATGGCAGAGGATTTTTGCCCTGATCTAATTTTAATGGATATTAAAATGCCAGGTATGAGTGGATTGGAAGCGGTTGCTTTCATTCAAAAGAAGCATGAAAATATAAAATTTATCATGGTTACAGCTTATGATATGTTTGAATATTTGCGAGAGGCAATCAAGCTCGGGGTTAAGGATTATTTATTAAAGCCTAGCAAGGCGAGCGATATATTGCAAACTGTGGGGAAGGTATTGCAACAGATTGAAGAGGAAAAGAGGTTGGCAGAAGAGCGCAAACAAAAGCAGCAGGAATATCAAAAAGCATTAGCCCTTGTGGAGACTGATGTTGTGACACAACTCTTATTTGATCACGTACATGAAGTTCACTTAGACATGTTGGTGGAAATGTTAGATATTAAATCCACGAATGAAATGTTCGTGATGTGTTTATTACTCCCACAGGATAAAGACAATCTATATCCTCTCATTAAAAAGAAGCTAAGAAAATTAGGCGGGTGTTGGGTAGGAGCTTTATATGGAACACAGCTTCCGATTATCGTCTTTAGAGATCCGGCTAAAACGTTTCGCTCTCAGGCAATTTATCTAGCTCGTGAACTGCTTTCTGTCAGGAAATCGGAGCATGAAGAATGGTTTATCGGAATAGGGAGTGTCGTCAGTTCATTAGAGGAAATAAGACAATCCTACCACGATTCATTAATAGCTACGAGCGAAACAAAATTTTCTCATAAATATCGTTTTTATTCGGATGTGCCGACGGTAGCCGGAAACGAGAAGAGCATAATGGCTTTACGGGAAAAGGAGTTTTTCGATCAAATTCGTCTTGGTGAATGGGATAAAGTTGAGATGAATGTGATGGGTTTTATTCAAACTTATGAAAAAGAAGGAATTCCCATCGTTCATACACAGCAAAGAGTTGTGGAAGTGCTTTGGCTTATCTCAAGAATTATGAGCGAGATTGGAATTCAAACGATTACCCCATTGTATTCATTTAAAATTCAGGATTATCGTCAATTGCGTGCAGAAGTTAATCTTCTTCTCGAAAAAATGAAGCAAACCCATGCTGAGCATTACGATCAATTCGAAGCCGATACGATTCGACAGCTCAAACAGTATATTATGGAGCATTCCCATAAAGATATTTCTTTAGAATCGTTAGGAAAGAAGGTTGGGTTAAGCCCAATCTATATTAGTAAAATGTTCAAAGAAAAATTAGGGATTAATTATATTGATTTTTTAACAGAGTGTCGGATAGAAAAGGCAAAAATATTGATGTGTGATCCGGAGAAAAGTATTAAGGAAATTACTTATGAGGTCGGTTATCACGAGCCTAATTATTTTAGTAAAGTATTTAAAAAGGTCTGTAAAATATCGCCAAAGGATTACAGAAAAAACTTATTTGCCGCCAATAATTAATGTAGGAGGAATGTAGATGAAACAGAGAATTGTTAAGCCTATGTTCTTCCTGAGCATTATCGTCCTTGCTTTCCTTGGCGCAGCTTGCGAGAAAACTGTGCCGCAAATGACGAATCCAACAGAATCTCCTCCTGAAGCTGATGCTTCTGTTCAAAGTGAGGACAGGAAAATAAAAGTGGGGTTTCTGATGGATACGTTAGAGGAAGAGCGCTGGTTAAAGGATAAAAGACTGTTTAAGGAGGCAGTAGAAGAAATTGGAGCCGAAGTGGAAATCATGGTAGCAAACGGTGATGAGGTTTTACAGATCATTCAAGCAGAAACCTTGATCAAACAGGGTGTAGATGTGCTAGTAATGGTACCTTATAATGCGGAAGCGGCGGGTGTCATTGTTCAGAAGGCCCATCTCGCAGGAATTAAAGTGATTTCATACGATCGTCTTGTAAAGAATGCTGAAATTGATTTATATGTTTCATTCGATAATGAAAAAGTAGGAGAATTGCAGGCAAAGGCACTTACCGCTCTCGTGCCGAAAGGAAAGTATGTTTATATAGGCGGAGCTGATACTGATTATAATGCTCATCTTTTAAAAAAGGGAGTTTTTAATGTTTTGAAGCCACTGATCGATAAAGGCGATATCAAGATAGTTTATGACCAATGGACAAAAAATTGGATTCCGACGAATGCCTATTCGAATATGGAAGCCGCACTTAAAGCTAATAATTATGAAATAGATGCAGTGTTTGCCGGAAATGATGCGACGGCAGAGGAAGCAGTTAAAGTTCTTTCTCGTCACGGGCTTGCAGGCAAAACTCCAGTAGCTGGTCAAGATGCAGAATTGGCAGCGATCAGAAGGATTGTTAATGGAACTCAAACGATGACGGTGTATAAACCGATTAAATCTTTAGCTGTTGCTGCAGCAAAAGCGGCAGTCCGGTTGGCAAAAGGTGAAAACATCGTAACGGAGAGAAAAATCAATAATGGAAAAATAGAAGTCCCATCCATTCTCCTCCCACCTATTTCTGTTGATAAAAACAATATTGCCGAAACTGTCATTTCCGACGGTTTCCATTCTAAAGAAGAGATTTATCAACATTGACAATAATTCCAGTATCTTAAATTGGAGGATGAAATGGTAACTAAAAAAGAAAGCAGTTAAAAAAACGAAAAATTCCAAAAAAACAATTGCTTTTATTAAAAATCCGTATTATGATAATCAATAAATATTATTCCAATGGAATTAATCGGGATTTATTGAGCTTGTCTGATCAGATAAACTGAAGGACATTTATCCTTTTAAATGGGATAAGTGTCCTTTTGTTCTTTCGTGCATATACTTTAAAAGTAAAAATTGCAATATGGGCTGGAATTTTTGCTGCAAATGTTGACTGAAATACTCAAGATTGCAAGGAGGAATTCGATGAAGGTGTCAAGTAAAGGAGAGTATGCACTAAGAGCGTTAATCCTACTTGGAAATCACCCAGGCAAAGTAATCGGGATACAAGAAATTGCCGAAAAAACGTTGGTCAGTATTCATTATCTCGAGCAATTGCTGCTTCAGTTAAAAAAGCTTGGGTATGTAACAAGCAAAAGGGGAGCAAAGGGAGGATACATACTTCAAATGAATGCGGAGACAATCAATATTGGGGAGGTCATTCGTCAATTAGAAGGCCCATTATCTCCAATGGGCTGTGCTTCGATTACGAAGTATGAACCTTGTGCCCTGGAAGAGGGCTGCCAATTAAAACCATTGTGGACATTGGTTAGAGATACAATCGCCTATGTTTTGGAACGGACTACACTTGAAGATTTGTTGCAAAATCGTGTGACAAAGCTGGAAGGAGATGCTTCAGTTGCCATTAAAAGGGACGCTTGATCAAAAAGTAATTGAAAAGATAGTCAGTTTACTAGAAGGACTTGAATATGGGACTGTTCAAATTACTGTTCATGATTCTGAAATTACACAAATTGACCGATTGGAAAAATATCGTCTCCCACCTCAAGGAAAGATGAGGCAGCAGCCAAATGGAAAAAAGTCAAAACAGAGGTATTAAAATGAATCATACGCCGATCGGACACCCGAAGGCCCTTTAGTTTTCAGTACGTTCATGTACATTTGAAAATTATTGGGGCTTTTTTTATTGATAGACTGTGTTAAGCAATGGAGTGCATATCCAACGCGATGGAATATGAGGTCAGATGTTGCAGCCTTATGGACAACATCAGCATAACACATCGTCTATTGAAAAGCCCTAACGAGTATAAGAGTGAAAGGGAGAGTAAGGGAATGAAGAAAATACTTGTCAGCGTATATTTATCAATTTTTCTATTATTAATCGGCGGTTGCGGAAGTGATCCGACTAATTCACAGTCAGAAAATCAAGGTAAAGAAATTGAATTATTAAATGTTTCGTATGATCCTACAAGAGAGTTGTACGAAGAGTTCAATCAAAGTTTTGCTGAATATTGGGAAAAGGAAACCGGGCAAAAGGTGAAAATAAACCAATCGCATGGTGGCTCTGGAAAACAATCTCGTTCTGTCATTGATGGGCTAGAGGCGGATGTCGTAACATTGGCACTTGCTTATGATATTGATGCTATTGCTGAAGCAGGCAAACTTGCGGATAAGTGGCAGGAAAGATTGGAGCATAATAGCTCTCCTTATACCTCAACCATTGTATTTCTTGTTCGAACAGGGAACCCGAAAAATATAATAGATTGGGATGACTTGATTAAAGAGGATGTTTCGGTTATTACCCCGAATCCGAAAACATCTGGAGGGGCAAGATGGAATTATTTAGCAGCATGGGGGTATGCGCTAAAACAAAATAACGGTAATGAAGAAAAAGCAAGGGAGTTTGTACAAAAGTTATTTAAAAATGTGCCTGTTCTAGATTCAGGCGCACGGGGAGCAACGACTACATTTGTTGAAAGAGAAATTGGTGATGTTTTACTGGCGTGGGAGAATGAAGCTTTTTTAGCATTAAATGAACTTGGTGAAGATAAGTTTGAAATTGTTATTCCATCTGTAAGTATTTTGGCAGAACCACCTGTAACTATCGTTGATAGTTCGGTGGAAAAACATGGGACGGAAGAGGTAGCGAAGGCTTATCTTGATTATTTGTATTCAGATGCTGGACAGGAGATCGCCGCTAAAAACTATTATCGGCCAAGGTCAGAAGAAGTGGTTGAAAAATATGAAGATCAGTTCCCCAAAATTGAGCTTTTTACAATTGATGAACAATTTGGTGGTTGGCAAAATGCTCAACAAACTCATTTTGCAGATGGAGGAATTTTCGATCAAATTTATCAACCATAAAGAAGGAGCGGGGAGTCCGTGTTTAAGAAGAAAAAACGCCATCATCAAGTTTTGCCCGCTTTCGGGTTGTCGATGGGTTATACGCTTGTCTATTTAAGTCTGATCGTTCTCATTCCGATCGCTTTTCTATTCATAAAAGCAGCGGCAATCAGCTGGGATGATTTTTGGAGCATTATTACGGATCGAAGAGTGTTGGCCTCCTTTCAACTAACCTTTTCTACCTCTTTTATGGCAGCTTTCATTAATGCGATATTTGGAACGCTAATAGCTTGGATTCTGGCAAAATATCAATTTACTGGCAAAAAAATCGTTGATGCAATCGTTGATTTGCCTTTTGCATTGCCAACTGCTGTGGCAGGCATTGCTTTAACAACGCTTTATGCTCCAAACGGATGGATCGGTCGATTCTTTGAAGCACTCGGAATAAAGGTTGCTTTCACACCACTTGGTATTATGATTGCATTAATCTTTATTGGACTGCCATTTGTCGTTCGGTCAGTACAGCCGGTATTGCAGGAGTTGGATCAACAGTATGAAGAAGCTGCTTCAACCCTTGGAGCCAATTCTTTGCAAATATTCATGAAAATTATTTTACCAACCATTTTTCCAGCTATTTTGACAGGCTTTTCGTTAGCTTTCGCCCGCGCATTGGGAGAATATGGTTCGGTCGTCTTTATATCAGGAAATATGCCGTTGAAGACAGAAATTGTACCTTTATTAATTGTCACTAAGCTGGAGCAGTTTGATTATGTTGGAGCCGCTGCGGTTGCAGCCGTTATGCTTGTTATTTCCTTTATTCTCTTATTTTTAATTAACTTCTGGCAGTGGAGAATATCGAAGAAGTACGAAACGGTTTAGGAGAGAGTAAAAGATGAATAAAATCAAATCACCTTATAAAATTAACCGTCTGAATTTTAATTTCGAAGCTTTTCGGAAAGGGGGATTGATCGGAGTAGCTCTCGCATTTTTAGCTTTGTTTATTGTTGTTCCATTAATCGCGGTGTTTACTGAAGCTTTTAGCAAAGGAGCAGAGCTGTATTTTGCCTCATTAATGGATCCAGATGCCCGTTCAGCGATAAAGCTTACTTTACTGGTTGCTGCAATTGCTGTTCCCCTTAACACTATATTCGGTGTTATAGCTGCTTATGCGATTGCAAAATTTCAATTTAAAGGGAAGAATTTTCTCATCACACTCATTGATATTCCTTTTGCTGTTTCGCCGGTCATCGCTGGTCTTGTGTTTGTCCTTTTATTTGGTTCACAGGGATTTCTCGGCCCCTTCCTCGAAGCCAATAATATTAAAATTGTTTTTGCCGTCCCTGGACTTATTTTAGCAACTGTATTTGTTACCTTTCCTTTTGTTGTTAGGGAGTTAATTCCTGTTATGCAAGAGCAAGGTACAGATGAAGAACAAGCAGGCCGAATATTAGGAGCGAACGGTTGGCAAATGTTTTTCCGCATTACGCTTCCCAATATAAAATGGGGTCTCCTTTATGGGATAATTCTGTGTAATGCCCGGGCGATGGGGGAGTTCGGAGCCGTGTCTGTAGTATCTGGTCATATTAGAGGTTTGACAAATACAATCCCTCTCCATGTTGAGATTTTATATAATGAATATCAATTCAGTGCTGCATTTGCTGTCGCTTCCATTTTAGCAATGCTAGCGATTGTAACGTTATTTTTAAAGAGTGTTGTGGAATGGAAAACTAAATAAAGGCAAGAAAATGTTACTGGGGGAAGGTAAAATGGGAATTACAATTGAAAAAGTTTCGAAAAACTTTGGAGAATACAAAGCGATAAATAATGTGTACTTGGAAATTCCTTCAGGGGATTTTACTGCTCTTTTAGGTCCCTCTGGCTCGGGAAAAACTACCCTGCTCAGAATGATTGCCGGCTTGGAAAACTTGGATTCTGGCAGAATATTATTTAACGATACAGATTACACGAATAAAGCGGTGAAAGAGCGGAGAGTCGGTTTTGTGTTTCAGCATTATGCGCTATTTAAGCATATGTCTGTCTTTGACAATATTGCATTTGGCTTAAAGGTAAAACCACGACATCTTCGCCCAAGCAAAGAGGAAATAAAAGAGAAGGTATATGATTTATTAAAATTTATCCAACTTGAACATTTGGCAGAGCGCTATCCATCACAAGTGTCTGGAGGTCAAAAGCAAAGGATTGCATTGGCCCGGGCACTTGCTGTCGAGCCGGACGTTCTCTTGCTTGATGAGCCGTTCGGAGCCTTGGATGCAAAAGTGCGTCAGGAACTTAGGCACTGGCTTAGAGAGATTCACGAAAAGTTAAAAATAACGACTATTTTTGTCACTCATGATCAGGAAGAAGCTTTAGAAATGGCTGATACGATTGTTGTCATGAATGAGGGGAAAGTGGTACAGACAGGTACACCTGAAGAGGTTTACCGACGTCCGGTGAATGAGTTTGTCTATCGTTTTCTTGGTAGAGTGAATGAGGTTAATGGCCGATATATTCGACCGCATGAAGTAAGTTTAAAAAGGGCTCCTCTTGGCGAGAGTTTTCCGGCAAAAGTGGTTCATGTTCACTTTATTGGTTCAACTGTTCGCATCCAACTAACTCGCCTTGATGAGGATATATTATTTGAGGCAGAGCTTAATGAGGAGAAATATCGTGAAATCGGCCCAATAGCGAAAGGAGAGTTTGTGTACGCTCAGTTTACTAAACTGGTTGATTTTGATTTTCAGCAAAAAGTGAAGCCGTTACCACAGAAGGAATCTGTTCTCTGAAGCAGATTCCTTTCTTTTTTAATAGTTGAAATTATCAGACATATTCTATATGATTGAAGGATGACTGAGTATAGGGTTGAATGGAGTGCATAGAGATGAAAGAAATAATAAGGTGGTATGAGGAACTTCATGTGATTCCAGAGGTTGGCTGGAAGGAATTCAAGACAACAGATAAAATCGCTGCCATTTTGGATGAAATCGGAGTCAGCTACCAACGCTTCCCCGACATGACGGGAATTGTTGCCGAGATGGGTCAGGGTGACGAGGTAATAGCCGTTAGGGCTGATATTGATGCTCTTTGGCAAGAGGTAGATGGAGTATGGCAAGGGAATCATTCTTGCGGTCATGACGCTAATATTGCAATGGTGTTAGGGGCAATTTTTTCCTTGAAAGACACGGGATTAGCAAAAAAAATTCGCTTCATTTTTCAGCCTGCTGAAGAAAAAGGTGAAGGGGCACTGGCGTTGATCGAGAAAGGAGTGATGGATCAAGTCACCCATCTTTTCGGCATTCATCTTCGTCCGATTGAGGAATTACCATTAGGAAAGGTTTCCGCATCAATTCGTCATGGTGCCCATGTCGCGCTTATTGGCAAAGTAGAAGGAGTAGATGCTCATGCAGCACGACCACATCAGGGACAGAATGCTCTTGATGTCATCGCAAGTCTTCATCAATTATTAAAGACAATCTATATCGATCCTTCTGAAGCCTGCTCGGTTAAGTTAACGAAGGTTATTGCCGGCGGCGAGAGTATCAATATTATTCCGGGTGTAGCGGAGTTTGCTATTGATGTTCGTGCACAGAAGAATGAAGTTCTTTCAAAAATTTGCACTAAAGTAGAGCAAATAATTGGGAAATTAGAGGCTCTTTTTGAAATGACAATCAATTGGGAGTGGACCGGTTATACTCCAGCAGCAGAAGTTTCAAAGGAAGCTGAAGAGATTGTGGAAGAAGCAATAAAATCCCTATTTGGTGAGAAAGCATTTGTTCCATTCGTGATTACTCCAGGAGGAGATGATTTCCATTTTTACACAATTAAGAGGCCAGATGTAAAGGCTTCAATGATTGGAGTAGGCGCAAACTTAAAGCCCGGACTTCATCATCCAAAAATGTTTTTTGATAAATCTGCTCTACATCAGGGAGCAAAAATCTTAGCGGAAACACTGCGTCGTGTATAAAGAGTGAGCCAGGGTTTATAAGTTTTTGTTATAAATGAGTATAGGACAATATAGGATCATATCAGCTACAGCAGTAGATAATATTTTTAAGGCAATCAAAAGAATCAAAGCCTACTAAAAATTCAGTAAGCTTTGATTTTTTTATCTATTTAGATCGCTAAGACCAGGGCTGTGTTCGTTTGGCATTTCAGGAAGTTGAGGTACCGGATAACCTTGTGGAGGTTCTGTAACAGTCAGATCTCCGCCATTTCGACTAGGACTTTCACCAGAGAAGATCTCCCCGATTAAAGTACTATCTAATCTAAAATTAAATTGTGCATTATGGAAGCCTGCTTCTACATATTTTCGGCATTCTGGATATTTGTTAATATCATAATTTGGAACCGGGAACAATTTGGCCCAGTCCACACCGAGTGTTTCTAATGCTTTGGCAAATGCATTTTGGTGTGCATTATCACGGACTATTAAGAATGCAAGCGTCTCTCTAAATGTTTTATTTGAACTCATTTCGTATATCCGTGATTTTTGCAGAACACCTGTAGACTCAAGTACTAAATTATCAAGCAGGTTACTAATTAAGTTGCCATGGTCGTATACATACGTTCCTTGCCAAGGCAAACCTGAGGCATCAACTGGTAACGATGCTTGAGCACCAATAATAAAGTGGTGTGGATTTGCATGTTTTACTGCATCATCAAGAGGTGCTGCATCGCTTCCGCTTGCTCCTACCCCTTCATCTCCCGCACCATTTAATAATTGGTTAATGGTAGTTTGGACAAGTTCCACGTGAGCAAGCTCTTCTAAAAATATCCCTCTAAGCAAGTCGCGAAACTGTTTGGCAGGACCGCGGAAGTTTGAGCTCTGGAAAAAGAATTGCATCATGGTTCTCATTTCACCAAAACGACCGCCGAGTATCTCCTGCATGACTTTTGCAGCAGCTGGATCTGGTTTATCAGGAACAATCATATTAATCAAATCTTCTCTATAAAAGTACATACGTTTACCTCCTTCAAATGATTTTGTTTTATCTTATGCTTGAGTATTTGCTCTTACAGGCATTTTGTCGTTCCACATAAAGTCCTTTAAAGTGCGCTTGAATATTACTTATCTGATTCTGCTTAAACTTTTGAGTTCTTGTTTAGAACCTTATCTATATATTTCACAATGTTCAAAGTTTCCATACCGGACAATTTTGTTTTTCGCATGAGAATTGTCAAAACCGCTCATGGTGTAGCATTTAAGTCTTTCTAAATCATAAATTTATTGATCCTTTTAGCGACCGATCACTGAAAAATCCAATACTTTCAAACGTAATCCGATTCCCTATTTTGTAGTTACTTGTAACAAATAAATTGACAGCATGTTTTACAAACTCTTAAGTATGATAGTAATAAAAGGGAGAGTGAGCGACATGGAGAAAATTATGTTTAAAAAGGAAGAAAAAATTGCTTTTATAACAATTAATCGTCCAAAGAAATTAAATTGCTTCGATTTGGCAGCATTATATGATTTTGAAAAAATAGTCCAGGAAATTAAAACCAATTCTGATATTCGAATTGTAATTATTACTGGTGCTGGGGATAAAGCGTTTAGTGCGGGAGCCGACTTGAAGGAGAGAAAGCAGTTAAATGAGGAGCAAGTGCGAATAAATGTCCAAAAGATTCGTGATGTTTTTACACAAATCGAAGAGCTGCCCCAACCGACAATAGCCGCTATAAACGGCTTTGCTTTAGGCGGAGGGCTTGAATTAGCACTTGCATGTGATTTTCGTTATGCGAGTAGGAATGCCATTCTTGGTTTAACAGAAGTGAGTTGGGCTATTATTCCAGGAGCAGGTGGAACGCAAAGGTTATCTCGATTAATCGGGGTCTCGAAAGCGAAAGAATTGATTCTTACAGCTCGAAAGATTGATGCCAGTACAGCTTTAGAGCTGGGGATTTTGAATAGAGTGGTAGAGCAGAATGAGCTTATCAATAGTGCGATTGATTTAGCTAAAGAAATATTGCAAAATGGACCATTAGCTGTTATTCAGGCAAAATATGCCATCAATAATGGGAACAATGTCGACTTGAAAACAGGTCTTGAGATGGAGGCGAAAGCATACGAGGCTATCATTTCAACAAAAGATCGAACCGAAGCTCTTCTGGCATTTAGTGAAGGTCGACAGCCTCAATTTAAAGGAGTATAAATTTCAATCAAAATAGATAGTTGTTTTAGTAAGGTGGATGCACAATAAGCCAATAGACTTCCTTTAAAATGTTACAGTGCCGATTGTTTATTTTTGGTTGACTGCATGAAATTTTTCGCAGTTTTTAACTGTTATGGATCAATTGAGGCACTCGGATAATCCAAGTCTTGGTATTTGGTGAAATTTGGCGAATGTGTGAAATTTATCATTGCCCATTTTTTTTCTCAATATATACTATTTGGACAATCTATAATGAAACTTAGGGGAGACACATGTATGAAATTAAAGTTGAAGCTTGGTCCAAAGATTAACTTGATTGTTTTAATTATGATGTTGTTGTTAGCTGTAGCTGTTGGAGGAGTAGTTGTTCAACAAGTTACCAAGGGAATAAAAGATTTTGCATTGGAAAAGGCGAGGGGAGACCTAAATCTTGGCAAAAGCTATATTGATGCTAAATACCCTGGTGATTGGGAAATTAAAGATGGAAATCTTTATAAGGGCCAAACGCAAATCAGTGGGAATTTTGAGATTGTTGATGAAATAGGGAAACAAACTGGGGATACGGTGACAATTTTTCAAGGAGACACCCGTGTCGCTACAAATGTTATGATTGACGGTGAAAGGGCTGTTGGTACACAAGTATCTGAAGAAGTTGCTCAAGCCGTGTTAGAACAAAATAAGGATTTTTTCGGTGAAGCAAATGTAGTAGGTAATAACTATGTAACCGGATACACGCCTATTCATGATAAAAATGGTGAGACGATTGGAATTTTTTATGTGGGTGCACCACAGGATATTATTGATCATACCCTCGTTGCATTTATGAAAATATTTCTCATCGTTCTTGTCGTAATGATTGCCCTTTCTATTATTGTTGTTTATCTATTCACTAGAGGATTAACGAAGAGATTATCGGCAATCTCGACCGCTTTGGATGCTGCAAAGCATGGTGATTTTACAATAGAAGTTAACGATGGTAAAAGTGATGAACTAAGTGCACTCGCTGATAGCTATAATTCAATGAAGGATAATTTGCGTGTGATGATTGAAAAGGTAGTGACAAATTCTGAAAAAGTTGCTGCTTCATCTCAGGAATTGACCGCAGGGGCCGAGCAAACAACTGCAGCAACAGAACATATTACACAGATCATCCAAGAAGTTGTTGGGGGAGCTGAAAAACAAGCAACTAGTGTAGAAGAGAGTGCTCGTGCGATGGATGAGATAACGATTGGCATTAATAATCTCGCAGAAACGTCCTCGCTGATCTCTGAATCTACTAAAACGACAAGAGGACATGCACAGCGCGGGGGAGTGCTAATTGATGAGACTGTCGCACAAATGGAAACCATTCACGAATCTGTCAATGCAAGTACCGAGGCGGTAAGATTATTAGATGAGCGTTCGAAACAAATAGGAGTGATTACGAATACGATCTCTGAGATTGCCAATCAAACCAATTTGTTAGCTTTAAATGCGGCGATAGAAGCTGCGCGTGCCGGTGAGCACGGGAAAGGCTTTGCTGTTGTTGCTGAAGAAGTACAAAAGTTGGCTGTGCAAGCACAGCAATCTTCGACGCAAATTTCTGAACTGATTTATGCGATTAACAATGATATGGTGGATGCGTTCAAATCAATGAATCAGGTGAATGAAGATGTTTCCCAAGGGTTGTCAATCGTTGAGAAAACGGAGGTTAGCTTTAAAGAGATCATGAAAGCGATGGAAGAGATGGAAATACAAATTACTGAAGCGGCAGCAACTGCGGAGCAAATGTCAGCAAGTTCCGAGGAAGTATCTGCCACGTCAGGCGGGATATCGGAAATTGCCCAGCAATCGTTGCATCATACACAGTCGGTATCTGCTTCAACTGAGGAGCAACTGGCTTCTATGCAACAAATATTGTCAGCAGCCAATTCCCTAAATTCTATTGCTGAACAGCTTCAGGAGACTGTTGCAGAGTTTAAAATATAAGGAGCGAATAACAGCATGGACAGTAAAACTGCAGGTAAACTTTATAATTGAGTTTGTTAGCAGTTTTTTAATTTGGTTAGGCAATACGTGAAAATTACAAGAAATTGTTAGAGAATTCAAAGTGCAAGAAACAGTGTTTTGGTTTAATAATTATAAAAGAAACAGCCCAATTGGAAAGTGGGCTGTTTCTTTAGTTTGCTTATATTTTCAGTACACCACCAGTGCTCGCATTGGTAACAAGCTTTGAATAGCGAGCAAGATAGCCTTTTTTCACTTTTGGTTCAAAACCCTTCCAGTTTGCTTTCCGTTTTGCAAATTCTTCATCGGTAATTTCCAAGGTGATTTTACGGTTATTTAAATCGAGTTCAATAATATCTCCATCTTCGACAAAAGCAATTGGTCCGCCTTCAGCGGCTTCTGGAGAAATATGGCCGATTGAAATTCCGCGAGAAGCACCAGAAAATCTTCCATCCGTAATAAGTCCAACCTTTGCACCGAGACCTCGACCGACAATTTGAGAGGTTGGTGCCAGCATTTCAGGCATTCCTGGTCCGCCTTTTGGTCCCTCATAACGGATAACAACGACATCACCTTCTTTAACTTTTCCAGTGATGATGCCTGATAATGCCTCTTCTTGAGAATTAAAGCAAATGGCTGGTCCTCTGTGATAGCCGCCGACTTCTTTGTCAACGGCACCAACTTTGATGACAGAACCTTCTGGAGCAAGATTCCCAAATAAAACAGCGAGCCCGCCCTTTTCGGAGTGTGGATTGTCTAATGGCCGAATGACATCCTTATCTAAAATATCACAGCCTGCAACATTTTCTTTTAATGTTTTCCCAGTTACAGTTAAGCAATCTCCATTCATTGCCCCTGGTTTCTTTAAAACTTCATTAATAATCGCACTGACGCCACCGGCATTATGAACATCCTCAATATGGTAATTCGATGCAGGTGCGATTTTGGCTAAATGGGGAACACGAGCAGCAATTTCATTGATACGCTCAAGTGAGTATTCGATTTCAGCTTCATGGGCTAATGCTAATGTGTGTAAAACCGTATTGGTCGAGCCGCCCATGGCCATGTCTAATGCGAAGGCATTATCGATTGCTTCAATCGTGACGATATCGCGCGGTTTAATATCGTTCTCGATTAATGTCATTAATTGCTTCGCTGATTTCTTCACAAATTCCTTACGTTCCTCGGCAACCGCTAAAATAGTACCATTTCCCGGAAGAGCAAGACCGAGCCCTTCGGCTAAGCAATTCATTGAGTTCGCTGTAAACATCCCTGAACATGAACCACATGAAGGACAAGCGACTTGCTCGATTTCAGTTAATCTAGCTTCATCAATTTTCCCAGCTTGGAATGCCCCTACGCCTTCAAATACGGAGGTTAAATCGAGGGCATTCCCCTGACTATCGATTCCTGCTTTCATTGGTCCGCCGCTGACAACAATCGTAGGAATATTTACACGAAGAGCAGCCATTAACATCCCTGGTGTGATTTTGTCACAGTTCGGAATACAAACCATACCATCGAACCAATGGGCAGAAACAACGGTTTCAACAGAGTCAGCAATGATCTCGCGACTAGGGAGTGAATAGCGCATCCCGATATGCCCCATGGCAATCCCATCATCAACGCCGATTGTATTCATTTCGAACGGTACACCGCCAGCTTCGCGAATTGCCTCCTTGACAATTTTCCCAAACTCCTGTAAATGCACATGTCCTGGAACAATATCAATATATGAGTTTACAACAGCAATAAATGGTTTATCAAAATCTTCCTCTTTTACACCAGCAGCTCGAAGCAAGCTTCGATGGGGTGCACGGTCAAATCCTCTTTTGATCATGTTACTTCGTAATTCTGCCACTTTCATTCCCTCGCTTTCAAATACAAATTTTTAAACTTTTTCATATTTTATCATTATTCTAAGAAATAGGACAGAATTTTTCCTTTAATGCTTTTATTTAATAAAGATATCAGTAGTTTTTATAACTACTTCTTGTTGTTTGTGGAATTTGTTATGTAGTGGTGAGTTTACATCATCCGGTTTTTAAGTTACAATAAAGGGGATTTTTAGATGAAATGAGGTCTGTTAATGGGAAGGCTAGATCAGTTTATGGAAGGGCTTGACCTTCAGCATGAAATATCACTTACAGATATTCCTGAGATTGATTTATATATGGATCAAGTGATTCAATTGTTCGAAAATCATTTTAAGGATACAAAAAGAAATGAAGATGAGAAAATTTTAACGAAAACAATGATAAATAATTATGCGAAAGCAAAATTATTTTTTCCAATAAAAAATAAAAAGTATTCAAAGGAACATTTATTATTAATCAGTCTTATTTACCAATTAAAAGGGTCATTATCGATCAGTGATATTAAGGAGACTTTTCAGGGAATTAATAAGATGATAGTAGAAGAGGAAAGCTTTGAATTAGAACCTTTTTATCATAGTTATTTACAGCTAAGTAAAGAGAACACGGTTCATTTTAAAAAGGATATTCAGGAGAGAGCAGCGGAGGTTGATAAGGAAGTAGCCAAACTTGAAACAGAAAAAAGTGACTACTTGCGTAAAGTGATGCTGATTACTTCGCTTGCTCATATCAGTAATTTGTATAGAAGGGCTGCTGAACAACTTGTTGATGAAATAATGGAAGAACAAAATGGAAAGAAGGAGATAAAATGAGCGAAACGCATACATTTACGAAAGGTGAAGAAATTGCAAATGCAATTACCCATGGTATTGGGGCATTACTAAGTGTAGTTGCCTTAGTGTTCTTGATAATCGAGTCTGTTGTTCATGGTGGCCCATGGCATATCGTAAGCTTTACATTATTCGGAAGTACGATGCTGCTCATGTATCTATGTTCTACAATGCTACACAGTTTACCTTCAGGGAAGGCAAAGGATATTTTTGAAATCTTTGATCATTCAGCCATTTATTTTTTTATAGCTGGAACGTATACACCATTTTTGTTTCTCGTTATTAAAGGTTGGCTTGGTTGGACTATTTTTGGTATTGTGTGGGGTCTAGCCCTTGCAGGTACCGTTTTTAAATCTTTTTTTGTGAAAAAATTTGTTCTTTATTCAACATTATTGTATGTTCTGATGGGATGGCTCATTGTTTTTGCTTGGCAGCCTTTAATGAATAACCTGCCGCAAAATGCCATTCTTCTTCTCGTGATTGGTGGATTATTGTATACGCTCGGTTCTGTATTTTACGTGTGGCGGGGGTTTAAATATCACCATACCCTCTGGCATGTCTTTGTGATTGGTGGCAGTGTTGCTCACTTTTTCTGCGTTTTTTTATACCTTGTGTAGGATATGAGTGAGGCATGTCATTATCTATGCTGTAGTTTTCTTTGTATAATGAATAAGAGCTTTCTAACTTATTTATGTGGAGGAATTATAAATGAATTGCAAAATCAACAAAAATGCAGCAAAGGTATTGAAAGAAATGTTAGCGCGTGAAGAAGCTGAAGGTAAGATGATTCGCGTTTTCATTACACATATGCATGGTGATCATGCTCATTATGATTTGAGGTTTGATACACCTACCGAGCATGATGAGATTGTAAAGACGGATAAAGGAATTGACATTCTCCTTGATAAGCGGGAAGAATTTCTCGATGGAGTTTGGATTAAATACTTCTATGTTCCAGAACCACAATTTGAAATCACAAATCCCTCAAAAGAGGGTCACGGACATCATCACCATTAAAAGTTGGAATCGATTGGTAGGATGAATCAATTTTCTATGTGAGGAATCATGGAAATACTAGCAGAAAGTATTGTTGTGATTTTGAGAATGAATGATAATACAGCTCTGCAATAATAAAAAAATGGCGTGTAATCTTTTTTTAGAGGTTGCACGCTATTTTCTTTGTTTTACGATAATTCGAGCATCATTAATTTGATTTTGCTATATGTCGGTAATGATTCTTAGCAATAATTTAGATTAACGAAGCCGATAACGATCGCTAAAAAGATTTGGAAAGGGCTATCTTTTACCAAAAAGTTTGAGGTAAAATAGAAAAATTAAAGGGGGCAAGCGAAAATGATTAGAAGGTTAACAAAAGACGATCATGAGCAGTGTTTTGCACTATTAAAAACCGCACCGGCAGAGAACCTTTTTATTATCGGTGATATTGAGGCATATGGCTATGATCAAGAATTTCAGAAGGTTTGGGGAGATTTTAGTACGGATGGAAAGCTAATTGCAGTCCTGTTGAAATATGAAAATAATTATATTCCTTTTGCGGTTGCGGAGTTTGATGCGGAAGGTTTTGCAGTAATAATGGAACAGGATCGAGATTTTTTGATGATGTCAGGTTTAAGAGAAGTTACAGCAAAAATCGAGCCGTTTCTCAAAAAGAGACTTGTCCGTAAACGGGAAACTTACTATGCGAAATGTACGAAACTTCAAATATCACAGAGCGAGGTTTCGATTGTGAAGAAGGCAAGTCCTGGTGAAGCAGAGCGATTAGTCGAATTAGTTAATCAAATTCCTGAGTTCAGTGATTCCATCATTACGGTGGAAAAAAAACGTCGAGGCTTAGAGGATGGTACATCCCGTACTTTTTATATTGAGGAGGATGGAAAAATGGTTTCCACTGCCTCAACGGCTGCAGAAAATTCCATGTCGGCGATGGTTGTTGGAGTTGCCACATTGGAAGCATATAAGAAAAAAGGCTATGCAACAGCATGTGTGCTTAAACTTTGTAGAGAGTTGCTGCAGGAGGGAAAAGAACTCTGTCTTTTTTATGATAATCCTGCCGCAGGAGCGATTTATAAACGAATTGGCTTCGAAGATATCGGGTTTTGGATGATGTACACATTTGCGAAATAAATACTCAGGCTGTCGACAAGCCTTTGCTATCCTTTGATAGTACAATGTTATTCGAACAGCCTGATAAACTTTCTTCCTCAAATTAAAATGGATATTGACGATCCCTTGTCTGAACAGACACCCATTTGGTTGCAGTAAATTCCTCGACAACCCACGGATTTCCGAAGCGGCCCAATCCACTCGATTTATTTCCACCGAACGGAATAAATGGGGCATCATTAACGGTTTGGTCGTTAATATGGGTCATGCCAGCGTCGATATGAAGTGCGAGTTCTTCTCCTTTTTGAAGATCAGCTGTGTAAATGGCAGAATTTAAGCCATATTCTGTATCACCAGCAAGGGCAATGGCCTCCCCATCAGTTGCAGCCTTAATGATCGGTGCAATCGGGCAAAAAAGCTCTGTTTGTTTGGATGAGATCCCGCAAGCTTGGCTAATGCTTGTTTGTAAACTTTTATTGCCTCTGTTGCAACGGCAACGGAGAAATCGTACATAAATAATTTTAGGATTGATAAATGATAAAGGATTTTGACTCATTTCGTGTGAAACTTTGGTCTTACAAGCTTTTTAGTTATGTTAAAAAGGTAGGGAAAAAGTGCCAAAATTAACATCAGCATATAATATAGCTTATTTTTTTAAAAGAGAACTATCTTCGCCTTTTCCCTCATAGTCATTAATAACCTCACAAATACGTCTTAAGACTTAGATTCATTTACTTACTCAGTCTATAGAAAATCTGCAATCTTTTGGTATGATAACAGTAAGAAGATTTGAGAGTAGAATTTTGGTAAGGTGTATTCGAAACCTTTTTTCGCTCCAATCGTAATACAAATAGAGGATTTTATGTTAGGAGTCGATATTAAATGAATCCATTTATCTCGTTTATGCTACGGACGTTTATCGCAATCCCAACTGCTGGATTCGTTTGGCTAATTAGTTTTTTCGGTTTTGATCAAACCCTTTTAGCCTCAACAGGATTTTCATTTGTAGGTGGCTGTCTTGCTTACTTCGTTGTAAAAGGGGTTATGCAGCATCGCTTTATTAAAAACCAAGGATTGACAAGGCGTGAATATAAATATATAGAAAAAAATTTAGACGAAGCAAAAATGAAAATTAATCGACTTACGAAGGCTTTATTTTCAGTCAGACAAGTGGGGATGTTAAAGCAAAATATGGAAATCGCCCGCGTTGCTAGAAAGATTTATCGTATTACAAAAAAAGAGCCAAAAAGATTTTATTTTGCTGAGCGATTTTATTTTTATCATTTAGATTCTTTTGTTGAATTGGCTGAGAAATATTCTTTTTTATCCTCACAACCGACAAAAAATGTCGAGATGAGCCAAGCATTAAAGGAAACTCGAAGAATGATGGAAGAAATGAGATATTCATTGGAGAAGGACCTTCAACAAATTTTAGCAAATGATCTTGATATGTTACATTTGGAGCTTGATGTGGCGAAGCATAACATGAATACATTGAAAGAAACGCGATATCTTGATGAAAGTAGGAAACTAAAATGACACAAAAAAACGATTCGCTTTTTGGAAATACGAGTGATGTATTTGACGATTTATTGGCTAATCCTTTCGCTGCAGAATCAAAAGAGAATGAAGCAAACACTACTGCCGAAGGGAAAAAACCAGTCAAGCTTATTGATGTCATACCTGAAGAAAATCGAGCGAAAGCCTATCAATTAGCAGAGCAAATTGATCCGAAAAACCATGAAGCGATGATTTTTTATGGTTCTCAAGCGCAAGGAAAGCTTTTATCCTTTTCCCATACGATGTTAGAGCATGTTCAAAAACAGGATGTCGGAGAAATAGGCGATATTATCCATAATTTAATGCAAAAATTAAGCAGTGTGAATCCAGATGATTTAAAACCTGAGAAGCCCTCTTTTTTATCGAAGATGTTTGGGAGAATTTCAAGTTCCATCCAAGAGGTGTTATCGAAATATCAAAAAACAGGTGCGCAAATTGATCGAATTGGCATACAGCTTGAACGGAGCAAAAATACGCTCTTAAGTGATATTCATTATTTGGAAAAGCTTTATGAGAACAATAAAGATTATTTCAATGCTTTGAATGTTTATATTGCAGCTGGGGAGCTAAAGCTAGAAGAGATTCGTGAAAAGACAATTCCTGAATTACAAAAGGCGGCAGAGCTCTCTCAAGACCAAATGAAGTTTCAAGAAGTAAATGATATGATTCAGTTTGCCGATCGATTAGATAAACGTTTATATGATTTAAAACTAAGTCGTGAAATTACGATCCAAAGTGCACCGCAAATTCGACTCATTCAAAATACAAATCAAGCGTTGGTCGAGAAAATTCAATCGTCGATTCTCACCGCTATTCCGTTATGGAAAAACCAAGTCGCGATTGCGTTAACATTAATTAGACAGCGAAGTGCAGTGGAAGCTCAAAAGCAGGTGGCGAAAACAACCAATGATCTGTTGCTGCGAAATGCGGAAATGCTGAAGGCGAATACGATTGAAACAGCGAGAGAAAATGAACGTGGCTTCGTCGATATAGAAACATTAAAGAAAACGCAGGAAAATTTAATTTCCACTCTTGAAGAAACAATGAGGATTCAGGAGGAAGGTAGAAATAAACGCCGTCAAGCTGAATATGAATTAGCGACCATGGAAAACAATTTGAAGCAAAAGCTTTTGATGATGAAAGAAAAATAGTTGTAATAACTAAAAAGGAAGATGCTGGACTCGTTCAGAGTGAAGCATCTTCTTTTTTTATTTTACTCTAAGAAAACAGCAATTTCGATTGTTGTAGAAACTTCTTCATGAGTGCATCTACGTCTAGCACAAGGAGCCAAAGTCTAACGGTTTCAGGTGCAGAGATGAGCACGAATGAAAACGATTATGATCCATCATCGAAGGAACAGTTTGAACTTGAATTGTTCCGAAGGCGCTCCTAGCTTTTATTCTTTATAGGACATATAAATAAACAGAAAGAAAATGGGCGGTGCTGCCAAGCATAATAAAAATATGAAAAATTTCATGGAATCCTAAATACTTTGATTCAAGAAATTTTGGTTTTGTTCCGTATATGATCCCGCCGATCGTATAAAAAATTCCTCCGAGTACAAGGAGAAACAAACCGGTATTGCTTAACACTTTAGCTAATGGAGGAGCAACAAATATAACCATCCAGCCCATTACAATATAGATGGAAGTTGAAAGCCATCGAGGACAATTAAACCAAATCATTTTAAATAACACACCGCATAATGCTGCAAATGTAATGAGGGAAAAAAGCACCCATCCAGTTATTCCGTTTAAACTGATCAGGCAAAAAGGAGCGTACGTACCAGCGATTAAAATAAAGATCATCGAATGATCGATCTTTCTTAAAAAAGCAATCACTTTTTCTTTTGCTATGACCATATGATATGTAGCTGATGCTGAATAAAGTAGGATCATGCTAACACCGAAAATGATAACAGCTGCAATCGAGAGGGCTGTCTGCGCTGAGATAGAAGCTTTGATCACCATTGCAAGTAATGCAACGAAAGACAGCAGGGCAGCGCTTAAATGTGTTAATCCATTTATAGGTTCACGAATATACTTCATCATAAATACCTCCTTGATTCTTCATGTAGTTATTAATACTACTTAAAATAATACATGCATTACAATGAATCGTCAATAAAAATCATAATCAAAATAAGATATTAGGTTTTATAACACAAGATTCAAAAAAATCTAAAAATCGTATTGACATATGTAATTTATAGAGTAAAATAAGTATTAATTAATGAATGTTATATTTCCTTACATATGATGATAGGAATTATAACGGATATAAAAGGGGGAATTAATTTGGATCCGGTTGTGCTTATGGATAACCTGTGGGTAGCGGTTGGAGCAATTTTAGTATTTTTTATGATTGGTGGATTTATATTACTCGAAGCAGGCTCTACTAGAATGAAAAATGCCGGACATATTGCTGGTAAAACCATTTTTACAGCAGGAATCGGCAGTTTGGTATTTTGGGCAGTGGGTTATGGATTTATTTACGGTGATGGAAATGCCTTTATTGGATTATCAAACTTCTTTTATGGTGACGCATCAACAGTTGATGAAGGGTTGACTCCAGCAGTAGATTTTTCTTTCCAAGTTATGTTTGCAATTGTGTCACTGACGATTGCGTTCGGTGGATTTGCTGAGCGGGCTAAATTATCTGTTTATGTCATTTTTGCTGTTTTGTTCTCAGCTCTTGTATATCCAGTTGTTGCACATTGGATTTGGGGCGGTGGCTGGTTAGCTGATCATGGTAAGCAGGATTTCGCGGGTTCAACGGTTGTTCATTTAACTGGGGCTATGGCTGCCTTAGCAGCAACAATAATCCTAAAACCGCGAATTGGCAAATACAATAAGGATGGTTCTTCTAATAATATTGCCGGGCATAACCAAGTGTTTACAGCATTGGGAGTACTTATCCTTTGGGTAGGCTGGTTCGGGTTTAATGGAGCTAGTACATTTGGAGTGGAGGATGGCTTTTTAGGTTTTGTTATTCTCAACACGCAATTAGCAGCAGCGGCTGGTGCTATTGCAGCGATGTTTACTGCTTGGGTTCTTACAGGAAAAGCTGATGTCCCAACAACTTTAAATGGTGCTCTGGCAGGTCTCGTTGCTATCACAGCTTCATGTGGATTCGTAGAACCTTGGGCAGCAGTGTTAATCGGCTTAATTGGTGGAATTATGGTTGTTTTCAGTATGAAGTTTTTTGATAAAGCCAAAATTGATGACCCGATTGCAGCATTATCAGTTCATGGAACAGTCGGTATTTGGGGGACGTTATCAAATGGACTATTTGCAGTTCCTGCCTTATCAACTGATATTGGTTGGGGGCAAGCAGGACTATTCTATGGCGGCGGCTTCACGCAATTAGGTGTTCAAGCATTAGGTGTTGTTGCTTCTGGTGTGTATGCTTTTGTTGTTGCTTATATTCTTTTAAAGATTATGGATAAAGTGATGGGCGGGCTCCGTGTTACTGAAGAGGAAGAAATCATGGGTCTTGATATCAGTGAACATGGCAGCTATGGCTATCCTGAACAATTTGAAGCATCTAAAACAGTTAAAGGTGATTCTTCTCAAGTGAAGTTAAGCTAATTTATGCTAAACTAAGCTTAACTTCTACATGAATGAACCAACGATGAGGGCCTCTTTTATAGAGGCTTTTTAACATTTTTATCATATTTGAAGGATGTGAGGGTGTGGTGATGATTGATGCAACTAAGATCGTATGAAACGATTAAAAATGATAAGGATGAAAAGGTAAAAGCGAATTTTTCTGATCCATTTCGATTAAATGAGTGCCATGATGAAGCAATGGGAATGGTCTTCAATTTGGCTGTTCAAAGGCTCAATAAAGGTGAGCCTCCATGTGAGTTTTCCTGGTTTGTGACCGGGAGTGGAGGGCGATTTGAGCAAGGGCCAATAAGTGATCAGGATCATGGGATCGTCTATGCGACATCTAATCGCTCCAACGATGATTATTTTTCTGAGCTGGGAAAGGAAATTTCATTAGGTTTAAACATAGTTGGCTATCCGTACTGTCAGGGCAATGTAATGAGCTCAAATCCGCTTTGGTGCAAGTCTTTGGATGGGTGGAAACAGCAGCTTCAAGCATGGATGAAGGAAGCTTCTTGGGAATCGGTGCGAAATTTGCAAATTTTTTATGATGCCAGGACATTAAAAGGGGATGATTTTCTTGTTCGAGATTTAAAGGATGTTTTTTATGAATATCAAAAACAACATCCTTCGTTACTGAAGCGATTTATGGAAAACGTTAAGCATATAAAAAATAGTGTCGGTCCGCTTGGCCAACTTATTGTCGAAGAGCATGGAACGAAAGAGGGTTCCATCAACTTGAAATACACAGCCTTTCTTCCATATGTTAATGCAGTTCGTCTGTTGGCTATAAAAGAAGGCTTGTATGAAACCTCAACAATTGAGCGGATGAATCGTTTAGCGAGAATGAATGGTTACAATCCAGTATTAAGGGAAAGCAGAAAATATTTTATGACGCTATTAAAATATCGAAATTCTTTATATAAGGCTGAGACTTATGATGATACTCATTATTTAAGTGTAAAAGAGTTAAGCAAGGAAGAAAAGAAGGAAATAAAAAGAATATTGAAGGATGGAAAAAAACTTCATCATTATGTCTCAAATTTACTCATGCGTTAATTTTCGATTGGGGAAAGGAGTGAGAAGGAGTGCCGTTAGAATCGTTTCGTCAATTAATGAGAGGAATTCAAGGTAGATTATCGATTTTCGACGGGAATCTTCAAAGCTCTCAGCAGATTGCATTTTTTAGGCAAATGCAAAAAGAACTAAAGCAAGAAAGTGCCCTGCATACTAAGCTCGATCAGTTGAGCGTAGTTGTTTTTGATATTGAGACGACAGGTTTTTATCCAGACCTAGGGGATGAAATTATTTCCATTGGGGCCGTAAGAGTTTGTAATGGAAAAATGAATGATGAAGAGGTTTTTTATTCACTTGTTCGATATGAACAGGAATTGCCATTAGAAATAGAGAAATTAACGGGGATAACATCGTCTGAGCTTAAGGAGGCAAAACCTTTATCGGAAGTGTTGATCGCTTTTTTTGAATTTGTGCAAAATGAGACGCTGGTGGCTCATCATGCAAAGCATGAAAAAAGTTTTTTACAAAATGCAAGCTGGAAGTTGTTTCGAACCCCTTTTAAGCATCGAATTGTTGATACCTCCTTTCTTTATCGTATTGCGGAGCGAGAACATAGGATGTCAAGATTGGAGGATTTATGTGAGTACAATGGGATTAAAGTAATTGCTCGGCACCATGCACTTGGTGATGCAAAGCTGACTGCACAATTATGGTGTATATATATTGAAAAACTAAAAACGCTTGGCTGCAAAAATTTGCATGATGTATACGAACGGCTTTCAAGATTATGAGACTCTAATGGAAATAGAGTCTTTTTTTTTTGGGAAAGGGGAAAAGCGTCTATGAGCTTTTAACCCCGTAAAGAATTAGACCAACTCCACAAAAAATCCAAAGCATTTTCGTAAAAGAAACTTTTTCAGCGATCCCAATAAGTCCAATCGTTGTGGTGAGAATTAAAATAATTGGACCAATTAAAGCAAGAGAGCTGTTAATTATCAAGGCCTTTTCAATTTGATTTACTTTTAATATCAACAGTGCTGCGAATATCTCGATACTTCCTGATAATATTCTTAAAAGAGCCATTCCTATAATTGCTTTCTCTAAAAATTGAAACATGCTGATATCCCCTCCTTTAATACTCTATGCAGGGAAAGGAAGGAGAAGGACAAGTCGAAGGAAATTTTTATTAATGGCAATTGTGATATGTCGATGTAGATTTTACAGCTCCTATTGATTTCTTAAGTAAAAAATGGGATTTATAATTAGAGCCTAAAACCCTTTACTGTAGGTCGCATACTCTATAGTAGAATTCCTAATTTGGGTCATGATGGTGATTATAATGGGAGTGAAGGTTTGTTTTATCATGTGCTCAAATTTTCTAATGACAGAAGATTGGAGTGTAACTATAGATGATTATCATGATGGGGGCAAAATTACAAAGCCCACCCCCGACAAATTTAAGTGATTTAGAAAAAAATATATATGATGCGTTATTGAAAAGTGAATTTCCGCATCAATATCAGTCATGGAAACACCTCCGCTTTGAACTGCTGCTTCGCAAAAACATCATTGAAGCAGCTAATAAACTTGCCCACAGTTCGGTTGAATTTAAAGTGTTCCAGGACTCAAAGTTTAATCCTCGTTATTGGACAAAAACGCAAGGAGGATATTTGCTTAATCCGTTTGTCCTCCCATCTCAAGCGATTGAGGACATTTTTCAAAACGGCCAGGAATATTCCTTCGAATGCTCAACGGCTATTGTTGTCATCTATTACTATGCTGTTTTGAACTCCATTAATCTTGAAGCATTTAATCGAATTTTTCCTAATTTATTAGTATGGGATTGGAGCTATGATGAAGATTTACGCATTATTACAAAAGTAGGTACAGACTTTATTCCAGGAGATGTATTATATTTTCATAATCCAGATTATTTATATCCGGTATGGATTGGTGAAAATACCGTTTATTTCGGAGATGATCAATACTTTGGACATGGAATAGGGATAAAGTCGAAGGAAGAGATGATAAGAGCTCTAAATACATTAAGAAAACCTAATGCCCAGAAGTCTGCCTATTTACTTTCACAATATAGTCGCCTTGATTTTCTTTATTTATCCCAATTTAGTTATTAAATCAGTTCTTTACCTTGTGAAAAGTTTCGTGTATAAAAATACTCTACAGTAAAAAGCTTTGACTTAGTTTTTTGCTAATTAATGTAAGAAAAGAATCTCATGAAAATGGGGCAATTACCTAGCTGTTTTATGATGCATTTGAATAGTCTATAAATGGGACCACATTTTATTAATTAGGGGAGGAATATGACGTGTATCAAGTGCCCGATATGAGCCATTCTTCTAATCATGACCTTCGAATAATAAGACCGTTCGGCTTTAGGCCATTTGGTTTTAGACCATTTGGCTTTAGACCATTCGGCTTTGGTTTTGGATTTCAGTTAGGTTTTCTTGGTGGGTTAGCAGCAGGTGCTTTGATTAGTCCGCCATACTATCCGTATTATCCACCATATCCTTTCTACGGTGGCTTCTATTAATGACTAACGGAAAAACTCCTGAAATAGCGTGTATTGCTATTTCAGGTCTACATAGGAATTAACCATATATCAAGATAAGTAAACACTTTAACTTTTAATTTAAACATGATAGTCTATCAGTAACGCAATAAATGGATGTGAAGAAAATTGAGTGGTAATGAACAACTTGAAAGAGCACGAGAGAGAGTAATCGATGCGATCGCTCAAAATATTAATTTGTACGGAGTAACCGAATCTGTCGGCAGACTTTATGGTTCCCTTTACTTTCAGGAAGAACCCATGACGTTGGATGCGATGAAAGATGAGCTTGGAATGAGTAAAACAAGCATGAGTACATCTGTAAGGGGATTAATGGAATTAAAGATGGTGGAAAAGGTTTGGAAGCGAGGAGAACGAAAGGATTTATATCGCGCCGAAATGGATTGGTATCAAACCTTTAGTGACCTTTTTACAATAAAGTGGCGTGCAGGCGTCTCGGCCAACATAAATGCGATTGAAAAGTCGAAAAAAGAATTATTTGAACTTTTAAATTGCGACAACCTCGATGACGAGGTTCGATTAGAGGCAGAAAAGATGTTAGCTAAACTAGACTACGCATTAGAATATTATGATTGGCTTCAGCGTTTAGTTAACAGCTTTGAATCTAAAGAGATTTTTGATTATATTCCTAGGAAAAAAAAGGACACAGACTGAGTTGCAGTCTGTGTTTTTTATGGGAAAAAATTGCGATATGTCGGTATTTTAATTGTGCTGCAGTAGCTCACTCTGCACTTTGGTTCTGGTTTAAGGCAGTTGGTCACTAATATTTCGAGAAAAATGCCCTATTTTTGTGATGTATTTACCTAAAAAATGTGCGTTTGTCTATTCCCATATTTTATCGAAGTGAATAGGATATATTGACTCACAATAAGGAGGTCTAAAATATGTCAGCTGAATACGGGTATGGCGGCGGTTTTGCCCTATTAGTAGTACTGTTTATTTTATTGATTATCATCGGTGCTTCTTGGGGTTACGGCGGATTTTATTAATGAATAAACGAACATTAAAGGAGGAGATTGAATGCCATACGGATGTGGTTACGGTGGCTACGGTTACGGCGGTTTAGGTGCCGGCTATGGTGGTGGCTTCGCTTTAATTGTAGTTTTATTCATCCTATTGATTATTGTTGGAGCAGCGTGCTTTAAGTGGTAAGAGGGAAAAAAGAAGGTGGAGGAAATTCCGCCTTCTTTTTTTCTTCCGTCATTGTCTGCAATTATTGCTTTGATAGACTAATGGGGATATCATCATCCCAAATAGAAAGCCGGATAGGGGAAGGGATTTTATCGATCGAGTCTTTTTAAGTTTACTCTAATTGCAGCAACCCTTTGCAAGGAAGTGTTAATACAGCTTTTTGGCAAAACGTTTTTTGAGAGGTGGATGAGCGTTAATAATTCTACAAGCCAGTAAAGAAAAACTGAATTCGGAGCAATGCTGGCTAGTAAAATCGGTCAATCAGAACTTTTTAAAGGGTGCGTTAATTATTCGTATCCTCAAATGTTACATTAAAAGATGAGTTTTATGAGTAGGAAGCTCTTTTTGTTTTTACTTTTTCGTTAATTCGATTTCGTGAAGTTTTTCCACTAGATCGTTTAAAACAAGAACCTCATATAAAACCGTTGTTTCAGCCGTGAAATGGCAGGACATTATTTTTTCGTTTTTTAAATCCCAAAAATATTGCAAAAGATTGGCGATCAATGCATCATGATCCGGCGATTTGTCATTGCCCCTGTCAGCTAACATTAAAGCAAGGGAATTAACAACAGCTATTATCTCTTTTCCGTTCTTAAGGTTATTATTGCTGTTATTTATTGGAGCATGAATGATATTGCCAAGATGAAAGAGGATTTGTCTTATTACGAGTATTTTTTTATGTTCATAATGAACCTTTTGCATTTCCCTTTCGCTGTGTTTATGATACTTCCATTCCTGCCGTTGGAAATGACAAAATTGTTCCGCTTTTTCCAGATCCTTTAGAACGCGATGAAAGAGATCGAGCGTGCCTTTTTTCTTTTTTCCTTTTGAAACATCAATAAAAACCATTTTGAGCAGTATAGCACTGTTAGCCAACAATTCGGCGGTAGAATCAACGATAAATTTTCCATAGTGCGGCGGTAAAATCAATAAATTAACAACGGTTGAAATCGCTAGTCCGATCGATGTCGTTCCTAATCTAACAAGAAAGTTATCAAAAAATTGAGCGTCAGTAAAAGGGATCATATTGACAGCGGTCAATGTTGCAACAAGTATTCCTGCGTCAAGCTTTAGTTTATGGCAGGTGAAAATTGTCAGCATGGCAGAAAGGGAGTAGGTGATGGCGGAATTCCCGAACCATGCGGTGAAAAACATGGAATAGGCAGCTCCAATTACCGATGCAGGAAAGCGAACAATTCCTTTTTTGATTGAATCAGATGCAGTTGGTTCTATAGTTACAATGGCCGTTATAACAGCAAATATCGCTGGCCATTCCAGTGCTAAGCAGATCAAAGCTGTCAAAAAGACAGAAATCCCTGTTTTTAAGATTCGTCCACCAGAAAATTTTGAGAATAACATTTGGTAGCTCCTTATTTGAGACCACAATGATGTGTTGGATTATCTTCTTCCAGTATTATCTCATTTCCAAGTACTCAAACAAAAAGGACTGGCCATTTCGATAAAAACGCGGATCATAAACGCCGATCCGTTCCTCGTCTTCTACAATGACAACGAATGGAGACCATTCAACGAGTGTTTTTGCTTCTGGTTTTTCAACAAAAAGTTCTTCTAAATCTGCGTCCTCAGAAGATTTTAATGTATAGAGAAGTTCCTTTTCTTTAAAAAGATTATCGTGGAAAAGCATAACCTCGTCTCCTGTTTTCGTAATGACAGTAAAATTCCAAGGAACAAAATCAGCTGATAAGGCAATTTGCTCATAGTCCGCTTGATAATTTTTATAAATAAGGGCCCCTTGTGCTGTCTGAATAACAAGATGGAGTATGATAAACCCCCAAGCAGCTCGAAAGTAAAATGGGGAAAGCTTCTTGTTCTTTCGTGATAGTAAAAATGCGACTGCTAAAATGATCCAGAAAATGAGATCGACAATTGGAATGGTTCCGAAGGTGATTCGGATTGAGGAAAAAGGTTCTAAGTATCCCGTTCCCCATGCATTAAAAAGATCGCTTGTATTATGGATAAATACAGCTAATAAACCAAGGAAAAAAAGTCGTTTATCTTTCACCTTAAATAGTAAAATGGCTAAAAGGTAAAATAAAAGTGCCCAAATGGGCGTTAAGAAAATGGAATGGGTAATGCCCCTATGCCACATTTGATATAGGCCGTCTGTATCCCAAAGTTGCGAAATGACATCAATGTCAGGAATCAAACTTGCTCCAACAGCAGTTGTAAAATAAGCCTTCTTTGTTTTAGAATCAAATGTTGATTTATCAATTGTTCCGTATAATGCTAGTCCAAATAATGTGTGTGTAACCGAATCCATTTGCTCACCTGCTTGATTATGATTTGTACTTATTATATTGGATTAGGACTATGTAAAAAAGCAACTATTTGATATAATATATCGTTGCAGATGAATACGATAAAATGAATGTTTGTTTTAAAATATTGGCTATGTTAAACAATACGGGTAATAACTCGTTTTTGGCTAATTTCGTACAATAGCTAAATGTTGGGATAGTGAGCTTTCATTGAATTTGAGCGAAAGGGAGCCAAATATCAGATTCATACACGATAGCGCAAAAATATTACATGCTGTTTGATGGAAAGGACACAATTACTTATGGCTAAAGATTTTAAAGAAGATGTTTTATCCCGTCGGACCTTTGCGATCATCTCTCACCCGGATGCAGGGAAAACGACGTTAACTGAAAAGCTTTTGTTATTTGGCGGTGCAATTCGTGATGCTGGTACCGTAAAAGGAAAGAAAACAGGGAAGTTTGCAACAAGCGATTGGATGGAGATCGAAAAGCAGCGGGGAATCTCTGTTACTTCCAGTGTGATGCAGTTTGAGTATCAAAATCGTCGCGTCAACATACTTGATACACCAGGACACCAAGACTTTAGCGAAGACACGTATCGTACATTAACGGCTGTTGACAGTGCGGTTATGATTATCGATTCGGCCAAAGGAATTGAGGAACAGACGCTGAAGCTTTTTAAGGTTTGTCGCATGCGCGGAATCCCTATTTTCACTTTTATTAATAAGCTTGATCGTGAAGGAAGAGCACCGCTTGAACTTCTTGCTGAGCTTGAGGAAGTGATGGGGATTGAGTCATACCCGATGAATTGGCCAATCGGTATGGGGAAAGAATTTCTTGGAATTTATGATCGCTTTTACAACCGAATTGAACAATTTCGCGTCGACGAGGAGAATAAATATGTTGCACTGAATGATAAGGGCGAAATTGACGGACCTCATCCGCTCAAGGATTCAGGATTATATGATCAAACTCTTGAAGAAATAATGCTTTTGAATGAAGCTGGGAATGAGTTTTCCCGAGAAAGGATAGAGACAGGGGAACTGACTCCTGTGTTTTTCGGAAGTGCTCTTACAAATTTCGGGGTGCAAACTTTTTTAGAAACTTATCTACAATTTGCACCGTCGCCTCAGGCAAGAAAATCAACAGAAGGTAAAATTGATCCATTAACGGAGGAATTTTCCGGATTTATTTTTAAGATACAAGCCAATATGAATCCTGCACATAGGGATAGAATCGCGTTCCTGAGAATTTGTTCAGGAAAATTTGAACGAGGGATGACGGTTAATATCCCAAGATTAGGAAAACAAACGAAGCTTGCTCAATCTACGCAATTTATGGCTGATGACAGAAGCACAGTTGATGAAGCAGTTAGCGGTGATATTATTGGGCTATACGATTCGGGTACTTATCAAATTGGCGATACGTTAACAGTTGGAAAAAATCAATTTCAGTATGAAAAATTACCGCAGTTTACACCAGAACTATTTGTAAGAGTGACTGCAAAAAACGTTATGAAACAGAAGCACTTTCATAAAGGAATTGAACAGCTTGTGCAGGAAGGTGCAATTCAGTTGTTCCGAAATGTCCGAACGGAAGAGTACTTATTAGGGGCAGTTGGACAGCTTCAATTTGAGGTATTTGAGCACCGTATGAAAAATGAATATAATGTTGAAGTGATTATGGAGCGATTAGGGTCAAAAATTACCCGTTGGGTCGAAAATGACGAGGTCAATGAAAGTTTATCCGCTGCCAGAAGTATTCTAGTCAATGATCGCTATGGAAAAAAAGCTTTCCTATTCGAAAATGACTTTGCTTTAAGGTGGTTCCAAGATAAAAATCCTGAGATTAAATTATATAATCCAATGGATGATTATCAATAACACCGCCTATGCTTCAAGCAAAAATATGTTTTATAGATGGGAAAGAGTGCTTCTTAACCCTGTTCAACTCATCAACAAGGAGAAAAGGGCGAGGTAGCTTAGTTTCTGTCACCATTTTTGCATTTTTTAACGTGACAAAATGACCTCGAGCTAAGTGTTCCCGGCTCATTTTGCAGAACTTCTAAAACGACTCTTCTATAGAGTCGTTTCAGAGTGTAGATAAACTCGAAGATTTTCGAGTTTGTCTACACTCTTTTTTCTTTTAAAATAGAATTAATTAAATAACGTAGGTTAATTTCCACTCCGGGTGGCGCTTTCCGTGGGCGGGGCCGAGCCGCTTCCCTCGCTACGCTCAGTCCAAGGTTCGACTTTCCCGCTTTTCCCGCAGGAGTCGCCACCCTCCGCTCCAATCCACTTTATCTTTTTGAATATAGAATAAAGAAATTTTTAAGGTGACTTACAATGATGAGGAGAAATCAATCAAATGATAGAGCACAATTATCACTTGCAGTAGCTGCTGATGCAGCTTATAAAACCCCAGCGATTGCGAACTTTCTATTAGAGAATCAAATGTTCCCTGTCCTTTCTTACACTCGTCCAAAAACAAAAGATGGTTTCTTCCGAAAGCATGATTATGTGTATGATGAGTATGATGATTGTTATCTCTGCCTGCAAGTGCAGGTCTTCAAGTACACGACGACAAAGAAGGATATCGGCAATATAAATCAAATTCATCCATTTGTGCAGAATGTCCGTTTCTATCCCAGTGTACGGAAAGTAAAAACCATCAAAAACTTATACTGCGTCATATTTGGGAAGCTTACATAGAAGAGGCAGAACATCTACGTCACAACGATGAAATCAAACAGATATACGCGAAACGCAAGGAGACGATTGAACGTGCCTTTGCGGATGCGAAGGAAAAGCATGGTGTGCGATGGACAACCTGACGAGGTCTTAAAAACAAATCTATGCAGGCGATGCTTACGTTTGCTGCCATGAACTTAAAGAAAATGGCCACTTGGACTTGGCAACCTGCTTGAGTGAGTGCCAAACTCGTTGATTGGAGCGGAAGGCGCTTGACTCCTGGGGGAATAGCGTGACAGCCGAGACCCCGCACGAGCATCCGCGAGGAGGAGGCTCGGCGCACGCCCCCCGGAAAGCAAGCGTCTGGAGAGGAAATCAACGTTTTTAGCGCAATTCCAATCCAAAAATGACAAAATCCATCGATAGGGAGCCCTTTCGATGGATTTTGTCGACAGTCTAAAACGACTCTTCTATAGAGTCGTTTTTTTTGGGATCTGGGTAGAGTCTTAAATTTGAAAACGGGATGATAGGACCGGAAGGAGGAAATGAAGAGAGAGTAAAATCCGAATAGAGCCTTGATTGAACCGGTAGGAAGAAGCGCAAAGTTAGTTTAGTCCGAATAAAGCTTCGATTCAAGCTGGAACAAGGAAGAAAAGCAGTACCTTTGTCCACATAGAGCAACAACCCTGCGTAAAATTGTTTAATGAAACAGAAAACCAAGTTCAATTTGCTTATCGCACTGAACGATGATGTAAAAAAATAATTTAATGATCATTGACAAGGATAATGAAAAAACATATATTAAAATAGCAATATATACTTTAGTGCTAAAAAGCGTTTAAGTGCGAAAATGAACTTTCCAGTGAATGAATTTGGAGGATAAAAAATGAATCAGGGAAAGCCGATTATACAATTAAAAACGCTAGAAGCGTTTATTATTATCGCTATAGTTTTAGTTGGAATAAGCGTTTCGATCATTCGCTACAATGCAGATCCCCACATCCCCATTGTTCTCGCAATATTTCTTTTGCTGTTCTTTGGGATTGTGAAAAAGGTACCGCTGAAAGAATTAGAAAATGGTATGATAGAAGGGGCAAAATCAGGTTTAGGCGCAGTTATGCTCTTTTTCTTTATTGGTATGCTTATCAGTAGCTGGATGGTGAGTGGGACGATCCCAACTTTCATCTTTTTAGCTTTAGAATTAGTAAGTGGACATTTTTTCTATAGTTTAGTCTTTATCGTGACAGCGGTTATTGGAATAAGTATCGGAAGCTCCTTAACTACAGCTGCAACACTTGGAGTGGCATTTATTGGTGTAAGCAGTGCGTTGGAGCTATCATTACCGATTACTGCAGGCGCTGTAATATCTGGTGCATTTTTCGGTGATAAAATGTCTCCGTTGTCTGATACTACTAATCTTGCATCAGTGGTTGTAAAGGTAGACTTATTTGAACATATTAAAAATATGCTGTGGACAACCATTCCCGCTTTTGTCATTTCATTGGTTCTATTTACAATTCTATCGCCAAAGGAAATGCCGGTTAGTTTTGAGGAAATAATCAGTCTAAAAGAAACGTTGCAGCACCTTAATCTCGTTCACATTTATTCACTCCTGCCATTTTTCATTCTCGCTTTTTTAGCGATCAAGCGGACGTCAGCAATGATTACCTTATTATCTGGAATTGTTTCTTCTTTGCTTCTCGCTTTCTTAATACAGAAAGATTTGAATTTTAAAGGAATGCTGGAATTGTTGTTTTCAGGTTATACGATTGACAGTGGAGTTGAAGAAATTGATCGATTATTAAGTAGAGGCGGGATTGAAAGCATGTTATTTTCGATTTCGCTAGTGCTTCTCGCATTAGCACTGGGTGGCCTCTTGTTTAAGCTAGGTGTTATCCCGGCTTTATTAAATGGCATGTCCAAGCTGCTTTACAAATTACCGACTCTTTATGCGACAACCGTGACAACTGCTGTCGGAATAAACTTCTTGGTTGGTGAGCAATATTTATCGATTCTTTTAACTGGAAATGCATTTATAAAGCCATTTAGGGAAGCTGGATTACACTTGAAAAATTTATCAAGAGTGCTGGAGGATGCAGGGACGGTTATTAATCCACTCGTTCCATGGGGGGTTTGTGGAATCTTTTTAACAACTGTGCTCGAGGTGCCTACAATAGAATACTTGCCTTTTGCATTCTTTTGCTTGCTATGTCCTGTGATAACACTATTCTACGGATTTACAGGATTAACGATTGTAAGGGAATGATTAGAAAACAGCTGATTTGTGTTCGAGTGGAGCTAACGACACATAATCGGCTGTTTTTTTATGGTTTAGAAATGAACTGTGGATTATACATTAAAAGAGTGTAACCAGTCCCTCACAAAGTGCCAACGTTTACAAACTTCAGATCCCATTACAAACTTGAATTTTTACAGCCTCTGAATAAGCCAAGTGAAGGTGATTAAACTGCAAGTTTTCTTTAGTACAAGAACATTTAGCATTTGGATAGCGAAGAACGCGAAGGAAAACGATTTGATTCATCCTCGCATTATGAAGGGCAATTGCTGTCACAGCGTTATGGAATTCAAAGATTTCTCTTCACTTGCATCCAAAAAATGACTTCTATATAGTAAGATGTAGCTTTCGTCCTTATTATTAGCTTTTTCTTACCATATTTAGTTTTGATTACGAGAGGGGCTTTGTCATTGAAAATTAGTAATTTTTCGATTAAACGTCCAGTTTTTACACTTGTAACAATGCTTCTAGTCATTATTCTTGGAGCAGTATCATTATCGAATATTCCATTAAAGCTGATTCCTGATATTAATCCTCCAATTGGTGTTGTTGTGACTTCCTATGAAGGGGCAAGCCCAGAAGAGGTCATGGAGAAGGTAACGAGACCCCTTGAGCGAACATTAGCAACACTTCCTGGAATAAAGACGATGATGTCTACGTCTCAGGAAGGGAATAATTTAATTTTGCTGGAATTTTCGTGGACTTCTAATATTGATGACGTTCAAAGTGACGTTATCGAAAGATTGGATCGTGCTGTTCTTCCAGAAGATGTTGGAAAACCTCGGTTTATGAAGTTTGATCCGTCACAGCTTCCAGTTATACAGCTTTCACTTAGCTCTGATACAGATCAAGAGAGCTTGCGAGAATTGGCTGACCAGCTTCAACTGGAACTTTCAAAAGTTGAAGGAGTAGCGAGTGTAAACCTTTCTGGTACGACTGTTAAAGAGGTAAGGGTGGAGCTCGATCAGGAAAAATTGAAGGAGCATGGCCTAAGTCAGGCGGATATCGTCGATGTAATCCGCTCTAATGACATCTCAATGCCAGGAGACACGCTTTTAACCGAAGGGAAAGAACTAACAACTAGAATTATCAGCTCTTTAGATTCAGTTGACACGTTAAAGAATCTTACCGTGACGGTGAATCGACAAAATGGTGAAAAGGTTGCTCTATCTCAAGTAAGCAGCGTTGAAATTGTCAATGCAGATGATCGAACAATAACAAGAACGAATGAGAAGCCTTCTGTTTTGTTAAGTGTCATGCAGCAATCGGACGCCAATACGGCGGCTGTTTCGAAAAGTTTTACAGAAGAGTTAGGTAAACTCCTTGAAAGGGAAAGGTTTGAAGGTATTGAATCAGATGTTCTCTTTGACCAAGGTGATTATATTCAACTGGCGATTAATAATATAACGATGACATTGATCATGGGCGGCATATTAGCCATGATTGTGCTGTTTTTCTTTTTGCGAAGTGTGAAAAGCCCGTTAATTATTGGAGTGGCGATTCCTTACTCTGTGATTGTCACATTTGTACTTATGTATTTTTCTCATTTCACCTTAAATATTATGACTTTAGGTGGTCTTGCATTAGGAATCGGAATGCTTGTGGATAACGCAATTGTTGTAATAGAAAATATATACCGCCATTTATCGATGGGCAAGGAGCCGAAAGAGGCAGCAAGAGATGGGGCAAAGGAAGTCGGTCCGGCGATTATCGCTTCTACTTTAACGACGATATCAGTATTTTTACCAGTTATATTTATCACTGGGATTATCGGTGAATTGTTTACAGAATTTGCTTTGACGATATCATTTAGTTTGTTCGCGTCATTAGTTGTTGCGTTAACGGTTGTTCCAATGCTGGCAAGCAGATGGCTAAAAGAGCCAAAATATAATGTAGAAGAAAAAAGGCAGCATTCATCTTCAATGAAATGGTTGGAAAAGTCGATAAAATGGGCATTGCGTCATCGTGCTGTCGTTCTGCTTGTCAGCCTACTCATTTTAGGTGTTGGCGGCTACGGCTTAACAACGGTGGGAACACAGTTTATTCCGAGTACAGACGAAGGGTATTTCACGGTTCGAGTGGAATTAGAAAATGGAGCAGCACTAACTGAAACAGAAAAAGTGATCGGTGCAATTGAAGAAAAATTCGTTGCTCACGATGAGGTTGAGACCTACGTCAGTTTAATTGGAACTACACAAGAAGGAGCTTTCAGAGGAACTAAAAATGCTAATATGGCAGAACTTTATGTAAAAATGAAGGATTTAGAAGAGCGTGAGATTTCGACTTTTGATTTTGTTGATGAGATCAAAAGAGATGTAGAAAGAACGGCACATTCGCTCAATGATACAGCGGAAATTTCCTTTAAGCTTCAATCTTCCACTGGCTCTAGTCCAAATACGCTGACTTTCAGTGTAAGAGATTTAGATGAAGGGCGCTTGAATGAGTCGGTTGAACGTATTTATGATGCTCTTGCAGGATTAGATGATGTAACCGAGCTAACAACAGACAGAATGGAGGAACTTGAAGAAATAAAGCTGACAGTTGACCGGGAAAAAGCTTTTGATGAAGGCTTGCTCCCCGCTCAAATTGCCATGATTGTCAATGATGTGACACGGGGCAGCCAAGCTACGCAAATGGTTGATGAGACAGGGGATATTTATGGTGTCTTTGTTGAATATGATTCAGAAATCACTCAGGATTTAGAGCAACTAGAAGGTCTTTTAATCAAAAAGCCAGATGGTCAATATATTACACTGGATCAGGTTGTCACAATTGAAAGAGGAAAAGGACCGGTTCATATTCAAAGAATCAACCAACAAAATGCTGTCCAGTTTACGGTAAAATATAAAAATACGACGAATCTAGGAGATATGTCCAAAGAGGTTGATCAGAAAATTGCTGATCTTGATTTAGATGGAGAAACAGAAATTGTATACAGCGGTGACAGAGATTTATTAGAATCAACAATGGATGATTTATTTATGGCACTTGCTTTAGCGATTGTATTAATTTACATTGTCATGGCGGCTCAGTTTGAGTCATTAAAATATCCATTAGTTATATTATTTACTGTACCATTAATGGTTATTGGTGTTGCCATCGCTTTGATATTAACAGAAACTCCGATTGGACTAACAGCGATGATCGGCATTATTGTGCTTGCTGGAATTGTTGTTAATAATGCTATCGTGATTGTAGATTATATTAATCAGAAGAAGGAAAAAGGGCTAAAAACCTATGAGGCTATCATCGTCGCTGTAAAAGATCGGGTGAGGCCGATACTGATGACGGCGGTAACAACGATTTTAGGGTTAATTCCATTGGCGATTGGGATTGGAGAAGGTGCAGAAATTATGCAGCCGATGGGAATTGTTGTTATCGGTGGGCTTATTAGCAGTACTTTGCTGACCCTATTTATTATCCCGATTGTTTATAGCTTTTTCGATAAGGAAACAAGAAGATTAAATAAAATGTATGCTACACCTGAAGGTCACTTAATTCCGGCCTATTTGTTAGAAAAAAGAGTTGAAATGGAAGAAGAGATGACAGAAGGGGAAGAACAGTATCCGAGTACAGATTCGGGAAAATACAGTAAAGCGGATATGGCCTCAATGCTGGAAGAACTGTTAAAGCTCGTTCATGAGAGTGGCAAAGATGAACAAAAGGATGAAAAAAATGACCAAAAGGAAGGGCGTTAATAGAGCTGATATTATGAATTCAAGGCGATTGAAAGTGCTATACCATCCTTAGAAAATTTGAACTGTCTCTAAAAGATCAAACCTAATTTAAGCAAATTCTTAGATCTGAGTCCAGAATACTGGGCTCAGATCTTTTCATTATTCAAAGAGGAGTTAATATCTATTCCAATACTCGAGAAGGAGCAATCAGTCACTGTCTTTAGGGCTAGAATGAAAGTGCAAAGGGGAGTTCTTGCTCCCTCCTGGCGACGATTAAAAAAGATCAGAAAGGGTCTTCTTTTTTACAGAAAGGCTTTTTTTGCTAAGTGATATTTTTCTAAAATATGTAGTTCACTGGGGGTTAAACCAAGGCTTCCCACGCCTTTTAAGTGATGCTGAAAAGACATGAACAAAATGGCAACACCGACATATACAATACCTGCAGAAAATTAACCCCCATAAATATGAATAGACTCTCCGTATCTTTATATTAACAGTGGCCACTCAAATTTTAGAGGGGGAAAAACGATAATTAATAGTATTAATTTTTGATAAAAAGCCAACAATGATAAATCTCTTACCCAAAAATCACAGAATAAATTTCCAAATTCTTACCCTTAAAAAATAGATCGTCATAGCGTAATATATTATATGTGATCAAAGAGGGGTGAGACTGTTGTTTGGCTTAATATTCATGGCAAAAAAGAAAAAGCAATCACTAGAAGAAATTGTACAATCCATTCAGCAGGGTGATCATAGTTTAGAAAATGAATTGATCGAAACATATAAACCCTTTGTTGCAAAATCAGTATCATCTATTTGTAAGCGGTATATTACAGAAACGGATGATGAATTTAGTATTGGATTAATAGCATTTAATGAAGCTATCCAAAAATATGACCCTTCCAAAGGAAGATCTCTTTTGAGCTTTGCTGATATATTAATTAAGCGAAAAGTGATTGATTATATTCGTTCGCAGGCAAAATATAAAAATATAAGTCTTGAAATAAATGATGAATTCGAAGAAGACAGTCAGCATTCATCGATAGAGGCTCAACTATCTATTGATGAATTTCATAGAAAAATGGAAGCAGAATATCGAAAAAGTGAAATTATTCAGTTTGCCGGCATCTTACAACAATACGATCTCTCTTTTGATGAACTTGTAAAAAATTCGCCAAAGCATGCTGATGCTAGAAAAAATGCCATGAAAGTGGCGCAAACGCTAGTAGAACAAGCAGAACTTAAACAATATTTGCTTGAAAAAAAGAAACTGCCGATTAAGCAACTTGAAGAAACCGTTAAGGTAAGCAGAAAAACAATTGAAAGAAACCGTAAATACATTATAGCGATTTCCTTAATATTGCTCGGGGATTACTTATATTTAAGAGATTATATAAAAGGGGTGTTGGAAACGTGAAAACGGGTATTATTATGGATAAAGATGGACGTTTTTTAACATTGCTAACCCCTGATGGTGAATTTTTAAAAGTTTCAAGCGATGGAGTGCATCATGACATAGGTGACGAAATCCCGATCCCTGTTCTTGAGGAAGAAAAAAGCTCACCTTTTGCTTTTTGGCAAAGGTTAAAAAGAAAATCCGTTGTAGCATTGGCAATCGCTTGTTTATTTTTGCTCTTTGCCTTTTTTCCGTTAAATCAAAATCAAGTATATGCATATATGAGCATTGATGTGAATCCGAGCATAGAGCTTGGCTTTAATAAAAATTTAAAGGTAATTGAACTGATTCCTTATAATGAAGAGGGCAAGAAGATCATCGAAGAATTGGGAGACTGGAAGCTTAAAGGCATTCATGAGGTGGCAGACAGTATTTTAAATACAATTAAAAGCAAGGGCTATTTAAAAAAAGAGCAGGAGATTGTCATTAGTACAGTTCATATTGCTGAATCTAAACAAGAGGCTGATCAAGAAATTGAAAAGACCATTAGTGATTTAGAAAAAACAATTTCAGAAGAACATGCAAAAGTCACTTCTTATGAGGCTACTGTTAAAGAACGGGATCAGGCGATTGAAAATGGAGTTACGCCGGGGAAATTAATTTCAGAACAGAAAAAAACGACGACTAAAGAGATGAATCAAAGAAAAAAACCGAAAAAAGAATTTAAAAAAGAGCTAAAAGGAAATCGATCAAACTCAAAAACTCCGACTAGAAATGGAGAGGAAATTAAAAAAACTAAAGAGCAAAAAGTGATAAATAAAGAAACAAAAAAACAAAATGAGAATGGATATAAGCAAGTTAAGGAAAAACAAAAGGAAAAAGGTAATTCTGCTCATAAAAGACAGTACAAAGAAAATGGCAAGAGTGAAAAGAGCAAGTTGCATAAAAATAATCAACAGCATCAACAGATGAAGAACAGCAAAAGCCAGCACAAAAATAATAAAAAGCATAATAATCAAAATAAGAATAAAAAGAACAATAATCAAAATAACCACCAAAATAAGAATAAAAAGCATAATAATCAGAAAAACAATAACCAAAAACAATTTATCAATGATAGGCACTACCGTTGAATTAAAAATGAGTCCGACAAAATTTGTCGGACTTATTTCCATTTTATAAGTACTTACTTTTGTTGACCAGAAAGTTGAGACTGCGCTTGCTTTACAAGTCTTTTTGTAATTTCTCCTCCAACAGATCCGTTGGCTCTTGATACGGTGTCAGAGCCAAGATTAACGCCAAATTCTTGCGCGATTTCATACTTAACCTGGTCCAAATATTGTTCAATTCCAGGAACTAATAATTTGTTGCTGCTTCTTGCCATTTTTCTCAACTCCTTTATTTTTTAAAACAAGGGATAAAAACTCCTTGTAAAAATAGTATTCGAAATGGAATCAAATCCATGAGTGGTAAATTTGTCAAAAATCCTAAACGAGACAAAAAAGGAACTGAAGATTTTCAGTTCCTTTTGGATAATATCTGTGATTATTTTACAGCCTCCATTAATAAATCAACAATATGGACAGCACGCATTTTCTCATTTAAGCCTTCCCTTTCAATACCAAGCTTCATTTGTAGCAGACAACCTGGATTTGCCGTTACGACGGTGGACGCATGTGTTGCCTTTGTCTGCTCCATTTTGTAATCAAGAATTTGCATCGACATTTCGGATTCAACAATATTATAAATTCCGGCGGAACCGCAGCAACGATCAGCATCCTTCATCTCTTTAAACTCAATGCCCTCGATCGCTTGTAAAAGTGCTCTCGGTGCTGCTGCTGTTTTCATTACATTGCGTAAGTGACAGGAATCCTGATAGGTCACAATTTGAAAAGGGAGCTCTAATTTAACTTTCTCATGGAAGCGTACTTCAAAAAGAATTTCCGTAATATCTTTGATTTTATTTTTAAAAGCTAATGCGCGCTCTTTCCATGCTGGATCGTCTTTTAAAAGATGATCATAATCAACTAAAAATGCTCCACAGCCACCTGCGTTTGTAATAATATAATCAACATCCAAATCTTCAAATGCTTGAATGTTCTTTTTGGCAAGTTCCTTCGAACCATTCTTTTCACCACTGTGTCCATGCAAAGCACCGCAGCAATTTTGACTCTCCGGGATGATGATTTCACAGCCAGCTAGCTGCAATAGCTTCATTGTTGCATTATTGGTTTCAAGAAACATCGTGTCCATTAAACAGCCCGTAAAAAAGGCAACTTTTTTCGTCTCAGGTGCCTCGGCAGGTAAAAAACGTGGACGGTTTTTCATTTCTTTCATCGTAGGCACTTTCGGTAGGACACGTTCCATGGTTGCTAGGCTTTCAGGAAAAAGCTTCATAATTCCAGTGGCTCTAGCAACCTTTTGTAGTCCTGAACGCTGATAAAATCCTAGCAAACCGGTAAAATTTCTCATGCGATTTTGATGTGGAAATAGTCCTTCAAAAACCGCTTTTCTGACTGTTCTTACAGGTAAGGAGTGCTTTTTATTTTGATTGATAATATCGCGGGCTTCCTCCAGCAAATGACCGTAGTTTACTCCAGATGGACAAACTGGTTCACAAGCTCGGCAGCCAAGACATTGATTTAGAGAGGTCTCAAAATCCTCATCTGGTTCAATTAAACCATCAACAACCGCTTTCATTAAGGCAATTCTTCCCCTTGGTGAATGGGATTCTTTAAAGCCTGAAGTAATATAGGTGGGGCAACTAGGTAAACAGAAACCACAGCGCATACAATTTAATAATTCATCTTCATCCATGCGCTCCTTAAAGCGATCTTGGATTACTTGTTGTTCTTGCAAAGTTGTCATTGTCCAATCACCACACGTTTTCTGCTATCCTTGGCAAATATTTTTCCAGGATTCATAATATTGTTTGGATCAAGAGCTGTTTTTATCGCCTTCATTGCTGCAATACCTTCTTGACCAAGTTTTAATTCTAAATAAGGAGCTTTCATAATGCCGACGCCGTGCTCTCCTGTAATGGTTCCTCCAAGTTCGATTGCTTTTTCGAATATTTCTTCAAATGCCTTTTCCACTCTTTCCATTTCTTCCTTGTTACGAGCATCAGTTGGAACAGTAGGGTGGAGATTCCCATCTCCTGCGTGTCCGAACGTACAAATATTCAATTGATATTTCTCGGCAATTTCATTAATCGCCTTAACCATGTTCGCAACTTGTGAACGAGGAACAGTCGCATCCTCGAGAATAGTCGTTGGCTTTAAGCGGGCTAATGCAGAAAGAGCAGCTCTGCGAGCGGTTGTTAACGCTTCTGCTTCAGCTTTTGTTTTCGCGATTTGCACCGATACGGCATTCTCTTCAGTACAAAGATCAGCAATCTTTTTAATGTCTCTTTCGACAACCTCAGGAGCTCCGTCCTGTTCGATTAATAAGACGGCTTTTGCGTCCGTAGGAAGTCCAATTTTTGCATAATCCTCTACGACTTTCAGTGTCGCTTGATCTAAAAATTCAAGAGTGGCTGGAATGATTTTATTCGCTATGATTTTCGAAACGGTTGTAGCTGCTGCTTCAAGGTCTTCATATAAGGCAAGCATTGTTTTTTTTGTCTCTGGAATCGGGACAAGCTTTAAAGTTGCTTCCGTAACGATTCCCAGAGTGCCTTCTGAACCAACATACAATCTGGTGAAATCGTATCCCGCTACATCTTTGGCAAGTTTTCCACCAGTTCTGATAATGCTCCCGTTAGCAAGTACAATTTCAAGTGCAATGACATAATCGCGAGTGACTCCATATTTTAATCCGCGTAGTCCGCCTGAGTTTTCATTTATATTGCCTCCAATTGTTGATGTTTTCATCGAACCAGGATCAGGAGGGAAGAACAGGCCTTTTGCTTCCACTGCATTGATTAAATCAAGGGTGATAACACCGGGCTGAACTGTTGCAGTTAAATTTTCTTCATCGATTTCTAAAATTTCGTTCATGTGTTTAAAAAGAAACACCAATCCACCTTCAGTAGGACATGTACCGCCGCATAAATTTGAACCTGCACCTCGTGGTACAACAGGAATATGATGTTCATTACAAACTTTCACAAGCTCAGCAACTTCCTCAGTATTTCTAGGACTTACTACCCCATCGGGGAGGGCCTGAAAATTTGGTGTTGCATCATAAGAATAAGTCAGTCTTCCTACTTTGCTATCATCAAAGTTTTCGGTACCTACAATAGAGATGATCCTTTCCTTTATTTGTTCGTTAATCATAAATGCATTTCCCCCGTCATTTTATTTGCCTTTAAAACGCTTACAGTATAGTCGTAATATTACTTACTCACTATAAGTATAAAAAATAAAGGGGAAATCTTCTATGTATATTTATATAAAAAATATTGATATTATATCCTTATTTTTGTCTATATATCTATATGATCGTTTTGCCCAGTTTTTAGCATTGTCATGATTGGTTTTCTAAAAATTGAAGTGCTAAATAAAGGACAAATAGATCATCGATATTGCGAGGATTCAATTTCGTTAGATCCGTGATTTTTTTAAGGCGGTAATGGAGTGTATTAATGTGAATATGTAAAGCCTCAGCCGTATTTTTTAAGGAGAAATGGTGCTCAATTAGTTTTTTTAAAGTAAGTATTAGCTCCTCTTCAGTCAGTAGCGCTTTTATCGTTCTCTTAACGAAATCATCTCTCGTTTGCTGACTGATTTCATCGAGAATCATATCTAAAGCGAGATCTTCATCAAAAACAACTTCACGCTTTGTTTTACACGCATTTAAAGCTCTAATTGCTTGTTGATAGGAATTTTGAATATGCAGTGGTGAAACGGCTAATCCGACCCCGACAGAAACATCTGTGTGCAAACAATCTACTAAAAATTGATGAAAACGCTTCGCTTTTTCTCGACTGTAATCTTGCTTTTGTTTTTGTGGGGTAAGCAGGTAAATGATGCGATTATTTCCCCATCTTGAAATGATTTCAAAATGCCCCTTTTCCTGCCAAGATAAAATCGATAACCAGACATCACGGTGGAGAAATGAAGGATCCTGCGTAACTTCTGCAATCATTACTTGGCGATTGATGTTCATGTCGATATCAAGAAGATGAGCTCTATCCAGGAAATTTTCGTTCCATTCTTTTAAATATAGCCAATCAAGAAGAAACGCCTCCATTGAACGGGATTGCCAATCAAACTGTTCTGTATAATAGCTTTCACTAATAAGAAGCTCGGTCATTTTGCGGATGATTTCACCAAAAGGAGATATGGCTTCAGGTGTGCCGGTAATACCGATAACGCCAACTACGTTGCCTTGAAAAAAAATGGGTAAATTAATCCCGGCTTTCACTCCTTTTAAGATCGCTTGATCGGCCTCTGAAATAATAAGTTTTTCCTTTCTTTGCGAGGCAATTAACGCCCCTTCATGAAATGAATTTACTCTTTTTGGATCAGTGCTTGCGATAATCATTCCGGTTGTGTCGACGACAATAATGTCCTCGTCTAATAATCTTCGCACCTCTGAAACGATCTTATCTGCTAGTTCTTTATAGAGCATTATTTTCGCCTCCTTTTCATTAAGTATAATCGATTTCGTTTATGAGGGGAGAATATTTAACAAGTGTGGAGTGGAAGCTGCCTTGAATTTACCAAACAAAATTTTCGTAAAAGCTTTAAATATAGAACAAATTTCTTTATGATAGGGGAATAGATCATGAGATAATGAAACTAGTCGAATTCAAAAGTGAAATGGACTAAATTAGGCAAAGAGGAACATAAAATGTGGACAAATGTTAAAAGCTTTCTTAAAAAACGAACACCAGCACAAGTAATTGTCGGTTATTATGCGTTGGCGATCACAGTCTCAGTTTTCTTGCTGCGGATTCCAGCAGTGCATAAGAATGGAGTAGAAATTCCTTTCATTGATTCCGTATTCACTGCGGTGAGCGCTGTCAGTGTAACAGGTTTAACGGTCATTAATATTTCCGAGACATATAGTGTGTTTGGAATTTTCGTATTAATGGCGATCCTCCAATTTGGTGGTATAGGGGTCATGACGTTAGGAACTTTTTTTTGGCTCTTGCTTGGACGTAAGATTGGCTTAAAAGAACGCCGTTTGATTATGGTCGACCAAAATCAAACGAGTCTAGCCGGGCTTGTTAATTTGATTAAAGATATTTTAAAAATCATCCTTTTGATTGAATTAATTGGAACACTTATTTTAGGGATATATTTCCTGAATTATTATTCAAACTGGCAGGATGCTTTTTTTCATGGTCTTTTTGCATCGATCAGTGCGACCACAAATGGTGGATTTGATATCACTGGTCAATCGCTTGAACCATACGCAAATGATTATTTTGTCCAGTTGATTAATATTATTTTAATCACCCTTGGTGCGATTGGTTTTCCAGTTCTAATTGAAGTGAAACAGTTTTTAATAAAAAAGGAAAGTCAACAGGCATTTCGATTTTCCCTATTTACAAAATTGACTTCAATAACATTCCTTGCTCTTCTTGTATTTGGAACAGTGGTGATTTTACTGTTAGAGTGGCGTCATGCCTTTGCAAATGAAACATGGCATAAATCATTTTTCTATGCCCTGTTTCAATCTGCTTCAACAAGAAGTGGCGGGCTGGCGACGATTGATGTTAGCAATTTCTCACAAGCAACCTTAATCGTTATGAGTGGTTTGATGTTTATCGGGGCTTCACCAAGCTCGGTTGGAGGAGGCATTAGAACGACAACTTTTGCTTTAAATATTCTTTATTTATGGCATTTTGCTAAGGGAAATCGCCATATTAAAATTTTTCGCAGAGAGTTGCATGAAGATGACATCCGCAAGTCATTAGCCGTAACGATGCTTGCTTTTGCCCTATGTACGACTTCCCTTGTTGCTTTATCCATATCAGAAGATCATTCCTTGATGGAGCTTATGTTTGAAATATGTTCGGCATTTGGTACAACCGGTTTTTCGATGGGAATCACATCGGAGTTATCCTCATTTGGAAAAATTGTTATTATGATCTTAATGTTTATCGGTCGAATTGGACTTCTTTCTTTCCTTTTTATGATCGGTGGGAAGGAAGAAAAAACAAACTATCATTATCCAAAAGAAAGAGTTATTATTGGGTAAAAAACCTAATCTTTTCCGTGATTGACATCTTTTGTAGGATGCATAAATGGAAAAGCATTAGGTTTTTTTTTGCTTTCAATTAACTCTCTGTTTTCTCGAGTATTCCAACCAATATCATTTGTCGGATGAACCCACTCTTCACCAGACATGATTGCCGGATCGATTTCATCGCTCCACTGCTCAAGTGGGGAATTGGCAGATGAATATTGACTATCACCGATGACCACACCAAAATCATTTACAAATGGTCGCTTCATTTTCATATTTGTATCTTTAAAATCGGGTGAATCAATTTGATGAGGCATTGTTTCATCAACCGTAATTTTTTTTAGCTTCTTCATTGTTATCACTCCTTTTTTAGGTACAAATTTAATTTTTCCAAAGGACAGTTCGATTATCGATGAAATAAAAGGGAGTGTATTGTGAAAATCTTTGTAAATAATATTGTATAAGGAACGTATTAATGACAGCGTTTCCTAACAATGAGCGGAGATTTCATGAGGAGGATGCAAAATGGCAAAAAGAAAAGCAGAGTTTGATGCTGTAGCAAAACATAGTAGAACACCAAAGAAAAATATAGAAGAAGCAGAGTTTTCTGCTGAATTTGCTCATGGTGAAAATGAAATGAAGGGTTTTAATCGTAATGCTAAGAAAGGGCGAAAGGGGAAAAAAAATGAGTAAGAAAAAAGAAGAGGCTGCAAGCCGTGTTGAATTTGGAAATGAATTTGGCGATTTGAATGCCGCCAAACATCATGAGATCCCGTTTGCCAGTAAAGAAAAGAAGGATGTTTCAAGTAAAAAGAAAAAATGTTAAAAACACACGGTCGATTGGACCGTGTGTTTTGTAAAGAATTAGTCACTTACATAATAGAAATTTGCTTTTTCCTGAGTTGAATCAAAATGAACAATCATAAACGTATTTGTTTTTACAATAGTCTTTGTCTTCAAATATTTACCTAAATCAAATGGTAATTCTTCAACAAGAGTATGCTTATACAGATCTCGTTCATTTAAATGTAGCGCTTCAAATTTTTGCCCAATTTGTAGTTGTTTCTGAAGTACGGCTTGATAAATTTTTGAACGCTCTTGTTTCGTTAATGTAGGCTCCCACCAAGGTTTCCGCGGCTTGTACTTCGTTTTCGATAAATAGTCGATTTTCATTAATCCAACGACTGTTTCCAGTTCTTTAAATTTGATAAATTGTAAAAATTGAACAAGTCTTGTAAATAAATCTTCTAATTGGTGCCCAATTCTTGCCCACCCTTGAGTTTCCCAATAAGAGCCGAATTCCTGAAAGAAATCAAATGGACTGGGGAAGTGGTGGATAAGATATTCAATTGTATGATCCATGCGATGGTCATTCCAGTATTTTTCAAGAACATCTTCCACTTGTTTGATCTTTATAATATCTTCAAAAGAAAGTACATTGTTCCCCAGTATTTCATATGGAGAGTGATCCATATATATATACTGATGTTCATCAGCCCGAATTCTTAAGCCTGTTCCGCGGAGCATCTTCAAAAACCCTAATTGAAGCTCTTCAGGCCTTAAGGCAAACACATCATTAAAGGTTTTACGAAATGAAACATAATCTTCTTCGGGTAGACCAGCGATTAAATCTAAATGCTGGGCAATTTTTCCACCGTCTTTTACCATTGTAACTGTGCGGGTAAGTTTCTTGAAATTTTGTTTTCTCATCACAAGTTCATTTGTAAAATCATTGGTTGATTGCACACCAATTTCGAAGCGGAATAACCCTTTTGGAGCTTCTTTATTAAGAAACTCGATCACTTCAGGGCGCATAATATCTGCTGTAATCTCAAATTGAAAGACAGTATCTTTTTCATGCTCATCAATTAGAAATTGAAACATTTCCAACGCGTAGCTACGGCTAATGTTAAAGGTGCGATCCACAAATTTAATTGTTTTAGCACCATTCTTCATCAAATAGCGGATATCGTTCTTTATCTTCTCCCTGTCAAAATAACGAACACCTACTTCGATTGAAGAAAGGCAAAATTGACAATTAAAGGGACAGCCACGGCTCGTCTCTACATAGGTAACTCTTTTCGATAGATGGGGGATATCCTCTTCAAATCGAAACGGTGACGGGAGCTCGCGTAAATCAATTTTATTGCTTTGCGGTGTTATGCGAATTCGTTCACCTTCGCGGTAAGCAATTCCCATCACTTGCGAAAAATCATGGTTGTGACTGAGTTGGTGCAGAAGTTGCTTAAAAGTTTCCTCACCTTCGCCTATGACAATAAAATCAATGTTTGTTTCTCTTTCCATCCATTCGTATATATCATAGGTGACCTCAGGTCCTCCAACAACAATGCGAATGGAGGAATTTATCTTTTTTATCATTTTAATCACTTTAAGTGTCTCTTCAATATTCCAAATATAGCAACTAAAGCCAATTACATCAGGTTTTCTTTGAATTAGGTCTGTTACGATATTTAGGGTAGGGTCTTTAATGGTGAATTCAACGATTTCAATATCAAATTCGGGTTTTGCGTATGCCTTAAGGTAACGAATGGCTAAATTGGTATGTATGTACTTAGCGTTTAATGTAGTGCAGACGATCTTCATGTTATCGCAGACTCCTTAAAAAGTTTTCATGATTAACTCTATTAGTATACATATTTTTCGCAGAGCAGACAAAATGAAAACGTAATTAATAACGATCAATATAAAATGGAGCTATTGCATGTGAAACTTTGGATTCACATGCAATGAGCCCAAAATCATTTTAACAACCATTCTATTTAACAAAGCCTTAACAAAAGTGCTTTTGTGGAGCGGTAAAACGAGCACCGGATAAAACAAAGCTACAAAAGAAGCAAGCGTTTACGGCAAGCCTAATAAAGCTATTTATTCTGCTGGAAAAAAGTAAAGAAAAAAGCTGTTGTCAATTATAGTCATTTTTAAGACCTTTTGACACAGCTTTTAGGCGATTATGCTTTTATGGAATCATCCAAGTAAATACAGTAGCCTGCAACATTGTAATCACACAAAGAATTAATAATAAGAAAATACTGTATTTAAGGGTAAAACGTAATAACTCTGATTCTCTGCCTGCTAACCCTACAGCGGCACAAGCAACCGCAATAGATTGAGGTGATATCATTTTCCCAGTAACACCACCAGATGAGTTTGCTGCCAGAGCGAGTACAGGTTCCATTCCCACTGATGTCGCTGTGACTTGTTGTAATTTGGCGAATAAGACGTTTGCTGAAGTGTCCGAACCAGTAATGAATACGCCAAGCCAACCAAGAACAGGTGAAAAGAATGGAAATAATGCCCCCGTTTTAGCTAACACCATTCCAAGCGTTGTTGTCATTCCCGCTACATTTGCTACATATGCGTAGGCAACAACTGCACAAATTGTTATGAGTGGATATTTGATTTCATTTATGGTTTCAAAGAATGTTTTTCCCCATTCGCCCCAATTCATGTTGAATATAAATTTTGTCACAATAGCTGAGAGGAGGATAGCAGTACCTGCTGCACCTAGTAGTTCTAGTTTATAAACTGCTGCAATCGCTTCCCCTGTTGCCCCGTCAATAACTTTGTTATGCAAGAAAGGGACCTCTGGTACAAAGGTTAAGGCATGTCCAATAGTATTAATGCCTTTCAGAATAATATTGGTTCCTTCATAATGTCCAGTTAATGCAGCTTTAATGATTGGTGTTCCCCAAAGTGAAATAAATCCAGTTAAAACGATAAAAGGTGACCATGCTTTAAAAATTTGTCCTCCAGTATAAGAGGAGTTTTGTAAAGCTGCATTTGCTGCAGAAGCTGAAGCCATTTCCTGCTCCTCAGAGAATCGATAAATATTTTTAGGTTTCCAATATTTCATAAAAATAGCTAAGGCAAATAAAGAAACTAATGCGGATAGAATATCTGGTAATTCTGGACCTAGAAAGTTAGAAGTTAAATATTGTGTGACAGCAAAAGAAACACCAGAAATAAGAATTGCTGGCATTACTTCCAAAGTTTTTTTAAAGCCACACATAATGACAATTAGGAAAAATGGAATAAAAACAGATAGGAATGGAAGCTGGCGTCCGACCATCTTTGAAATTTCTGTAGCAGCAATTCCAGTTGGACCTTCCATTGCTGTAATTGGTACGCCAATTGCACCAAATGCAACCGGTGCGGTGTTCGCAATTAAACATAAACCAGCCGCGTATAATGGATTAAAACCAAGTCCCACTAATAAGGCGGCAGAAATGGCAACCGGTGCACCGAATCCAGCTGCTCCCTCAAGAAATGCCCCGAAAGAAAAAGCGACAAGTAAAGCCTGTATTCTTCTATCTTCTGTAATCGATAATACAGAATGACGGATGATATTAAATTGTCCGGTTTTTACAGTTAAATTATAGAGAAAAACTGAGGCAATAATAATCCAGCCGATTGGTAATAGTCCATAGACTGCACCTTGGCTGGCAGACATCAAGGCTGTGCTGACTGGTACTTTAAATGCCAAAATGGCCAGAACAAATGCAACAAGCAATGTGGTCAAACCTGCGACATAGCCTTTCATTTTTTTTATGGCTAACGCCCAGAAAAAGTACAAAATTGGAATAAGAGCTACAATTGCTGTTAAAGCTAAACTGTTATTAACTGCTGTGTAGTTTTGAGTAAATGACAAAATAACTTCCCCCAATTGATGAATATTTTTGATAATGGATCAGCTTAAATAACCTTCAAATGAATCTCCCCGTGAAAAAATGTTCCTCCCCTTTTAAAAAAGTAATCGTTTTCAAAATAGCATATTACAAGATGATAAGGTCATCAGATGACTGGATGTTTCAAATTATATTTGGTTCGAAAACATATTTCAACAGTTTTTTCAAAATTTTATCTATTTTTTAGCGTGACTACATTTTCAATACTGTTAACTAAAGTAGGGTTCGAGTATAATATAGCTATGTCTTACGATGGACAAAGGGATTAGATGAGGTGGACATACTTGAAATATAAACAAATTAAGCCAAAAAAAATTTATGAAGAGGTAGCGGAAGCACTTCATGAAATGATTCGAACAGGTGAGCTTAGCCCTGGTGATAGACTTGATTCCGTCCAACAACTTGCAGAAAATTTTCAAGTAGGACGTTCAGCAATACGTGAAGCGCTTTCTGCATTGAAAGCAATGGGACTTGTAGAAATGAGGCAGGGGGAAGGAACGTTTATAAAAAGCTTTGAAGCTCAACAAATTACATTTCCTTTATCAACAGCCATTCTTATGAATAAGGAGGATATTGCCAATCTCCTAGAGGTTAGAAAAGTTATAGAAGCAGGCACTTCTGCTGCGGCAGCACGAAAGCGTACGAATGAAGACTTAAAAGCAATGGAGCAAGTTTTGGAGGAAATGAAAAATGTGAAAGGGGATGGAGAATTAGGGGAGCAGGCTGATTTTAAGTTTCATTTAGCTTTATCAGAGGCTGCGCATAATCCGATTTTATCTGGATTGATGGCTCAAGTTTCTGAGCTCATGTTTGAGACGCAGAAAGAAACACGTAGATTGTGGTTATTTTCAAAGCAAACAACAAGTGAAAAACTTTATGAGCAGCATGTAGCCATTTATAAAGCAATTCTGGAAAAAAATGAAGATGATGCAAGAAAAGCGATGCTTTCACATCTCGAAAATGTGGAGGACATACTCCAAAAGTATTTTGATGAAAAGGAAATTCGGTAATAAAAGCAGGGCTTATTCTTGTATTGGGATAGGCCCTATTTTTTAATAGGAAAGATTGAGTGAGGATATATTTTCCATTATTATTTTTTTTGTGAAAACTCTTTCATCACCGTAATTATTTGTAGTAGTATAAAAATAACAGAAATTGAGTCTTCCAGTTTTTAGTCATCAGATGACCGGTTGACTGAAGGAAGAATTTTAAAAAAGTATTTTAAGGAGCGGGAAAATGAAAGTAACCCTTTTTGCTACTTGTTTAGTAGATATGTTTCAAGGAGATGTTGGAAAGGCAACTGTAGAGTTACTAGAACGTTTAGGCTGTGAAATCGATTTTCCTGAGTCGCAAATTTGTTGCGGACAGCCAGCTTATAATAGCGGCTATGTTGAGGATACGAAACCAGCAATGAAAAAAATGATTGAAGCATTTGAGCATGCTGAATATGTCGTTTCACCATCTGGATCGTGCGCTTATTTTTTTAAGGAATATCCACATATTTTTAAAGGTGACCCGATTTGGGAGCGAAAAGCTCAAGCGTTAGCAGATAAAACGTATGAGTTAACGCAATTTATCGTCGAAGTTCTAGGTGTGAAAAATGTCGGCGCAAGTCTTAAGGGCAAAGCTACTTATCATACATCATGTCATATGACTAGATTGCTTGGTGTAAAAGAGGCGCCAATGGAATTGTTGAAAAATGTTGAAGGTCTTGAATTTACCGAATTGCCTTTTAAAGATAAATGCTGTGGTTTTGGAGGAACATTTTCAGTTAAAATGACGCATATTTCAGAACAGATGGTAGATGAAAAAGTTCAGTGTGTTGAAGAAACTGAGGCAGATATTCTAATTGGCGCTGATGCAGGGTGTTTAATGAATATCGGTGGAAGAATTGACCGAAAAGGAAAGCCGATTCGAGTAATGCATATAGCGGAGGTTCTTAATAGTCGATGAACAAGTAAGGGAAATGAAAAATGGACATCGACAAAAGGGGGAATAGCGTATGGCAATGAAAACGAGCAATGAAAAATTTGGGGAAAGAGTTGACAAAGGCATTCAAGATGCTTTTATGCGTGGAGCTGTTTCAAGTGCGCAGGAACGCTTCCAATCTCGGAGATTAAGCGCAGCTGAAGAGTTAGGAAATTGGGAAGAATGGCGTTCACATGGTGAAGAAATTCGTCAGCATGTGTTAGAAAATATTGATTATTATTTATATGAGTTAAGTGAAAGCGTTTCGAAGCGTGGTGGTCATGTTTTTTTTGCAGAAACAGCAGAAGAAGCCACTGAATATATTCAGAACGTCATAGAGAAAAAGAATGCGAAAAAAATAGTCAAGTCGAAATCAATGGTTACAGAGGAAATCAATTTGAATGCTTGTCTTGAGAAGATAGGCTGTGATGTCATTGAAACCGACCTTGGGGAATATATTCTTCAAGTCGATGATCACGAACCTCCGTCACATATCGTTGTGCCGGCACTTCATAAAAACAGGCAACAAATAAGGGACGTATTTAAAGAAAAGCATGGGTATCAAAATTCTGATCAGCCAGAAGAATTGGCACTGCATGCACGTGAGAAATTACGTCAAGAGTATTTATCTGCAGATGTGGGGATTACAGGCTGTAACTTTGCAGTTGCAGAAACCGGTTCTGTTACATTAGTAACGAATGAGGGAAATGCTGATTTAGTAGCTGCGCTACCAAAAACACAAATTACAGTGATGGGAATGGAGAGGTTGGTGCCCACGTTTGAAGAAATGGAAGTTCTTGTTAGTCTGTTAACCCGCAGTGCAGTTGGGCAAAAGCTTACTAGCTACATTACGACTTTAACTGGAACGAAGGATGAGGGAGATGTTGATGGACCAGAGGAGTTTCATCTTGTCATAGTTGACAATGGACGTTCTGATATTTTAGGAGGAGAGTTCCAATCGATCCTTCAATGTATCCGTTGTGCGGCTTGTGTCAACGTCTGTCCAGTTTATCGCCATGTTGGCGGGCATTCATACGGATCCATTTATTCAGGGCCAGTTGGCGCTGTTTTGTCACCTTTATTAGGTGGATATGATGATTATAAGGAATTACCATATGCATCCACTCTTTGTGGTGCTTGTACTGAAGCTTGTCCGGTAAAGATTCCGTTACATGATCTTCTTCATAAGCATCGCCAAGTGATTGTTGAAAAAGAGGGAAGAGCCCCTATTTCAGAAAAACTTTTAATGAAGGCATTCGGGATCGGTGCTTCAACACCAGCACTTTATAAAATTGGTTCGAAAATGGCACCAGCCGCGATGAATCCTTTTTCTGACGGTGAGAAAATCTCGAAGGGACCTGGCCCGTTAAAGGCTTGGACTGAAATTCGCGATTTCCCAACGCCAAATAAAGAACGATTCCGTGATTGGTTTAAGAATCGCTCAAAAGGAGGGGAACACTCATGATCGGAACAATCCAAAATCGCGATGCCTTTTTAAATAAATTGGCGAGTCGTCTTGGACGTGAAAGGCGAACAGAAATTGCGAAACCTGAATGGAACTACAATCCTCAAGAAGAGGTCTTGAAAGATGCTTCTCAGGATCAGCTTGTAGAAGTTTTAAAGGAACAATGCAAAAACATTCATACAAATTTTGTTCTCGTGGATACGAATACTCTCCCCTCAGCACTAAATAAGGTTGTTGAAAGCTATGGTGGTGGCCCAATCGTATCGTGGAAGGATGAGCGATTTGCCCAATTTGGACTTTCTGCATTAATGAAGGAAGAGTGGGTGGCTAAAGGAATTTCTCTTCATGAATGGGACTATACAAAAGGCGCGGAAAATATTGAAAAAGCCAACTGCGCCAATGTTGGCATTACGATTAGTGATATTACATTAGCTGAATCTGGAACTGCTGTTCTTTTCAGCAACAAGGATCGGGGCAGAACAGTTAGTTTTCTGCCGGCAACCTCAATTATTCTTGTTCCGAAGAGCAGCATCGTTCCGCGAATGACACAAGCTGCGAAAATTATTCGTGAAAAAGTTCAAAATGGTGAGCAAGTGGCTTCGTGTGTGAACTTTATTACCGGACCGAGTAATTCAGCAGATATCGAAATGATATTGGTCGTCGGTGTTCATGGTCCGATTAAGGCAACTTACATTGTGATCGAAGATTTATAAAAATATTGTCGCCAATCTCGTGAAATACGATAAAATAGTTGAAAAGTTAAATCGAGATAGAAATATACTTCAATAGTTCGAGTCGCAACCAATTTAGGATGCGACTCTTTTTCACTTTGAAAATGGTCGATTTCACAATGTATTACGTTGGCCTCTGGTACCACACAAACTTCAGGCACCCTCCCTTCATACCTTTAAAGTTTACATAATGATAAGGATGAAGTAAGGTGCCATTGTTATGAAAACAACCAATTCTGTTATAATACAAAAATAACACTGTTATATAACTTTCATCCTTTGTATATATAGATTTTTTTAACTGTTTCAAATTTTTTATGCTTATGTTTGATTTTTATCACAGCTAGCACAAATGAATTACTCTAAACTGATAATTGGGGATAAAAAAACTATTCACACAGGACGTATATAGGGAGGGAGATTATGTCTATTTTACCGAAAAAAAATTCATTGGGATTTTTTGAAATACGTTTAGAGTCGATCGGTGGATTAGGAGCAAATTTAGCAGGAAAAATGCTAGCTGAAGCAGGAGTGCTTGGGCTGGGATTAAATGGTTCAAACTTTTCATCCTATGGATCTGAAAAGAAAGGTTCTCCAGTCAAAAGTTTCATCCGTTTCTGCGATGAAGAGGTCGAAATTCGAGATCACAGTCCAATAGAACAACCCCATGTGATTGGCGTGTTTCATGAAGCACTCTACAAAACAGTAGATGTTGTCAGCGGCCTCACCTCAGATGGAATCGTGCTCGTAAATTCAACAAGAGATTTTTCAGCTATAAAGGAAGATTTACAAATCGAGTATGGCACGTTAGCGATTGTCGACGCGCTAGGTATTGCTGTTGAAGAACGGACAAAAGTCAATACAGCAATGTTAGGTGCTCTTTTCCGTATTTGTGATTTTCTTGATCCAGATGCGATGAGATCAGTTATTCGCAAAACATTTGAAAAAAAGTATCCCCATTTAGTTGAGCCAAATATTCGCACTTTTGATCGTGGTTATCAAGAAGTGCATTTTCGTACATTTGAAACTCCTGTTAATGCTGTCGGAAAAACATTTAGCAGACCAGACCCTCTATTAGGCTATGAAACTCAAGCTCTCGGCGGAGTCATTGCAGCTCAAGGAAATAGTATATTAAAAGATTTAAGCGGCTCAAGGCAAGGATTTTTGCCAGAATTGAACCGTGAAGAATGTATTCATTGTGCGGCATGTGACAATGTTTGTCCTGATTATTGCTTTGTCTGGGAAGAGGGAGAAGACAAACGAGGGCGGAAGCAAATGTTTCTTAAGGGAATTGATTATCAATTTTGTAAAGGGTGTTTAAAGTGTGTGGAGGCATGTCCAACTTCAGCTTTAAAAGAAATCCGGGAAAAAATCGGTTTTGCAGAAGAGCATCAAGTGAAGCATAACTTCCCATATGTAGCAGGAGGTGTTTCCTAATGTCAATATTAGAAACTGAGTTGAAAGAGACGAAAGCAGAACAACTTATGACCTTTGAATCAGGAAATGAAATGGCTGCGATGGCAGCTGCTCAAATTAATTATCATATTATGGGGTACTTTCCGATCACCCCTTCAACTGAAGTAGCACAATATTTAGATCAAATGAAGGCTCGAGGAGAACATGATATTAAGCTAATTGCAGCTGATGGAGAGCATGGTTCAGCAGGAATTTGCTATGGTGCAGCGGTAACTGGAGCAAGGGTTTTTAATGCTACAAGTGCAAATGGATTTATGTACATGCTCGAACAGCTTCCTGTTCAATCGGGGACGCGTTTCCCTATGGTGATGAATCTAGTAACCCGCTCGATCAGCGGCCCGTTAGATATTCGCGGTGATCATTCAGACCTTTATTATGCATTAAATACAGGATGGGTCATTTTAACAGCAAGAACTCCCCAGGCTGTCTATGATATGAATATTATGGCATTAAAAATTGCGGAACATTGTAAAGTACGACTTCCTGTTATTGTGGCATATGATGGTTTCTTTACCTCCCATCAGAAGCGGAAAGTAAGCTATTTCAAAGATCGCAATGCCGTGCAAAGCTTTGTGGGGGAATGTCCGACGGATTATCACTTTGCCAGAGATCCACGAAAGCCAGTAACAATTGGAGCCCATATGAACGGGGAAGATTTAACAAACAATCATTTTCAACAATCAGAAGCAATGTATGCAGCTGCTGAGGTGTTTGAGGAAGTGGCAGCGGAATATGCAAAAATTTCCGGTCGTGATTACCCTGTTCTTGATTTATATAAAATGGAAGATGCTGAGGTGGCTTTATTCCTCTTAAATTCTGCGGCAGAGTCTGCCAAGGATGTCGTTGACAAGCTGCGCAAGCAAGGAATAAAAGCAGGTGTCATTAGTCCGAATATCATCAGACCATTTCCTTCTGAAGCAATTAGGAATGCATTGAAAAATGTCAAAGCCTTACTTGTTGGAGAAAGAGCAGACTCTTACGGTGCGAACGGTCCAAATTTAACGCACGAAGTTAAATCTGCACTACAGGATGATAAAGAGAATAAAACGATTGTTTTAAGCAGAGTCTTTGGTTTAGGCGGAAAAGACTTTTATGCCGATGATGCAGAACATTTCTTTAATATGGCATTAGAAGCGATGGAAAAGGGCTATGCTGTAAAACCATTTGATTATTATGGCCATGTTCCAGGTAAATCTGAAAATGCTTTAAAACCAGTGATCGAGCCACAGTATGGAGATGTGTACAAAACGGGACTGATCCAAGTAACACAAGATGAAGAAACAAAGAAACTAAAGGTTAAAATCCCACCATTAAGGGCTTTAACTTCAAAACCAAAGCGAATTGCTTCAGGGCACGGGGCTTGTCCAGGCTGTGGCATTTTTGGTGGACTAGAGTTGTTTTTTAAAGGTATAGAAGGAGATGTCGTTGTTTTATTCCAAACTGGATGTGCTTATGTGACGACAACTGCTTATCCGTACTCCTCCCATAAGCAAACGACGATCCACAATTTATTTCAAAATGGTGCGGCAACCTTATCCGGTACTTTGGAAGCTTTCTTAGAATTAAAGGAGCGGGGTGAAGTTCAAGTATCTGATGATGTCACGTTTGTTATGGTTACTGGTGATGGTGGTATGGATATTGGAATGGGCTCAGCGATCGGAACGGCTCTTCGCAATCATAAGCTGATTATTCTTGAGTATGATAACGAAGGTTATATGAATACAGGATCTCAGATGTCTTATTCAACTCCAATTGGAAATATGACAAGTACAACAAATGTGGGGAAAAGACAACAAGGTAAGGCATTCCATCATAAGGATACAGCACAAATTATGGCGTCTGCTAACATTCCATACGTGTTTACTGGAACTGAAGCTTTTCCACAGGACCTTGTGAAAAAAGCAGCGAAAGCTCAGTGGTATGCACAACATGTTGGGACTGTCTATGGAAAAATTTTAATCACTTGTCCTTTAAATTGGAAATCTGAAGACCGTTATGGTAATACGATTATGGAAGCTGCGGTAAATTGTAATTTCTTCCCATTATATGAAGTGGAACAAGGAGAAACAACGATTACGTATAATCCTGAAACAAAGAAAAAGGCCATTCCTTTAACTGAGTGGTTAAAATATATGGGAAAAACTAAGCATTTATTAAAGGAAGAAAATAAAGAACTTCTTGCAAATTTTGAGAAGGAAATAGAAAGAAGATGGAATCGATTAAAGGCGCAGCATGAAAATCCATTGTTGTAAATCTTTTATGCCAAAGTGAAATAAAGAGCCATTTGCTAGTGGTGAAAGCTGCATGAAAATTTCATTCTTGTAGAAAGAAAAATTTCACAAGGAGTAAACTGGGGACGTTTGTCTGAAATAGAATAATAATTACGACGTGTAGGCTCTTTTCTTAATATTGGAAAAGAGTCTACGGCGTTTTTCGCTATGGTTAGCGTTCAGGAGCATGTGAATGCGTCAAAATTGAAACCGGCTCTATTGTTTAATTCGATAAGATTCAACATTCTCAATAAATCTTCTTCATTTTCTAATTAAGAAGGAAGGGTTTTTTTCCCTTTTGTAGAATAGAAACTATATTCATCTTTCCTTAGGAAAATTATAGCAGTTTTAAACCGCAGGAAATAACTGAAATAGTGCTGTTAAGGTTGCGAAACGCCGTCTTTTTCAAAACTTGCAGTGTTGTATGATAAAGTTTTGAAAAACCTAGAGGATTTCATTTACTTTGCACAAAGGGGGGAAAACGGTGAAAGAGTGTCAGCAAAATCATATGGAATTACAGTCAGTAGCCGTAAAAAAGGACGCAAGATGGCCAATACGTGAAGATAAGGTGCAAAAACAGGGAGAACTGTACCGGGATTTATTTGTAGAGGCGTTAGATGGCATAATATTTTGGAGCAGTGAAAAGGGAATCGTTGAGGCGAATCAATCGGCGTGTAAAATCTTTGAGAGCAGTGAAGAGGAATTAAAAAATAAAAAAATTGAGGACTTTATTTATAGCAAATCCAGTAAATCGATTAAAGTGCTTAATGAAATGTACAATAAAGATTCAATACGTGATGAACTAGTTTTTCTAATGCCGAATGGACAAAAGAAAATACTCGAATTTACGACAAAGCTTCATTCGGTAAACGACCATCATATGACTATTTTTCGGAATGTTACAGAGCGATACGAGATGGAACAAGAATTGCGGGAAAGAGAGAGAAAATTTCGGAGCATTTTTGAAGAAACATTAGAGGGCTTATTGCTTTGGAACAATGAATTTAAAATTGTAGATGTCAATCCGGCAGGAGAAAAGCTTTTTAGAGGTCGTAAAGAAGATTTAGTTGGCCATTCTTTGCTCGATATACTTGCAAACAAAAAAGTTGATTCAAAGGAAATCGAGGAGCATTTAAAACAGCTTCGGTTACACGGTCATGCTACAGGCATTTTAACAATGACACTCGAGAGTGGTGTCCGTCTGAATATGGAATATTCAACGAAGCAGAATGTGTTTTCGAATTTAAATTTAAGTACGTTTCGAGATATTACCGATAAACTCCAAATTGAAGAACATTTGCGCAAATCAGATACTTTAAGTGTAGTTGGACAACTTGCTGCTGGAATTGCTCATGAAATTCGCAATCCGATGACAGCCCTGAAAGGATTTATTCAATTATTGGAAGATACGATGACCGACGATCACTCTATGTACTTTGGCGTAATAAAAACAGAGTTGAACCGGATCGATTCGATCATTAATGAGTTCTTAGTGTTAGCCAAGCCTCAAGCAACGAAATTTTTAGAAAAAGACATAGTCCAGATTATGAGGGAGACAATCGAGCTGTTACGGCCACAAGCCGTACTACATAATGTTCAATTTAAGCTGGAGTTAAAGAATGATATTCCATCGATCTATTGCGAGCCCAATCAATTGAAAAAAGTGTTTATAAACATTATAAAAAATGCGATTGAAGTAATGAGCAATGGTGGATTTATTAATATTTCAATGAAGGAAGAGAGTGATTATATATACGTCTCCATTCAAGACGAGGGAGAAGGAATTGATGCAGAACTGCTCCAAAAACTAGGAGAGCCATTTTATACGACGAAGGAAAAGGGTACAGGGTTAGGATTGATGGTTTCCTATCGGATTATTGATGAACATAAAGGAAAAATTGAAGTTGAAAGTGAGGAAGGTAAAGGCACGACCTTTCATATTAAATTGCCTATTAAATCGATTTCATAAATGTACAATGGTAAATTGAGATGAACAATATTTCATCGCATGATTTAAATTAATATTTTGAAAAGGGAAATGATACTTACTTTTTCTGAGCGATTTCAGTCGTTGCAAACCATGTGACTTTCACAAATCGGTATACAATCGACTAAGGCAATGGTGGTGCTTGTACCGTAAGTTTCCTTTATTGATAGCAGACCTTTATCGTTTGTCCTGCGTCCGAGCACAAATGAAAGCTTTTTTGACTGTTAGAATGCAGGAATAATTTGCACTTCAATTATTCCTTGTCCCCTGCCCTTTTGTTCTTTCAAGCACGTAATTTTTAAACAAGGATGGTTGAGAAAAATGAAATATTACGCAACCTATGATTCGATCATCGGTCAGCTTTATATCGTTACAGAAAATAATAGTATTACCGCTCTCTATCAGCGCAAGGAAGATTTCATTGAAGCGGAAGATCAGAAATTCATTGCTTTGGATCAGGAACAACCATTATTAATGAAAGCAGTTACCCAATTACATCAATATTTTGCCGGAGAAAGGCAAACATTTGACCTCCCGTTACGGGCAAAGGGAACTTCATTTCAAATGAAGGTATGGGAAGCATTAAAGGAAATTCCATATGGAAAAACGCAGAGCTACCAAGACATTGCATTGGCAATCGGAAATGAAAAAGCAGTGAGGGCGATTGGACAGGCTAATAAAGCAAATCAATTACCTATTTTTATTCCTTGTCACCGAGTAATAGGCAAGGATAAAACGTTGACAGGTTATGCTGGGAAGCGGACAAATATAAAAGAACAGCTTCTCTTACTAGAAGGCGCCTCATTTAAAAAGTGAAAGAAAAGAGAAGAAAAATGTCGAATTAAACTGGTAGATTCCTTAGAAGATTGAGATTTATTGTTAAGTTTGGAGATTTTTTTGTCTAATATTGCGATTCTATTTACTTTTGAATTAATTCTTGTAATAATTCATCAAGGATACTATAAAAGATATGTTTCCTATGATTTTGGCATTAACTATGATAAACGTATGTTCCAGATTGGAAATACAAAATAGAGCCTAATGAAATGGATTATGGGATGATGATTAGGGGGATATGAGGTGCAATATGATAGTAGGTTAATGCTGGATGAAATACAAAAAAAGAGAGAGAAAATGATTGAAACAGCAAATAGAAAAGGTTTCACAAATGATGATACGATTCGATACAGCCAGGAGCTAGATCAACTCATTTATGAATATCAATGTCTTTTTAGTAATAAAAGAGAAGACGAAATGAGGCTAAATTTCAGACAAATGATGTTTATTATCCCACAAGTACAGGTGCTAGCCTAAAAACTTAATAGTTGTACAAGCTTGGAGGCTTCAAAAGAGGTCTTCTTTTTCTTTGTCTACCGCTTTTTTTACGATGACGTTTATTCATTATCCCGATTAAGATCATTTTGAATCTATAATATTTAAGCTTTGTTATATGCTGCTGCTGATTTTTTGGCTCATTTTCTGTCAAATTAGGGTTTCTCACGCATGCTGAAAGGCTTACTGAGAAGATGAGCCCAAAAATTGTTTCTCTCAACAAGATTTTTAACAAAGCCAACGCTTAAAACAGTATTGGAAAAATGGGAAATTTTGAATTATGTGATAAAAATCATAGTTGCATGATGAGTAATTAATATATGATGAGTGTAAACGATTTCAATGGTTTTTATTAAGACTCTGTTCAGCAATATGACTTAGCTCTGAACCAATAAAACATAGTGAAAGAGAGCTTACATTGAGAGAGTGTTCTTTCAGCAACACGGTAAAATAAAATGCAACATTGAGATAGTCTGAAATGTAAAAAAGAAAATACAGGACAAATGAAAGGGTAAAAAGTTTGTGGCCAAGCATCAATCCGCTAGCGAGACCGACATACTTGTAAAAAAACAACCTAACTCCAATTGATTCCTTCAACAAGCTTCCAGAACTTCAAACATTGTAAAAAATCCAACAACATGAATGGTTAACACAATTTATTTATAACCGAATCGTAGCTGTTTGTAATATGTCTTCGTAGCAGAAGTCATTACAAAATATATGGTGAAATTTATCGAACTAAGAAGGGGGTTTTTAACGCATGCATATTGTCGTCTGTGTTAAACAGGTGCCAGACACAAAAATTATTAAAATTAATCCAAAGACAAATACGCTTGACAGGCGGAGCGCACCAGCCATTTTAAATCCTTATGATGCACATGCCGTACAAGAAGCTGTTAAACTCAAGCAAGCTTTAGGGCAGGGAAAAATTTCTGTTTTATCTATGGGGCCACCACAAGCAACTGAAGTGATTAAGAAAAGCATTGAGATTGGGGCAGATGAGGGCTATTTAATCTCAGACCGTGCGTTTGCCGGAGCAGATACTTTGGCCACTAGTTATGCATTGTCAAAAGCATTGGAGAAAATAGCTGCTAAGCATCCCATTGATATCGTGATATGCGGAAAGCATGCTATTGATGGGGATACCGGTCAAGTTGGTCCAGGAATTGCTAGAAGAATGGATATTCCACCGATTACAAATGTCATTGAAGTGACTAAATTTGACAAGGAGAATAGGATAATACTAGTCAAAAGAAAGCTTACGAATGGCTATGAAGAGCTCGAAGTTCAGCTACCATGCCTCTTGACTGTAGAAAAGGAAATTAATCAAATTGCCTACTCTCCATTACCAAATATGATTAGAGCTGCCCGATATAAGCCAAATATTTGGTCAGTTGGAGACTTAGAAGCAGTTGATAAAGCCCAGCTTGGATTAAAAGGTTCACCGACTGTCGTCGGAAAAATGTTTACACCTCCGAAATTAGACGGCGGAAAGCTACTCGAAGGAGCTGTCGATGAACAAGTGAAACAGCTGATTGAAGTATTATCAGAGAGAAAAGAACTTCTTAATGTGAAGTAGTGAACAATATTTCAATAAGTCAAGATGATGGGGGAGACCTACATGATAGAAGAGTATCGTGGTGTATGGGTATTTATCGAACAGAGCGATGGGGAGATTGCCGGAGTTTCTAAGGAATTATTAGGAGCAGGTAGCAAACTCGCTGAAAAATTAGATGTACCGCTTGCAGGTGTTTTATTAGGTGAAGGAATAAGAGAGCTTTCATCTCAAGTCATTGGCTACGGAGCGGACATTGTTTATTTAATCGATCATCCTGTTTTAAAACATTACCGAACAGAATCCTATATGAAGGGTGTTAACTTTTTGGCGGAAAAGTATAAGCCAGAAATATTCTTATACGGAGCAACCCCAAATGGTAAGGATTTGGCAAGTGCCGTTGCAACAGATTTAAGCACTGGATTAACAGCCGATACAACGATGTTGGATGTTGATATTGATAAAAGGCTGCTGGAAGCGAGTCGGCCGGCATTTGGTGGTAATATAATGGCAACCATTTTATGTAAGAAAAATCGCCCGCAAATGGCGACCGTTCGTCCGAAAGTAATGAAGGCACTATCCTTTGATGAAAGTAGACAAGGAAAAATCATCGAAGAGGAGATTGTATTAAATGAAGAGGATATGAGGACAAAGGTTATCAACATTGTGAAGGATGTAACGAAAAAGGCAAATTTGGCTGATGCGCATGTTATCGTTTGTGGAGGTAAAGGGCTTGGGGATGCCGAGGGGTTTAAATTGATTCATGAACTTGCTAATACAATCGGGGCAAGCGTAGGTGGTACAAGAGATGTAATAGAGGCTGGATGGCTTCCTCATGAGTTGCAAATTGGCCAAACAGGCGAAACGGTTACTCCAAAAATATATTTTGCGATCGGGGTATCAGGAGCGATTCAGCATGTTGTTGGAATGAAAAATTCTGAGCTTATTATTGCGATCAACAACGATCCAAATGCACCAATTTTTGAAGTCGCCACGTATGGAATTGTTGGCGATGCCCATGAAGTTGTTCCGAAATTGATCGAACAGGTAAAACAATTGCGAGTGGAACAAGGCGGTGAAGTAAGCTATGTCTGAGAAATTCGATGTGATAGTAGTTGGAGCAGGCCCTGCTGGTACCGCTTGTGCGTATCTTTGTGCGAAAAGTGGTTTAAAAGTATTGCAAATTGAAAGAGGAGAATACCCTGGTAGCAAAAATGTAATGGGAGGGGTATTATACCGTAAGCAAACGGAAGAGATTATTCCAGAATTTTGGAATGATGCACCGTTAGAAAGGCCGATTGTCGAACAGCGCTTTTGGATGATGGATAAAGAGTCGACCGTTACGTTTGGCTACAAAGGGTTGGAGTGGGCAAAGGAGCCTTACAATAACTTTACTGTTTTACGTGCTCCTTTTGATAGATGGTTTGCCCAAAAGGGAGTAGAGCAAGGGGTTCTTTTAATAAATGAGACGGTTGTCACAGAATGTATCGTTGAAAATGATAAAGTGGTTGGGGTCAAAACAGACCGTCCCGATGGAGAGATTTTGGCAGATGTAGTTGTTTTAGCAGATGGGGTTAATTCACTTTTAGCCCAACAGTTAGGCTTTCGTAAAGAGCTAAAGCCAGATGAAGTCGCTCTATCGGTCATGGAGGTCATCAATTTACCGAAGGAAAAAATTAACGATCGATTCAATCTTGAAGACAATCAAGGATGTACGATTGAAATATTCGGTGATTCAACAAAAGGAAACTTAGGAACAGCTTTTCTGTATACAAATAAAGACAGTTTGAATATCGGTGTTGGAACAACATTATCGAGTATGATGAACGCTAAACTAAAACCTTATGATTTATTAGATTACTTAAAAAACCATCCGATGGTCGCACCGCTCCTTGCCGGAGGAGAGTCTGTTGAATATCTTGCCCATTTAATACCTGAAGGTGGATTTCATTCAGTTCCAAAAGTGGCTGGGCATGGAGTGGTCGTCGTTGGTGATGCTGCTCAGCTTGTCAATGCCATCCATCGCGAAGGATCTAATATGGCAATGGCGTCTGGAAAAATGGCTGCAGAGGCGATTATTAAAGCTAAAGAACGTCAAGATTTTAGTGAAGCAAGCTTGAATAAGTATCGGGAAGCGTTGTATGAAAGCTTTATCCTAAAAGATTTGGAGAAATATAAGGATGCAGCTCATACATTTGAGCATCACCCACAGTATTTCAACGATTATGTTCCAATGTTGAATCAAGCAATGAGTAAATTTTTTACCGTTGATGGCACACCGAAGAGAGAAAAGCAAAAACAAATTGTTAAAGGGTTTACAGGGGAAAAGGGAACTCTTAATGTGATCAAAGATCTTTACCGTGCATGGAAGGCGGTGAAATAATGTCTACAAGTACAATTGAAGAAAAACAATATTTAACTCGATTTAAGGCAGACACAAAATCACATTTAACGATTGTTAACCATGAGGTTTGCCAAAACAATTGTCCGGAAAAATTTTGTACCATTTTTTGTCCAGCGGAAGTGTATAAATGGGAAGGAACGAGAATGCAAGTTGGGTATGAAGGCTGCCATGAATGTGGAAGTTGTCGAATCGGCTGCCCGCAGCAAAACATTAAGTGGGAATATCCAAAAGGTGGACATGGCATCGTTTTTAGGCTTGCTTAGAAAAAAAGTGGAAGCAAACAGCTTCCACTTTTTCTTTGCAGGAAATGTACCATTTTTTCAATGAGTGTATCTATGTTATGCTCCAGCGCCTATCCCCTGACAAACTTCAGGTCTCCTCCCTACGATAAGCACCGTAGGTTTCCTTTATCGAAAGAACAGGCCCTTCAGTTATGTACGGCGATGAGCACTAGGGAAAGGCTTTAAGAATAAGCATCACAGGAACAATCTGTTTTATGATTGTTCCGAAGACGCTTTCGCCTTTTGTTTTTTATCTTCTATTTTCGTAATCTTTATTAACCTCTGGTGTAAATTCTTCCGACGCTTCAGTTTGATATTGCAGATCTCTTCTTTTTGTTTGATCATTCCGATCTTGAGGATTTTTCAAGATATTTGCCATATAGCTGTGGAAGAAAAATTCAAAGATCGCTACTCCGATAGCAGAAAATAATGCCATCGTAAATGCATTTGTTGAAGCAGTTAACAATGAAATCATCACCCAAATGACAGCTAGCGCTAGTCCAAAATCAGCTAATGTTGCAATGGCATTGTTTGTTCTTGGAAGAATTCCTAAATCACCTATAATATAAGAAATAATTCCTACGATAAGTGTAATTAGAAATACCGTTCCAAACGTCATTCCATAGTATAAGCCTAAAATAATATACAAAAGTGCCAACGTTGCAAGAAATTTAAGTGCTAATGCCTTAAAATGTTCCATACTAACCACCTTTCTTATGAGAAAAAGTTTCACAAGGATGAAGCAGTTGCACATTCTAAACATTAGTTATCCTTCTTCATCACCTGTTATCGTTAGTTTGTCTTAAAATTAAATTTTTATTAATGATTTCTTGGGTAATGAAGAAAATTTTTACGATATTTTAATTGTTTTTCTTACTATCTGTATAGTTTTTCACATGGATTTTTAAAAAGAAGGGAGATGCTAATAGAAGAGTAAGTGAGGTTAGCCAATATTTTCAGTGGCAACAAAATTAAAATGGGGGTTTTTCATTTTCTCTGTTAATTTTGATGCTGCTTGACATGCTTTATGGAAGCAATTAAAACTTGAAGAAATATAATATGGTTTTTTCTCATGGAAATACCCATCAGAGTTTGCTTGATAAACGACGACATTCCAAATATAAAATTCAGAAACATCGGAAGGAGCATGCCCTTCTAATGCAATGAGCCAATGTGTAACATCACTTGATGGTATTTTGTCATTAAAGTTAATTGGGATGAGTTTCAATTGATAAAAATCGCGATAATTTTGGAAATGCATGGTGTAATTCCTCCTTTCCCATCATTTTTTATTTTGTATTATTATTATATATGGTAATGTAAGCAAATGTAGCTCTATTTTGTTACTAATTTTCGAAAAATTAAAACGATTAAACGAAAAAGAAACAGGAAAATACGAACAATAATGCTTGGTCGATGTTCCTGTTTGCAGAAATTTACTTTTTATCTTGTGGTAGGAATAATGTCAATACCCCTAAGATTGGGAGAAAGCCTGTCAAAATGATGGTTAACGTGATCCCAATTTGATCTGCTAAATATCCTAAAACTACTGAACCGATGGCTCCCATGCCAAATGCCAAACCGACTGTTAAACCAGACATTAATCCAATCTTTCCAGGGACAAGTTCCTGAGCATAAACAACTGTAACAGAGAAGCTTGACATGAGGACAAATCCTGTTAATGCCAAAAGGATAAAAGCAAAAGCTGGTGAAGCGAATGGAAGCAAAATGGATAATGGTAATGTTCCGATTAGTGATAGCAAAATAATGTTTCTTTTTCCAAAGCGGTCAGCTAAAGGTCCGCCAAAAAATGTCCCGATGGCTCCAGCTACTAAAAAGGCAAATAAATAAACCTGGGCTTTTTGTATGGAAAACTGGTAATTTTCAATCGCAAAGAACGCATAGTAATTGGTCATTCCAGATACGTACCATGAACGGGCAAAAATTAAAAATAAAAGCAGCGTTAAGTAGAGCCCAATTTTGTTTGAATAAGGGGAACTTATTGCAGTCGCTTCCTTGCCTTTTCGCTTTAAAATTTCTAAATCGAAGCGCAGCTTCTTTGTATACCAGTTTGCGATGTATACTAAAAGCAAAACGGCGATAGCCGCAACAAAAGTAAACCAGACTGCACCTCTTTGCCCTAATGGAACTAATATTAGAGCAGTAATGAGTGGAGCAAGTGCTTGCCCAGAATTTCCTCCTACTTGATAAATAGATTGAGCGAGGCCTCTCCTCTGTCCAGCGGCCATGTAAGCGACTCGCGAACCCTCTGGATGAAAAACGGCAGAGCCTATACCGATCAATAGGACAGACAAGACAATTGAAGCAAATGAGGGAGCAAAAGCGAGCCCAAATACTCCAATCAATGTGGATGTTAAACCTACTGGTAAAGCAAAAGGCATAGGTTTTTTATCAGTCATGATTCCAACGACTGGCTGCATAATGGAAGCAACCATATTTAGTGCAAAAGCGATAATTCCTAACTGTGTAAAGGTCAATCCCATCGATTTTTCAAGGATGGGAAACATAGCAGGAACAACTGCCTGAATAGAATCGTTTAATAAGTGGCAAATACCCATAATGATCAGAATTTTGTAATTCGTCTTCTCCATTTCCTTTTTGTATAGTTGAGAAGTTATTGCAGCTTGACTCAAAATTTATACCCTTCTTTCGAATAATGATAATGCTATCTTACAAGAAATTGGGATGAATTTGATCGATTTCGTAAAAAAAATTTAAAAGAATGAAGGATTTCACTTCGAGAAGAGGAATTAAATGAAGATGTTAATAATCAATCGGAGGGATTGGGCTTGGAAAAAAGAGTTGCTGATGTATTTACAGACGAAATTATGAAGACAGCCTTTCAACAGTTTTCAATTCAAAAAGAAATGCAAAAGCTTGGTGATTTTGAGAATTATGTTTATGAAGTAGTAAAGAATAAACAATCATATATTTTAAGGCTCACTCATAGTTCGCATAGAAGTCAGGAATCCATTTGTTCAGAATTGGATTGGATCAACTATCTTCACAATTGCGGGATGAATGTGCCAAAAGTCTACGAAACTGTTAAAGGCAAGCTTGTTGCAGCCATACGGGCAAGGGATGGTTCCTATTTTTTTGGGTCCTTATTCTCAAAGGCTCCAGGCAGTCCAGTCAAGGTTAATGATGAGAATTTTTCAAAGAAATTATTTTATCAATGGGGGAGTACGATTGGGAAAATTCATTCTGCAACGAAAGAGTATCACCGTGGGGAGGGAGTGAAAGAAAGGTTACATTGGAATGAAGATGAGCTACTTGCAATCGAGAGGTACATTCCTAAGGAAGAGGAGCTTGTTATTTCCAATGCGAAAAAGCTGATTGCAAACATTGAACGTTTAGAAAGAACGGCTGACCAATACGGCTTGATTCACTCTGATCTTCATCAAGGTAACTTCTTTTATGATGGAAAGGACATTCATGTATTTGATTTTGATGATTGTTGTTTTCACTGGTTTTGTTCAGATATTGCAATTCCAATATATTACGCCACTTTATTTCGTTATCCTGACAATAAGAAAGGCGAAAGGGATGCATTTGCTAGCATCTTTTTAGAGTCTTTCATAGCGGGCTATACAACAGAAAATAATTTGCCAGATGATTGGATAAAGCAAGTTTTACTTTTTTTGCGGTTAAGAGATGTAACACTATATTCTGTATTTCATAAGAAAATTGCCACAGAGGATCGAAGTGAGCGGGTCAAAGCTCTGTTAAAGGAAATAAGAGCACGCATTGAAAGGAATGAGCCGCTCATTAAATTATAGAATTTGTTGCTGTGAATATCTCTTTCAAATGAGGTATTTATATCCAGTTACTAGCAATTTTCAGCACTCGTCTCTCCTTTTTTATGGATACTCGACAAAAACGTTTTTTCATAAGAATGCAAAAGGCAGTTCTGTTTTGGATGAAAACAGGACTGCCTTTAAAAGAGGGGTGTTTGTTAAGAAGAACCTATTAAAGGTAGTTTAAGTGTGACTGTAGTTCCTTTATGTTCTTCGCTTGTGATTAAAATTTCTCCATTAAATGATTGTAAAATACGTTTGCACACGACTAGACCGAGTCCAGTTCCTGTTTCTTTTGAAGTATAAAAAGGAGTAAATATTTGCTCAATCACCTTTTCGTTGATTCCAACTCCTGTATCCGTAATGATAATTTCACAGAGATGGTTTTCTTTACGCAGTTCTATTGTCAGGATTCCATCGCATTTTATTTCGCCCTTCATTGCTTCAAAAGCATTTCTTGTAATATTTAAAATGACTTGCTTCATTTGGTCTTTTGTACATTTGACAAGAACTGGTTCTGGTACAACTTCGTAATGAAGATGGACTCTATTAAACGTTGCCTCCGATAAAATCAGTGGGTAAAGTTCTCTAAGAACACCAGAAATATCAACAATCTCCATTTTTTGCGCTGTCGGCTTCCCTAAGATTAGAAATTCACTCACAATTTCATTGATCCGCTCTATTTCTTTATCAATGACGGAAAAATACATGCGATCAGTCGGTTCATCGTATTTTTCACTAAGAAGCTGTACAAGCCCTTTAATCCCCGTTAATGGATTGCGGATTTCATGGGCGGTGCTGGCCGCTAAAGTGCCGACTAGTTCTAGCTTTTGCACCTCATTCTCTTTTCTTTCGATTGCTGCTTGACGCTTAAGCAATAAATAATTGATTAATAAAAATAGAATATGGGTGAGGATCAAATGAATTCCAATAATGATCAATGAATATATCGCAGTTTTTTCTTCCTCATCCACCTTCACTTTTATTTTCCATGGCAGACGCTCAATCGGGTAAGTGACCCATTTCTCCTCATTTGAAAGGTCTTCGATTTTATCGGTTTTTTTAATATTAAATGTCATTAATATATTTTCATTTGCACTCAACAGCAAAATTTTTGAGTCAGGTGTGAGAACTTTCATTAAGTTTTCAACGTAATCAATTCGTAACAGTGCCAATGATACTGCCATCAATTCATTGTTTCCGGCTAATATTGGATAGGAAATTCCAATGACCGTTTGTCCGTTTTCTAAAGAAAATGACTTATTTGAGATGATAACATCTTTTGTTTTCATCACTTCATCAACTAACTCTTTTTCAATATAGTTACTTTCGTGTAAATGCTGGTTTGAACCGGCAATAATCTCCCCATTTTTCCCTACTAAATAAATTCCCCCATAGCGTGGATCTGATTGGTGGGCTTTTTCGAGTAAAGGTTTCATTTGCTCTAAATCAGCGAATAGAGTTTTTGCGGTCATAGAGATCATTTCGAGGGAAGTAACGGTTCCGCTAATAAACTTATCCCAATGTGATTCATGAATCGAGGCAATCCAGTTGGCTTCATTTATTCGTTCATTTAAATTAATTATCGATCGTAAATGGATGAAATAAGAACTTCCAATAATGGTAGGAACAAATACGACAAAAATATAGATAATCAATAATTTCAGATGTTTTTTCATTCAGTGGCTCCAAAGCTTTATTCATTATTTAGTTAGGTTTGTTAAATAGAATTGTTGATAAAATGCTTTTTGGCTCATTGCATGTGAAACCAGAGAGAAAATAAGCCAAATATCAACACCGACATATAACAAAGCCTTTAGTTAAGTGAATTTGTTAATATACACACCTTATCAAATTTGAGCGAGAAATTGCAAAAAAGTACACATGCTGTTGATGGTCAAAGTTTGAGCAATTTCGCCATGTTAATTTCCAGCATAAAACAACAGCTTATGATGATGAATTTTAACAGTGCTTTAGATTTTGTAAAAACTGGATAGTTCACTAATATTATAGCATTAAATAACAGCGAATTATTTATAGAGACGAACTTTTTTGTCTGTGTTTAACTACGATTTTTGGTTCATTTGTGTGAAATCTTGGTTTCAAACGCTTTTTAATTATGCTGAATGGCCAAATAACACGACCAATATAACAGAGATTTTGATTTAGTAAGCCTTCACAATTTCCATAATAAAGTGAAAAGCTTCATGAAATTGACATAGAACAAGGGTTTTCTCTATAATAGTTTTAAATCAAGATATTATGGGACCTTCTCCTAATTCTCCTAATAATGATCTAAGTAGGCATAGGTCTTGAATAACTATATTTCGTTTAAAGGATTTGAGACAAATGAGTAACGATGAAATTAAACAATCTCTTAAGCTATTTATCGTATTATCCCGTGCCTATCGCGCGGTCAATGAAAATGTCAATAAATTAATTCATACTTATGGGTTAAATCCGACTGAGTTTGCTGTATTAGAATTGCTTTATCATAAAGGGGATCAACCTCTCCAACAAATTGGGGGAAAGATCCTTTTAGCAAGCGGTAGTATTACTTACGTGGTTGACAAACTGGAGGAAAAGGGATATTTAGTTCGTGTAGCTTGTCCAAGTGATAGAAGGGTTACGTTTGCGCAAATAACCGATAGTGGAAAGCAGTTCATCGAAGATGTTTTTCCTCAGCATGAACAAAAAATTCATGAAATAATGTCCGAACTTTCTAATGAGGAAAAAGGTGAAGCGATTGCCCTTTTGAAAAAATTGGGTTTATCTGTTTCGTAAGGAAGGCAATTGACATATTGCTGCAGAGTGTCGACAAAGGCCATCGAGAGGCAACCTCTCGATGGCCTTTGTCATTTTTGGATATTGGCTGTAAAAATCCGATCTAGTAAGCATCAATATTTTTTCAGATATCCTGAAAAGGTGAGTAAAAGAGGCAAAAATCAATACCGTCATTTAACAAAGCCCTATTTTTCTATTAAATAGACTGGTTTGTCTTTTTCTTGTATAATTACTTTGTAATTTCTAAATTTTTCGAATAGGGGGCTATTTAGTGGGATTTGAGCAGTTTACATATACGAGACCGGATTTAGAATCGATTGAAAGAAATTTTGAGGAATTGATTAAAAGTTTCAATGAAGCACAAACCGCTGATGGGCAAAATGAAATAATGAAAAAGATTAATGAAATTCGCAACGATGTTGGAACGATGTTTAATTTAGTCTATATTCGACATTCAATTGATACAAATGATGTATTTTATAAGCAAGAACAGGATGCCACCGATGAATTAGAGCCACAGATTGATGGGCTTGTGACAAAATATTATGAAGCATTAGTTCATTCGAAATTTCGCCCAGAGCTTGAAAAGAAATGGGGCAAACAGTTATTTGCTCTTGCAGAAGCACAACTAAAGGTTTTTTCGCCAGAAGTAGTGCCACTGCTGCAAACGGAAAATAAACTTTCAAGTGAATATACTAAGCTTATCGCTTCTGCGAAAATAATGTTTGAAGGTGAAGAAAGAACGCTTGCCCAATTAGAACCTTTTACAGAGTCAAAGGACCGAAGCATGAGAAAGAAGGCAAGTACTGCACGTTTTGGCTTTTTTGCAGAACATGAGGATGAATTGGATCGTATTTATGATGAATTAGTGAAGGTTCGTACAGAGATTGCTCAAAAACTTGGCTATAATAATTTTGTTGAACTAGCTTACTATAGAATGTACAGAACGGATTACAATGCGGAAATGGTTGCTAATTTTCGCAATCAAGTAAAAGAATTTATTGTCCCGATTGCTAGTAAATTAAGAAAACGCCAACAGGAAAGAATAGGCGTCAATTCTTTAAAGTTTTTTGATGAAGGATTTAATTTTACTTCTGGCAATGCGGTTCCGAAAGGCAATCCTGAATGGATTATTGACAACGGTCAACAGATGTATAATGAACTTTCCAAAGAGACGGGTGAATTCTTTCGATATATGAGAGAAGAGAACTTAATGGATCTTGTTGCAAAAAAGGGGAAAGCTGGAGGCGGCTACTGTACCTTGATCGAAAATTACAAAGCTCCGTTTATATTTTCTAATTTTAATGGTACTTCCGGTGATATTGATGTATTAACGCATGAAGCAGGCCATGCATTCCAAATTTATTTAAGCCGTCACTTTGACATTCCGGAGTATTATTGGCCAACATATGAAGCAGCAGAAATTCACTCTATGAGTATGGAGTTTTTCACTTGGCCATGGATGGAATTATTTTTTAAAGAAGATACAGAAAAGTATAAGTTTTCCCATTTGAGCTCAAGCCTATTATTTCTTCCCTACGGAGTTGCAGTAGATGAATTTCAGCATTGGGTATATGATCATCCGGAGGCAACTCCACAGGAACGGAAGGCAGTCTGGAGAGAAATTGAGAAGGCATACTTGCCGCATCGAGATTATGATGGCAATGTATATTTAGAAAATGGAGGATTTTGGCAGCGTCAAGGTCATATTTATAACTCCCCTTTTTATTATATTGATTACACTTTGGCTCAAATCTGTGCATTTCAATTCTGGAAGCGCTCCAGGGAAAACCATGAGGAAGCATGGAGTGACTATTTAAAGCTGTGTAAATTAGGGGGGAGTTTACCATTTACGGAACTTGTGAAGGAAGCAAACTTAATTTCTCCATTTAAAGAAGGCTGTGTACAGTCCGTAGTTGAAGAAATTGAAAAATGGTTAAACACTGTTGATGATAAAAGTTTATGATTGATTTGAGACTTTTGCCCTTTTCATTTTCTTTCGAACCAGTCCCAATATAAAAGGGCTGTCAGTTATATTTAAGATAAAAAAATACTAAGCAGATGGCTCAAACTGTCTTACTGCCCGCAAACGTTCACTTTCTTTGTTGCTTTCCTTGTTGGCTGCACTTCCCAGCAATATCAAAAGTACTTGGAATCTAAATAGCTTTAAATGCTTAAGTTCGGGCAGTAAGATTATTGACTATGGTTCCTCTCTCCTTTCAAGGCTTCATTGCGGTGATGTGACAAACGTTTTCAATCAGTTTAAAGCAAGTCCGCTTAGAAAGGAGATGACGGCTGCTTAAACCGACATAAAATAGAAGCGTAAAAGTGGTTTAATCTATTAATCTTTGTTCGTAAGATATATAGGTTATTTTTTGGATTCATTACGAATTTTTTCTATATTACGGTTCATAAGTTTACGTGCAATGTTCTGATAAATCCATTTTTTAAGTGGTGTCAGTTGCTGTTGATATTTCTCAAAGAATTCATCCGGTGAATTGAACACTCCGAAATCATGGTTGATCCCTTCTTTTTGAATATAGGTATCATTGACATTCCATTCTACTTGAGGATTTTGAAAGTTATCGGTAGCGGCGCCATATCCACAAAAGCTAGTTTGGCAATCGGAAAATTTTTCTTGGAGCTTTTTCAAATACTGATTGTCTAAAATGAAACCCTCCATGTTATACCACTGATCTTTATACAGTACTTCAACCCAACTGTGAACAATACTTTGTGGAGCAAGCCTGTAAATGACTCCTGTCATTGCTCCTTTTTGTAATTCCTTGTCAATGGTAAAACCATGAAATCTGCAAGGTATTCCAACTGCTCTTAGAAGAGCCATAAATAATGTACCTTTTGTATTACATTGTCCATAACCATCATTTAAGACTCTGGAGGCGGAAATCGTATCGTCTGTATTATATCCAAATACGATATCGTCACGTACAAAATTATAAATTTGTAAAATTTTTTGGAAATCATCATAATTTCCCCAGCTCTTTTCCATTATTAATCTTTGGATTGAGTTATGTTTAAAATTCAACATTTTAGTTTCTTGCAAATACTTATTCATTGTGTAACCCTCCTTATTTGCTTGATTACACATTATCAAAGTACTCATTGGAAAACTTTCAAAAACTCGCTATTTCTTAAAATATTTTTTGCAGACATTCCAGTCATCAATTTATTAGTATGTGCAAGATGTGAGGGAGTATTAAAGCCAGCATTGAGAGCCGCTGTGGTAATATTTTCCCCATTAAAAATTAACTCATATGCTCTCTGAAGTTTGCGCAAAACAATAAAGCTTTTTAATGGAATACCTGTTTCTGCTTTGAATAAATGTGCCAAACGGCTTTCAGAAAGTCCGATTCTCTTAGAAAGATACTTGATTTGAAGGATTTCATCTTCGGGCGTAAAGTCATCAAAAAGATTCAATACTTGTATCACTCGATCATCAAATGCTTTAAGATTATTATAAGAAAATGGAAAGATAACACTCTGAATAAAGAATTGAATAGCTTCATCCTTTTTCTGTTCTAGCATATTTCTGAAATTTTCTTGCATAATCCTATTTTTTTCGTATGGAATAACAAAGAAGGGGCGATTGTTTAGCAGCTCTCTCATTACTTGCCCAAGCTTTGTTGTAGGATCAATCAGCATGGTGAAATGAGGTTCTCCTTGGGTGTTAAATTTATGGGGGGTATCCATGTTAATAATAATGGAGCTGCACGGGATAGGTTGTCCATTAACTTCAATAGTTAATTCCTTTTGGCTGGATAAGAACATTTGCAATAACCAGTGTTTATGACACTCAGCTTCTATATTATTGGATATACCAATAAAATTTTTACCGTATTTCATAATATAGTTCATTATATCACCCTCTTTTTTGTACATATATCCGAAACTTGGAACATAATAATCCGTATCTTAAGCTTTTACTATCTAAGCCACCATTCAACATTGGAATCAAAGGATACTAATATCGCCACTTACTTTATATATTAATATACGCCAGCTTTTATTTTGCCATTTTGGCTTAATAAAATATATTTTTTACTAGGTTATTATCCGCATTTTTACTTTGTATTTTTTTAGTCCGCAGTAAAGTTTGAGTTAATGATACCAATAAAGTCGTTATCAAAATTTAATCATCCTGTTGATTCAAGAATGCGTCACTCTTTCGACACAGCGAGAGAGTGGCGCCTTTTGTATTTGCAAAACCTGTCAACGATAGGAAACATAAGGCTTGATTTGATTTAAGTGATCTTTATTTGTTCACAATTTGGTAATAGGATGATCATATTTTGTGCGATAGATCACAGAAGAGGAATTGATATAAATGATTGAATGATGGAGAGGAATTAGTTATTCATTAGCATTAATGTGAATAAGTTCACAAAAATGTCACTATTGTGTTCATAAAGGAAGAAAGGGTGTACACACATTGAAAAGATTATCGTTCTTATGGACGTTTGTTTTTTGTTTAAGTTTGATGGTAACGGGAAGTGCAACTGCAGAAGAAACAAAAGATTCACTGAAAATGGAAGAACTTACTGTCCAGATCTTGCCTGAGTATTCCTATCATCCAAAAGATAAGGAAGGAAAGCGACCGCCTTTGCTTGTTGGCTATCATGGTTCGTTATTAAATAATACAGACAAAGCACAGAAGGGAAAAATTCAGATTCCTCTTCCAACAAAGGAGAAGAATTTTAAAATAGGTTTTGTTGCAGATTACTCAGCCGATATGCGGGATATGTATGAAATTGAGTATGAATTGGATGAAAAAGAAGGCTTTATCTCATGGGAGACAAGTGAAGAAATTCAACCGCAGGAATTGTATCGCTTTGTGATTGAATATTATACAGACTCTATCGTTGATGGAGATAAAAAGACATTGGACTTTCATTTCGAAAGCTTTGCCGATATTGGTTTAATGAACTTAATTTTTGTGGAACCGCTAAAGACCGAAAGCTTTAAGCTTGAACCTGAAGCAGAAACGCACCAAAAAAATAGCTATAACATGAACATGTTTCTGTACCAAGTTCAAGGGATGAAAAAAGGAGACGAAAAATCAATAAAATTGGAATATGAACGAGCAGATGACCGAACAACAACGAAAATTATGGAAGAAATGGCAGGAAGTGCTGGAATGCAACAAGCCTCTGTGCGAAATAACGAGGAGAAGATTCCGACATGGTTGATTATTACTGTCATTAGCGTCATTACGGTTATGTCTGCTATTTTGCTTGTTTATTTTCTAAAAAAATACAGTGCAAAAACTAAGACAAAATTAAAGCAACCTAAAAATAAAGAGGAAAATCATGCAAAGAAAGCCAAGCTTCGTGAAATGCTGCTTGAAGGTACTATTACAGAGGAAGAATACAACGAATTAATGAAAAAAATATAGGAGGCTGAAGGAATGACTAAAAACAAAAAAATCATTACGGGCTTAATGCTTGCGGCAGTTGCCATTGCGATCATGATGTTCTCATCAATGCCCAGTGCAGGAAGTAAGGAAATATCGATTTCTGAATTAGAACAAAATAAAGCTGAATATGTTGGCGAATATTTAATGACACAAGGTCTATTAAATAAGGAGTCTATTAAATGGGATGCTGATAAAATTGAGCTTCAGTTCGAAATTTATGATGAAAATAATGTGTCACTACCCGTTTTTCATAAGGGAATTAAACCGGACAATTTTTCAGACGATATCATCGTAATCGTTGAGGGAATGCTCGATAAAAATGGCGTCTTTGAAGCTGAAAAGGTGCAAACGAAATGTCCTTCTAAATATGAAGGCGAAGATATGGAAAATTATGATGTCGAGACACATAAACAGATTTTAGGGGAGCAAAAAGATTAAGTCAGACAGGCGGTGAGCAGCATGTATATAATTGGGAATTTAAGCCTCTATTTAGGAATTGGGATCGCATTCTATTCAATTATTCTATACGTTTGGGGATTGAAAAATAAAAATAATAAAATGATTAACAGTGCACGTGGAGGAGTTTTATCACTTGTTCTTCTTTCAAGCATAGCGACGTTTCTTTTGTTGTACAACTTAGGAACAAGTCAATTTCAATACAAATATGTAGCTGCGTATACAAGCGAAAACCTTCCGTTAGTTTACAAGCTAACTGCCTTTTGGGCTGGAAACGCCGGTTCTCTATTACTGTGGCTGTTTCTACTTTGTCTATATACAGGATTTCTTGTTTTCTCAAAGGAAAAAAGAAATCCGATGATGCCGTATGTTTCTATTATTATGCTTCTTAATATTCTCTTTTTCTTTATTGTCATTGTCATTAGCGGCAATCCGTTTGAAATGACAGAAACAATACCTGCAGATGGAAAAGGCTTGAATCCGATGCTCCAGCATCCTGGTATGATTCTGCATCCTGTGACATTATATCTTGGTTATGTTGGACTCGCTGTCCCATTTTCATTTGCCATTGCCGCTCTTATTTTAAAACGTATGGATGCGGAATGGATTAAACTGACAAGAAGGTGGACACTTGTTGCTTGGGTATTTTTAACGTTAGGAAATATTATTGGCGGCTGGTGGGCTTATTTAGAATTAGGCTGGGGAGGCTACTGGGCCTGGGACCCGGTTGAAAATGCCAGTTTCCTACCATGGCTAACAGTTTCAGCTTTTTTACATTCGGTTATGATTCAAGAAAGAAAAGGAATGCTGAAAACATGGAATATAAGCCTGGTTATTATATCTTATTTACTAACTTTATTTGGAACTTTTTTAGTTCGAAGCGGTGTTTTGACAAGCGTCCACGCCTTTGGTGATGGAAATCTAGGCGCATATTTTCTTATTTTTATGGTCTTTATGATTGTATTATCACTTTATGTCGTCTTAACAAGGTACCAGTTGATCAAAAAAGAAACAAATCCAATTGAATCATATTTTTCAAAAGAAAGTTCATTTTTATTAAATAATCTGATTCTAGTTGGAGGAGCATTCGCTGTTTTATGGGGGTCAATGTATCCTTTAATATCCGAGGCTCTGACGGGAACAAAAGTAAACGTTGGACCGCCATATTTTGAAAAGGTTATGGCGCCGATACTGCTTGGATTAATTGTATTAATGGGAATTTGTCCGCTCATTGCGTGGCAAAAAGCAACTTTTGAAAGATTTATTAAGAGCGCATTATGGCCTCTTATTGCCGGAGTGATCTCAGCAATCATTTTAGTTGCGATCGGTATAAAAGGGAGTTTTGCAATTGTAGGTCTTGCCTCAACTGTGTTTATGTTTGCTTCCCATCTCAAGGAGTTTTATGACGGGATCAGGGCGAGGAGAAAAGCCACAAAAGAAAGTGTGGCAATGGCCACGTGTAAGCTATTAGTCAAGAATCAAAGGAGATATGGCGGTTATATCGTTCATATTGGCATTGCCGTCATTGCAATTGGAGTTATCTCATCGCACGCCTATGTAAAAGACACGCTGCAAACGGTAAGTGTTGGTGAAAAAGTGGAGATTGGTGATTATCAATTAACATTTAACGGTTTAACGGAGCACTCTAAGAACGGAAATGGCATTGTTGTTGCAGCACTGGAAACTTCTTATAAAGGGAAAAGCGTAGGGACCATAAATGCGGAAAAGATCTTCTATGAAACCTGGCCAGAACCAGCAACAGAAGTAGCGATCAAAACAAATTGGAAAGAAGATCTTTATGTTGTATTAAGCTCATGGGAAAGCAAAGATAAAGCGACATTTCAAGTCAAGGTCAACCCATTTGTAAGCTGGATTTGGTTTGGCGGCATGCTGATGGTATTTGGTACGGCTATAGCCTTAATCGGGGGTAAGACAACGACTTCTCGTGTGTACAAAATGGGAATACAACATAAAAAGGCAGGTGTTTAAAGTGAAAGGAAAGTACTTGCTGTTTGTCTTGTTATTGTTCTTTTTGTCTTCTCCAACCTCTGTATGGGCGAACTTTGATTACAATGCAAAGGAATTCCAAGAAGTAGTAAACCAGCTTGATATGCAAGGACATTCCAATGATGATTTGGCAACCTGTAAGGTAAAGCAAATGTATTACAAAGAAGTGCAGGAAATGCTTGATGAAGGGATGACCCCTGAAGAGATCATCGAGTTTTATGTAGCTGAATATGGTCAATCAGCATTAAAGGAGCCTGCGAAAGATAAAAGTGGATTAATTGCTTGGAGCATGCCAATAGTGGGGGTATTAACTGGCATCGCTGTTCTCTTTTATTGGTTGAAGAGGGGAAAGAAAAAAGTAAGTGTTGATTCATCTGTGCCAGAAATAGCCTGGGAGTCTGAAGAAGACAAAGAGATCACAGAGAAAATTTTTGAAGAAGAGCGCCGCAAGCATTTTTAGGAGCTGATAATCATGATTTACGTTTTTTTAATCATAAGTTCGCTTATTATTCTAGCGTGTATTTATTTTATACTCTCTCCTTTTTTTCTCACTAAGGAAAGCGATGAAGAAAAAGGAGACGAGAGCAATGATGAATTAACGCTTGAAGCCATTTATCGTGCTGTTAACGAACTTGAAATGGATTATTTGATGAAAAAGGTAAACGAAGAGCATTACTTGAAATTAAAGGAAGAGTACCAACTGCTTGCCTCTAAAATGATGAAGCAAATGGGAGCTGAAAAAACGAAGCGCTCACAATCTAAAAATACAGACAATCTTGAGCTTGAATTATTAGCAGAGCTCCACAAGCTTAGAAAACAGGAAGGGTGATGAAAAAAAATGGATACACCTCCATTACATCCGAGCTGGCTCATTCATTTTTGGCTCAGCACTCCTGGATTAAATAAGGTAGATCCCCATCTTATGCTCGTTGTTGTCATCACGGTTATCGTTGCTCTCTTTCTATTAAGGAGAAAGAAAAGGAGCGGTGCAGCAATCGATCAGGAAGAGGTTCAATTTCAGCATTTGCTCAAGAAAAAGCAAATGCTCGAACAAGAACTGCTGATGCTTCAACCTGAAAGCTCGGAAGAAACTGCTAGGAAGAAGAAGGAATTGGAAAGGCAATTAAGGTTGACAAAAGGGCAATTACGAGAGTTCACGTAGCCGTTTAAAGAAAGCCTGAGCGCATATGAAGTGGAAGAAAATTACATGATGAAAGAGATGGCTGATATGCTTGAAATTAAAAATTTGACCAAAGTCCTTGCGGATAAACTAGTTTTAAAAAATATCACCCTTACATTAAATAAGGGAGAAGTTCTAGCTGTAATTGGACCAAACGGGGCGGGGAAAAGTACATTTTTCAAATGCGTAGTCGGCCTTCTACAGCCAAGTAGTGGAGATATTTCTTTTGCTGGGCGGCAATTGACGAAAAAATCGCTGATAGCAAAACGTAAAATTGGCTTTCTTGGTCATGAATCCTATTTATATAGCTCTTTATCATCAGTGGAAAATTTGCTGTTTTATGGAAAATTATATAAGGTTAATCATTTAGAAGAGAAAATTCCCTTGCTTCTTAAGGAGGTAGGGCTTCATTTATTCAAAGATGTACCGATTCGCTCTTTTTCCAGAGGCATGATTCAACGGTTATCTATTGCTAGAGTACTCCTTTCTGAACCGGAAATTTTAATGCTCGATGAACCTCATACTGGACTAGATCAAGAGGCAGTGGCTCTTCTCAATCGCATAATTCTAAGCAAAAAGGCTGCAGGAATATCGATTATTCTGATTTCACACGATTTTGAGCAAGTTCATAAGTTGGCCGATCGTGTCGCCGTTTTAAAAAGCGGGAGGATTATCGACACTCTTACGATGGGGGAAGAATCGAACCTTTATGAGATGAAGGAATGGTATGAAAAGGTGGTAACGGAAGGATGAAAACAATTTTACTGGATGCCCTAACGATAGCAGGAAAGGATTTAAAGGGGGAATTAAGGTCAAAGCAAACGATAGGAATGATGCTCGTTTTTTCGGCACTTGTCATCATTATTTTTAGCTTTGCCTTTGATCCTACCAGTAATACGGTTAAGGCAATTATTCCGGGACTTGTCTGGGTTATTACAATTTTTGCAGGCATTCTCGGTTTAAATCGTTCCTTTGTTTCAGAGTTAGAGAATCATTGTTTAACAGGCTTGCGAACAGCACCGATTGATCCATCCAGTATTTATTTAGGAAAAGTGCTGGCAAATTTCTCGCTCGTAACCTCCGTACAACTGATCAGTATTCCGGTTTTATTTCTCTTATTTGGTTACCGCTTTACCGGGTCATATCTGTGGTTTTGCTGTATCGTAATTTGTGGGACTATTGGGTTCATTATTGTCGGCACCTTTTTGGCGGCACTTGCTGCTAATGCAAAAAATAGTGAGATGCTGCTACCTGTTTTGCTCCTCCCGTTAATCAGCCCATTATTGATCGCAGGAGTCCAGGCTACAAGAATTGTTCTTGAGAGCCTTGAGATAACGGATGCCATTTCATGGCTTAAGTTAATGATAGCATATGATTTTCTGTTTTTAGCTGTTTGCTTTTTGCTATTTGAATATATTATGGAGGAATCTTAATGAGACAGGAAAATCTTTTCGATCGAATATTGTTATATATTCTTATCCCGTCAGTTTTTATCTTATTGTACTTGATTTTTATTTGGTCCCCTGTTGAGAAAATTATGGGCGAAACACAGAAAATATTTTACATCCATGTGGGAACGGCATGGGTAGCCTTTCTCGCCTTCTTTGTTGTCGGTTTCTATAGCGTTTGGACATTGATAAAACCAAATATGAATCGCTATATTTATGCAGGTATTTCTGCTGAAATCGGAGTTGTTTTTACAACAATTACATTATTATCTGGCATGACTTGGGGTAGAGCAAGCTGGAATACATGGTGGAGCTGGGAACCGAGACTTGTGACAACCCTAATTTTACTGTTTATTTATGTCGCCTATTTATTTATTAGAAAAATGGATGGTTCATGGGAAAAAATCGCCAAGCTTTCATCTGTGTTTGGAATCATTGGCTGTTTAAATGTCCCGATTGTTTTTATGGCAATTCGCTGGTGGAACTCTAAGCTTCATCCAGTTGTTTTTGGTGAAGGGAAAAATCAATCTGGAGGGGGGATTGAACCAGAAATGCTGGCTACCCTATTATTTTCCGTTTTTACGATTACCATTCTTTATGTGTTTCTTATGCGTAAGGGGGCAGAAATTGAGAAAATGCGGCACATCGTTAAAAAATCTAAAAATAAATTAATTAACAAATTAGCAAGCTAGAATTCTTATAATAAGGAGGGAGTAAAGATGAATTATTTATTTATCGCTTATACAGCTACTTGGGCGCTTATTGCAGGCTATATTATTGTGCTTGGGAAAAGACAAATGTCTTTAAAAAAAGAAATGAAGCAATTAGAGGAATGGAACAGCGAACAATAATGCTTAAAGCAAAAAGTAGGTGATAGTGATGGCAAAAAAAATTGTCCCAATTTTAATCATCTGTGCAGTATTTGGGATTGTTGCTTTTCTCATTAGTGGTCTTGAAGGAAAAGCAACGACCAATCCAGGTGAGGAAGCGATTGATTTCGAACTTAAAGACGTGAAGGGAAATATATATAAGCTTTCTGATTTTAATGGGCAGACCGTGGTGTTAAACTTTTTTGCCACTTGGTGTCAGCCATGTATTGATGAAGCTCCTGAGCTTGAAGCATTCGCCCAAGAATATAAAGACGCACAGCTTTTAATTATTGCAAAGGGTGAGTCAAAGAAACGAATGGAGAAATATATTTCGGAAACAAATTCAAAGCTGCTCTACTTGCTCGATACAAAAGAGGAGGTTGCAAAGAAATATGGAGTGATTGGTCAGCCTGACACCATCATCATTAATAAAGAAGGGGTTATTGTCGAGCGCTTTACCGGACCGACAAAAAAAACTGATCTCATTACACTAATTGAAGAGAAAGCCTCACTCTAATAACTGTTTAGCTATATAGCTTTAATTTGGAGGGAGGTGAGAAAATGTTAAAAAAGTTCCTGTCAATCGATAAAAAAATACTCTTGTTTATCGGGGTTTTCGTAGGAATCATTTTGTCTGTCGTTACAGTAAAAGGGCTAGCATACACAGATTCACCCGAATTTTGCAGTAGCTGCCACATTATGACTCAAGTACATGATTCGTTTGCTGATTCCACTCATGCCGAATTGGCTTGTAGTGATTGTCATTTGCCCCATGACTCAGTTGTCAATAAATTGACAAATAAGGCAAAGTCAGGTGTAGGGCATGTTTATTACAACACATTAGGAGCAGATAAAATTCCTAAAGTGCTGCACACAACAGAAAACTCGAAGGAGATCATAAATGAAAACTGTATAGACTGTCATCAGCAGACGTTAAACAATGTTTCCCATGATGCAAAAGATAGCTGTACTAGTTGTCATGATGGTCTTCCGCATGGAAACGACTTCAAGACAGAAGATTATTTTAAACCAGCGAAACCAGGAGAACTTTTGGAGAACAAAGGAGGTACAATGAATAATGGCTAGGAAAATTCACTGGGCATATTTGCTCCTAGTCGCTGTCATTTTACTTGTTTCAGGCTGTTCAAGTTCAGATAATACCGAGGCATCCGCTGATGCCAAAACCGGTTTGAGCAAAGATGAAATAAGCAATGAAGCGTTTAAAGATCTGTTTCCGCTTCAGTATGATAGCTACATGAAAAATGAAGAAATGGAAGATACAAAATATAGTGGTTCTGTAAAGAGAAGTAAGTATGATCAAGATAAGGAACCACTGCTACCAATTTTATTTAATGGTTATGGATTTGCCACAGAATATAATGAAGACCGCGGTCACATCTATGCTAATGAAGATGTAAGAGAAATTGCGCGTATTACTGATGCTTCAGTCGGTTCTTGTTTAACCTGTAAATCTACTGCTGTCCCACATTTAATCGAAGAAATGGGTGATGATTATTGGGGTGGAAATTTCAATAATGACATTTGGCCAGCAGCAGAAGCAATGGGTCACTCACCAATTGGCTGTTCTGACTGTCATGATCCAGAAACAATGGATTTACGCATTACCCGTCCAAGCTTTATTAAGGCGATGGAATCACAAGGAGTAGACATGTCTAATCCTACAAAAAATGAAATGCGCAATTATGTTTGCGGTCAATGTCATGTTGAATATTATTTTGCTCCAGAAAATAGCGAGGTTACTTTCCCTTGGTCTGAAGGATTTAAAGCAGAGGATATGTATGAATACTATGAGACTGTGGCAAAAGATCGCGGGTTTAATCAGGATTGGATTCATAACATATCAGGGACACCGATTTTAAAGGCTCAGCATCCTGAGTTTGAAACTCATATGACTGGTCCTCATGGACAGGCAGATGTTACTTGTTCGGACTGTCATATGCCATATGAACGTGCTGACGGTAAAAAGAAAATTACTTCCCATTGGTGGACATCTCCTTTGAAGACGATGGAACAATCTTGTGCAACCTGTCATAGTAATCGCGATTTAGATGAACTGGCCGATCGTGTAGAAGAAATTCAGGATAATCATATGAAAGCATTGCATGAAGCAGAGGATATATCTGTTAATGCTCATTATTATGTCAACAAAATGATCACTTCAGGAGTAAGTGAAGAGAAGATAAAAGAAGCTCAAAACCATATCCGTAAGGGACAATGGTACTGGGATTATGTTGCAGCCGAAAATGCTGCTGGTTTCCATAATCCACAAGGAGCAATGGATACACTGAAAATCTCCTCAGAGGAATCATTCAGAGCAATTAAAATAGCGACAGAGGAATTAGTGAAAAAAGGTGTAAGTATTGAAGAATTAGATAAAGAGATAGAAAAAGTAAAAGAGGCTGTTAAGAGTGAGCCGGATAACTTTAAGAAGAAGGATCATGCGACAAATGATTACTTCCCGGCTCAACAGCCCAAAAAATAAAAAAGCTTAAAAAAAAAGAAAAACACTGTGCAATTAGTAGTATGTACAGTGTTTTTCTTTATTTTGACAGGGATAACTTGTGATGTCAACTGAATTCATTTATAAACGGTTGATGACAGGTTCCCCGTCAATTAGTTCAGCGATGAAGCTTTTTGTTGAGGAATCATCGATGATGAGATCGGTTATTTTGTCCTCGAGTATTTCTTGGATGATTCTTCGTAAAGGACGGGCACCAAAAGTTGGATTGTATCCTTTCTCTACAAGATATTCTTTGACTTCGTTTGTGACCTTAAGCGTCATATTTTGTTCTCTTAACATGGCATTTAGATCTTGCAGCATTAAATCAACTATCTTTAATAAACCATCCTTTTCTAGCGGTTTAAATTCAATAATGCTATCAAAGCGATTCAAAAACTCTGGCTTAAAAAAGCTTCCAAGAGAATCCAGGATATTAAGCTCTTTCGCTGTATGATCTTGGCCAAACCCAACTTTAACTTGTTTATGTCCGACACCAGCATTGCTTGTCATAATAATCACTGTGTCTTTGAAACTGACGACTCTGCCTTGACTGTCAGTAAGACGACCATCGTCAAGAATTTGCAGAAACATATGCTGAACGTCAGGGTGAGCTTTCTCAATTTCGTCTAGTAGAATAATGCTATAAGGGTTTCTGCGGACTTTTTCGGTTAATTGACCCGCATCTTCATGTCCAACATAACCAGGAGGTGAGCCTATGAGCTTTGATACACTGTGCTTTTCCATATATTCACTCATATCCAAGCGGATCATCGCATCTTTGGAGCCAAATAGCTCAAGTGCAAGCGTCTTAGACAGCTCTGTTTTCCCAACACCAGTTGGACCAACAAAAAGGAAGGAGCCGATTGGCTTATTTTTCGCTTTTAACCCTGCACGACTTCTTTTTATGGCCTTAGTAACCCTTTCAACAGCTTCTTCCTGACCAATTACTTTTTCTGAAAGTAGCTTATGAAGGTTCTTCATTTTTGTTTGTTCATCTTCTTGAAGCTTCCCGACAGGAATTCCTGTTTTTTGTTCAATCAATGCTTGAATTTGTGCAACATCTACAATTGGTCGCTTTTGATTTGGATTGGATTGAAGTATTTTTTCAAGTTCCATTTCCTCTTGGTGAAGTTTAGCTGCTGCTTCATAATTTTCAGTTTTTAGTACCTGTTCCTTCTCTTTAGCAATCTCTTCAAGTCTTTTTTCTATTTTTTCTGCAGAACTGTAGTCTGACATTAAATTAAGTTTTGAACCTGCCTCATCCATTAAATCAATTGCCTTATCCGGAAGGAAGCGGTCCTGAATATAGCGTTGTGATAATGTGACACACGCTTCGAGAGCCTCGTCTGAGAAAGTAACCTCATGAAAGTTCTCATACTTTTCTCTTAATCCTTTCAGAATCTCAATTGCATGTTGTGTGTTAGGTTCATGAACCTGAACAGGCTGAAATCTGCGTTCAAGCGCTGCATCTTTTTCGATCTGACGATATTCCTTCAGAGTTGTAGCACCTACTAGTTGCAATTCGCCGCGGGCTAACGCGGGTTTTAACATATTTCCCGCATCCATCGAGCCTTCGGCAGAACCTGCGCCAACTAATAGATGAATTTCGTCAATAAAGAGAATAATATTTTTTCTTTGCTGTAACTCTGCAATAATTTGCTTCATTCTTTCTTCAAATTGGCCACGAATTCCTGTATTCGCAACTAAAGACGCAACATCTAATAGAAATACTTCTTTATTTTTTAATTTGTTAGGAACCTTTTCATCGGCAATTCGAACAGCTAAGTTTTCAGCGATGGCGGTTTTTCCAACACCAGGTTCCCCAATCAGGACAGGGTTATTTTTATTTCTTCTATTTAAGATTTCAATTACACGGTTCACTTCTTCATCACGACCAATAACAGGGTCTATGAGTCCAGCGCGTGCCATTTGGGTGAGATTGCGACCAAATTGATCAATAAAGCCCCCAGTTCCTCCACGACCGTGTGAAGGCTGTATGTTCATCCGTTGCTGATTATTTGCTGCTGAAAATTTCTTAAAAAGATCTTCCATTGGTGTTTGATTGAAGGGAGAGAAACCTGACATGCTTGGACCAAAGGATGAAGTCAATTTTGCTTCCTCTTCCTTGTAGCAATTTTGACAGAGGTGGAGTTGCTTCTCAACACCATTTAAATTCATCGTTACATGTACTTGAGCGTCTGTTTGCTCACAAATTTGACAAAGCATTTCACATTCCTCCTATTTTTTTGACTTTGACTAACTTTGACCTTCTTGTTTTTATTATAATTTGACCTTTTTTGACTTTCAAGTGATTTGCATCAGAATCTACCCAATTTATTTTGGTAATTTAATGTAAAAAGGGAAAAATGAACATTTTTCTAAGCAACTTAAAATCATTTTAAAATGCTCGTCATTGTTTGTCCTTCTTTTCATATATTGAAATGGAGGGAGGATATTTTATGAAAACAAACTGGGGAGCTGCCTTCCAAATCGCAGCTGTTTACGTGGGAACTGTCGTTGGAGCTGGATTCGCAACAGGACGAGAAATTGTTGAGTTTTTTACGAGATTCGGCTTTATAGGGTTAATAGGGATATTATTTAGTGGTTATATTTTTATCTCTCAAGGCTCAAAACTGATGAGAATTTCTGCCAAGATCGGAGCAACTTCTTATCAGGAATTTAATATTTTTTTATTTGGGAGAGTATTCGGTTCAATCATAAATGTCATTATGCTTTTTATGCTCTTAGGAGTATGTGCCGTCATGTTATCCGGAGCAGGGGCGGTGTTTAGCGAGCAGCTTGGTTTATCGAGAAGTTTTGGATTAATTTTAACACTATCACTTTCCATCATCGTTATGATCGTTGGTATAAAAGGACTATTTGCAGCTAACACAATTGTTGTTCCGCTAATGATTAGTTTTAGCTTTATTTTAATGGTTATGTCGGTGCAGTTGCCCAATTTTTTAGATCAACTTTTATTCATTCCCTTTGTGGATGACGGCTGGAAGTCAGTCGTTGCCCCTTTTTCTTATACTGCGCTGAATTTGGGACTTGCTCAAGCAGTATTGGTTCCTGTTGCGGCAGAAATAAGAGATGAACAGACGGTAAAGTGGGGCGGAATTATAGGAGGAGCTGCGCTAACCCTCATCCTCTTATCAAGTCATTTCACATTGGTAATGCTTCCTAACGTTGAAGCTTTTGAAATTCCAATGGCAGTGGTCATGAAAAGTTTAGCGGCAGGATTGTACGGCTTGTATATATTAATTATTTATGGCGAAATATTTACTTCTGTAATCGGCAATGTTTTTGGTTTAGAAAGACAAATTAAAACTTTTCTGCCTTTGCCAAGTATAGCGATTGTAGGAGGTATACTTACTATTGCCTTTCTAATTAGCCAAATTGAGTATGGTACGTTATTATCCTATCTGTATCCTGTTTTTGGCTATATTAGCATTATTTTCATCATTTTGCTTTGGATGAAGCCATTAGATAAAATTGAAAAAAAATGAACTAACTGCAGTTGAAATAGTGTAACACGAAAAAACCGAATGTTTACTTTCAAAAAGTAAATATTCGGTTTGTAAAATGGTATTGTGAAATTGATTGCTTTCTCATAAACTTGAGTCCAATTCATCATTGAGCACTTCAAGTTAAAAAACGAACGTTCATTTACCTTTTACATTATTTTAAGGAGTAAATACGGATATAAAATGATTATTAAACGTGATATGGTTCGTTTTTTAATTAGCGATCGTACATGATGAAATCGATCCACTTAATTTAATGGGTAGATGACAAACAAAAATAAATCAAAAATAAGATGTGATACGATTACTAATGGCAGACTCTTTTTCCATGCGTATAAATATCCCCAAAAAACACCGCTAATCAGAGCAGCAAGTGGAAGAATGAACGAGCCTGAATAAACATGTACCGATGCATACAGTATAGACGACATGAATACTGCGGTCGTCACACTGGCAGTCTTTTGAATTCTTTTTTGAATGAAGCCTCTCCAAAAGATCTCCTCACCAGGGATGATCACCAGCAGCAAAACGATGTAATGCCAAAGAACAGTAGGAGAAAGACGACTGTACAGCCTTGCAATTTCGTTTGAAAAGGGGAGCTGAAATAAATCGATAAGAAGACTCCCTAGTAAAAATATTAAAAAGAGAATGACCCCAGACATACCACCAAGAGATAAATATGTGAAGAGTGGAACTCTATCTTCAATTTCTTCATGTATGATTGAATAGCTAATAAGAAATAGCATCGTCGCAGTGAAAATATACCAAAATATACTCTTATCTTGGAAGGTGAAAAAGATCAAAAGATGAGCAAGAAGAAAACCAATGATAAATCGATAATCTTTCGCCCAATTAGGTATGGCCATATGAAAAGCTCCTTTCTACTATCGTCAAATGGCAGGAGTTGGTTTGGCTGCAATCACTTAAAGAACTATCTTTATTCCATTGAAAAAGGAGGAAGTAAATCTATTAATTCATTATATAGGTTAGTTAAAAGGAGGACAATTATTTGACTAAAACAAAAAAGACTTTGGACTAAGAACAAAGAAGAGCAACACGATAGGGTTAAATTTACTCACTTAAGGAGTTGGCAAGATAAAAGATTTCCCTCTAGCAGCATACAAAAACCCTATTGGCGAACCATTAGGGTTTTGTGTTGAACATATTACAAAATTGATTCCTTAATTACTTTATAGTTCTTATGGTTGACAACGGTTCTTTGTTCAAGTTCGAGGTCGCGATAATTATCCATATAGGTTAAATCCACGATAACAGAGTTTTCGTTTACTTTTTCAACAACGCCCTGAAGGCCATCGCGAAATTCTATAATATTTCCAACTTCTGCTTTTTTCATCTGTCCTCTCTCCTTTTTCTCACAAAGTCGAATGATTATAAGTAACAGTTTGCACTAAATTCCATCATTCGTAAAGAAAAAGATGTAAATATTTAGCGAATATCCACATTTTTAGTGAAATGGTGGAAAATTCAACTATTGATTTGAGTCAAACTGTTTTTAAGATTCGGCTTTGAGATACAATAATATTGGTAAACTGTTTTTGGCTCATTTTATGTATGGAATCAGAGAGAAAATAAACTAAAATCATAGAACAAGGCTTCAGATTTAAAGTTGCCGTTTAGACATTATGAGTGCTGTTTTTTTTCGTGTATTCCTTTAATTCAGTTATAATCATGCTCTTCGTTTCCTCGTCGTTCACACCTACAAGCCCATAGGAAAAAGAAGTAGCAGAAGTGCGTTTTTTCCAAATTGGCTCTGCCATGATTGAAAGTGGTTGAGCATTTAATACAAATGAAATCATCAATACTATATTTTTTTTCATTTATCGGTAAATCTAGAGAGGAAGAGAGTCTTAAACCGTTAGGACTCAAATCTATAATCAAGGCAGAGCCTTCTTTTAAGTCGTTATTGAGCTGATTTAATCGTAAAACTTTGAATGTAGCCTTAACCGGATTCTCGAATGTAAAACGAAAGGACTCATCTCTTTTAAAAAGCATGCAAATGCGCTCCTTTTTCTATTGGCTTTGGAAACCATATGGTTGATAAAACGAATTTTGCTCAGTTTGTGTGCTAAAAAATGAGTCGAAAATCAATATCGACATATAATAAAGCCTTACTATTGAATATGTTGAAAAGCGTGCGAAATGGGATTTTCATTGGTCAAGGAAGCGGAATTTCGTTTTCACAACATTTTCATAAGTTCTTTATGGCTCCTTTTTGAGAAGTGGAAATGAATTATTGATTATGATACAGATAATTGTTAAACAAAGCAATATGAAATATGTCGAAAAATTTTGTATGATTTTTCACAAACTTTTCACATAAATTGATGCGATTTTTTTGTAAAATAGTCAAGTTTTTGTTATTCTTTCACTGGGTGCTTTTTTTGTCGAATTAGATAGAAAAGCTTCTTCGAGGTTACATGAAACATGTTTATTTGTAAAACAATAATGGAGGTAGGTATTCCTTTTATTAAAAAGGTATTATATATTATAAAGTAAACATGTAACATTATTAAATTTGATAAGGGGTTTGATGAATTATGGTAGAAAAACAATTTAAAGTAATCGCTGAAACAGGAATTCATGCACGTCCAGCTACAGTGTTGGTACAAACTGCTAGTAAATTTGAAGCTGACATTCAACTTGAATATAAAGGGAAAAAAGTAAACTTGAAATCAATCATGGGTGTCATGTCATTAGGAATTGGTCAAGGAGCTGAAATTACTATTTCTGCTGAAGGTGGAGATGAAGCGAATGCTCTTCAAAGCCTTGAAGAACTAATGAAAAAAGAAGGGTTAACTGCATAATGAGCTTTTTACAAGGTATTGCTGCATCAAGTGGAATTGCAATTGCGAAGGCATATCGTTTAGTTGAGCCTGATTTATCTTTTGAAAAAAAAACGATTGAGAAGGTAGATTCTGAGGTAGAACGCTTTGAGGCTGCAATTGCTCAATCCAAAAGTGAATTAGAAATGATTCGCGATAATGCGAGAGAAAATCTAGGTGCTGATAAGGCGGCTATTTTTGAAGCTCACCTTCTTGTATTAAGTGATCCAGAATTACTAAATCCAATAAAGGATAAGGTGAAGTCTGATAAAGTAAATGCTGAATTTGCCCTAAAGGAAACAGCAGATATGTTCGTTTCCATGTTTGAATCCATGGATAATGAATATATGAGAGAAAGAGCAGCTGATATTCGTGATGTTACGAAACGAGTTCTTTCTCATTTACTTGGCGTGAAAATTGTCAATCCTAGTATGATTTCAGAAGAGGTTGTCGTTGTTGCGGAGGATTTAACTCCTTCAGATACTGCTCAGTTAAATCGTCAGTTTGTCAAAGGTTTCACAACTGATATTGGCGGGCGAACATCGCATTCAGCAATTATGGCGCGTTCTTTAGAAATTCCAGCGGTTGTTGGTACAAAAACAGTGACAAAGGACATTAAGAATGGTGATTTAGTTATTGTTGATGGTCTAAAGGGAGAGGTACATATTAACCCTACCCCTGAGCTTGTCGAACAATATAAAAAAGCGACTGAAGACTTTGAAGCACAAAAAGCCGAGTGGGCGAAGCTAAAGAATGAACATACTTATTCAGCAGATGGGCATCAAGTGGAATTAGTTGCTAACATTGGAACGCCTAACGATCTCGAAGGTGTGAAGAATAACGGAGGAGAAGGCGTCGGCCTGTATAGAACTGAATTTCTTTACATGGGAAGAGACGAGCTGCCAACAGAAGAGGAGCAGTTTGAATCCTACAAGGCTGTCCTCGAAGGCTTAGAAGGGAAGCCAGTTGTTGTTCGTACGTTGGACATAGGTGGAGATAAAGAGCTTCCATACTTAAAATTGCCGAAAGAAATGAATCCTTTCCTTGGCTTCCGGGCAATTCGCTTATGCTTAGAGGAAAAAGAAATCTTTAGAACACAATTAAGAGCATTACTTCGAGCTAGTACGTATGGAAATCTCAAAATAATGTTCCCGATGATTGCGACTTTAGATGAGTTCAGACAAGCGAAAGCAATGCTTGAGGAAGAAAAAGCAAAGCTTCAAGGTGAAGGTATCGAGGTTTCAGACAAAATAGAAGTTGGTATTATGGTAGAAATTCCTTCAACAGCGGTTCTTGCGGATCAATTTGCAAAAGAAGTTGATTTCTTTAGCATCGGTACGAATGATCTCATTCAGTACACGATGGCTGCAGATCGCATGAATGAAAGAGTTTCGTATCTTTACCAACCATATAATCCTTCTATTTTACGGTTAGTAAAAATGGTCATTGATGCCGCTCATAAAGAAGGAAAATGGACAGGCATGTGTGGGGAAATGGCCGGAGATGAAACAGCCATTCCACTTCTATTGGGTCTTGGTTTGGATGAGTTTTCCATGAGCGCAACTTCCATTTTAAAAGCGCGCTCCCAGATTCGTTATTTAAACAAGGCTGAGATGGAAAAATTAGCGGCAGAGGCATTACAGAAATCAACGACTGAAGAAGTCATTGAAATGGTGACGGCTGCTACAAGCAAGAATTAGGTTTAATTGGATAAAAATAAGGGTATAGGAACCAAGGCACTTGGTGAACCTATTTTCTCCCTAATTAAGGTCGACTGTTTTTTCCAGTCGGCTTTTTTTTCATCTAAATTCTCCTCTGTCCTTCTATTAAATGGTAGAATAATGACATAAATTTCGAAATGCTGAAAAATGAGAGGGGAATATGTATGTTAAAGAAGGAGCAAACAGTAATTGGCTTTATAGGCTTAGGTGTTATGGGAAAAAGTATGGCCACAAACCTCTTAAAAGCAGGGTATCCTGTTGTCGTTTTTACAAGGACAAAAGCTAAGGCACAAAGTCTCCTTGAAGAAGGGGCAATATGGGGGAGTTCAAGTAAAGAGGTTGCTACAAAAGCTAATGTTATTATTACGATTGTCGGTTATCCTTCAGATGTAAGAGAAGTATATTTAGGTGATCATGGTGTAATTCCAAATGGGAATCGGGATACTTATGTAATTGACATGACAACTTCCACACCTAGCCTTGCTGTTGAAATATATGAAGAAGCTAAAAAGAAGGGAATACATGCTCTTGATGCCCCTGTATCAGGCGGCGATATCGGTGCAAGGGAAGGTAAACTTTCGATTATGGTTGGCGGAGATAAGGAAGATTTTGAGGCAGTGTTGCCGATTTTGAATGTGCTAGGAACAAATATTGTTTATCAAGGAAAAGCTGGTGCTGGACAGCATACAAAAATGTGTAATCAAATTGCTATTGCTTCAGGAATGATAGGGGTTAGCGAAGCGATGGCTTATGCAGTCAAATCCGGACTGGATCCAGAAAACGTCTTAAAAAGCATTTCCTCTGGAGCTGCTGGAAGCTGGTCGCTCTCTAATTTGGCGCCGAAAATGATTGAAGGTAATTTTGAACCTGGCTTCTTTATTAAACATATTATAAAGGATATGTCGATTGCTCTCAAAGAAGCGGAAAGTATGGGAATGGAAGCGCCAGGCTTGGCGTTAGCGTTGTCATTATATAAAGAGCTGGCTGAGCGTGGTGAGGAAAACAGCGGCACACAAGCGTTATATAAGTATTGGCAATGATTGTTCTTTTGTTGTTGCTGTTCAAAACTTTTGTGTGAAACTTGAGTTTCATATGTCCTTTAGTTGTGCTAAAATGCCAATACGCTTTTCAACAAAGCCATTTTTTTAGACTCATCCCACGGATTGTCGTGTAAAAAAGCATGGGAAGAAAAAAGCCATTTTCTTCCCATGCTATTGGTTTAGAACGTATTCTTGGGGTATTCCTATTTATATGGATGTCAGGAAAAATTGTTCCATGCGATCCATCGCTTCTCTAATGGTTTCCATTGAATAGGCGAAAGACAGCCGCACATACCCTTCTCCGATCGGAGAAAATGCACTGCCCGGAACAACAGCTACCCGAGCTTGTTCAACAAGCGCGAGGGCAAATTCAAAGGAATTCTCGTATTGGGAAGGCAGCTTAACAAAGAAATAAAAAGCACCGTCAGGCTTTACGACATTAAGCTTCATCTTCTTTAGACGCATGTACATATAGTCTCTTCTTTTTAAGTATTCCTCTTTCATTTCGTGTGCATCATTTTTTCCATTGGTTAACGCTTCAAGCGCAGCAATTTGAGAGATTGAAGTTGCACAGGAGACGTTGTATTGATGAACCTTCAGAATATGCTTCGCAATGATTTCGGGGGCAAAGATAAAGCCCACTCTCCAACCTGTCATCGAATGAGATTTCGATAAGCCGTTGATGATAATCGCTTTCTCCTTTAGTATAGTTCCAATTGAAAAATGTTCCCGTTCATAGACGAGTTCACTGTAAATTTCATCAGCGACAATAAAAATCTCTTTTTCTTTTACTAGCGCAGCGATTTCGGTTAGTTCTTCCTTTGTTAAGCTTGCTCCAGTCGGATTAGAAGGGTACGGAAGAACGATACAGCGAGTTTTATCTGTTATGTAGTTTGCAATTATTTCTGCAGATAATCGAAATTGATTTGTTGTTGTATCTGCGTATACTGGTTTTGCACCACATAATCGAATGATCGGCTCATAACCGGGATAAACTGGACCAGGCAAGATTACTTCGGAATCCTCAGCTAGTATAGTTCTGAAAGTAATGTCAATTGCTTCACTTGCTCCAACAGTAGTAATAATTTCTGTTTCTGGATTGTAGTGAAGTTGATATTTTTCTTTGACAAATTGTGCTGCTGCGCGTCTGAGCTCTAACGTCCCTGCATTATGCGTGTAGGAAGTAAAGTTTTCCTCAATCGCTTTAATTCCCGCCGCTTTTACGTGAAAGGGTGTCGGGAAATCCGGCTGCCCGATTGTTAGGGAAATCATGTCCTCCGTGCCAGCAACTAAATTAAAAAATTTCCGAATTCCTGAGATTTCTATATTTTTAACTTTGGCATTAATTAAATGTTCCAATAACCTCAACCTCCATTTATGGATCTATTTTAGCAAAGTGAAGTTGATTATGAAATATTATTCATTGCTTGAAACAATAAAAAAATCCCTCTGCCATAAGCAGGGGGAGCACTAATATTAATATCCATAATCCCAATCAATTTCATCTTCGTGCCAAAACACTGGTGACACTGCTCCGAAATTCACAACCTTGTTATCATATTTACAGGTACATTGATCGCAACCACATTGTTTTTGAATTTCATTAAATACGGAATGATCGATATTCTCAATAATTGTAAGAGTCTGGTCTTTCTTATACAGAATGGCAGTTCCCTTCATTTGCAATTGCACCTCTTTTAATCCTAACTTATTTGTTCAACTGAATTGTATTCCTCTAGCGTTAAAAAGTCTATATGATTGTTATAAAGTTCACATAATGCTCAATAATGATGAAAAGGACGTAAATTTTTTATCATTAAAATGAAAAATGGAATTAGTTCTTTTACCTATTCATGGTATAGTAGTATGTATATATGTTACTTAAGAAATAGGAAGGAAGAACTGGGATGGAAATAAACAAAGGAATATTATTAGAGAGCGGTACAAATGAGTTAGAAATGGTTGAATTTAGCATCGGTCAAAATAAATTCGGAATTAATGTCATAAAAGTAAAAGAAATTATTAATCCTGTTGCGATAACGCAAATTCCTCACTCTCACCAAAACGTGGAAGGGATTATTGAATTAAGGGGAGAAGTTTTGCCAGTTGTTAACGTAGCAGCAGCTCTTGGTTTTCCACCATCAGCTAACCCTGAACTCGACAAATTTATTGTAGCAGAGTTTAATAAACAAAAGGTAGTGTTCCATGTACATAGTGTGACTCAAATTCATCGTATTTCATGGGATCAAATTGAAAAACCGTCTGACATGTATCAGGGAACGGATAGTCAAGTAATCGGTGTTGTAAAAATTAATAGTGAAATGGTGTTATTGCTAGATTTTGAAAAGATTGTTGTAGAAATTAACCCTGATTCAGGTATTAATGTTGGACAAATAAAGAAGCTAGGAAAAAGAGAGCGCTCATCGAAAAAATTGGTTGTCGCAGAGGATTCTCCATTATTGCGTAAGCTTCTCAGTGACACTCTTGGTGAAGCAGGGTATGAACAAGTTGAATTTTTTGAAAATGGTCGTGACGCGTTAAGCTATTTGGAGTCTGTGATAGAGGCTGGCAAAGATGTCGCAGACGTGGTGCAATTAGTTATTACAGATATTGAAATGCCACAGATGGATGGTCATCATTTGACCAAAAGAATTAAGGACGATTCGCAACTTGCAAAACTTCCAGTAATCATTTTTTCTTCCCTAATTACCGATGATTTACGCCATAAAGGTCAAATGGTTGGAGCTGATGGGCAGGTGAGTAAACCAGAGATAGCTGAATTAGTCTTATTAATTGACGAACTCATCTTATAAGTGAGCGGATCTTTTACTGCCTTATCTTTTTCGTCTATGAATAATGTCATTGACTGTTTCTAATTCGATAGAGAAGATTCGTAGAATAAAAGTGAGCGTTTTAAATTTGGAGACAAGCTTGATAAATAAGAGCTAAACCTACCCCTAACTGGTTAAAAGTAAAAAATTTAAACGAGTTAGGGGTGTTTTTTTAATTGCCGTTTTTATTATATGGAATTGTTGAGCTAAAAATCGTTTTATCATATCGAACCATAAAATGGGCTTGTTAAAGTTTACATACACTATGGTTGTTAATTTGCTTTGGATCGAATTAAAAATAATTGTCTCCAAGTCTTTTAAATACAGGTTTCTCATAACGTTTTTTATTGTTATTAGACTGTTTTTTTTCTTCTTTTAGTCCAGTATACAGTGAAAGTAATTTTTTCGCTTCATTCAATGAAAGATGCGCTTTAGGGTTACGAACATTTTTGTCCAGTTTTCCTAAATGAGGTAAATACGCAAAATCGCTCTTTGAAGGGGGCAGGTGGAAAGAATATTTGCCACAGACAACTAAAACATCTGATTGTTGTTGACTATATTTAGGATTATTTGAAAAATGAAGACCAACTTTTTTGGCTTTCCCTTCCTTTAGTAATTTTTTTAAGGCATCATGCTTTAACTTATAAAGAAATTTTGGGTTTGGAGCCGTTTTTGCATGACGATTAACCGTGAAGATTGCTTGTGAGAGGTTTTCTACCGTTGGGTCCAAATGAGGAGAGTGATTCCTATCCCGATTCAAAATGCTTGCTCCTTTCAAAATGAAATTTCCTTCTTCACATAGTATACCCTTTTTATCATAAAAAAGGAAATGGTGATTGATAATATCTTGAATAAATGGTAACGATAAGGAAATGCGTTATAAAACGTAGCTTTGAATAATTATTGAAAGCAATAATCTGATTAAAGAATCAGAAGATTTGCGAAATATACAATTATTTATCTAAAAACGAATAATATATTTAAAAAGATAATTATATTTCGTCAATAAATCGTAAAATTTTCGAAAATGATTGGTAATGTTCGTTTTTTAGGAGTTCTTTCGGTTTATGAAATTGATTGCACTATTTAATCAATGCTATAATATATTATACTAATGCATTAATTCAGAGAAACGAAAAGATAGAGACGACAAGGTTTTTTACTTGATGAGGATTTTTTCACAAACATTGTTTTTTGGAATTTATTTGATCTGCTCGCCTAAAAAAAATGAAACGTTGTTGTACTCATTCTGAGTAGCAGCAGCCGAGATGAATTTTTAAAAAACAGTGACTGGAAAAGGGATGATCAAGAAAAACCTTCTCAATGGAATGAGGTTGGTAAGGTGGGGCCACTGAGAAAAAATGCAAAGGAAAGAGAGAAGTTAATATCAGATGACAGTACAGTTGAATCGATCATTTACAATTTAATTTTCAATTATGTAAAGCATATGGTTTTTGTTATGAAGGTTGAAGAAGGTCCCCGATTTCAATACTTATTTGTTAATGAAATGGGGCTTCTTTATGCTGGGATATCAGAAGAAGCGATTGGGAAATCAATGGAGGATGTTCTGCCATATGAACGCTACTTAAAAATAAAAAAGGCATATGATCGTGTTGTCATTTTAAATGATTCAGTTACTTATTCGGATCAAATCATGTTTCCGAATGGAAGCATGGGCTATACAGAATCCTTATTAACCCCAGTTCGGGATGAACATAATAAAATAAAATATATTGTTGCTGTGACAAGGGATATTACAGAGTTGGTCGAAGAACGAAATCGGCTTATTAATGCAGAGCAAAAGTACCGATCTATCGTTGATCATACATTAGATGGTGTATTTACTGTGTCGTTGGAAGGCAAGATTTTAGAAGTAAATCCTTCTGGCCAACTATTATTAGGGTATGCTGAAAAACAAATGACAAAACGCTCTTTTTTTGATTTAATTCCTGATGCTGAGGTGCAAAAATTTATCGATTTATTTCAACAAACAGTCGAAGCTGGCGTTGCGTTGGAGTCACTTGATTGTCGTTTGATTCATTCAAAAGGATACGGTATAACCACTCATATTAAGACAATTCCGATTGTCATCAATTCAAAAATTGAAGGTGTTTATGTCATCACAAGAGATATTTCTGAACATGCGAAAAATGCTGAAACCATTAAGTATATGGCTTTCCATGACCACCTAACAGGTCTATATAATCGTCGGGCTTTGTTAAACGATTTGGAGCAAATGATTAAGGCAAATAAAAACAGAGGCATGTTTGCGCTCCTTTCTATCGACTTGGATCGCTTTAAATATTTGAATGATACGTTAGGACATCTAGCCGGCGATCAAGTTTTGATTCAAGTTGCCGAGCGATTAAGTATATTTAATAATGACAATATTAAAGTTTATCGTCAGGGTGGAGATGAGTTCAGCATCCTTTTTGAGGGTTCAAGAAAGGAAATTACATCGTTAGCTCAAAAAATTCTTTCGCTTTTTACTAAATCCTTTTATCTTCATTATCAAGAATATTTTATCTCACCAAGTATTGGAATTAGCATATATCCGCATGACGGAAAAAATGCTGAAACGATTATAAAAAATGCCGATGAGGCGCTGTTTCGTGTCAAAGAGAGAGGCAAGGCTCATTTTCAATTTTATAAAACAGAAATGAATTCCGTAGGTGCCCATATTGTTTCATTAGAAACCCATCTGAGAAAAGCTCTCGCAAAAGATGAATTTATGTTGTTTTACCAACCACAAGTGAGTCTAGCAACGGGCAAGGTCAAGAGTTTTGAAGCATTAATACGCTGGAATAGCAAAGAGTTAGGGATGATTTCACCTGCCGATTTTATTCCTTTAGCGGAAGATACAGGTCTAATTATTCCGATCGGTAACTGGGTTATCGATACCGCGTGCAGGCAAATTAAGAAATGGTCGGAACTGGGCAAAAAAGGGATAAAAATTGCCATTAATATATCGCCAAAACAGTTTTTACAACCAAAGCTAGTCGAGACGATTAAAGAATCGATCCGGAAACATAAGATTGAACCGTCGCTGTTAGAAATTGAAATAACGGAAGGTGCGATGCAGGATACGGCGGAGACTTCACCTATTCTTAATAGTTTAAAAGAACTCGGAGTAACCATATCAATTGACGACTTCGGAACAGGCTATTCATCATTAAATTATATTAAGCAATTCCCGATTGATGTTTTAAAAATTGACCAGTCATTTGTTCGAGATGTTATAAATAGTGAGAAGGATGCAGCAATTACCACAACTATCATCCATTTAGCCAATAGTCTCGGTATAGAAGTAGTGGCTGAAGGTATAGAAGAGAAGGAACAAGCTGAGTTTCTGATGAGAGCGAATTGCCATAAAGGTCAAGGATACTTATTCTCTAGCCCGATTAGTGCAACAGATGTTGAATTCAAAATCTTTAACGGCAATGAGGAAATGGTTATTTTTTAAGAAGGCTCTGTTATATGTCGGTGTTGATTTTGGGCTCATTTCACATGAAATGAGCCCAAAATCAACACCGACATAGCTAAATAAAGGTGATGGAAAATTCAAAACGAGAAAGCTTGGCGAACACCCCGTGGAAAGCAAGTACTTGGAGTGGAAATCAATGAATTTACCCGCAATCTCGTGTGGGAATAACAAAAGACATCACTCTCGATGGCTTTTGTGGAAAAGCTGAATATCTTCATAAAAAAGCGCCGTGACTGAATCTTTAGCTCATGTTGTTCATACTTATGGCTCGATGTTAACATGGACATAATGCAGCAGGTGGAGACTAAAAACCTCCTATACTTTCAATAGATAGAAAGTCATCGCTACTTGTAAAAACGACAGCATTACTTACGGGAAAGAGTGAAAATCGTTAATTCAGGTACGGAGAGGAAGCGAAAGGGTAGTCTTGTTGTACCTAATCCTCTGTTTACATATAATGTTAAAGGCTTTTCTTCTCCAACCGTGTAAAATCCCTCATAGTATTTTTCACCATATGGCGGTTTGACTAATGCTCCAAGTAAAGGAATTTGAATTTGCCCTCCATGACTATGACCGCTTAGTTGTAATTGGATATTAAACATTGCAGCGTTATCTGCAAGATCTGGGGCGTGGGACAATAAAATCTTGTATGCGTCATCAGGCACGTTGGCGAGTGCTGCACTAATATCAGGTTGACCAAGCATGGCATCATCAATGCCAAGAAGGTAGATGGAATTCTGGGCATTTTTTTCAATTTTGATTGAATCATTAAGAAGTAAAGTGAAATCAGACTCTTCCATAATTCTTTTAAAAATATCTGTTCCATATCCACCGTGGTCATGGTTTCCATATACAGCGTACTTCCCGAGTGGGGCCTTAAGCTTTTTTAAAATCGTGATCACACGTTCAAACTCTCCATATTTATTCGGCTCGTCTAATAAATCCCCTGTAAAAAAGAGAATATCCGGCTTGTGATGATTAATTTCCTCAACTAATTCTTGAAGCTGCTCTAATGTATATTGAAAACCTAAATGGGTATCACTGAATTGGATAATTTTAATATTTTCAAAATCCGCAGGAATATCAAGATGAGAAATCTGATATTTATTGATTTTTAGCAGTTTAGGCTCTATCCTTCCAGCATAAGTATATCCGCCGACTGACAATCCAATTGTCGTTAGTAATGTACCGAAAAATCTTTTCAAAAAAGATCTTCTTGAAACTTTTTTGGGCATTTTCTTTACCAACCTAACTTTAAAAATTCCGCTCTCTCTACCATGAAATAAAAATCCATTTATTGTCTTTTTTTTGAATGTTGGGACTGTCCTCAATCATATGATTGAATCATGATAGGTAATACTCAATAATGTAATAAACACGATGTTTTTTCATGCTTGTATAGTTAATACTATCAAATAATAAGAAGAAAAAGAAGGATGTTTATCTTTGGAAGGAAGGAAAAATTCGTTATTTGAAATAAAATGAATGACATTAATAATACTGTAGCTTAAGCTGAACGGGAAATAAAAATGGGGGATGAAAATATTTAAGAATAACTTGCTAAAGTGCTGGCTTTTTCTTTGCTTTTGTACATTGTGAAATCAACTTTGTTACATGATATAATTTTTAAAAGCAATAGTTTACTTTGATAGGAGGGATGTAAATGGATGCATTGGATATTTTAACCGATCTTGAAAATGTCATTCCATTCTTCCAACCGATATTCAGTGCTGATGAACATCGTGTAATAGGGTATGAGGTATTAGGCCGATTTAAAACTGACGATGATCATATTAGCCTTGGTCCTTATTTTCTTGATGAGGGTATTCCTGAGGAATATCGCTTAGAGCTTGACAATACAGTTTTAAGAAAAGCCCTTCAACAGGCAACAGCACTTGATGACGATGTTCTTCTTTTTATTAATCGGGATGCCGATTTATTATTATATGATGAAAATGAAGAGTTACTTCATCTTTTACTAGAATTTGGCGAGAAAGGAGTCAAAATCGAAAGGGTGGTTATTGAAATTTCTTTCAATAACCATTTAGATGATGCTGAAAGAATTGGTCATTTAATTAACTATTACAAAACTTATGGCATTAAAATTGCCTTTGACAAACTCGGAGATAGTAGTCATCAAATTGACCTCATTGGTCTGATTTCGCCTACTATTCTAAAAGTTGATTTGCAGGCTTTAAGATCAACAAGGCTCGCCTCAAGCTTTCAAGATATTATTTATTCTTACTCACTTTTAGCAAGAAAGATTGGAGCAACCCTTTTATTCGAGAATATTGAGATGGTCTATCAGCTTCAATATGCATGGAAAAATGGGGGGAGGTATTATCAAGGTTATTATTTGCAAAAACCGCATTCTCAATTCGTTGACCGGGATATACTGAAGGAACAATTGAAAAATGAATGTCAGCAATTTATTGATAGTGAAAAGAAAAAACTGGCGGCCCTGTTTGAACAAACGGAGAAGTTCCAAAGTGTTGTTTCTGAGTTATTGCAAAAATATCGTAAAATAGAAAAATATGAGGAGTTATTAATGGTTTTGGGAAAGGAAATGGAGAACTTTGCTTTTAGAATGTATATTTGTGATGAAAACGGTTTTCAACTCTCTCCCAACCTTTTCAAAACTCAAAATGAATGGCTTGTACAACGTGAGTATGTCTATAAAAATTGGAGTTGGAGACCGTACTTTCTTGAAAATATTTTGAAAATGAGTAAAGAAAAAAAGGGAATTCTGTCGGATTTATATAGTGACATTGAGACTGGGGAAAACGTGCGAACATTTTCTTATCCATTGAAAGATAAGCAGTTTTTATTTATAGATATATCTTATGAGTTCATTTTAGAGCATCTTGAATTGCTGTAAATTGGTAAAGAGGAGTCGAATAATCCCTTGCCTTTAGAGGGAATGTAAGAGTAATACATTCTGTAAGGGTGAGAATATTGACAACTTATATGCTTGTTTTGACGATTATTGCCGTTGCAATCGTTCTTTTTGCTTTAGGGTACACATTGGCGGTGACAAAAACTCAAAAAAGATTGAAGGGTGAGTTGGACACATCCATTCCCGGCAAAGTTCAAGAAGGAATATATCAACGCAACCCGGTCTTTATCACTTTTTTTGCTTTTGCAGTTTTAGTTCTATTGTTAATTATTTTTACAGCAATTTATTGGTAAATTGGTGCTGACTATAGACAAACTCACTAACAATCGAGTTTGTCTATAGTTTTTAGTTGCATGTCTACTTTTTGATGTGTTCATTGGAAAAATTAGTCTTGTTTGTTTTTAATTAATGGTCGTACATGATGAAATGTTATTTATGATTCAATCGCCAATGCTTTTTTTAGCCTGTCAATTTCAAAACCTGTAATCACAGTATCATTGTTGATGACAAAGGTAGGAGTTGAGTATGATTGATACTTGTTGAGTAAGTCATTGCGAGCCTTGCTGTCCTTTTTTATATCTTTAAGTTCAAATGTAAAGCCATATTCTTGTAAAAAAAGTTTAGCTATTTCACATGATGGACAATCCGGCTGAGTATAAATTGTAATCTTTGTCAATATATGTTCCTCCGCTTACATTTTGATAAATTAATTATAACGCGGTACCGTCCGTTCTGGTAGTAAACAGCATTGAGATGTAAAATGAACAAATCGACTATTGTTATTCCTGCAGACTTAAAACTATTAATCTTAAAAAAGAAGACTAGTGAAATAAGTACTGCATAAAATTTTGACTAGAAGAAGTATCCATCTAACTTTCAAGATTGCCTTCTGATGGAGCAGGTTAAGCAAACGGAACTCTTTTAAGTGTTGATAGTGATTTGGCGGTATAATATCCATAAAAGAGAACTGGTTCATCTTTGTTCATTTGATCAAGCATTGCAAAACTGATGCAGACTTTTATCAGTTGTGAAACAGTTACAAGTTAACCGTTTTGAAACCAGTTCCAAATCATTAGAAGGGGGTTTTATTGTGCTGAAAAGAATGGAAGACCATCTTCAAAGAAAGATTGAATTTGAGTATCCTCCTAGAAGAATTGTGTCGCTTTGTCCTGCAATTACGGAAACTCTATATGCCCTAGGGTTAGAAAGCGAAATAGTAGGGCGAACCCGCTATTGTATTTTCCCAAAAGACAAAGTGGAACAAGCAATGATTGTCGGAGGTACAAAAGATATTGAGATGGAAATGGTAAGAAAATTAAACCCTGACCTTATCATTGCAGAAAAAGAAGAGAATACGAAGGAGATTGTTGAGCTATTGGAATACAACTTTCCCGTATTTGTTGCTGAGGTGCGTTCGATTACTGAATCATACAGGATGATAAAAGATATGGGAATCATAACAAATCACGAAAATAATGCGCAATGCCTTATAGACTCCATAAAAAAGGAGTTTATGACACTGCCGAAGATTACTGGGAAAAGAGCGGCATATGTTATTTGGAGAAATCCATATATGGTTGTTGGGGGCAACACATATATAAACTCTGTATTGGAAGAAATGGGATTTCAAAATCCATTTGCAATTTCTCCTCAAAGATATCCTTCAATTACAAAAGAAGAGTTTCAAGAAAGTCAGCTAGATTACATTTTTCTCGCCACAGAACCGTTTCATTTTAAGGAGAAGCATAAACAAGAATTTTTAGAATTTTTACCAGATGCAGTGCCGTTAATTGTCGATGGAGAAATGTTCTGGTATGGAGCTAAAATGAAAGAAGCAGCGAATTATTTTAAAGGAAGAATGGTAAGTGAGTGCTGCTAAATTAGCAAAGGATAACATCAATAAAAAAGCATGGAACATAGGAGCCATGCTTTCACTTGTTCTTTCTGAAGAGATAATCAATTAATCCCATTGCACATACCTCAAGATCAAGTGCGAGAATATCGTATATTTCATGTTCTCTAGGTATATTTAAGTTGTCTAAATGAGAGGAAACTAATTGAAAGAGTCCTACTTTTGTTACATCTATCATTTCTTCAGGAGTACCCCCATTTTTAAAGGCGGCAGCGGCCACATCAACGAAGGGTTTAATCCAACTGAGCACTTGTTTATAGACTTCTTTTGGGTTATCGGACATTCCATAATGGCCAAAAAAGATATAGTCTAAGTTCATTGATTTGTATAATTCAATCGATTGTTCCATTTTATCAGGATCAAAATTTGAAGGAGTCGTAGTTGGAAGGTAGAACTCTATCTCTTTTTTTAGTTGATAATAAATTCCCGCTGTATCTCCGGTGAACATTCCATTCCATTTTGGATGATAAATGCTAAAGTGGTGATTTGCGTGTCCTGGCGTATGATAGAACGTAAGGGTACAATCCTCGGATATGTGTAATTTGTCTCCATTGTCCATCGAAATTAATTGTTCTTCAGGAATTGGGACAATCGGATGAAAGAAGGTGTCGAACTTTTCGCGGTAGACTGCTTTTGCGCCAGCGATTAACCGGGAAGGATCAGCTAAATGTCTTTTTCCTTTAGGATGGACAATAACTTTTGCATTAGGGCAATGATGTAAAAGGAGACCTGCACCACCTGCATGATCAAGGTGAATATGGGTTACAATGATGTATTTCAGATCTTTTGGGGAAAGCCCTAGACTTTTCAAACCATTGATAATATGTGGAACAGAGGGACTGGCACTTGTTTCAATAATTGTTAATTCCCGTTCAAGTAAAACGTAGGAGCCAGTTCTTTCTTTTATATTGAGATCAAGCGCGTCAATTAAATATAGGTTCTCAAAAAGCTTTTCAACAGTGCTCAAAAAAATTCCTCCATTTCATACCTTTTTCTTGTACAAACCTATGTCTTATTTTATGCTGTTAATATTGGCATGTAAAGATAATAACTTGAATTTTCTGAAATTATTACTTATGGATAGAAACATGTCAAAAGAGAAACCTAAGGATAAAGCGGAATGCATATCATACATGGTTTTTGTGAAAGGAGAGGAAACATGTCACAGCTACAAGGTATCATCACACGTTTAAAAAGTCTTCAAGAACAAGGTGGCGCTGGAGAATCAGCGCAACGCTTTTTTGAAGTAAATGGCGAAAGAAAGTGTCAGGTTACATATCACCCCAAAACAGAAACGTTTGAGCTCGAGGTATATAATGAGAAAGAAAAGCCTAAGCGTTATCAATTTGACAATATTGATATGATTACGATTGAAATTTTTGACCTGATACAGTAAGTGAAATGGACTTATTGAAAAAGCTGAATAATGATCAATTTGAAGAGGAGCGATCACGTTTGTTGCCAACAGTTAAATGCCCAAAATGTTCTTACATTGCAGAAATGAATCATGTTTTAACAGCGCAATCGAATCAAAATGTCATTTATAAGTGTCCGCAATGTCATTATGAAGTGCGAAATATTCATACGAGCAAAGGCTAATTGAATTTTATGCATTTTATCGTGTTCCAGGGTGTTCTATGAAGCATCACTGCTGAAACTGTGATAGAATAAAATAGAATGAAAACATTTACGAGGAGTTTTCGACTATGATAGATCTTCACAGTGGAGAGTTTTTGGAGATTAATATTAAAGATTTGATGATTCCTTCTGAACGGGTTGCCCATGTACAGGTAAAAAATAGCTTGGAGCACGCTTTATTAGTTCTTACTAAAAGTGGGTATTCGGCAATACCTGTATTAGATCCGCAGTACAAGCTGCAGGGTCTTATTAGTACCCCCTTGATTATGGAGTCAATACTCGGGCTTGAAAGAATTGAATTTGAACTATTGGAGAAACAACGTGTCGAAGGTGTTATGAATCGAGAAATTCCAAGAATTGCAATTGATTCGGATATCAAATCCTGTTTGACGTTGTTGATTGATCATCCTTTTCTGTGTGTGGAAAGTGACGAAGGATTTTTTGAAGGGATTTTAACAAGAAGATCGGTATTAATGCAATTAAATCAATATACTTCTTCCAGAACAGTGTGAAGGATAAGCGATGTAAAGAGGTCTGTTCGCTTTGATATCATAACTTTAACACTTTAAAAAATTTTTCCTTGTTTTTCAATAAAGGCGCATAATGATGAGTGGATTACAGTAAAGCAATGAATATGTTTAGTCTACAGCCTCCTAACATTAGGAGGCTCAATTTTTGTATATGAGGTGCCGTAATGGAGGACGCAGTACATAGTCAAATGAATCAGAAACAACAAACAAAAAAACCATTTGTATTAGCAGCAGTTATGTTGGCGATGTTTATGGCAGCTATTGAAGCGACGATTGTAGCAACTGCTATGCCTGCAATCGTTGGTGATCTAGGTGGTTTTACTCGATATAGCTGGGTATTTTCATCATACCTATTAATGAATGCAGTGACAGTCTTAATTTATGGGAAGCTATCAGATTTGTACGGGAGAAAACCGATCTTAACGATTGGCATCATTATTTTTTTAATCGGTTCTATCCTTTGTGGTTTTGCTGAATCAATGACAATGCTCATCGTTTTTCGTTTTATACAAGGATTTGGTGCAGGAGCAGTTATGCCGATAGCCAGTACTATTGTTGGTGACATTTACACAATAGAAGAAAGAGCAAAAATTCAAGGATATTTATCAAGCGTATGGGGGATCTCGGCAATTTTAGGTCCGGCGATCGGGGGAATTCTTGTTCAATACGTCAGTTGGCAATATGTTTTTTGGATTAATGTCCCATTGGGAATTTTAGCCATTATCGGAATCAGTTTATTCTTGCATGAAAAAGTAGAAAAGAAAAAACATCAAATTGATTTTCAAGGGGCTTTTTTATTAACGGTTGCCATCTCGGCATTAATGATTCTTCTAGTTGAAGGTGGTACAAATTGGGCTTGGAATTCACCTCAAGTGTTAAGTTTGCTCGCTGTCACGCTTATTGCTTTTCCGCTCTTTGTCTTTCAAGAGCGACGTGCATCTGAACCGATGATGCCCTTTTCCATTTGGAAAGAGCGTTCGATTTTCATTGCCAATATGACCTCACTAACAACAGGGGTTATGTTGATCGGTATTTCTAGCTTTCTGCCTGCTTTTGTTCAAGGTGTGATGGAACAACCGCCGATCGTGGCTGGCTTCACGCTAACAACAATGTCGATCGGGTGGCCAATTGCGGCCACGGTAGCGGGGAATCTCCTTTTGAAAATTGGGTTTCGCATTACTGCGATTATAGGTGGAGCTTCCTTGGTCATTGGTGGTCTTATGTTTGTCTTCTTATCTCCGGAGATGGGGCCTGTCTGGGCAGCATTGGCATCATTCTTTGTTGGTGTTGGCATGGGAATGACGACAACCTCCTTTATTGTTTCAATCCAAAGTACGGTTGGCTGGGAGCAGCGCGGTGTTGCCACGGCAGCAAATATGTTTATGCGTAATTTAGGAAATACAATTGGAGCAGCTCTTTTAGGAGGAATTCTTAATAGTCAGTTGCTTTCGTATATTAAAAAACAGGGTGAAACAATTTCGAAGGAGCTTTCTCTCGATGCCGCGAATATATTATTAAATGAAGAACAAAGAAGCGCCCTCTCTCCAGGGGTTAAATCCGTTTTACAGGAAGGCTTAACCTTTTCCATCCATACGGTTTATATCACAGTATTTATCTTTGCGTTGCTAAGTTTTATGCTCATTCTTTTTTTACCTAAGAAGGAGAGAGAAACATCCAATGGAAGATCAAGTAATGAATGAGGTGAATTCATGTCAACATTATCAGCATTTCATCTTCTCTCCGTTTTAGCAGCAGAAATGAATATGCGAAAAGCATCGGAGCGTTTATTTGTCTCACAACCTGCTCTTAGCCAAAGGCTGCAAACGATTGAGGCGGAATGGGGAACGAAGCTCTTCATTCGCTCACAAAAAGGGCTTACGTTAACACCAGCGGGGGAAATCGTCATTAAATTTGTTAATGAAGTTTTGGAAAAAGAGGAGAAAGTAAAAGAGTCGATCAGTGCCATGAATTCAGAGGTTTATGGGACTTTAAAAATTGCCGTTGCCAATATAGTCAGTCAAAACTGGCTTCCTAAAGTATTGAAGAAATTCGTCGAGCGTTATCCCCATGCAAAAGTTTCATTAGTAACAGGCTGGAGTAGTGAGATCCTGCGCTCGATGTATGAAGATCATGTACATATTGGAATTGTGCGTGGAACTCCTGATTGGAAAGGGATAAAAATTCCCTTATTCGAAGATCATCTTTATTTGGTTGATAAAGAAATCACTTCTCCAGAACAAGTGTTGAAAACAGATCGACCGTTTATTCAATTTAAAAGTGATTCCAATTATTATCAAGAGATACAAGATTGGTGGCATCGGCAATTTCAAACGATGCCTAAACGGACAATTGTTGTCGATCAAATTGAAACATGCAAGCAAATGGCTTTTAATGGGATTGGCTATGCGATATTGCCTGCTATCACTCTTAATGGAGGAGAACAAGATATCTTTAAAATTCCCCTTCTTGATGAGAATGATGAGCCATTAAAAAGAGATACTTCATTAATTGGCTATGATTCCGCTTTTAAATTGAAGCAAGTCCAAGCATTTGTCGATTTAATTAAGGAACATGTCAAGGAGGATGAAGAAAGAGCAAAGAGTGATAACAATTAATGCTTGTCTTGTTCTTTTTAATTTGCTAAAGTAAAATTCATAATGTACAGAATAGAATTGAGTGGAGGTATTATGAAATGAGCAAAATGATGGATGCAAACGAAATTATTTCGTTTATCGCAAATAGTAAAAAGTCAACACCCGTAAAGGTTTACATAAAAGGTGAATTAACTGGAATTGATTTTGGACCTAGCTCAAAAACGTTCATTTCAGGCAATACGGGAACGATATTTGGGGAATGGAGCGAAATTGGCCCAGCAATTGAAGCAAATCAGGCAAAAATTGAAGATTATGTGGTGGAGAATGACCGTAGAAATTCGGCGATTCCATTATTAGATATGAAGGGGATCAAAGCAAGAATTGAGCCAGGAGCCATCATTCGTGATCAAGTCGAAATTGGTGAAAATGCTGTGATCATGATGGGCGCATCCATTAATATTGGTGCTGTGATTGGTGAAGGTACGATGATTGATATGAACGTAGTTCTAGGCGGAAGAGCTACGGTTGGGAAGAATTGCCATATAGGTGCTGGTTCGGTGTTAGCTGGAGTGATTGAGCCACCTTCTGCGAAGCCAGTTGTCATTGAAGACGATGTTCTAATCGGTGCTAATGTTGTAGTCCTTGAAGGTGTGACGGTTGGAAAAGGTGCTCGTGTTGCAGCTGGAGCAATTGTTATTGAGGACGTTCCAGCAAACACGTTGGTTGCAGGCGTTCCAGCGCGAGTGATTAAAGAGATTGACGAAAAAACTCTTTCAAAAACAGAAATTATGCAAGCATTACGCAATCTTTAATCGTGACAAAAAGTGTGGATTTTTTATCCGCACTTTTTTTAAAGAAAAATGAAATTGCTTGTACGGGTGTATGATTGCTGATTTCAATAGATTTTTTGTGCTGGCGAGAGCACGAGGAAGGCACTCAAAGAACATGCGCAGGAACGATTTTTTGAGGCTGCTTTTTGCTTTTTTAGTAAAAGGAGAGAGGTCATAATGTCTTTTGTTCAAATTAGAAGAGATTTACATAAAATCCCTGAATTAGGCTTCCAGGAATACAAAACACAATCGTATTTGCTGAACTATTTAAAATCGCTTCCGCAGAAACGAATGCGAATAGAAACATGGAAAACTGGTATATTTGTAAGGATTGAGGGCCTCAATCCTCGGAAAACGATTGGCTATAGAGCGGATATGGATGGTTTACCAATTGTTGAAGAAACAGGGCTTCCTTTTCTTTCAGAGCATCCAGAAAAAATGCACGCTTGTGGACATGATTTTCATATGAGCATTGCTTTGGGGCTTATCACTCATTTCCTCAATGAGCCAATTGATGATAATCTTTTATTTATTTTTCAGCCTGCTGAAGAAGGGCCTGGTGGAGCAGAGCCGATGCTCCAATCAGAAATTATGAATGACTGGAAGCCGGACATGATTTTAGCTCTTCATATCGCTCCTGAATATCCAGTTGGCTCAATTGCTGTTAAGGAAGGTCTTTTATTTGCCAATACATCTGAGCTCTTTATTGATTTAACAGGTAAGGGAGGGCATGCGGCATACCCACACCAAACGAATGATATGGTAGTTGCTGCTTGTTCTTTAGTTACTCAGTTACAAACTATTGTTGCAAGAAATGTTAATCCTTTAGACAGTGCGGTCATAACAATTGGAAAGATAAGCGGTGGCACTGTCCAAAATATTATCGCCGAAAAAGCTCGTGTAGAGGGAACGATTCGTACTCTTTCCGTGGAATCGATGGAAAAAGTTAAAAAGCGAATATTATCGATTGTGAGAGGTATCGAAGTTGGCTATGAATGTGAAGCCAAGATTGACTTTGGAAGCAGCTATTATCAGGTATATAATGAAGGGAAGTTAACGAGAGAGTTCATGGAATATGTTCGTAACGACACAAATGTTGAAGTTATTGAATGTGAAAAAGCAATGACTGGAGAAGATTTCGGCTATATGCTGAAAGAAATTCCAGGATTCATGTTTTGGCTTGGGGCGGATTCACGGTACGGTTTGCACCATTCAAAATTGAATCCGAAGGAAGATGCAATTGATGTGGCTATTTCGATGCTTTCAAAATATATTCATTATAAAGGGACTAAAAGTGAATAATGAACTAAAAAAAGAACTAGGTAAACTGAGGTGACCCCAAAAGTTAGAGTTTTAATTCAAGCAGCTAATTGGTTGGTATGGGTACGGTATTGAACCGGACTCATGCCTGCCAATTTTTGCTTTATACGCTTGTTATTTACTCTTCAATTCTCTTTTTTAATTCCTCAAAAGCGCACAGTGATTCTCCATAATACATTTCTTGTTTCAATGAGCCGAAAAAGTTCTCCATGGGCGAATTATCTAAACAGTTTCCTTTTCGCGACATACTCTGGAACACTTTGTTTTTTTTAGCGTGTTTACCCATTTATTATGTTGATAATGCCACCCTTGATCAGAATGTATAGTAGTTCTAAACTTTGAATCTCTTACAATTTCTAGTGCTTTCTCGAGAGGAAATTCATCCTTTGCATATTTTAACTACTCCGAAGGTGACGTACCCCGTCTTTGTTTAGTCATTTGCAAGAAATTTAAAAAAAGATACATAATTCAAAAAAACAGTAGCAAATTATTTCGATTTCCGTTATATTTGTAAATACGTTCATATTTTTCTTATGAATAAAATCCATTTTTTAACATTCTAAATAAATAATAGAGAAATTAGTCTGTATAAATGGATAGCAGATGGGGGGAATGAGCAATGGAAACTTTTAAGAAATTAAAAGAATTTTATTGGCCATTTAAAAGCTATTTTATATGGTCGGTTGTATTTATGTTACTGATAACTGGAATTACGGTTGTTTATCCAATCATCCTTCAGGTCACCATTGATGAAGTGGTCCTCGGTGGGAAAAACAATTGGATTCCTTACTTAGCATTAGGTTTCATTGCCATAATGATTGTAAAAGGTATAGGTACTTACATACATCAATATACAGGAGATTTATTTGGAATTACTTCTGTCTATAAATTAAGAAATTCTTTATATGAGAAGCTGCAATACTTACCTTTTCGCTATTATGATAATGCGAAAACAGGGGATTTGATGTCTAGATTGACAGCGGATGTGGAAGGATTTCGATTTTTTCTTTCATTTGGGTTCTCTGAACTGCTGCGATTAATCATCCTTGTTATGTCAACCTTTGCAGTGATGTTCTATTATTCTCCTGCATTGACAATTGTCACGTTAATAACATTGCCTTTTTTAGCAGTTGTCGTCTATAAATTTGAGAAGTCAGTTCATCCGGCATTTCGAGCAATTCGCAAGTCGTTTGGAAAGCTGAATACAAATGTTCAGGAGAATATTAGCGGAATTAATACAGTAAAATCTTTATCCCGTGAAGACTATGTCATTGATAAATTTAATTCTTCAAATGGCGATTACAAGGATAAATATCTTTTTACTTCGGCGATATGGGCAAAATATTTTCCGTTAATGGAGTATTTAGGGAATTTGAGTGTGGTTCTCCTCCTTTCTTTTGGAGGTTATTTAGTTATCAATGGAAGTCTTCGCCCAGGGGAGCTAGTTGCATTTTACAGTTTAGTTGGTTATATTATGTGGCCAATTATGAATTTAGGTTTTGTTATTAATCTTTTTTCACAATCAAAAGCCTCTGGTGAAAGATTATTGGAAATTTTAGAAGCAGAAAATGAAATTACTGAAAAAGAGAAGCCATATTATTCTGAAAAGCTTAGTGGGGATGTTCGATTTAAGGATGTGACCCTTCGCTATGGGGAAGAGGACAAAGATGCATTGTTTGATATCTCTTTCCATGCCCATCCAGGAAAAGTAGTAGGTTTAATTGGTTCTACCGGTTCCGGGAAAACAAGTTTAACCCAGCTGATGACAAGGTTTTACGAACCTCATAAGGGTCAAATTTTTATTGATGGCGTTGATGTGCAGGAGTACTCGTTGCAATCCATTAGAAGCAATATTGGTTTTGTATTGCAGGAATCGTTTTTGTTTTCTTCGTCCATCAAGGCAAATATATCTTATGGAAGACCCGATGCAACAATGGATGAAATTATTGATGCAGCAAAAAGGGCCCAGGCTCATGATTTTATTATGGAACTTCCAGATGGCTATGATACGATGCTAGGTGAAAGAGGAATGGGGCTTTCTGGAGGTCAGAAACAAAGAATCGCGATTGCCCGTTCCATCTGTGTGGATCCAAGCATACTCATACTTGATGATGCAACAAGCGCAGTCGATATGGAGACAGAGTTTAAAATACAAAAGGCATTGAAAGAGGTTATGAGGGGAAGAACAACCTTTATTATTGCTCATCGTATTTCCTCGCTCAAACATGCAGATGAAATCCTCGTTCTTGAAAAGGGCACAATAGTTGAGCGCGGAACGCATGAACAGTTACTGAAGAATAAAGGCCCATATCAACGGATATATGATATTCAATACCAAGATAAAGACAAAATTTTGAAAAAACAAATGGGTTAGGGGGGAGAGAAATGAAGAATGAAAAACGCATGATGAATGAAAATGTGCTGAAGAGGTTTCATTATTCTACTGAACAAGTCATTGAAAAACCATTTAACTGGAAGCAAATGCTCAGGCTCTTCAGCTATATGAAGCCTTATCGAAAAACTTTGCTGCCCTTAGCAATTTTAATGGTCTTAATCACGACAGCTGTTCGCCTGATTATTCCAATTCTTATCGGGGTTTACGTGCTCGATAAGGCGATTGTTGATAAGGATACGGGCTTACTTACGATATTAATTGCTGCAATTGCTGGGTTGTATACTTTATCGTATGTGGCAAATTTTTTAAGAATCAGATGGATGAATCAGCTAGGTCAAAGTGTGATCTATGATTTAAGAAAGCATCTTTTTACACATGTTCAAAATCTCTCCCATCGTTTTTTTGATCAGCGGTCTGCAGGTTCGATTCTCGTTAGAATTATGAATGATATTAATTCACTGCAAGAATTATTTACAAATGGTGTTATTAACTTATTAATGGATATTATCCTGCTTATAGGGATATTTGCTATATTGTTTAGCTTAAGCCCAGAATTAACATTGGCGGTCATGGTTATTTTGCCGATAATGTTCTTTATCTCGACCAGTCTTAGAAGAAATATTCGCCGTTCTTGGCAAACAGTGAGACTCTTTCAATCAAAGTTAAATTCGCATCTAAATGAAAGCATTCAGGGCATTCGAGTTACACAGGCTTTTACTCAAGAAAAGGAGAATATGAGTTTCTTTGATGGAGTCAATACAGAGACCTTTGAAAGCTGGCGTGTCGCATCGCAAAAAAATGCGATGTTTAGACCATTGGTGGAGCTTACGAATGCGGTAGGAACAGCGGTGTTAATATGGTTTGGTGCTTCCTTAATCCAAAATGAAACGATGACAATTGGGATCTTTGTCTCTTTCGCTTTTTATTTAGGTATGTTTTGGGAACCAATCTCAAGACTTGGCCAGGTATACAATCAATTACTAATGGGGATGGCCTCGTCTGAACGTATTTTTGAATTTTTGGATGAAAAACCGATTGTTTCCGAAAAGAAAGAAGCACTCCACTTGGAGGAAGTAAAAGGGCATATCGAGTTCAAAGATGTTGTTTTTTCTTATGATGAAAAAAGAACTGCCTTAAAAGGCGTTAATCTGGAAATGAAAGCAGGTCAAACAGTGGCTTTGGTTGGTCATACTGGTTCCGGGAAAACGACGATTGCCAATTTAATCAGCCGTTTTTATGATCCAACGAGTGGCGAGATTTTATTAGATGGGCATAATTTAAAAGATATTTCATTAAAGGATTTACGCCAGCGAATAAGTGTTGTCCTTCAAGAAACATTTATCTTTTCTGGGACGATTGCTGATAATATTCGCTTTGGTAATCCTTTCGCTACGGATGAAGAAGTTCAAAAAGCAGCGGAGGCGATAGGAGCACATTCATTTATTGAAAACTTGCCAAACGGTTATCAAACTGAAGTGGAAGAAAGAGGTAATATCCTTTCGGTTGGTCAACGGCAGCTTATATCATTCGCTCGAGCTTTACTTGCAGATCCACGCATCATCATTTTGGACGAAGCTACGGCAAGTATTGATACGGAAACAGAAATCAAAATCCAAACAGCATTGAAGACGTTGTTGGAAGGAAGAACAGCAGTTATTATCGCACATCGACTTTCTACAATTCGTGAAGCAGATAACATCATTGTTCTTGATCATGGAGAAATTATTGAACAGGGCAATCATGAAGAGCTAATGAATTTGCAGGGCGAATATTATCAACTGATAAAAGCCCAATTTAATATGCTTAATGCGGTATAAATGACAGCACTACCTTCATGGTGGTGCTTTTTTTTAGAAAGTGATCTAAAGCTTGAAATCGAATGAATCTCAGTTTAATTTGGTACATGTCCTTTTTTAAATAATATGCTAAAATGAGGACATACTTTTTGGCTGTTTTGAAATTTGAAAAGCATCTGCTTCGGAGGAATGAAAGTGAAAAAGGAATTTGCAGTTATAGGGTTAGGTCGTTTTGGTGGCAGCATTGTTCGTGAATTAGCTGAAGAAGGCATGGAGGTAATGGCAATTGACACAAAAGAGGACCGGGTTAATGAATTTTCTATGATTGCTTCCCACGCTGTAATGGGTGATACTACAGATGAGTCTGTTTTAAAGGGGTTAGGGATTCGAAATTTTGATCACGTTATCGTAGCAATCGGTGATAATATTCAAGCAAGTATTTTGACGACTTTAATGTTAAAGGAACTTGGGGTTAAACATATAACTGTTAAAGCGCAAAATGATTATCATGAAAAAGTTTTATTAAAAATAGGAGCCGACACTGTAGTCCATCCTGAAAGGGATATGGGCAAAAGAATTGCTCATAAAATGGTTTCCAACAGCGTGTTAGACTACTTAGAGCTTTCTGATGAACATAGTATTGTTGAGATTGTTGCTGGTGGGGCGCTGATTGGGCACACGATATTAGAACTCGACATTCGCGCGAAATATGGAATAAACATAGTGGCTATTAAAAGAGGAAATGATATTAATGTTTCCCCTCAAGCGAACGAAGTTATTCTGCAAAACGACGTTTTAATTGTTATTGGTGCTGATTCAGATATCCATCGATTTCAGAAAAAAGTGATGAACGATTAAAGTAAAAAACCAAGCAGTTGACATTAAGTCGCATGCTTGGTTTTTAATGTTCTAGGAAATAATAGATTTCTTTTGTTGTGGTGAACGCTTTTAATGGGTGTATCAGCCGCCTACCGCCTTACAAACTTCACCCTCCCTTCGATAAGTTGACCTACGGTGCTAGCACCGTAGGTTTCCTATATCGTAAGATCAGGCCCTTTTATGATTGGACGGCGATGTTTCTATACTTCCATAATGATCGGTAAAATCATTGGTCGACGCTTTGTTTTTTCGTATAAAAATGGAGCGAGCGTATCCGTAATCTCATTTTTAATTTCTGACCATTGAGTCGTTTTCCTTTCCATTACTTTATTTAAGTGTTTGGAAATAAGACTTTGGGCATCGCTAATTAAATCACCAGACTCTCTCATATAGACAAAACCGCGTGAGATAATGTCTGGACCAGCTGCGATTTTGAAATCTTTCATATTGATGCTTATGACAACAACTACTAATCCTTCTTCTGAGAGAATACGGCGATCACGAAGAACGATATTTCCAATGTCACCTACGCCACTGCCATCAATATAGACATTGCCAGAAGGTATTTTGCCAGCGATCTGGGCAGCATCCTCACTAAGAGCAAGAACTTCTCCATTGTCCATAATAAAGCAGTTTTCTTCCTCTACTCCACAGTCAACAGCAAGTTTCATATGCATTCTTTGCATGCGGTACTCCCCATGAATCGGCATAAAAAACTTTGGTTTAATAAGGCGAAGCATCAGTTTTTGCTCTTCTTGACCACCATGTCCTGATGTATGAATATCACTTAGTTTTCCGTGAATAACGTCTGCTCCTGCACGGAAGAGCATATTAATCGTTCGACTAACACTTATTGTATTTCCTGGGATTGGAGAGGAGGAGAACACGACTGTATCCCCAGGAATAATTTGAATTTGCCGATGTGTACCATTGGCAATACGTGATAACGCAGCCATTGGTTCTCCTTGACTACCGGTACATAAAATCGTTACTTGATTTGCTGGAAGACGATTAATCGATTGGGCATCAATAAATGTATCTTTCGGTGCTCGAATATAGCCTAATTCTTGTCCGATATTGATCGCTGCTTCCATACTTCTGCCAAATACAGCAATTTTTCTTCCGTTTGCGACTGCGGCTTCTGTTACTTGTTGCAAGCGGTGAATATTTGAGGCGAAAGTTGCAAAAATAATGCGGCCATCGACCTTTCTAAAAATATCGTGTATATTATCGCCAACTCTTCGTTCAGACATGGTGAAATCAGGGACTTCACTGTTCGTACTGTCTGAGAGGAGGCATAGGACTCCTTCTTTGCCGATTTCAGCCATTTTGGTTAAATTGGCAGGTTCACCTACAGGGGTGAAATCAAATTTGAAGTCTCCTGTATGAACAATTTGTCCAGGAGGTGTTTTTACAACAATACCGTACGAATCAGGGATACTGTGAGTTGTTCGAAAGAACGTAACCGATGTCTTTCTAAATTTAATGATATCGTCCTCTTGAATTTCATAAAGTTTTGCTTGTCTTAATAGACCGTGCTCTTCTAATTTATTTCGAATAAGACCCAAAGCGAGCTTTCCGCCGTAAATGGGAATATTTATTTCTCTCAATAAATAAGGGATACCCCCAATGTGATCCTCGTGTCCGTGTGTGACGAATAGTCCTTTTATTTTATCGACATTTTTAACTAAGTAAGTGTAATCTGGGATGACATAGTCAATGCCAAGTAATTCATCTTCTGGAAATTTGATTCCAGCATCAATTAAAATAATTTCGTCTTGAAATTGAACACCGTACGTATTTTTACCTATTTCACCCAAGCCGCCTAAAGCAAAAACAGCGGTTTGATCATTTTTAACAAATTTCATAAATTATCCAATCTCCAATACTTTGTAATTTTCATTTTTCTGTTCATATTCTAAGAATGCTCCATCTACAGGGGTAATAAACTCAATATTGTACGGATACTCTGCCAATTTTGCACGTACCTCGCGTACAGAGTCCGCTTTTACAAAAAGGGTCTTTGTTTTCTCACGCACTGGAGCTTCTGTTTTTAATTCTTGATAATAAACTTTAAAAATCATCCTTTTTCTCTCCTTTGTTATAAAAAATTAAAAATATGTGATTCAATTTCATAAGCACCAGCTGTTTATAAAAACGAATTTTTATTAATGCTGTAGTACGGATCTAATATGTATAGATTTTCTAAAAAACCCGTTTTTAACCATTGTCATTATGAAATTGATTCATGTCATAGTGGGATTTAAATCAAATCTAAAGCAAGGGGAAATTTTTAATTATCTCCCAAGTATTTCCGATAGTAACTTTATCTATTATATATAAAATAGGAAGTAATTTCATTCATTTTCTTTTTGCAGTGATGCTTGTCCTTTTGTTGAGTTGCTTTTTTGAAGTATCGTTTTCCAATTTACTATAAAGAAGGAGCCCTTCGCAAGCATGAAGGGCTCATCATTAATTTACGCGATGGATTTTTTTCGAAGCAAATCTTTCCAATGTCGAACAAGCTTTTTCTTCAGCTTCTTTAACATTGTGGATCATCTCCTTACTTCCTATATTATACGATCCTTGTCCAAAGTAAAGATAAATCTCTCCTGTTATATATTTCTTATCTTTATTATATGAAGTAATAGTTATTTTTCTCATGGATAAACATGGTATTAACATATTTGTTAAAATTAAGCGATTTCGCCTTTATATAAAAAAAGCAAAGGAGCTTTGTAGAACTCCTTTGCTTTTTTTATCTTTCGATTGGTGTTGCATTTTCAATTGGTGCAAATGGATCGTCTTTGTTGATATGATCATAAAACATTATTCCATTAAGATGGTCAATCTCATGCTGAATACAAACAGCAGGTAAACCTTTCAGCCTCAGCTTAATCTCTTCACCTTCTAATGTCGTCGCTTTCACCGTTACTCTTGCATATCTTGGGACGTACCCTGGAATTGACTCATCCACGGAAAGGCAGCCTTCGCCGCTTGTAAGATAAGCTTTCTCCACAGAATGGCTGATAATCTTTGGATTAAATAAGGCATAGCTGTACAGATTTTCTTTTTCATCGGTTACATGGATTGCAATCATTCTTTTTGAAACATTGATTTGCGGTGCTGCTAGACCAATGCCAGGTCTTAAGTCTTTTTCTTTTGCAATTTCAGGATTTTGACTTGCGATTACATATTCCATTAGAGCTTTTAATGTATCTTTATCTTCCTTTGATGCTGGAAGCGGGACCTCTTTTGCAACGGAACGCAAAGTAGGGTGACCGTCTTTAATAATGTCTTCCATCGTAAGCATGTATTTCACTCCCACGTAATTCTCTCGTGCATTATTTTAACAGAATTTATAATGACCGTATAGTTGCAACAATTTACTAGTAAGGGACATAATTAATAATAGATTTGAATAGGATCTATTAATCGTATCAATTTTCGTTTTTTACAGGTGTCCAGCAAGCAATATATATGATATATCATGGTAATGAAGCTCATTTTTCATACACATCAATACCTTACTGAATGGTCATTGTTGTACGGTTTTTTTTATGTACTATTGTAAAAATATGCAACAAACTATATAGTAATAATTGTCATATGAAGGGGGTTACAAAGTGTCAATTTTCAATTGGAGGCATCCGTTTTTATTGCTTATTTTCATAACTATCATTGCTATGACGGGCTGTTTTAATCGAACCACTACTACGGATGAAATGTATGCTGTGTTAGAAAATGTCGTCGATTTAGAGCAAGACTTTGAAAAGCAGCAGCAGCCATTAGTAGAACTAGAGAAAGAAGAAAAGGAAATATACAGTGAGATTATCGGCTTAGGAATGAAGGAATTTGAGCAAATTGTATCACTTTCTGAAAAGGCCTTAACAATTGTTGATAAAAGGCAAGAGCATATGCAAAAAGAAGAAGAAAGCATCCAAGCATCGAAACAGGAGTTTGAAAAATTTGTTCCTTTAATCGAAAAGCTTGATGAAGGTGAATTAAAAACTAAAGCGAATGGGCTTTACGAAACAATGCAGAAACGATTTGCCACTCATGATACCCTTTTTGATAATTATATGAAGGGGATTGAATATGATAAAGAACTGTACCAAATGTTTCAGGAAGAAGGATTATCGATTGATGAGCTTGAAGAACAAATTACAAAAATAAACGATACGTATAAGCTCGTTCTCGATTCTAATGAAGAGTTCAACGAGTATACGAAACAATACAATGAGATTAAACTTGAATTTTACAAAGCTGCTGGAATAGAAATAAGTAAAGAGCAAGAAAGCTGAAGGAATCGAAAATTCGATTCCTTTCATTTTTGTTTTATAATTATTATTATATAATTTTCTTTATTATAACAGCGCTATCATTGTTTTATTTTTTATAGTACAGAAATTGTATATTAATGATACAGTTTGATAAATATTTAACACATTAAAAAACGTGAATAGATTAAAAAACTTGAAGCTTAGTAATTGACGTGGCTGATTTGATTAGTGTACACTAAAAACGAAGTTTGTAGTTGTATCAATTTATCTCTCTGAAATTATAGTACAGCTTTTGCCGACAACTGGTTTTAAAGGGAGCGTTTTATTTCAAACAGATTGAGGAAAACTATTCGTAATCATGTGTGTTTAAAGCGCTTTACCATTCTCAGATAAGTGTATTATTTCTAAGATGAGATAGATTTGGGTACTATAATATTGTTTTCTTTCCCATACATAGCTTGAAATGGAAGCAAACATGGGAACCAAAAATATTTGTACTTTAATATATTTTGTATGAAAGGGTGACTTTTAATGGCTTCTAAAACAAATAAAGCTAGTTTTGATGCAAAGAAGCAGCTTGAAAAGGTAGAAGAGCAGTTTGAAACATTTCAAATACTTAATGAAGAGGGAGAAGTCGTAAATGAAGCGGCTGTACCGAACTTAAGTGATGAACAACTACAGGAACTAATGAAACGCATGGTTTATACAAGAATACTTGACCAGCGTTCTATTTCATTAAATCGTCAAGGTCGTCTTGGTTTCTATGCACCAACTGCTGGACAAGAAGCTTCACAACTAGCATCGCAATTTGCGTTAGAAAAAGAAGACTTTATCCTTCCTGGTTACCGTGATGTTCCACAGCTTATCTGGCATGGTTTACCGTTATCTCAAGCCTTCCTATGGTCAAGAGGACATTTCAAAGGTGGAGATATTCCTGAAGGTGTTAACGTAATCTCTCCACAAATCATCATCGGGGCTCAATATGTGCAAGCTGCTGGAGTTGCGCTCGGAATGCAAAAACGTGGTCAAAAAGCGGTTGCCATTACGTATACAGGTGATGGTGGAACTTCTCAAGGTGATTTCTATGAAGGGATCAACTTTGCAGGTGCTTATAAATCTCCTGCCATTTTTATCATTCAGAACAATCAATTTGCGATTTCAACACCACGTGAAAAGCAAACTGCTGCTAAAACATTAGCACAAAAAGCAGTTGCCGCTGGTATTCCGGGAATTGTTGTTGATGGAATGGATCCACTGGCTGTTTACAGTGCAGTTAGAGAAGCTCGTGAGCGTGCTATTAATGGAGAAGGGCCAACATTAATTGAAACGATGACATACCGCTATGGTCCTCATACAATGGCTGGGGATGACCCAACACGTTACCGTACGTCTGATTTAGATAACGAATGGGAAAAGAAAGATCCACTTGTTCGTTTCCGCAAATATCTAGAGAAAAAAGGGATTTGGAACGAAGAGTTGGAAAATGAAACAATTGAACAAGCTAAAGAAGATATTAAAGTAGCGATTAAAGAAGCAGATAATACTCCGAAGCAAAAGGTAACGGATTTGATCTCAATTATGTATGAAGAGCTTCCGCATAACCTAGAGGAGCAATATGAAATATATAAAGAGAAGGAGTCGAAGTAAGCCATGGCGCAAATGACAATGATTCAAGCAATCACGGATGCGTTACGCACTGAATTAAAAAATGATCCGAATGTATTAGTGTTCGGAGAAGACGTAGGTGTAAACGGTGGGGTTTTCCGTGCAACTGAAGGACTCCAAGCAGAATTTGGGGAAGATCGTGTGTTTGATACACCATTAGCTGAATCTGGTATTGGTGGTTTAGCAGTTGGTCTAAGTTTACAAGGCTTCCGTCCTGTTCCAGAAATCCAATTCTTTGGATTCGTATATGAAGTAATGGATTCTATTTCCGGTCAATTAGCTCGTATGCGTTACCGTTCTGGTGGCCGTTATAATGCGCCGGTTACGATTCGTTCACCATTTGGTGGTGGAGTGCACACACCTGAAATGCATGCTGATAGCTTAGAAGGCTTAATGGCACAACAACCAGGTTTGAAAGTGGTTATCCCTTCCACACCTTATGATGCAAAGGGGTTATTAATTTCAGCTATTCGTGATAACGATCCAGTAATCTTTTTAGAGCATATGAAATTATACCGCTCCTTTAGACAAGAAGTACCAGAGGGAGAATATACAATTCCGCTTGGCAAGGCTGAAGTGAAGCGTGAAGGTACTGACCTTTCAATCATCACTTATGGTGCAATGGTTCATGAGTCAATTAAAGCAGCCGAAGAACTTGAAAAAGAAGGACATTCTGTTGAAGTTGTGGACTTACGTACAGTAGCTCCGCTTGATATTGACACAATTGTCGCTTCAGTTGAAAAAACAGGTCGTGCAATTGTTGTTCAAGAAGCACAAAAACAAGCTGGTATTGCAGCGCAAGTTGTTGCTGAAATTAACGATCGTGCAATCCTTAGTCTTGAAGCACCTGTTTTACGTGTTGCTGCACCGGATACAGTATTTGCGTTTCCACAAGCTGAATCTGTATGGCTTCCTAACGTTAAAGATATTATTGAAACAAGCAAAAAAGTACTTAATTTCTAAAAAAATTGAACGAATAGACCGTGTTTAAGGGAGATGGGTTGTCCATTACCCTTAAATTCGATCAAACGGCATACAAACAAGAATATTTTAGGAGGATGAATCCATGTCATTCCAATTTAAACTGCCTGATATTGGTGAAGGTATCCATGAAGGTGAAATTGTAAAATGGTTCGTGAAACCAGGCGATAAAGTCCAAGAAGATGATGTACTTTGTGAAGTACAAAACGATAAAGCTGTTGTTGAAATTCCATCTCCTGTTGCAGGTACAGTTGAGGAAGTTCTAGTAGATGAAGGAACAGTGGCAACTGTAGGGCAGGTATTAATTACATTTGATGCACCTGGATATGAAGATCTTAAATTTAAAGGCGATGAAAGTGAAGAAGCTCCTAAAGACGCACCAGCTGCTCAGCCAGAAGCAACAGCAGAAGCAGCAGAAGCAGGAGCCAATGCAGAACCTGCTGATCCAAACCGTCGCATTATTGCAATGCCTTCTGTTCGCAAATATGCTCGTGATAAAGGTGTTGATATTCGTCAAGTAACAGGTTCGGGTGATAACGGCCGGGTACTAAAAGATGATATTGATGCGTTCTTAAATGGTGGGGCACCAGCGGCTGCTTCTACAACAACTGAAGATGCACCAGCAGCACAGGCTGAAGCGGCAAAACCAGCATCTGCTCCAATTCCAGCTGGTCAATACCCGGAAACTCGTGAGAAAATGAGCGGAATTCGTAAAGCAATTGCAAAGGCAATGGTGAATTCTAAACATACTGCTCCACATGTAACACTTATGGATGAAGTCGATGTAACGAACCTTGTAGCAAATCGTAAGAAGTACAAAGAAGTTGCTGCAGGCAAAGGAATTAAGCTTACATTCCTTCCGTATGTAGTAAAAGCTCTAACAAGTGCATTGCGTGAATACCCTGCTTTAAATACTTCATTAGATGATGCTACAAATGAAATTATTCATAAGCATTATTACAATATTGGGATTGCGGCTGATACAGAAAAAGGTTTATTAGTACCCGTTGTGAAGGATGCAGACCGCAAGTCGATTTTCAATATTTCTCAAGAAATCAATGAATTAGCAGGAAAAGCTCGTGATGGTAAATTAGCTCCAGACGAAATGAAAGGTGCTTCTTGTACAATTTCTAACATCGGTTCTGCTGGTGGGCAATGGTTTACTCCAGTAATTAACCATCCGGAAGTTGCCATTCTTGGTATCGGACGCATTGCTGAAAAGCCTGTGATTAAAGATGGTGAAATTGTTGCAGCCCCTGTGCTCGCACTTTCATTAAGCTTTGACCACCGTATGATTGACGGTGCTACTGCGCAAAATGCCCTAAATCATATTAAACGCTTATTAAATGATCCAGAATTAATGTTAATGGAGGCGTAATAAAATGGTAGTTGGAGATTTTCCTATCGAAACAGATACACTTGTCCTTGGTGCAGGTCCTGGTGGTTATGTAGCAGCAATTCGTGCGGCACAACTTGGACAAAAAGTTACAATTGTTGAAAAAGCAAATCTTGGTGGCGTATGTTTGAATGTTGGCTGTATCCCTTCTAAGGCATTAATCGCTGCAGGTCACCGCTATGAAACGGCTTTACATTCTGAATCAATCGGGATTACTGCTGAAAATGTAAAAGTTGATTTCTCGAAGGTTCAAGAATGGAAAGGTAGCGTTGTAAATAAGCTAACTTCTGGTGTAGAGGGTTTATTAAAAGGAAACAAAGTAGAAATTGTTCGCGGTGAAGGATATTTCGTTGACGCTAACACAATTCGTGTCATGGATGATAACTCTGCCCAAACATATACTTTTAAAAATGCAATAATCGCTACAGGCTCTCGTCCGATTGAGCTTCCTACTTTTAAGTATTCTAATCGTGTTATCAACTCAACAGGTGCTTTAAACCTACCTGTAATTCCAAAGAAGCTCGTTATCATCGGTGGAGGGGTAATTGGAGTTGAGCTGGGAACTGCATACGCAAACTTTGGAACTGAAGTAACGATTCTTGAAGGTAGCGGTGAATTATTTGCAGGAGCATTTGAAAAGCAAATGTCTTCTATTGTAGCCCGCAACTTAAAGAAAAAAGGTGCTGATATCGTTACAAATGCACTTGCCAAAGGTGTCGTTGAAAATGAAAATGGCGTAGTTGTTACGTATGAAGCTAAAGGTGAAGAAAAAACAGTTGAAGCAGATTATGTTCTTGTAACTGTAGGCCGTCGTCCAAATACTGATGAAATGGGTCTTGACCAACTTGGAATTGATATGACTGAACGTGGAATCATCAATATTGATGTACAATGCCGTACAAATATCCCTAACATTTATGCGATAGGTGATATTGTCCCTGGACCACAATTAGCTCATAAAGCATCTTATGAAGGAAAAATCGCGGCAGAGGCGATTGCAGGTCATAATGCGCAAATTGATTATCTTGGAATTCCAGCAGTTGTATTCTCTGATCCTGAGCTTGCTTCTGTAGGCTATACAGAAAAACAAGCGAAAGATGAAGGAATCGAAGTGGTCGGTTCGAAGTTTCCATTTGCTGCGAATGGTCGTGCCCTTGCTTTAGATGCTGCAGAAGGTTTCTTAAAGCTTGTTACTCGTAAGGAGGATGGACTTGTTATTGGCGCACAAATTGCTGGACCAAGTGCTTCTGATATGATAGCAGAACTTGGCTTAGCGATCGAAGCGGGAATGACTGCTGAAGATTTAGCAATGACCATTCATGCTCATCCAACATTAGGTGAAATTACAATGGAAGCTGCAGAAGTAGCAATTGGCAGCCCAATTCACATTATTAAATAAGGTAACAATAAAGGAAAGCTGTGTCAAAAGGTCGTTGAAACGACTTTTTGATATCAGCTTTTTTTTGTAATTATTTGAGTATTATTTTATGGTGGATAAAAGGGGTTTTCCTGTTATAAGGTTTGTACGGCTCTAAGAACAAAGGAAATGTTTGGCAACCGATTCGCAGCTATCTTAACTAGAGTGTAGTGCAGAACAGCTCTATTGTCCTTCAATCTGTTTGCAGCAATCGTTTTTTATTTGTAAAAAATGTTTGCTAACCTTTTGTGAATCGAGCTTTCAAAAGAGCATATCAAAATAATTAATTCGTTAATGCAGCTTCGATGGGTTGAAGGATTTCTTCTTTAGAGCTTTCACCTGCTACTTGTGCTAAAACTTCATCGTTGTGAAGGATGATAATCGCTGGACAATCTTGAACCTCAAGCTTTGTAAAAATGTCTTTATCAGTAGTGGGAGCAAAAGTTTTTATCTCACTGAATTCTTCTGGAAAGCGTTGCCGCAATTCAATAATCGCATCGTAATAAGGAGCTTCCATTTGAAGATTACCATGTTCTGTTTCATTTGAAAAAAAGAGAACTTGTTTAACGCTACTATCAATCTCGATGCTTTTAGCATCGCTTTTTTGGCATGCAGATATCATCATGAATAAGATAATAATTATTATAGGTGCGAAATTCATTGAAATAGCCTCACATTCAAATAAGAAATTCTGTTCAGTAAATAACGCGTAATTACCCATATAGTAGCATAGAGACCAAAATAAATAGGGGATGTCACCTAAATGATACATAATTGAAAAATATCATTCGAATTGAAATCATAGAATGCTAGTAAATATTGTATACTTAAGTAGGTGATATAAGTTGAGAAATTATATTGTCATATTAATTCAGCTTATGATTTGGAGCGTTTATACTTTATTTGAATCGCTTTCTAAATATGATCAAATAATTTATAATGTTGCGATGTTTTTCGTATTTGTCTATTTAGGGATGGTTGCTAGTAATTTGATTTTGAAGTCAACAAAAAAAACGATCTTTGTCACCCTTGTTAGTTTAACTGTCTATTGTGCCATTCATATTTTTTTGAACCTTTTCTAGCAATGATGAAAATGAATGGATAAAATAATAGGGATATATTAAAATTCGTAATTATTTTGAGGTGACAGCATTGAAACGGTGGTTAGTGTTTATGGCAACTAGTCTTCTCTTGGTTAGCTGCAGTCATGAAAATTCAAATGATTCTCTAGCAAAAACTGATAAGCAATTGGTCGATGAGGATCAGAATGAATTGATTGAAAAGGAAAACGGGAAGCAATTATTAAATGAGGAAGGGCTGGAAACAAATGGTGCTGAGACGGATGAACCGTTATATAAGATCGATGACAGAACTTGGGCGGTTGTTCCGATAGAGGAGGCAAACGAAAAAGTTGTTTTACTAACAATTGATGATGCACCGGATAAGCATGCGTTGGAAATGGCTTATACATTAAAAAAATTAGGTGTTAAAGCAATTTTTTTTGTAAACGGCCATTTTATTGACACGCATGAAAAAGCAACAATTTTAAAAGAAATTCATGATCTAGGATTTATCATTGGCAATCACACCTACTCTCATCAAAATTTAACTAATCTTGATCAGGAAAAACAGTTACAGGAGATTATCGCTGTAAATGATCTAGTAGAGGAGATTACAGGTGAACGACCAAAGTTTTTCCGAGCTCCATATGGGGCAAACACTGACGAGTCTAAAAAAATAGCAGTAGAAGAAAAAATGGTTGTTATGAATTGGACGTACGGATATGATTGGGAAAAAGGTTTTCAGGAAAAAGATGCGTTGACGGAAATAATGATTAATAGTCCATACTTAAATAGTGGGGCAAATTTATTAATGCATGATCGAAAATGGACAAGTGCAGCTTTAGAAGGGATTGTTAAAGGGTTGCAGGAGAAAGGCTATGAAATAGTAGATCCAGATCTTATAGAGGTCCCTGAATAAATGAAGGACAAGGACAAATATTTGTCCTTGCCTATTTTCGTGGATAAAAATACATGATTCGTCCATTAAATAGTTGCAGTTCAGCTTTTAGTTTTTTTGCCAGAAACTTACAGAATTCGTTTGCTTTTCCTTTATCTCCAAATGTTGAGGTTTCTGGTAGGGTGATTTGAATATACGTTTGTTCTAATGGCGCTTCTTCTTGATGTAAAGTCTGTTTATCAACACCGATTAAAATGATATTGTAATTCGCTTCTTTTGATTTTAGATAAAACCACTTTCCCTTTCCTTCGGGTTTTTCGACAATCTCATACGGGAAGGCAGCTTCCCTGTATTCCCAATTAAGCTGATCACCGGTTTTATTGGTAATATTTTTATAATAATTGAATAGTTCGATTACTTCATCAGTGGTAACGCTTTCCTTTTCTGATGAAGGTACGAGTCTTATGTATGCATGACTAGACATGTCCCATCCCCCTAATTATCCCAAAGATAAAGTAGATCATCATCCTCTTCTATTCTAGCAAAGTTTTCAGATAGGTGACAACAGAGAAAAAGGAAAGTTGACGATATTTTGACACTTTGGTAATATCGTTGTTTTCTTTATTTTGATCAACTATAATAAAATTGGGAATATTACAATAAAAAGGAGGCGATAACGATGATGGAATATTTTCATAAGTTATATGATGAGCACGAAAAAGCAAAGGTGCGATTTGTTGGATTTGTGACGGAGACAACACGATATGATTTTGGTATTGTCTACACGAATCAATTTTTTGGTAAGCCTTTAGTCGTTTGTATGCAAACTGGCCGCTCAACACTCCTCGACTCGAAAGACCTCGCTGATATTGAATATATTCAATCTGCATTCCGCATTCAAGATGAACAACAGGCATCGGATTTAATTGAGTTTTTTAAAACAGCAATTCCACATATTCCTTTTGAACCTCAATATGAATAAGATGAGACCTATTTGGTCTTTTTTTACGTTCTGACTATTACAATAGGTAATAATTTCGTTTTTGCAGTAGTCTAAATTTGATGAGAATGAAAAAAGAACATGTCTGAAATAATGACAGGACATGCTCAATCATTGAAAGAAGGATTAGAAAATTTTATTTTTCTTCTTTTGAAGATTGACAGCAGTTGCATTTGGCGTACAGAATAGTTACCTTTTCATCCTCGAAATGCTCAACAGTTGATTCGCATGTTTGGCAAACGATTGTACCCATTTTCCAGTCTCCTTTTTTATTAATGTTGTCATAAACTTAGGAATGTAAGCGTTTAATAGCTGTTAATTAAATAATAATATAACATATTTAAATATTCAAGTTAAAATTGTATAACACATTAAATCAATTTTGTTTGACAATTAACTTCAAAAATGAATTTATTAAATATGAAAAGTTTATTTTAAAATAAAATAGACCGTAGACAAACTCGAACTCCTCGAGCTTGTCTACGGTCTGAAACCTGACGCTAAGTCAGGTTTATTTTTTATTGGATCGCTTTATGTTCTTTTATCACTCTCAGCATCCGTGCATCAAAATTCTCTGGTCCTTGTACGGGTAAACCAACTTCGATATTCTTCTTAATATAGAGGAGATTATCTTTCGTGACAATTTCTCCAGGAATAAAAATCGGAATTCCAGGAGGATATACCATTATAAACTCCGCAATGATTCTTCCTTCAGATTGATCAAATGGTACAAGTTCAGTTTCAGCATAAAATGCATCTCGAGGAGTTAATGCAAGTAAAGGGATATCTGGCAATAACACTTTACTTTCCACTTGTTCTGTTTTCCTGATCCGGTTTTTTGAGAGCTCTCTAAGGGCTTTGAGCAAAATATCAGCCTCCCGCCTTGTGTCTCCAGGGGTCACAATACATAGGATATTATAAAGATCAGATAATTCGACTTCAATATTATACATTCCTCTCAGCCATTTTTCGACCTCGTAACCAGTGATTCCAAGTTCTTTCACCGAAATGATCAATTTCGTTGGGTCATAGTCATAGGTAGCCATGGAGCCGAGAATTTCCGCTCCGACACAATACAAATGTTCGATTTGATTAATTTCATGACGCATATATTGGGCCAGTTGAATGGCTTCTTCAATTAATTGATGCCCTTTTACAGCTAATTGCTTACGAGCAACGTCTAAAGACGCAAGCAGCAAATAAGAAGTCGATGTCGTCGTCAGCATGCTTAAAATTGTTTGAACTCTTTTTGGGGAAACAAGCCCTTCTTTTACATTCAAAATGGAGCTTTGTGTCATAGAACCACCTAATTTATGAACACTTGTGGCAGACATATCTGCTCCTGCCTGCATTGCCGACATTGGCAGTTTTTCATGAAAATGAATATGCACTCCATGTGCTTCATCGACCAGCACGGGGATGTCAAAAGAGTGGGCTATCTCCACAATCTGTTTCAAATCAGCGGATATACCAAAATAGGTCGGATTAATGACAAGTAATCCCTTTGCATCAGGATTCTGTTCTATTGCTCTTGTTACAGAATCAGTCGTAATTCCATGAGATATGCCGAGCTGTTCATCAACCTCTGGGTGGATAAAAATGGGGATGGCACCAGAGAAGACAATCGCCGACATTACCGATTTATGCACATTTCGGGGGACGATAATTTTGTCTCCAGGTCCGCATACAGTCATCACCATGGTCATGATCGCACCGCTTGTTCCTTGGACTGAAAAAAAAGTATAGTCGGCCCCGAATGCTTCTGCTGCCAAATCTTGAGCTTGTTTAATAATTCCTTTTGGAGCGTGCAAATCATCCAGTGGTCCAATATTAATTAAATCGATAGATAATGCGTTGTCACCGATAAATTCTCGAAAATCAGCATCCATTCCGACCCCTTTTTTATGTCCGGGAATATGGAATTGGATTGGATTCTTTTTTGCATGTTCAAGTAGACCGTTAAATAACGGTGTTTCAAATTGTGACAAAGTATTTCCACACCTCTTTATTAAAATATAAGTATTTCATCGTATTATCTTTATCATAATGAAGGAAAACAAATGAATTATAGCATTAATCCGTACCAGTGCAAAGAAAAATTAACGTAATACTGATAGTTTTTGAAGGAAACACGAAAATAACCGGAAGCTGCCATTATTTTTTTAGGAAAAAGGAAGATAATTTGCTTTTCTTGAAAAGAGACGCTAAAATCACTGTAGTTAAGGAAAGCGAGCGGATGTAAACATGGAATATCAATATCCAATTGACTATCATTGGTCTACGGAAGAAATTGTTGACGTGATTAAATTTTTCGAACACATTGAAGCAGCATATGAAAGAGGAATTGAACGGGATGTTTTAATGGCATCGTATCGAAGATTTAAAGAGATTGTTCCAAGTAAGTCAGAGGAAAAAAAGCTATGTGGTGAGTTTGAAGAGAACAGCGGTTATTCTTCTTATCGCACCATTAAAAAAGCGAAGGAAAGTGAACAAGGACAAATGATTAAAATGTAAAAGGAGTTCTCGGCAGAGAATTGCTGATTTTGATTGCGAAAGGTGTAACGCAAAAACTAGCTGGTGGATTGTTGTCTCATCAGCTAGTTTTTTATTTTTGAATAGAAAAAATGATTGGAAGTAAATTCCTTTAAATTAAGGATTTGTTATTTGTAGATGCTGATTTATCAACAATATTTTTAACAAAGTCTAGATTAATGGAAGGCCTGAAACTTAATTTGCTTTTTAAATTGGGCATTCTCACAAGTTTAAGCCATTTTGTAAAGGGGTATTAATTGATTAAATACTTGTTCAACCTTTTTAACAAAGTCATCGCCTGACATCGCAACCGCTTCTTCTCTAGGAATTTGATAGCCGCAGAGAATCTCAGCTTTTTTAACCGTTTGTAAACGCTCAAACAAAGCCTTTAATTCCTCTTTTTTCAGATTCTTATGTGGAATTACATCAGGCTTTGTATGATCACCAGACCAAACAAAGTCCTTAGGTGTATCTTTATAGATCGATGTTAGCTTTTTCTCTAATTTTTTTCCGAACTCAGCCTTATTTGTTGCTTCATATATTACAGCAAACCAAACAAAAACATGTGTTTCCCACAAACCAATTTGAAAATGTGGTAGCATCTTATAACCGCGCGAATTGCCGGCAAATGCAACCCACGTATCTTTCGGTGGATTCACTGTCCTTCTCGCATGCTTCGCAACATGAGCATACATTTCCGAGCCAGTTAGGGTAGATAATGTTGGTGCAAAATGGTGACCTAATGCATCAAGCTTTGGACTAATATTTTCCTTAAGTGCTTCCATTCTATCTTCAAAGCCATCTATTTTAAATACATTAAAATCAGCATCGGTAAAACTAGATAATTTCATACTTTCCCTCCTCAGACCTTTGTCAAATATTGTAGCATAATCACCCTCAAAACAAAAAATATCAAGCCTTTTGCGCCCTACTTTCGAAACCATTCAATTAAGTATGGCGGAATAAATCGAATCACGTCATAATTAGGCGATAACACAAATTAGTTGCATCCAAAATCAAATCCTCATATCATATATAAAAAGTTAGAATTTTTTAACGACATTAACATGAAAAAAAACAATACAAACAACTATTAAACACCTTTAAAAAGTTCATAATTTACGAATCTTTATTAAAAGAGCGTTTTAATAAAGCGAAAGGAGTGTCTGTTTTATGAAGCAATTGATGAATACGTTAAAAAAGAGAGATTTAGAAAAGGAAAGAAAAGCTGTTTTAAGGCTGGAACTGGATTATGAGCTATTAACATTGTTCGATGCGATGGCTGAAGATAATGATGATCAAAAGGAAAAATCAAAGCAAAAGCTTGAAAGAATTCGAGCAGAACTTTTACGTTTAAAGGCATTATAGTGGCAAGGGGAATTATGAATAAATGCTCAGAAAAATGGAACAGTATTCGGGTTGAAAGCGAACTCCTATGAACAAGGTAGGTGTTCGTTTTTATTTTTTTTAAACGATTGAGACGTGTCGATGAAATTTAATTTGGGAAAAGTAAAATTAGTTGAACCGTACACTAATTTGATCTACGCTAGTGAGAAGAACTAATTATAGAAGATGGGAAGCGATCTAAGTGAATAATAATGAGATTTTTGCAAGTGCCTCAAGCTGGATAAAAGAAGCCGGAGAGAGGATTAAAGAATCTTTCAAAACAACTCTTAATATAGAAACTAAATCGAATGCCAATGATCTTGTCACGAATATTGATAAAGAAACAGAGCGTTTTTTTATTACGAAAATAAAAGAGCGGTATCCAGCACACAAAGTATTAGGAGAGGAAGGGAATGGTGACACATTAAAAGAGTTATCTGGAGTTGTCTGGATCATTGATCCGATCGATGGCACCATGAACTTTGTTCATCAGCAGAGAAATTTTGCTATCTCTATTGGAATATATGAGAACGGGGTCGGAAAGATCGGTCTTATTTATGATGTGGTTCATGATGAACTGTACCATGCCATAAAAGGTGAAGGGGCTTTCGTGAATAATATACGTTTACACACACTTGAAGAAGCCACTGTTTCTCAAGCGATTATTGGCATAAATGCGACATGGGTCACACCGAATAGAAGAATTGACCCAGCTATTTTGGGGGCGCTAGTAAAGGATGCTCGTGGGACAAGGTCATACGGTTCTGCAGCAATTGAAATTGCCCAAGTAGCTGCTGGAAGGCTGGATGCCTATATGACCCTACGCCTTTCTCCTTGGGATTTCGCTGGTGGTTTAGTACTTATCGAAGAAGTGGGAGGAGTAGCAAGCACATTAAAAGGTGAGCCAATTCAACTATTAGACGAAAATTCAATATTTATTTCTAAACCTGGACTCCATGAAGAGATTTTAAAGAAGTATTTAGGAAATAAAAAATGGTAAATTTTACAAAAATGAAAGCTGAGTCGACAGAGATTCTATCAACTCAGCTTTCATTTTTATATTTCCGTTTTAAAGTAAAGCCAAACCCCATTACGACTATAAATGCAATAAGGGAAAATACAGCCCCGATTATGCTTCGATAGCTAATAGCAATACCTACTCCCCCCATACAAGCAACTGCAGCTATTGCTAAAAATAAGAATGGCCATTTAATGTTACTCACTATAAGTTCCCCCTGTTAAGTATAGGACAGCTTCCTCTGAAAATGGATTTACCCCCTTTTTTTCATTTCGAAGGCGCTTTCCTTTCCATTTCTTCATCTAATTTAACATAAAAAGCGTATAGGTTTCTACATTGTTTATGTTATAATATTTCAGTTAGGCTACAGAATAATAAATAGAGTAAAGATGAATAAAGGTAGGAGTGGAATTTTTGAAGATAAGAGAAGATATTCGCAACATTGCGATCATTGCACACGTTGACCACGGGAAAACAACCCTAGTCGATCAATTATTAAAACAATCGGGGACATTCCGCACAAATGAGCATGTTGAAGAACGTGCAATGGATTCTAACGACATCGAGAGAGAACGTGGTATTACGATTTTGGCGAAAAATACTGCGATTCAATATAAGGACACTAGAATCAATATTTTAGATACTCCTGGCCACGCAGACTTTGGCGGTGAAGTGGAGCGAATCATGAAAATGGTCGATGGTGTCTTATTAGTAGTCGATGCCTATGAAGGCTGTATGCCGCAAACTCGTTTTGTTTTAAAGAAGGCATTAGAACAAAACTTAACACCAATTGTTGTTGTTAATAAAATTGATCGTGATTTTGCTCGTCCGAAAGAAGTCATTGATGAAGTTTTGGATCTATTTATTGAGTTGGACGCAAATGAAGATCAATTGGAGTTTCCTGTAGTTTATGCTTCGGCGATTAATGGTACTGCAAGTGCAAATCCTGAGCAGCAAGATGATAATATGCAAGTATTATATGATACGATTGTTGAACATATTCCAGCGCCAATTGATAATAGAGAAGAGCCCTTACAGTTCCAGGTTGCCTTGCTTGACTATAACGATTATGTTGGAAGAATTGGAATTGGTCGTGTTTTTCGTGGAACGATGAAGGTTGGTCAGCAGGTCGCCTTGATGAAGCTTGATGGCACGGTTAAGCAATTCCGCGTAACAAAAATATTCGGCTTTTTTGGATTAAAACGTCAGGAAGTTCAAGAAGCGTACGCTGGGGATTTAATCGCTGTATCTGGGATGGAAGACATTAATGTTGGTGAGACGGTATGTCCATTTGAGCATCAGGAAGCACTCCCTGTATTGCGCATTGATGAACCGACTTTACAAATGACATTCCTTGTGAATAATAGTCCTTTTGCAGGAAGAGAAGGTAAGTTTATAACTTCTAGAAAAATCGAAGAGCGGTTGCGGGCGCAATTACAAACAGATGTTAGCTTAAGGGTTGAGAATACCGATTCGCCGGATGCTTGGATTGTGTCAGGTCGAGGCGAGCTTCATTTATCAATTCTTATTGAAAACATGCGTCGTGAAGGCTATGAACTTCAAGTTTCTAAGCCAGAAGTAATTGTGAGGGAAATTGACGGTGTTCGCTGTGAACCTGTTGAACGTGTGCAAATTGATGTACCTGAAGAGCATACAGGTGCTGTAATGGAGTCAATTGGTGCGAGAAAGGGAGAAATGCTTGACATGATCAATAATGGTTCTGGTCAAGTGCGTCTTATCTTTATGGTGCCAGCACGTGGACTGATCGGTTATACGACCGAATTTTTAACATTGACTCGTGGATATGGAATTATTAATCATAGCTTTGACAGCTATCAGCCAATTGCCCAAGGTCAGGTCGGGGGAAGACGTCAAGGAGTTCTTGTCTCAATGGAATCCGGGAAAGCAACAACTTATGGTATAATGCAAGTGGAAGATCGGGGCGTCATCTTTGTCAATGCCGGGACTGAGATTTATGAAGGAATGATTGTTGGAGAGCATAACCGTGAGAATGACATTACGGTTAATATCACAAAGGTTAAGCATGCAACAAACGTGCGTTCTGCGACTAAAGATCAAACGACTACAATGAAAAAGCCGCGTATTATGTCGCTTGAAGAAGCATTGGAGTATTTAAATGAGGATGAATATTTAGAAGTGACACCTGAATCAATCAGACTTCGCAAAAAGATCCTTGATAAAGGGGAAAGAGAAAGAGTTGCGAAGAAAAAGAAAACTGTTTAAGAGAAAAAAAGTGCTTTAAAAGGGGAGTAATGGAGAATGGATATTACTGAACGCCTGACTTTTTTCGCTGCACTGTTTAAAGTGGATGAGAATCCTAAATTGGGAATGTGGCTGCTTTATATTACTGTCATCATTCTCTGTGTGATCGTCTTTAAATTAGGATTTGCCAGAAAGTTACCTTTATTACAGAACATTATTATTTATGCCTTCTTAATATTCGGATGTACCATTTTAACCTTTTTTGCCGTGTTTTTGCCGATTGCGGAAGGGTTAGTGGTGGCAGCGCTCATTTTAATCATATATAAAATTCGCTTACATCAAGAGAGAAAACATAAAGAACATGAGGTGTAAAGGGGAAAACTATGAATTCAGTTCAAGATGCAATCTATAATTGGTTAACGATCAAAATTGTGATTGATGCACGCCCGGAGGATACAGCCGCCGTTGAAACAGAGAAAATGTTTTATGACATTTTGTTAGAAAAGCATATGCTTTCGAATATTGAAGTTTCCAAGGATGAAGACATGTACTATGTTCACTTTGATGAACAGGGTGAAAGAAAAAAGCAAAGGTTTCCCCGAGAATTAATTGAAATCATGTTAAATCAGATTAACCAGCAACCAGAAAAGTATCGCAATTATCCGCAATAACAAAACTCCGCTCAAAGCTTTGAGCGGAGTTTTGTTTGTCAACCAGGCATCGAGAGTATTATATCTCGGTATCGTTTGGTATTTTGGGATTGGCATTGAGGTTAAAATACGTTGCCACCCCAGGTGCTTGCTTACCGGGGGAGCGTGCGGTGAGCCTCAGCGGATGCGGAGCTCAATAAGAGGTGTATACGGACATAACCGGGAAAGCGAGAAGTCTCCAGTCCGAATGAGAAGTCTCTTCGTTCGGAGCAAGTGAAATTTTTAAGGACGAATTATGCTCTCAATTCGACTGACTGAAACAAATGAGGTCTGCAAGAGTTCAATTCGATTAACAGCGTTAATATACAGCTAACTTCCTTGCCGGAATCAATGTCATTTGTTTTCTACCCCGACAGAATAGAGGACAGCAGCTCTAGAAATTCTGCAAAAAAAAGACCACTAAAAACTTTTTCAGTGGCCTCGCAGTCGCTTCAGCAGGTCTTATCGGTCCCGCAAATGCTTTGAGCAAGCTTTTTCGTTTAGGAAATGAGACGTAAAGTTGGTGTAGAATCACACTTTTAGTACAGCTCTAAGGGAGGGCGAGCACTCCAGATTTACCTTTCAATAACTCAGAAGGTTTTTCCTTTTTCGCTTTTGTTCACCAATCTTCTTCTTCGTTGTTGGAACGATATAGTCTAAAATTTCCCGTCGCAATTCTCTCGTTCGTTCGTTCGGTAATTCTTGTTTCACAGGATTTGCACATGAATGTATGGATCGGGCGATTTCTTAACTTTTTTGCTTGAAAAGAATGATCGTCAATGGATTCTATATTGTCACAAATTACGCATTTAACTCTCATTATTACACCTCTTTATTTTACTAGACAATATTGGTTTCATTCTTTCTAGTATACCATTCTCAAGAGAAAAAGTCTTAGCTTGTAAATATTATAACGTTGCCGTTACATGTGGCAAGTCGGATGGTTTTACAAAAATCATCAATAAAAGCATATTTTTTAACATTTCTTCATTAGAATTTGTGGTAACATGGTTATAATATTATATTGGGATGGAATGGTAGGAGGGATAGGAATGGCCAATCAAGTGGAACCCATTTTAATCACGCCACTACTTGATGAATTAAAAAAAGAACGCTTCGTCACGATAGCAACGGTTGACTATGAAACAGGCGGACCCAATGTTAATGCAATTTCATGGATTTTTGCCAAGGATGAGAAAACGATCTTTTTTGCTGTCGATAATCGTTCCAGAATTGTCCAAAATATTCAAGAGAACAATCAAGTCGTTTTAAATGTCATTGTTAATGAAAGTACGTATTCTATTAGCGGAGAAGCGACACTAGAAGCTGAACTGATGGAAAATGTTCCGTTGAAGCTTGCGTTAGTAAAGATTAATGTTCTTGAAGTAAGGGACGTAATGTTTTATGGTTCAAAGATTATTGTTGAACCGCAATATGATAAAACATACGATCAAGAAGCAGCAATGCGCTTAGATCGTCAGGTTATGGATGAAATGAAAAGAGCTTAGCGGCATTTTGTGCTAAGCTCTTTTGTTGTTCGCATTTCTTGCAATATTAATCTAAATGGCGATTGGATTGTTCTTTTTGTTTTTCCTCCAATTTTTTAGATTGTTGATTGTTTAATTGCTCTTTCGGTTTATCGACGGTGTTTTCTTTTGCATCAGGATCAACCATATCTGCTGGTATTTCGGGCATTAATCTTCCAGAAATATCAGCAAGCTCGTTAAAAATTCCTTGAATGGGTTTTCCGTCACGAATGTCATTGGCAATTTCCCTTATTCTTGCCGTCATATCTGGGTCGGCTACGACAACAGCTCGTGCACCATGAGGATCATTTTTTAAGCTCTCTGCTACAGAGTACTTAATGGAACCCACTTCTGAGCGCTCCAGATCCTCATTTACATCAATTCCAACAATGGCATAATTTCCAAGGACGACTGCTGCGGCATCATTTACATTTGGAATGCTTGCAGCTAAGTCAACAAGGTGTTGGGAAATTTCTTGACCGCTTTTACGGTCAACGTTTTGAATTGTAGAGTTTCGTACATTTAATGCTTGCTGTTGATTATTTGTTTCATTTGCTTCATTTCGATTTGCTCCACAGCCTGTAATGATAAATACGAGAAGGAGCACGAAAAGTTTATTTTTCATCGTGTATGGCACCTCCAAATTTGTTGAAGAATGAGAGTGATGTACAAGTTCTTGATCTGCCTTCAATTTACTAAGAGAATCATTATGATTATTGTGCAAAATTTCTTCTATCTTTATTCGGGAAAACATATATTTTACAAAGCTTTATCTAATCAACGAGTGGATAACGGGCTTAAAATCAGGATCTGAAGCCTAAAAAAGACCTATGAGGAGCAGGAGGCATAGATTTGACAAAAATATATGTGTTAGATACAAATGTCTTGTTGCAAGACCCATATTCCATATTTTCATTTGAGGATAATGAAGTAGTAATCCCAGCAGTTGTACTTGAAGAAGTGGATTCGAAAAAGCGCAATATGGACGAGATTGGAAGAAACGCGAGACAAGTATCAAGACTCATTGACGGCTTAAGACAAGCTGGAAAGCTCCATGAAAAAATTCCTCTTGAAAATGGCGGCGCGTTACGAATTGAGTTAAATCACCGCTCATTTCATCAGCTTCAGGATATTTTTGTGGAAAAAACAAATGATAACCGCATCTTAGCAGTTGCCAAAAATTTATCATTGGAAGAGGAAACAAAAATAGATGGTAAACGAGTGATTTTGGTGAGCAAAGACGCTCTTGTCAGGGTGAAGGCAGATGCGATCGGCTTATATTCAGAGGATTTTCTCAGTGATCGAGTGATTGAAAATGATCATATTTATACAGGAGTTATTGAGAAATTTGTTGATATTACGGTACTAAATAGCTTTTATGAAAAAAAAGAACTTCCATTATCAGAGCTTGGTAATTTATCCTTATATCCCAATCAGTTTATTTTGATGAAGGATTCCTTAGGTTCATCGACTTCCGCCATTGGAATGGTTGATCAAACGGGATTGACCGTTAAAAAGCTTGTTTTTGATCATGATCATATATGGGGAATTCGTTCGAGAAACGTCCAACAAACAATGGCCATTGAACTTTTATTACGGAAAGACATTTCTTTAGTTACGTTGATAGGGAAAGCCGGTACTGGGAAAACATTGCTAGCGTTAGCGGCAGGATTGATGCAGACAGAAGATTATGGAGACTATAAAAAATTACTGGTGGCAAGGCCGATTGTTCCGGTCGGAAAGGATTTAGGGTTTTTACCTGGCGAAAAAGAAGAAAAACTGCGCCCGTGGATGCAGCCGATTTTTGATAATCTTGAATATTTATTTAATGTGAAAAAACCTGGGGAGTTGGATGCGATTTTAGCAGGCATGGGTTCGATCGAAGTGGAGGCATTAACCTATATTCGCGGTAGAAGCATCCCTGATCAATTTATCATTATTGATGAGGCTCAAAACTTGACAAAGCATGAGGTGAAAACAATCCTTACTAGGGTTGGAGAAAGAAGTAAAATTGTTTTAATGGGGGACCCGGAGCAAATTGATCACCCGTACTTAGACGCTTATAACAACGGGCTTACATATGTTGTGGAAAAATTAAAAAGTCAATCTATCGCTGGTCATGTAAAGCTCTATAAAGGAGAGAGATCAGGGCTGGCACAATTAGCTGCAGATTTGCTTTAGTGGACTGAAAAATGGTCATGCAAAAAAGCGAGTGGAGTGAGAGATGTAATACATTTCTTCTCCACTTGCTTTTCTAAACATAATTCATCGATAATTTTAAATTAGCTCAGTTTTATATTACTCGACTCGGAATGCCCTTACATTTTTGATTGGATTTGCATAATTTGAACCATCCCCAAAATAGCAATGTATCGGTCCATCTTCCTTCAATGGTTTTCCGTCTTCAGAAAAGCCAAGCACCATTTCCTCCGCTTTTGCTAAAGGGACGGTGACAGAGTCGTCAACTGTTTCGATTATCACTGTTTTGGCATGTTCAAGAACTTCAGCGTTCAAAAGGAAAGGCTTAAAAGGAATGCAAAAAGTACCTGTTAACAGCTCTTCTTTTAAATATTTTTCCTCGGTTTTTAATGTTGGAGGTAAAATGGCACCTTCCATAATTTCCCGATCCCAATGTTTTGATACTTCTTTTGTATACTCCTCTAGGGAATTTTTTTCATCATGTTGCTTTTCGAAATAGGTTAGTAGGTCTTGGCGTCGATCGTCGAAAATCCAAACACTTGGATCTAAAGTAATCGTATATTTTACATTTCCAGATAACATAACGATTGATTCCATTGTTTCCCTCAACTTTCTGTGTTTGTCGTTGTGAATGGACATGCAAAAGCGGTTATTCAACATCTTATTTTTGTATGAATGTTGGCTAATACTAGTTATCGGCGCATTTAAGTTAGCAGTTGTGCTAAAGAAATTTGCTTCCGCTTTTCTAATAGTATACCGATAATGTATGAAAATGTCATATTTTCAGTTTTTCTGAAATCTTATGATGAAAATCCAGTGATCATCCTAATCTACTTGCTTTTTTCCTCTTATAAGGTTAGAATTTATAGAAGGATAATCGCTCGGAAACGGGGGGATCAAGTTGGCGTCAGAAATGATAATCGATCATCGTGAAAAGGCAAATGCTCTGTTAAAGGCTGATGCTGATAAAATATTGAAGCTAATTAAAGTGCAGATGGATAATCTTACAATGCCGCAATGCCCTTTATATGAAGAGGTATTGGACACGCAGATGTTTGGGTTATCTCGAGAAATAGATTTTGCAGTTCGCCTCGGTTTAATCGAGGATAGAGTAGGGAAAGCTATTTTGGATGAATTAGAAAGGGAACTTTCAGCTTTGCATGAAGCTTCACAAAAAAAATAAGGTCATTCCTTCTTACAGGAATCGGTAGATAGAACATTGAATAATATCTACACGAAAAAGACTAAAATAAAAAACTCAAACGTTACGGAAGAATCGTTTGAGTTTTTTTACATATGTTTTTGATAACGTGCTTCTATTAAAAAACAATAGAATAAATGGAGATAAGGAAGAGATAGGATGCTAAAAAAAGTACTAAAATCATACGATTATTCACTTATAATTGTCGTTATATTACTGTCCTTGTTCGGTCTCGTTATGGTCTATAGTGCTAGTATGGTCACAGCGATGCAGAGGTATGGTTTTGAAAGTGATCATTTTTTTATCAGGCAAAAAATATTTTTGTTGGTAGGATTAGTCGTTTTTTTATTTTTTGCTATTGTTCCGTACAAGCTTTATTTAAATAATAAAGTGTTAATTCCTATCGTGCTTATTTCCCTCATATTATTGATTGGGGTTTTAAAATTTGGAACGATCGCGGGGAATGCTCGGAGCTGGTTTGATTTTGGACCAATCCGACTGCAGCCTTCGGAATTTGTGAAAGTAGCAGTCATTGTCTATTTAGCAGCTGTTTACGCTAAAAAGCAGCAATACATAAACCAATTTAATACTGGGGTTTTACCGCCTTTAGTATTTATCATTCTTGTTTCATTTTTAATTGCTTTACAGCCGGATTACGGAACTATAGCGATTATTCTTTTAATTTCAGGGACGATTATTATTTCTTCTGGAATGAACTTTAAAAGCATTCTCAAGCTTGGCGCACTTGGTGGAGTGATGTCTATTCCGCTTGTGTTGTTTTTAAGCGATAAAATCTTCTCTGCCACTCGCCTCGATAGATTTAAAGTCCTTGTCGATCCTTTTGCAGAAGGTGTTGCTGACGATAGTGGCTATCACCTTGTTAATTCTTTTTATGCAATCGGAGGAGGAGGAGTTGAGGGCCTCGGTTTAGGGCAGAGCATTCAAAAATTAGGATACTTGCCTGAGCCGCATACTGACTTCATAATGGCAGTCATTTCTGAAGAACTTGGCGTGTTTGGAGTTGGTTTTGTTCTTATTTCATTAAGCTATATTGTATTAAAAGGACTCTTCATTGGGCTAAAGGGGAAAGATCCGTTCGGGAGTCTCCTTGCGATCGGGATTGCGAGTATGATCGGAATTCAAACATTTATCAACCTAGCTGGAATTTCAGGCATTTTCCCACTTATGGGAATTCCTCTGCCATTTGTAAGCTATGGCGGTTCTTCGTTGCTACAATTATCAATTGCAATGGGGATTTTAGTTAATGTTTCTATGTTTGTTAATTACGAAGCAAAATATAAATCCAAAGTTAATATGGAAGGACCCACCGTTCGGCCCAATAAAAAAAGTGAATTTAAAGCGTAATGATTGTTTTTTTGATTAAATAACGATTGCACAACGTTAATGGCAAAGACGATTTTTGCTGGTACGGGAAAATGGCAGAAGAGATAAAGTATGACTGAATGATGCTAAAAAAGGAGCCGTTTTTTGCTGAGCCATTTTTCTAGCGTTGTGCAATTCTATCTAACTATAGTAGAATATAATAATAAAATTTTATATATTTTAATAATTTCAAAATTTGTGCTTTTATAGTATGTAGATCATCGAAATGGCCGACTAGCAATAAAAAATTGCTAGTATGCTATAAACCGTAAATGAAAAATATCGATAAAAGAGGTGTTCTTATGGTTAGAAAGATTAACAAGGTTTTAGTTGCAAATAGAGGGGAAATTGCAATTCGTGTTTTTAGAGCGTGCACCGAATTAAATATTCGTACAGTGGCTATTTATTCAAAAGAAGATTCCGGCTCCTACCACCGCTACAAAGCAGATGAAGCTTATTTAGTTGGTGAAGGAAAAAAACCGATCGATGCTTATTTGGATATAGACGGAATTATTGAAATTGCAAAAGCTAGTGACGTCGATGCGATTCATCCTGGCTATGGCTTCTTATCAGAAAACATTCATTTTGCCAAACGGTGCGAGGAAGAGGGAATAATTTTTATCGGCCCAAAATCGCATCATTTAGATATGTTTGGTGACAAAGTAAAAGCCCGTACTCAGGCACAACTAGCCAAAATACCTGTCATCCCTGGCAGTGATGGTCCGGTTTCAAATGTACAAGAGGTGCTCGAATTTGGGCAAAAATATGGATTCCCCCTAATTATTAAGGCATCTCTTGGCGGAGGCGGTCGTGGCATGAGGATTGTCAGAAGCATGGATGAGGTAGAACAAGCTTTCGATCGGGCAAAATCTGAGGCTAAAGCGGCGTTTGGGAATGATGAAGTGTATGTGGAAAGGTTCATTGAAAATCCGAAGCATATAGAAGTACAAATTATTGGAGATGAGGCAGGCAATATTGTCCACCTATACGAAAGAGATTGTTCGGTCCAACGCCGTCATCAAAAAGTAGTAGAAGTTGCTCCATGTGTATCGATTTCCGATTCATTGCGAGAAGAAATTTGTGTTGCTGCAGTTAATCTTATGAAGAATGTCAATTACTTGAATGCAGGGACGGTGGAATTTCTTGTTGCCAATGAAGAATTCTTTTTTATAGAAGTGAATCCGCGTGTTCAAGTAGAACATACGATTACCGAAATGATAACGGGAATTGATATTGTTCAATCGCAAATTCTGGTGGCAGAAGGTCATTCCCTCCATTCTGAAACAGTAGCGATACCTGAGCAAAAAGATATTAAAATCCATGGTTATGCGATCCAATCACGTGTTACTACAGAAGACCCATTAAATAACTTTATGCCTGATACAGGTCGAATTAATGCATATCGTTCTGGTGGAGGCTTCGGTGTTCGTTTAGATGCAGGGAACGGCTTTGCCGGCGCCATTATTACTCCATACTATGATTCATTGCTTGTAAAGCTATCAACACATGCATTGAGCTTTGAACATGCAGCATCGAAAATGGTAAGAAATCTTCAAGAATTTCGAATTCGTGGCATTAAAACGAATATTCCATTTTTGGTTAATGTCGTAAAGCATAAAAAATTCCGTTCAGGCGAGTATGATACTTCATTTATCGATAAGACGCCAGAATTGTTTTTATTCCCTGTAAGTAAAGACCGGGGAACTAAAATGCTGACATATATAGCGAATGTAACAGTAAACGGTTTTCCCGGGATCGAAAAGAAGAAACGTCCGGTTTTCGATACACCTAGAATCCCTAAACTTAAATTAACAGCTCCATATCAAAGCGGTACGAAGCAGATCTTAGATGAAAAAGGTGCGGCAGGACTGGTCGAATGGGTTAAAAAGCAGGAAAAAGTGCTATTAACAGATACAACATTTCGCGATGCTCACCAGTCCCTCCTGGCAACTCGTGTACGTACGACGGATATTAAACATATTGCCGAACCGACAGCAAAACTTCTTCCAGAAATGTTTAGTTTTGAAATGTGGGGCGGCGCAACATTCGATGTTGCTTATCGTTTCTTAAAAGAAGATCCTTGGGAACGGCTTCTAACCGTAAGAAAGCAAATGCCGAATGTACTATTGCAAATGCTTCTAAGGGCATCTAATGCAGTCGGTTATAAAAACTACCCTGATAATGTTATTCGCGAATTTGTAGAAAAATCAGCTTTCGCAGGCATTGATGTTTTCCGAATTTTTGATAGTTTGAACTGGGTTAAAGGAATGGAAGTGGCTATTGACGCAGTTAGACAAACAGGGAAAATTGCTGAAGCATCCATTTGTTATACGGGAGATATTTCAGACCCAGCTAGGACAAAGTATAATTTGCAGTACTATAAAAATCTTGCGAAGGAACTAGAGCAGCAAGGTGCACATATTCTTGGAATAAAAGATATGGCAGGCCTCTTGAAGCCGCAATCTGCTTATAGATTGATATCTGAGTTGAAGGAAACAATAGATCTTCCGATTCATCTCCATACCCATGATACAAGCGGAAATGGCATTATCACGTATGCGAAAGCAATCGAAGCAGGTGTCGATATTGTTGACGTTGCATTAAGTACGATGGCAGGCTTAACCTCGCAACCAAGCGCTAATTCATTATATTATGCTCTTGAGGGGACCGACAGAAAGCCGAATATTAATATTTCTGCACTGGAACAGTTGGCACATTATTGGGAGGATGTGCGGAAATTTTATCAGGATTTTGAGAGTGGAATGATGGCGCCGCATACGGAGATCTATCAGCATGAGATGCCGGGGGGGCAATATAGCAATCTTCAACAGCAGGCAAAAGCAGTTGGATTAGGTGATAAATGGGATGATGTGAAGGAAATGTATGCGCGCGTTAACCAAATGTTCGGTGACATTGTCAAGGTTACTCCTTCATCAAAAGTCGTAGGTGATATGGCTTTATACATGCTGCAAAATGAGTTAAGTGAAGAGGATGTTCTGGCAAAAGGTAACAGCCTTGATTTCCCAGATTCTGTTGTCGAATTATTTTCAGGTTATTTAGGCCAGCCAACAGGAGGATTTCCGAAAGAATTGCAAAAGGTCATTCTAAAGGGCAAAGAACCAATTACGGTTCGTCCAGGTGAATTATTAGAGCCGGTTGATTTTGAGGCTATTAAGGCAGAGTTATATAAAGAGCTGGGAAGACCGGTAACAAGCTTTGAAGCGATTGCGTACGCCCTATATCCAAAGGTGTTTAAAGAATATATGGCTACAGTAGACAAATTTGGCGATGTATCTGTTTTAGATACTCCTACATTCCTTTATGGGATGAGACTAGGTGAAGAAATTGAAGTTGAAATTGAAAAGGGAAAGACGTTAATTGTAAAATTAGTCTCAGTGGGACAACCGCAACCAGATGGAACGAGAATTGTTTATTTTGAGTTAAATGGACAGCCGCGAGAGGTGATTGTGAAAGATGAAAGTATCAAATCAACAGTTGTCTCAAAAGTGAAAGCAGATCCGAAAAATGAGCAGCATATCGCCGCTTCCATGCCTGGAACAGTAATAAAAGTTATTGTAGAAAAAGGTGAGAAGGTCGAAAGAGGCGATCATCTTATGATAACGGAGGCAATGAAAATGGAAACAACGGTACAAGCTCCATTTTCCGGTATGGTCAAAGACATTTTTGTTTCTAACGGGGAGGCAATCCAAACGGGTGATTTACTGATTGAGCTTACCAAATAAAAAACTGCTATTAAAGGTAACGAAAAAGACAGTGGGGCGGCCCACTGTCTTTTCGTTTAATCAATAATTTGCGAAGTATTGGAGTTTTGCTGTTTTAATAAGATTTCATTTTTCTTGCTTCTTGATGTTAACAGGATAAAATAGCTTAAAACACCAAAAAGACAAGAAATAAAAAATGCATGTGATAGCGCGATAAATAAATTTAATTTCGTTAATACAACGAGTGCACCGGCAATTACTTGGAGAGTAACGAGAATAAAAGAAACGATCCAGCCCCAGTACACAACTTTTTGGTGCTTATAATGTTTAATCGCCATATAAGTAATATAAGCAATCCAGAAGAAAATTAACGCTGCTGCAAAACGGTGTCCCATTTGAACCCATTCATGGAAAGAAATAGGTATATTCGGGGCTGTGTTCACGCACAATGGCCAATCTCGACATACTAGACTAGCATTGACATGGCGAACTAATGCACCAGTGTATACGACAATAAAGCTATATAACGTAACTCCGATAATATGCTTGCGCATCCGTTCATCCAACACCAGTTTTTCGGCCGCAAACTTCTTATCGACTTCAAAAATCAGCAAGGTTAAAAGGAATACTGCCGCAAATGAGATGAGCGAGATTCCGAAATGAATCGCAAGAATGAAATCAGATTGTCCCCATATGACAGCCCCTGCACCGATTAGTCCTTGTAATACTAAAAAGGAGAATGAAAGCAAAGAAAGGAATTTTGTTTCTCGGATATGCCCAATCGCTTTCCATGACCAATAGGACAAAATAAGCACCATTAAACCGACAACTCCCGATACTACTCTATGGGCGAGTTCGATCACTAACTCCATCGTAATATCGGTTGGAATGAGTTGCCCATTGCATAATGGCCATGAGCGACCACACCCCATTCCAGAATCTGTTTTCGTCACTAGCGCACCACCAAGAAGAATGAACAGCATTCCGATTGTGGTGAGCACAGCAAACCATTTTAGTGACCTTTTCAAGTTAATACACCTACTTTAATTAAGATCATTTTGTCATTGTAAGAGAGCACTTTTTTAGTAGTAAACAAAAAAAGAATTTCTGAAGAAATTTTATTATCATTTAGAAATAATAAATTATGGGGTCTTCATTAAAGAAAAGAAAAAGTTCCAAAATAAAAATTTCGCTTTGCAATCAAAGAAAAACTGCTTGTAAACAATATAACGAATATTTTAGTAAAAGAACAGATTTACCACTTTTTTTTCACCACTTTTTTGATAGTACACAAAAATAATGAAATTTACAATGGTATGAAAATTAAACAAGGTTATTATAGTAAAAAGGTTGCAAAAAGAATAAGAGTTTGCTAGAAATATATAAGAGTAAATTTCATACGGGTTCAGCTTAAGTGATTAACAAGAAAATATCGTTGGATTTTTCTATCTATACATAATATCAAAAATACCATTTTTATGTTAATTACATTGTTATTGTAAAAAAATAACAAGTAGAAATAGAAGTTTTATCCAAAGTTCACAAAATAGGCAAAAAATATTCAAAAAAAGTTCACAGTTCATGCTAAAATATGGTTTAATAAAGAGACAGGAAACCTTATTAAATACGGTTATTAAATAACATTAACACTATGGTAATAGTGAAAAAATTATCCTGAAAAAAATTTGAAAGGATACCCTCGTCTCTGTTGCAAGTGCATTGATCAAGAACGGGATTGTTGATAGTTGCCCAAGCATCTTTAAGATGTCTTCGTGACAGGTTATTTAGGAGGAAGGGAAATGAGTAATTTGAGGGCTTTAAATGAAGTGCCATCGCGTAGCTGTGAGCAAAATGTAGAAGCTGTGATACCGAAAACAAGTGCATGGAAGGATTTTTTAGCACTGATCAAAGTCGGAATTGTAAATTCAAACATGATTACTACTTTTACTGGTCTTTGGTTGGCACTTTATTTTACCGAGGCAAGATTTTTAGCCAATCTTGATATTGTTCTATATACACTGGTGGGTTCAGCTCTTATCATTGCCGGTTCCTGCGCCATCAATAATTTCTATGATAGGGATATTGATCCATTAATGGAGCGAACAAAGGTGAGGCCAACGGTAACTGGAAAGATAAGTCCGACAATTACGTTACTTTTGGGAATTGGCTTTATTGTTTTAGGAGTTCTTTTTCTTTTACTGACAACGTTTACAGCTACTCTGCTTGGGATTTTAGGAATCGTGAGCTACGTCTTCTTGTATACGATGTGGAGTAAAAGGAAATTTATTTCAAATACAATTATTGGCAGTATTTCAGGAGCTGTTCCTCCTTTGATTGGATGGGCAGCCGTTGATCCAAGTCTTGATGTCATTGCATGGAGTTTATTTTTAATCATGTTTGCCTGGCAGCCCCCTCATTTTTATTCATTAGCAATGAGAAGAGTAGATGAGTATAGGGCAGCGGGTATTCCAATGCTCCCTGTGGTCAAGGGGTTTGAAGTAACGAAAAAACATATCCTTGCTTGGGTCATCATATTATTTCCAATACCGTTTTTATTAACTTCACTAGGTATACCTTTCTTAATACTAGCTACCCTATTAAATGTAGGCTGGTTGTTAATTGGTATTAATGGTTATCGAAAAAAAGATGACATGAAGTGGGCAAAGTCGATGTTTGTATACTCTCTGCAATATATGACGATTATGTTTGTAGCTATGGTAATTGTCACGCTTGTGTAATTATGGTACAACATTTTGTCTCTTACATAAGAAGTTCCACTTTAGATTTAACAAAATTTAAGAATATCTAAAATGAACATTTATTTTTTGGGAGAATTTTTCTTTACACTATTATTAGTAAAGGGGATTTATCTATAAAATTTTCAGGGAGAGTTTATTTCATAAAGCACGGCTGATGATAACGACTTCCGAATCAGACATTAATTTAGCATGAAGTGTATATGGAATTCTTGACCATTTCATTGGAATCGTATTCGTTTTGTTAAATAAGTTGACTTTGTGAAATTTACTCATCCAAATTCAATTATTTTTTTACGAAAGAGGGGTATGTTCAAGCTATGAAAAAGCTAGCAAAATGGCGTCTGTTCTCATTATTAGCGTTAATGGCGCTCATTCTTTCCGGTTGCGGCAAGCCGTACTTATCAACTCTCCAGCCAGCTGGTGAGGTTGCCCAAAGACAATATGATCTTATGCAATTAAGTACGATTATTATGGTTGGGGTAATTGCAGTTGTAACCATCATCTTTCTTATTGTCGTTTTCCGTTTTAAACGCAAAGATGAACAAATTCCTAAACAAGTGGAAGGTAGTCATAAATTAGAAATCATATGGACAGTTATTCCAATTCTATTACTACTTGTTTTAGCTGTTCCAACGGTAATTGAAACATTTAGACTTGCTGATGTTTCTGCCATGGACGAGGTAAATGAAGATGGAAAGACAGATGCACTAGTGATTAACGTACGTGCTAATCTTTATTGGTGGGAATTTGAGTATCCAAATGAAGAGATCGTTACGAGTCAGGAGTTAGTGGTTCCAACGGATCAGAGGGTTTATTTTAATTTAAAAGCATCTGATGTAAAGCACTCCTTCTGGATTCCGTCAGTTGGTGGAAAGATGGATACGAATACAGATAATATAAATAAGTTCTGGTTGAAATTTGATTCCAAAGGTGCAGAAAAGGCCAATGAACTATTCTATGGAAAATGTGCAGAGCTTTGCGGTCCATCCCACGCTTTAATGGACTTTAAAGTAAGAGCAGTTCCTAGTGATGAATTCGATCAATGGGTAGCATCGATGCAAGGAATTGAGGAGCCGATTCAACCGGAAACTGCATTAGCTCAAGAGGGGCAGGAACTTTTCAACCAAAGCTGTATTGGATGTCATGCGATCACACCAAACAATGCTTCTCCAGAAGCAGCTCGCGTTGCACCAAATTTAACGGATTTTGGTGACAGAGCATATGTAGCGGGGATTTTAGAGAATAATGAAGAAAACATTAAAAAGTGGTTGGCAGATCCAGAAACGCTTAAGCCGGGAAACAAAATGAGTAAGACATACGGAGAATTAACACCTGAACAAATTGATGCTTTAACTGCTTATTTAATGGAGTTAAAAGTGCAAGAATAGTCGTATTTTCATAAAGAAGAACGACAAATTACAACGATACAAAACCTGAATTATATTGTATGTATAGCAAGGGGATTAGTTTTCAAAGGGAGGTAAAATTGTGAGTACGTACGCTCAAAAAAAGGGGTTCGGAGCAACCGTTTGGGACTATTTAACAACGGTTGACCACAAGAAAATTGCAGTCCTTTACTTAATTGCAGGGGGATTCTTTTTCGTTGTCGGTGGCCTCGAAGCAATGTTTATCCGAATTCAGCTAGCGGTACCGAACAGTGATTTCGTTAGTGCTGGCCTGTATAATCAAATTTTGACCATGCACGGTACGACGATGATTTTCTTGGCAGCTATGCCATTGTTATTTGGATTTATGAACGCAATTATGCCGTTGCAAATCGGTGCTCGCGATGTAGCGTTTCCTTTCATTAATGCACTTGGATTTTGGTTATTCTTCTTTGGGGGAGTATTCTTAAACCTTTCCTGGTTTTTAGGAGGAGCGCCTGATGCAGGGTGGACGTCTTATGCTTCATTATCTCTTGCATCTGAAGGGCACGGAATTGATTTTTATCTATTAGGTTTGCAAATATCTGGTGCAGGAACGTTAATGGGGGGAATTAACTTCCTCGTGACGATTATCAACATGCGTGCACCTGGGATGACTTATATGCGCATGCCGTTGTTCACATGGACAACATTTGTCGCATCTGCACTCATTTTATTTGCATTTCCACCATTAACAGTAGGGATTTTCTTGTTAATGTTTGATAGACTTTTTGGCTCTAATTTCTTTGTTACTGCTGCAGGCGGTAACACGATTATTTGGGAGCATTTATTCTGGATTTTTGGACATCCGGAAGTATACATTCTTGTTTTACCGGCCTTTGGTATTTTTTCGGAAATTATTCCAGTTTTCTCTAGAAAGAGACTATTTGGATATTCCTCAATGGTATTCGCGACAGTATTAATCGGCTTTTTAGGATTCATGGTTTGGGCTCACCATATGTTTACAGTTGGACTTGGACCGATTGCCAATGCGATTTTTGCCGTTGCAACGATGGCGATTGCCGTACCGACGGGTATAAAAATATTTAACTGGCTCTTTACGATGTGGGGAGGAAGTATCAAATTTACGACGCCAATGCATTATGCCGTAGCCTTTATTCCTTCTTTCTTAATGGGAGGAGTTACAGGGGTAATGCTAGCAAGTGCAGCAGCTGACTATCAGTACCATGATACGTATTTTGTAGTCGCTCATTTTCACTATGTAATTGTCGGTGGGGTAGTCTTTGCAATCCTAGCCGGAACTACATTCTACTGGCCAAAAATGTTCGGTACGATGTTAAATGAAACTTTAGGAAAAATCACGTTCTGGTTATTCTTCATTGGATTCCATTTAACTTTCTTTATCCAACATTTCTTAGGATTATGGGGAATGCCTAGACGTATTTTCACATTCCTTGAAGGTCAAGGTCTGGAAACAGGAAACTTTGTAAGTACAGTAGGTGCATTCTTCATGGCCGCTGCAACAGTGGTGTTAGTTATTAACATTATAATAACGACTGTTAAAAATGAAAGAGTAGGCAATGATCCTTGGGGTGATGGCAGAACACTTGAGTGGGCCATCCCATCTCCACCACCATTTTATAACTTTAAACAACTTCCATTGGTACGCGGTTTAGACCCTCTTTGGATTGAAAAAATGGAAGGGAAAAAAGGAATGACTCCAGCAGAACCGCTAGGAGATATTCATATGCCGAATGCATCATTCATTCCTTTCGTTATCTCCTTTGGACTATTTGTAGCAGCATTTGGGGCAATGTACCGTTTAGACTATGGATGGGGCTTGCCGGTGCTTATTATTGGTTTGGCCATTACGTTCGGTTCCATGTTCCTACGTTCTGTAAAAGATGATCATGGCTTCCATATTCATAAGGAAGAATTAATCGATGAAGATGATAATAAGGGGGTTAAGGCATAATGCACGCTGAAGAAAAAATGACACTTGAAAAATGGCCTGCTTCGCCTGAAAAGCAAACCCTTGAAGCAAAAAATAAATTTCTTGGCTTCTGGTTGTTCCTTGGAGGAGAGACGGTTCTTTTCGCCTCTCTCTTTGCAACCTATCTCGCTTTAAAAGATAAGGTTCCAGGGCCAGATCACGCATTAGCAAAAGATTTGTTTGAAATACCATTAGCATTTTTAATGACTATGTTGCTCTTAACAAGCTCTATTACAAGCGTATATGCGATGTATCATATGAAGAACTTTGAATTTAAAAAAATGCAGCTTTGGCTTGGGATTACTGTCGCTCTTGGTCTTGCTTTCCTTGGCTGCGAAATTTACGAGTTTTATCATTATGTACACCATTATGGTCATACATTTACAAGTAGCGCCTTTGGTTCAGCGTTCTATACATTAGTAGGATTTCATGGGGCACACGTTGTATTTGGATTGGCATGGATTATAACCTTAATGGTACGGAATGCGAAAAGAGGATTAAGTCTATACAATGCACCTAAATTTTATGTTGCTAGTCTATATTGGCATTTCATCGATGTTGTATGGGTGTTTATCTTCTCTGTAGTATATCTAATGGGAATGGTGGGATAAACTATGGAAAATAATCAGACGAATACGGGAAATGCGACTGTAGATATCGCTTATCGTCGTAAAAAGAATGCAGAAGAAATGAGACATCAGGTCATTACTTTTACTTTGATGATCTTTTTAACAATTGTTGCCTTTGTAGCGGTTGGTGCGGGAATGTCAGGCTGGTTTACTGTTCCGTTCATTCTATTGCTTGCAGCAGTTCAAGTGGCCTTTCAGCTTTATTATTTTATGCATATGAGCCATAAAGGTCATGAAGCACCAGCATTGTTCTTGTATTCTGGCCTGCTTGTTGGCTTAATAACAATCCTCGCATTTGTGACGATTGTTTGGTGGTAAAATCATTTGAAAATCGGCTATATTAAGCCGATTTTCTTTTTGCTAAGTTTGTTATGTGTTGGGTATGGATTTCGGCTCAATTTCTCGTTTGTTCACTGAAAGGCCTGTGAAAGCAAAGTGTCATAAAAAGTACCCGAAATTGTTTTATTAACAATATTGTTTAACAAAGCCTTTTGCAAAGGAAATGCTTGTTTTCCTTGGTTTTGGAGAACTTTTTAGTAGTTTAAGTTATAATATTAATGTGGCATTCACATTTCGGTGAATACATTAAAGAGAAATGAAAAAGGAAATTACAGAGGTGATGGGTCAATGTTATCTTTAGATATGTTTGGTTTTCAAGCGTTATGGAGTCCATTTTTCTTTTTGGCAATGGTTGCATTGTTAGCTGCTTACTTTCTCATCACGATCACATGGAGAAAACATATTAACGGTTCAGAACCATTAACCACAAGACAAGGCATCATTTTTTCAACAGGGGTTATTCTTTTATATATCATCAAAGGCTCGCCAATTGACTTAATGAGTCATCTTATGTTTTACGCTCATATGATTCAGATGGCTGTCTTATATTTAATTATTCCACCCCTTTTTATAGTAGGAATTCCACAGTGGATTTGGAAAAAATTATTGGGTCTTCCAGTTATTCGGTCTCTATTCAAATTTTTTACAAAACCGATCATCGCTTTAATTCTTTTTAATGGGATTTTTTCATTTTATCATATCCCATTAATCTTTGATGTTATCAAGACAGACATGTTATTACACACATCCTATACGATGCTGCTGTTCTTAATGGCGATCTTCATGTGGTGGCCACTCGTTAATCAAGTAGAGGGGGAAAAAAGGTTAAGCGGAGTAAAGAAGATTGGCTATATATTTGCTGACGGGGTATTGTTAACACCTGCGTGTGCGTTAATTATTTTTGCTGATGTTCCGATGTATGCTACTTTTTCTGATCCAAGTTCATGGGCAAAGGCTCTCGAGCTTTGTGTTTCACCAACTGTCTTATCAGGGTTAAACTTGAGTGGACCTGAAATGTTTAATTCAATGTCATTGCTTCATGATCAGCAATTAGGCGGAGTACTTATGAAAGTCATTCAAGAAATTGTTTATGGTGTAGTATTATTTCAAGTGTTTTTTGAATGGTATAGAAGAGAGCAGGAGGAGTCAGAGCCAGAGTTGCATTTGCTTGATCCACAAACAATTAAATAATCCATTGGCACCTTACCCGGGTGCTTTTTTTATGATTCAACCTTGCCATTTTCCTTTATGTTTTAACAGAATTAAATAGAATCAGTTAAAAAAATCACATTTATCACAATAAATATGACAAAAACAGTACATTTTTGTTGTTTTTCTAACTTAAGATTGAAAATATGTTTGCAGTCCACTAAAATTAATTTTATGTATGAGAATGCTCTTCTCCCAATTGACTAGGAGCGAGGTTGGCATTTTATTTGGAGATTTAGAAAGGAAAAAAAGAGATGAATTTTACTTTACCTATTTTACCGACAATCAGTACGACTTTTATTATTTTAAGTGCAATAACAGTAGCCATTGGCTGGGGCCAAATAAAAAAGGGGAAAAGAGAAGCCCATCAAAAAACAATGTTTTTAGCAGCCATTTTTGCGATCATTTTCTTTATTATTTATGCTTCCAGAACGGTTTTTATTGGAAATACAGCATTTGGCGGCCCTGATGATATTAAAATTTATTACACCCTCTTTCTTATTTTCCATATTACACTAGCTACTGTCGGGGCGGTTCTTGGGATTATATCTCTTGTTACTGGTTACCAAAAAAAATATGCGGTGCATCGTAAAATAGGGCCGATTACAAGCGTTGTATGGTTCTTCACAGCGATTACTGGTGTGGCTGTCTACCTGCTCCTTTATGTGTTTTACCATGGTGGAGAAACAACATCGGTTATTAAAGCGATCTTAGGAATATAAAAAAACAGCTCCAAAGTCTGTAAATAAGATTCTGGAGCTGTTTTTTTGTTCAATAATGAATGGTTTAAATTTTGAAATTCATTTTAATAATACCAGCCTCTTTTGCAGAATTAAAGGCGATAAGCAATAACGGCCCAATTACGAAGCCAAGAATTCCGAGGAGCTTCAATCCGAGATACATGGCAATTAATGTTGCTAAAGGTGATAGACCAATATGACTTCCCATTACCTTTGGTTCTACCGTTCTGCGAATGATTAACAATACTGCCGCGAGAACAGCTAATTGTGTACCATGGGAAATGTCCCCTGTAATTAAATAGAAGAGCGCCCATGGTCCTAAAATCACGATTGAGCCGATAATCGGGATAAAGTCGATGATCCAAATAATAAGTGACATTATTAAGGCAACTTCAGGCTTAATAAATAATAAGCCGATAAGAGAAACGACGAAAATAATAATACTTACTAAAAATTGTGCTTTAAAAAATCCGAAAATGACGAAGGAAAGTCTTGATGTCATAAACTGAACTTTTTGTGCGGTTTTTTCCGTTAAGAAGGAATACATTCCTTTACGGAGCCGTGGAAGTTCAAGCAAGAACAAAAAAAGGGCAATCAAATAGACAAGGAAGCTTACTAAATAGTTTGGAATATTTGTTAATAGAGATTTCACTGTATCGATATTGACATAAGCGACGAGATCATTTCTTGTTTTATTAAGAAAGCTTTGAATTTGATTACTGATCTCATTAACCACTTCTTTAGGCATATCTTTTGCTGCGTTCGCAAAGTCTTTTTCAATATTAAGCCAAGCTCTCGTAATTTCATTGATGTATAGTGGCGCATTCTCGACGAGTTTAATAATTTCCGTTACAACTTTCGTTGTCACAAAATAACCGCTAGCTCCAATGAATAGTAGAAAAAGTAGGAACACGCATAATACTGCAAGCTGTTGATTTAATTTCGTCTTTTTACGCAGCCATTTAACAATTGGGTGCAAAAATAAAGCTGTAACGAAAGCTACGATCAGTGGAACGGATACAGGTAGAATAAAATAAAGAAGGGTAGCGACGAGGAGAGCGATTACAACGATCATTGCCACCCGTTTTGTGAAAATACTGGACAAGATAGAACCCCTTTCTCAATAACAAAAGTACAACCATCCGTTTTTTTGAAATGGATGCTAAAAATTGAAATCGATGAATCAGAGAGCGAATTTTCTATAATTATAAAAATAGGCTGATTGCTTATTTTGATATAAACATTTGTATTTTATGATATAGCTCGAGCGCTCAATTGAAAAATGGAATCTGGTTTCCCGTATGTATTTAGGCGATTCCCACTCTCTTTAACTTGGGGTGTAAACTTTAAAAAAGCAATATCAATAACTGACTCATCTAACATTAGCCTATAGATAAATGACCGTGTGTATGCAACCATTATTGAAACAACATGATGGATGGGATCATTCTATAGAGGTAAAGAAAAAGACCCCATTCGCTAAATGGGTCTTTTTCTTTGTCATTTTGAGAAGATAAAATTGAAATTACTTAACAAACTTGTCTATTTCTGCTTTTACTTCGGTTAAAATCTTTTCGCATTGGCTTACTAAAGAGCTTGGAAAATTTTCTTCCTCACCATATTCTACTCCATGAGGATAATAATGCTTCCCTAACAATGGTGTGAGGAGTTGCAGAACCGCTCTATTGGCACCAACATCACCTTCGACTGCATAACCTAAAATGCGAAGATAGAATACTCCTTCTTTTAATTCAAATTTGCGATCGTAGGATACTCTTTCATAATCCCACTGCTCAGCACGGATCAATCCGTAATCCGCCATAACATCGTCTAACCGTTTTAAATCAGCTTTTACTTTATCGAATCCCAAATTCTCAAATTTCATCTCGATCCCTCCTCAAACAAGTGAAACATTATAAGTGTGAATACCTATTGTAGAATTTTACTAAAATAATCCCAAATCTAATAATAGTGGAAAAGTGAAAAAGTTGCAATGACATGCTAAAAGAAAACATAGTTCTTTCACATTTCAATTAAACCTTATTAATGAATGAACGTGATTTGGGAATACTATTTAAAGGAAATCTTTAATAATAATATTATGCATATTAGGAGGTAAGGAAGTGCAAAAGATAAAAGAAATTATGAGTAATGAAGTGGAATGTTGTACGTTACTTGATAATGTTTATGAAGTGGCTGTCAAAATGAAGGAATGGAATGTTGGAGCAATTCCGATTGTTGATGGGGAGAGATTGGTTGGAATGATTACTGACAGAGATCTTGTCATTCGCGGGATTGCCGAGAAAAAACCAGGATCCACGAAAGTTGGAGAGGTAATGAGCGAAGAACTGATAACAGCGACAGCGGAAATGAGCACAAAGGATGCTGCAGAATTGATGGCAAATCATCAAATACGACGCCTGCCAGTCGTTGAAGGAGATAAATTAGTCGGCATTGTTTCCCTTGGTGATTTTGCGGTAAGAAAGTTAACGGATGGCCAAGCAGGAAAGGCTCTTTCGGAAATATCTGAACCGAATGATATGCAAATAGAACATTAGCCAATCCATAACAAAATCTAACTTGAGTCAATATTTTCGTTCCCATTTAAACGGTGGGAACGATTTATATTTGTATTGAAAGATTTCAAAGAAAATAATAGATGATATAATCATATTAAACTATTATATGCATAGAATAATAGAAAATATAGATAGGATTATTAATAATGAGTTCAAGAAAAGAGAGGAGGCATACCTCTGCGTGCCCTTATAAGAATTTTAATATTAATCGCCGCCATGTTAGCAGTTATATTCTACTTAAATTTATCTTTTGAAGACGATATATTAGTCAATGAACATCCAAATTCACATCAGGTTGATGAATCACTGGAAGAAGAGACAGACGACGGCACAGATAATCCTCAAATTGATGCCCCAAGTTCGGGAATAGCAACATTGATAGGAAAAGATATGTCCCAATTAGAAGAAAAATTAGGCAAGCCTTCTAGAGTGGATCCTTCTGCTTATGGATATGATTGGTGGATATACAAAAAAAGTTTGCAAGAGTATATTCAAGTAGGTATTCGTGATGAAACGGTTGTGACGATATATGCTATAGGCAGTGATGTGGATATTCCTCCTTTCAAAATAGGACAGCCAGTCGAAGAGATTTATGCCTCAGTGCCGATTGGACCATATATAAGCTTAATGTATGAGGGGAGCTCTTATCGCTTTGAATTAACTGAAGATGATATGAACACACGCCCGCTTGTACAGATGGGAGATTTTTATGCTCAATTTTATATTGATAAGTTCGATGGAACATTGTCAAGTGTAAGGTTTATGGATGCGGAGACTTTAATTAAATTGCAGCCGTATGAATTGGTTTATGTCGGTGAATTAGTAGAGGTTAAGCCGTGGGAAGCAGGAAGTGAGTCTGAAGTGGCTAAAGGAAATGCTGAGCAGATTTTTGATATTTCTAATATAATGCGGGTACGGCACGAGCTAGCTCCGCTCGAAAAGGATGAAATGGTAGCGGAGGTTGCTTTAGCCCATAGTATTGATATGTATGAAAATGAAGAATTTTCCCATACATCGAAGACTTCTGGTGAACTATCTGATCGATTGGAAGCAAGTGAGATTTTTTATCAACTTGCTGGTGAAAATATTGCAGCGAATTACGCAGATGCGCCTGCCGTAATGGAAGGATGGCTGAATAGTAAAGGACATCGCGAGACACTTCTAAACGGACAATTTACGCACATTGGTGTAGGAGTTTACCATCTCCACTACACACAGAATTTTATTCAAAAATGGCATGAAGAATAATCGTCAATAGGTAAAAATGAATAGATTAGACGATATACAGTAATTATTTATTTCATTAGGTAAGTGAGAGCTCGTAAGTACAGCTCTCACTTTTTGTTCTGTCTCTTTTCGATGATGAAGAAGCTGCCGGTTGCTTGGGCAATTTTTTGCCCATCAGAGCGAAATACATCGGCTGAAGCTAGAAGTGTTTTTGAACCGAAGTGCTCGATTTTTGCTTGGCAAGTAATGAAATCTCCAATGCCCTGGGCAATATAATGAATAGAAAGCTGAGTTGTAACGGCAGCTTTTCCATCAGGCAAACTTTGATGCGCCAATATCCCCATTGCGCTATCAATAACTGTAGCTGTAATTCCTCCATGAAGAATATTTAAAGGGTTATTGACCATTGCGTTTAAAGGAATTTTTACTTCTATTCCTTCATTCGTCTTTTTGTTTTCCATATGGAGTAAGCGGTTAATAAATGTACGATCTTGATGATTCAAACCTTCCAGAATATGTTTTAGAACTTCTAATTCCTCATTCGTACCTTTTTCCAGTACTTGCTGAAAAAGTCTCTTTAAGTTTTCTTGCAATAAGTTCATCCCCTTATTTTTTCTATAGAGTAGGCGTGATTCACAACTTTTATTGCTTTATCATATCGTATCATAGGAAACTTAGTTACGAAATATAACAAAAAATGAAACGAAGATACGGTATAGAATTGGATAATCACTGTTGATTTCAAGATGTTGAAATACGACCGATACACCAATACGAACCAGCTCATCTATACATGCCCTTTGTTCGAGGTGAATAAGTATGGAAAAGAAAAAACTCCATCCTTCTGTTCAGCAATTTAAGGAATTCGTCAAGGAGCATCCGAAAATGGTGATGGAAGTCAGGAAGGGAAATGCGACTTGGCAGGAGCTTTTTGAGGAATGGTACTTACTTGGAGAAGAAGACACTCGTTGGAATGAGTTTAAAGGAGTACAGGATAAGGAAGAAGATAAAAAAGAATGGCTTCCACAAATTATGAATGCTGTAAAAAATGTAGATCCAAACCAACTCCAAGGGCATATTACCAACTTGAGTCAAGCTTTAGGTGCGATACAAGGATTAATCCTCCAATTTCAAGGAGGAAAACAAGGAAACGCTTCGAGCAGTAATCAGCCCGCTCAAAGCTCGCATCCATTCCAATTCAGAAAAGATTGAAAAGGGGGATGGATATGAGGAAAGATATGATGGAAATGATTAATGCCGATCCGGATTTGAAAAGGTTTTTACATGAACAACCGATATGGTATAGGAAATTAGCAAGAAATCCAAATGATTTTCAAGCATTTCAAATCGCAGCATTACATTATCATAGGAAAACGATTCCGCATCGGGTAGAAAAATTTTCTAACGGCGTCTATATGGCGCAAATGATGATGAGCATGTTTCAAGCGATGAATAATAATCTTTCGTGAACAACTTTCTCGCATGTATTGAGAAGGTTGTTTTTTCATGGATGCAATGGAGTAAAAATGGATTTGTTAGCAAACAATATCATTATAATTTATGTTTATGGGACTTTACATTAGAGGGGGATTGCCAATGAGAACCATATATTTAAGTTTAATGATGCTGGTGTTAATGACGGTTGGCTGTCAAAAGGACTTACCGGAGCCAGAGGCCAAAAAGTTAATGGTTATACCGATGAGCACTGTCAACACAGCCCATGATATGCCAGTTACGATTGAACAAAGTAGTGAGCCTTTTAAAGTTCAGCATCATATAAGAGGAAATAGCGTTTTTGTCGAATGTATGCTTCCAGCCATTACTTTCCGCGATGACAGTGAGCAAAAGCAAGGGAAAATCATTCTTTATATTAATGGCGTGAAGAAGGAGGAGGTTACGACAGCTGCATTTATTATTAAAGGATTAGAGAAAGGAACTCACCGAGTAAAATTAGAGGTTGTAACCCCTAATGATGAACCATATCAGTTAGAGAAGGAGTTTACAGTATCCATTCCATAAACGATAAACTTAATGAACTTTCTAATGGTGTATCGTAATGGTGATTGAGAGTTACTGCTAATTTAAATTGTTCATTAAACTTTCGTTTTTTTACATTTCCATGTTAAAATAAGTAGCGGAGGTGAGCTAGATTTGCTTGCTACTTTGGAAAGAATGGAAATATTAGATCAGGCTGAACAGTTGTCGATGATGATTATGGAGTCGGATGTCGTTGAATATTATATGGTCTGTTTAAATAAAGTAAAATCAAATAGAGATACACAGCGTAAAATTAGAGCTTTTTCTAAAGAAAAGGAGCTCTATGAAGAGGTGCAACGGTTTGGCCGCTACCATCCAGAATATCACAAAGTGATGAAAAATATTCGGGAGTTAAAAAGAGAAATGGATATGGATATTCATGTAGCTGAATTCAAAAAAGCTGAAAATGATCTACAGGCTTTGTTGGATGAAGTCAGTGTTTTAATTGGGAAATCTGTATCTGAACAAATAAAGGTTCCAACTGGAAATCCTTTCTTTGATAGCTCCTCTAGTTGTGGTGGCGGATGTAGCACAGGCGGAAGCTGTGGATGTTCGTAAAAAGCTTAGGTAACCTACCTAAGCTTTTTTGCGTTTTTAAAACTACAGAACTAGTTCTTAATAATATAGAATTAATTCCTTACTAGCAGAAGCGGCAAAGCCTAACAAATGCTCCTGTAAAAAAATCAGTATTTCAACAACCTCTTTGATTCATCCTCGCTGGAATAATGTTGCTGTCCTTTTGTTCTTGAGCATTGAAATATCCAGGTTTGTCTGCTAGACTAGAAAAAAATAAGGTGTTTGAAGGGGAAAAAAGTATGCTGGGACAACGTCAAGGGATTATCGTATGGCTGTATTCTTTAAAACAAGCCAAAATGTTAAGAAAGTTTGGAAATGTTCATTTTGTCTCCAAACGATTAAAATACGTTGTTCTCTACTGTGATTTAGAGGATGTTGAAACGATTATGAAAAAAATAGAAAGCTATTCCTTTGTGAAAAAGGTTGAGCCTTCATTTAAACCATTTTTAAAAACAGAGTACGAAAATTCAAAGCCGGATAAAGCTAAAGAATATGATTATCGGATGGGAATTTAAAAAGCTATGGTCAAAAGGTTGTTCAGGAATAACCTTTTGACCATAGCTTTTTCCTTTTGTAACCCTTTGTCACCAGCAAAATGCGTTCTTTGCTTTATCTGTAATTGTTTTCTTAAGCTAATGGTGGTATGTAACGGTTCATTCTTAAAATCCCAATTAAATATTGATAATAAAGTTCCTTTTCAGAGAATTGCACGGAAGGCTTGACTTCAAGTTCAATAATTTCTTTTTTAAGCTCTGTTGCAGCTTGTTGGAATAGTTGATAACGTTTATTCGGTTTTTTATTTGGATTGGGAATGCCTTCGCGACAAATGTATAAAGGCTGGAAATCGCCAGGTATAGTCGGTTTGAGAATAACCACCAGAGAAGAGACTTCTTTATTTTCTATAACGGTATGATAGGTCATCATATGTAAAAGCCGTTCTTTGTTTGCTTTTGCTATCTCAATTAACTCATAAATGTCAGAATATCCTTCGCCTAATTCAATAAAACGTTGAATCATACTGCATTCTCTCCTTATCTTAGCTTCATGACTACTTTACCATGCTTAATCTAGAATGGCTATGAAAGAATTGAAAAGAGAAAGTAGGTCTTTTGTTCTAATTATTTTTTAATGACGTCGATCCTGCCTTCTGCTATTGTTAATATAGAGGAATAATTTGATTAAAATATAAGGGGAATGCATATGTGGAAGCTTGCGTTCACATTACTAATTAGTTTAAATGTTACTATTGGAGCTATGTTGCTGTGGCAATGGAACGCTTATTCTGAATACCATAATCCATCTGAACTAGGAAAGGATGAGAAAGCGGTTCAACACATCACGATTGAGTCTAAAGGCGGAGTTCTTTCTGTTACACAAGTGATTGAAGGTTTGGAAGGGAAAGACGAATATCGAATAAATGCGCCTAATATTATTTCAGAGTGGGAATGTGCTACTGATGATGGAGCTGCTTGTAGTTCTGAAGATGACAATTCTAATTCATTACAGGCTCAAAACGAGTCGCTAACTTTTCGCTACCAAATCAAACTAAATGATGACGACTCTGCGTTTCTTTTGCGCGATTGGTTGATTCAATTGCCAGATGTAGAAGTAACCCATACAACAGTTGATGTTATTTCAGAAACGGGAAGAGAGGGAACATGGGTTGCTGGTTTTCCGCTCAAAGGTTACAGCAAATTAGAATATATTGACTATTATGTTTTTGAAGGCAAAGGTGGCAACGGTTCTCTATATTGGCAGCCCACACCTTTAGTCCAGCGAGCAGGTGGCAACGGAATTCAGTTGTATACAACGAATGATTCTCAAGCTAATCTATCAAAGGGACCATTCGAAAAAATTCCTAATTTCAATGAGATGGCAGTGGTTTTAACCGATAGCTTCGCAGAAACAAATGGCAATGGTTTAATGATTGCGAAACCAAGTCTAGATAGTCAAAAACTTGAGCGTAGAATGATCGATCATTATTTTCTTGAAAAGGCTCCTGAACTTCCATCTGAAGAAAGGTGGATACTCGGTGTGTTAACATCGATTGTAGAGGAACGAGAAAGTCATAACCCAAAAGTAAATCTTCTAATTGAAGAACTGAAACGTCATTTTACGGAAGATGAGATCGCCCAGTTTTTAGCATTAATCGTAAAAGAAAATTCGCTCACTCCGCAAAAAATGGACGAGATTCTCAGCTCTATCGCCGAAAAAAACACCCGTTTCTTTTCATTGAATAAAAATGCTGAAACGAATGCGCTCCCGCTTTATTTTTATGATTCTCGCTCACTCTATATCGGAGACGCTCTAAAAAAAGACATCGATGTGATACTTGTTGGTAATGAACAATATTTTCCGTTTATTGAAACGATGAGTGCTCTAGGCTATAAAGTACAGCTGCTCGACGATCATGAGACCGTACTTGTAAATTTACGGAATGATAGTTACCGTTTTTATGTAAGTCAAAATATTTACTCTTACAATCAAAAGCATTTAGGATTATTGGAAAACCCGCTTCGTATGATTAATGGCCGACCATATATGTCAAACCGTATGTTAAAATCACTTTTTCAAGTATCCTTTAATGAAAATGAAGATGAAATCAAACTTTCGCTGAATGAGTAAATACTACACTTGGATTTTTAGCTTATTTTCTCAATGATCTTTGTTTTAAGTCAATAATAAAAAAAGAAAACCCTGCAGATAACTGCAGGGTCCTTCCATCTCCTTTATAAGGAAAGAAGGCAAAGGGAGAGGAGAAACCGGAGGAAGAACTTATGGGGAAACGTAAGTCTTCTCCGCGGTTGGCAACAACATCCTCGAATAGATGTTGTTAATTACAGTATTTCCACAAAAGAGTCGGATATACATCGTTATCATTTTTTTTGCAAAGTTATCATGCAGTTGATTTTGCGATAGACAGCCATTTGCTTTATTAAAATGAACTGATTAGTAATGAAAAAATAGATGGTTGTCGATAATTGGCACTTTGCTTTGATTATGTTAGGATGGTAAGGAAGTTTGACAGTGCAGGTGATAATTTCATGAGAATCGTTTCAGGCAAATTGAAAGGAAAATCGTTAAAAGCAGTGCCAGGAAAATCGACGAGGCCAACAACAGATAAAGTGAAGGAAGCGATCTTCAATATGATCGGTCCTTATTTTAATGGTGGATTATGTCTTGATCTTTTTGCAGGCAGCGGAGGTCTTGGAATAGAGGCGCTAAGTCGGGGAACAGATAAGGTGCTCTTTATTGACCGTGATGGGAAAGCCATTCAAACAATTTATGAGAATTTAAAACAATGTAATTTAGAAGAACAGGCTGAAGTATATAGAAATGAATCAACTCGAGCTTTAAAGGCAATTATAAAAAGGGAACTTCGTTTTGATTATATTTTTCTTGACCCACCTTATGCTAAACAACAATTGAAAGAGACGCTGGCATTGATAGATAAGCATCAATTGTTAAAGGACGAAGGAGTTATTGTTTGTGAACATAGTTCAGATGTTCAAATTCCAGCACAAATCGAAGGTCTTGTTCGGATCAAACAAGAAACCTATGGAATCATTACCATATCTATATATGAAAAGGCCCATTTTTAGAGGGGGAGAACGATGGCAAGTATAGCTGTATGTCCTGGGAGTTTTGACCCGATTACTTTTGGTCATTTAGACATTATTTCTAGGGGAGCGAAAGTGTTTGATCAAGTCTATGTTTCGATACTAAACAATTCATCAAAGAAGCCTTTGTTTACTGTGGAGGAGCGTATCCAATTAATTCGTGAAGTAACAAAAGATATCCCAAATGTTAAGGTTGATTCCTTTCATGGACTATTAGTTGATTATGCGAAAGAAATTGGAGCGAATGCAATTATTAGGGGTTTAAGGGCAGTCTCTGATTTTGAATATGAAATGCAGTTAACCTCTATGAACCGTTTTCTTAATCATGAGATTGAAACATTTTATATCATGACTAATAACCAATATTCCTTCCTGAGTTCAAGTATTGTGAAAGAAGTTGCCCAATATAGCGGAAATATTTCTGAATTAGTCCCACCGATAGTGGAACAAGCACTTCAAGCCAAATTTAAAAGCTAGTGAACGAATGTTACATATTGTGGAAAAAGCGAGTGTTTGACTGATACTGCAAACGCTCGCTTTTTATTTGCTTCCTAGTTGTTTTTTTTCTACAGTCTAATCGTAGCTGCTCCTTCTATAATTTATTTTTACAGCAATTGCACATCTTTATTCGTGTTCGTTTCTTTGCATCCGGCTTGCAAAGACAATGATGTAGACCAGCAATGAAATAAGCGTTAATATTGGTCCTGTGTCACTGATCAGTTTCAATGTATCAAACGCCCATTTCCCTTCATCAATAAGGGCGACAGGGACCGTTTGGGAATCAGGATTTTGTGGGTTTAATTTTTCATAAAGGGGATTCCAAAGCAACCATGTATAAAATCCAGCAAAAACACTGTGAAAGATTCTCGCTATAAAAAAGGGTTTAAATTTGATGTCTGTTTGTGCAAGGATACTGGCTACTTGAGCTTGCACACTTAATCCGCTGAATGCAAGAATGACACTAGCGATTATCGCTTGTTGTAGCAGCGTAACATTTTCTACCTGACTGGTTAGCTTATTTCCTAAAGTGAGTTCAAAAATTCCAGATATTAATGGAATGCTAAATGACTCTGGAAGATGGATTAACTGCAGTAGCAAAGCAACCAACGAACCAACCATTTCAATAATGTGTAAGTTCGATAAAAGTTGATTTATCACAGAAAATAAAATGATGAAGCCACCGATCATCAATAACGTTTGGATAGAAGACATCACTGCATCCCCAAGCAATTTTCCGAGCGGCCGTTTGTCGTTAATTCTTGTTCGGTGCAGTTCTCTAAAAGCATTTTTTAAGGAAAATTTTACATTCTTTTTTGCGGTGTGTTCATGATTTTTACCGTGAAATCTCATCATAATTCCGACGGTGAAATTACCAAGATAATGAGCTAATGCCAAAATAATGCCCAGTTGTGGATTATAAAAAAAGCCAACAGAAACAGCCCCAAAGATAAATAATGGGTTCGAGCAATTAGTGAATGTTACGAGCCTTTCTGCTTCAATTTTTGTCAACTGTCCTTCCTGCCTTAAACGGGCCGTTAGCTTTGCACCAGCAGGATAGCCAGAGGCCATTCCCATCGCCCACACAAAGCCCCCGACTCCTGGAACACGAAATAACGGTCTCATTAAAGGTTCCAACAGAACACCAATAAACTTTACAACCCCGAAGCCTATTAACATCTCGGACACAATAAAAAATGGAAGTAATGAGGGAAAGACGATTTTCCACCACATATCCAATCCTCTAATGGACGCGTTCACAGAGTCTTGTGGAAAAGCAATTAGCGAAATAGCCATTATGGAAACTGCCGAGGCTAGTATAATGGTTTTTAGTTTCGATTTTACCACTCATGCATCCTCCCTCGAAGATTTACTGATGACGCAAGCAAAGTGCATCTTCTAGAAAATAATGCTAAAATAAAGATTATTAAATCAGTAAATGCACGACTACTCAATCGTGTAAAATCTAGAATGATGTTGATTGCTCCATCTTTGTTGAAGCCTTATTTCACTGGGTCTTGTCCTCATATAGATCAATATACTCATAGAAAAATAAAATAGACCATAAGAATATATAAAAAGTGGGAGAAGATGGAGCTTATGTCTGCCCACATTCCTTTTTAAAGGAGGCGCTTATTTTTGCAGCAACCGAAAATTGGTCTAGCGCTTGGTTCAGGTGGAGCAAGAGGGTTTGCTCATTTAGGTGTAATAAAAAAGCTGCTGGATGCAAAAATTCCGATTGATCTCATTGCTGGCAGCAGCATGGGGGCAATGGTCGCCTGTTTTTATGGTGCCGGCTCAGACATTGAACGTCTATATCATTTATCGCGCGTGTTTAAGAGAAAATATTATCTGGATTTCACACTGCCAAAAATGGGCTTCATCGCAGGAAATCGTGTGAAAGAGCTTATTCGAATTTTTACCCATGGGAAAAACCTTGAACAATTAGACATTCCTGTCCATGTTGTTGCGACTGATTTAATGAGCGGAGAGAAAGTGGTTTTTAAAAACGGGTCGATTGCTGATGCTGTTAGAGCTAGTATTTCAATTCCTGGAATTTTTGTTCCGGAAAAACTCGAAGGAAGATTGTTGGTGGATGGAGGAGTAGTTGATAGGGTACCTGTTTCCGTTGTGAAAGAAATGGGAGCTGACATTATTATTGCCGTTGATGTTTCTCGTGTAAATCGGACAACGGAAATTACTTCTATCTATGATGTCATCATGCAGAGTATCGACATTTTGCAAATGGAGATTGTCGCAAATAGGGAAATCGCTTCTGATGTTATGATTCAGCCTTCCCTTGAAATGTTTAGCTCAAGGGCATTTACAAACATAGATGAAATTATTCAAATTGGAGAAGAAGAAACGGAAAAATATATTGTAAAAATTCGGCAACAGATCGAGGAGTGGAAGGAGCAGCACTAGATGAACAAGAGGTTTTATTTTCGGTTTTTTTTCATTTTAGCGGCCTTATTTATGGTTATCGCCTCATTTATTTCATTGCCATATTACGTATCTAAACCGGGGATGGCCAAAGAGTTGAAACCGATCATTGAAGTTGAGAATGGCTTTGATGAACAGGGAAGCTTTATGTTGACGACCATTCGAATGGGAAAAGCAAATATTTATTCCTATTTGCTCGCCTCATTAAGTGATTATCAAGAGATTTATCCGTTGAATGCTGTCCGTGGTGAAGAAGAAACTGAAGAGGAGTACAATGTACGACAAATGCACCTAATGGCTAGTTCGAAGCAATCTGCAATAGAGGTTGCTTATAAGAAAGCAGAAATACCGATTGAGTATGAATATAAAGGTGTATATGTTTTAAATGTGGTGGACAATATGCCAGCTGCTGACAAATTGCAGCCAGGTGACCGTATTTTTAAAATAAATGGTCATGAGTTTACTTCATCAGAGGAATTTATTGAATTTGTTAGCAAACAAACAGCCGGAACTGAAATTACGCTCACCTATTTGCGAAGAGGAGAAGAGGAGAGCACGACGATTCAAGTACAGCCATTTCCTGATGATGCAACCCGTGTTGGTGTTGGGATTGGACTTGTGGATGATAAAGAGTTACACGTGAATCCAAATGTTGAAATCAAAACGGACGATATAGGAGGACCCTCTGCTGGTTTTATGTTTTCTCTTGAAATTTATAACCAGCTGATTGAAGAAGACTTGACGAAAGGTTATGCAATTGCTGGTACAGGCACGATTTCTGCTGATGGAAAGGTTGGTAGAATTGGCGGAATTGAACAGAAAATTGTTGCAGCCGATAAAGCTGGGGCTGAGATCTTTTTCGCTCCTAACGAACAGGGGGCAAAGGATTCAAATTATAACGCAGCCATTAAAACGGCAAAAGATATTAATACGAAAATGAAAATAGTTCCAATTGATACATTTGATGAGGCGATTGATTATTTGAAAGAGCTGCAACCAAAGAAATAGGGGGCTTCCAAAAAGGCCGTTAAAGTGGCTTTTTGGAGGTCTTTTTTAAAAAATGCTTATATGTCGGTGGTTTACAACAACAATATTGCTTAGCAAAGCCACTAAAGGTTTCGAGAATGGCCTCATGCTTTGTTTATAAGAACAATGCATGCTTCAAAAAATAAGGAGAAAAAACATGAAATCATTACCTAATATTCTGTCTTATTTGCGTATCATTTTATCTGTTACGTTATTATTTTTATGTCAATCTTCTTTCCTTTTCTTCGTTGTCTATTTATTATGCGGATTGAGCGATGTCGTCGATGGATATTTGGCAAGACTGTTAAATGCTGAAACTATTCTTGGTAGCAAACTAGATAGTTTAGGGGATTTCGTGTTTTACATTGTCTGGGTTTTCGTTATGGTTCGAATGGCGAGCAATGAAATCATGTTCCAGTTAGGGTTATGTTTCATGACGATCTTAATTATGAGGTTGGGAAACTTATTAGTGACAAAAATGAAATTCAGACAATGGAGTATTATCCATACGTTCGGCAATAAAGGGACAGGTGTTTTCCTGTTTCTATTCTTACCAGCTGTGATTATACTCGGTAATATATCGAGTTGGACTATTTTTATCCTTTTTGCTGTTGCGATGTTAGCAACTGTTGAAGAGACTATCCTACTATGGAGATTAACTGCTTATAATCCGAATATAAAAAGCTTGCTATTCTGGAAAGATAATGTCGATTACAGTAATGAAAATCACCTGTAATCGACACTTTTCCCTTCTCATAACAGCAAAATAAGGGAACCCTCTGAAGGTTTGTCCTTTTTAATTTGTCATATAAAAAGGAGGCTGTTTATATTCCATCTGCAGAAGCTCTTGTGTCATTTCCTCCTTTGCTCCCAAGGCGTAAACTCTAGAAGCGCGTATATCAAGTTTGATATCATCGCCATGATACGAAGACAATTTTGAGACCAATGGAATAGAAGCGTGTTTTTTCCACTGATTTAAATATTTTCTTCCGTTATCGTTCATACCTAGTAATCGAATGTAGTTTGCTTCCTTCATTATCTCATTCATCTCGTCGAAGGTGGTATTGGTTAATATATGTGTGCACATCCGTTGAAGTCTTGTCCAAGTATAACGCTTTGTTTTAACGATACTCATAAAATCTTTAAATGAATTTGCAGCTAATGCTGCTTCAATGACCCGATTTTCCAATCCTTCCTCCACTTCGTATATGTTGCGTAATTCTGTTCCAGAAGCATGGAGCAATCTATACTTTAAAAAAGGCCAATAGTTCTCCCAACGTTGAAACTGTTTGTACGTCCTGTAATAATCGTCTAGGATAGCGGCGGTTGTGTTTGGAATGTAGCTGTTGATTTCACTTAAGCTGCCGCCAGTTGTAAATAATGACTTACGAATGCTTGTTGCACTAGCAATCGTTTCGGATGAAAAACGTTCATCATGATAGCCTGCTTTTGTCCTCGGTATCGTTATAGGGCGCATATTGATTCCTAAGTCATTGATTGCTTTAACATATTGGAATCCTAAAATATTGTTTGGTTTTGATAGATCAATTATTTTTTCACTCGGGTCTAGCTCAAGAAAAGCAGAAGATGTTGCGGAAGGGTAGCTCATACCCTGAGCCATATTCAATTTAATTCTTTCTTCATATTTCTCTTTATTGTTTTTTAAAAACTGTAAAGTGTGATAAAAATGCTCGATTTCTCCAGATTCACTTCCGAAGCAAAGTATGCTGGCACCAATTTGACTTAACAAAGAAACGGCTCCAAAAGCGAAGGTATCTGCTTTTTGGGTGGCAAATTGATAGGGAAGTTCAATAACAATATCGACACCAGCGGATAAAGCCATTTTTGCCCGCTGCCATTTTGGTAAGAGGGCAGGTTCTCCCCTTTGTAAAAATTGTCCACTCATTACCGCTATGACAATATCTGCATCGCTTATTTGTCGTGATTGTTGTAAATGGTAAGCATGTCCATTATGAAAAGGGTTGTATTCTACTACAATACCAACTGCTTTCATTTTTTCGCTCCCTTAAAAATATCGTTTTAAAAATAGGCTTTGTTAAATAGAATTTTTGTTAAAATGTTTTTGGGCCCATTTCATGTGGAACCATGGTTTCACACGTCTTTCAGTTATGCTGAAAGGTCCAGCGAGAAAATGAGCCAAGAATCAACACCGATATACAATAAAGCCAAATTTAAAAGGATGTTTTTTAATGAATGACCCAATTTTTATATGTCCGGAATAGTCTGTGATAATATTTACGGAAAAATAAACTGAGCTCATTCGCTCTAGCCAAATATAGTTGAAATTCATATCCGAAACTTACCATATAGGCACAATGGCCAAGTGCTAATTTGACTTTATTTATGTTATCCTTTTATTGTTATTGTACTAATTTTCAAAGAATGGGTCATTAAAAAAGAACGAAGCGTCAAAATATTTGATTATGTCCATAATAATAGCAGATGTGTAAATTTGTATGCTATCGTTGTTTGAGGACACTTTAGACTGTAAAGAAAAAATATTGACAAATAATTATAGGAAAGCTATAATAACCTTTGTTGCCTTGGGGTGATTCTTATGAAATGGACATTAAGTCAGTTACAAAAACATCGAAGCAAGGAATTCCCAATTGATGAGATGGTAAACCTTGATGAGATAAAAAAAATCGATCAAACGATACGCTCGGTTTCACCAATGCATATCACTGGTCGAGCAGATATTGACTCATCTAAAGTTTCTTTTCACCTTAAGATTAGAGGACATTTAGTCTTACCTTGTTCTCGTACTTTAGTTGACGTGAATTATCCGATCGATGTAGAAACAACTGAAACCTTCCTTTTAAAAGGTTTAGATTATGAAACCGATGAGGAAGTTCATCAAGTAAAAGGGGATGTTATCGACCTAAAGCCGGTCTTGCAGGAAATCCTTTTGCTTGAAGTACCTATACAAGTTTTCTGTGACGAAGGGTCAAGCGAAGAAGGAGCTCCACAATCTGGAAAAGATTGGGAGGTTATTCATGAGCAGAAGAAGGATAAAATTGATCCACGCTTGGCAGGACTTGCAAAATTATTTGATCAAAATGATCCTTCTTCCAATTCATAATGAATGAAGAAGACAAGAAACTGTTGAAAGTTTAGCTAGTCTAGCTTTCATGACTTTCTTAATACTCTTTAAGGAGGTGGGAATAATGGCTGTACCTTTTAGAAGAACTTCTAAAACTGCGAAGAGAAAACGTCGTACTCATTTTAAACTACAGGTACCAGGTATGGTAGAATGCCCAAACTGTGGTGAGATGAAGCTTGCTCACCGTGTATGTAAAGCTTGTGGAACATACAAAGGAAAAGAAGTTGTAAACGACTAATACTTCAATATGAGATAAAAAGCACAGGACGAATTCGTTCCTGTGCTTTTGTCGTTCTTGAGGCTCTTAATAGAAAAGCTAGTCTTAACCACCTAGCTCTCTTGTTTTTTTGGGTGATTAGAAGTTTAATGAAAGAAGAGAGGGTGGTTGTATATGTCGAAATCATATGATATTTGCATGCGGAATGATGGTATCCTTGTCTTTACAATTACTAGACCGGACAAGAGAAACGCCGTTAATTTTGAAGTAATGGCTGGACTTAATGAGGCTATACAATTAGCAAATGAAACGAAGGTCAAGGCATTTGTCATTACTGGTGAGGGTGAAGAAGCTTTTTGTTCCGGTGGAGATTTAGGTAAATTCCATCAATTAAAAACAGAAGAACAAGCCTATCAAATGCTGATTAAAATGGGAGAATTATTGTATCAATTGGCGATGCTCTCAAAACCTACCGTAGCTCTGATAAACGGGATCGCTATTGGTGGTGGCTGTGAAATTGCTGCTGCCTGCGATATCCGGATTGCCCGAAAAGGGATTAAAGCCGGTTTTGTTCAGGGAAAATTAGCGATTACAACAGGTTGGGGTGGCGGAACAATTTTATTAGAAAGGGTACAGCATTCAGCAGCGATGAAAATGTTATTAGAAGCAAAAATATACTCGTTCCAGCAATTAATTGAATTGGGATTTGTCCAATACATATATGAAGGCGATCGTTGGGAAGGACTACGAAATAATCTAGATTTTATTTTCTCTCTGGAGGATACGGTTTTAACTGCTTATAAAATGATGTTCGTTCGAAAGATGAGATTGCTTGATTTAAAGGAACGGATAGAAAGTGAAATTCGCCAATGCGCACTACTATGGGAAAAGGACGCCCATCACAAGCAAGTTGACAAGTTTTTAAATAAAAAAATGACTGATCAATAATCTCAATAGAAATCGGGAAGATCAGTCTATCTCTTCTAGTAGTTGCATATGTATGAATAAAACGAAAACACTAGGAGGGATTGACATATGCCCACGAATCGCCAAGATGCTTGGTCAAATGATGAGGATTTGCTACTTGCTGAAGTAGTTTTAAGGCATATACGCGAAGGAGGAACTCAGCTTCAAGCGTTTGAAGAGGTAGGAAAGCAACTTTCAAGAACAGCAGCCGCTTGTGGTTTTCGCTGGAATTCTTATGTGCGTAAACAATATAAATCAGGGATAGAATTAGCAAAAAAGCAACGAAAAGAACTAAGAAAACAAACTCAATCTTCAGTTGAATCACGAGAAATTGAGGGAGAACAACCTACAGAAGCATTCCAGCATGTTGATAAACCGAAGATAAGCTTTGAGGATTTAGTCAATACGTTAAAGATCCTCTACCAAGAATTTGAACAATCAAGCGAAGCTGAGGAGAAGCTTCAAGAATTAGAAAAAAGGATTGCTTATTTAACCGCAGAAAATGAGAATTTGAAGAAAGAATTGCAAACGATCGAGCAGGATTATAAGGCTCTTATAGAAATTATGGAAAGGGCAAGAAAAATGGTGGTCCTTCAAGAAGAGGATCGCCAACAAAAAGTGAAATTTCAAATGGATAAAAACGGAAATCTTGAAAGGGTAGAAAATAAAGGCTAGCTTATGAAGACAAAAAAAGGCGAATCATTGATTCGCTTCTTTTTTGTCAAGGCTAAAATTCCTTTTGTGTATAATTTTCCGGGAACCAAAAAAGCGGATTCTCTCCACGATCTCTTGCCATATCGTAGGTTACAGACTCAAACCCCATCTTTTCCCAAAATTCTTTTGACTTCATTCTAGCATTCGTTTTGATTGGTAAACTTAATTTTTTAGCAAATTCAACAAGAGCCTTTCCGTAGCCCTTTCCTTGGTAATCAGGTAATACTTCGAGTTTCCAAAGTTCTAAATAATCATGCGGTGGTTCAAAGTATTGATTAAATTTGGCATCTACTTTATATAGACTCATCCGAGCCACTAACAGATCCCCAAAGTAAATCCCGTAAAATGGAGATTCACTGTCATTGTCAATAATGTTTGCTTGCAAGTCTTCAAGCATGGATAGTTCCTGTAAACCATATTCTTTAAAGCGTTTAAATTCCTCTAATGTTTTGTAATTAACTTTTAATTTCTCTACTTTATAATCCATATTGCTCCCCCCAGTCCAACTTTAATCATGAATAACTTAGAAGTCTCATATATTTAATGTGAAGAATGATACTTACTCCACTTCATTATATAACAAAAAGACGGAAAATACTCACAAAAAGACGTAAGCGATTACAGAGTTTTATTGATATGAGCGGCAAAAGAGCTGTGAGAAAAAGGAAAAGGATGGGGTTGAAATGAAAATAATTACATCGACAATTGCAGGAATTGTTTCTGATGTACTGGTCGAAAAGGCAGATGCAGTAAAAAAAGGACAAGAGGTCGTCATAATTGAATCCATGAAAATGCACATTCCAATTGAAAGCGAAGGGGAAGGAATCGTAAGTGAAGTGAAGGTGGACAAAGGCGATTTTATAAACGATGGTGATGTTCTGCTTGTATTAGAGTAAGTTACTAAAATCTTTGGAGGGGAATATGGATACAGTAAAAGCATTGGCAGCAAACCTTATGGAAAAACAAAAAGCAATTGAAGAGGGCGGAAGAGCGAGGTACCACGAAAAATTAAAATCTCAAAACAAGCTTTTCGTTCGTAAGAGGCTCGATATGCTCTTTGATGAAGGTCAGTACGAAGAGGATGGAAAATTTGCAAACTGTGAGGATGGAACATTACCTGCTGATGGTGTGGTAACGGTTATCGGTCAAATAAATGGGCAGACAGTCTGCGCTATGGCTAACGATTCAACTGTAAAAGCAGGATCTTGGGGAGCGAAGACAGTAGAAAAAATCATTCGAATTCAAGAAGTCGCTGAAAAACTGAAAGTACCATTGCTCTATTTAGTTGATTCCGCAGGAGCTAGAATAACGGATCAATTGGAGATGTTTCCAAATAGGAGAGGTGCAGGGAGAATCTTTCACAATCAAATTAAACTTTCTGGAATGGTACCGCAGATTTGCCTTCTTTTTGGGCCATCAGCCGCTGGCGGCGCTTATATCCCTGCCTTTTGTGATGTGGTGATTATGGTCGATCAGAATGCTTCCATGTATTTAGGCTCACCAAGGATGGCGGAAAAAGTAATTGGTGAAAAGGTAACATTAGAGGAAATGGGTGGAGCAAGAATGCACTGTACAGTAAGTGGCTGTGGTGACATTCTAGTTTCTGATGAAGAAGAGGCTATCGAGACAGCGAAAAAGTATTTATCCTATTTTCCAGCCAATTATCAACAAAAGCCGAAGCGGGCAAAACCGTGCCCTCCAAAAGAAGGGAAACAGCTTGAAGAGCTCATTCCTTTGAATCAAAATGCTTCTTTTGATATGTATGATTGTATTGATGCGATTGTGGATGATGAAAGCTTCTTTGAAATAAAAAAACTGTTCGCAGCTGAGTTAATTACTGGATTCGCAAGGATAGATGGAAGAGCTGTCGGTATTGTCGCCAATCAACCTAAGGTAAAGGGTGGCGTTTTGTTTGTCGATTCAGCAGATAAAGGGGCAAGGTTTATTCAGCTTTGCGATGCCTTTCATATACCGCTCTTATTTTTAGCTGATGTTCCTGGCTTTATGATCGGAACGAAAGTGGAAAGAGCTGGTATTATTCGCCACGGTGCAAAGCTCATAACGGCGATGAGTTCCGCTACTGTACCAAAAATTTCGGTCATTGTTAGAAAGGCCTATGGAGCAGGTCTTTACGCGATGGCAGGTCCAGCATTTGAACCAGATTATTGTGTGGCATTGCCAACTGCTCAAATAGCTGTCATGGGTCCGGAAGCAGCGGTTAACGCTGTCTACTTAAATAAAATTAGTGAAATGACTCAACCGCAAGAGAGGCAGGCCTTTATCGAAGAGAAACAACGGGAATATAAAGAAGAAATAAATATTTACAAGCTAGCCTCTGAAATGATTGTTGATGATATTGTTGTCCCTTCACAGCTAAGAAATACACTTATCGGCAGATTATCGATTTATGAAACAAAGGATGTAGCTTTTAGTGAAAAAAAACATCCAGTTTATCCTGTTTAATTTGCTAAACGTCTGTATAGAAGCTTTAAAGCTTTTCGGTAAAAGTTCATTTTTTCATTTATGTTCGATGCTCGCATTGCTCACCGCCGTGGACAAATTTTTTAATCGGACTAAAATAGTTTATCTAGTCTTTCAAGTGTTGTCTAAAATCATGGAAATACCGAAAAGTAAGGGGGTGAAAAAATCTATTTTTCTCCCCTTATTTTTTTTGATTGGGTCTTTTACCACGATGGTATTAAAAAACTAGCATTGTGGATATGCTCACACTTTTTCCAGTTATATATTTTTCGTGGAAATGCAACAAAATCTGAGAAAATAGCCCTTGTCTTTGGTAAAATAGAAATAAGTTTTAAATTGTTTTTAATGGGGCGATAGAATGAGAGTTGCCATTATTGGTGGAGGAGCGATAGGGTTATTATTTTCCTATTACTTAAAACAAGAGCATAGTGTTGTTCTATATGTTCGGAGTCACTCGCAAAAAATGGAGATAGAAGCAAATGGAATTACGGTTCGAAATCAAGAAGGTTTATTTCATACATATGTGCAAGTAAAGTTCATTAGTGAATGGGAAGAAGATGAAGCAGATCTTGTTATAGTTTGTGTTAAACAATATCAACTGGAATCATTGCTCAAAGACATGGAATTCATACATGGACAACCAAGTCTATTCATTCAGAATGGGATGGCCCATTTAAACATAATTGATCGATTTAAATTAAATCATGTTTATGTCGGATCTGTGGAGCATGGCGCTTATCGAGAGAATGGACATACTGTTATTCATACGGGAATAGGTGAGACGAAGTTAGCCTGTTATCAAGGGCGTAACCAAAAGATAGTGAATGAATTAGTTCAAACCTCAAATCCTTCATTTCGGTTTTGCTTTGTTGACGATTATAAAGGCATGCTTCAAAAAAAGCTTGTTGTCAATGCGCTTATTAATCCGCTCACAGCTCTTTTGAATGTCGAAAACGGGATGCTTATTGATAATCCCCATTATTATCAAACCTTTACTGAAATGTTTACAGAAGTTAGTACAATATTGGGGCTTGATGATGAACAGTTATATTTTGAATATGCGCGGCAAATTTGTTTAAATACCGCTCATAATCAATCCTCCATGCTTAAGGATTTGAAAGCAGGGAGAGAAACGGAGATTGAGGCGATTTTAGGTTATTTAATAGCTGAAGCAAAGCGGTTGCAAGTTGAGGCACCGCTGATAACCGCGCTTTTTCATCTTATTAAAGGGAAACAATTGGAGAGAGGAGGAAAGTGAGATGTCAAATGTCTTTTCAAATGTTGCTGCTGCGCTCATTACCATTCCAATTTTAGGCTATATCATTATTTTTGTTATTTGTAAGCAAGCAACAAAGCAGCATCGTCGCGCTGTTCAAATGGCGCTGGATGGTAGCACGCTCTTATTTATCATTTCAGTTCATTATATGATTATGACTATATGGAATAAATCATTGCTTTGGTTGATACTTATTCTTATCCTTTTAATTGGGGCAGCTGTAGTTTTGCTCCATTGGAAGATTAAACAAGAAATTGATTACCATAAAGTATTCAAGGGTTTTTGGCGTTTTAATTTCCTTGTTTTCTTCTCTGCATATATAATTTTATTAATCATTGGGATCGTTCGTAGCATTTCGCATGCGGTTTCATAAATAACGTCTAGGAATGGGAGTGTCTGAGAAAATTGTTTAGGCTCTACAACTTTCCTAGGCTTTTTATTGTCTTTATACAAGATTATCAATTTAAGTTCAGAGAAACATTGTTATGTTTTCAACTTTCTTTATCTCCTGCGGTTCAGTCCAGTCCGTACGGTGCTAAGCAAAAGACCTCCACTTTTCATTGTCCAGTTGCGGCGGCTAGCACCTATCAAACTTCAGGCCTTCTCCTTACGATAAGTCAAACTCAATTCGCTAGAGCTCATTGGTTTTCCTTTATCTCATTCGAAGTCCTTCCAGTTTGTACGGTGCTGAACAAGCCGCCTCCACTTTTCTTATAGGCAAAGTTTTTTTCTTTGTGAGTATTCAGTGATATACTCATACGTAGTAAATTGTTGCTTAGAAAGGAAGTACATAAATGGAGATGATGAATCTCAATCTCCCAGCTACGAATAGGTTTGCCACGGCATACTATAATGGGACTGACGAGGTACAGAATTTTTTTCATTATCAATATCAAAATTCTTCTCATTACCAAAAAAGGTTGGAGGAATTATCTGAGCGCTCGTTTATGAGGGAGGAACTGGCTGCTCATATTGAGTTTTTTATGAAACCATTTCCGAGCTCGGAAAGAGTATTAGAATCCATTGCTAAACTGAAGAAAAAAGATAGTGTTGTTGTAATTGGAGGACAGCAGGCTGGAATTCTAACAGGTCCCTTATATTCTATACATAAAGTGATTTCAATTATTGCGTTTGCAGAACAAAAAGAAAAAGAACTAGGAGTACCTGTTGTTCCTCTTTTTTGGATTGCTGGTGAAGATCATGATTACGCAGAAGTAAACCATGTGTACCTGGAACATCGAAATCAATTGGAAAAATGGGTTTATCCAAACAAAGTATTAGATAAAAGAATGGTTACAGACTGTGTATTAAATAAAGAGGTTTGTCAATCTTGGCTTGAAGATGTGATTGAAACTTTTGGAGAGACAGAGCATACGAACCGCTTGCTAGAGTTCTCGAAAAAAGCTATTGAGTGCTCAGAAACCTTTGTTGATTTCTTTGCATATATTGTGATGGAATTATTTAAAGAGCAAGGACTCTTACTCGTTGATTCAGGAAATAGGCAATTACGACAGTTAGAGAAAAAAGGGTTTGCCGAACAAATTAATCATGCTGCTAATATTACGGCTTCTGTGGAAAATCAACAAGCTAAGCTTGCTGAATATGGATTTGCAAGAACGATTGAGCTATCACCAGAAGCTGCAAACTTATTTTATTATGATGAAGAGCATTTTGAACGGGTTCTTCTGGAATTTAACAACGAAACGAAAACATTTATTGGCAAGGATGGGATCATCTCCTTTTCGCAGGAGGAATTACTTGCGATAGCGAATGAACAACCTGAAAAATTGAGCAATAATGTGGTGACAAGACCGCTTATGCAGGAGACGTTATTTCCGACACTGGCATTTATTGCCGGACCGGGGGAAATCTCCTATTGGGCAGAGTTAAAAGATGCTTTTGAAATCTTTAACATGAAAATGCCTCCAATCATTCCAAGGATTAATATTACATTTCTAGAACGAGAAATAGAATCAAGTATGGCGGACTGGGGCCTGAATTTACAAGAAGTTTTACAGGCCGGAATATCAGAACAGAAGCAAACATTTCTAACTTCAGTTAAAGACACGTCCTTTGACGAATTATTTTCTGAAACGAAAGAGCAGCTGATGAGAAGCTACAAAAAAATAAGAAAGCAAACAGAAAAAGAGTACAGAGGGCTTTTGCCTTTACTGCAGAAAAATGAGTCAATTCTGTTGCAGCAAATTGCTTTTATGGAAGGGAAAATTGAAGAAGCGCTGCATATCAAACATGATGTTGCATTAAAGCAGCTTGACTGTATCGCTTATTCAATCAGACCGTTTGGCGGGCCGCAGGAACGAGTTTGGAATATATACTATTTTTTAAATAAATACGGCTTAGACTTTGTTGAACGATTATCAAAGCTTCCCTTCGAATTTGACGGTACACATAAAGTAGTAAAGATATAGAAAGTTCCTTGAAACAGAGTGTGTGGATAAACTCAGAAATTTTCGAGTTTATCTACACTCTTTTTTTTTGAAAAAGAGTGATGTAACTTCTAAGTGAGTGGCTGGTAAAAATGCTTCGTAAGGTCCATATAGTACAACCTTCCTATTTTTCATGAATGCGGAAGGATTTTTTTATTTGAAGAAGAATTATTTTAAAAATAAGGTGGAGGAAAGTGGGGGATTGTGGTACATTTAGGATAGAGAGTGGGGGTAGTGGGTATGTTTATGGGTGAATACCATCATAATGTTGATACGAAGGGTCGTCTCATCGTACCTGCAAAGTTTCGTGAGCATTTAGGCGAAACATTTGTTTTGACACGAGGCTTAGATCAATGTTTATTTGGATACCCACTATCTGAATGGTCCCTAATAGAGGAAAAACTAAAAGGGTTGCCATTAACGAAAAAAGATGCCCGTGCTTTTACTCGCTTTTTCTTTTCAGGTGCCACCGAATGTGAACTTGATAAACAAGGGAGAATCAATATTTCTTCCCCTTTGATGCAATACGCAAAACTAGAAAAAGAATGTGTTGTGTTAGGTGTTTCCAATCGAATTGAGATATGGAGTAAAGATCTTTGGGAAGACTATTTTTCAGAGTCAGAAGAATCTTTTGCAGAGATTGCAGAAAATATGATTGGATTTGATATTTAAAATCATTTAATAATATCAACTTCCAAGTCTTACGATTGGAAAGGTGGACAAGCATGTTTGAACATACAACAGTGTTATTACATGAAACGGTTGATGGATTAAATATTAAGCCAGATGGTGTATATGTTGATTGTACGATGGGAGGGGCGGGGCACAGTTCGCTAATCCTCTCAAAGCTTTCGCCGAAAGGAAAGCTCTATGCCTTTGATCAAGATGATACGGCGATAGCGAATGCTAAAGAGAAGCTCGCTCAATATGGTGAACAAATTGTGATGATTAAGAGCAATTTTCTCCATTTGCAAAAGGAGCTTGCAAAAAGAGGAGTCACTCAAGTAGATGGAATTTTATACGATTTGGGAGTGTCATCCCCACAGTTAGATACTCCGGAAAGAGGTTTCAGTTACCACCACGATGCTCCACTTGATATGAGAATGGATCAAGAAGCGCCAATTTCAGCATACGATGTTGTGAATGATTGGAGCTTTAATGATTTACTAAAAATCTTTCATCGGTATGGTGAGGAGAAGTTTTCAAAGCAAATTGCTCGAAAAATTGAAGCCGCCAGAGAAATAAAGGCCATTGAAACGACAGGCGAATTAGTGGAAATTATTAAGGATGCAATCCCTGCACCGGCGAGACGTAAAGGGGGACATCCTGCTAAAAGGATATTTCAAGCTATACGGATTGCTGTAAATGATGAACTAGGTGTATTTGAAAAATCGCTTCAGCAAGCGATTGAAATATTAGCTCCAGGCGGAAGGATAAGTGTCATTACATTTCATTCGTTAGAGGATCGGATTTGTAAGGTGACTTTCAAGAAAGCAAGTGAAATACCGGATTTGCCACCGGGACTTCCAGTTATCCCTGAGCAGTATAAGCCAGTATTGAAACTGATAACGAGAAAACCGATTTTACCTTCCGATGAGGAGTTGGAAGAAAATAATCGCGCCAGATCAGCAAAACTTAGAATAGCTGAAAAATTATAACCCATAAAAAAACCAAGGAGGGAACGGAATGGGAAATTTAGCAAGGAAGCTGCAACAAGAACAACAACAGAAACAGGTGCAAGCGCCGAAAATAGTCAGGAAAAATAGATTGGGTTTCTCTCCTGGTGAGAAAATATTAGCATTCATTTTTTGTGTAGCGCTTTGCTTTGGTGCTGTGCAAATTATTTCAAATCAAGCTGCCATATATGAAATAAATAAGGATATCCAAGAAACTTCTTCTATCATTCAATCGCAACAAAAAGTGAACGCTGATCTTGCGATGCAGGTAGAAGAATTAAGCACATATGAAAGAATATGGGCAAAAGCTAAAGAGCTGGGTTTAAAACTAAATGAAAATAACGTCAAGGTTGTGCAAGGACAATGATTAGGAAACAGCCGAATATGAATGTGGGAGCAGCGATTTTATTTATTTTATTTTGTCTGCTCTTTTTTGTCTTATTATTTCGCTTCGTTTCCATCCAAGTAACAGGAGAGGCAGCGGGGCAGCCGTTGGCTGCGAAGGCACAACAAATGTACAATAAAAATGGGATATTAGAGGCGAAAAGAGGTACGATTTATGATCGCAATGGAGAAGTGATCGCAGAGGATACTTCTTCTTACACGTTGATTGCAATTTTAGATGAAAAGATGAAGCCCAACTATGTTTCAGATAAAGAAAAAACTGCGCGAGAGCTTGCAAAATATCTTGATTTATCAGAGTCAGAGATTTTGAGAGTTTTGTCAAAGAAAGAGAAATTTCAAGTGGAATTTGGTCTTGCAGGAAAGGATATTTCTTTGCAGACAAAACAAGAGATTGAGGATTTAAAATTGCCGGGAATTACATTTATTAGGGAATCAAAACGATTCTATCCAAATGGTGTATTTTCCTCCCATTTAATTGGCTTTGTCGAAACAAAAAAAGGAGAAACGACTCCAGTTGGACAATTAGGGCTTGAAAAATCATTAAATGACATCTTAACAGGCGAGAATGGCTCTGTTCATTATGCAAGTGATCTTTGGGGCTATATTCTGCCGAATAGTGAACAAAAGATTACACCTGCCAAAGATGGAAAAGATGTTTACTTAACATTAGATAAGAAAATTCAAACCTTTTTGGAGGATGCATTAAATCAAGCAGATGAGCAGTACAAACCGACGAAAATGGTGGCCATTGTCGCTGATCCAAAAACGGGTGATATTTTGGCGATGGGGCAAAGACCGACATTCCATCCGAAAACACGAGAGGGTATTGAGAAAACATGGTTGAATGAGGCTGTTGAAGTTTCGTATGAACCAGGGTCCACAATGAAAATATTCACCCTTGCAGCGGCACTTGAAGAACAAGTGTTAAATTTGAATGACTATTACGAGTCTGGTTCTTACAAGCCAACAAAAGATGATTTAATTCGAGATCATAATAAGGTTGGCTGGGGCTCGATCACTTATTTGGAAGGATTTCAACGTTCATCGAATGTGGCGATTGCAAAAATTGTCCAGGAAAAGCTTGGATTTGACACGTATCGGCAATATTTAACAAAGTTTGGCTTTGAAAATCCAACAGGAATTGAGCTCCCAAATGAAACCGGGGGGAAAATTGTTTACAATTATCCGTCAGAAAAAGTAACGACTGGGTATGGTCAAGGGACGGCCATCACTCCTTTGCAGCAAATACAGGCGGCGACAGCGATCGCAGGGAACGGGAGTATGTTAAAGCCACAAATCATTGATAAAGTCGTCGACCCAGCTACAAATAAAACGATCCAAAAAACGGAGCCTGAAGTAGTGGGTAAACCAATTTCTGAAGGAACTGCCAAAAAAGTGCGTGAAGTAATGGAAACAGTGATCACATCACCGAAAGGTACTGGCTATAAGCGATACAATATTGATGGCTATGAGATTGCCGGGAAAACAGGAACAGCAAATTTAACGCATCAAGGTGCATACATTCATGGAGATAATGATTATGTCTTTTCCTTTATGGGGATGGCACCGGCGGATGATCCAGAACTGATTGTATATGTCATGGTTCAGCAGCCAAAAGTTGCTAATTCATCTGAAGGATATAAACCTGTGTCATTAATCTTTAAACAGGTAATGAAAAATAGTCTGCAATATTTAAGTATTCAGCCTAGTGAACAACCGTCCTCAAAAACGATCGAAATTCCTGATGTTATCGGCAGAAGCGTTGAAAACGGCGTCAGTGCTTTGCAAGATCTTGGGGTTAATGCGATTGTTTTAGGTAGTGGCACAGAAATAGTCAATCAACTCCCGGCAAAAGGACAGCCGCTCTTGGAAGGTGAAAAGGTAATCATTCAAACGGATGGTGAAATTACCCTTCCTGATTTGCATGGTTGGTCATTGAGAGATGTAATGAAGGTGGCAAATCTCGCGAAGCTGCAATTGAACATAACTGGGAACGGCTATGTAATTCAGCAGAATGTAGCAGCGGGAACGAGATTAAAAGAGGGAGATTATTTGGTTGTTCATTTGCAAAGTCCTGATACAAAAGAACAGCTGAGTAAGGAAGATGGGGAAGAAGAGTCAGAAATCCCTAAAGGCGGCTAAGAAGAGAGCTTAAAAATGGGGCTAAACAAGCCCGTTGATTATTGCTCTGGAGCTTATTTTAGTGCTTTTTCGATGAAACGAAGGAGAAAATTTGTTCTCTCCTAAACGTTTCATTGAAAAAGCTCCTTCGAAAAAGCTGTGAGAAGCCTTGATTTCTTACGAAATGAACCGAAGATGACCCGTTTAATAACAAAGTTAAAAAGAAAGCAGAACGTACCAACGTATGGTGCGTTCTATTTATATTTGTACAAGCATATATTTGAACGAGCCAAACATAAGGGAGGTTCGTTCGAATATGCGGGTTTCGAATGTAACAGTTAGAAAAAGGTTAACCATTGCATTGCTTATCGGATTTCTTGTTTTTTTCATTATTGATGTCAGACTAGGGTACGTTCAATTTTTTCTTGGAAATTGGTTAACGGATGGAGCTGAAAATTTATGGAGCCGTGAAATTCCATTCGAGCCAGAACGGGGGGATATCGTCGACAGAAATGGTGTGGCATTAGCGACTAATATGAGCGCGCCAACAGTTTATGTCTTTCCAAGACAGGTAAATGACCCTGCTGTAGCTGCAGAGAAATTAGCAGCTGTATTAAATGCTTCAAAGGAGAAGATATACAAACAGATAACAGAGAAAGAATTAATAGTGCGGATTTCTGAAGGGCGGAAGATTTCAAACGAAAAGGCAGCAGAGATACGAAATCTTGAACTTTCAGGTGTTTATGTTGGAGAAGATTCGAAAAGATATTATCCCTTTGGGGAGTATCTATCTCATGTGTTAGGGTTTACAGGGATAGATAACCAAGGATTAATGGGACTTGAATTATACTATGATGAGCAATTAAAAGGGAAGAAAGGCTCAGTTCAATTTTATGCAGATGCTAAGCATAATCGTATGAATGATAAAGCCGACGAATATCAAGCACCTGTAGACGGTCTTGATCTGAAATTGACAATCGATTCTAAAGTGCAGACGATTATTGAAAGAGAGCTTGACATAGCGGAAGCGACATACAAGCCGGATGGAGCAATCGCCATTGCAATGGACCCGAATACTGGTGAAGTGCTAGGAATGTCGAGTCGCCCAAGTTTTAACCCGACCAATTTTCAAGAAGTTGCGCCCGAGGTTTATAATCGAAATTTACCAGTCTGGAGTACGTATGAACCTGGTTCGACCTTTAAGATCATTACTTTAGCAGCAGCTCTTGAGGAAGGGAAGGTTGACTTAGAGAAGGATCATTTTCATGACTCTGGTTCGGTGAAGGTAGATGGAGCAACGCTTCATTGTTGGAAAAGAGGGGGACATGGAAGCCAGTCCTTTCTAGAGGTTGTGCAAAATTCCTGTAACCCTGGTTTTGTTGAGTTGGGACAAAGATTGGGAAAGGAAAAGCTGTTTAAGTATATTAAAGATTTCGGCTTTGGAGAAAAAACCGGGATCGATCTTCAAGGTGAAGGGAAAGGGATTCTTTTTAATTTAGATCGTGTAGGTCCCGTTGAACTTGCAACAACTGCCTTTGGCCAAGGGGTATCAGTTACCCCGATCCAACAAGTAACCGCATTGTCCGCTGCGATTAATGGAGGTACACTATATACCCCTTATATAGCAAAAGAATTGGTTGATCCAGTTAGTGGAGAAATTGTTATGAAAACCTCCCCGACAGCAAAAAGAAAAGTGATTTCAGAAGAAACGTCAAAAGAAATTCGCCATGCTCTTGAAACTGTTGTTGCTCAGGGGACAGGTGGAAAGGCATTTGTGGAAGGATATCGAGTTGGTGGAAAGACTGGAACAGCTCAGAAGGTTAAGAACGGACGTTATATGGAAAATAACCACATCGTTTCTTTTATTGGCTTTGCTCCCGCCGATGACCCGCAGCTCGTCGTTTATGTTGCTGTTGATAATCCGAAGGGGACGATCCAATTCGGAGGCACAGTTGCTGCACCTATTGTTGGAAACATTATGGGAGACAGTTTAAGGGCTTTGGGAGTAAAGCCGAGAAAAGAGCAAATTGAAAAGGTAAGAAAGGGCTGGGATGACCCTGTTATGATCGAGGTTCCAGATATGGTTGGGATGACAAAAACAGAGATTAGAGAAATTTTCGTGAATTTTAAAATAGATGCAAGCGGTCAAGGAAATACGGTTGTCAAACAAACCCCTCAAGGCGGCATAAAATTGAAGGAAGGTTCAACCATTAGGCTCTATTTTGATGATCCAGAAACAACAGATGAGAAAGAGGAATAATGAGTGGGGAGGCTGAAAGTAATTCGCCTCTCTTTTTTCGTGCCGGCCTAAATCTTTGCTTTTTTATAAAGAAAAACAATATCCTGAGAAAAAATAGCGAAAAGTGTGGTTTTCATGTAAAATAAAATACGCGAGTTTTTGAAAGAGCTCTCGAAGGAATCCAGCAAAAATGCGTACACGGCCGAGACTAGCGATGAACTTACCCATGAATGCAAGGTGTTCGTACTTTCTAAGAGAGGATATGATTAAATTGAAATTACATACTTTACTGAGCCATCTTCATTTTATTAATTTTGATAATATCAATAATCTAGAAATTGAATCAATAGAAAATGATAATCGTAAAGTCGTAAAAGGAAGCTTGTTTATTTGTATAAAAGGATATACGGTCGATGGTCATGATTTTGCCGAAGCGGCCGTTCAGCAAGGGGCAGTTGCTGTCATTTCTGAAAAACCACTGTCATTATCGGTTCCGGTTATTGTTGTTGAAAGTACAAAACGTGCGATGGCTGTATTATCTGATGCATTTTATGGTCAACCTAGTCATAAACTTCATATGATAGGAATTACTGGAACAAATGGAAAAACAACGACGAGTCATCTGATCGAAAAAATCCTTTCTGATGCTAACCAGCAAACTGGATTGATTGGAACGATGTATACGAAGATTGGCGCAAAACAACTGGAAACGAAAAATACAACACCTGAAAGCTTGACGTTGCAAAAGACTTTTAAACAAATGGTAGACGCCGGAGTACAATCGACCGTAATGGAGGTTTCATCACATGCTTTAGTCGAAGGGCGGGTGCATGGAACCGATTTTAATGTAGCTGTATTTACTAATTTGACTCAGGATCATTTAGATTACCATCATACAATGGATGAATATAAGAGGGCGAAGAGCTTATTATTCTCTCAATTAGGCAATACATATCACTTGCAGAAACCTAAGTTTGCAGTTTTAAATGTCGATGATGAAGCTAGCAATATGTTTATCGAGTGTACAAGTGCCCATGTGCTTACTTATGGAATTGACAAGGAGGCAAATCTTCGAGCTACACATATACAAATTACTGCTCAAGGGACAGTGTTTGAACTAGTTAGTCCATTTGGCATCCACCAAGTTAAAATGAATTTAATTGGGAAATTTAGTGTTTACAATGCTCTTGCTAGTATTGCTGCTGCACTTTGTTCGGGAGTGTCCATCGAGAATGCGATTGCGTCTATTGCAGGGATAAAAGGGGTGGCAGGTCGCTTTGAATTAGTCGATCAAGGTCAGGATTTTACAGTGATTGTCGACTATGCACATACACCTGACAGCTTGGAAAATGTCTTAAAAACAATTAAAGAGTTTGCACAAAATAAGATTTCTGTCGTTGTAGGCTGTGGCGGAGACAGGGATCGAACGAAACGTCCGATTATGGCGAAGGTTGCCTGTGAATATAGTGAACGTCCGATTTTTACTTCCGATAATCCACGCAGCGAAGATCCCGAGAAGATTTTAAAGGATATGGAAGCAGGGGTTGCCGGAAAAAGATATGAAGTGTTTAGCGATCGGAAAGAGGCGATCTATCATGCGATCGAAACGGCAGAATCAGGTGATGTTATTTTAGTTGCCGGCAAAGGTCATGAAACATATCAATTAGTTGGTGACAACGTTTTTGATTTCGATGATCGAGAAATAGCAAAAGAAGCCATTGCTCGACTGAAGAAATATTAGAACTACTTCCTAGAAGGATCCTACGTCTATGAACGATTATAGTTACTTCATTCAACGAGGCAAAGGAGAGATAGGATGTTCTTAACATACGAAGACTTATCCACGATTTTTTCAGATATAATGGGAACAAAAGAATTTGATTTGGATTATCAAACGGTTTCGCTGAAAGCAGATTTGTATCAACCAAAAGGACTTTACATTCCTGTGGATTCAACTTCTTGTGATCTTCAACAAGCAATTGCCAATGGTGCTGTCGGTGTTGTTTGGGAAAAAGGAAGGGCAATACCTAAATATACGCCAAATCATTTTCCCGTATTCTATACAGACGATCCTGCCAGGGCGGTAAAGGAAGTTTTTTTAGCCTATCGAGCTAAGATCAGCGGAAAGAAAATGGCAAAAAAGGACAAAACAAATTTCCTTTTTTTAGATGAAAAACTTCTGAAAGAATTTTATGAGACATATGATAATGCAGTAATAGCAGCAAAATTTAACAAACTGATAGAGCAGTTTCGAGAGGAGAAGGAATAGAACATGCTCGAGCAAGTGATATTTTTTACCATATTATTAGGATTTTTGATTTCAGTCATTCTTTCTCCTATATTTATTCCTTTCTTAAGAAGGTTGAAATTTGGACAAAGCATTCGGGAAGAGGGGCCGAAATCCCACCAAAAGAAATCAGGGACACCAACGATGGGTGGACTTGTCATTTTGTTATCAATTGTAGCAACAACATTTATTATGATCGGGAAATATGCTCAGCCTACCATCCATACGTACTTACTTATTTTTGTGACATTTGGATTTGGATTATTAGGTTTTTTAGATGATTTTATTAAAGTGGCGTTAAAAAGAAACCTCGGCCTTACATCTTTGCAAAAATTAATTGGGCAAATCATTGTTTCCGTTATTTTCTTTTTAATTTTGCAGCACTATGATTTTTCGACAGTCATTTCGATTCCTCTAACTGGTTTTTCAATTGATTTAGGTTGGGGATATGTACTTTTTATTATTTTTTGGCTAGTTGGTTTTTCAAATGCAGTCAATCTAACCGATGGTTTAGATGGTTTAGTATCTGGCACATCCGCGATTGCTTTCGGAGCGTTTGCAGTATTAGCCTGGAATATTTCACAATTGGAAATCGCTGTTTTCTCGGTTGCTGTTGTCGGGGCAGTACTTGGTTTTCTTGTTTTTAATGCCCATCCTGCGAAAGTCTTTATGGGAGACACCGGTTCACTAGCGCTTGGCGGAGCAATTGCTGCTGTGGCGATTTTATTAAAGCTAGAAATTTTATTAATTATTATTGGTGGCGTATTTGTAATTGAAACGTTGTCGGTTATATTGCAAGTGATTTCTTTTAAGACAACGGGACGAAGAATTTTTCGCATGAGTCCTCTTCATCATCATTATGAACTTGTCGGCTGGTCTGAGTGGCGTGTCGTCGTTACATTTTGGACAGTTGGATTACTTTTGGCTGTTCTTGGAATCTATATTGAGGTGTGGATGTAATTGAAACAGATAAAAAAATACTATCATAAGAAAATATTGGTACTAGGACTAGCCAAAAGCGGGGTGAGTGCAGCCTCGCTTTTACATAGATTGGGGGCATTCGTAACGGTCAATGATATGAAGCCTTTATCTGAAAATCCAGCAGCGCAAGGATTGCTTGAGCAAGGAATCACGGTCATTTGCGGGGATCATCCTGTTGAATTATTGGATGAAGGTTTTGAGTTGATTGTTAAAAACCCAGGAATTCCTTATCACAATCCTATGGTCGAAAGAGCACTTGAGAAGGGGATTCCCATTATTACAGAAGTGGAGCTAGCTTATCAAGTTTCGGAAGCGCCATTTGTTGCGATTACGGGTACGAATGGAAAAACGACGACGACAACCCTTGTCCATGAAATGCTATCTGAAGGTGGCAAGGCTCCTCTCATTGCAGGAAATATCGGTACAGTTGCAGCGGATGTTGCCCAGGAGGCAACGGAGGATAATATCATTGTGATTGAGCTATCTTCATTTCAGCTAATGGGAATTGACCAGTTTAACCCATTGATTGCGATTATCACAAATCTCTATGAAGCCCATATAGATTATCACGGCAAGTTAATTGAATATTGGAAAGCAAAGGCCAATATTACTAAAAATCAGACCGGGGCGGAATATTTAATTGTCAATGTTGACCAAGAGCAGGTAGTGGAAATAGCGAAACGGTCAAAGGCGCGAATGATTCCATTTTCCACTAAAAAAATGGTCGATAATGGCGCTTACGTGAAAGACGGAGCGATATGGTTCATTGCTGAAAAAATTATCGATCTCAAAGACATTGTTTTACCAGGTGAACATAATCTCGAAAACATTTTATCTTCGGTAGCTGCAGCAAAACTTTCTGGAGTGACAAATGAAGCTATTTTTAAAGTCTTAAACTCCTTCAATGGGGTTAAGCATCGCCTCCAGTTTATAGCAGAAAAGGAAGGGCGAAAATTCTATAATGATTCAAAGGCAACGAATATTTTAGCAACAAGCAAAGCGTTGGCTGCATTCAAAGAACCGGTCGTCTTGCTAGCAGGTGGATTAGACAGGGGAAATGAATTCGATGAGCTATTTCCGCATCTTGAACAGGTAAAAGCGCTTGTAACTTTTGGAGAAACGGCAGGAAAAATTGAAAGAGTAGCACGTGAGGCGGGAATAAAATCGATCATCCGTGTCGATAATGTAGAAAAAGCCGTACCCGCTGCTTTTGAGTTGTCTAGCCCAGGAGATGTGGTACTACTCTCACCTGCGTGTGCTAGCTGGGACCAATATAAAACTTTTGAGGTTAGGGGAGACATTTTTATCGAAGCGGTGCATAAGCTTAAGTAAGGGCTAGTCCAACTTCGTAATGTATGGCAAAAGGCAATACTCGGCCCTTAAATTTGCATTCGAGGTGTATAAATTGCCGACAAAAAGATCTACTCCTGACTTTATTCTGTTAATCGTGACATTTGCATTGCTCGCTTTAGGATTAATTATGGTTTATAGTGCAAGCGCCGTTTGGGCTGATTATAAATTCGATGATTCCTTTTTCTTTGCGAAAAGACAAATGCTTTTTGCTGGAGTAGGAATTTTTGCGATGTTCTTTATCATGAATGTTGATTATTGGACATGGAAAAAATTCGCAAAGGTCATATTAATCATCTGCTTTGTTCTTTTAATCCTTGTTTTGATTCCTGGCATAGGAAATGTCAGAAATGGGTCAAGAAGTTGGATAGGCGTTGGAGCGTTCTCCGTTCAGCCATCTGAATTTATGAAGCTGGCGATGATTGCTTTTTTAGCGAAGTATTTATCCGAAAATCAAAAGCATATTACGTCATTAAGAAAAGGTTTATTTCCCTCGTTAGGATTAGTATTTCTTGCTTTCGGCATGATTATGCTTCAGCCCGATTTAGGAACGGGAACGGTAATGGTAGGAACTTGCATCGTCATGATCTTTGTCGCAGGGGCAAGAATCAGCCATTTTGTCGGTTTAGGTGTACTCGGTCTTTTGGGCTTTGTAGGGCTAATTATCTCAGCCCCTTATCGAATTCAGCGAATTACGTCATTTTTAGACCCTTGGTCAGATCCACAAAATAGCGGGTTTCAGATTATTCAATCATTGTATGCAATTGGTCCTGGTGGATTATTTGGACTAGGATTAGGTCAAAGCAGACAAAAATTCTTTTACTTGCCTGAGCCGCAAACGGATTTTATTTTTGCGATATTAGCAGAAGAATTAGGCTTTATTGGCGGTTCTTTCGTCCTTTTACTGTTTGCACTCCTATTATGGAGGGGGATAAGGATTGCATTAGGAGCACCGGACTTATTTGGAAGCTTTTTAGCAGTTGGCATTATTGCGATGATTGCGATTCAAGTGATGATCAATATAGGTGTCGTGACTGGGCTTATGCCAGTAACTGGTATAACTTTGCCATTCCTCAGCTATGGCGGTTCTTCTTTAACATTGATGTTAGTTGCGATTGGCGTGCTTTTAAATATAAGTCGTCATTCACGCTATTAAGGAAATAAAAAAATGGCAAAGAGTTTATTCACATTAAATGAGAAATTGTCCTTAGCCCTGAATATCAGGGCTTCTTTTTATTTAACCCTGACTTACAAATTTGCTTCATCTCATGGGGAACTAATTGTAGCAATGTTGTGAAAAAACCGTTTTGATTGGCTACGATTAGATATTTAGCGGTCATTTTAGTAAAATATAAGTGAACTTCTTTTATGACGAATACATTAAAAATTAATAACATTATTATGTTGTTATCTCAGGATTGTTGATAATATAGTAAAATGGGAAAAGCGCATGATTGCTAAAAAATTTACTTTTAGGAAGTTCAAATGGAGCGTTTATTTTATTAGTAGCTGTTTTAACCGTTTTTTAAGATATTTATGAGGTGAAGAAATGAAAATTGTTGTAAGTGGCGGAGGTACCGGTGGTCATATTTATCCGGCGCTTGCCTTAATTCGTGAAATACAAAAGGAAAATATAGATGCCGAGTTTTTGTATATTGGTACAGAACAAGGGTTGGAAGGCAACCTCGTGCCAAGAGAGAACATTCCTTTTAAATCAATACATATTTCTGGATTCAAACGAAAGCTTTCAGTTGATAATATTAAAACCATTTATCGCTTTATCAAAGGGGTAGCGGATAGCAAAAAGATGCTCAAAGAATTTAAAGCAGATGTCGTAATTGGTACTGGTGGCTATGTTTGCGGTCCTGTTGTCTACGCTGCAGCAAAGCTTGGAATTCCAACAATTATTCACGAGCAGAATAGTGTGCCAGGATTGACCAATAAATTTTTAAGTCGCTATGTTAACAAAGTAGCGATCTGCTTTGAAGAGGCTAGAAGTTTCTTTCCGAGTGAGAAAGTCGTCTTTACTGGTAATCCTCGCGCTTCTGAAGTATTGGAACAGGATGGGGTTAAAGGGCGTTTGTCGGTTGGTTTAAAGCTTGACGAACCGGCGGTTTTGATTTTTGGTGGGAGCCGTGGAGCCAAACCTATTAATGAGGCGGTCGTAAAATCGCTTTCAGAATTTGGCAATAAACCGTATCAAATTTTATATATAACTGGAGACGTTCATTTTAATGCTGTGCTTAAAGAGGTGGAGCTTGTTGGAAATCCTACGAATGTCATCATTAAACCTTTTGTGCATAATATGCCAGAGGTGTTAGCAGGGATCGATCTGACCGTGTCTCGAGCAGGAGCAACAACTTTAGCAGAATTAACATCACTTGGTATCCCGAGTATCCTTATTCCGAGTCCGTACGTAACAAATAATCATCAAGAAAAAAATGCTCTGGCATTAAGCGAGCATGGGGCAGCCAAACTACTCGTCGAGAAAGAGCTAACAAGTAAAAAGCTTGTTGAGGAAATTGATCGGATTTTGCTGGATCAGGAGCAGTTAGCTACGATGAAAAAATCCGCGAAAGAACTTGGTGTTCAAGATGCTGCTGCACGGCTTTATTCAATTATGAAAGAATTGACGCGCTACGGAACCTAAAGGTTCTTTTAAGCAAAACGATAAAGTGTTCATATAATGAAATAACCCAGCAACGAAAGGGAGGTCAAGATGATCGAACTGTGTACAAAACTAAAAGAACTTAATGTGGGAAAGGTAAAAGAGAACGAGCCATTAGCAAATCATACTACGTTAAAGATTGGTGGCCCGGCGGATTGTTTTGTTGAACCTTCGTCTATAGAAAATTTGCAAAAAACGATGGAGGTAATCAGCGATTATCAAGTAAATTGGAGAGCAATTGGAAGGGGCTCAAATCTCCTTGTTTCTGATCAGGGAATTGAAGGTGTTGTCATTAAGTTAGGAACGGGAATCAATGACCTTCAGCTTGATGGGACTCAAATTACGGTAGGTGGAGGTTATTCGCTTGTTGCTTTAGCAACTCAGATCAGCAGAAAAGGACTGTCAGGTCTTGAGTTTGCCAGTGGAATTCCAGGTTCAGTAGGCGGTGCGGTATACATGAACGCTGGTGCCCATGGCTCGGATATATCGAAAATACTTGATAAAGCACTTATTCTCTTTGAGGATGGTCAGTTAGAATGGCTCACGAATGAGGAAATGGAGTTTTCATACCGTACCTCTGTTCTCCAAAAAAAACGTCCAGGTATTGTTATAAAAGCAATTTTCCAATTAGCTGAAGGCGACAGGGAGAAAATTTCGGCAGAAATGAAAAAAAATAAAGAATATCGTAAAGTAACGCAGCCGTGGGACTCGCCTTGTGCTGGCAGCATTTTTAGAAACCCTTTGCCAAACTATGCGGGGAAATTAATTGAAGAAGCTGGCTTAAAAGGCCATTCTATTGGTGGAGCAAAGATCTCGGAAATGCATGGGAATTTCATCGTTAATAGCGGTGGAGCGAAGGCGGAGGATGTTCTCTCTCTTATTCATTATGTGAAGGATAAGATCTTCGAAAATTATCAAGTTATGATGGAGACAGAGGTAGAAATTATAGGTCGAAAATAGTCCTTTTTCCCCCTTTTGCTACCAAAATATATAGTATAATATAACACTATATAGAACGCTATACATGTAATAAAATAGGAAGAACGGCATGTGTTATCGTGCCGTTGTTTTCTCTTTTTATCAGTTATATTTGTATTGGCTTGGGTATTACATACTAGAATTGGACAAGCCTTCTTTTAGCAAATGGAAAAGAAAAATTGAGGTGAATAGATTGGAAAAGGGGAAGATCGTTTCACTAGAAGATCGCGTTCCTAAGCTTAAACAACAAAGGCGGAGAAAGGCAAATAAACGCCTTATTTTTCTCTTGTTTCTGTTTTTTTTGCTGATAAGTTGTGTAGTTTATTTCCAATCACCGTTAAGTCATGTGAACAAAATTATGATAAGTGGTAACGAAGTTTATCAAGAAGATGAAATCATCGCTGTAAGTGAATTGACTAAAAATACGAATGTCTGGAAAATTAATAAAAAAGAAGTGGAGCAAAAGCTGGAAGAACTAACAGAGGTAAAATCGGCAAAAATAGAAGTGGAGTTTCCGAATAATATTGTAATTGAAATAAAAGAATGGAAACGCATTGCTTATATTATGAGAGAAGGTCTTTTTTTACCTATTTTAGAAAATGGTGATATTCTCGAAGAACGGACTGATATAATCCCCGTCAATTCTCCTATCCTGCAATTTTTCTCAAAGGGAAATGTAATGGAGGCAATGATCGAAGAATTAAATCAAATCCCGGCAGAGGTGCTTAATTCCATTTCAGAAATTCATCATGATCCGAAAGAAACGGATCAATATCATATTAAATTATTCATGAATGATGGATTTGAGGTAAGTGCATCAATAAGAAGTTTCTCAGAAAAAATGACCCATTACCCATCTATTGTGAGCCAGTTAGATCCAACAATCAAAGGTGTAATTGATTTAGAAGTCGGGTCATTTTTTAGAGCGTATGAATGGGAAGGTGCTGAAGAAGAGAATGAAACTGAAAGTGAAGGGTAAACATGTCATTCTCTCATTGGTCAGTCTTATATTAGGTTTTATTATGGCATTTTCATATCATTTAACCGAAAAAAATGATACCGATACGGCAATGACGAATAGTCAATGGGAGCGGGATATTGAACTGCGCAATCAATTGATTGAACAAGAAGAAAAAAATCGCGCGTTGCAGCAGGAATTAATTGAAAAGCAGGAAAAGGTACTCGAAATCGAAGAATTGTTGGCCCAAGAGGAGCAAGTATTTTTCAATTTGGCGGAAGACGCTGAAAAATATAGAATGTTTCTTGGCAAGGTCCGTGTAAAAGGGGAAGGAGTAACGGTCACATTAGCTGACGGACAATATGACCCGAATGATGATAATATTAACAATTATCTTGTTCATGAGCATCATGTCTTTAACGTTGTCAACGAATTATATGTTTCAGGTGCAACGGCAGTGGCAATAAACGGGCAAAGACTTACTCACAACTCTTATATTGTTTGCAACGGTCCTGTTATAGAGGTAGATGGGAATCCTCACCCTGCTCCGTTTGTGATCACAGCAATTGGAGAACCTGAGGTTTTATCATCGGCATTGAATATAACGGGAGGAGTTAAGGATCGCCTTGTCAGTGAAAACGTTGAATTCAAGTTAGAGGAAAGTCAGGAGATTATTCTAGAACCGATCCTTGGTTCGTAATAAAATATGAAATGTTGTCCACATAAATAGAAAGTTGGGTGATTCGGTGGGCAAAAATAAAATGATTAGTTTTACGGTGATCACAATCATTATTGGGTTCATGCTTGCCATTCAATTTCAATCGGTTAAAAAACCAGTTGTCAGAGACACCCGTGACACGTGGGAATTGAGGGAAGACTTGCAGAAAGAAATGGAATTGCAGTCCAAGCTAATAAGAGAAATCCGCTCAAACGAAGAAAAGCTTGCTAACTATGAAACGGAGAGAACACAAGGGCAGGAACAAACTTTGCGAAATACGTTGGAGGAGTTAAAAGAAGAAGCTGGTTTAACAGATGTCTCAGGACCTGGTGTGAAAATTGAACTTGACCTGATCGATAATGCTTTAATTTTCGATCAAGGGCAGCAAATGCTCTCGCCAGAATTATTAAGGCGATTATTAAATGAGATTAATATGTACGGAGCTAAGCACGTTTCAATTGGAGGACAACGAGTAATTAATACAACCGTAATCAGGGAAATAGCCGGGGAAACGAAAATTAACGGGCGCTCTCTAAGGAATTTCCCGGTAGAGATTCTGGTGATAACGGAAGATATGAAAACGGCTAGAAACTTATACAACCGTATGCTTGTTTCCAACGCATCAGAGGAATTCTTTATTGACAATTTGAAGATGACAGTACTGGAGCCACAATTAAAAATCACGATTCCAGCGTATGAAGACTCGATCAGAATTAGAAATATTGAGCCGGTCAAATCTGATAAAGGAGGCAATTAAAGATGTGGCTTCCAGTATTAGGACTTATTATTGGGATTGCTCTAGGGTTATTGAGCAACTTTAGCATACCTGATGAATATTCCAATTATTTATCGATAGCCGTCCTCGCGGCTTTAGATACATTATTTGGTGGGATAAGAGCTCATTTGCAAAATATTTACGATGAGAAGGTTTTTGTCTCCGGTTTTTTCTTTAATATTGCCTTGGCAGCAAGTTTAGCTTTTCTAGGTGTTCATCTTGGTGTAGACTTGTATTTAGCAGCAGTTTTTGCATTTGGTGTAAGGCTATTTCAAAACATCGCTGTTATAAGAAGAATTTTAATTACAAAATGGTCATCGAAATGAGATCACAAGAAAATTAGAAAAAATTCAATTAATTAAAAGGGAAAATATTAATTTTGCCGAATAATTTTATAGATAAGCTGTTTTTTAAGCAAAATATCTTCTGCCTGAAGAATCCAAAATTAGCTTATCTGTTAATTAAGGTGTGTTTCTTTCTTTTTGTAGCCAGTAGCAGCTTGCTTACTAAATATATAATTGAAAGAAATATAAATAGACATCATCTTGTTGTTCAAGAAAATTGAATTGCGCTTAAGAGGAGGTGCCAGTGAGAATGAACAGCAACGACATATATGTAAGTCTTGACATCGGTACATCCAGTGTAAAAGTAATCATTGGTGAAATGGTCAATGATGCTTTGAATATTATTGGAGTTGGTAACGTAAAGTCCGAAGGCTTGAGAAAAGGTTCTATTGTTGATATAGATGAGACGGTTCATTCTATTAAAAGGGCGGTAGAACAAGCTGAAAGAATGATTGGAATGGAAATTAGTCAAGTGATTGTTGGGGTCACAGGCAATCATGTTCTTCTTCAACCTTGTCATGGCGTAGTAGCTGTTTCAAGCGAAAACAGAGAGATTTCAAATGAAGATGTAGCAAGAGTGCTCGACGCTGCACAGGTTGTTTCTATTCCACCTGAACGGGAAATCATTGATGTCATTCCAAGGCAATTTATTGTCGATGGACTTGACGAGATTACTGATCCAAGAGGGATGATAGGTGTTCGGTTAGAAATGGAAGGAACGATTATTACTGGTTCAAAAACGATCTTACATAATACATTACGATGTGTAGAGAGGGCAGGTTTGGAAATTTTAGATATCACTCTACAACCACTAGCAGCAGGGGCTTTTGCTTTGTCAAAAGATGAAAAAAATCTTGGAGTTGCCCTTGTTGATATCGGTGGTGGATCGACAACAATTGCTGTTTTTGAGAACGGCAATTTAAAGGCAACTGGAGTTATACCGGTTGGTGGAGATCATATAACCAAAGATATATCGATTGGCCTACGCACCTCTACTGAAGATGCGGAAAAAATCAAAATTAAACATGGACATGCTTATTATGATCATGCTTCTGAAGAAGATGTTTTTAGCGTCCCGATCATTGGAAGTGACCAGCATCAACAATTTAATCAGCTCGAGATTGCTGATATTATAGAAGCAAGAATGGAGGAAATTTTTGACCTCATCCAAGCAGAAATAAGGCGCTTAGGTATCCATGATCTACCTGGAGGCTATGTTCTCACAGGAGGAGTTGCAAACACTCAAGGCATTCTCGAATTGGCACAAGTTATTTTTCAAAATCGAGTTCGTATTGCTATTCCTGATTATATTGGAGTTCGGGAACCACTCTATACAACAGCAGTGGGACTTATTAAATTTGCTTATAAGAATGCAAAGGTGCAAGGAAGAAGTTTGAGTAGTCAAACGACCGTAATGGAACCGAAGGAAAAACGTGCGCAAAAACAGGCACAGTCAAAAGCAAAACCGGAAAAACAATCTGAAGAGAAAATCACATCAAGAGTAAAGAAATTCCTTGGTTACTTTTTTGAATAGCTGAAGAATTCTTTCAGCTAAAACGATAACTTCAAGTAATTTAAAATTTACTTGTTGAAGGCGGGATAAATAGTGCTATCAGGAATATCGACGAATTAGGAGGATTTGTCATGTTGGAATTTGATACTAATTTAGATTCATTAGCGACGATAAAAGTAATCGGCGTCGGTGGCGGCGGAAACAATGCGGTAAACCGAATGATTGAACACGGGGTTCAAGGTGTTGAATTTATTGCTGTTAATACAGACGCTCAAGCTTTAAATCTATCAAAAGCAGAAGTAAAAATGCAAATTGGCGGAAAATTAACGAGAGGTCTCGGTGCCGGGGCAAATCCTGAAGTTGGTAAAAAGGCGGCTGAAGAAAGCAAAGAACAAATTGAAGAAGTATTAAGCGGTGCTGACATGGTTTTCGTTACTGCCGGTATGGGTGGCGGAACTGGGACGGGAGCTGCACCAGTTATTGCCCAAATAGCACGTGAGTTAGGTGCTTTAACGGTGGGGGTTGTAACACGTCCTTTTACTTTCGAGGGAAGAAAGCGTTCAAATCAAGCCGCTGGTGGAATTCAAGCAATGAAGGAAGCTGTTGATACTTTAATCGTTATTCCAAATGATAGATTGTTGGAAATTGTCGATAAGAGTACTCCTATGCTTGAAGCTTTCAGAGAAGCTGATAATGTATTGCGTCAAGGGGTGCAAGGCATCTCTGACCTAATTGCTACACCAGGATTGATTAATTTGGATTTTGCAGATGTTAAGACAATTATGTCAAATAAAGGTTCTGCTCTTATGGGAATTGGTGTTGCTAGTGGTGAGAATCGAGCTACTGAAGCAGCGAAAAAAGCGATTTCTTCACCATTACTTGAAAAATCAATTGATGGAGCACAGGGTGTGTTAATGAATATTACGGGAGGAACAAACTTAAGCCTGTATGAGGTACAAGAGGCCGCTGATATTGTCGCAACAGCTTCTGATCAAGAAGTGAATATGATTTTTGGTTCTGTTATTAATGAGGACCTTAAGGATGAAATTGTTGTTACCGTGATTGCAACTGGCTTTAATGAAGAGGTTGCGCAAGCAAAAGCGTTTCGTCCAACCTTAAATCAGGCGAAGCCAACCTCTTCTTTTGAAAAGCCTCGGAGAGAGGTTAGAAGAGAAGAGGAAGTTCCTGAACAAACAAGAACGACAACACAACAAGAGGATGCTCTAGACATCCCGACATTTTTAAGAAATCGCAATCGAAGAAGGTAATTCTAAAAGGTCAAAAAGCATGATCCAAAAGGATCGTGCTTTTTTTTGATCTTTATTCAGGTACTATTATTGAAAATGAGGAAAAATGACAAAATCCGAATGAATATGTGAAAATTACTGCTTTTTTACTTCATGAAGTGACACACTTTCCTCATCGATGTACGCTATACTTTTTCGTAACAGATTAATAGAAAGCAAAAATAGGAACCGCAGAGTGATAGGAAAAAGGGGGAGGGCAGTTGACCATCTATTTAGATGTGATTTGGGCATTAAATTTTCTGTTCGATACCCTTCTTTTATATTTGACTGCGATTATTTTGAAGAGGAAGGTTCAAAGTTATCGACTTATACTTGGTGGATTGATCGGTTCATTCATTATTTTATTATCGATTACTCCAATAAATGCCTATTCAGGACACCCGTTCACTAAATTATTTTTTTCTTTCCTAATGATTTTAACGACCTTCGGTTACAAACGCTTTCGTTATTTTCTAAGTGGAGTCTTTACCCTCTATTTGGTGACATTCCTTGCAGGAGGAGCTTTAATCGGAGTTCACTACTTTATCCAATTTGACCTAGATTTAGCCTCTAATGTTGCATTAGGGAGTATTAAAGGGTTTGGTGATCCGATAAGTTGGCTTTTTGTTTTAATAGGCTTTCCGATTGCATGGCATTTTTCCAGGATGAACTTTGAAAGAATGGAAGTGACGAAAATACAATACGAGAAAATGGTTGATGTCACGGTGACACTTGGAAGCACCATAATGAAGGTTAAGGGACTGATCGATAATGGCAACCAATTGTATGATCCAATTTCAAAAATGCCAGTGATGTTTGTTTCTTTGAGAAATTTTAAAGACGTACCGGAAGAAATCATGAAGCTTGCGACTGAAGGTGAAAGAATCATATTAGGAGAAGAAGAGCTTGAACAGGATCTCGACTTTGTTTTGAGAATTATTCCTTACAAGGTAGTCGGTCGAGAGCATCAATTAATTATTGCGGTTAAACCAGACGAGATTTTAATTGAATGTGAAGAAGAAATTTTGTTAGTAGAAAAAGGTTTGGTGTCATTTACTATTCAGGAGCTATCTTCTGATGGTGCTTTTCAGTGCATCGTCCATCCTAAGATGCTGACAGGTTCTAAAAGTAAAGGAACCACGAAAGTGAGCTGAGAACTTGGTTTGCACCTCTAAGTGAAACTATGAAAACAAAAACAGCTTTAGAAAAACAATTTTAACATGATTTGAAGGAGGACAACAGATGAAAAAATTGAAACTTCGCTTATCCTACTATTGGTATAAACTATTAATTAAATTGCGCTTAAAAACGGATGAAATATTTTATATTGGTGGAAGCGAAGCTCTCCCTCCTCCATTAACAAAAGAAGAAGAAGAAATGTTATTACAAAAACTGCCGAACGGAGATAGGGCTGCCCGTTCCATTTTAATTGAAAGAAACCTGCGTTTAGTTGTCTATATAGCACGCAAATTCGAGAATACGGGAATCAATATTGAGGATTTAATTAGTATAGGAACAATTGGTTTAATTAAAGCGGTAAATACATTTAATCCTGAAAAGAAAATAAAACTTGCTACATACGCATCACGATGTATCGAAAATGAAATTCTTATGTACTTAAGAAGAAATAATAAAATTCGCTCGGAAGTATCATTTGATGAACCACTTAACATTGATTGGGATGGAAATGAACTGCTCCTATCAGATGTGCTTGGAACAGAAGATGACATTATTACAAAAAATCTTGAAGCAACTGTTGACAAAAAGCTACTTTTAAAAGCATTGCACCAATTATCTGATAGAGAGAAACAAATTATGGAACTGCGCTTCGGTCTTGGAAATGGTGAGGAGAAGACACAGAAAGATGTTGCAGATATGCTCGGAATATCGCAATCATATATTTCCCGATTAGAGAAAAGGATTATCAAAAGATTAAAAAAAGAATTTAATAAAATGGTGTGAATTATTCGAATTAAAAAAAATCTAGTCTTGAGGAAAAAAATAAAAAACGAAAATACTAATAGATAAAGGTTTGTAAAGAATTTCATCTTTTTTTGCCCTTCTTTGTCTTGAGTGAAAGTGCATATTTTTCCTTCTCAAGGAGATACTGTTTTTTGTACAGCAACTCCTGTGAGGAGGGAAAAGAGTTGACTCGAAATAAAGTTGAAATTTGCGGTGTTGACACATCTAAACTTCCAGTGCTCAAAAATGAAGAAATGAGAAAGTTATTTAAAGAAATGCAAAATGGTGACATTTCGGCACGTGAGAAACTCGTTAATGGAAATTTACGACTAGTATTAAGTGTAATTCAACGATTCAATAACAGGGGCGAGTTTGTCGATGACCTCTTTCAGGTAGGATGTATCGGTCTCATGAAATCAATTGATAACTTTGATTTAGGTCAAAATGTTAAATTCTCTACGTATGCCGTTCCGATGATCATAGGAGAGATTAGACGCTATTTACGAGACAATAATCCCATTCGCGTTTCCCGCTCCTTAAGAGACATTGCTTATAAGGCTCTGCAAGTACGAGAAAAATTAATGAGTGAAACCTCAAAGGAACCTACTGCTGCTGAAATTGCCAAAGTTTTGGATGTTCCTCATGAAGAAATTGTTTTTGCTTTAGATGCAATTCAAGATCCGGTATCATTATTTGAACCGATCTATAATGATGGGGGCGATCCCATTTATGTAATGGATCAATTAAGTGATGAAAAAAATAAGGATATTCAGTGGATCGAAGAAATTGCACTGAAAGAGGGGATGAGAAGATTAAACGAAAGAGAAAAGCTAATTCTTAGAAAACGATTTTTTCAAGGGAAAACGCAAATGGAAGTTGCTGAGGAAATCGGTATTTCTCAAGCGCAGGTATCCCGTTTAGAAAAAGCTGCTATAAAACAAATGAATAAAAATATACAAAGCTAACTTCAGATGTGAATTGGTCCACTATTCTAGGCAATTTTTAAGACTTGAGTTCGGTATTTTACCGGGCTCAAGTCTTTTTGTAGGGCTTTATTTTGTGTCTTTTTTGTTCATTTTCTCTTTGACTAATCAACACTGCTGAAAGGCGTTGAAATGAGCACTGTCCCATTTGTTAAATTAGATTGATTCATATCTAGCTCTGTTGTAGCAGTTCGTACTAAACTTTCCCTCCTCTTTCGGAAATGTTCATTATTTGCCTACCTTGTATCATATACATAGAATGAGAAACGGTAGGAGTTGATATCCATGATAAGAATATCTGAATTTCAAATGAAGGATGTCGTAAATATATCTGACGGAAAAAAACTCGGCAACATTGGTGATATTGATATTAATTTAAAAACAGGTAAAATTGAAGCGATTATTATAACAGGTGCTGGGAAAGTGTTAGGCTTTTTTGGGAAAGATGAGGAAGTAACCATTTCTTGGAACAATATCTTAAAGATTGGGGAAGATGTCATCTTAGTTCGTTATAAAGATATTGCAGAAGTGAAGTATTTGGAAGAATAGCATTCGCAGTTAGCAACGTTTTACAGAAACGTTATTTTTTACTGTGACCGTTGAGTTATCTATGTTAAACTAAAAAAAACAACATGAGGTAATGGTCGAATGGAACCTTTCTTTTTAAAGAATGAACAATACTATATAGTTAAGGACTGGCATACAGATTCTCTTATTGCTGGGTTTACAAGCAAAAATGGAGGAGCAAGCACTGGAGTTTTTTCCTCTTTAAATTTAGGCTTTCATGTACATGACCACATCGAAGCCGTATGCAAGAATCGTGAAACAGTAGCGCATTTACTTGATTTTTCAATTGAAAATTGGGTTGGAGCCGAACAGATTCACGATAGCGAGATAGCCATTATCCGTCAGGAGCATAGAGGAAAAGGCGCGTCTGTTTATGAAGATTCCCTTAAAGGGACAGATGGCCTTTTCACAAAAGAAGCTGGGGTATTGCTGACATTATGTTTTGCTGATTGTGTTCCGCTCTTTTTCTCCGCTCCCAAACATCACGCACTTGGCATTGCTCATGCTGGATGGAAGGGGACAGTGAAAGGAATTGGGAAGGAAATGATTCAAGTCTTTAATCATGAAAATATTCCTGCCCAAGATGTATTCGTTGTTATTGGCCCAGCAATTTGCAAAAATTGTTATATTGTCGATAATCGAGTGATCGAATTAGTTCAAAATATACTAGAAGATGTCGAAGAAAACCCATATAATCTAATTGAAGACAATCAATATCAACTAAATTTAAAAGAATTGAATCGCTTGATTTTACAACAATCAGGAGTACCCGCTGAGAATATTCAAGTTTCTAATTTATGCACTAAATGCAATCAAAAACATTTTTTTTCTCATCGACGTGATGAAGGCAAAACTGGTCGTATGATGGGATTTATAGGGTGGAAGGAGGATTATAAGAGCATCGATGAAAGTGGCAGACAATTTAGCTAATATAAATGAACAAATTCAAGCAGCATGTAATAAAGCAAATCGTGACCCAGATCAAATCAAGATTATTGCTGTCACCAAATATGTGTCGATAGAGAGAGCGAAAGAAGCTATTGAAGCAGGGATTGTTCATCTAGGCGAAAACCGCGAGGAAGGATTAAATGCTAAACGGGGTGTTCTTGGGGACAAGCCAAAATGGCATTTCATCGGTACGCTACAGTCGAGAAAGGTAAAGAACATCATCGATAAAGTTGATTATATCCATTCATTAGACCGATTGTCACTTGCTGCTGAGATTGATAAAAGGGCACAAAGGAAGGTTAAATGCTTCGTGCAAGTTAAAACATCTGAAGAAGAGTCGAAGCATGGTATGGATCCAGATGAGGTAATCTCTTTTATTCAACAATTAGAGCAATATTCAAACATACAAGTTGTTGGTCTAATGACGATGGCTCCATTTACTGATGATGAACATGTGTTAAGAAAATGTTTTCGAGCATTGAAAGAATTGCAGCTTGAAATTCAAGGAAAACAACTAGATTATGCCCCTTGTCATGAACTATCCATGGGTATGTCTAATGATTTTAAAGTAGCAATTGAAGAGGGAGCAACAATGATTCGAATAGGTACCGCATTAGTCGGTGAGTAAAGAGGTGAATAATAAATGAGTATAAAGTCAAAATTCAAAACATTTTTTTTCCTAGACGATGAATATGATTATGATAACGAAGAGCCGTACGAGGAACAAGCTGCACCGCCAGCACGCTCTCAAAAACATCAAGCATCTCAGAAGCAAAATGTCGTTAGCTTACAAAGTGTTCAAAAGGCATCAAAAGTTGTACTCGTTGAACCGAGAGTGTATGCTGAAGCTCAGGATATAGCAGATCAATTAAAAAATCGTCGAGCTGTTGTCGTAAACTTACAAAGAATTGATAGAGAGCAAGCAAAAAGGATTGTCGATTTCCTTAGTGGTACTGTGTATGCTATAGGTGGCGACATTCAAAAAATAGGAACCGATATTTTCCTTTGCACACCTGATAATGTGGAGGTTTCTGGAAGTATATCGCAAATTCTACAAGAAACGGAATATGAAGATACGAGGTGGTAGTGGTTGCTTACAACGATTTTTAGTCTTTTGGTTCAACTTATTTCTATTTACTCATGGGCTTTAATTATTTATATCTTACTTTCATGGTTTCCAAATGCGAGAGATTCTGCAATTGGTCAATTTTTAGCAAGAATTTGTGAGCCATATTTGGATCCGTTTCGTAGGATTATCCCACCACTTGGAATGATCGACATTTCTCCAATTGTGGCGATTTTAGTATTACGATTTGCTACAAGTGGATTGCATCAGCTTTACTATTGGATCATTTAAGGGTAATTACTCATATTAAGTAATAAAAGGGGCTATAATAATCCCCCTTTTTTCATTCATTCTAGGTGATAACATGAATATTTATCAGCATTTCCGCATTGAAGAAAGAGAATTTATAGATTTGGCTTTGCAATGGATGGAATATGTTGAACAAACATACAGCTCTAAGTTAACAGATTTTCTCGATCCACGAGAGCAGCAGATCGTTCAGGCAGTTGTTGGTAGTCAGGCGGAAATCCAGGTGGCGTTTTTTGGTGGACAGGAAAATAATGAACGTAAACGAGCATTAATCTATCCAGAATATTTGCAGGTGGAGAAAAATGATTTTCACATTCGTTTATTCGAAGTAGAATATCCAGTAAAATTTTTAACCATTGAACACTCTCAGGTTCTTGGCAGCTTGATGGCTCTTGGAGTGAGAAGAGGGAAGTTTGGAGACATTCTCATTCATGAGGGGCGAATTCAATTCTTAGTTACAGAAGAAATAAGTGAATATATCAAATTACAACTTACCCAAATTGGTCGGGCTTCTGTAACATTAAAGGAACTGCCTAGCGAAGAAGGGTTAGTAATTGAAGGGCATTGGCAAGAAATGACTGCGACTGTTTCTTCGCTCCGTTTAGATACTGTATTAGCTGCATTGCTTAATCTTTCTCGGCAAAAATCACAAGAATTAATCAGAAATAAGCGAGTCAAAGTCAATTGGACAACGATTGAAAACCCATCGTTTGAATGCGGTGTGGCGGACATTATTTCTGTAAGAGGCTTTGGGCGCCTCAAATTAATTTCGATTGAAGGAAAAACAAAGAAAGATAAGTGGCGTATTGTCGGAGGCAAACAAAAATAACTGCTCAAGCTTCATATTTTTTTAGAATTGTGCAGGATTATGAGAGCAAGTGTCGAATATTGATGAATACATACTACTTACAGAAATATGGAGGTGGCCTTCATGCCATTAACACCTTTAGATATTCATAACAAGGAGTTTAACAAAGGGTTCCGAGGTTATGATGAAGATGAAGTAAACGAATTTCTCGATCAGGTAATTAAAGATTATGAAATCATCATTCGTGAGAAAAAGGAATTAGAAGAAAAATTAAATGATATGAATGCGCGCCTCGGCCATTTTTCTAATATTGAGGAGACATTGAATAAATCGATTGTTGTAGCCCAGGAGGCGGCAGAGGAAGTTAAACGCAACGCGCAAAAAGAAGCAAAGCTCATAATAAAAGAGGCGGAAAAAAACGCCGATCGTATTGTAAATGAGTCATTATCGAAGGCTAGAAAGATCGCCTTGGAAATTGAGGATTTAAAAAAGCAATCAAAAGTATTCCGGACACGCTTTAAAATGTTGATTGAGGCTCAATTAGATCTGTTAAATAATGACGATTGGGATCATCTTCTGCAATATGAGATTGACGCGGCAGAGTTGAAATCTGCAGAAGAAGAAGATTCAATGGCTTGACGTCTCGTCATAAAAGAGAATATAATACCTTAATAAAATATATTTCATACGATGAGAGGGACAAGTACACTTTTTTTATCTTATTTGTAGCGAGCCGATGATGGTGAGAGTTCGGCTGAGATGGAAAGTTGGAAATCACCCTTGAGTACCTAGTTGAACATTTTCAAGAAGTGATTCTTTGAAATAAGTAGGCATAGGCGTGTTATTCACGTTACGAACATAGAGCGGATAGATTTTCTATCTACAAGGGTGGTACCGCGGGATTAAACCTTCTCGTCCCTTTTTGGGATGAGAGGGTTTTTTGTGTTTAAAAATGTGCCTTAAAATCCGAAATTAGGTAATACTGTATGACTAGTGAGCTAGGACTTGTAAGGAGGAAAGGAAATGGAATATAAAGACACGTTATTAATGCCTAAGACAGAGTTTCCAATGCGAGGAAACTTGCCAAAGAGAGAACCTGAAATGCAGGAAAAATGGAATGAGATGGACATTTATAAGGCAGTCCAGGAAAAGACAAAGGGACTTCCTATGTTTGTATTGCACGATGGTCCTCCATATGCAAATGGGGATATTCATATGGGGCATGCTTTAAACAAAATTTTAAAGGATTTTATCGTCCGTTATAAATCAATGAGCGGTTATCATGCACCGTATGTACCTGGATGGGATACACATGGTTTGCCAATTGAACAAGCTTTAACGAATAAAGGGGTGAAGCGCAAGGAACTTACAGTTGCTGAATTTAGAAAACTATGTGAAGAGTATGCTTATGAACAAATTGACAGCCAAAGAGCTCAGTTTAAACGTTTGGGTGTACGCGGGGACTGGGAAAATCCATATATCACTTTAAAGCCAGAGTATGAAGCACAACAAATTAAAGTGTTTGGAGAAATGGCAAAAAAGGGTTATATCTATAAAGGTTTAAAGCCTGTTTATTGGTCCCCATCAAGTGAGTCTGCGCTTGCTGAAGCAGAAATTGAATATAAAGATAAGCGTTCAGCCTCTATTTATGTCGCCTTTGACGTAAGGGACGGAAAAGGAGTACTTGATGGGGATACAAAAATTATTATTTGGACGACAACGCCATGGACCATTCCGGCAAATCTCGGAATCACTGTTCATGCTGATTTAAATTATGTCGTTGTTAAAGTGGCAGGCGATAAATATGTCATTGCTGAAGAATTATTAAATTCTGTATCCACAGAGCTTGGCTGGGAAGACGCTTCTGTTGTTAAAACATTGAAGGGAAGCGAGCTTGAATATATCGTAGCGAAGCATCCGTTATATGGCCGTGATTCCCTTGTGATGCTTGGTGAGCATGTCACGACAGATGCTGGTACTGGTTGTGTTCACACAGCACCAGGACATGGGGAAGATGACTTTCTTGTTGGGAAGAAATATGGTTTAGATGTATTGAGCCCTGTCGATGACAGAGGGGTCTTTACAAGCGAAGCACCAGGTTTTGAAGGATTATTTTATGACAATGCGAATAAACAAATTACGGAAAAACTTCAAGAAGCAGGCGCTTTGTTGAAATTGGATTTTATTACCCATTCGTATCCACATGATTGGAGAACGAAAAAACCAGTTATTTTCCGCGCAACTGCTCAGTGGTTTGCATCGATTAAAGATTTCCGTAATGAGCTACTGGATGCTGTAAAAGAAACGAAATGGGTGCCTGCTTGGGGAGAAACTCGCCTCTTTAATATGGTAAGAGATCGTGGTGATTGGTGTATATCTCGTCAACGCGTATGGGGAGTTCCAATTCCAGTGTTTTATGGTGAAAATGGCGAACCGATCATTACTGATGACACGATCAATCACATATCTGACTTATTCCGTGAGCATGGCTCAAATATTTGGTTTGAACGTGATGCAAAGGATTTATTGCCAGAAGGCTTTACGCATGAATCAAGTCCAAATGGTAAATTTACAAAAGAAACGGATATTATGGATGTTTGGTTTGATTCAGGCTCATCCCATCAAGCTGTTTTAGAAGAACGCAACGACCTACAGCGTCCTGCCGATCTTTATTTAGAGGGTTCAGATCAGTACCGTGGCTGGTTTAATTCATCATTATCAACAGCCGTGGCTGTCACAGGAAAGGCGCCTTATAAAGGAGTTTTAAGCCACGGTTTTGTACTTGATGGTGAAGGAAGAAAAATGAGTAAATCAATCGGAAATGTGATTATCCCTGAAAAAGTTATGAACCAGCTTGGAGCAGATATTTTGCGATTATGGGTATCCTCCGTTGATTATCAATCCGACGTTAGAGTTTCTGACGCGATTCTCAAGCAAGTGGCAGAAGTGTACCGCAAAATTAGAAATACATTCCGGTTCTTACTGGGAAATCTTGCCGACTTTAACCCAAGTGTAAATAAGGTGGCATACGAAGAATTAAGAGAAGTGGATCAATTTATTTTGGTGAAATTAAATAACTTGATTAAAAATGTGAGAAATTCCTATGAGAACTATGATTATGCTTCCATCTATCATGCGATTAATAATTTCTGTACGCTTGACTTAAGTGCCTTCTATTTAGACTTTGCGAAGGATGTTCTTTACATCGAGGCACCGGATAATAAAGAGCGCCGATCAATTCAATCCGTTTTATATGAATGCTTAATCAATTTAACGAAATTAGTAACGCCAATTCTTCCACATACCGCCGATGAGGTTTGGGGGCATATTCCAAATGTAGAAGAGGTAAGCGTCCAGCTAACATCAATTCCAGAGTACAGAGAACTTGCAAATGGAAATGAATTAGTGAAGAAATGGACTGCGTTTATGGATGTGCGCGATGATATTTTGAAGGCATTGGAAGAGGCGAGAAACGCAAAAGTAATTGGAAAATCATTATCTGCAAAAGTAAGTCTGTACGTTAATGGAGAAACAAAAGACTTGCTCGAGTCTATTTCAGAGAATTTGCAGCAGCTCTTTATCGTATCAGGATTTGAAATTGCCGGTACGTATGATGCAGCACCTGTTGACGCGCTTAAATTAGAGCATGCTGCCGTTGTTGTGGCGAAGGCGGATGGCGAAACATGTGAACGCTGCTGGGTTCTTACAACTGAAGTTGGAAAAAATGAGCAACACCCAACACTTTGCCCGCGCTGCGCAGAAGTTGTAGAGCAACATTATAGTCATTTAAGTTAGGAAAAAAACTCTCTGAGACGATCGTCTTGGAGAGTTTTTTTATGGAATTTTTTTAAGCTTATAAGGTGAAGAACCATTTTCATTTATACTTTATACAATATGAAAGGGGAAAAAATCTTCCAAGATCGTAAAAGCTTGTTCAGTCTGTCAAATGTTTGCCTGTGTCAGAATGTTAAGTGAGGCAATACTAAAAGCAATAACAAAGGTTTAATGAGAACTTAAAAATTTGCAAAGGCGGAGGGGTAGACATGGATGCAAATCAACTAAGGCTCTATTCAGAACTCCGTATAATTCGTAATGAATTATTAGCAAGTCTTAATAAGGATTCAAGTATTAAACCGTTAATTGAGGACGAGCTAAGGGATATTGATGAGACAATTAGAAAAATGGAGTCAGGGACGTTTGGTTTTTGCGAGAATTCTGGAGAAATGATACCAGCAAATTATCTTTCGATTGTACCGACGCTTAAATCGATTAATGATGTGAATGAAATCAGCAAATTTTATTGTAAGCCACTCTATCATTAAGCTCTAATAAGATTCCAATCCCTACCGTTTTTATAAGTTGTATGCTAAAATGCAAAGGTAACAATTTTCGTATGAGCTGGAGGTTACCTTTGTGTTTTTATATTACATATTGGCATTAGTTATTATTGCACTCGATCAATGGACAAAATGGTTAATCGTAAAAAATATGGAATTGGGAGAAAGTATAACGATAGTGGAGAATTTTCTTTACATTACTTCCCATCGAAATATAGGAGCAGCTTGGGGCATTCTTCCTGGGCAAATGTGGTTTTTCTATATTGTTACAACAATAGTGATCGTCGGCATCATTTACTACATGGCTAAGCATGCCAAAGGAAGCGTTCTTCTTGGGACATCATTAGGATTAATGCTTGGTGGTGCCGCTGGTAATTTCATTGATCGCATCTTTCGAAAAGAAGTGGTAGACTTTGTCGATACATATATATTTGGATATGATTTCCCGATATTTAATGTCGCCGATTCAGCTTTAGTTGTAGGAGTTGCCCTTCTAATGATTCAAATGTTCCGTGAAGAACGGAAAGCAAAGGAGAAGTTAGATGGAGAAACAGGAACACATCATTGATGAGGAGCAAGTGAATGAAAGGATCGATAAGGTTCTCTCATCATTGAACAATGAATGGTCAAGGACACAAGTGCAATCATGGATAAAGGAAGGCAATGTCCTTGTAAACGGAAAAAAGATAAAGACGAATTATAAAAGCAATTTACATGATAAAATTGAAATTTCGATTCCGGATCCAGAGGAACTGGATGTTGTTCCTGAAGAAATGGCTCTCGATATTTATTATGAGGATAAAGATGTCATTGTCGTGAATAAACCAAAAGGTATGGTTGTACATCCTGCTCCAGGTCATTTAACAGGAACGCTTGTCAATGGTTTAATGGCTCATTGTAAAGATTTATCGGGCATAAATGGTGTGTTACGACCAGGGATTGTCCATCGTATTGATAAGGATACATCTGGCTTGCTGATGGTTGCTAAAAATGACTATGCCCATGAGCATCTAGTTAATCAACTCGTAGAAAAAACCGTGACAAGAAAATATCGGGCAGTCGTTCATGGAAACATTCAACACGATTATGGAACCATAAACGCACCGATCGCCAGAGATCCTAAGGAACGGCAAAGCATGACCGTTATAGACAATGGCAAACATGCAGTTACACACTTTCAAGTATTAGAAAGATTTCCTGACTTTACCTTTGTCGAGTGTCAGCTTGAAACGGGAAGAACGCACCAGATCCGTGTGCATATGAAATATATTGGCTATCCGCTTGCCGGAGATCCAAAGTACGGTCCAAGAAAAACAATTGATTTTGGCGGACAAGTTTTACATGCTGGGGTACTAGGCTTTGTTCATCCGAGGAGCGGGGAATATTTGGAGTTCGAAGCACCGCTTCCACAGGACTTTGTCGAATTATTAGATAAGCTTCGAAATAATCGTTGACAAGTAAGCAGGGGTAAGCTATTATTACAATAGTTTCATAAGTCCTTTAAGACAGTCCAGAGAGGCTGGGAAGGAAGCGGATTTGTAGCTGGCAATCAAAAGTCCAAAGTTACATTATGTTATACCATTCGTTCATCCTCTCGCCCTCAGGTGAGAGGATTTTTTTGTCTAATGAAAGGATGTGAATAGTATGTCTAAAAAGGCTGTAGTATTGGATGAACAAGCGATTCGAAGAGCACTGACAAGGATTGCTCACGAAATTATTGAGAAAAACAAGGGAATTGAAGGCTGCATTTTAGTCGGAATTCGTACGCGAGGAATTTACTTGGCTAAACGTCTCAAAGAACGGATTCAGCAAATCGAAGGCGCTGACATACCTGTTGGTGAATTAGACATTACCCTCTATCGGGACGATTTAACGACAAAAACGGATAATCAAGAACCACTTGTTAAAGGTTCTGATATTCCGATTGATGTCACAAACCAAAAAGTCATTTTAGTTGATGATGTACTTTATACTGGAAGAACCGTAAGAGCTGCCTTAGATGCTTTGGTCGACTTAGGAAGACCTTCATCCGTTCAGCTGGCAGTGTTAGTTGATCGCGGGCATAGGGAACTTCCGATTCGAGCAGATTATGTAGGGAAAAATATCCCGACGTCAAGTTCAGAAAAAATTGTCGTTCAATTAGCGGAAATTGATGAAAATGAACAAGTAAGTATATATGAAAAATAGTGCCAACCTTTTTAAGTGTAGTCCAGAGAGGCTAGCAAAAGGAAGAATAGTATAAGGGGCAGCCCCTTATGCTATTACGCCTAGCCTCTTTGAAAGGAATTTTCAAAGAGGTATTTTTATGCCGGAATAAGCTGATTTTGATTTAAAGAATTGTTTCGCTCAAGTAGCCAAAGCTATCGAACTTCAGGCCACTTCCCTTTCGCAAATACCGAATCGGATTTTCTGTATCGACAAGGTCTTTCCAGTTATGTACGGCGATGAGCAGTTAATTAGGGGGGAATAGAAATGAACAGACCAGTACTTGATATTCATGAAAAACCAACAGCAACACAAATGCTCACATTAAGCTTCCAGCATATGTTTGCGATGTTTGGAGCGACGATTTTGGTGCCTAAATTAGTTGGATTGAGTCCGGCAATCGCGCTATTAACGAGCGGGATTGCAACAATCCTTTTTCTGCTAATTACACAATTTAAAGTACCAGCCTATTTAGGTTCATCCTTTGCATTCATCGCACCGATCTTGATCGCAGCCGGAGGCCTTGATGAAAATGGAGTGAGCGTTAATCCAGGGAATGCCATGATTGGAGCGATGGCGGTAGGGATTACCTACGGGATTGTTTCACTCATTATTTGGAAAACGGGATACAAATGGTTAATGCGCCTCTTGCCACCGATTGTTGTCGCACCGGTTATTATGGTAATTGGACTCGGTTTAGCAGCAACAGCAGTAGATATGGCCATGAATGTGAATGGAGAATATAGCTTTATCCATTTCACAGCAGCGTTAGTAACGTTATTTGCGGCGATTATATTCACCGTGTATTTTAAAAATATTTTAAGTGCAATGCCCATTTTGTTAGGTTTAATCGTTGGGTATATTTATTCGGCTATCGTAGGTATCGTTGATTTTACAGCGGTGAAAAAAGCAAGTTGGTTCGCGATGCCTGACTTCCTCTTTCCTGGTATTCACTACGAATTTTCGATTACATCTTCCATTTTGTTAGCGATGGTTCCAATCGTTTTTGTCACTATTTCTGAACATATCGGACATCAATTAGTGTTAGGAAGAGTTGTCAACCGCAATTATATTAAAGACCCTGGATTGCATCGTTCCATTGTTGCAGATGGATTAGGAACCTTTGTCAGTGCGTTTTTGGGAGGTCCACCTAAAACGACATATGGAGAAAATATTGGAGTTTTGGCAATCACGAGAGTTTATTCAGTATATGTGATTTTCGGTGCAGCGATCATTGCGATTCTCTTCTCATTCGTTGGCAAAGCGATGGCATTCATCCAGACGATTCCGACTGCAGTGCTTGGCGGAATTTCCATTTTACTTTTTGGAATTATTGCATCAAGCGGATTGCGCATGCTAGTTGAGAGTAAGATCGACTTCGGGAATAATCGAAATTTAGTCATCTCTTCGGTCATTTTAGTATTGGGGATTGGCGGAGCAGCTTTGAAAATTTCAGAAGCTTTTAGTGTCGAGGGCATGGCTTTAGCTGCTATTGTTGGAGTAATTCTCAATATTGTATTGCCTGGCAGAGAGCAAGGAAACCTTGAATCTGATGCTGCTGTTAATCAGGATATTGCATAGGTACACCATTTAATGATACTTGCGCTTCTAAATCAGTTTGTGATGCAGAAAAAATGTCATGTTGTGGGGAAAAAGACAGCATCCTTAAAAACTTTAGCTGCGTTAAAATGGGTTTAGATTTACGATAAAAAACGTTATATGTTCAGCCTTTTAATTAAATCCGAGAGATTTACAAGGGTGAAATAAGTTGGTAGTGAAGATAATGTTGCGTAACGCTATCTTTGAAACCGGCATTATTTAAAACACCCTGAATGTTTTCAGGGTGTTTTTTTTTACTAAATGGCTTTGTTAAAAATGATTTTTGTCTTTAATTCGTGTGAAGTGGTGATTTCATGGAATTGGAGAGGCAATGAATCAAAAATCAAGATCGACATATAACAAAGTTTATAAAAAAGGAGGTTCTTTTAATTGAAGCATTTATTAACAACGAACACCTTATCACTAGAAGAAGTGAGAACGATTTTAGAGGATGCACAAGCATTTTCTGAGGGAGCTGTTTGGAAGCCGGAGAAGCAAACTTTTGTTGCCAATCTATTTTTTGAGCCGAGTACGAGAACGAAGTGCAGCTTTGAAGTCGCTGAGAGAAAACTAGGATTAGAAGTTGTCCCGTTTGAAGTAAATGCATCGAGCGTATTAAAGGGAGAAACTCTTTATGACACAATTAGAACCTTACAATCAGTAGGAGTAGAGGCGGTAGTCATCCGCCATAGTATAGATAGTTATTTTGCAGAATTGGAAGAGCAAATTCAAATTCCGATTTTAAATGCTGGAGACGGCTGCGGCCATCATCCAACTCAATCATTGCTAGACCTGCTAACAATCCAACAGGAGTTTGGCCGTTTCTACGGTTTAAAGGTGGCCATTATCGGGGACATCCGCCATAGTCGAGTTGCTCGTTCCAATGCCAATGTTTTAAAGCGCTTAGGGGCAGAGATTGTCTTTTCTGGACCAAAAGAATGGTTTGATGACAGCTTATTGGAGCATGGCCGATACGAGGAGATTGAGCAGGCTATTGTAACTTCTGATGTCGTTATGCTGTTGCGGATTCAGCATGAAAGACATGAGCAGGAGGGGCAAGAGGGGAAGGCGGTGTATCATCAAAAATTCGGTCTCACACTTGAAAGGGAACAAAGAATGAAAGCCGGTAGCATTATCATGCATCCCGCACCGGTTAATCGAGATGTGGAAATTGCGGGCTCGCTCGTTGAGTGTGAACGCTCAAGAATTTTTAAACAAATGGAAAATGGTGTGTATGTACGGATGGCCGTATTAAAACGAGCATTACAACAAGGGGGAAAAGCAAATGTCAATGATCATCAAAAATGGTCTGTTGCTTACTAAAGATGGGGAATTACAAAACAGAGATATATTCATCGAAAATGGGATTATTAAAGAAATCGGAGCATCTCTTTCAACAGAAGCGGATGAACTCATTGACGCTGAAGGACTTCTTGTTGCACCAGGGTTCATTGATTTACATGTGCACCTTCGTGAGCCAGGTGGAGAAAAGAAGGAAACGATTGAAACAGGTACATTAGCGGCAGCTAAAGGTGGCTTTACAACGGTGGCACCAATGCCCAATACGCGACCGGTTCCAGATTCAAAGGAACAATTACAATGGCTGAACAAACGAATTGAAGAAACAGCGGCGGTAAGAGTGCTTCCTTATGCTTCTATAACCATTCGTGAGCTTGGACAGGAGCTGACTAACTTTGCAGAATTGAAAGAGGCAGGAGCTTTTGCCTTTACGGATGATGGCGTCGGGGTACAAAGCGCTGCCATGATGCTAGAGGCGATGAAAAGAGCGGCGGCATTAAATATGCCGATAGTGGCCCATTGTGAAGAAAATACGCTCATTAACAAAGGGGCTGTTCACGAAGGAACTTTTTCAAAAGAACATGGCATTAATGGAATCCCTTCTGTGTGCGAATCTGTACATATTGCCCGTGATGTACTGTTAGCAGAAGCTGCCGGTTGTCATTACCATGTTTGTCATATAAGTACGAAGGAATCGGTGAGAGTTGTACGTGATGCGAAACGGGCTGGTATTAAGGTAACAGCAGAAGTTACACCTCATCATCTATTATTGTGCGAGGATGATATCCCTGGATTAGACCCGAATTACAAGATGAATCCGCCACTTAGAAGCAAAGCGGATCGAGAAGCATTAATTGCAGGTCTACTCGATGGAACGATTGACTTTATTGCAACAGATCATGCTCCCCACACAGCAGAGGAAAAGGGAGAAGGAATGGCGTTGGCCCCATTTGGAATTGTGGGATTAGAAACAGCATTTCCGCTTCTGTATACCTATTTAGTAAAAGAAGGAATTATTACCTTAAAGGAATTGATTGATTATTTAACGGTAAAACCTGCTGAAACTTTTGCATTGCCATTCGGAAGGCTTGAAGTGGGCAAGGCAGCGGATATTACATTAATCGATTTAGAGTATCAGGATAAGGTAACACCAGAAAAATTTCTATCAAAAGGAAGAAATACTCCGTTTACAGGTTGGGAGTGTGCAGGTTGGCCCCAGTTGACAATCGTCGGTGGAAAAATTGCTTACATCAGGGAGAGTGTAGAGGAATGAAAAGGCAATTAATTCTAGAAGATGGTAGCGTCTTTATTGGAGACGGATTTGGCAGCGACAAAAGGACACTTGGAGAAGTTGTATTTAATACAGGAATGACAGGCTATCAGGAAATTTTATCTGACCCATCCTATTGTGGACAGATTGTTACCTTAACGTATCCTCTCATTGGAAATTACGGCATCAATAGAGACGATTTTGAGTCGATAACGCCAGCGATTTCAGGATTTATTGTGAAGGAAGTAGCGGATTTTCCGTCCAATTTTCGCAGTGAAATTTCATTGAATGATTATTTTCTAAGTAAAAATATCCCGGGAATTGCTGGAATTGATACAAGAAAATTAACAAGAATCATTCGGCAGCACGGAACATTAAAAGGAGCCATTTGTCATATTGAAGAAAACGTACAGTCGGTTCTACAACAGTTAAGAGCAACGCCATTAAGAGTCGACCAAGTGAAGCAAGTTTCTACAAAAACAGCTTATCCAAGTCCTGGAAGAGGGAAAAGAGTCGTTTTGGTTGATTATGGGATGAAGCACGGGATTTTACGAGAATTAAACAAGCGAAATTGTGATGTACTCGTCGTGCCCTACAATGTGACAGCAGAAGAAGTACTCGCTTTGAACCCAGATGGAATCATGCTTTCAAACGGTCCTGGGGATCCAAAGGATGTCCCGGAGGCAATCGAAATGATTAAAGAAATGTTAGGAAAAGTACCGATGTTCGGGATTTGCTTAGGACATCAGCTCTTTGCTTTAGCATGTGGTGCCAATACAGAAAAAATGAAGTTTGGCCATCGAGGTTCCAATCATCCAGTAAAGGACTTACGAACTGGGAAAGTGGCGATCACGTCTCAAAATCATGGCTATACGGTAGAAGAGAAATCGATTGTAAATACTCGTTTAGAAGTTACACATATCGCACTTAATGATGGAACGATTGAAGGTTTACAGCATAAAGATGTACCGGCCTTTACCGTGCAATATCACCCTGAAGCTTCACCAGGTCCAGAGGATGCCAATTATTTATTTGACCAATTTATGAGTTTAATAGAATCTGAGGAAAGTGGTGTAAACAAATGCCAAAGCGTACAGATATAAACAGTATATTAGTCATCGGATCAGGGCCGATTGTTATCGGTCAAGCAGCGGAATTTGATTACGCAGGGACACAAGCATGTATCGCCTTAAAGGAAGAGGGATATAAGGTTATACTCGTTAACTCCAATCCGGCAACGATTATGACGGATACTGAAATGGCAGATGTGGTTTATATTGAGCCACTTACACTTGAATTCGTAAGTCGTATTATTCGCAAAGAACGTCCAGATGCAATCGTACCAACATTAGGAGGGCAAACTGGCCTGAACTTAGCAGTTGAATTGGCTAAATCGGGGGTCCTTGAAGAATGTGGGGTTGAAATATTAGGGACAAAATTATCAGCAATCGAACAAGCGGAAGACAGGGATCTTTTCAGAACATTAATGAATGATTTAGGCGAGCCTGTCCCTGAGAGTGAAATTATCCACAATTTAGAAGAAGCATTTCAATTTGTGAAAATGGTTGATTATCCGGTCATTGTCCGTCCTGCTTTTACATTAGGCGGTACTGGTGGCGGAATTTGCCATAACGAAGCAGAGCTGGCTGAAACTGTACAAAGTGGTTTGAAATATAGCCCTGTCACCCAGTGTTTATTAGAAAAAAGCATTGCTGGTTATAAGGAAATAGAATACGAGGTAATGAGAGATGCAAATGACAATGCGATTGTCGTATGTAATATGGAGAATATTGACCCAGTCGGTGTTCACACTGGGGATTCTATTGTTGTTGCGCCTAGCCAAACGCTTAGTGACAGAGAATATCAGCTTCTTCGTAACACATCGTTAAAAATTATCCGTGCTCTAGGAATTGAAGGGGGCTGTAATGTCCAGCTAGCACTTGATCCATATAGCTTTCAATATTACATCATTGAAGTAAACCCAAGGGTCAGTCGTTCTTCTGCATTAGCATCAAAAGCAACGGGTTACCCAATCGCTAAGCTTGCGGCAAAAATTGCGGTTGGCTTGACTTTGGATGAGATGTTGAACCCGATTACAGGAAAAACATATGCAAGCTTTGAGCCTGCACTTGATTACATCGTTACGAAAATTCCACGCTGGCCGTTCGATAAATTTGATTCAGCTAAGCGAAGTTTAGGTACGCAAATGAAAGCGACAGGAGAAGTGATGGCTGTCGGGCGTACATTTGAAGAATCCTTGTTAAAAGCGATTCGCTCATTAGAGGCAGGGGTTTACCATTTAGCCTTAAACGATGCGGATGAAATTAACAACGAATTGTTGGAAAAACGAATCCGAAAAGCTGGAGACGAAAGACTGTTTTATATCGGAGAAGCATTAAGAAGAGGATACAGCATTGAAACGATTCATGATTGGAGTCAAATTGACCTCTTTTTCCTTCATAAAATGGAAAAAATCATCAAGTTCGAACAAAAAATTAGCGACAAGCATTTTGATTTAGAAGTTGGGAAAAAAGCGAAAGAAATGGGCTTTTCAGATATTGCACTCGCAGAAATTTGGAATTGTAGTGAGCTTGAAATTTATGAATGGCGTAAAGAACAAGGTATTTTACCAGTATATAAAATGGTAGACACATGTGCAGCTGAGTTTGAATCTGAAACACCATACTATTATGGTTCATATGAGGATGAAAATGAGTCGATTGTAACGGAAAAGAAAAGTGTCGTTGTGTTAGGCTCAGGTCCAATCCGAATTGGTCAAGGGATTGAGTTTGATTACTCAACCGTTCATGCCGTATGGGCGATTAAGGAAGCAGGCTATGAGGCTATCATTATTAACAATAATCCAGAAACCGTTTCAACCGATTTCAGTATTTCAGATAAGCTTTACTTCGAACCGTTGACGATCGAGGATGTGATGCATATCATCGATTTAGAAAAGCCAGAAGGAGTGGTCGTTCAGTTTGGAGGACAAACGGCGATTAATCTTGCCTCTAAGCTTGTCGAGCGTGGCGTGAAAATTCTCGGAACATCTCTTGAGAATATTGATGGAGCAGAGGATCGTGATAAGTTTGAACATGCACTTTCCCGCTTAAATATTCCGCAACCAAAAGGGAAAACGGCTTTATCTGCCGAAGAAGCAGTGAAAATTGCTGCTAGCATCGGCTATCCAGTGTTAGTTCGACCTTCTTATGTCCTTGGAGGACGGGCGATGGAAATCGTCTATCATGAGGAAGAACTTTTACACTATATGAAAAATGCTGTCAAAATCAATCCGGAGCACCCTGTTCTCATTGACCGCTATTTAACGGGAAAAGAAATTGAGATTGATGCCATTTGTGATGGAGAAACGGTTTTGATTCCAGGAATTATGGAGCATATTGAAAGAGCTGGAGTTCACTCAGGAGATTCGATTGCCGTTTATCCACCACAAAGCTTAACGCAAGAAATTAAAAAAACACTAGTTGACTATACGAAAAAATTAGCAAAAGGTTTAGGAATTATTGGGCTTTTGAATATTCAGTACGTAATCTCAAAAGGGGAAGTATTCGTTATTGAAGTCAATCCTCGTTCAAGCCGAACCGTTCCGTTTTTAAGTAAAATTACGAAGGTACCTATGGCAAACATTGCAACCAAAGTAATTCTTGGTCAAACTTTAAAAGAACAAGGTTATGAATCAGGACTTGTACCAGCGCAATCAGGCGTATATGTGAAAGTACCTGTATTCTCTTTTGCCAAGCTGAGAAGAGTTGATATCACATTAGGGCCAGAAATGAAATCAACTGGGGAGGTTATGGGCAAAGATATTACCCTTGAAAAAGCATTGTATAAAGGTCTAGTCGCATCAGGGATGAAAATTCAATCGCACGGTAATGTCCTGATGACGGTGGCGGACAAAGATAAAGAAGAATCGCTTCAAATTGCCAGAAGATTTGCTTCCATCGGCTTTCAATTAATGGCGACGAGTGGCACGGCTGAATTTTTGCAAACGGCAGGAATTGAAGTGAAAGTAGTTGATAAAATTGGCACAAATGGTCCAGATCTACTGGATGTCATTCGCAATGGCAATGCGCAATTGGTGATTAACACCTTAACGAAAGGAAAACAGCCGGCTCGTGATGGCTTTAGAATCCGTCGAGAGACCGTTGAAAATGGGATTCCGTGCTTCACGTCACTCGATACGGCAGAGGCGATGCTTCGCGTCCTTGAATCGATGACTTTCGCGGCAGAACCAATGGGGCAACAAACGAAAGCACGAGAGGCGGTTTTACTGTGATAGTTAATGAGCATTGTTCCATCGTTTCACAGAGAGAAATAGCTGAAAACATTTATGAGCTCATCCTTCATGGTGAGCTCACCTCTAAAATGAATGAGCCAGGTCAATTTGTTCATGTAAAGGTGGCATCAGGTTATGCCCCATTGCTTCGTAGACCGCTCAGTATCGCACACGTCAACAAGGAAAATCAGGAATTTACATTGATTTACCGAAAAGATGGCCGAGGAACTGCCATTTTGTCTTCAAAAAAGACCTCTGAAACAGTCGATATTCTTGGCCCATTGGGACATGGATTTCCAATTGAGGAAACGAAGGCGGGAGAGACGGCTGTACTTGTCGGAGGGGGGATTGGAGTACCTCCATTATACGAGCTATCCAAGCAGCTTGTGAAAAAAGGGGTAAATGTCAAACATGTCCTTGGTTTTCAAAACCATGCAGCGGTGTTCTATGAAGATAAATTTAAAAGTTTTGGATCAACCTATGTAACGACCGTCGATGGTTCTCACGGTACAAAAGGCTTTGTAACGGATGTCATGAATGAGTTAAGCTTTGATACCATTTATTCTTGCGGACCAACGGCCATGTTAAAGGCAGTAGAAGCCGGGTATGCAACACATAAAAAAGTGTATGTATCCTTAGAGGAAAGAATGGGTTGTGGAATTGGAGCCTGTTTTGCTTGCGTATGCCATACCGCTGACGACCCGTTCGGATTTTCCTATAAAAAGGTATGTACGGATGGACCTGTGTTTAAAGCTGGGGAGGTCGTGCTATGAATCGATTAGAAACCCAGTTACCAGGCTTAAACTTAAAAAATCCGGTCATGCCTGCTTCCGGATGCTTTGGTTTTGGGAGAGAATTTGGTGGTTTATATAATTTAAACGATTTAGGCGCGATTATGATTAAAGCCACGACAGTTGAACCACGCTTTGGCAACCCAACACCTCGGGTTGCTGAAACAGCAGCAGGAATGTTAAATGCGATTGGTTTGCAAAATCCAGGCATTGATGGAGTCATGAATAATGAGCTGCCATGGCTAGAACAGTTTGATGTCCCCATTATCGCCAATGTTGCAGGATCTACTGAAGAAGATTATGTGGAAGTTGCTAAGCGAATTTCCACTGCAGCAAATGTTCAAGCCCTTGAATTAAATATCTCCTGTCCGAATGTGAAAACAGGTGGTATTGCCTTTGGTACGATTCCGGAAGTAGCCAAAAGTTTAACAAAAAAAGTAAAAGAAGTATCGGTGGTTCCGGTATATGTAAAGCTTTCTCCCAATGTTACCAATATTGTCGAGATGGCAAAAGCAGTGGAAGACGGTGGGGCTGACGGACTCACGATGATTAACACACTCCTCGGTATGAGGCTTGATTTGAAAACCGCTAAACCGATTTTAGCGAATAAAACGGGTGGATTATCAGGCCCAGCGATTAAACCTGTTGCAATCCGTATGATTCACGATGTAAGCCAACAAGTGAACATTCCGATCATTGGAATGGGTGGCATTGAATCAGCGGAGGATGTCATTGAATTTTTCTATGCAGGGGCAAGTGCTATTGCTGTCGGAACTGCTAACTTTGTCGACCCTTTCGTTTGTCCAAAAATCATTAAAGACTTACCAGAATTACTCGATCAACTTGGATTTGACCATATTTCTGAATGTACGGGAAGGAGCTGGAATTAATTTGAACCATCCACTGATCGTTGCCCTTGATTTTTCAAATAAGAATGAGGTATTCCAATTTATAGATCAATTTCGAGATGAAAGGCTCTTTGTAAAGGTTGGTATGGAGCTTTTTTATCAGGAAGGTCCTCAAATTATTCAAGAAATAAAGGATAAAGAGCATCAAATTTTTCTCGATTTGAAATTGCATGATATCCCCAACACGGTATACAGTGCGATGAAAGGCTTAGCGAAGTTAGGCTGTGACCTTGTCAATGTTCATGCGGCAGGGGGAAAAGACATGATGATGGCTGCACTTGAAGGACTTGAAGCTGGAACAAAGGCTGGAGAGGTAAGACCCTCCTGTATCGCTGTGACCCAATTGACAAGTACTTCCGAACAGCAAATGAGAAGTGAACAACTGATCGAAGCAACTCTTCAGGAATCGGTTCTCCATTATTCTTTAATTGCACAGGAAGCGGGAATTGATGGGGTTGTTTGTTCATCCCATGAAGTAAAAATAATTCACCACCATTTAGGAAAAGAGTTTCTAACGGTGACACCTGGAATCCGCTTAAACTCCGATCTTGTTCAGGATCAAAAAAGAGTAGCGACACCAGATGAAGCAAGAGAAGCCGGTGTATCGGCAATCGTAGTTGGACGTGGTATTACAAAAGCAGAAAATCCGTACGCAAGCTATCAAGCATATAAACAGGCATGGGAGGGTGTGCGCATATGAAGAATGTCATCGCTGCGAGATTATTAGAAATAGGGGCAGTAGCTTTGAGGCCGGACGAACCGTTCACTTGGTCGTCCGGATTACGGTCACCGATTTACTGTGACAACCGCTTAACGCTTTCTTACCCGCATATTCGTAAGGAAATTGCGAATGGTTTAAAGGACTTGATAGTAGAAAAATTCCCAGATGCTGAGCTTATAGCGGGAACGGCTACTGCTGGAATACCGCATGCAGCTTGGGTAAGTGATCTGCTTGATTTACCGATGTGCTATGTCCGTTCAAAAGCAAAGGGGCATGGTAAGGGGAAGCAAATAGAAGGAAAAGCGTTGAAAGGGCAAAAAGTAGTGGTTGTAGAAGACCTCATTTCTACTGGAGGTAGTGTCATAACAGCAGTTGCTGCATTAAGGGAAGCCGGTTGTGAAGTGTTGGGCGCTGTTTCCATTTTTACCTATGAATTAGAGAAAGGCAGAGAAAAACTTGTCGATGCGGGAGTCAATGCTTATTCACTGTCTGATTTTTCTAGTTTAATTGAAGTAGCAGAGGCAAAAGGCTATATTCAAGAAAAAGATTTAAAGAATTTAACAGAGTGGAAAAAGGAACCTTCTGAGTGGGAGAAGCTTGTCAATTAAAAAAGGCTGGTCAAGAATGTATTAAGTTATTTTTTCAGATAGAACCTGAACCATTGTTGGTTCAGGGTGATACCAATTTTTTCATGTTTTTATTTGTATAAGGGCGTTCTTAAAGGGAATGTCCCTTTTTTTGACTTTTGAAAACAAAAAAGCAGTTAGAGTGATATGAAAAGGCAAAGATTAGATCTGGACTTATTAATAAGTAATAGCTATATTTAATGTTAATATAGTCTAAAAAGGTGATGACTGCCTCACTGGTCATCAAGTTAAATGCACAGACCTTAAACTTATTTAGGTTTGTGTCTTTTTTTCGTTTTGTTTGCTTTCTCCTATTTTTGTTGCTCCTCATGCAATGAAAAACGTAATATTCATTCATAAATGATAAATTTAAGAGTTTGTTAAGAGTTTTCTGCTAAAAATAGGTTGATGAGGTTGGGCAGTAAGAGAGTATTTCAAAAGAAACAATAATTAGCTTTTTTGAAAATAAAGGCATGAATAAAAGAAACCAGTCAAACATTATTCATTGGAGTGATAAGCATGAGTATTTCGACGAGAGATGAAATTGAATTCACTCAGGAAGAATTCTTATTGAACAAAAAACAAATGAAGGTCTTCTTTAATGTTTTAAAAGCAGGGGTTGTACGCTCAAGAATTCCCATTACAGGAGTGTTTTTAACCGTTTGTAGAGATAAGGACTTTACTGCAGAAGATGTAGAACAATTAGAAACGGAGTTGTCTCAGTTTCTATTAAAAAACATTCGCCAAACGGACTTAGTGTCAAAATTAAATCGTGAATTAACTTGGTTTTTAATCCTTTCAGAAAGTGGGGAGGAGGAAGCTGAAGCTTTCCTCAAAAGAATATACTCTCTTCTTCAAACAAAAGAGCATTTTCAAATGAACTCTCTTGGAATGACTGCAAGTATAGCTGAAGTCAATAATCAAGATGTTTCTTTCGAAGAATTATTACAACAAGGACAAGAAAGGTTAGAGGAGTCGGTGAAAAATCGACCTTGGGGAATTGAAAGAATTACTTCTTTTAAGAAAAAGGATTTGGAAATAATAAGAATCAGTGTGTTAGACGAGGATGATTTGTTTCGCTCTATTCTCATAACCTCAATCGAAAACATTTCAGTTAACCCTTTTCAACTAGAGATAAAAGGATTTCAAGATGGTTATGACTTTCTAAACTCAGAATGGTTCCGCTCAGCGCATACCCATATTATTATCATGAATGATATATTGCCGAGAAAAAACGGACTTGAGGTTTTGCATACAATAAGAAAATTACCGAATAATAAAAAATTTATCATCTATATGATGACCAAAAGGAAATCTGAGGAAGAGATGATTTTCGCTTATAAGCAAGGGGTTGATGAATATTTAATGAAACCCTTTAATTTAAGACTGTTTGAAGGAAAGTTAAGAAGAACGATAGAAAGGTTATGGCTATGATTGAACTTTCAATTCGCATATTACTGACAATCACTGTTCTAATGTTTGCTCTCCTACTTGTAGTCATCGCATATTTAATGTTAAAAAGGGGATTGGAAGTTTCTAGAAATAAAAAAAGATGAAGTACATTGAGACAAAACAGAAGGAATGGTATTCGTATTTAATTGAAGATAGAGAGCCTAGCTCCACACTAATCCCTAATAATGAGAGTGAAGTAAAAGCTGTGGAAGAAATATTTTCTTCATATTTATATAATATTTCCGATTCTGAAATCTTAGCAAAAATTAAACTTTTTTCTAATAACTATTTAAAGGAATATTATAGAAGTCGTATAAGAAGCCATAGATGGAGTACTAGAATGAATGCACTTTATCACATATTCGATTTTCAAATGGACGAACTGGTGGAAGAGTGTGAACAGCTTGAAATAAAGAAATTGACACTTCAAGAACAAGTACAATTATTAAAAATATACTCAATCTGCCATAAAGAGGTTTTTATAACAAAGCTTTTGCAGTGTCCTACCACACTTACAGAATATGAATATAAAAAGGTTCTATATAGGCTTGATCCAACAGTTTTAGAACAATTGATTGTGAGAATGGATGACTTGCCTTTGGAATGCCAATATTCTTTAATTGATATTTTGGGAGTAAAGAGGGAACCGCAATATTTATCTTTTTTGGAATCATGTCTTCACAATGATGATGCTGAAATTAGAATTCGTACACTTAAAGCAATTTTTGAAATTGGCATTATCACAGACTTAGATAAATATTTGCCTTTTATTACTTCTCAAATATGGGAAGAACGGCTAATGATGGCCAAATTATTGGGTGCTTTGCCAATATCGATTACTTCATCTTATTTGCAAGAATTACTCGAAGATGAAAATTGGTGGGTCCGAACACAAGCGGCAAAATCCATTGGGCGTAACAAGGATGGAAAGATAGTTCTGCAAAGCTATATAAATAGTTCTAATGATCGATATGCAATTGAAATGGCAAATCAAGTGCTTGGAAAGGAAAGTTAGGAAATGAGTTTTTTTAAGATTTGGGAATTTGTGATGCTTTTTTTCGGGGGCTTAATTCTTGTTTATATGCTGGTAGTGGTCATCTCCTACGGCATCATGCTCCTATTTGCGTTTTTTCAGCTAAGACGTCAGTACAAGTTGGAGAAGCAGGATATAGATGAAGGCTATATCGATTTGTTTTTTTCGAAACCTATTTCCATCATTGTCCCTGCGTTTAATGAGGAAGTAGGGATAATAAATAGTATTCACTCTTTGTTGAGTCTCCGCTATCCTCAAACTGAACTCATCATAGTCAATGACGGTTCAACAGATGGTACTCAGCAAGAGGTAATAAAAGAATTTAAGATGGTCAAAGTTGATGAAATTATTCGTGAGCAAATCCCAACAAAACCGATTAAAAATATTTATCATTCGGAAATCTTTCCCCACCTCTGGTTAGTAGAAAAAGAGAATGGGGGCAAAGCTGATGCATTAAATGTCGGGATTAATTTTTCTAACTATCCTTATTTTTGTTCAGTAGATGGAGATTCCATCTTAGATGAAAAATCTCTATTAAGAGTGATGAAGCCTATTATTCTGGGAAATGGCGATGTGATTGGAGCTGGTGGCAATGTACGGATTGCCAACGGTACGCAAGTTCAAATGGGTACTGTTTTTCAAACGAAGTTGTCAAAAAATTATCTAGTTGTTATGCAAGTCGTCGAGTATATGCGAGCATTTTTAATGGGGAGAATGGCATTAAGTACATTTAATTTAATATTGATCATATCGGGAGCGTTTAGCGTCTTTTCAAAGAAACATGTGGTGGAAGTCGGAGGATATTCAAACCACATGATTGGAGAAGACATGGAATTGGTCGTTAAGCTTCACCGGTATCTAAAAGAAAATAAGATCAATAAGAGGATCGAGTTTGTTCCAGATCCGGTTTGCTGGACGGAAGCGCCGGAAAGCCTATCAGTGCTACGACAGCAGAGACGAAGATGGCATCAAGGTCTGATTGAAAGTATGACAAAGCATAGAAAGATGTCATTCAATTTTAAATATGGTCGAATTGGGTTGATTTCATTTCCACTTTTTTGGATCGTTGAATGCTTAGGACCTCTTATTGAACTGGGAGGCTATATATATGTGATTATCGCTTTTTTTATGGGGGACATCTATTACGAATTTTCGTTATTACTAATCCTTTTATTTGTCATATACGGAACAGTATTTTCTGTTGCTTCCATTTTGCTAGAGGCATGGGCTATGAACACTTACCCAAAAATAAGGGAGGTCTTTGTGCTAATGCTCATGTCACTAACAGAAATTTTTTGGTATAGACCACTCACGCTTATTTGGAGATGTGAGGGATTTATACAGGTTTTATTGAAAAGAAAAGACTGGGGCAGTATGAACCGGGTTGGCCTCTCGAAGAAAGGGATATAAGCATGAGAAAGTTTCTTATTACCGTTTTTTGTTTTCTAGTAATCATGGTGTTGCCGATTTTTTTATGGTTTCTAGAGGATGATAAACAGTTGTCGATTGCAGTGATTGATAAAACGGTTCCAAATGAAACATATCGTGAGCATAAAGGAATTATATGGTTGCTGAATCATTTAAAGTATTCAAAAAAAGACAAAAGTCCATATTCTCTTGTTAATGACTATTACGGTTTCATTCCAGATGATAAACAAAAGAGCTACAAAGTATCCAAACTTCCAAATGACTATTCGAACTATGATGTGATATATATAGCCGATACTTACGGAGTGTATGAGCAGGATCTTCCTTGGTATGAACAAGATCGAAGAGGAGCTCGTTCTGAAAAAATACATGGCGGTTTGACTGAAGAGGAGTGGGGTGCCATCGTAAATCGCTTAAGCCAAAATGAAAAAAGCCTATTGGTTGCCGAGTATAACACTTTCGCTTCCCCAACAAATGAAGAAGTTAGGAAGAAAGTTGCAGACTTTCTAGGCTTGAATTGGTCCGGTTGGACTGGACGATATTTTCAAGAGCTAAACCCCGCAAAGAACAAGGAGATCCCGCAATGGATAGTAGACGAATTTGGGGATTCATGGAGATATGAAGGAGAAGGCTTTATATTAGTTAACGATATCAATTATCAGGTTGTGGTATTGGAAAACAATAAACATTTAAAGGATAAGGGGATTTCTATCCGTTTCACAGATCAGGGCTCTAAACAATTTGGATTAACAAAAAGCCCAAATTATGAATATTGGTTTGATATCGTAACAGCCAAGTCTGGATCGGAAGTACTAGCGGAATATGAGTGGAGCCTTACTGAAGCAGGGATGGAACTTCTGAATGAAAATGAAATCCCAACGGAATTCGCTGCAGTATTAAAGAATGGATACGGTTCAGCAACAACATATTATTTTGCCGGTGATTATAATGATATTGAGCATGTACCCTCTTTTTATCAAATGAAAGGATTACAAGGAGCATACAGTGTTTTAAATACGTTTTCTGATGCAGCATTTTATTGGAAAACTTATGTACCAATGATGACAAGTATTCTTGAAAGTTTTGAGAGTAATAGAAAAAAAGATAATAGTGTTGTTGATATTGATACAGATAAATTGAATTATGGCGCTCGTATCGAAAATAATTCCTTTGAAATACTTAAGGATAATGAATGGGTTCGTATGAGAATTAAGGGAGTAAATTTAGGGATGGGGAAACCTGGATATTTCCCTGGAGAGGCTGCTATTACAGAAGAGGAATATTACCGCTGGTTTGAGCAAATTGGCGAAATGAATGCAAATGCCATAAGGGTGTATACCCTTCATCCACCAGGTTTCTATGATGCATTAAAGCGGTATAATGAGTCTCACGAAGAGAAAATTTACGTATTCCACGGTGTATGGATGAATGAAGAAAAGATAGAGGAATCACTCGATGTTTTTGATAAGGATATTCTTCAAGAATTCCAACATGAGATGAAGAAAATTGTTGACGTTGTCCATGGAAATAACAACGTACAGCCTGAAGCAGGGCACGCTTCAGGGATATACCGCTCAGATATTTCAGAATATGTTATCGGGTGGGTTATTGGGATTGAGTGGTACCCGTATATGGTTTTAAATATGAATGAAGAATACACCTCAATTGGTGACTTTAATGGACAATATTTTGAGACCAAGGATGCAAAGCCTTTCGAACATTGGCTTGCGAAACAATTGGAATTTCTTGTTGATTATGAGATTAAGCACTATCAAGCGATAAGACCGGTAAGCTTTACAAACTGGGTGACAACAGATATTTTGGAGCATCCTGCAGAGCCAAACGAACAAGAAGATTTAGTCGGGGTCAATCCGAATGTTATTTATACCAAAAATGAAATGAATTTGACGAAGCAATTTGCGTCATATCATATTTATCCGTATTATCCAGACTTTTTTAATTTTGAGGAGTCATATCAAACCTATGTCGATCATCGTGGTGAATTTAATAGCTATGCTGCATATTTATCTGAACTGCATGATGCCCATCGAATTCCTATTTTAGTTGCAGAATTTGGTGTTCCGAGTTCAAGAGGATTAACCCATGAAAATCCCTTTGGCTGGAATCAGGGATTTTTATCTGAGAAAGAACAGGGTGAAATTACAAGCCATTTATATGAAGACATTGTCGCTGAGGAACTTTTAGGAGGACTTGTATTTACTTGGCAGGATGAATGGTTTAAAAGAACGTGGAACACGATGGATTATGACAATCCTGATCGACGTCCATATTGGTCGAATGCCCAAACAAACGAACAACAATTTGGTTTGTTAAGTTTTGATACACATAAAATTCAAGTTGATGGAGTAACGGAAGATTGGAAAACGGCACCTATTTACGAAAAACAAGATGGACAATTAAAAGCAATGTATGTTGATCACGATGAACGATATTTATATATTCGTTTGGATATAAATAAAGTAGGGAGCGGGCATCCAGTAATTTTATTAGATGTCGTACCAAATCAGGGAAATCATCATATTGCTCAGTTCAGCAGCCTTTCCTTTAAAAATGGCATTGATTTCTACATTAATTTGGATGAGCATGAATCGAGTATCCGAGTGGATCAATACTATGATTTTTTCCGTTATTTCTATAGCAAGCATTTAAATCTCATCGATGCAAAAGCAGCACAATCAGAGAAAAATACTGGGTTTTTTTCTCCTATTCACTACGCCTTAAATAGAGAATTGTATTTGCCTCAGCAAAAGAAGACCTTACCTTTTGCGTCTTATGAAACAGGCAAATTAAGACAAGGAAACGGGAATCCAGAAGCAGAGGATTACGACTCTTTAGCAGATTATTACATTAGTGAAAACGGTGTGGTAGAAATGAGAATTCCATGGTTATTACTTCAAGCGAAGGACCCTAGTCAGAAGGAATTTATTGGAGATTTATATGCCGATGGGGTGTCGGCTAGTAAGTTTATCAAGGAAATCTTTGCAGGAGTGATGATGGTCGATAAGGAGGGAAGAGTCACAGATGCTTTCCCTTCAGTTGAAGGACAACAGTTAGGAGAAATGAAAGGTTATAGTTGGGAAAATTGGGATATGCCCAATTATAAAGAAAGATTAAAGCAATCTTACTATATTGTGAAGGAAGTATTTGAGAAACATTAATTTCCGGTATTAGAAAGAAATAGAATGAACGAACTCGTTAACTTAGGACGTTCCAAATTTGGAACGTCCATTTTAAAGATTTATAAGTGATTTATATAAAAGAGAAAGCGTTTCATTAGGCTCTATTCCTAATTCATCGTTTAATAACTTGCGATAGTTTTGATAGATCCTGATTGCTTCTGCGCGATTCCCCATTGAGATAAGCAATTCCATCGTTTGATTGACAATCTCATCTGAATATGGATTTAGTTTTAAATAGAGCTGAAGGTATGAGAGCGCTTCGATCGTGTCTGCTGTTTTAAAATAATCGATCGTTTTTGTTAATAAAGAAGTCATGAGTCTATGGTATTCTACTGTTTTTTCATTTGCCCATTCATAGCCGTTCATTTCGAGATAACCACCTGTATAAAGTTGGATGGCTTCTTTAATGTTATTAATATTTGTGCTGTCGACTTTATTATATTTTGAGGCAATTTGGTGAAAATAGAAAGCATCACAGTCAAAATTATCAATGCAAAGAGAATAACATTGATCAGAGAATAAAATGCCATTTTGATAGCCTAACTGGGTTAACATTTTGCGCAGATGAGATACACAGGTGTGAAGATTGATCTTTGCTTTCTTGAATTCCTGCTCAGGCCATAAATTTTCAATTAATAGATCTCGATGGATGTACGAATTAATATGAGTAAATAAATACGCAAAAAGCTCCTTCACTTTACTCGTTTTAAAGTTCAGCGGTTGATTATTTTTAAAGACCTGAAATTCAAAGAAGCATTTTATCACTAATGGGCTCCTTTCATCTATTTCGCTAAACGAATTTTCAGAGATTTGCAACCTTTCCATAACCCTGGAAATTGTTTTTTTAAGCCGGTTTGGTGATACGGGTTTTAACAAGTAGTCAATTGAATCTAAATCAAATGCTTGAACCGCGTATTCAGAATGGGCGGTTATGAAAACGATATGAATATTTGGCTGAATCGATAAAATGATTTCAGCCAAATTCAAACCATTTAATATTCCCATTTCGATATCTAAAAATGCAACATCAACAGTCTCTTTTTTTAAATAAGACTGGAGTGTTTTATCGTCAGTAAATGTATTGACCACTTTTACTTCAGGAAAGTCTTTTAATAAGTTTTTTAAAGATATTAAGGCTAATTCTTCATCATCTACGAGAACAGCACGTATCATAGCTTAACTCCTCTTACCAAGCATTTTGTCATGGTAGTAAAATCATGTTATATAATGTTTTATCAACAATTCTATTTAACAAAGCCTAAACTTTAAATGATTTGAAAGGCATTTCAATCAGCTTTGAGCTTATTATTTTACATGTTTATTGTAAACATGCATCACTAGGAAGCTTAAAGGAGGAAAACAAGCTTTCCATAAAGACATAGCCAAAAAGTCATGACCTTTGACTTTTTGGCTAAATTTAATTTTTTAATTTTAAAACGGTATCTTCCTCAGGTGTCACGTATACGGTTTGTTGATTTTCATAAATGACATATCCAGGCTTTGCTCCGCTTGGTTTTTTGACATGACGAATTTGCGTAAAGTCAACGGGTACGGAACTGGAGCTTCGTGCTTTACTAAAATAGGCTGCGAGCTGAGCCGCTTCAAGAATTGACTCTTCAGAAGGGTTCGTACTTCGAATGACCACATGGGAGCCAGGGATATCCTTCGTGTGAAGCCAAATTTCATCCTTGCCGGCAACTTTATTTGTTAAATAGTCATTCTGTTTGTTATTTTTGCCGACAAGAATTTCCGTTCCATCTGTTGCCGTGTATTTTTCCAGCATAGGCTTAGTATTTTTATGATTCTTGTTGCCTTTCTTTTGTCGATCTCGTAAGTAGCCACCCTCAATCAGTTCTTCCCGGATTTCAGAGATATCCTTTGTTGAGGCGGTCTCGACTTGCTGTAAAAGTGACTCGAAATAGGCAACTTCTTCTTTTGCTTTCTGCAATTGTTCACTCGCCATGACGAGCGCCGTTTTTGCTTTCTGATACCTCGTGAAATATCTTTGTGCATTTTCTGAAGGAGTCTTTTGTGGATTCAAAGGAATTGTAATGATTCCACCATTCTCATCATAATAATTACTAACTTCGATTTCCTTCATTCCTTTTTCAAGTGCATAAAGATTGGCAGTCAATAATTCACCATAAAGCTGATACTGGCTCGCATTCTTTGCTTCATTGATCGTTGCTTGAAGCTTTTTGATTTTCTTTTCATTTTTATCTTTTTCATTTAAAATGAACCGTTCTAAATCAGTGGATTGCTGTTTTACCCTGTCCCGCTCCGCTTTGCCAAAATAATAGCGGTCAAGAAGTTCGCTGAGCGAGTCATATCGCTTACTTTCTCCATTTAGGTGTTCCAATGGTAAGAGGTAATAGGATTCTTTCTTATCCTTCATCGTAATCGCTGGCTCATAGCGATGCTCCTTCATTTTTCGTAACACTTCTACGAACGCTTTTGGTATCGTCACTCTATTAGCAATTCCCGCCTGAAACACTATCTCTTTTGCAAGAAGAGGGGAAACTCCTGCAAAATGCTTAACAATCTGATTGTCCAATTTACCAGCATTAAAGTCTAATTTTCTTAATAAAGAATCTTCGGTTGCTTCCAATGGGTTTTCCTTGTTTTGGATAGGAGGAGCGATATATTCTTGCCCTGGCATAATTGCTCGATGGCTGTTTACCGCATAGGAAATATGCTTGATGCTATCTAGAATCATATTTCTTGTCTTATCGACTAAAATAATATTGCTATGCCGCCCCATAATCTCGACAATTAATTGCTTTGAAGAAATATCTCCAATCTCATTTCGCCCTTTTACGTCAAAGACAATAATTCGATCCATGCTTACTTGATGGATATCCTCTAAAATGAAGCCTTCAAGATGTTTTCTCAAAAGCATACAAAACATTGGAGGTTCATTTGGGTTTTCATAGCTTTCATTTGTTAATTGTGCTCTCGCATAGCTTGGATGAACGGAAATAAGCAGTTTATGATTCTTTCCGTTTGCGCGTATGATTAGCACGATTTCATTTTTAAAGGGTTGATGTATTTTATTGATTCTTCCGCCTTTTAATAGGGAAGAAAATTCTTTTGTAATCGCTCTTGTAAATAGACCGTCAAATGACATATTGAACATCCTCTTCTTTCTAAAATCTCACCTTTATCATAGCCTACTTTTGCGGAAAAAACGAATCATAACGTTAGAAGTCCACACGTATGTGCTTGTAGGTTCACTGATCATTGATAATAGAATAACAGAATCGTTTCTTGCTGCGTCAAAGGTTAAAGCATCATTCGAATTTAAGGAAGTGACGTTCTGTATCTTTTGCGCCGTGAAAAATGGTCGATTTGCTGAATATCCATTTTCTTTTAATCGTTACTATTGACATCCCATAAAGCTTTCTTATGACAAGAAAGCACAGGATAAAAGATAATATGACTGCGGCAATAATCCACATTCTTTTTTTAGATTTGCTCTCTCTATTTCCTTGTTTCTTCCCTATTTAGCTTTCTCAGTAAATATAATATTCGATAATTTCACTTTGTTATAAATTTAGATCATTTTTTGGGACGAGTCTGAATAAGCTTTCTTTAGAGTGAGTTTGCATTCTATCACAAAATACAAGCAGTGGTTAGAAAGTTTTTACGACGCTGAAGGAGGAGTGAAATGGTCGGATGAAGTTCCATGGGATGAAAGGACAAGATATTGAAAAGGTCTTGAATACCGACTTTTCTAACGGGTTAACAAACAGTGATGCTAAGAAGAGAGTAAAGCAGCATGGGTATAATGAATTGGATGAAGGTGAAAAGCAGTCAGCACTACTATTGTTTTTTAGCCAATTTAAAGATTTCATGGTTCTTGTATTATTAGGGGCAGTTCTAATTTCCGGATTATTGGGAGAATATATCGATGCGATTGCAATCATCGCGATTATCATTTTAAACGGGTTTCTAGGTTTTTTCCAGGAGAGAAAGGCGGAGAAATCATTACAAGCGTTAAAAGAACTGTCTGCTCCAAGTGTAATGGTCATGAGAGAAGGTGAATGGGAGAAGATCCCATCAAAGGAACTTGTTCCGGGAGATGTTGTTAAATTTTCGTCAGGGGACCGAATTGGTGCAGATGTAAGAGTAATAGAATCAAAAAGTTTGGAGATTGAAGAATCTGCCTTAACAGGAGAATCTCTTCCGGTCGCGAAAACAACTGAACCTCTTGAGAAAGACAATATTGGAATGGGCGATATGGAAAATATGGCCTTTATGGGGACAATGGTGACAAGAGGCTCAGGAATTGGTGTTGTCGTCGGCACTGGCATGAAGACGGCAATGGGGCAAATTGCTGATCTATTGCAAAATGCAGAGACGATGATCACACCATTGCAGAGAAAACTGCAGCAACTTGGAAAAATATTAATTATTGTCGCTATTTTGTTGACAATTTTGGTCGTATTTGTTGGCGTCATCCAAGGAAACGATTTGTATACGATGTTCTTGGCGGGAGTTTCGCTAGCAGTAGCAGCGATTCCTGAGGGTCTTCCGGCGATTGTGACAGTTGCCCTTTCACTTGGGGTTCAAAGAATGATTAAGAAAAATGCGATTGTTCGAAAGCTGCCTGCAGTGGAAACTTTAGGCTGTGCTTCCGTCATTTGTTCCGATAAAACAGGAACGATGACGCAAAACAAAATGACCGTTACCCATCTATGGAGCGGTGGAATTACCTGGAGAGTAGATGGTGTCGGTTATAATCCTTACGGCAGCTTCTATCGGGGGGAGCATGAGAGGCCGGTCGATGTCAATCGAGAAAAATCAGTACAACAAATGCTCATGTTTGGTATGCTCTGTAATCATGCTGTTTTAAAAGAAAAAGCAAAGAATGACTATATTGTCGATGGCGACCCAACGGAAGGGGCTCTCCTTGTAGCAGCAATGAAAGCAGGATACAAGCGCGAAGGTCTATTACAGCAATATCAAATTGTGCAGGAGTTTCCATTTGATTCTACGAGAAAGCTAATGTCGATCATTGTCAAAGATCAAAGTGGACGTCAGTTTATTGTAACAAAAGGTGCCCCCGATGTGATGATCGGGATTAGCGAATCGATCCTCTGGGATGGGAAGCGTCAGAATTTTTCAGTGGATCGAAAAAATGATGTCCAAACGGCAATTAATGAATTAGCATCAAAAGCGCTTCGGACAATTGCGATCGGTTTTAAAGAAGTACCAGCCAAAACACTGATCCTTGATGAAAAAGAAGCGGAGAAAGATTTGATTTTTATTGGGTTGCAGGGGATGATCGACCCGCCAAGACCTGAAGTTAAACAAGCGGTTAAAGAGTGTAAGGAAGCCGGAATTAAAACCGTCATGATCACAGGCGATCATTTGATCACGGCAAAGGCAATCGCTACTCAATTGGGAATCCTTACCAAAAATAAGCGCGTTTTAGACGGGAATGCATTATCGAAGATGTCTGTCGACGAGTTAGAAGAAGTAGTCGATGATGTGGCAGTTTTTGCCCGTGTTTCACCTGAGCATAAGCTGAAAATTGTCCGTGCTTTCCAAGATCGTGGTCATATAGTAGCGATGACAGGTGATGGAGTTAATGATGCACCTGCGATTAAGACTGCTGATATTGGAGTGGCGATGGGAATTACAGGTACAGATGTGGCCAAGGAAGCGTCTGCTTTAGTTTTACTGGATGATAATTTTGCCACTATTAAAACTGCTATTAAAGAAGGACGCAATATTTATGAAAATGTTCGAAAATTTATTCGTTATTTATTGGCTTCAAATGTTGGTGAAATTCTTGTAATGCTGTTTGCGATGTTATTGGCACTGCCTCTGCCGCTTGTCCCGATCCAGATTCTTTGGGTGAATCTCGTGACGGATGGTTTACCGGCAATGGCTTTAGGTCTTGATCAACCGGAAGGCGATGTGATGAAAAGAAGTCCGCGAAATCCGAAAGAAGGGATTTTTGCTAGGGGTCTAGGCTGGAAAGTCATTTCGCGAGGGTTTTTAATCGGCATTGCGACATTGATTGCTTTTATGATTGCATTAAATCATAACCCAGATCATTTAGCGTATGCACAAACGGTGGCTTTTGCCACATTGGTGATGGCACAATTAATCCATGTATTTGATTGCCGTAGTGAAAAATCGATTTTTGCTCGAAATCCATTTGGAAATATGTATTTAGTATGGGCGGTTATCTCCTCTGTTGTCTTAATGTTTGTCGTTATTTATTATCCACCATTACAGCCAATTTTCCATACGGTTTCGATCCTCGCTAAGGATTGGCTCATGATTTTTGGTTTAGCTGCTGCACCAACTTTTTTACTGGCGGGAACATTTTTGGCAAGAAAAAGAAAGTAAACTATGTTATAATCCAATAGGTAATAGGGCAATCGCTCTATTACCTTTTTCAATGGACTGTTTTTGCGAAGTTCGGGAAGACTGTAAGCGCATTGTTTAATCGGTTTTGTGTAAGGATGTTGTTTGCAGTTAAGTCATTGCTTTAAAAGCTTGACGGGAAGGCATGAGAAGCTTGATTTTGCGGAATGAGTCCCAAATTTTTATCAACTTTATTGTTTAATATCGCCTTTCAATATCAAAAATTGGGTGTGTTGCTATGATCGTTAGTATGACAGGCTTTGGTCGAAGTAAAGCGGAACTCGAGACATGTTCTGTGACAGTAGAAATAAAAGCTGTTAATCATCGTTTTCTAGAGTTCAATATACGAATGCCTAGGCAGCTACACGTGATCGAGGACAAAATAAAGAAAAAAATTGCCGAGCATGTAACAAGAGGAAGAATTGAAGTATTTGTGACTGTTGAAGGTACAGGACACCTTTCCTCCAATGTGGTGATAGATTGGCCCCTTCTTGAAAAATATGTGCAATCAATTAAAGCGATTCAAAGTAAGTTTAAGCTGGAAGATTCATTTTCTCTACGGGATCTTTTACTGCGTGAAGATTTGATTTCGATCGAAGAAGGGCATGAGGGAAATCCGGAACTGGAACAATTGGTTCTTGATGCAATTGAAAATGCCGCTGTACAGTTGAAGCAAATGCGTATAGTAGAAGGAAAAGTTCTCGAAGATGATATACATAATCAACTAAATATTTTAAGCGAAAAAACCACTTTATTAAAAAAATATGCACCGCAGGTTGTTCAGCTTTATCGAGAAAGATTGCATAAAAGGATGGAGGAGTTCACCAATGGTGTCATCGATGAGGATAGAATGGTGAATGAAATCGCGATTTTTGCAGATAAGGCAGACATTAATGAAGAATTGACTAGATTAGCAAGTCATATTAGTCAATTTCTTAAAATCATGAGTTTAGCTGAACCAGTTGGACGTAAATTGGATTTTCTCCTCCAAGAAATGAATCGTGAGGTTAATACAATCGGTTCAAAAGGAAATGATTCAAGCATTGCTAGGGAAGTGGTCGAGATGAAAAGCTTGCTCGAAAAAATGAAAGAGCAGGTTCAAAATATAGAGTAGTCCTTGTTTAGAAATAGGCTAGCAAGGTAAAAATAAATAACTGAATTATGGAGGGGAAGCATGTCAATTAAATTAATTAACATCGGTTTTGGAAATATCGTTTCTGCTAACCGAATCATTTCGATAGTTAGTCCAGAATCAGCTCCGATTAAAAGGATTATTCAGGATGCAAGAGACAGAGGTGTGCTCATTGATGCCACTTATGGAAGAAGGACTCGAGCTGTTATTGTGATGGATAGTGACCATGTGATTCTTTCAGCGGTTCAACCTGAAACGGTTGCAGCCCGACTGAATGACCGTGATGAAATTATGGATGAAGGGTAGGTACGTTTCATGCAAGAAAAGGGGTTATTAATTGTCTTATCTGGACCCTCTGGAGTCGGGAAAGGTACCGTTAGAAAGGAAATTTTTTCGCAAGAGGATACAGCTTTTGAGTATTCCATCTCCATGACAACTCGTGCACCTAGACAAGGTGAAGTCAATGGTGTCGATTATTTTTTCAAAACAAGAGAAGAATTCGAGGCCCTTATTAAGCAGGGAAAACTGCTTGAATACGCAGAATTTGTTGGCAATTATTATGGAACACCAGTCGATTACGTTCAAGAAACTTTAAATAAAGGAAAGGATGTTTTCCTTGAAATAGAGGTGGAAGGAGCGAAACAGGTTCGGGAAAAATTCCCTGATGGTCTTTTTATCTTCCTTGTCCCTCCCAGCCTTTCAGAGTTGAAAAAACGCATCGTTACGAGGGGAACTGAGTCTGAGGAAGTGATCAACAACCGGATGAATGCGGCAAAAGAAGAAATTGAAATGATGCATTTATATGATTATGTAGTAGAAAATGATAAAGTAGAGAATGCCGTAGAGAAAATTAAAGCGATTGTGATTGCTGAGCATCTCCGGAGAGAACGGGTTGAGCCCAAATATAAAAGAATGTTGGAGGTAAATTAAATATGCTATACCCATCAATTGACTCATTATTAACAAAAATCGATTCTAAGTACTCATTGGTTTCAGTGGCGGCAAAACGAGCTCGTCGCCTACAACAGGACGCCCAGCCATATTTAACAAAATATGTTTCTCATAAATCTGTTGGCAAAGCGTTAGAAGAAATTCATGCTGATCAGCTGACATTTAGAATGGTCGATCAAGAAGAGGCAGCTACTAACTAGTATTTTGCCGGACGGTTTTACTCATCTGAAGGTGGGAAAACGAAAAATAACTAAAACAACCTAGAAATAGGTTGTTTTTTATTTCAAGATGATGTTGTTAAATTTGGCATTTTTCAATGGAAAACTGCTTCGAGAGACAAATAACAACCGTCTAATCAGGTTTTTAAGGAATATCATTGCTAAAAGATGCAATAAAACGACAATTCTTGCATAATGAAAGAAAGAGATATGTGACGGAGGAAGAAAAAATGTTAAATGAAAAAAAAGTTTTGCTTTGCGTAACGGGAGGAATAGCAGTCTATAAAGCGGCTGCGTTAACGAGCAAGCTTACGCAAGCTGGTGCAGAAGTGAAGGTAATTCTTAGTGAATCAGCGGCGAAGTTTGTTACTCCTTTGACCTTTCAAGCGTTATCAAGAAATGATGTTTATATAGATACATTTGATGAAAAGGATTCTAAAGTGATCGCTCATATTGATTTAGCAGACTGGGCCGATTTGGTTTTGATCGCCCCAGCAACGGCGAATATTATCGGAAAAATAGCCAACGGCATTGCTGATAATATGATTTCGACAACGCTTTTAGCGGCAACTTCTCCAGTGTGGGTAGCCCCTGCAATGAATGTTCATATGTATGAGCATCCTGCTGTTCAACAAAATATTGAAACGCTTCATCGCTTTGGTTATCAATTTATTGAACCCAATGAAGGCTATTTAGCTTGCGGCTATGTCGGCAAAGGTCGATTAGAAGAACCAGAAAAAATTGTTGAGTTAATCTCTGTTTTTTTTCAGACGCAGCCATCCATTTTAAGTGGCAAAAAAATAGTGGTTACAGCAGGTCCAACCCGTGAAAAAATTGATCCAGTTCGATATATTACAAACCATTCTAGCGGCAAAATGGGGTATGCAATTGCAGAGGAAGCTGCTCGTTTTGGGGCAGAAGTAGTCTTAATTTCTGGACCTGTTTCTCTGCAAGTGCCCAAGGGTGTACGGTTTATCTCTGTTGAGAGTGCTGAGGATATGTTCAATGCTGTTATGGGAGAGTATAGCTCAACAGATATTGTTATTAAAACGGCTGCGGTTGCTGATTACCGGCCGAAAATAGCTTACGATGATAAGGTTAAAAAGAAAGACGGGGCAGAAGTGCTTGAATTGGAAAGAACAAAGGATATCCTGCAGCAGTTAGGAAACGAGAAAAAGGATCAAATTCTCATCGGCTTCGCAGCGGAAACCAATCGGGTCGAGGAATATGCCCGGGCAAAGCTAAAAAAGAAAAACGCGGATATGATCGTTGCGAATAATGTGAAGGAACCGGGAGCGGGTTTTGCTACCGACACGAATATCGTGACCATTTACAAGAAGGACGGTTCAAGTTTAGAACTTCCAATCCTGTCAAAGCAGGAGGTTGCTAGAAGAATTTTAGTAGAGGCGGCTAAAATTTTAGAGGTGGCGACGAAAGATGATTGCTAAAGTAATAGTCGATGTTCCAGCTAAGCAGACGGATCGTCCCTTTGACTACAAAATTCCAGCTGCCTTGGAAAGTGTGATTAAACCTGGGATGCGCGTTGTCGTTCCTTTTGGCCCGAGGAAGCTTCAAGGGTTTGTTGTGGAAGTGCAAGAAAAATCAGCTTTTACGAAGTTAAAGGAAATTGTCGAGCCAATGGATCTGGCCCCTGTGTTAAACCAGGAACTGCTCAGTCTTGGTGATTGGTTAACAGAGGAGACCCTTTCTTACAAAATATCTGCATTTCAAGTGATGCTTCCAGCCGCTTTGAAAGCAAAATATGAAAAAAAGATTAGGAGGATTGCCCCGTTAGATCACTTGCCAGCGAAACTGCAGCCACTTTTTCAAGAGAGTGATACGATTTTGTGGAACGATGCGGCTCCTTTTTTTAGTATATTGCAAAGAGAAGCAGCCAATGGATCTATAGAAGTTATATATGAAGTGAAGGAACGTGTGAAGAAGAAAAAGATAAAATATCTTTTACCGTTATTGGATAAAGTGGCGCTTGAACAGGCGAAAGCAAGCTTGGTTGTAACTGCGGAAAAACAGAGGAAAATCATTGATTTCTTTATTGAAAAGCATGAGCCTGTTCAACTTAGGGAAATTCTATCCTATTTCAACGTTTCGACGTCAACGGTTAAAAGTCTTATAAAAAAAGGGATTTTGCAAGAAAAGGAAATGGAAGTGTATCGGGATCCGTTCGAAGATCGCGTATTTGCAAAAACGAAGCCTTTTCCTTTGACGAAGGAACAAGAAAAAGCGATTTCTCCCATTATAGCAACGGTTGAAGAGGAACGTCAGCAGGTTTTTTTATTATATGGTGTCACTGGGAGTGGAAAAACGGAAATCTACCTCCAATCCATTCAACGGGTTTTGGAGAAAGGGAAGGAAGCGATCGTGCTAGTTCCTGAGATTTCCTTAACACCGCAAATGGTCAAAAGATTTAAAGGTCGCTTTGGTGATGAAGTAGCAGTTCTTCATAGTGGGTTATCATCAGGGGAAAAATATGATGAATGGCGCAGAATTGAGCGAAAAGAAGTAAAGGTCGTCGTCGGAGCGCGCTCAGCTATTTTTGCGCCATTTGAAAATTTAGGCATCATTATAATTGATGAGGAACACGAAACAAGTTATAAACAGGAAGACAATCCACGTTATCATGCTAGAGATGTTGCTATTAAACGGTCGCAATATTATCAATGCCCCGTTATTTTAGGAAGCGCAACTCCAACATTAGAAACGTTTGCCCGGGCGCAAAAGGGAGTTTACGAGCTGCTGACATTGCCTAATCGGATGAATAATCAATCGCTTCCTTCCGTGCAGATTGTCGACATGAGAGAAGAGCTCCGAGACGGAAATCGTTCTATGTTTTCGAGAGCATTGATCGAGGGCTTAAAGGAGCGACTTGAAAAAAAAGAACAGATCGTGTTGTTTTTAAATAAACGCGGACACTCATCATTTGTTATGTGTCGTGATTGTGGCTATGTGGCAAATTGCCCTAATTGTGATATATCCTTGACATATCATCGCTTTAGTCAGCAGATGAAGTGTCATTATTGCGGATATGAGGCTTCTGTGCCGACCAGATGCCCAGAATGTAATAGCGAACATATTCGCTATTTTGGAACTGGTACACAAAAAGTAGAAGAAGAATTAGGGAAAATTCTTCCAGAAGCAAAAGTGATTAGAATGGATGTGGATACAACAAGCCGCAAAGGGGCACATGAGCGCTTGTTGACTGAATTTGAGGAGGGGAAGGCTGACATTTTACTTGGTACACAAATGATCGCCAAAGGGCTTGATTTTCCCAATATTACCTTAGTTGGTGTTCTTTCGGCAGATACAATGCTGCACTTGCCTGATTTTCGTTCTTCCGAAAAAACGTTCCAGTTGTTAACACAGGTGAGTGGTAGAGCTGGAAGACATGAGCTACCTGGTGAAGTCATCATTCAAACATATACGCCAGAGCATTATAGCATTGAGTTGGCAGCAGAACAAAATTTTGATCGTTTTTTTAAACGGGAAATGACGGTTCGCAAAGCTCGTCAATATCCACCATATTATTATATTGCACTTATCACCGTTTCCCATGAAAATGTAGCAATGGTGGCATCGGTAACCGATAAAATAGCGAAGTTTGTACAATCAAAACTATCGAATGAAGCGCATGTTCTCGGTCCAGTTGTTTCCCCTATTTCACGGATCAAAAATAGATATCGCTACCAATGTTTGATAAAATACAAACGTGAACCACAATTAAACAATGCATTAAAAACGATTCTTGACCATTATCAACAGGATATCGCCTCGAAGGGATTACAAATCTCCATTGATGTCAATCCCTATATATTAATGTAGAGGAATGTCAGGAATCATTCAAGAAGGTTTAAATCTTGAGCTTTTTTTGCGAGGGATGTAGGCAAAAAATAATTTTGTTAAAGCACTTTTTTAATCACAAGTTTTATTAATGGAGGAAATGATTTGACTGTAAAAGCAATTGTGACATATCCTGCTGAAATATTAGAGCAGGTGTGTGAGCCAGTAAAGATATTTGATAAAAAACTAGCAAAGCTCTTAACTGATATGTATGAAACGATGATTGAATTTGATGGTGTTGGTCTTGCCGCACCGCAAATAGGTGTGAACAAGCAGATCGCAATCGTTGATATAGATGATGAGTCAGGCACAATTGAGCTGATTAATCCGGAAATATTAGAAACGTCAGGCGAACAAAATGGAATAGAGGGCTGTTTGAGCTTTCCGGGACTATATGGAGAAGTGTTACGACCATATTATGTGAAAATAAAGGCATATGATCGCAAAGGCAAGCCATTTGTCATGGAAGCGGAAGATTACTTAGCTCGTGCCATTCAACATGAAATTGACCATCTTCATGGGGTTTTATTCACATCAAAGGTCAGCAAATATTTAGATGAAGAAGAGTTAGAGGAAGTGGAGCAAAATGACTAAAATCGTATTTATGGGAACGCCTGATTTTTCTGTACCTGTATTACAACAAATTATCGAAGATGGTTATGAAGTAGTCGGAGTAGTCACGCAGCCAGACCGTCCTGTGGGACGTAAAAAACTATTGACGCCACCACCAGTAAAAATGGAAGCGGAGAAACATGGAATTCCCGTCCATCAGCCAGAAAAAATCCGTCAACCAGAAGCGCTGGAACCGATTTTGGCTCTTCAGCCCGACTTAATTGTAACAGCGGCCTTTGGTCAGATTTTACCGAAGTCATTACTGGAGGCACCGAAGTTTGGCTGCATTAATGTTCATGCCTCTCTTTTACCTGAATTACGGGGGGGAGCCCCGATGCATTACGCAATCGTCGAAGGAAAAGAGAAAACGGGCATTACGATTATGTATATGGTGGAAAAACTTGATGCAGGTGATATGCTTACGCAAGTGGAAGTTCCGATCACCGAAACAGATACCGTCGGATCGTTGCACGATAAATTAAGTGCTGCAGGAGCGAAGCTGCTTTCAGAGACATTGCCTAAGCTTTTAAAAGGGGAATTGCAAGCCGTGCCGCAAAACGAAGAATTGGCTACATTTGCTTATACGATTAAACGTGAGCAAGAGAAGATCGATTGGACAAAAACGGGAGAAGCTATTTATAACCATGTGAGAGGATTTAATCCTTGGCCAGTTGCCTATACAACGCACGAAGGCACGGTTATGAAAATTTGGTGGGTCGAAAAATACGCAATCACCACAGCTCAACAGCCAGGAGAAATTATTGCCATTGAAGAGGATGGCATTGTTGTTGCAACAGGGAATAAAACAGCTGTGAAAATTATCGAACTCCAGCCTTCAGGAAAAAAACGTATGAAAGCGAGCGATTTTTTAAGAGGCGCAAAGCTAGTAGTTGGAGACAGATTAGGAGAATAAAATGGGCCAGCAAAACAATGTTAGAGAAGGTGCACTCAGAATATTAGATCAGATTGAAAAAAATCAAGCGTACAGCAATCTTCTTTTAAATAGCGAGATAAATAAAAATCAAATTGACCGAAAAGATATCGGTTTATTAACAGAGTTGGTCTATGGTACATTACAGCGCAGAATGACGCTGGATTATTACATGGAGCCATTTTTAAAAAAAGCACATAAACTCGAACCATGGGTAAAGCAATTGCTGAGATTGACGATTTATCAAATGGTTTACTTAGATAAAATACCTGATCGGGCCGCTATTTTTGAAGCTGTTGAAATTGCTAAAAAGCGTGGGCATAAAGGGATTGCTAGTATGGTCAATGGGGTTTTAAGGTCCATCCAACGACAGGGTGTTCCTAGTTTGGAAGCGATAAGCGATCCTGCCCATCGCCTTTCAATTCGTACAAGTCATCCACTATGGCTTGTTGAAAGATGGATCGATCAATTAGGCTATGATCGGGCAAAGGAAATGTGTGAACTTAATTTAACGGCTCCATTGCAAACAGCTCGCATTAATACGACAAAAACAGATTGGAAAGCATGTTTCAAAATGCTTGAGGAAGAAGGTTATCAAGTTGAAAGAAGCTCTGTTATTCCAGAAGCAATTAGGTGTTTTAAAGGGAATTTAGCTAATTCAACGGCGTTTAAGAAAGGATTGTTAACAATTCAGGACGAGAGTTCGATGATTGTTGCCTATGCATTAGGAGTAAAACAAGATGAGATGGTATTAGATGCTTGTGCAGCACCTGGAGGAAAGACAACACATATCGCGGAGAAGCTTGAACAAACAGGTCAAGTCATTTCATTAGATCTTCATGAACATAAAGTAAAACTAATCGCGCAAAACGCCAAACGGCTTGGATTAGAAAATATTGAAACAAAGGCTCTGGATAGTCGTAAAGCGGGAGAACACTTCCCTGAAGAATGCTTCGACCGCATTCTCCTTGATGCCCCATGTTCAGGCTTTGGCGTAATGAGGAGAAAACCGGATATGAAGTACAGAAAAAATGAGCAAGACGTTCAGCACCTTCAAAGAATTCAACTCGAGCTTCTGAATTCTGTTGCCCCATTGTTGAAAAAAGGTGGTATTCTTGTTTATAGTACATGTACAGTTGATGAAGCAGAAAATGCCTCTGTCATAAAGACGTTTTTAAATGAGAATAAAAATTTTATTGGTGATCATACATTGGCAGAGCGACTTCCAGATGCGATTACAGCGCTTTGTGATGAGTTTTCATTGCAAATTTTGCCGCAGGATTTTGGGTCGGACGGATTTTATATTGCAGCACTTAAGAAGACTTAATGAAAGATGACCGTTTATGAATCGCGATAAACAGATACAATGTTGATGTATAGGCAAAGAAAGAAGGTGTAGGAAGTGGAACAAACAACAAGAGTGAAGAAACAAACAACCGAGCAGAAACCATCCATTTATTCCTTACAGTTACATGAATTGAAAGAATGGTTAGTGGAACGGAACGAAAAGGGATTTAGAGGAGAACAAATTTTTGACTGGCTTTATACAAAAAGAATCACGACCTTTGAGGACATGACGAATCTTTCAAAAGGTTTACGGGAAAAGCTTGCTGAGCATTTCACGATCACAACATTAAATACATTGATTCAGCAAACATCTTCAGATGGAACGATTAAATTTTTGTTTGAGCTTCATGATGGATATTCAATTGAGACGGTCCTCATGCGCCATGAATATGGTAATTCAGTTTGTGTTACGACACAAGTCGGATGTAGAATTGGTTGTACATTTTGCGCTTCAACTTTAGGTGGGTTAAAAAGAAATCTCGAAGCGGGTGAAATTGTTTCCCAAGTGGTAAAGGTGCAACAGGCTCTAGACGAAACGGATGAGCGCGTCAGCTCTGTTGTCATTATGGGAATTGGTGAACCGTTTGATAACTTTGATTCGATGATGTCCTTTTTAAAGATTATCAATCATGACAAAGGCTTGAACATTGGTGCTCGCCATATAACGGTTTCAACAAGTGGAATTATTCCTAAGATCTATAAATTTGCAGACGAAAACTTACAAATCAATTTTGCCATTTCTCTTCATGCGCCAAATACGGAGATCAGAAGTAGGTTAATGCCGATTAACCGTGCTTATAAGCTGCCAGATTTAATGGAAGCTGTTAAGTATTATATTAACAAAACAGGTCGAAGGGTCAGCTTCGAATATGGATTATTCGGTGGCGTCAATGACCAAGTGGAGCATGCGGAAGAGCTTGCAAAACTAATCAAAGGAATCAAATGTCATGTCAATTTAATTCCAGTTAATTATGTGCCTGAAAGAGACTATGTAAGAACTCCAAAGGAACAAATTTTCTTATTTGAAAAAACATTAAAGCAGCATGGTGTCAACGTAACAATAAGAAGAGAACAAGGACATGATATTGATGCTGCATGTGGACAACTACGTGCAAAGGAGCGAAAAGAGGAGACGAGGTGACTGGTAAAGTGAAGTCCATTTTTATGACTGACAAAGGGAGAGTGCGCCAGAATAATGAGGATAATGGCGGGGTGTTTGAAAATAAGAATGGTCAGCACCTCGCTATTGTTGCTGATGGGATGGGTGGTCATCGCGCAGGGGATGTTGCAAGTGAACTTGCCGTTACATCCCTGCAGGCTTTATGGGAGCAGGCAGAAGAAATTGCAACAGCCGATCAGGCTGAAAGCTGGTTAAGGACTAATATTGTAAAAGTTAATAACAAAATTTTCGAACATGCACAGGCGAATAAAGAATGCGACGGAATGGGAACTACAATTGAGGCTGTCATTGTAACGGAGCTTTTTACGACGATTGCCCATGTTGGTGATAGTCGCAGTTACATATTAAATTCGAGTGGTTTTCAGCAATTAACAGAAGATCATACATTGGTAAATGAGCTGGTTCGAACAGGACAAATTTCGGAAGAGGATGCAGAGCATCATCCTAGAAAGAACGTGATCTTACGCGCTCTTGGAACAGAATTAGATGTAAAAATTGATCTTAAAACAATTATGTTTGAAGAAGAGGATTATCTCCTATTATGTTCTGACGGTCTTTCCAATAAAGTGAGCAATGATGAGATGAAGCGGATATTGAAGGGCGAGGAAGCGATAGAAGAAAAAGCAACTACGCTAGTCAACCTTGCTAATGAAAACGGTGGCGAAGACAATATCACCCTAGTCATTTTAGAATTTGATCAAGGTCATGAAAGAGGGTGATGTAAATGTTAATCGGTAAAAGAATAAGTGGCCGCTATAAGATCCTCGATATGATAGGCGGAGGTGGAATGGCGAATGTCTACTTAGCACATGACATGATTCTCGATCGGGATGTTGCTGTGAAAGTACTCCGTCTTGATTTTTCAAATGATGAGGAGTTTATTCGCCGTTTTCATCGTGAGGCCCAATCAGCGACAAGCTTAGCACATCCTAATATTGTTAATATTTACGATGTGGGCGAAGAAGATTCAATTTACTATATCGTGATGGAATACGTGGATGGACAGACGTTAAAGCAATATATTCAACAGCATTCTCCGGTAAGAGTGGAAACGGCACTGGATATTATGCAGCAACTCACTTCTGCCATTTCTCACGCTCATCAAAATCACATTATCCACCGTGATATAAAGCCTCACAATATTTTGATTGATCGGGAAGGAAATGTGAAGATCACTGATTTCGGGATTGCGATGGCCTTAAGTGCAACAAGTATTACACAGACTAATTCCGTTTTAGGCTCGGTTCATTATTTATCGCCGGAACAAGCGCGGGGAGGGATGGCGAATAAAAAATCCGATGTTTACTCCCTTGGAATCGTGTTATTTGAACTGTTAACGGGGAGGTTGCCATTTTCAGGAGAGTCAGCCGTCTCTATTGCTTTAAAGCATCTTCAATCAGAAACTCCATCGATCCGACGCTGGTATCCATCGATCCCGCAAAGTGTTGAAAATATCGTCTTAAAAGCAACTGCGAAAGACCCTTTTCATCGTTATGATAGTGCGGAAGATATGGAGCAAGACTTAAGAACAGCGCTCGACCCTGCACGGATGGATGAGGAACGCTTTACGATCCCTGAGGATAATGATGCGACGAAAGCAATTCCCATTATTACAAATGATCGACCGTACGGCAATTTGGATGAGACTATTGTCCATGGCAAAGAAACCGCCAAGGCTGATCCTGCAAAAGAGCAAGATGAACCAGCTGAAAAAAAGACGAAGAAGAAAGACAAGCAGAAAAAGAAGCGTAAGAAATGGCCCGTCATTTTAGTTTCTGTGTTTGTTGTCCTTATTATACTGTTTATTTCAGCGGTAACAATTCTTCCTGATCTGCTGGCACCTGACGAAATTGAGGTTCCTGATGTAGCGACGATGGAATTAGAAGAGGCGATGGCGGAGCTTGAAAAGGTTGGCTTCGTGGTCGGTGAAACGATTGAATTGCCTGATGAAGAAATTGAAGAAGGGCATGTAATTAAGACAGATCCAAAGGCTGGTCAATTACAGAAAGAAGGAACCGCGATTGATATTTATGTGAGCACTGGAAAGGAAAAAGTCGAATTATTAGATTATCGTGGCCGAGCTATTGAAGATGTTTTGCAACTGTTGGAGGATCAAAACTTCAAGGACATTATTCCGACTGAAGTACATGATGATGAAGTACCTGCGGGTATTATTATTGAGCAATCGTATACGCCAGGGGACGAAGTTGTACCAGAGGAGACGATCCTTGAATTTACTGTGAGTAAAGGGCCGGAAATTGTTAGCTTAAAAGATCTATCGGGCTATAATGCCAAAGGCTTGGAAGAGTATGCAGCTTCAGTTGGTTTGGTTGTTGACATTGCACGGGAAGAGTTTCATGATTCGGTCGCTGAAGGACTTGTCATCTCGCAAAATCCGAGAGCGGGTACGGAACTGAAAAAAGGCGACAAAGTTTCAGTAACTATTTCGAAAGGGAAAAGAGAAATTCCACCAAAGGATGTTGTTGAAGAGGTAACAATTCCATATGAGCCAGCTGAAGATGGTAAACCACAGACAGTACAAATATTTGTGGAGGATATGATCAATAGCAGTACAGTACCATATGATTCGTTTGAAATGATGGAACCTCGAACGATAAAAATTACTTTAAAAGTTGCCCATGATCGGAAAGCAGGCTACAAGGTAATTGTTGATGGCCGAGTCATCATTGACAAATCCGTACCGTATCCACAGGAGTAGACAAGGGGAAATTCCCCTTGTTAACTCGACTGGTATTTCTTAAATGTGAAGGAAGAACATTCCTTCCTGACTTAAGAATACTTTAATAAAGGAGTGTATTTATGCCTGAGGGCAAAATTATTAAAGCGTTAGCAGGGTTTTATTATGTTTTAACAGATGAAAAAAAAGTCATTCAATGCAGGGGGCGTGGGGTATTTCGCAAAAAAAAGGTGAGCCCTCTTGTTGGTGATGAAGTTCTTTTCCAAGCAGATAATGATCAGGAAGGGTATATTCTAGAAATTAAAGAACGAAAAAACGAACTCGTTCGACCTCCGATCGCCAATGTTGATCAAGCTATTTTGATTTTTTCTGCAGTTGAGCCTGACTTTAGCACAGCTTTGCTCGATCGTTTCCTTGTCCTCATTGAATATAATCGAATCCGTCCGATTATTTGTGTTTCGAAAATGGATTTGGTCAATGAAGAGGAAAGAGAACGAATTTTGAACTACGGCAGGGACTATGAAAAAGCTGGTTATCATGTCCTTTTTACCTCTTCTGCTACGGAAGACGGAGTAGAAAAATTACTGCCCTTATTAGAGGGTGAAATTTCGGTTTTTGCCGGGCAATCTGGAGTGGGAAAGTCTTCATTATTAAATGTTTTGAAACCGGATCTTAAATTGGAGACAAATGATATTTCAACCCATTTGGGACGTGGTAAGCATACAACGAGGCATGTAGAGTTAATTGAAATTGGTGCCGGCTTAGTAGCAGATACTCCTGGATTTAGTTCATTGGAATTTATGGAGCTTGAAATGGAAGATTTAAATTATTGTTTTCCAGAGATAGAGACAGCAAGTGAATCTTGTAAATTCAGAGGCTGTTTGCATATGCAAGAGCCGAAATGTGCCGTTAAAACAGCGGTCGAATCCGGCGATATTCCCGAATACCGCTATGAGCATTACAAGCAGTTTTTGCAAGAAATAAAAGAGAGAAAGCCGAGGTATTAGCAATGGTGAAAATTGCACCTTCGATTTTATCCGCAGATTTTTCCAAACTAGGAGAAGAGATTAAAGATGTAGAAAATGGCGGGGCAGACTATATCCATGTTGATGTTATGGATGGTCATTTTGTACCTAACATTACAATTGGACCTCTGATTGTTGAAGCGATAAGACCTGTCACTAGCCTTCCGTTAGATGTTCATTTAATGATTGAAAACCCTGACCAATATGTAGAGGCGTTTGCAAGAGCTGGAGCAGATTTTCTGACGGTTCATGTAGAAGCATCAAGGCATCTTCACCGTACCATTCAAAACATCAAGTCTTGCGGTGTCAAAGCCGGAGTAGTTTTAAATCCAGCCACATCGATTGAAACGATTAAACCGATTATTGACGATGTGGACATCGTTCTGTTAATGACAGTTAACCCTGGCTTTGGCGGTCAAAAGTTCATCCATTCCGTTTTGCCAAAAATCAAAGAAGTAAGGGACTTGGTGAGAGCGAGAGGTTTGGAAACTGAAATAGAAGTTGATGGTGGGGTAAATGAGGAGACTGCAAAATTATGCATTGATGCGGGGGCGAATGTACTCGTTGCAGGATCTGCGATCTATAATAAATCGGACCGAAAGCAAGCAATTGAAGGGTTACGAGGATAAAGTCAGCTGCAGCATAGCTGACTTTTTTCGTAGTTTTTTATAATTAAGCAGGGGGTGGAGAAATGTACATTAATATTGTTGCAGGTGGACCAGAAGAGCATCTGCCTGATCTTGCAGAGTTTAACGATCATTCCATCTGGGTTGGGGTAGATAAAGGTGTATTGCGCCTCATAAGCCATGGAATTGAGCCGGCCTATGCTTTTGGCGATTTTGATTCAGTAACGGATGAAGAATGGACCATGATCCGCTCAAAAGTGAAAAATATCCAAACGTTTAGAGCGGAAAAGGACGAGCCTGATATGGAACTTGCTATTAATTGGGCACTGGAGCAGTGCGCAGAAAAAATTCGTATTTTTGCCGGCACGGGAGGAAGGCTTGATCATTTTTTAGGCAATGTGCAATTAATGTTAAGACCTTTACTAAATCATGTGAATGCGGCTATAGAAATAATTGATAAGAAAAATATTATATTTGCTAAAGGACCTGGAAGTTATCGCATAGAAAAAGATGAGCAGAAAAAATACATATCTTTTATTCCGTTTTTAAGCGCAGTGTCTGGCCTCACGCTCACTGGATTTAAATATCCGCTAAATGATCGGCATATTCCGTTAACTTCTACATTATGTATAAGTAATGAACTTATTGATGATAATGGTACTTTTTCTTTTACGAAGGGCATATTATTGGTGATAAGAAGCAATGATTAACTAATTTTTTTTGTAAGAATATAATAGTAATGCATTACTTAGGAATAATGCTGTATGCGTGAGATGGTAAGGAGGGACATGATGAAATTTTATACAATTAAACTTCCGAAATTTCTTGGTGGTATTGTCCGGGCCATGCTGGGAACATTCAAAAAGGGCTAATGTAGATCATCTTTAAAAGCAAATGATGCGCACCTCATAAAAATGAGATGTCAGACTATAGACAAACTTGAGAAAGCAAGTTTGTCTATAGTCTCAGTTTGTCGACAAAAGGGGTTCGGAATGGTCACACATTCCGAACCCCTTTTGTCGACAAACTGAAGAGCATCTGCATGGATGCTCTCATTCTTCTTATACACGTTCAACTTTACCTGATTTAAGTGCTCTTGCAGAAACCCAAACACGCTTAGGCTTACCGTTCACAAGAATACGAACTTTTTGAAGGTTTGCTCCCCATGTACGCTTGTTAGCGTTCATAGCGTGAGAACGTGCATTACCTGAAGTTGTTTTTTTACCAGTGATTACACATTTACGTGGCATATTTATTTCCCCCCTTACTATGAAAGGCGTATCATTTCAACCTATACATCCTGCGCAATGAATCTTGCCGTTTTTAATTTAATGCGAAAAATTACAAAACATTTTTCGACCATTAAAAGATACTTTAATAATTTATCATACAAACATACGGAATGCAATAGGGATATAAAAGAGTTTCAAGAATATTACCTTGACAGCTAATTGATAATAAAATATGCGGCCGAAAGTTGATGCTGATTCATTCGACCTTTTTATGAAGAGTTTTCTGTAGACTTTCAAATTTGAAATCATTATAGTAAAATGACTGTAGTTGAATTAAATTGCATAAAAGCAAGTGCATGTTTTACGAAGTAGTGAAATATGTTGAAATCAACAGTTGAATGAGTTTACCGGATTCGAATTCATAAAAGCATTCAATACGGATTAATTTCCAAAGGGGGAAGACCTGTGTCCATTGAATTGAAAACGAGCTACGGACAAATTGATATCTCGAACGATGTGATTGCTACAATTGCAGGTGGAGCGGCAGTTGACTGTTATGGTATAGTAGGAATGGCGTCAAAACATCAAATTAAAGATGGATTAACGGATATACTGCGTAGGGATAATTTCACACGTGGTGTCATCGTGCGCCAAGAAAATGATGATGTGCATATTGACATGTATATTATCGTCAGTTATGGAACGAAAATTTCCGAGGTAGCCCACAATGTTCAGTCTAAAGTAAGATATATATTGGACAAGACAGTCGGACTTAGTGTGGAATCGGTAAATATATTTGTTCAGGGCGTTCGTGTTACGAACCCGTAGTGAGGAGGAAGTTTAGTGTCTATGAAAACTTTAGACGGAAAACGTTTTGCAGAAATGGTTGCCGTAGGGGCGAACCACTTGTCCACAAATGCTAAATATGTGGATGCATTAAACGTTTTTCCTGTTCCAGATGGAGATACTGGAACGAATATGAACTTATCGATGACTTCTGGCGCGAAAGAAGTTAGAAATAATGTTCAGGACCATATCGGGCGTGTTGGTCTTGCTCTATCAAAAGGTCTCCTAATGGGAGCTCGAGGTAACTCAGGGGTTATTCTATCCCAATTATTTCGTGGGTTCTCAAAATATGTTGAACAAAAAAGTGAAATAAACGCTTCCGAGTTTGCCCAAGCGTTTGAAGCAGGGGTGCAAACAGCTTACAAGGCAGTAATGAAGCCTGTTGAAGGTACCATTCTTACCGTCGCTAAGGATGCAGCAAAACGGGCAGTTGAAGCGGCAGAAAAAAGCGATGATATTGTGAAGATTATGGAAGCGGTCGTTAAAGAAGCAAAAGCATCTTTAAAAAGAACACCAGATTTGCTTCCAGTTCTAAAAGAAGTTGGGGTTGTCGATAGTGGCGGTCAAGGTCTTGTTTTTGTTTATGAAGGTTTCTTGGCGAATTTAAAAGGGGAGCAATTGCCAGATAATCTATCTGACCTACCAAATATGGATGAGCTTGTTAGTGCTGAGCACCATATGAGCGTTCAGGGTCATATGAATACAGAAGATATAGAATTTGGATACTGTACAGAGTTCATGGTGAAATTTGAACCTGAAAAGCTTTCGCATAATCCTTTTTCTGAGGAAAACTTTCGTCAGGATTTAAGTGAATATGGAGATTCACTTTTAGTAATAGCGGATGAAAACGTTGTAAAAGTACATATTCACTCGGAGCAACCGGGAAATGTTTTATCTTACGGTCAAAAATATGGTAGCTTAATCAATATGAAAATTGAAAATATGCGTGAACAGCATACCAATATCGTTGGGGAGCAGCATAGGGCAGAGGCTCCGCCTAAACACAAGGAAAAGCTCGAGTACGGGATTGTAACGGTTTCAATGGGCAGCGGGATAGCTGAGCTGTTTAGAAGTATTGGTGCCCATGCTGTAATTGAAGGCGGACAAACAATGAATCCTAGTACAGAGGACATTGTAAAGGCAATCAAAGAGATCCATGCGGAAAAAATTATCATTTTGCCTAATAATAAAAATATTATTATGGCTGCTGAGCAGGCAGCTGAGGTTTCTGAGGAAGATGTCATTGTCGTTCCATCAAAGACAGTTCCACAGGGCTTAGCAGCGCTTCTTGCCTTTAATCCAACAGCGGATCTTGAAGCTAATAAAGACGGAATGTCGGAGGCGTTAGCACATGTGAAAACTGGACAAATCACCTATGCTGTTCGTGACACGAATATCGATGGCATTGAAATTGCCAAAGATGACTACATGGGGATCGCCGACGGTAAAATCGTCTTGAAGGATAAGGACAGAGCGAAGGCAGCTATTGAACTATTAAAAAATATGCTTGATGAAGATTCTGAAATCTTAACCATTTTAAAAGGTGAGGATGCAACAGACGAAGATGTCGAAGCAGTGACAGATTTCGTTTCGCAACAATTTGAAGATGTTGAAATTGAAGTGCATGATGGAAAACAACCATTGTACGCATTTATTTTCTCCATTGAGTAAATATGAGCCAATGTTACTTCAATAACCTTCTAAATACTTACAAAAAGCATGGCTAATTTAGTCATGCTTTTGTGATTATCTTTAAGTAAAGGAGGAGTGCAATGATGAGTGGGGTTCATCGTTTAAAACAATCCATTACTGCAATAAAAGGGATTGGTGACGAAACTGCTGTTGCCTTAGCTGAGATGAACATATATTCAATTGAAGATTTGCTTGAGCATTATCCCTTTCGTTATGAGGATTACCGTCTCAAGGATTTAACCGAAGTGAAGCACGAAGAAAGATTAACGTTGGAAGGAAAGGTGCAAAGTGAACCATCCCTCGTTTATTATGGTAGAAAGAAGTCGCGTCTGACCGTTAAATTGCTCGTTGACCATTTTTTAATCCAAGTAATCTTTTTTAATCAGCCATATTTAAAGAAGAAAATAGTCCTTAACGAAACGATTCAAGTGACAGGAAAATGGGATATGCATCGACGCACTATTACAGCGTCTGAAATGCAATTAGGACCTTCAAATCAAAAAGAGATGCTCTCACCTGTTTATCATGTAAAAGGAACGATAACTGTTAAAGGAATACGCCGTTTTCTGCAATTAGCTTTTCAACAGTACGGTGACAAAATCAATGAAACTTTGCCTCAGCACCTTCTCGCAAAATATCGTCTTCCCAGCCGAAAAGAATCAATAAAAATGATTCATTTTCCTTCTGATGATGATGACATAAAGCAGGCTAGAAGAAGGATTGTTTACGAGGAATTTCTGTATTTTCAATTGAAAATGCAGGCTTTACGAAAGTTTGAGAGAGAACAATCACAAGGTGTCATGCAAAGCTATGATTTAAAAAAACTCAAAGGTTTTCTCCATTCGCTGCCTTTCCCGTTGACCAATGCCCAAAAAAGAGTTGTCAACGAAATTTTAGCAGATATGAAGTCCCCGTATCGGATGAGCAGACTCCTTCAAGGTGATGTTGGTTCAGGAAAAACAGTCGTCGCGGCGATTGCGTTATTTGCTAGTATTTCTGCTGGTTTTCAAGGAGCTTTGATGGTGCCGACTGAGATTTTGGCAGAGCAGCATGCAGAATCGCTTATTGGCTTGCTGCAAGCATTTAATATTCAATGTGAACTTTTAACAAGTTCTGTGAAAGGAAAGAAAAGAAAAGAAATCCTTGAACGGCTGCAATTGGGTGAAATTGATGTTTTGATCGGCACGCATGCTTTAATTCAAGATGAGGTGCATTTTCATAAACTTGGTCTAGTTATCACTGATGAACAACATCGCTTTGGCGTCGAGCAAAGGAAAATCCTGCGCGAAAAAGGCGAAAATCCCGATGTGCTCTTTATGACAGCTACTCCAATTCCGAGAACGCTTGCGATCACTGTCTTTGGTGAAATGGATGTTTCTGTCATTGATGAAATGCCTGTTGGAAGAAAAACAATTGAAACTTATTGGGCGAAACATGAAATGCTTGAACGAGTATTGGCGTTTATGGAAAAAGAGTTAGCAAAGGGTAGGCAGGCTTACGTTATTTGTCCATTGATCGAAGAGTCTGAAAAGCTTGATGTTCAAAATGCGATAGATGTTCACGCTGCTCTTATGACTTACTTTGATGGCCGTTATCAGATTGGATTAATGCACGGTCGCTTAAATGCTGATGAAAAAGATACAGTCATGAAGGCTTTCAGCCAAAATGAACTTCAGGTTCTTGTTTCCACAACAGTTGTGGAAGTCGGAGTTAATGTGCCGAATGCAACGCTCATGGTCATTTATGATGCAGAACGTTTCGGTTTGGCGCAACTGCACCAGCTTCGCGGGCGTGTCGGCAGGGGGAGTGAGCAATCTTATTGTATATTGCTTGCCAATCCAAAAACAGAGATTGGAAAAGAACGTATGCAAATTATGACTGAGACGAACGATGGCTTTGTCTTAAGTGAAAAGGATCTGGAGTTAAGAGGTCCCGGTGATTTTTTTGGAAAAAAGCAAAGCGGTGTGCCAGAGTTTAAATTAGCAGATATGGTCCACGATTACCGCACATTAGAAACAGCAAGAAACGATGCGGCGATGATGATTCAATCAGAGGAATTTTGGCATTCTCCTAGTTATGCTGCATTACGAGATTATCTTCATAAATCAGAAGTATTAAAAGGTGAAAAGCTGGACTAAAGTGCTTTGGTAGCATTGCTAGAATAGATTACTGGAAGAATTCTTTCTTGCAATCTGTATTTTTTAATCATATACTACTATTAGTACCTAGTCTTAATATCTTGGACGGTGTCATAAATGAGAAGAAATAAAAGAGAACGGCAAGCGCTGTTAACAGAGACAATCAAGGAAAATCCGTTTATCACAGATGAAGAACTGGCAGATAAATTTTCCGTAAGTGTGCAAACGATCAGATTAGATCGGTTAGAGTTATCGATCCCTGAGCTTAGAGAGCGCATCAAAAATGTTGCAGAAAGAACATTTGAGGATGAGGTTCGCTCTTTACCAATTGATGAAGTAATTGGGGAAATCATTGATATGGATTTAGATCAGTCAGCGATTTCTATCTTAGATATAAAAAAAGAACATGTATTCAAACGAAATCAAATTGCTAGAGGGCACCATTTATTTGCTCAAGCTAATTCACTGGCGGTTGCTGTGATCAATGATGAACTCGCTTTAACAGCTAAAGCGAATATTCGTTTTACCCGCTCAGTAAAAGAAAGTGAAAGAGTGGTCGCGAAAGCGAAGGTGCTTAATATTGATGAAGAGACTGGACGCACACTCGTTGAAGTAACAAGTTATGTAAACAGTGAGATTGTTTTTAAAGGTGATTTTGAAATGTATCGCTCGCATGCCTAAATCATTGTTTTACTAAACTGAATATAAGGAATGAGGCATAATGAAATTAGCCATTGATGCTATGGGTGGAGATCACGCCCCAAAGGAAATTGTTCTTGGAGCAATGAAGGCCATTGAGGCCTTTTCTGACTTGGAAATCATCTTAGTTGGTGATGAAAGGAAGATTAAGGAGTATCTTTCAAATGAAGGAAGAATTTCGATTGTACATACCGAAGAAGTGATTTTAGGAACGGATGAACCTGTTCGTGCAGTGAGAAGAAAAAAGAACGCGTCCATGGTGCTTGCTGCGAAGCTTGTCGCCGATGGAGAGGCTGATGGCTGTATTTCGGCTGGGAATACAGGCGCATTAATGGCGGCAGGATTATTTGTTGTTGGCCGTATAGAAGGAATTGATCGGCCTGCCCTCTCCCCGACCCTGCCAACAATTGGCGGAGAAGGATTTTTATTACTTGACGTCGGAGCGAACGTTGACGCAAAAGCAGAGTACTTATTACAAAACGCAATAATGGGCTCGATCTATTGCGACAAGGTGAGAGGCGTTGCAAATCCGCGTGTTGGACTTTTAAACATTGGAACGGAAGAGAAAAAGGGCAATGAGCTGACGAAGCAGGCATTTGAGCTGTTGCAGAACTCTAACCTTCATTTCATTGGCAACGTCGAGGCTCGAGATTTATTAGATGGTGTTGCTGATGTAGTAGTCACGGACGGATTTACTGGCAATATGGTATTGAAAACGATCGAAGGAACAGCGATGTCAGTATTTAATATGTTGAAGACCGTTCTTTCAAGTGATTTAAAATCGAAGCTTGCCGCTGCTGTTTTAATGCCTAATTTAAGAGCTTTAAAGGCAAAAATGGATTACTCTGAGTATGGTGGTGCTGGATTATTTGGTTTAAAGGCACCTGTCATTAAAGCACATGGCTCTTCAGATGCAAACTCACTTTATAATGCAGTGCGTCAAACCCGTGAAATGGTTCAAAAAGAAGTGATTCAAACAATTAAAGAAACGCTCGAAGAAAAATCGAATTAATCTACCGAAAGGAGATTTTTAATGGGGAAAATTGCTTTTATATTTCCAGGACAAGGTTCCCAGACGGTTGGAATGGGACAAACACTTGCACAAAAAGATAAATCTGTGAAGGCTATTTTTCAAAAAGCGGATGAAAGATTAGGCTTTGCACTTTCAGACATCATTTTTGAAGGCCCGCAGGAAAAACTGACATTAACAACTTATGCCCAACCAGCATTGTTAACGACGAGCATTGCAATCTTACATTATTTTAAGCAGGCTAACATTAAAGCCGATTATGTTGCCGGCCATAGTTTGGGTGAATACACAGCTCTTGTTGCAGCTGGCGCGTTTTCATTTGAAGATGGGGTATATGCTGTTCGAAGAAGAGGAGAATTTATGGAGGAAGCCGTTCCTAATCGAGAAGGGACAATGGCAGCGGTACTTGGGTTAGAGCGCAACGAACTCGAGCAAGTTACGGCAGAGGTCACGACTGGGGGACATCCTGTTCAATTGGCGAACATAAATTGTCCTGGTCAGATCGTGATTTCCGGCTCTCGCAGAGGGGTCGAATTAGCTTCCATTAAAGCGAAAGAAGCTGGGGCCAAGAGAGTTCTTCCTCTTGAGGTCAGTGGGCCGTTTCATTCAAGTTTAATGAAGCCAGCGTCTGCTAAATTAGCGGCTGTCCTCGATGAAGTGAAAATTGAAAAAGCAACCATACCTGTTATCGCAAATGTATCGGCAACGGAGATGGTAGAGCCAAGTGAAATCAAAAATAAATTGATTGAGCAATTATATTCCCCCGTTCAATGGGAAGATACAGTGAAAAGAATGATCGGACTTGGTGTTGATACTTTTATTGAAATTGGTCCTGGAAAGATTCTATCAGGATTAGTGAGAAAAATCGATCGTACGGTTGCAACCTATGCTGTTTCAGATGAAGAAAACTTTAAGACTGTGTATGAAGCAATGAAGGAGGGAGTACAATGAAGATTGAAGGGAAAAATGCCTTAGTAACAGGTGCATCAAGGGGAATTGGAAGAGAAATAGCATTGGAACTGGCAAGACAAGGCGCCAATGTAGCGGTAAATTATGCTGGTAGTGAAAAGATGGCAAATGACGTCGTGGATGAAATCAAATCTTTAGGACGCGAAGCATTTGCTGTCCAGGCAGATGTTGCAGATGGAGATGCTGTTTCTAATATGATGAAACGAGTAATAGAGCAATTTGGAAGTATTGATATATTAGTCAACAACGCTGGCATCACTCGAGATAATCTGCTTATGCGTATGAAGGAAGAAGACTGGGATGCAGTTATTGATACAAATTTAAAAGGTGTCTTTCTTTGTACAAAAGCGGTCACTCGTCAAATGATGAAGCAGAGAAGCGGGAGAATCATTAATATTTCCTCGATCGTGGGCGTAGGCGGAAATGCTGGACAAGCGAATTATGTTGCCGCCAAAGCAGGGGTGATTGGTCTAACTAAAACGACTGCGAAGGAATTGGCATCACGAGGAATTACTGTTAATGCAGTTGCGCCAGGCTTCATTACGACAGATATGACGGATCAATTAAATGAAGAGATGAAGGCAGAGATGCTAAAGCAAATTCCACTTGCTCGTCTCGGTGAACCGCAAGATATTGCAAAAGTTGTCGCTTTCTTAGCTTCAGAAGAGAGCCGTTACATGACTGGTCAAACTTTACATGTTGACGGCGGAATGATCATGTAAAACGAAACCAACGGAGTACCCAAATGTTTGAAAGCTATATTATATAAAGTTGCATTGGTGATGTAATTTTAAGAGGCGGGAAATAGCCGAAACATTTAAGGGGAAGTGGAGACATTCGCAACCATGCAAGATAAAGATTTATCCTTAAAAAAGTGAAAACGAGATTTTAATTTAAAATAAAATCATCTATAATGGCTTGAGGGGAGGTGAACAAGCATGGCAGAAGTATTAGAAAGAGTAACAAAAATTATCGTTGACCGCCTTGGTGTGGAAGAATCTCAAGTAAAACTTGAAGCAACTTTCAAAGAAGATCTTGGTGCGGATTCACTAGATGTCGTTGAACTAGTTATGGAATTAGAGGATGAGTTTGATATGGAAATTTCTGACGATGATGCTGAAAAAATCCAAACAGTTGGTGACGCAGTTAATTACATACAAGCCAATTCATAATGCAAGGTCTTTTAAAAGCTCCGTTTTTAACGGGGCTTTCTTCTATAGAAAGAGCTTTGGATTAAAAAAGCTCCTTCATGATGATAGGCATTTAAAGAATTTCTTTGCGTTTTAAAGGAAATAAAAGTACACTTGAATCTAGAATGTAAAAATATAGCAAGGTGGATGCAGGATGCGTAAAAGTGGTAAAGATAAGGACAAATGGACATTACGAAATAGGGATAGACAGTTTAAAGACTTTCAAGATAAAATAGGTGTGCATTTTACCAATGTAAAATTACTTATACAAGCTTTTACTCATTCATCATATGTGAATGAGCATCGCAAAAAGCCTTATGATGACAATGAAAGGCTGGAGTTTTTAGGAGATGCAGTTCTTGAATTAACAGTGTCTCAATTTCTTTATAATAAGTATCCAACAATGAGTGAAGGAGAGCTTACAAAGCTGCGAGCAGCTGTTGTTTGTGAGCCTTCTTTAGTATCATTTGCTAACGAGCTCACCTTTGGCGAGTATGTGCTGTTAGGCAAAGGGGAAGAGATGACTGGAGGAAGAACGAGACCCGCATTGTTAGCTGATGTATTTGAAGCGTTTATTGGTGCTTTGTTTTTGGATAAAGGAATTGATGCAGTTGTGCAATTTTTAGAGAAGGTTGTATTTCCGAAAATTGATGCTGGTGCTTTTTCTCATGTGATGGATTTTAAAAGTCAATTGCAAGAGCATGTACAGAGAGACGGATCTGGATTAATAGAATACAAAGTCTTGCAAGAAAAAGGACCCGCTCATAATCGGGAGTTCATTTCCCAGGTGTCTTTGAATGGGGAGGAAGTAGGAGTAGGTACAGGTAGATCAAAAAAAGAAGCAGAGCAGCATGCGGCCCAAATGGCTCTCGAAAAACTAAAAGCACATCTGTAGAATTAAGATTACAAGAGGATATTTTTGCAAGTGTAACCGATAGATGATAAGGATCGAAGGGGGATACAAACGTGCATCTTAAACGTTTGGATGTAGTAGGGTTTAAATCTTTTGCTGAACGCATTGGGGTCGACTTTGTCCCTGGTGTGACAGCAGTTGTTGGACCTAACGGAAGTGGTAAAAGCAATATTACGGACGCAATCCGTTGGGTGCTTGGAGAACAATCAGCTAAATCCCTTCGTGGAGCAAAAATGGAAGATATCATTTTTGCAGGTAGCGATTCGAGAAAACCACTGAACTTTGCTGAAGTTACTTTAACTTTAGAAAATGAGGATCAATTTCTGCCGATTGATTATCAAGAGGTAAGTGTAACAAGAAGAGTTTATCGCTCTGGAGATAGTGAGTTCTTTATTAATAAACAAAGCTGTCGCCTTAAAGATATTGTTGATTTATTTATGGATTCCGGCCTCGGTCGAGAAGCGTTTTCAATCATCAGTCAAGGAAGAGTTGAAGAAATTCTCAATAGTAAAGCTGAAGAAAGAAGAACGATTTTTGAAGAAGCGGCCGGAGTTTTAAAATATAAAACGAGAAAGAAGAAAGCGGAAGGGAAGCTTTCAGAAACACAGGAAAATTTAAATCGTGTTAATGATATTATTCATGAACTTGAAGGGCAAGTGGAGCCATTAAAAATTCAAGCTTCTATTGCAAAAGATTATCTTCAGCAAAAGGAGGAGCTTGAAAAAATTGAGGTAGCTCTTACCGTTTATGAGATTGAAGATTTGCATGGAAAGTGGGAGCAATTATCGGCCCAATTAGAAAATCATAAACAAGTCGAAATGCAGTTGTCTTCTACTTTACAAACAAAAGAAGCAAAAGTAGTGGAAATGAGAGAGCAAATTGCTGCATTAGATGAATCGATCAATGATCTTCAAACCGTTCTCCTTCATGCCAGTGAAGAATTAGAAAAACTTGAAGGACGGAAGGAAGTTTTAAAGGAAAGAAAAAAGAACGCAAAGCAAAATAAAGAGCAACTTGAAAAGAATATTCAAACATTATCATTGAAGATAGATGAACTGGAAAGGGAAAAAGCAGAGCAAGAAGCGGTGGCGGCGACCCTTGAAAATGAAGCAGCTGAGATTGAGGAAACCTTAGTCGAGAAGCAGAAGCAATTAAAGCTTTTCAGTGAAAATATTGAAGAGACAATTGAATCTTTGAAGAGTGATTATATTGAAATTTTGAATCAGCAGGCCACATATAAAAATGAATTGCAAAATGTTGAGGCGCAGCTTGGACAACAAGATCATCGCAGCAAGCGTTTGGAAGAGGACAACGAGAAATATCTAGAAGAACGCCGCCTTATTGAAAATAAACGAGCAGGTATTCTTGCGAAATTAACGGAAGTGCAAAAAGAGCTGGAGCAGCAGGTGCATATTTTCAGAAATGAGCAAAATAAGCTTGAAAATTTGCGCAATCAATATGACAAGCAAGAAAAAACTCTCTATCAAGCTTATCAATATTTGCAAAAGGCGAAATCAAGAAAAGATATGTTGGAAGAGATGGAAGAAGATTATTCCGGGTTTTTCCAGGGTGTTAAAGAGATTTTAAAAGCAAGAGACAGCAAGCTCTCTGGTATTGAAGGAGCCATTGCCGAGCTTATTCAAGTTCCAAAAGAATATGAGGTCGCAATTGAAACGGCGCTTGGCGGTGCGATGCAACATGTGGTTGTAGCTGGCGAAGAGAGCGGCCGTCATGCCATCCAATATTTAAAGAAGAATTCGTTTGGAAGGGCGACATTTTTACCGTTAAATGTAATTAAAGGAAAATCATTGTCCACTCAACAGCAGCAATCGATAAGTGGACACCCAGCCTATGTCGGTATAGCTGCCGAGCTTATTCGCCATGATGAGAAATATGGTCAAGTGATTTCAAGTCTCCTTGGCAATGTCGTAATTACAAAAGACCTTAAAGGTGCTAATGAAATGGCAAGAATTCTTCAGTATCGCTGTCGTTTCGTTACTTTGGATGGTGACGTTGTTAACGCTGGTGGAGCGATGACTGGTGGTGCCCTAAAGCAAAAGTCGTCTTCTCTTTTAAGTAGAAAGGGTGAGCTAGAGGGATTAATTGCAAAGCTTGGGGAAATGGAGCAGCAAACTGCTGTTAAAGAAGAGCAAGTTAAGCAAGTTAAATCCAATATTCAAGCGCAAGAAGCTCACCTTGAAGAGCTCCGAAGAAATGGGGAAGAACTCCGTTTGCTGGAGCAATCCATAAAAGGAGAGCTACGTGAGGTTGAGTTAGAAGAAAAGAATATGAATGAAAAACTTGCCTTGTACGATATGAATATTTCTCAGTATGGGGAAGAAAAAGAAAAACTTTCGGCTCGAAAAGTGGAATTAACAAATCTTTTAGCTGTTTCTGAGAAAGAAAAAGCTAAATTGGATAAAGAAATCACTTTATTGACAGAGCAAAAAAATTCACAAATTTCATCTAAAGAAGCACTGGTCGAGGAAATTAGCGAATTGAAGGTCAAGCTTGCAGCGAAAAATGAACAATCACGCAATGCACGTGAAAAACTTACGAAAACGACGTTTGAGCTTGAAGAAAATAAGGAAGCCTTTGCAACGATCTCCGAGGATCTACAGTTGCTTTCAACAGAAATGACTGATAGTACATCTGGAGAGGAACATTTGGAAGAAGCAGCAAATCGTAAGGCTCAGGATAAAAATGAGACGATGAAGTTAATCTCTGCCCGGCGCGAGGAGCGTCTTCAACTTCATAATCAAGTGGAGGATGCGGAGCTTGAAGTGAAAGAATTAAAGCGTCAGCATAAAGGGTTAATTGGGGTATTAAAGGATGAAGAAGTGAAGTTAACACGTCTTGATGTGGAACTTGAAAATCGCTTAGCGCGCCTGCGTGAGGAATACTTGCTTTCCTATGAAGGGGCAAAGGAAGAATATTTATTAACGATACCTGTCGATGAAGCGAGAAAGAAAGTAAAGCTTATTAAGCTAGCAATCGAAGAATTAGGAACTGTCAATCTCGGTGCAATTGAAGAATACGAGCGTGTTTCAGAGCGCTATGAATTTTTATTGGAACAGAAAAACGACCTTCAAGAGGCAAAGGACACCTTGTTCCAAGTGATTGGCGAAATGGATGAAGAAATGAAAAAACGCTTTGAACAGACGTTTTATGGAATTCGTTCACATTTCGAGTACGTTTTCCAAGCGCTCTTTGGCGGTGGACGAGCTGATCTTCGCCTTACTGATCCGGATGATTTATTAAATACCGGTGTTGAAATTGTGGCGCAGCCACCAGGCAAGAAGCTGCAAAACCTTGGCCTGCTTTCCGGTGGAGAAAGAGCGTTAACAGCAATTGCCCTTCTTTTCTCGATATTAAAGGTAAGACCTGTTCCGTTTTGTATATTGGATGAGGTGGAAGCAGCTCTTGATGAGGCGAACGTTCATCGATTTAGTCAATACTTAAAACGATATAGTCATGAAACGCAGTTTATTGTCATCACCCATCGAAAAGGTACGATGGAAGGTGCAGATGTTCTGTATGGTGTGACCATGCAGGAGTCGGGTGTTTCAAAATTAGTGTCTGTAAGGCTAGAAGAAATGAATGAACTAGTAAAATCGTGAAGATTGCAAATGGTAAAGGATGATTAAAAATGAGTTTTTTTAAGAAATTAAAGGAAAAGATTACGAAGCAAACCGATGCGGTAACAGAAAAATTTAAGGATGGCTTAACGAAGACGAGAGACAGTTTTTCAGGCCGTGTCAATGATCTCGTCGCCCGTTATCGCAAAGTGGATGAAGACTTTTTTGAAGAACTTGAAGAGATTTTAATTCAAGCAGATGTTGGCTTTGAAACGGTGATGGAGTTAATTGAAGAATTGAAAATGGAAGTAAAGCGGCAAAATATTCAAGACCCTGCTGAAGTGCAAGGTGTTATTTCTGAAAAGCTTGTTGAAATTTATCAAGGTGGGGAAGATGAGACTTCGCGATTAAACATTCAAGCTGAAGGATTGACGGTTCTTTTATTTGTTGGTGTTAATGGCGTTGGAAAAACAACGACGATTGGAAAGCTTGCTCACAAATTCAAAGTTGAAGGCAAAAAGGTTGTTCTTGCAGCAGGTGACACTTTCCGAGCAGGGGCAATCGAACAGCTTGAGGTATGGGGAGAAAGAGTTGGAGTCGATGTCATAAAACAGGGAGCAGGTTCTGATCCAGCGGCGGTTATGTTTGATGCTGTTCAAGCGGCGAAATCAAGAAATGCTGATATATTAATTTGCGACACAGCAGGACGCCTGCAAAATAAGGTTAATCTAATGAAGGAATTGGAAAAAGTAAAGCGTGTCATTGAAAGAGAGGTACCAAATGCACCGCATGAAGTTCTTTTAGTCCTTGATGCAACGACTGGTCAAAATGCATTAATCCAAGCAAAGACCTTCAAGGAAGCGACAAATGTAAGCGGAATTGTATTGACAAAATTAGATGGTACTGCGAAAGGAGGAATTGTCCTAGCGATTCGTAATGAGCTTGGCATTCCAGTAAAATTCGTGGGTCTCGGTGAAAAAATGGATGATCTGCAGGAATTTGATGCGGAGCAATACGTTTATGGTTTATTTGCAGATTTAGTGGAAAAAGAAGAGATAGAATAATAGTCGGATGCTCGGTATTTGCTGTGCCGGGCATTTTGTTTTGGTTTTAGATTTTCGCAAAAAATCGTTTAATTCCGGAAAAACTGGTAATAATTCCGGAAAAACATGCCGCAATTTCGAAAAAAAAATGCATGATTCCTAAAAAACTCATCATAATTCCGGAAACCTACGTTGACATCCCATATCGATGCGTGTAAACTGTCAATGTAAAGGCTTTTCACTTAACAAGGAGGGATGCGGTGTGCTCGAAAAGACGACGCGAATCAATTATTTATATGATTTTTACCAATCCTTGTTAACACCAAAACAGCAAAGCTATATGTCTCTTTACTATCTTGATGATTTCTCTTTAGGGGAAATTGCTGATGAATACGGTGTGAGTAGACAGGCTGTGTACGATAATATAAAGCGCACAGAAGCGATGCTCGAGGAGTATGAAGAAAAGCTACTTTTATTCGATAAATTCCAAAGACGGAGCAAGCTACTGAATGAAATAAAAGTAGTATTAAATGAAGATGCTCCGTCGAAGCAGGCGTTGCTTGAAGCAGTAGCCGAGCTTGAGAAATTGGATTAGGAGGCGGCAAGATGGCATTTGAAGGATTAGCCGACCGACTGCAAAGTACCATGCAAAAGATCCGTGGTAAAGGGAAAGTCTCTGAAGCGGATGTCAAAGAGATGATGCGTGAGGTTCGCCTTGCTTTATTAGAAGCGGATGTTAACTTCAAAGTTGTTAAGGAATTCGTTAAAAAGGTGAGCGAGCGTGCTGTCGGGCAAGAAGTGTTAAAAAGCTTAACTCCTGGCCAACAGGTTATTAAAGTGGTGAAAGAGGAGCTCACCAATCTTATGGGGGGCGAGGAAAGCAAGATTGCTGTATCGAATCGTCCGCCGACTGTCATCATGATGGTGGGATTACAGGGTGCCGGAAAAACGACAACGACAGGAAAGCTCGCGAATTTACTTCGCAAGAAATATAATCGAACCCCTTTGCTTGTAGCAGCGGATATTTATCGACCTGCAGCAATTAAACAGCTTGAAACCCTTGGCAAACAACTTGATATGCCAGTGTTTTCACTTGGTGATCAGGTGAGTCCTGTTGAAATTGCGAAACAAGCGATTGCGAAAGCGAAGGAAGACCATCATGACTATGTTTTAATTGATACAGCTGGTCGCCTTCATGTCGACGAGGCTTTGATGGGCGAGTTAAAGGAAATTAAAGAGCTCGCAAACCCGAATGAAATTTTCCTTGTTGTTGATGCCATGACTGGTCAGGATGCTGTGAATGTTGCTGCAAGCTTTAACGAACAGCTTGGGTTAACTGGAGTAGTTTTAACAAAGCTTGACGGGGACACACGTGGTGGTGCAGCCCTTTCCATTCGTTCGGTTACGAACACCCCGATTAAATTTATTGGTCTCGGGGAGAAACTGGATGCGTTAGAATCCTTTCATCCGGAAAGAATGGCCTCCCGTATTCTTGGCATGGGAGATGTTTTAACTTTAATTGAAAAAGCGCAGGAAAATGTCGATGAAGAAAAAGCAAGGGAAATGGAGAAAAAGATGCGAACCGCTTCCTTTACTTTAGATGACTTTTTAGAGCAGCTTGGTCAGGTTCGCAATATGGGGCCTCTTGACGAGCTTCTGAAGATGATGCCTGGCGCTAACAAAATTAAAGGTCTTAACAATATGCAAATTGACGAGAAGCAAATTACCCATGTCGAAGCCATCATCCAGTCGATGACGAAAGAGGAAAAAATTCATCCGGAAATCATTACGGCAGGTCGCAGAAAAAGAATTGCAAAAGGAAGCGGAACATCAGTCCCTGAGGTGAACCGTTTATTAAAGCAGTTCGAGGATATGAAAAAGATGATGAAACAAATGACAGGAATGCAGCAAAAAGGGAAGAAAAAAGGAAAGAAAAAAGGTGGATTTAATCTGCCATTCAATCCTTTCCAATAAAATCTTACATTATTTTATGAACTGACAAGAAAAAACACTTTACAAACTATTTAACAATCTGTTATTATTTTATCTTGTGTGAAACTATTCGGAGGTGCTATTAATTATGGCAGTAAAAATTCGTTTAAAACGTATGGGAGCAAAAAAATCTCCTTTTTATCGTATCGTAGTAGCTGATTCACGTTCTCCTCGTGATGGACGTTTCATTGAAACAGTTGGAACTTATAACCCAGTAGCTGAGCCGGCTATTGTAGAAATCAATGAAGAGTTAGCTCTTAAATGGTTACAAGACGGTGCTAAGCCATCTGACACAGTTCGTAACTTATTCTCTAAGCAAGGCATTATGGAAAAATTCCATAACGCTAAGTACAGCAAGTAAGACGTATGAAAGAGCTAATTGAAACAATTGTCAAGCCTCTTGTGGACTTTCCAGAGGATGTTCTAGTGGATGTCGCGGAAGAGTCTGACCGGATTACGTATAAACTAAACGTGAATAAAAGCGATATGGGGAAGGTAATCGGAAAACAAGGGCGAGTTGCTAAAGCTATTCGAACTGTTGTCTATGCCGCAGGAACGACTGGACAGAAGAAAGTCTTTTTAGAAATTGTTGAGTAAAGCTCTAAGTCTACAAGAATAACAGCAAAAAGGAGGGAGAATCCCCTCCTTTTTTTTGTAAGAGCATGTTTGAAAAATTATATATAAACTTTATTAGCAGTAACCTTTCATAATTAAATGAGGGAGGCAGAGAGTATGAATATTCTTCAAAAAATTGTCGTCAAGCAAGTGCTTACAGAGAAAAGCAGAGCGGAGCTTCATCAGAAGTACGAAGAAAGTTTGCTTCAGTTAAAAAAAGAGTGTGAACAGCTTCGATTTGAGTTAAAAAAACTAGAGAAGACGAAAAAATATCCATTAGGAAATTTAACAAAACAATTTGAGAAGGAACTGCATACTCGCCAAGAAAAAATGAAGCTTCTCGATTTTCAAATAGAACAATTACATATGCTACCTTTAGGTAGTGAATTGCAAGAAAAGGAAATTCAAGGGATCATAGAGGTTAAAATTGGAGACACTTGGGAGGACATTGCTACGAGCAAAACGATTGTCATTAAAGACGGCGTCGTTGCGGAAATTCGTTAGAGGTGATAACTGTTGGAAAAATGGTTTAATGTCGGTAAAATTGTAAATACTCATGGAATTAAAGGTGAAGTTCGTGTTATTTCAAAAACAGATTTCGCTGAAGAGCGATATGCTCCTGGCAATCAATTATATTTATTTATGCCGGATTCAAAGGAGCCAGTGAAATTAATTGTGGGTACACATCGAGTTCATAAAAATTTTGATTTATTAACTTTTAAGGGTTATGAAAATGTGAACGAAGTGGAACCGATGAAAGGCGGCATTTTAAAAATCCATGAAAATCAACTAACAGAATTGGAAGAGGATGAATTTTATTTTCATGAAATTATCGGCTGCCTCGTATTTACGACAAGAGGAGAAGAGGTTGGAAAGGTGAGAGAAATCTTAACTCCTGGGGCAAATGATGTTTGGGTCGTCAAAGGGAAAAGTGGTAAAGATATATTGATTCCATATATTGAACAGGTTGTAAAAAAGGTAGACGTAAAAGAACAAATAATTCTAATCGAACCGATGGAAGGTTTACTATCATGATGAAAATTGATGTCCTTTCCTTGTTTCCAGAAATGTTCCCAGGAGTATTTGGTAGCTCGATATTAAAAAAAGCTGCTGAACAGAAGGCCGTTTCCTATCAGGTTGTCAATTTTCGTACATTTGCCGATAACAAACATCAAACGGTTGACGATTATCCGTATGGTGGCGGTGCTGGCATGGTGTTGAAACCACAGCCTATTTTTGACGCTGTAACCCATTTAAAAGAGCAGGCTGAGAGTGATAAGCCAAGGGTTATCCTTCTTTGTCCACAAGGTAAAACCTATAATCAAAAAATGGCAGAAGAATTGGCGCAAGAAAAGCATCTAATTTTTATTTGTGGGCATTATGAAGGCTATGATGAAAGAATACGAGAACATGTCATTACTGACGAAATATCGATCGGTGATTACGTATTAACTGGTGGCGAGCTGGGGGCTATGGTGATTATTGATAGCGTTGTCCGGCTGCTCCCGAAAGTTCTTGGAAATGAAGAATCACATATGAGAGATTCTTTTAGCACCGGCTTGCTAGAGCATCCACACTATACAAGGCCTGCCGACTTTCGTGGAATGAAGGTCCCTGACGTACTTATCTCCGGGAATCATCGCCTAATCGATGAATGGAGAGCAAAAGAATCGTTAAGAAGAACGTACGAACGGAGGCCTGATCTTCTGGAAAAAGTTGAACTAACAGATGAACAAAAAAAATGGCTTCATGAAATAGAAAGCCTTAAAAAATAAGCTTGAAGTTGCTTAAACGTTATGGTATGATACTTCTTGTGACTTAGATGTGCAAGTCTTTGTCTTATAACGATGTTCCGCTGCAATTAATGAGCTACAGTGATGCATGAGCATCTGTTGGAAGGAGTTGAAAACGATGCAAAAATTAATCGAAGAAATCACAAAAGAACAACTTCGCACTGATCTTCCTACTTTCCGTCCTGGTGACACTGTACGTGTACACGTTAAAGTTGTCGAGGGAACTCGTGAGCGTATTCAGTTATTTGAAGGTGTTGTGATTAAGCGTCGTGGTGGTGGAATTAGCGAAACTTTCACAGTTCGTAAAATCTCTTACGGTGTAGGCGTTGAGCGTACATTCCCAGTACACACACCAAAAATTGCGAAGCTTGAAGTTATCCGTCGCGGTAAAGTTCGCCGTGCTAAACTTTACTACCTACGTAACCTACGTGGTAAAAAAGCTCGTATTAAAGAAATCCGATAATACCAAAAGTGTAGAGTACTTTAGCTTGAAGCTAAACAAAAAAAGCAGAAGAATTGAAATTGATTCGGCTGCCTAACAATGGAAGGAGCTTGTTTATGTAAAGATCTATTAAGGATTTTTACTTGCAGGCTCCTTTGTTGTTAGGAGGCATGTTTTTGACAATCTTTTCTGCTTTTTCTACTATTACATAATAGCATGTTTAGAAATAACAAATCCTAAGCTCTGAAGGCTTGATTAAAGTAGAGCTCGTTTTACTGATAAAAAACTTTGCGAAATTGAGCGATAGCAAAGGCAGCGTAAGCAATCGTTTCTGTTGGCGCTCTGGCTTATTTTGTTTGATTTCATTGGCTATCATAGTTTACTCTAATAATATGGGATTTGTAATTTTAGTGTATTTTAAGAATGGTGGGGATTGAGAAAGTGGCTAAGAAAAAAAATGAACTATGGGAATGGATAAAAGCACTTCTTATTGCTGTCGTGCTAGCAGCTTTTATACGCTATTTTTTATTCGCCCCTATCGTAGTAGATGGTTTATCGATGATGCCGACATTACATGATCAGGATCGAATGATTGTGAATAAATTCAGCTATAAGATTGGCAAACCAGAAAGGTTTGACATCATTGTTTTTCATGCACCAGAGGAAAAGGACTACATAAAGAGAGTAATCGGTCTCCCGGGAGATAGGATTGAATATCGAAATGACACGCTATATGTCAACGGAGAAGCATATGAAGAACCGTATCTCGATGATTTTAAAAATCAAGTCATTGATGGGCCTCTGACAGAGCCATTTACACTTGAAGAAGTTACAGGCCAAGAGGTTGTTCCTGAGGGACATTTATTTGTGATGGGAGATAATCGTCGCTATAGCAAAGATAGTCGTCATATCGGGACAATTCCGATGGAAAAAGTTTTAGGTAATACAAGTATGATATATTGGCCATTAGATGATATTCGAATTGTAAAATAGGAAAACTAAAAATCGTATGGAACAAATAAATATGCCGTTCAGGGAGGAGGTGCTGCGATGACGATACAGTGGTTTCCAGGACATATGGCGAAAGCGCGCCGGCAGGTGACAGAGAAGCTAAAGCTGGTTGATATTATTTTTGAACTAGTTGACGCGAGGATACCCCATTCCTCTCGAAATCCGATGATAGATGAAATCATTCAACATAAACCAAGGCTGGTTCTATTAAATAAAGCTGATATGGCTGATAAAGAAGTAACGAAGGAATGGATTCATTTTTTTGATGCACAGGGAATAAAGGCTTTGGCAATTAATTCTCAGGCTGGTACAGGAATGAAGGAGATTGTTTCCGCTTCTAAATGGATCCTGACAGAAAAATTTGCTCGAATGCAGGCAAAAGGCGTTAAACCGAGGGCAATAAGAGCAATGATTGTTGGTATTCCAAATGTTGGAAAATCAACATTGATCAATCGCTTGGCAAAGAAGAATATTGCCAAAACGGGTAATACTCCTGGTGTGACCAAAGCGCAGCAATGGATTAAAGTGGGAAAAGAACTCGAATTATTAGATACTCCTGGGATTTTGTGGCCGAAATTTGAGGATCAGGAAGTAGGATCAAAGCTTGCACTTACTGGAGCAATAAAAGATACGATTTTAAATCTCCAAGATGTTAGCATCTATGGTTTGCGCTTCTTGGAGAAAGAATATCCACAGCGTTTAAAAGAGCGTTATCAGCTACAACATATTCCAGAAGAAATTGTAACGCTTTTTAATGAAATCGGTAAAAGAAGGGGAGCGCTTATGAGCGGTGGCGAAGTCGATTATGACAAAGTGGCAGAGCTTGTCATTCGCGATATTCGTTCAGAACAGTTGGGACCACTCTCATTCGAAAAACCGCAATATGGGGAATAAATGACTATTAAAAGCAGCCGAGTCCACTATTCTATGTGAAAGTAGGACCATAGTGAAACTAAAAACTGTAAAAAGTAAAGACCTTCTTTAGCAAATTGAAGGTCTTTATTTTTTTCTGACCAAACCGATACATATGATAAGAACGTGTTAAGAAAAGGGGTATTTAACCTTGACGATTTATACAATTAAAGAGATTGAAGAAAAACTAGCAAAAATAAATGATGAGAATGATCCCTTTCTCGAAGAAATAAAGCCCGATGCTCGAAAAGGAGTGCAACGTTTACTCGAAAAGTACGGACGGCAATTACAACAAAAAAAGCAGGCGCTGGAAAAATTCTCTCACATGTCTCGCATTGAACGAAACCTTTATAAGCAAGGATATAAGTTAATCGCAGGAATTGATGAAGTGGGGCGGGGCCCGCTTGCAGGTCCCGTCGTTGCCTCATCTGTAATCCTACCGGAGGATTTTCAACTATTAGGTCTTGATGATTCAAAAAAGTTGACTGAAGCAAAACGTGAAGAGTTCTATGCGTATATACAAGAACATGCACTTGCTGTTGGAGTCGGAATTATTCAGCCAGAAGAAATCGATCAAGTAAATATTTATGAAGCAACTAAAAAGGCGATGTTATCTGCGATCGCGGCAATGCCTTTTGCACCAGAGTATTTGTTAATAGATGCGATGAAACTGGATACGCCATATCCGTCACAAGCGATTATAAAAGGTGATGCGAACAGTATTTCCATCGCTGCCGCCTCCATAATAGCAAAGGTGATGAGAGATGCGATAATGAAGCAATTGCATAGCGAATACCCTTTCTACCAATTTGAACGAAATATGGGCTACGGAACGAAAGAACATCTCGTAGCTCTAGAAAAACATGGAATGACCCCATATCATCGAAAGAGCTTTGAACCGATTAAAAGTATGATGAAATGAGAGGATTAAGAAGATGATTTCAAATTTTATTCAGTCCTTGCAAAAACAGCAGAATGTACGTGTGCAAACAAATACTTTTCAACCAGGACAAATTATTTATGGACGAATTGGCAAGCTGTTTCCTAATCAGACAGCTGAAGTGCAAGTCGGTAGCCAAAAAATGATTGCAAAACTCGAAGTTCCTTTATCATCTGGCGGAAAATACTGGTTTCAAATCCATTCGAATGATGGCCGTATCCATTTAAAGGTATTGCCAATTGATGATTCAGGCGGACACGATCAACATCCGATAATTAGCCTGTTAAAGCAGTTGGGCCTATCTGAGACGAATGAACATAAAGAGCTCATCCAGTTGTTGTTGAAAGAGAAGCTACCTATTACAAAAGAGCTAGCTCAAGCAGCGGTGCGGTTGCTGCAAGAGCATGAAAGAGAGCCAGCTAGACTTGAGGTATTAAAGGAAATGATGTCGCGGCAGCTGCCGCTTACAAAAGAGGTTTTTAACAGTGTGCTTGCAACAGTAAAAAATGAACCAATGCATCAATTGATGGACGTGTTACGGGCCAATTTAAGTTCTTCTGCACAAATAACAAAAGATGGGCAGCAACTGCTCCGTTTGCTTGAGGAAATGGTACAGACGGGGAGGGAGAAAGTGGCGGAAAGAGCAACCGCCCATTTATTTAAAGAGTGGTTTAATAGTTCAGGAATAACTTCTTCTAGAACTGCCTTCTCTCTATTGCAAAAACTTTCTATAGTTGATAACAGAGAAGAAAGAGAACTGCTTATACTTGCTGCCAACAAACTAATCGATAAAGCTGGTGTAACTTCTATAGGGAATAACGAAAGAAGCCGAATAGAGGATGCGCTTCGCCAAAATCAAACGGGACTGACAGCTATACTTGTTAAGTCCGCTCTTGCTAGAGAAATGGATAACGGCATGCTTACTCTGAAACAAATCGTATCTTTATTTTCTTCCGATGGCAAGTTTCCGCAAACGATGCCATTTTTTCAGCAATTATTGGATAATCCTACTAATATACCAGAAAAAGTTCCATTTCAATTTGCCAAAGAGGAAATGATGATGGTACAAAAAATCGCCAATGATGCGCATGAAGAACTGATCAAGCTTGATTCAGGTAAAAATGTTGCGGACATGCTTCGTTCACTAATAGGAAAGATAGGCTTTGATTATGAGTCGAAATACGCGCTCTCTATGTTTGATAAAACGGGCGATGTGCAAAAGCTTGACGTCCTCAAAGCTCTTCTTCTCCGTTTCGTGAATGGGGAGCAGTCTGGAACAGCTAAGGGAGAAGCAGAACAGCTTTTGTACAAAATCACAGGTGTTCAGCTTTCATCGCAGGAAGTGTCTCCTCTTAACCATTATGTAATGCAAGTTCCTCTTTCCTTTTGGGAAAAGAAAACGGATTTGACGGTGCAATGGAGTGGGCGAAAAAAAGAAAATGGTGAAATTGATCCGGCATTTTGCCGAGTGCTTTTTTATTTAGAGTTAGACCATCTCAATGAGTTAATCGTCGATATGCAAATTCAAAATCGGATCATGAATATGACTATTATCAATGATACTGAAAAAATAAAGGTTAGCGCTGAACCATTTATCGACAGCTTGAAGGAAAACCTCCATCACTTAGGATTTACTTTAACAAGTATTTCCTTTCGCCAAACTGTAGAAGACGTCCCAAGGATAAAGAAGAAAGAGCAGCAATACCAATCTAGTTCTTATAGTGGAGTTGATATTAGAATATGAAAAATGAGGAACTGGAGCGGAGAAAAGAAGCGATAGCCTTAGGCTACGACAGTGGAGCAAAGGATGCGCCGAGGGTAATTGCAAAAGGGAAAGGGCTCATTGCTGAGAATATATTAGAACAAGCAGCAAAGCATGAAGTTCCTATTCAGGAAGATGCTGCTCTAGTGGAACTATTGAGCAAACTTAATATAAATGAGACAATTCCGGAAGAGCTCTATCAAGCAGTGGCAGAGGTGTTTGCATTTATTTATAAAACAAACCGAGAGGCAGGGGCAGGGAAAAAGGAGAGTTCTTCTATAGCCAAAAAACAAAAATAATCATGGAGTGATTGTGATTTCAGATTTTATTGATTAGAAAGAAAATTATTATTTTTGGCATAATGGTAGACAACTTATTTTTAGTCTTATAAAATGAAAGCGCAGTCTAATTTTAGGAAGTAAGATTGGTCAGTAAAAGGTTGGTAATAGTCGTAACGATACCAAAGTTTTTTAAATCCTTTTACAACAATAAGGAGGATGGGAAATGAATATTCACGAGTACCAAGGTAAGGAAATCCTCAAAAGCTTTGGGGTATCCGTTCCTAACGGAAAAGTGGCTTTCACCGTGGAAGAAGCTGTTCGTGCAGCGAAGGAACTAGGAACGCAAGTTTGTGTTGTTAAGGCACAAATTCATGCTGGGGGACGTGGAAAAGCAGGCGGTGTAAAGGTTGCTAAGAACTTAGATGAAGTTCGTACATATGCTAGCGAAATTCTCGGCAAGACTCTTGTCACACATCAAACGGGTCCAGAGGGAAAAGAAGTAAAACGTTTATTGATTGAAGAAGGCTGCGATATTAAAAAGGAGTACTATGTTGGTCTAGTATTGGATCGTGCCACTTCTCGTGTTGTTCTAATGGCTTCTGAAGAAGGCGGAACAGAAATTGAGGAAGTTGCAGAGAAAACTCCGGAAAAGATCTTTAAAGAAGAGATTGACCCTGTTGTAGGTTTACAACCATTCCAAGCAAGACGAATTGCTTTTAATATCAATATTCCTAAGGAATTGGTGAATAAAGCCGTCAAATTTATGTTGGGTCTTTATCAAGCATATATTGAAAAAGACTGCTCCATTGCTGAAATTAACCCTCTTGTCGTTACAGGGGACGGAAATGTTATGGCATTGGATGCGAAATTAAACTTTGATTCAAACGCCCTTTATCGAAGAAAGGATGTTTTAGCATACCGTGATTTAGAAGAAGAAGACCCGAAGGAAATTGAAGCATCTAAATATGATTTAAGCTATATTTCACTCGATGGCAATATCGGATGTATGGTTAATGGTGCTGGGCTTGCAATGGCAACGATGGACATCGTGAAGCATTACGGCGGTGAACCGGCCAATTTCCTAGATGTTGGTGGCGGTGCTACAGCGGAGAAAGTAACAGAGGCATTTAAGATCATCCTTTCTGATCAAAACGTAAAAGGCATTTTTGTTAATATTTTTGGCGGCATTATGAAATGTGATGTGATCGCAACTGGAGTTGTTGAGGCAGCGAAGCAGGTTGGACTCAGCGTTCCATTAGTAGTTCGTTTAGAAGGGACTAATGTGGAAATTGGCAAGAAGATTCTCGCTGAATCCGATATTGAAATTATTTCCGCTGACTCAATGGCAGATGGTGCACAGAAGATTGTTAATTTAGTAGGATAATATCTTCAACACGATTAATTTAATCGTTTTATTTGTAATGTGCTAAAAATGTACGGTGGGTAATGACGAATTACCCATGTTGTTAGTCGGATATCAGAAAGGAGATAAATCTCGTGAGCGTATTTATTAATAAAGATACAAAAGTTATTGTGCAAGGGATCACAGGCTCTACTGCCCTTTTTCATACAAAACAAATGCTGGAGTACGGAACAAAAATTGTGGGGGGAACCTCACCTGGCAAAGGCGGTCAAGAGGTAGAGGGCGTGCCCGTATTTAATACGGTTAAGGAAGCGGTGGATGCAACTGGCGCTACTGCTTCAGTTATTTATGTACCTGCGCCGTTTGCAGCTGACGCCATCCTTGAGGCGGTGGATGCAGAGCTTGAGCTTGCGATTTGTATCACTGAACATATTCCTGTACTAGATATGGTTAAAGTGAAACGTTATATGGAAGGTAAGAAAACCCGTCTCGTTGGGCCAAACTGCCCGGGTGTAATTACGGCTGACGAATGCAAAATTGGAATAATGCCTGGTTATATTCATAAGAAAGGTCATGTGGGAGTTGTTTCGCGTTCCGGAACACTAACTTATGAAGCTGTGCATCAATTAACAGAAGCTGGTATCGGTCAAACGACAGCAGTGGGAATCGGTGGAGATCCAGTCAATGGCACGAATTTTATTGATGTTTTAAAAGCATTCAATGAAGATCCTGAAACGTATGCAGTCATTATGATTGGTGAGATCGGTGGTACTGCTGAAGAAGAGGCAGCTGAATGGGTGAAGGCCAATATGACAAAACCGGTAGTAGGATTTATCGGTGGTCGTACAGCTCCTCCCGGAAAGCGCATGGGCCACGCAGGAGCAATCATTTCAGGTGGTAAAGGAACCGCTGATGAAAAAATCCGCGTTATGAATGAGTGTGGAATTGCCGTAGCAGATACTCCTTCAGTTATGGGCGAAACATTAATTAAAGTTTTAAAAGAACAAGGGCTTTATGAAAAATGTAAAACACATTAATTAAATGCACAAAGCTAGTCCTTTCTGCAGGAAGGGGCTAGCTTTGAATAGAAATTTGTTAAACCAAATTGTTGATTAAGCGATTTTTCTCATTTCGTGTGAAACTTTGGTTGCCACGTTGTTCAGTTATGCAAAAAAGGTCTGTGATGTGAGAAATAAGTTTTCTTCATCGCTTCATGGAATCAGAGAGAGCCAAAAATCAACACAACATCCAATAAAGCTTTGCATAATAAAAAGAGGAGTGATAATATGGATGAATTTAAACGAAGGCTTGTTTCCTTACACCACTGTAAAGGAATTGGCTGGAAGACGATTTATCAATTGCTAAAACATGATCCAGATCTGTCCACCCTTTTTGAAAAGAAGAAATTCCCTTCCTTTCTCCCTCAATTACAAAAAAAACTCCTTGAAAACTTTCACTCTCATTATATTTATGAACAAATCCGCCAATACGAATTAAATCAAATCCATATGATCACCCTTTTTGATGATGAGTATCCGGATATATTGCGGGAGACTTATGAGCCTCCATGGGTACTGTATGGGAAAGGAAGAATCGACTTGTTGCAGCGGCAGCTAAAGCTCGCTGTTGTCGGTTCAAGAAATGCTACTGAATATGGAAGAAAAGCAATTGAAGCGATCTTCCCAACTTTGATTGAGGATGGGGTCGTCATTGTTAGTGGTTTAGCAATTGGAATTGATACCATTGCCCACGAGACATCAATGCGGCTTGGAGGTACGACGATTGCAGTTATCGCAGGAGGGTTATTCCATATCTATCCTAAGACAAATAAAGAATTAGCAATAGAAATGATGAGGAATCAGCTTGTATTATCCGAATATCCGCCACATTCGCTCCCTTTAAGGTGGCAATTCCCGCTGAGAAATCGTATTATTAGTGGGATGAGCAATGGAACCTTTATTGTGGAAGCAAAGCAAAAAAGCGGTTCGCTCATTACAGCAAATTTAGCTGTAAATGAGGGAAGAGAAGTGTTTGCACTCCCAGGAAATATATTCAGCACTACATCCACTGGAACAAATGAACTTATTCAGCAGGGCGCAAAACTTGTATTTAGCGGAAAAGATATATTAGAAGAGCTTAATTATTAGCAAGCTTTTTTCGAGTAAGCTTTGTTAAATAGAATTGTTGATAAAATGATTTTTGGCTTATTGGATGTGAAACCAAAGTTTCACATGCCTTTCAGTTATACTGAAAGGTTTCATGGAATCAGAAAGAAAATGAGCCCAAAATCAACACCGACATATAACAAAGCCTTTGAGCAAACTATGCTGCTACAATGTTGAACACCTTTTTAGAAAATGAACAAAAAATAAATTTTTCGAAAAAAGGTTGAAATTATCTTAAAACTGGTATACATTTTGCATCAGGTATTACATATTTTTTTGTTTTGTATTTGCATGGATAAAATATACTATTCTTGACAATTGATATTTATCTGTTTAATAATAGTGAATATTTAAAATTTAAATGAAGCGACTTTATGTATGATTTCGATGGGAAATGCTGATAAATATGGGATGAATGATAAATGTATGGATAAAAGGACAAACTTCCCATTGAAAAATTATTTTAAATCTTATAATCCCTCTTAAGGAGGACAATTGATGTCTGATTTTCTTGTAATCGTTGAGTCGCCGGCAAAGGCGAAAACGATTGAGAAGTATTTAGGAAAAAAATATAAAGTAAAGGCCTCTATGGGGCATATTCGTGATTTGCCAAAGAGCCAAACAGGTGTTGATGTTGAGCATAATTACGAGCCGAAATATATAACTATACGTGGCAAAGGACCTGTTTTAAAAGAGTTAAAGACTGCTGCTAAAAGAGCGAAGAAAGTTTTTCTAGCGGCTGACCCGGATCGTGAAGGGGAAGCAATTGCTTGGCATCTTGCCCATAGTCTAGATATGGACATTCATTCAGACTGTCGCGTTGTTTTTAATGAAATAACGAAAGACGCGATTAAAGAGTCGTTTAAACATCCGCGTCCAATCAATATGAATCTAGTCGATGCACAGCAGGCGCGCAGAATTCTTGATCGTCTCGTTGGTTATAATATTAGCCCTCTTCTTTGGAAAAAGGTAAAAAAGGGGTTAAGTGCTGGGAGAGTCCAATCGGTAGCGGTGCGACTTATTATGGACAGAGAGAAAGAAATAAAAGATTTTGTGCCAGAGGAGTATTGGTCAATTGATGCCCAGTTTTTAAAAGGAAAGGATACCTTCGATGCTTCTTTTTACGGAGTTAGCAAAGAAAAGGTAGAGCTGAAATCTAAAGAAGAGGTTGACGCAATTTTAGAACAAGTAAAAGGAAACAAGTTTACTGTAACTTCAGTTACGAAAAAGGAAAGAAAAAGGAATCCTGCTGCTCCTTTTACAACATCATCATTACAGCAAGAGGCTGCTCGCAAATTGAATTTCCGTGCGAAAAAGACGATGATGCTTGCCCAGCAATTATATGAAGGGATCGATTTGGGCAAAGAAGGGACAGTTGGTTTAATCACGTATATGAGAACGGATTCAACACGGGTTTCAGAGCTCGCTCAAAATGAGGCGGCTGAATTTATTCAATCCGCTTATGGAAGCTCCTTTTTACAAACAGAAAAGCGGAAAGAAAAGAAAAATTCTAATACCCAAGATGCCCATGAGGCGATTCGCCCAACGAGTACACTTCGTGAACCGAGCACGATGAAGGAGTACTTGTCCCGTGATCAGTTAAGGCTGTACCGTTTAATTTGGGAGCGTTTTGTAGCAAGTCAAATGGCTCCTGCAATTATGGACACAATGAGTGTTGATTTGAAAAATGGTGATGTGCTGTTTCGAGCAACAGGCTCAAAAATCAAGTTCCCCGGTTTTATGAAGGTATATGTTGAAGGTACAGACGATCAAACAGAAGAGAATAAGAATAATATGCTCCCTGACCTTAAAGAGGGGGATGAAGTGCTGAAAAAGGATATTGAACCGAAGCAGCATTTTACTCAGCCCCCTCCGCGTTATACTGAAGCGCGTCTAGTTAGAACTTTAGAGGAGCTTGGGATAGGACGGCCATCCACCTTTGCACCTACACTGGACACCATACAAAAAAGAGGGTATGTTGCCCTCGATAATAAGCGTTTCGTGCCAACAGAACTGGGAGAAATCGTCCTGCAATTAATTATGGAGTTTTTTCCGGAAATTCTTGATGTTGAGTTCACTGCGAAAATGGAGCAGGATCTTGATTATGTTGAAGAAGGTAAAACAAGATGGGTCGAAATCATCGATGACTTCTATAAAGGCTTTGAGAAGCAATTAAAGAAGGCTGAGAAAGAAATGGCTGAAGTCGAAATTAAAGATGAGCCCGCTGGAGAAGACTGCACAGAGTGCGGCAGTCCAATGGTATTTAAGATGGGGCGCTATGGAAAATTTATGGCATGCAGCAATTTCCCAGATTGCCGTAATACAAAGCCAATTGTTAAAGAGATTGGTGTTAAATGCCCAAAATGTCATGAAGGAAATATCATAGAAAGAAAAAGTAAAAAACGACGTATTTTTTATGGCTGTGATCGTTTTCCAGAATGTGATTTTATATCTTGGGATAAACCGCTCCCTCGGAGCTGTCCAAAATGTGAAAGCCTCTTAGTTGAAAAAAAGCTTAAAAAAGGAATTCAGGTCCAATGTGTGAATTGCGACTACAAGGAAGAGCCACAAAGTTAAAGGGTGAGCAGCTTGCTCACTCTTTTAAGTGCGTAAATATGCCTAGTTTTGCAAAAAAAACTTTCGGAAAGTACTTGAAACTTTATTATTTATCAAACGTATTATAAAATGCAGGAGGAATCACAAAATAAAGAAAAGCAAGAATGTTGTTTAGAATTACGAAGGATAATTCAGAACTTTGTGAAAAATTTGTAAATTATCTTGCGTACGGAAATTTAGTATGGTAATATTGAATAGCTATGCCCTGTGAGGTGAATAAAGTTGGGTAAAGACGAAGTGGTCACAAGGCTGTTTTTACAATACTTGCAAGTTGAAAAGAACTATTCCCAGTACACGATCGAGTATTATCATGGGGATCTATTAGACTTTAGATTGTTCATGTCTGAACAATCTATAACGGAGTTCGAGCAGGTCGAGTATTCGGATGTTCGGTTATTTCTGACAAAATTATTCAATCAAAAATTATCAAGAAAGTCTGTTGCTAGAAAGATTTCAAGCCTGCGGAGTTTCTATAAATTCTTGCTAAGAGAAAAGTTAGCTTCCCAAAATCCATTTGCAGGGGTTTCGATCCCAAAAGTTGACAAAAGGCTCCCGAATTTCTTTTACGAAGAGGAATTGGCAATCCTTTTTCAAGCTTGTGACATTAGCGATCCAATTGGTCAGAGAAATCGAGCAATACTGGAGTTACTTTACGCAACCGGAATAAGGGTAAGTGAATGCTGTAGTATTCACTTGCAGGACATAGATATGGAACTGTCCACGCTGCTGGTACATGGAAAAGGGAGAAAGGATCGTTACGTTCCTTTTGGCAGTTTTGCAGAAGTGGCCTTGGAGCGCTACATAACAGAGGGACGTAAAGCGATTATGCAGCAAAATAAACAGTCACATGATGTTTTACTTGTTAACTTTCGCGGTGGACCGCTAACGACTCGAGGGTTGAGAACGGTTTTAAATAAAATTGTTGAGCAATCATCATTAAACTCGAAAATACACCCTCATAAGTTGAGACATTCATTTGCAACCCATCTATTAAATAATGGGGCAGATATGAGGACGGTTCAGGAATTACTTGGTCATGAGAATTTATCATCAACGCAAATCTATACACATGTGACAAAGGATTATTTGAAAAAGACGTATATGGAGCATCATCCGAGGGCATGAAACACCCAAATAGGAGGAATCTGTATGAATCAATTTCATGCGACCACGATTTTCGCAGTACAACATAAAGGCAAGTGTGCGATGGCGGGAGATGGTCAAGTTACATTCGGCAATGCAGTTGTAATGAAGCACACAGCAAGGAAAGTTAGAAAGTTGTTTAATGGCAAAGTGTTAGCGGGATTTGCCGGCTCGGTTGCTGACGCCTTTACCCTTTTCGAGATGTTTGAAAGCAAGCTAGAAGAATATAATGGAAATCTTCAAAGAGCAGCTGTTGAGCTTGCGAAGCAGTGGAGGAGCGATAAAGTATTACGGAGATTAGAAGCAATGCTGATTGTGATGAATGAGGAAAGCATTCTGCTAGTATCTGGGACCGGAGAGGTGATTGAACCGGATGATGGAGTCTTAGCCATTGGTTCAGGAGGGAATTACGCATTATCCGCTGGAAGATCCCTTAAGCGCTACGCTGGTGAACATTTAACTGCCAGGGAGATTGCTCAAGCTGCCCTCCAAATCGCTGCTGAGATATGTGTTTATACGAACGAAAATATAATTGTTGAAGAGCTAGGAGGAATGTAGACGTGTCAAAAGAAAAAAACTTAACTCCACGGCAAATTGTAGAACGTTTGGATCAATACATAGTCGGTCAAAAAGATGCTAAAAAAGCTGTCGCTGTCGCTTTAAGAAACCGCTATCGCCGCAGTTTGCTCGATGAAAAACTACGGGATGAAATCAACCCGAAAAATATTTTAATGATTGGACCAACAGGGGTTGGTAAGACGGAAATCGCTAGGCGAATGGCAAAGCTCGTTTCGGCACCCTTTGTCAAGGTGGAAGCAACGAAGTTTACTGAGGTTGGCTACGTAGGCCGTGATGTTGAATCGATGGTCAGGGATTTAGTTGAAACGTCTGTCAGACTTGTGAAAGAAGAAAAAATGTTAAGCGTTAAAGAGCGGGCTGAAGAAAATGCGAATAGAAGACTTGTCGATTTACTAGTGCCATCAGCGAAAAAGTCTAGCAACTATAAAAATCCGCTTGAAATGTTATTTGGTGGAGGCTCGTCTGAACAAGAGCCGGAACCAAATCCAACAGAGGAAACAAACATTCAGGAAAAAAGAAAAATTGTTAGAGAAAAATTAGCAATGGGTGATTTAGAAAACGAAATCGTAACGGTGGAGGTCGAAGAACAACAACCTTCAATGTTTGATATGCTCCAAGGCTCTGGCATGGAGCAAATGGGCATGAATATGCAAGATGCTTTAAGTGGTCTGATGCCTAAAAAACGAAAAAAGCGTAAACTTACTGTGAAAGAGGCAAGAAAGGTTTTAACGAATGAAGAAGCTCAAAAGTTAATTGATATGGATGAGGTTACACAAGAGGCTGTACTTAGAGCAGAGCAATCAGGGATTATTTTTATTGATGAAATTGATAAGATTGCTAGTAAGAATCAAGGTGGTTCTTCAGCAGATGTCTCTCGTGAAGGTGTACAGCGTGACATCCTCCCTGTTGTTGAGGGTTCTACTGTAGTAACCAAATACGGTTCAGTTAAAACGGACCATATTTTATTCATGGCTGCTGGAGCATTCCATATTGCCAAACCATCTGATTTGATTCCTGAGCTTCAAGGGCGCTTTCCAATTCGTGTTGAATTAACGAAATTAACGGTTGATGATTTCTTTAAAATTTTAATTGAGCCAGATAACGCCTTGATTAAACAATATGAAGCATTGTTAGAAACGGAAGGTATACAAATTGAATTTTCTGACGATGCTATTCGTAAGATAGCGGAAGTAGCATTTGAAGTGAATCAAAATACGGACAATATTGGAGCGAGAAGACTTCACACCATTCTTGAAAAGTTACTGGAGGATCTATCATTTGAGGCTCCAGACATAACAATGGAAAAAGTTACAATTACACCGCAATATGTCGAAGAAAAGTTAGGCGCTATTTCCAAAAATAAAGATTTAAGTCAATTTATTTTATAGGAGCTTCTTTATAAACAGTGGCTCCAGAATGGGTTCAAATTGCCCCTAGTTTAAGTTTCAACATATTTTGTAATTGATCTTAAAAAATAATAAAATAATCGAAGCAACAAGGGTTGTAAGGAAATAGGAGGAAGAATAATGGATTTATTAACAAAAACAAGAAAAATTAACGCTTTATTACAAAAAGCTGCAGGTAAGCCTGTTAACTTCAAGGAAATGTCAGAAACTTTAAGCGAAGTGATTGAAGCGAATATCTTCATCGTTAGCAGACGAGGAAAATTGCTAGGCTTTGCAGTTAATCAAAAAATTGAAAACGATCGTATGATTAAAATGCTTGAGGATCGTCAGTTCCCAGAAGAATATACAAACAATCTGTTCAATATTAAAGAAACCTCGTCAAATCTTGATATTGATAGTGAGTACACTGCTTTCCCAGTTGAGAATAAAGAATTATTTCAAAATGGTTTGACGACAATTGTGCCGATTATTGGCGGTGGAGAAAGACTGGGAACATTAATTTTAGCTAGATTACAGGAGCAATTCCATGATGACGATCTTATTCTAGGGGAATACGGAGCAACAGTTGTAGGAATGGAAATTCTTCGTGAAAAAGCGGAAGAAATTGAAGAAGAAGCTCGCAGTAAAGCGGTTGTGCAAATGGCGATCAGCTCACTTTCATATAGTGAACTGGAAGCAATTGAACATATATTTGAAGAACTAAACGGGCAAGAAGGTTTGTTAGTTGCTTCTAAAATTGCTGACCGCGTTGGAATCACTCGTTCAGTAATTGTCAATGCGCTTCGCAAACTTGAAAGTGCTGGAGTAATTGAATCTCGTTCACTAGGAATGAAGGGAACGTATATTAAAGTGTTAAATGACAAGTTCCTCGTTGAGCTTGATAAGCTTAGAGCAAATTAATTAAGTACAGAAGCTGCATCAAAAAATCTTTTTTTGTTTCGGAGTGTAGACAAACTCGAGAATTTTCGAGTTTGTCTACACTCTTTTTCTTTAATCGATTGCTTTCCGGAAAACAGGTACATGGAGCGGAAATGCCCGGATTTGGAAATGTTAAATGTTTTAAAAGGCCTCTTCATACTTTTATTCCTGACCGTGGTTTTGGAATGAATATAGTCAAAAGCTTGCCTCTTTTTAATACAATTCATTCAGAAAGCTAATGTTTGTAAAGCACATGTAAAAATTAAGTCCGGAAATTAAAATTGTGGAGCAGTTGAACAATGCTACTTATTAATGAATTTAGTCACGGAAAAATTGTATTTTTTGGAAATGAATACGTTTACATTTTTATGCATAATTAATAAATATATTAACACAACGATTTGTTGAAGATTTTATGCGAAAAAAGTCGATTTTTGTTAAAAAAACTCCCACTTTTTGTAGCAAATGTGTCATAATCAAGGATAATGATAATGATTCTAAAGTATCAGCTTTTTACGATTTAAATAATATAGTCCCAATGCAAAATGAATGAAAACAGGTCCTATATCCCATTTTTTTTAACGATTATTGCATAGACATATTATTTCTTATTCATTACAATTAAGTATGTATTACATTATTCTTCTAAATATTACAATCTTCAACAAAATCCCTTAACACGGATTAAGTATAATAATGGTGGTGAGAAAAATTGAAGCTGTTTTCAAATACGATTTCAACACTAGAGAGTGCTTTAAACTATTCTTCTACAAAGCAAAAGGTAATTGCTCAAAATATCTCAAATGCTGACACTCCTAATTATAAAGCTAAAGAAGCTAGCTTTAAATCTGCGTTAAATGATGCACAAAATGCTTCAATGACAGCAAAGCGGACGGATATCAGACATTTTAATTTTCATGGAGAAGATTCGTCAAACGTAATGATTAGAACTAATAATCGTACTTCGTATAACAATAATGGTAATAACGTGGATGTTGATAAGGAAATGGCAGATTTAGCTACAAATCAAATCTATTACAATGCATTAACAGAAAGAATTAGCGGAAAGTTTCAGACTTTGCAATCGGTAATAAAAGGAGGTAAGTAATCATGTCCATCTTTCATAGTATAAACACTTCTGCTTCTGCGCTGACCTCTCAAAGGCTGCGAATGGATGTCATCTCATCGAATATGGCCAATGTTGATTCTACAAGAGCAACTCAAGTAAATGGTGAATGGGTTCCATATCGTCGTAAATCAGTTGTTCTTCAACCGAAAGAAGGCGGTTTTTCTTCATTTTTGAATGTTGCAATGAATAAAAATGAAGCTGGAAATGGAGTGAAAGTTTCAAGGATTGTCGAGGATGATTCCCCTTTCAAAGAAGTATATGATCCTGAACATCCCGATGCCGATGAATTTGGCTATGTGCAGATGCCGAATGTTGATCCGTTAAGGGAGATGGTTGACCTGATTAGTGCAACCCGGTCTTATGAAGCAAATGTAACAGTGTTGAATGCCTCAAAGGGTATGCTGATGAAAGCTTTAGAAATAGGGAAATAAAAGGAGCCTTCTTAAATGAATAATATATCGTTTCCGAATGTGTCGAGCGTACTTCCAGTCACCAATGAGGTGAAAACCTCTCCAGTTACACCATACGAGGCACAGAAGAGTTTTGCGTCCGTACTTAAGCAATCAATTGAAAAAGTCAATGAAGCCCAAGTACAATCAGATGTTATGACTGAAAAACTTGCACGGGGAGAAAACGTTGATTTACACCAAGTGATGATTGCAAGCCAAAAAGCAAGTATAACACTACAAGCAACAATGGAAATTCGTAACAAAGTTATTGAAGCGTATCAAGAAGTTATGAGAATGCAAGTTTAGTAGTTGAGGGGGTTATGCCCTCTCGATAATTAGACAGAATAGCCGGGGGATAAGAATGACAGATTCGTTTCAGAAATATATTAACAAATTAAAAGAATACTGGAATGGCCGTTCTAAACAATACAAAATGATCATTATCGGATCTATTCTGTTAGGTGTCATTATTCTTTCTTTGGTCATTTTTTTTACAACAAGAACAAATATGGTTCCTTTATATAAAGATTTATCTTTAACAGAAATTGGAACCATTAAAGAAAATCTAGACGGTAAAGGTATAAAGTATGAAATCTCTGATGGTGGAACAACAATTAGTGTTCCACAGGAACAGGCAGATTCTCTTAAAGTGGAGTTAGCAGCAGAAGGTTTGCCAAAAACAGGTGGAATTGATTATTCCTTCTTTAGCCAAAATGCCGGATTTGGCATGACGGATAATGAGTTTAATGTCATGAAGCTCGACGCCATGCAAACTGAGTTAGCCAATTTAATTAAAGGTGTTGAAGGGGTCAGAGATGCGAGAGTGATGATTACTCTTCCAACACAAGGGATCTTTGTAAATGATGCAAATGAAGAGGCTACGGCTGCGATTATTTTGAATACAGTTCCAGGTTATCAATTTGAAGAAAAGCAAATCAATGCTTTGTACCATCTTGTTTCAAAAAGTGTACCAAATCTTCCTACAGATAATATCGTCATTTCGAACCAAAATTTTGAGTACTTTGATCTAAAAAATAATGAAAATTCTTCAGGTGACACATTCACTGCACAAAATGAAATTAAAAAAGAAATTGAACGTGATGTGCAACGCCAAGTACAAAGCATGCTTGGCACGTTAATGGGTCAAGATAAAGTGGTTGTTTCGGTAACTGCTGACATCGATTTTACAAAAGAAAATCGTGAAGAAAATCTTGTTACACCTGTTGATGAAGAAAACATGGAAGGAATCACTTTAAGTGCTCAAAAAATTACTGAGACTTTTACTGGTAATGGCGCTGGAGCGGGTGGTGTTCCTGCAGGTGAAGACCCTGCCGACACCCTTGGCGGTACATATCAAGAGGGAGCATATGGAAATGGCGATTATGAAAGAATTGAAGAGACGATTAATAATGAAGTAAATAAGATCCGAAGAGAAATTATTGAAAGTCCGTATAAAATAAGAGACTTAGGAATCCAAGTAATGGTTGAACCTCCGATTGCAGATGATGAATCTTCACTTCCGCAGGAGAGGGTAGACGATATCACAAGGATGTTAAGTACAATTGTTAGAACGACAATTAATAAAGATACAATTGAAGGAGAATTAACGGATGAAGACATCCAAGACAAGGTAGTTGTTTCCGTACAACCATTTAACGGCAAGCTACAGTTTAATACAGAACCACAAAGTGCGATCCCTTGGTGGGTTTATGTGCTAGGTGGAGTGTTACTTTTAATTATTATTCTTCTAATCTTCCTATTCGTAAGAGCGCGTAAAAAGCGTGAGGAAGAAGAGATGGAAGAATTTGAAGAAGAATCACAAGTTCAAATTCCTGATGTAAATGAGGAACAGGAAACTGAAGGAAGCTTAAGAAGAAAGCAGCTAGAAAAAATGGCAAAAGAAAATCCAGAAGACTTTGCGAAACTATTAAGGACGTGGATCTCGGAAGACTAGGAGGTTTGAAAGTTGGCAATTAGAGAGCAAAAAGAATTAACAGGAAAACAAAAAGCAGCCATTCTTCTCATATCACTTGGCCCTGATGTATCTGCGTCTGTATATAAGCATTTAAGTGAAGAAGAAATTGAAAAACTAACATTGGAAATTTCCTCCGTTAAAAAGGTGGACTCTCAAGCAAAAGAGGAGATCATGGAGGAATTTCACAACATTGCACTGGCGCAGGATTATATTTCTCAAGGTGGAATTGGCTATGCAAAAACAGTCCTTGAAAAAGCGTTAGGTTCTGAACAGGCGTCGGTCATTATAAATAGATTAACTTCTTCTTTGCAGGTGCGACCATTTGATTTTGCTAGAAAAGCTGATCCAGCGCAAATTCTCAATTTTATTCAAAATGAACATCCGCAAACGATCGCCTTGATTTTATCGTATTTAGATGCTACTCAAGCTGGGCAGATACTGTCAGAGCTACCACAGGAAATGCAGGCAGATGTGGCGAGAAGGATTGCGGTTATGGATAGTACATCACCTGAAATCATTAATGAAGTTGAGCAAATTTTGGAACGGAAACTCTCTTCAACCGTCACCCAAGACTATACGCAAACAGGTGGGGTCGAAGCCGTGGTTGAAGTGCTTAACGGGGTAGACAGAGCAACGGAAAGAACGATTTTAGACGCATTGGAAATCCAGGATCCAGAGTTGGCAGAGGAAATCAAGAAACGGATGTTTGTATTTGAGGACATTGTTACTCTTGATAATCGGGCTATTCAAAGAGTTATTCGTGATTGTGAAAATGAGGATCTAATGCTTTCATTAAAAGTTTCTAGTGATGAAGTGAAAAACATTGTTTATAAAAACATGTCAACGCGAATGGTCGAAACCTTCAAAGATGAAATGGAATATATGGGGCCTGTTCGTCTTCGAGACGTTGAGGAAGCTCAATCAAGAATTGTTGCAATCATTCGCCGTCTAGAAGAAGCTGGTGAGATCGTCGTCGCTCGTGGCGGAGGAGATGATATCATTGTCTAGGCTTATCAAATCTGGCTGGTCTAAGGTTGAAGAGCAGGAAAATAAAGTGATTTCCATTCGAAGCTTTAAAGTAGAAAACGAAGAGGTTGACGTTGAAGCGGCTGATATTGAAATCTCCATGCAGCAAAAAGAAATTTTGAACGAAGCGAAGGAAGAGGCAAACAGGATCGTTGCAGAGGCTAGAGCTTTCCAAGAACAAGTGCAGGCTCAATTGCAGGAAGAAAGAAACAATTGGGATGAAGAGGTCGTAAGATTAACGAATCAAGCACAGGAAAGTGGTTATGAGGCTGGTTTTTTACAAGGTAAAGAAGAAGGTTATCAGCAGATGCATGAGCTGATTGAACAGGCCAGAGAAACCGTTAACCTTTCCAAAACAGATTATCATCGAACGATTGAAGAATCTGAACCAATTATTTTAGCCATTGCGTTAAAAGTGGCTGAACGGATTCTTGGTCAGCATCTCGAAGGGCAGTCAGACCATTTTCTAAGTATTGTGAAACGGGCTCTGAAAGAAGCAAGGGAATATCGTGAAATACAATTGCACGTACACCCAGCACACTATGAGCTTCTCTTGTCTCAAAAAGAAGATTTAATTAAAATTTTCCCGAAGGAAACTGAACTTTATATTTATCCAGACGGAGACTTAACAGAGCTTAGCTGCATTATCGAATCAGCTAATGGAAGAATTGATGCAAGTGTAGATCAACAGCTTTTGGAAATTAAAGCAAAGTTATTCGAATTGCTGGAGAGTGAATAATGTGAAATTAGCTGACTTATTAGAGCAAATTGACCAGATAGATACATATAAACATTACGGTAGAGTTAAGCGAGTAGTAGGTCTGATGATTGAGTCACAGGGTCCAGAAAGCTCGATTGGCGATGTTTGCTATATTCATGTCGGCCATAAACACAAAAGGAAAATTAAAGCTGAAGTAGTGGGCTTTAAAGATGAGAACATTATTTTGATGCCCTATACAACGGTTAATGACATCTCTCCAGGAAGTTTAGTGGAAGCAAGCCATAAACCTCTTGAAATTAAGATTGGTCCAGGTTTAATAGGCAGTGTTCTTGATTCGCTTGGAAAACCGCTAGATGAAGAAGAACTGCCAAAAGGGTTGACCCCTGTATTGACTGAGCAGCAGCCACCCAATCCATTAAAACGACCTCCTATCTCTGAATCTATCGAAGTCGGTGTTCGTATGATTGATTCGCTATTAACAGTAGGTACGGGGCAAAGGGTGGGGATCTTTGCCGGTAGCGGAGTCGGAAAGAGTACGTTGCTGGGGATGATTGCTAGAAATACGAAAGCTGATTTAAATGTTATTGCACTTATTGGAGAGCGTGGTCGCGAGGTACGAGAATTTATTGAACGAGATCTGGGACCAGAAGGCTTAGCGCGTTCAATCGTCATTGTGGCCACTTCTGACCAACCAGCATTAATGAGAATTAAAGGGGCATTCACAGCAACAGCTATTGCAGAGTATTTTCGCGATCGCGGTTTGAATGTGATGCTGATGATGGATTCAGTTACGAGGGTTGCAATGGCGCAGAGAGAAGTCGGTTTGGCCATTGGTGAGCCGCCTACAACGAAAGGGTATACACCATCTGTTTTTGCGATACTTCCAAAGCTTTTGGAAAGAACCGGTACTAATATGTTAGGCTCAATCACGGCTTTCTACACCGTTTTAGTAGATGGTGATGATATGAATGAGCCTATTGCTGATACAGTTCGCGGAATTCTTGATGGACATTTTGTCCTGGATCGAGAGCTGGCTAATAAAGGGCAGTATCCTGCCATTAACGTTTTGAAAAGTGTAAGTCGAGTTATGAACAATGTTGTTCCTGAAGAACATCGTAAATCAGCTGAAAAGCTTAGAGAACTTTTAAGCACTTATATTAATTCTGAAGACCTAATTAATATTGGGGCTTATAAAAAAGGTTCATCTAAACAAATTGATGAAGCTATTCGTTTGTATCCAGACATTATTAGCTTTTTAAAACAGGAAACGAATGAGAAGGCATCGTTTCATGATAGCTTAAATGCTCTATATGAGTTAATGGGAAAAGGTGAGAATATCCGATGACTTATCAATATAAGTTTGCTAGAGTATTAGCCTTGAAGGAAAGGGAGAAAGATGAGGCTCTCTTTACTTATCAGGATGCAGTAAAAAAATTTGAAGAAGTCGCTGAAAAGTTATACGAATTATTACGGAAAAAAGAAGATTTGGAGGCTTTTCAATCTGCAGAGCTTAAGAACGGTCTATCGATTGTCGAAATCCGCCATCACCAGCAATTTATTGGAAATTTAGAAAAGACAATTAACCACTATCAAAAAATGGTTATTAATGCCCGAAATCGAATGAATTTATTTCAGGAAAAACTGATGGAAAAAAATATAGAAGTAAAGAAATTTGAAAAAATTCGCGAAAAGGATTTTGAGCATTTCCTCAATTCCTTAAAAACAATTGAGAATAAACAAATGGATGATATCTCGATTCAGCTTTATATGAACCGAGGAAGTTAGGTGATTTGATGGCAAAAATAGCAGAAGAAGTAGAAGAAAAAAAAGCGAATAAATTCCAATGGTTTCTTTACACCGGAGTTATCCCAGTATTATTTTTAATTGTCGTTCTATTAATTGTTTTCTCAGTTGCCGGCATTAATGTTTTTGAAAAAGCTCAGGAATACAGTCAAAAGATCCCTTTTCTATCGCAAATGATGGAAGAGGAGCCAAGCAAAACGATGGAAGATTTAGAAGCAGATACCATTGAGCTTGAAGGGATAATTAAAGATAAAGAAGCACAAATTGAAAAATTGCAGCAGGAGCTAGAAGGAAAAGATACTGAAATTGAGCGAAATAAACTAGAAATTGAACAACTTCAACTGCAAATAGACGACCTTCTGGCGATTCAAGAAGAAAATAAACGTGCTTTTCAGGATATTGTGAAGACTTATGAAACGATGTCAGCGAAAAAAGCTGCCCCAATTATTTCACAGATGCAAGAACAAGAAGCAATGCAAATTTTATCAAATATTAAGTCAGATAATTTAGCTGCTATATTGGAGAATTTATCTCCAGAGGAGGCGGCGAAGTATACGGAATTATTAACTAATGAGTAGCAATTTTATTGATCGAAAGGAGGTGAAATGATGGAGATCGGAGCTGTTAATATATTAAGTTCTTCCTCATCTTCGCAGAAAGCAGGCAATTTTAAAAATGTCACTGGCTTTAAAGGACTTGTTGGGACATTTTTGCAAGAGCCAAATTTGGCAGATGATTCGGCCGCTGCTGCGAACAAGCTATTACAATCTTTTTCGAAGGAAGAATTGCTGGATTTGATTGCTTTTTTGCAAACCGAGGATGTACTTGATTTGGATGAGGGTTTGCTCATGTTGAATCAATCACTTTCCGTTCATCACGAAGATGAATTATTTCAGTTAATTGAAGAAGTATTGTTGCCAAATTTATCACTTGCGCAGTTGGCTGAGAGAATTGATGTTGCGTCTCTTGGGACCAATGCTATGAGAATCGAGGACTTAGTAGCGGTTTTAGGGCAATTGAATGCGATGACGTCAGAGGAGTTGCGAAATTCATTAAGCGGTGATATGGCTCAAATACTTAAGACTGTAAAAATGTTTGAACTTCTTGCTGGTGAACAGAAATTGTCTGCAGATCACGGGAAATTGAAAGATCTATTGCAGCAATTTACAAAAAGACTTGAACTTCTCCTTTCTGCAGATAGTGAAAATAAACCGCCATTAAATAGACAAGAGTATATAATTAGAACATTTTCGGCAGTGGCCCAGGAACTTAACAGCAAGCAGCCACTGGCAAAGCAAACAGGTGAAGCGGGGCTTGAATCAAAGAATTTAGCTGCTAAAGCAGAGACAGTTCATGGTATGATTCAATATCATCAAGTGTCAAAAGCTGAGCAACTCACTTTGTCTTTGCAACAAGGCGAACGACCAACAGGGGCAAATGAGTTAATCAAGCAATTTGAAAATATCCTTGCAAGAAGTAATTTTTCCAATAACGCTGGCACTCAAAAACTTTTAATTAAGCTCAACCCAGAACATTTAGGAGCTTTGCGAATCGAATTGATTCAACGTGACGCCGGATTGGTGGCAAAAATCATGACTACCACAAAATTGGCGAAGGAAACATTGGAGACGCATTTGAATGGCTTAAAACAGGCATTCGGCACGCAAAATATTCAAGTCGATCGCGTTGAAATCTCCCAAGCACTGAATCAACAGCAGGAAAGATTTATTGGACGAGAGCAACAGTCCCAGCAAAATGGACAGGAAAACAGACAACAACAGGAGCAAGGCAAAAACGAGACAGAAGAGGCTTCTTTTATGACTTCCTTTGAAGAGGCGCTCTTAAATACTGAAGTATAGGCAGGTTAAAAATATGTCAAATACTATTGCACCTTCTTTACTCTATTCCAATTATAAAAATGAACAGAAAAAAACTGGTTCCAACACATTGGGAAAAGACGATTTCTTAAAATTGCTGATTACCCAGTTGCAAAATCAGGATCCAACAAATCCCATGCAGGATCGTGAATTCATTGCTCAGATGGCTCAGTTTTCTTCATTGGAGCAAATGACAAATATGAATTCACTGATGCAAAAAGTTGCAAATGCGCAAGAAGAGAGCAACCTTATCTCTTATGGGCAATTTATAGGAAAAGAAATTACTTGGCATAAACTTGAAGAGAATGCAAACGGTGAAATCAAGATATTAGAAGGAACGGGGAAAGTAGTTTCTCTTCAATTTAAGGAAGGCAATGTGTACTTTATTTTAGAAGATGGAACAAAGCTAGAACCGGGTAATATTTCACAATTTAATGAACAAATAGCAAAAGATTACGATCTGATCCAAGCGAGTATGCTGATAGGTAAAACAGTGACTTATTTAAGTAGCAACAAAGAAGAAGCAACAGCCGCGATTAAATCAGTGTCGATAAAGGATGGAAAAATCCAATTTCACTTAGATGATGATAGTAATACGACAATCACTTCCTCGCAAATGATAAAAATTCAATAGGAGAAGGTTGATTGATGGATAAATTTGATTTTAGACCCATAAAATCTCAACCGATTACTCCCCAAACTGTTCAGACGAAAAAATTGAAATCAATGAGTGGGAATGTGTTTTCCCAGCATTTACAGCAGGCAATCATTGATAGCAACAAGCTAACGTTAAGCAAACATGCAAAGGAAAGACTGCAGCAGCGGGATATTCACATTGATGATAGACGCTGGAAACAAATTGAAGCAAAGGTTAGTGAAGCAAAGAAAATGGGAGTAAAAGAATCATTAGTTTTATTAGATGAAGCTGCATTAATTGTCAGTGCGAAAAATAACACAGTCATTACAGCAATGGATCGTCAGGAAGCAACATCACAAATTTTCACCAATATAAATGGAACAATTGTTCTCGAATAATTAAAGGCTGGACCTAGATAGGAAGCCAAAGCTGCGGAATGACTGAAGCAGCTTAATTGAAAGGAGAATTATTTATGCTACGTTCAATGTACTCTGGAATTAGTGGTTTGAAAAACTCGCAAACAAAGCTTGATGTCATTGGAAATAATATTGCCAATGTCAATACTTATGGTTTTAAAAAGAGCCGTGTAACATTTAAGGACATGCTGAGTCAAACGGTTGCTGGAGCCTCTGCAGCCACAGATTTACGCGGAGGAACCAACCCTAAACAAATAGGACTCGGTTCCACTTTAGCAACGATCGATACGATTCAAGATGGCTCTAGCTTGCAAACTACGACTCGTTCTTTAGATGTAGGGATTGATGGCGACGGCTATTTCGTTGTAAGACAAGGAAACGCCCAATACTATACAAGAGCAGGTAACTTCTACTTAGATGATAACGGTACACTAGTAAATGGGGATGGTTTAGCTGTACAAGCTTATCGATATGATGCTAACGGCAATTTAACAAATGTTTATGGAGATGTAGCGGTAAATGTTAATGCGGTCATGCCAGCAACGATTACAAGCAATGTCGTATTTTCAGAGAATTTATCCGCAGATGCGATTACAGATTCTGTTTATACTCAGCAGATTAGAGTGATTGATAATGGTGGAAATCCACATAGCATTGATGTTCATTTTAAAAGAACGGCAACGGGATGGGAGTATTTCATTAATAAGGATCCAAAAGCAAATCCTGCCCCGACTAGCGATGGTACACTAACCTTTGGTGCGGATGGTAATTTAACGAATCCAACAGCACCAGTAACCTTTAACTTGGATATCGATGGACAAGCTGCTACCACTGTAGACAATTTAGCTCTTACCCTTAATTTTGCCGGCTTAACGATGAATTCTGGACCGACAACAGCAATTGTGAACCCGAACGGGAATACAGAAGGAAAGCTGGATAGCTTTAATATCGGGGCATCAGGAGATATTAGCGGTGTGTATTCAAACGGTGAAATTGTGACACTGGGTCGCTTGGCATTAGCTAAATTTAGCAATACATCAGGTCTTACGAAAGCAGGAAACAATCTCTTTCAGGAATCCATTAACTCAGGTGCTGCTAATATCGGTGCAGCGGGTGATGGAAGAGGTTCATTGGTATCAGGCGCCTTAGAGATGTCAAACGTAGACCTGTCAGAGGAATTTACAGAAATGATCGTTGCCCAGCGTAGCTTCCAAGCGAATACGCGTATTATTACAACATCTGATGAGATACTGCAGGAGCTTGTAAATTTAAAACGATAGGGTAAGGGAGGGACAGGACTGAAGTGGTAGAAGTCTTCAGTCCTGAATATTACCGTGATAAATGTTACAAGATTAAATGGAAAGCCTTATATCATTAATGCAATTTATATTGAAACAATTGAATCCTTTCCTGATACGACGATTACCCTGTCAAATGGTCATAAATATGTTGTGAAGGAAACCGAGGAAGAAATCGTACAGTTAGTGAATAAGTTCTATCAAACTGTCAACCTATTAGGAGTTCAACAGTTGGAGGGCCCAGAGCATGAAAAATAATAAGCTTGTCATGATAATGTTAATTATTCTAATTACGATTACTCTTGTTGGAGCTGTTGCTGTTGTAGTCGTTCTAAAGGTAACAGGGGCTGAAAACACCGCGGGACCAACAATTGATGAGTTATTAGAGTATTCGGTGGACATTCCAGAAATTACGACTAATTTAGCTGGAAATGATTTTATCCGTATCTCATTCAAAATTCAAACTGACAGTAAGAAAGCAAAGGAAGAATTGGAAAAACGAGATTTTCAAGTTAAAAACATTATCATTCATACATTATCTGAAAAAAGCTCAGAAGAGATTCAAGGATCACAAGGGCAAACAGTTCTCGAAGAAGAGTTGAAGGAAAAAATAAATGAATTGATGATGTCTGGAAAAGTGGAGAAAGTATACATCACCGGATCACTCCTCCCGTAATTTTTCGACAAAATTGAGATGTAAGTGAATGGAGGTGAGGATTCGTGTCCGGAGAGGTTTTATCACAAAGTGAAATTGATGCATTATTATCTGCCATTTCGACAGGAGAAATGGATGCTGATGAACTAAAGAAAGAGACGAGCGAGAAAAAGGTAAAAGTTTACGATTTTAAAAGAGCGTTAAGATTTTCTAAAGACCAGATTCGAAGCTTAACAAGAATTCATGAAAATTTTGCCAGGTTGTTAACAACTTTTTTCTCCGCTCAATTGAGAACCTATGTTCAAATTTCAGTTGCATCTGCTGATCAAATCCCATATGAGGAGTTTATTCGTTCCATACCGAAAATGACGATCTTAAATGTATTTGAGGTGCCCCCATTAGATGGTCGAGTCTTGATGGAAGTGAATCCTAACATTGCTTATGCAATGATGGATCGAATGATGGGTGGGAAAGGTAGCAGCATCAATAAAGTTGAGAATTTAACTGAAATTGAAACAAAGATTATGACGACAACGTTTGAACGTTCTCTGGAATACTTACGTGAAGCTTGGGAAACAATCGCTGAGATTGAACCAATAATGGCTGATTTTGAAGTGAATCCTCAGTTTTTACAAATGGTTTCACCGAATGAGACGGTCGTTGTAATATCGCTTAACACCACGATTGGTGAAACAACAGGAATGATAAATATTTGTATTCCTCACGTTGTTTTAGAACCGATAATACCAAAGCTTTCTGTCCATTATTGGATGCAGACAGATAAAAAGGATAGAGAGCCTCAGGAAGTCGAGCTTTTAGAAAAACGACTAAAAAGAGCCAATCTGCCTATTGCGGTTGAATTGGGAAATGCCGAGATCACGATTCAAGATTTCTTGATGATGGATGTTGGTGATGTTATAGAATTAAAACAAACGATTGAAAATCCATTAACGATTAAAATAGCTGAAGTTCCAAAATTCAAGGGACAAGCTGGAAAACTCAATAAAAAAATTGCAGTGCAAATATTAGAGACATTGAAGGGGGGAGACGATAATGGTGAGTGATGATATGCTCTCTCAAGATGAGATAGATGCTTTGTTAAAAGGAACAGATGATGTAGAGCTAGACAGCACCAAAAACGAAGACGTTAATGTGGAAGAATATTTAACAGTAATGGAGCAAGATGCTTTAGGGGAAATTGGAAATATTTCTTTTGGGAGCTCGGCAACGGCATTATCCACATTATTAAATCAAAAAGTTGATATTACGACACCAACCGTTTCAGTCATTTTAAAGAGTGATTTAGAGGATGAGTTTCCACACCCTTATGTAGCGATTCAAGTCAAATATACAGAAGGTTTCTCAGGAACGAATCTACTTGTCGTTAAACAAGAGGATGCTGCCATTATTGCCGATTTAATGCTTGGTGGAGATGGATTAAATCCTGCTGAGTTACTGGGAGAAATCCAACTCAGTGCTGTTCAAGAGGCAATGAATCAAATGATGGGTTCTTCAGCAACTTCAATGTCTACAATCTTTAGTAAAAAAGTGGACATTTCGCCACCAACAATTGATATGTTGGATATTCAGCATGGTGAAGGAACTGAAAAAATACCGAAAGATGATATGCTTGTCAAGGTTTCATTTAGGTTGAGAGTGGGAGAACTTATCGACTCCAGCATTATGCAGTTGTTACCGCTCTGTTTCGCCAAGGAGCTAGTTGCAGAATTGTTAAATCCATCTGGCAGTAAGACTGAAGAGTCAGCTTCAAGCGCTGAAGCGGCTGTCTATAATGAACAGCCTCAACCAGCAAGCGCCGCTGTAAATGCTGGAGCACAAGCGTCGGCTCCAGTGTATAGTGAAGCTTCACAACAAAGTTCACAGCCTGGTGGATATCAAATTCCGCCAATGCAACAGCCTATGGCCCATCACCAACCGGGTCCACAGCATTACGGAGCGCAGTATCAAAGCGGTCCACAGCCGACAGTACAACCAGCAATGTTTTCTAGCTTTGACCAGTATCAGCTTCAAGAATCTGAGGCGAAAAATTTAAATATGTTATTTGATATTCCGCTTCAAGTAACAGTCGAGCTAGGTAGAACGAAAAGATCTGTGAAGGAAATCCTTGAACTATCTCCTGGATCAATTATTGAATTGGACAAGCTGGCAGGTGAACCAGTTGACATATTAGTAAATAATCGCTTAATCGCAAAGGGTGAAGTGGTTGTTATTGATGAAAACTTTGGGGTCCGTGTAACAGATATCATTAGTCAAACAGACCGACTAAATAAACTAAGATGAACAATGGGGGAAAAGATTAATGGCGCACAAAATTTTAATTGTAGATGATGCAGCATTTATGCGGATGATGATTAAAGATATTTTAACAAAAAACGGTTTTGAAGTAGTAGGTGAAGCTGCTGATGGTGCACAGGCACTTGAGAAGTATCAAGAAACGAATCCGGACTTGGTAACGATGGATATCACGATGCCGGAAATGGATGGAATTACAGCGTTGAAGGAAATTAAGAAATTAAACCCAAGTGCGAAGGTAATTATGTGTTCAGCAATGGGGCAGCAGGCGATGGTTATCGATGCTATCCAAGCTGGGGCAAAAGACTTCATTGTAAAACCGTTCCAAGCAGATCGAGTTATTGAAGCGATTTCGAAAACATTGGCATAGTGTTCATTTAAAGGGCGGCTTTCATGCCGCCATACTTTCTCTACTAGAATTCAAAATATAGAGGTGCATCCAGTTGCGAGTAATTCAGCAATCCGTCAAAATCCTTCTTCTTTCCGTTGTATTAGTGATCGGATTTCATACAGAGGTTAAGGCAGAACCAGACGATAGTGTGAAAAATATGTTTGAACAAGAACAACAAAATGTGGAGGAAGAATCTGAACCACAGGAGATTCCAAGCAACGAGGCTGTAGATGAAAGCGGCCCAGCGGGAATTACGATTTGGGACTTCATGAAAATGATTGTGGCCACCATATTTGTGATCGCACTTCTGTATTTTTTACTAAAGTTTATAAACAAAAAAAGCCACGGTTATCGTGATACGCAATTGATTCAAAATATTGGTGGGGCACCTGTTGGTTCAAACCGCTCCGTCCAGATTATTAAAGTAGGCAAAAGGCTGCTTATAGTTGGTGTGGGGGAAAACATTCAACTATTAAAAGAGATTGATGATGAAGAGGAAGCACGAGAAATTATTGAGGAACATAATCACAAAATTGAACAATTAGCTCGTCCAAGCGATATTGTGACAAAGGTAATTGAAAGAACGAAAGCATTTCAAAAACAGGATCAAGAAAAAGAAAAGCGTTCTTTTTCTTCACACTTGAAAACACAGTTAGATCAGATCACAAAGCAAAGAAAGAAGATGTACGATGAAATGGAGAAGAAAGGGTCAGAAGAGAAATGAATGAGTTTATGGAATTTTTTAACAATAGCGATCCTGCTAATGTTTCAACATCAGTTAAACTGATCCTACTTCTAACCGTGATGTCCTTGGCTCCAAGTATTCTAGTGCTGATGACTTCATTCACTAGAATTGTGATTGTTCTTTCCTTTGTCAGAACGGCGCTTGCCACTCAGCAAATGCCACCAAACCAAGTAATCATTGGTTTATCTCTATTTTTAACGTTTTTTATTATGGCACCTACCTTTAGTGAGGTGAATCAACAGGCTTTAACACCGTTATTTAATGAAGAAATTACCCTTGATGAAGCATATGAAAGGGCATCGCTGCCATTAAAGGAATTTATGAGTGCGCATACGAGGCAAAAGGATCTTGCTTTGTTCTTAGAGTATTCACAGGCTGAAAGGCCGGAGTCAATTGAAGATATCCCTCTTACTACACTTATACCGGCGTTCGCGATAAGTGAAATTAAGACAGCTTTTCAAATTGGTTTTATGATTTTTATTCCTTTTTTAGTGATAGACATGGTCGTGGCAAGTGTGTTGATGTCAATGGGGATGATGATGCTTCCACCAGTGATGATCTCACTGCCTTTTAAAATTTTATTATTCGTTCTGGTAGACGGTTGGTATTTAGTTGTGAAATCTCTATTGGACAGCTTCTAAATAATTTGTTTAAGAAGCTGACACCTTTGAAAGTAAGCATTTTAATCATATTCATTTGTACAAGCAAAAAAAGAAGGTGAAATTGGATGACTCCAGAAAGTGTAATTTCAATCGCAGAACAAGGGATTTGGATTGTTCTATTGATTAGTGGACCACTTCTATTGCTTGCTCTTATAGTAGGTTTAATCGTCAGCGTATTTCAAGCTACGACGCAAATCCAGGAACAAACATTAGCGTTTGTCCCTAAAATTGTCGCTGTCTTACTAGGAATTGTTTTCTTCGGTCCGTGGATGTTAAGTCGCATGCTTACTTATGCGAACGATATTTTTTCTAATTTAACGAGGTTTGTAGGCTGATGTTATGGTAGATTTACTTCCTGAATTTCCTGCTTTTTTACTTATTTTTGTTAGGGTTACATCATTTTTTTTGATGATGCCTCTTTTTTCTTACCGAACAATACCTGCAAGTCATAAAATCGGCCTCGGCTTTTTTCTTGCTTGGATTATGTTTTATACAGTAGAAGCACCGCTGTTTGAAATAAATGGTGCCTACTTTTTGCTAATTATGAAAGAAGCGCTCGTAGGCATACTGGTTGGCTTTATTGCTTATTTAATCCTTTCTGCTATTCAAATTGCTGGGGGGTTTATAGATTTTCAAATGGGATTTGCCATTGCCAACGTCATTGATCCGCAAACAGGTGCACAAAGCCCTTTAACAGGACAGTATTTTTACATTATTACACTGCTCTTTTTGCTGAGTGTAAACGGTCACCATCTTTTAATTGATGGTGTGTACTATAGTTATCAATTTATTCCTATAGATCAGGCTTGGATTCCTTTTGGGGATGAAAACATGGTTGAGTATGTGGTTAAGTCCTTTAGCTCCATGTTTATGGTTGCTTTACAAATGGCTATACCTGTTGTAGGGAGTTTGTTTTTAGTGGATGTGGCCTTGGGGATTGTTGCAAGAACTGTTCCTCAGTTAAACGTATTTGTTGTTGGTCTACCGCTGAAAATAGGAGTTAGCTTCATTGTCATATTTGCGGTTATGGCGATTATGATGGGCGTTGTTTCACAGCTTTTTGAACTAATGCTCGGTACAATGAGGGGGCTTATGGATCTAATTGGGAGTTCATAATATGGAATGGATAAAGTTAGATTTACAGTTGTTCGCAGGTGAGAAAACAGAGAAAGCGACGCCGAAAAAACGGCAAGATAGTCGAAAAAAAGGGCAGGTTGCTAAAAGTCAAGATGTTAATACGGCAATCGTGTTACTAGCTGTTTTTCTCACCCTATTATTTGCTGGACAGTTTTTTTTTGAATCATTACTCAATATCTTTAAGCATTCTTATCAGCAGTATATCGGTTTGAATGTAACGGAAAATAATCTGCGGATTATCCTTTTAGATATTCTCCAGGAACTTGTATTTGTCCTTGCTCCGATTATGGCTGTCGCAATGATCGCGGGAGTTGCAGCGAATTATATGCAGTTTGGCTTTTTGTTTTCAACAGAAACGATTCAACCTAAGTTGGAAAAATTGGATCCGATTAAAGGATTTAAAAGAATTTTTTCGCTTCGGGCGATCGTAGAACTGTTAAAGTCGATTTTAAAGATTTCGCTTGTTGGCTTGGCTACCTTTTCTGTCCTTTGGTTTCGAAAAGAAGAAATCCTGATATTAGCGCAAAAATCGCTTGGGGCTGGAATTACAACAATTGCAAATTTAACAGTGCAAATGGGATTAATTGCATCTATCTTATTAATAGTATTGTCGATACTAGATTATTTATATCAAAAATATGATTTTGAAAAGAATATTAAAATGTCGAAGCAGGATATCAAGGATGAGCATAAAAACATCGAAGGCGATCCATTGATTAAGTCAAAAATTAAACAGCGTCAACGTGAAATGGCAATGAGACGAATGATGCAAGAAGTTCCTAATGCTGATGTCGTGATCACCAACCCAACTCATTATGCAGTTTGTTTAAAGTACGATGAAAGTAAGCTTGATGCACCATTTGTTGTGGCAAAGGGTGTTGATTATGTAGCACAGAAGATTAAGTATATTGCGAAAGAAAATGATGTCGTTTTAGTGGAAAATCGTCCACTTGCAAGAGCTTTATATAGCCAAACTGAGATTGGCGATGCCATTCCTGAAGAATTTTTTAAAGCGGTGGCAGAAATATTGGCCTATGTTTATCGAGCTAAGAACAAGATTTAATTTTACAACAGGATTTAAATAAAGATCATAATGTTATATTGATTCCTTTGTAATCTCTGTTCATTTTCTTAAGATCTAGCAATGGGCACTGTTTATTAAATATGTTTGTGAAGGGCCCAACAGAATAATTAGCGCCTATTTGCTTTCAATTAGGGGGAAACACCATGCGAGCTAAAGATTTAATTGTATTACTCAGTGTCATTTTAATTGTGGCTATGCTCATTATCCCATTTCCAACATGGCTATTGAGTATCCTATTAATTGTGAATATATCGATAGCTCTCCTCATTTTACTGATTTCGATGAATATGAGTGAACCACTACAATTCTCGGTTTTTCCTTCATTGCTCTTATTAGTTACATTATTTCGCTTGGGCTTGAATGTATCGACGACTCGTTCTATCCTTTCAAAAGGGGATGCGGGAAATGTAGTTGAAACGTTTGGTTCATTTGTAATCGGCGGAAATGTCGTAGTAGGTCTCGTTATTTTCATTATCTTGGTAATCATCAATTTTATCGTCATCACAAAAGGATCAGAACGTGTTTCTGAGGTAGCAGCACGTTTCACATTAGATGCAATGCCAGGAAAGCAGATGAGTATCGATGCTGATTTAAATGCTGGTATGATTTCTGAGCATGAAGCAAGAGAACGTCGAGAGAAAGTTAGCAGAGAAGCAGATTTTTACGGTGCTATGGATGGTGCCAGTAAGTTTGTGAAAGGAGATGCCATTGCTGGCATAATTATTACACTAGTCAATCTGCTTTTTGGAATCGTGATTGGTGCTACGCAACTAGGGCTTCCGATCGCTGAAGCAGCAACGAAATTTTCACTTCTTACAGTGGGGGATGGAATTGTCAGCCAAATTCCTGCTCTATTAATTTCGACAGCAACTGGTATTGTTGTAACAAGGGCTGCTTCTGACGGAAACCTTGGACAGGATATAACAAAACAACTCTTATCATATCCAAAAATGTTGTACGTGACAGGTGGTACCATTATATTATTAGGTTTATTAACACCAATAGGGGCATTATTTACGCTTCCTGTAGGTGGTTTAATGCTTCTTGGTGGTTACCGAATGACTAAAATCCCAGAAGTGTCGAAGGAACAATTGGAAGATGTCGAAGAGGACATTCAAACAGATGAACTGAAGAGTCCGGAAAGCGTAGTTAGTCTTTTAAATGTCGATCCTATTGAGTTTGAGTTTGGCTACGGCTTAATTCCGCTAGCAGATTCCAACCAGGGGGGGGATTTATTAGATCGAATCGTTATGATCAGGAGACAATTAGCAATAGAGCTAGGCCTTGTTATTCCGGTTGTGCGAATTCGTGATAATATCCAGCTACAGCCAAATGAATATCGGCTTAAAATTAAAGGCAATGAAATGGCGCGAGGAGAACTCCTTCTTGATCATTATTTAGCAATGAGTCCGGGAGTCGAAGATGATTCAATAGAAGGTATTGATACGGTGGAGCCATCCTTTGGTCTCCCTGCTAAATGGATTACAGAAGATATGAAGGAGCAGGCAGAGATATTTGGCTATACGGTAGTCGACCCACCATCTGTCGTTTCCACCCATATCACAGAGATTATAAAAGCGAATGCCCATGAACTACTTGGAAGACAGGAAACAAAACAACTAATTGACCATATAAAAGAGAGCTATCCAATACTGGTAGAAGAAGTGACACCAAATCCATTATCTGTTGGAGAAATACAAAAAGTTCTCGGAAAGCTGTTGCGGGAAAATGTTTCCATCCGTAATTTGCCGATTATTTTTGAAACATTGGCCGATTTTGGAAAGGTGACATCTGATACTGATTTATTAACTGAATACGTTCGACAAGCTTTGGCAAGACAAATTACGAATCAGTACAGTTCAGGTGGTGAGCAATTAAAAGTTATAACCGTTTCTGGAAAAATTGAAAAAATAATCGCAGATGGCATTCAACAAACAGAGCATGGCAATTATTTATCGATTGATCCGAATGTATCTCAGTCGATTTTGGAGTCCATCGCTGCACAAGTGGAACAGCTTTCGTTAATGGAGCAAACTCCGATCGTTCTTTGTTCACCAGCTGTTCGCATGTATATTAGACAGTTAACAGAACGCTATTTTCCACAAATTCCAATATTGTCTTATAACGAACTCGAGGCCAATGTTGAGGTACAAAGTGTAGGGGTGGTGAATATTGAGTGAAGGTAAAGAAATTTGTGGCTAGCTCAATGCCTGAAGCGATGAAGCGAATTAGAGCTGAATTAGGCAATGATGCGGTAATCTTAAATTCAAAAATCGTTTATACTGGTGGATTCCTTGGTTTGTTTCGAAAAAGGTGCATTGAGGTAATCGCAGCAATGGATCAAGTGTCCAATAGCCGGGAAACAAGGGTAAAAGAAAAACCGATCAATAAAATGCTCTACTATGAACCGGTTGCAACACAAAAAGAAAATCCTATGCTCAAATTTATCAAAGCAGAAGAAAATACATCCTCTGAAGTGATCAAGGAATTAACGGAAGTAAAACAACTGTTGCAAAATATTTCTTCCACAAGAGAAGATACCGTCTATCCAGAATTACTGCAACACATCAATCAAAAGCTCATTTCACAGGAAATTGAAGCCTCTATACGCAACGAGTTAATGGTTTCATTACTTGAAAAATGGTATACGAATCGAAGAGATTCCACGATTGATGATGTCAAGCGGTGGTGCAAGGAGGAGATGGCTGAGCGGATTTCTATGTTTAGATTCGGTGATATCTCTTTTTCAAAAAAGTATGTAAATGTCGTAGGTCCAACGGGTGTTGGAAAAACAACCACATTAGCAAAAATTGCAGCTGATTCAATGTTAAAATTCCGTAAAAAAGTGGCGCTAATAACAACCGATACTTATCGGATTGCAGCGATTGAACAATTAAAGACATATGCAAAAATACTTTCGGTCCCATTAGAGGTCTGTTATAACTTGAATGACTTTAAAAAGGCCTGCGACACTTTCAAAGACTATGATGTCGTTTTAATTGATACGGCAGGTCGGAATTTTCGTGACCCCCGGTATGTGGAAGAACTTAAAAATATTATCGATTATGAAAACGAAATGGAAACATTTCTCGTTTTATCGTTAACTTCGAAGCAAAGTGATATGGAAGAAATATTTAAGCAGTTCTCAAGTATTGATATTAAGCAGTTTATTTTTACAAAATTAGACGAAACAGCGACGTATGGGGCTATGTATAATATGATCGACAAATATCAAATTGGGGTAGCTTACTTAACGAATGGACAAGATGTACCTGATGATAAAGTATCTGCTTCTGCAGAAGTAATTAGTAAATTGATTCTTGAGGATGAATCTGATGAAAGATCAAGCTGAAGCGCTGAGAAGACGTCTAAATAATATGTCGAAGCTAAGAAAAATGAAGGCTCTTGCCGTAGTAAGTGGTAAGGGAGGAGTCGGAAAATCGAATTTTTCATTAAACTTTGCGATCTCCTTGTGTCGTAAAGGCTATAAAGTGCTACTATTTGATATGGATGTAGGAATGGGCAATATTGATATTTTATTAGGCAAATCATCAAAATACACAATTGTTGATTTCTTTGACAAAAAAGAATCTCTAAACAATGTTGTGATGGAAGGTCCTGAGAATCTCCACTATATTGCTGGTGGTACAGGGTTGAATAGACTCTTTAAGCTGGACAAGGACATGATTGAGAAGTTTACGGAGGAATTTTCTGCTGTTTTAAACGCGTATGATTATGTCATTTTTGATATGGGGGCGGGTGTAACGGAAGAAACACTCCAACTGATTCTGTCAGTTGATGAAATCATCCTTGTTACGACACCTGAACCCACTTCAATCACGGACGGCTACGCCATGTTGAAACATATACATATGCAAAATGAAAAAGTCCCCTTTTTAGTGGTTGTAAACCGAACAATTGAAAAAAATGATGGACTGATAACTTTCAATCGGCTTAATTCGGTAACGAAGAAATTTTTAAGGCGTGAATTAAAGCTGCTTGGAATGATTCCCGATGATAAATCAGTTAGAATAGCCGTAGCGAATCAAACACCGTTTGTTTTAACAACAAAATCTCTAACTTCTAAAGCGTTAGTAGAACTTACAGAGCGATATGAACAGGAAAATTTTAATGAGATGCAATCTTCTAATGCTATTCAGTTTGTTTCAAAGTTAAAGCGATTTCTCTTTGAAAGGTAGGGCGGGTAATGCCAAAAATTAAAGTGCTTATTGTTGATGATTCAGCATTCATGAGAAAACTGATAAATGATTTTCTGTCAGAGCATCCTTCTATAGACGTAATAGGCACAGCAAGAAATGGGGAGGATGCATTAAAAAAAATCGGTGCTTTAAAACCGGATGTTGTAACGATGGATATCGAAATGCCTGTAATGGATGGTTTAGAGGCGCTTCAAATAATTATGAAAGAACGTCCGGTTCCAGTATTAATGTTGTCTAGCACAACACAGCTCGGCGCTGAGAATACAATGCTAGCGATTTCTTATGGGGCGATCGATTTTATTACAAAACCATCTGGTCCAATATCTCTTGATCTTATTAAGGTAAAGGAAGAATTAATCGAGAAAGTCATCTCTGCCAGCAAAGCTAATCTGGCTGAAATAATGAAAAAAACCACTTATGCCAAAAGTACTATTCCATCAACAAAAGAATGTAGTAAAATAGAACGAAAGGGACAGTCACTTCGTCCCGCTCAAAAAAGTCATGCTAATGGTAAAAAGATTATTTGTATAGGGACATCGACAGGTGGTCCCAGAGCGTTACAAGAGGTAGTCACAAAGTTACCAAAAGATTTGGATGCCGCTGTTTTTGTTGTCCAACATATGCCGGCTGGATTCACAAAAAGTCTTGCTGCTAGACTCGATTCTTTATCTGAGTGCCGTGTGAAGGAAGCGGAGGATGGGGAAATTGCAGAAAAAGGTACGATCTATATTGCTCCCGGTGGTTACCATTTACTTGTAAAAGAAGCTGGAGCAAGGTTAAAGATTGAACTGAGTACAAATATACCACCCAAAAGCGGTCATCGCCCTTCTGTAGATGTGATGTTTCAATCGATCAGCACGATTTCAGGTTATACGAAAATTGCCGTTATAATGACAGGAATGGGGGCTGATGGTTCACAGGGATTAATAGAGTTAAAGAATAGCGGTGAGGTAACAGCTATTGCAGAGTCGGAGGCGACATCGATCGTGTATGGAATGCCCAAGGCAGCTATTGCTACTAATTTGGTGGATGAGGTTGAAAATGTCGACAAAATTGCTGAAACGATACTGCAATATATTTAGGGAAAATTGAAAGAGTGAGTGATTGTTCAAATTAATGAGATTAGTAGGTTGAGAGGTCTGCTATCCTGGGAGATGGATAAACCATTTGTCTAGGTAAAGTCGGAGAATTCGCTAGCTATCTTGCATAAACTTTTTGAACATCCCAGATATGTCGAAGGGGGTAAGAAAATGGAATTGAATCAATATCTTGAAGTGTTTATTGAAGAAAGCAAAGAACATTTGCAAAGCTGTAATGAACGATTGCTTGATCTTGAGAAAAATCCTGAAGATATAAACATTGTTAATGATATTTTCCGCTCAGCTCATACTTTGAAGGGTATGTCTGCAACAATGGGTTATGAGGATCTTGCTAGTTTGACCCATCAAATGGAAAATGTTCTTGATGCGATCCGCAATCATAAACTATCGGTCACGCCTGAAATATTAGATGTTGTCTTTCAAGCAGTTGATGATTTGGAGGCAATGGTATTTTCGATTGCTGATGGTGGAGATGGAAAAAGAAATGTAACAGAAGTAGTAGAAAAATTAAAATTGATTGAAAAGGGTGAAAGTCCGCTGCAGGTACAGTCGCAGGCTGAGGCTGCCGCTACTACTACTGCTGCAGAATCAACGACATCAACTTTTAAAAGTGAATACGATGAATTTGAATACACAGTTCTTGAGCAATCGAAAGAGCAAGGTTTTGAGGCCTATGAAATTACGATTGCCTTAAGGGAGGATTGTCTTCTTAAAGCGGCTCGAGTGTATATGGTATTTGAAGTGTTGGAGAAGGTTGGAGAAGTCATTAAATCAACACCACCTGTTGATCAACTCGAAGAAGAGCAGTTTGATCAAGAATTTACCGTATCGATCGTTTCAAAAGAAAACCAAGAGGACTTAAAGAAAATAATTATGAAAGTTTCCGAAGTCGAAAAGGTGGAGATTAATGCGATTTCACTCGGAGATATTCGAAATAAACAGGAAACAACTGAGGCTTCTAGTGAAGAGGAAAGCAAGAAAACAGTAGAAGCAACAACAAATTCTGATGTTCCTGTTGAGACGGAACAGAAAAAGCAGACAAGTACGACGAAACAAGCTAGCAACAAAACCATAAGAGTAAACATTGAAAGACTTGATATTTTACTAAACTTATTTGAAGAGCTTGTGATTGATCGTGGTCGATTAGAACAGATTTCTAATGATTTGAAAAATCAAGAACTACATGAAACAGTTGAGAGAATGTCCAGGATTACCGGTGATCTGCAGAACATTATTTTAAATATGAGAATGGTCCCTGTAGAAACGGTGTTCAATCGCTTCCCTAGAATGGTTAGACAATTAGCTCGTGATTTAGGCAAAAAGGTTAACTTGGAAATTATTGGCGCTGAAACGGAGCTCGATAGAACTGTTATTGATGAGATTGGTGATCCCCTTGTCCATCTCATTCGAAATGCACTCGATCATGGTTTAGAGACGCCGGATGTTCGAAAAGCGAACGGCAAGCATGAAGAGGGGACGGTTGTGTTAAAAGCATTTCACAGTGGTAATCATGTCTTTATTGAGATTGATGATGACGGTGCAGGAATCAAAAAACAAAAAGTCCTTGAAAAAGCAATTAAAAACGGAATTATTAATGAACAAACGGCCTCAACACTGACTGATAAGGAAGTATTCGAGTTAATCTTTGCTTCTGGATTTTCGACTGCCGATAAAATATCAGATGTTTCTGGTCGCGGAGTAGGACTAGATGTCGTTAAAAATACAATTGAATCATTGGGCGGTGCGATCTCGATTGAGTCAAGAGAAGGGAAAGGTTCGACGTTCTCTATCCAATTACCTCTTACTCTATCAATTATTTCTGTTATGCTTGTTGAAATTGAAAAGGAAAAGTTCGCAGTTCCTCTTTCTTCCATTATAGAAACGGCAATTGTTAAAAAGGATGAAATCTTAAATGCCCATAATCAAAAAGTGATTGATTTCCGCGGCAAGGTAGTACCACTTCTATTCTTGAAAGATATTTTTCAAGTGCCGAGCCAAGAGGAAGAGGACGAATTTTACTCTGTTGTTATCGTAAGAAAAGGCGATAAGATGGCTGGGTTGATTGTTGATTCCTTTATTGGTCAGCAAGAGGTCGTTCTTAAATCGCTTGGTAATTACTTAACGAATGTCTTTGCTATATCGGGTGCAACAATCCTTGGTGATGGTCAAGTTGCGCTAATCGTAGACTGCAACGCATTAATCAAATAGATTTGTGAAACGATTCTCCACGGATAGCTGTGGAGGAACCCCTTTTAAAGGAAGGTGACGATAATGGCTGAAACTTTAACAGAGGATATTAAATTCATTGTTTTTCAGTTGAAAGAAAAGGAATATGCCATTCCGGTAAACAAAGTGAACTCGATAGAAAAGATAGAGCATATTACTAGAGTGCCTGGATTAACTCCATATGTGAAAGGTGTCATTAATTTAAGAGGTGTTGTAACACCGATTATCGATTTAAGACTGCGTTTTGGTCTTGATGAAATTAAATACACTGAAAGCACAAGAGTGATCATCATTTCTTTTGATGATATGGAAGTCGGTTTAATTGTCGATGCGGCCAATGATGTTATTGATGTTAATATGAACTCTATTGAGCCACAGCCAGAAGTGGTTGGTGTTGAGGAAGCAGAGTACATAAGTGGAGTTGCCAAAATTGATAAACGGCTTCTTATCTTATTGGATCTTGAGAAAATTTTGAATCGGGATGAAATTCGTTCAGATAGTAAGATAGAAGGCTAACTATTATGAGTTTTCTGGAGAAAATTTCAACCGTTCACTTAGATGTTTTGAAAGAAGTTGGGAATATTGGGGCTGGAAATGCTGCGACCGCTCTTTCAACCTTACTTAATAAGAAAATTGATATGAGGGTGCCGAAAGTCAGAGTTGTTTCCTTTGATGAGATGATGGAGATGGCGGGTGGTCCAGAAAATATCGTCGCTAGTGTTTTTTTAAGAATTGAGGGAGATGCTCCGGGAAGTATGTTTTTCGTTCTATCTTTAGAACAAGCAAGTACGTTTATTAAAGAAATGACCGGAGATAGTCAATTTTCATTTGAGAAACTACCTTATGACGAAATAGCAATGTCTGCCCTGCAAGAGCTTGGTAATATTCTCTCAGGCTCATATCTATCGTCTTTATCAGATTTTACCAAATTAGATTTATATCCATCTGTTCCCGCATTAAGTATAGACATGGTTGGTGCCATTATTAGCTATGGTTTAATCGAGTTGTCCCAGGTCAGTGACTTCGCTATTGTGATTGATACAGCATTAGATGATGATGATTATAATGGTCCTAAAAGTGTAAAGGGGCATTTCTTCCTTTTGCCTGATCCAGACTCTTTTGAGATTATTTTTCGAGCATTAGGAGTAACTGAGAATGAATGATACGGTTCAAGTGATTAAGGTTGGGATTGCGGATATGAATATTGTAAGAACACCTTATCATATAAGAACATCGGGATTGGGCTCATGTGTTGGTGTTGTTATCTATGATCAAGGGAAAGAGCTTGCCGGATTAGCACATGTAATGCTACCTGATTCCACACTTGCAAAGGGTGGAGCCTTTAATATTGCAAAATACGCGGATACTGCTGTAAAGGAACTGGTCAATCGATTGTTAAAAAATGGCGCACGGGACTATTCATTGAAGGCAAAGCTGGCTGGCGGTGCACAAATGTTTCAATTCTCTAGTTCGAATGACATGATGAGAATTGGCCCGAGAAATGTGGAAGCAGTGAAAAGAGAGCTTGCAGCTTATAAGATTGCCATTGTTGGAGAAGATGTTGGTGGAAATAGCGGTCGAACGATTGAGTTCGATCCAAAAACTTGTCTACTCCACATACGCACCGTTAACAAAGGTGTTTTTAATCTTTAGTCATGTTGAATCAGTCCCCTAAAAAGGACTGATTTTTCTTGTTTATGGGTATATTTTCCTATTAATGATCTTTAATAATAGTTGTGACAATTTTCGAACTTCTCTAATATGATGAACGTGAATTTGCTATAATAATAGTATAAATCTACTGCCTTATAAGAATGAGAATATGTTAAAGATAAATGTAATTCGCTATTTATATGTTCAAAAGGTGCGACGATTATTGGTAATAATGGTCGGAATTTAATAAAGTATTGGGAGGTTGCAATGGGACAGGTATTAACAACTGAGGAACAACTAATATGGGATAAATGGATTTCGACCCGCGACTCAGAAGCAGGAAACCTGTTAGTCAAAAAATATATGCCTCTTGTCAGTTATCACGTACAAAGGGTAGCTGTTGGCCTTCCAAAAAATGTATCAAGAGATGATATTCATAGCCTTGGATTAATGGGTTTGTATGATGCGCTGGAAAAATTTGATCCGACAAGAGAATTGAAATTTGATACGTATGCGTCATTCAGAATTCGCGGGGCAATCATTGATGGTCTAAGAAAAGAAGATTGGTTATCAAGGAGTACGAGGGAAAAAGCGAAAAAGATCGAAGCCACTATCGGAAAACTTGAACAAAAATTTATGAGGAATGTGACGGCTAAAGATATTGCTATTGAGCTAGACATGCCTGAAGAAGAAGTCCATGCCACAATGAATGAGCATTTTTTTGCAAGCATTCTTTCAATTGATGAGCGTGGTAGCGACCAAGACGAAAAAGATGGTCAAGCCTATACAATAAAGGATATAAAGGCCGATATTCCCGAGGAAAAAATCGTAAAGGATGAACTGATTCAAGAAATGTCGGAAATGATCGCCCAATTAAATGAGAAAGAACAACTTGTTTTAAGTTTGTTCTATCAAGAAGAACTCACCTTAACAGAAATTGGACAAGTACTAGATTTATCCACTTCAAGAATTTCACAAATCCATTCAAAAGCAATATTTAAGCTGAGACAATCTTTAAGTAAAATGATCTAATACACTTGTAAATGGAAGATAAGAAAAGAAAGAGGGCCGGAGAAAATGGAGATACCCTTTCGCGTGAGAATAAGTAAAGATCAATTGAAAGCTGACATTGAATTAATTGATAAACAGGACGAAAATTTTTCAATTTCAGTTAATGCCCTTGAGACATTTTTAGGGGAGCAAAATGTCTCTTTTGGTATTAATCATTCGTTGCTTCATGAAATTGCGGCAAAACCGAAGGTGCAAAATTATCCCCTTACGATTGCAGAGGGCATTGAACCAAAAAATGGCGAAGATGCACATTTAATTTTAGAGATACAAAAAGAAGAATCGGAAAAGAAAGAAAAAATTAATTTTCGTGAAGTACTCGATATCCCTTCAGTAAAGAATGGCCAAGTGATTGCCAAAATAGTTCCGCAAACTAACGGTGTAAACGGACGTGGAGTAACGGGAAAGTTACTCCCTGCTCGTGACGGCAAACCATTGAAGACAAGGGCTGGAAAAAATGTTATTAAGGAAGGAAATCAATTTATTGCAACAACGGACGGTCAAGTAAGCGTTACCCAAAAAATGGTTACTGTTAACCCTGTATTTGAAGTAAATGGAGATTTAGATTTAAAAACAGGCAATATTAATTTCATTGGCAATGTTGTTATTCGTGGCAATGTTCCAACCGGGTATGAAGTTATTGCTGGCGGTGACATTAAAATCACTGGACTTGTGGAAGGTGCACAACTGATTGCTAGAGGGAATATCCTGATCTCTGGCGGAATTACAGCTGGGAATCGTGGTAAAGTAGTGGCAGGAGGAAGCATTCAAGCAAATTACTTAAATCAGGCAGATGTTCGTGCTGGTCAGGATGTAATTATTAACACTTCCTCTCTCCATAGCCAGATTGAGGCAAAAGAATCAATCTACTGTAAACAAGGTCATATTATCGGTGGCGTTCTTCGTTCAGGAAAAGATATACATGTGAAAGAGGTTGGAAACCATCTATTCACAAAAACAGAGCTTTATGTTGGCTATGACTCTTCTATTGAACAAAAAGAAATAGAGCTTAGAAAAGAGATGAAGGAGCTCTCTGAAAATATAAAAAAGTTAAGAATGATCGAAAATAAATTAGTTGAAGCAGCGAAAATAAAAGGAAAGCCTACCACGCAGGAACAAGTGCTGATCGTCAAACAAAGAGCAACAAAGCAGCAATTAGAGCTTAAATTAGCACAGGTTGAAGGTGAGCTTGAAGCGATCGAAGCCAAAAAAGGGAATCGAGAACATTATGCTGTCTATGTTTATGAAAAAATATATCCAAACACAAGTCTTTGTTTTGGCAAATATATCAGAGTAATTCAGAAAACGCATTCATATGTGAAATTTATATTAGAAAATAAAGAAATTGTATTTCAACCAATTTAGCACGCCTTTGCCTTTAATTATTTTAGTGAGGAAGTGAATGAATAATGAGCCTCAAAGCAATTGAAATGCAGGTCGCACTTCCTAGAACACATGATGCGGGGAAATTATTAGAGCAAATGCAGCAACGAGGTCAGCTACAGCATGATCTTGCCTCCCTAAGTGTGAAAAGGGAAGAGGAAAAAAAGAAAAATTCAGTTATTAAACATGAACAAAAGGATGTCACCCGATTTCAAAAAGAGAGGCACCGCGAGGAACAGTCTCAGTCTCAACAACATGGATCGAACAAAGGAAAACAGAAACACCATCCAAAGGAACAGCATCCATACAAAGGGACAAGGGTGGATTACAGCGGATAGAGGGGTACCATGACGAACTTATTTTTATTTATCAGTTTAATTTTAAATATTGTCGCTTTATTTTGTATCGTTATTCTTTATTTGCGTCAAAACAGACTTCTTGTAGTCGAAAAAAGGCAGGAAGAAATTCTTAAAGAGATTGAAGAGGTAATATCGAGTTATTTAATAGAAATGACAGAGGAAAATGAAAAATTTATCGAGAAGTTAAGTCAAGTTCAAAGTAAGACTGAAGCAGGGCAGGGAATGGCGATCACCGAGCAAATAGACGATAATATGGAGCTTAACAAAGAACGCGTCCAGCTTGAAAAGGGTGAAAACATCACCTATCGTAAAGGAACTGTTTTTCAAGCAGTCAAAGCATACCGAAATGTAAATGGTAATAGTGAAGAAAAACTTGACCAAGAAAAGGTCAAGCCTAATCTTGAGAATAAGGAAGCACAGAGAGAGAAAATAGAAGATAGCGATGATATAAATGATGAATCAGTTTATCACAAAGCAATTTTGTTGCAAAAACAAGGTCTGTCAATCGAGGATATTGCTAAAAAGCTTGGTAAAGGCAAAACTGAATTAGAATTATTATTCAAATTACGACAAAATGAAAAAGAATGACTTGATTCGTCATGACACATATGCTATATTTACAAATGGTGTTAATACACACGTTCATGGATTTGGGCAAATGGTGCTGTTTAATATGAAGACAATTTGTCAAGCGCATTAAACAGTTTTTGACTAAAGATGATATGGGCGGAGGCAAACAAAACCATTAGGAGGAAGAAACATGTCAGTAATTTCTATGAAGCAATTGCTTGAAGCTGGTGTACATTTCGGACACCAAACTCGCCGTTGGAACCCAAAAATGAAGAAATATATCTTCACTGAACGTAACGGCATTTATATTATCGATCTACAAAAAACAGTTAAGAAGGTTGAAGAAGCTTATAACTGGGTAAAAGAATTAGCTGCAAATGGCGGTACAGTTCTTTTTGTTGGTACAAAGAAACAGGCACAGGATTCTGTGAAGGAAGAAGCAGAACGTTCTGGAATGTACTATGTAAACCAACGCTGGTTAGGTGGTACTTTAACAAACTTCGAAACCATTCAAAAGCGCATTGCCCGACTTAAAGATATTGAAAGAATGTCTGAAGACGGTACTTTTGAAGTGCTTCCCAAAAAAGAAGTTGTCGGTTTAAGAAAAGAGCAAGAGCGTCTTGAAAAGTTCTTAGGTGGAATTAAAGACATGAAGCAACTTCCAGATGCTTTATTCATCATTGACCCACGCAAAGAGCGCATTGCTGTTGCAGAAGCTCATAAATTAAATATTCCTATCGTAGGTATTGTTGATACAAACTGTGATCCAGATGAGATCGATGTTGTAATCCCTGCTAACGATGATGCGATTCGTGCAGTTAAGCTATTAACTGGAAAAATGGCTGATGCGATTTTAGAAGCGAAACAAGGCGAAGAAGTAACAACTGCGTAATGGAAAAAGTGGAAGCGCCTTGCTCAGTTCTGACAAGCACAAGATGAGCCGCCAAAGAGGTTGTTCTTTAACCTCCTTGGCGGATTCACAAGTGAATTTTTAGGGACTAGGCGCTGGAACTAGACATCATAGAGTTGATTCAATGAAGGTGATAAGAGGGCTTTACCCTTCTTTATCACCTTTTTTTGAGAAAAATGAAGGATTAAAGATTAGCTTTTGCTAGTCGAGCTAAAAATAATGATACATAGATTTAAGGAGGATAACTCATTATGGCAATTACTGCACAAATGGTTAAAGAACTGCGTGAAAAAACAGGCGCAGGTATGATGGATTGTAAAAAGGCGCTTCAAGAAGTTGATGGCGATTTAGAAAAAGCAATTGACCTTTTGCGTGAAAAAGGAATTGCGAAAGCTGAGAAAAAGGGCGATCGTATTGCTGCAGAAGGTTTAACTTCAGTTAAAGTAAACGGCAATGAAGCTGTCATTCTTGAAGTAAATTCTGAAACAGATTTTGTTGCTAAAAATGAAGGATTCCAAACACTTGTACAAGAGTTAGGCGATCATCTGCTTGCGAAGAAACCAGCTAATGTCGAAGAAGCAGTTGCCCAAACGATGGATAATGGTTCTACAGTTGAAGCTCATATTAATGCGGCGATTGCTAAAATCGGTGAAAAACTGTCATTACGACGCTTTGAAATTAAGACAAAAGGTGACAACGATGCATTTGGTGCGTATTTACACATGGGCGGACGCATCGGGGTTCTTACAGTTCTTGAAGGAACGACAGATGAAGAAGCTGCTAAAGATGTTTCCATGCATATTGCCGCTTTAAATCCAAAGTATGTTTCTCGTGATGAAGTGTCTGCAGAAGAAGTTGAACGTGAGCGTCAAGTTCTAACTCAGCAAGCTCTAAATGAAGGTAAACCTGAAAATATTGTTGCAAAAATGGTTGAGGGTCGTCTAGGCAAATATTTTGAAGACGTTTGTGTTAACGATCAAGCATTTGTTAAAAATCCTGATCAAAAAGTTGGACAATTCGTTTCAGCTAAAGGCGGTAAGATTCGTGACTTCGTTCGTTATGAAGTTGGAGAAGGTATCGAAAAACGTGAAGATAACTTCGCTGAAGAAGTAATGAGCCAAGTTAAAAAATAATTTGAATTTAAAACCGATAGGGGACACGTTGTGTTCCCTATTTTCAAAAACAAACATGATGCCTTTAGTTTAAAGTAGCAATGAACAAGGGATCCGAATTATACATACGGAGGTTCTCATGAGCAGTCCAAAATACAAACGAGTCGTCTTAAAATTAAGTGGTGAAGCATTAGCTGGTGAAAAAGGCTTTGGAATTAACCCAACTGTTATAAAATCGGTGGCAAATCAAGTGAAAGAATTAGCTGAACTTGGTGTTGAAGTTGCTGTTGTTGTGGGTGGAGGCAATATCTGGCGCGGAAAAATTGGTGAAGAAATGGGTATGGATCGCGCTAATGCTGATTATATGGGGATGCTTGCGACGGTGATGAATTCACTGGCATTACAGGATAGTTTAGAACAAGTTGGAGTAGAAACGAGAGTGCAAACATCGATTGAGATGCGTCAAGTCGCAGAACCGTATATTAGACGTCGGGCCATTCGCCATCTTGAAAAGAAGCGCGTCGTCATCTTTGCTGCAGGAACTGGAAACCCGTACTTTTCTACTGATACAACAGCCGCATTGCGAGCTGCAGAAATTGAAGCAGATGTCATTTTGATGGCTAAAAATAATGTCGATGGTGTCTACTCAGCAGATCCAAGAGTGGATGCGAATGCTAAGAAATATGATGAATTATCATATTTAGATGTGTTAAAGGAAGGTTTAGCAGTGATGGACTCTACCGCTTCATCTTTATGCATGGACAATGATATCCCGCTAATTGTATTTTCAATTATGGAAAATGGAAATATTAAAAAAGCTGTTCTTGGTGAAACGATAGGAACAATTGTAAGGGGGAAATAAAAATGCCAAAACAAATTATAGCGAATGTAAAGGATAAAATGACAAAAGCGATTCAAGCATATACTCGTGAACTAGCAAGTATTCGTGCAGGAAGAGCAAATGCTTCCTTGCTAGATAGAATTACTGTCGATTATTATGGCGCACCAACTCCAATTAATCAATTAGCTGGTGTATCTGTCCCAGAAGCTCGTTTATTAGTGATTCAACCATATGATAAATCAGTTTTGGGAGAAATAGAAAAAGCTATTCTAAAGTCAGATCTTGGCTTGACACCAACAAGTGACGGGAATATCATTCGCCTTTCGATCCCACAGCTAACTGAAGAACGCCGTAAAGAGCTGGTAAAAGTGGTCAAGAAAGAAGCTGAAGAAGCGAAAATTGCTATACGTAACATTCGCCGCGATGGCAATGATGACTTAAAGAAGCTTGAAAAGAATGGTGAAATTACAGAAGATGATCAACGTGGCTATTCAGACGATATTCAAAAGCTAACAGATGAGTATATTGCTAAAGTTGATAGCCTGACAAAGGATAAAGAAAAAGAAATTTTGGAAGTATAAAGATAACTTTATCAGTTATACCCTCTAATTATAGGGGGTTTTTATTTTACAAAAGTGAATGGAAAGGGTAGGATATTGGGAGGTTAGGGTAATTTTGAAATAGAAATTTTTGTAGTCTTAATTTCTCTTGCTCGTACATAATTTTTTATAGAGATATCTCACTTATTTTTTGTTATGATAGAGGCAGCTACGGAAAAAAGTGGAATATTGAATGGAAGGCTCATTTTTTCGTCGTGCTAAACTTAAGTATTCGGGAAAAAATGATCCCTCTGGAGGAGCGGAATCATGTTAGATAAATTAAAGTCATGGAAAAATAACAAAAACTCTCCCATTCTCCGGGAACAAATAGAATTTTTAAAAAAGCAACCTATTCCAGAACATGTGGCGATTATTATGGATGGAAATGGTAGATGGGCAAGGAAAAGGGCTCTCCCACGAGTTGCAGGACATCATGAAGGGATGAAAGGTGTCCAAAAGATCACGAAGCTGGCGAATGAACTAGGAGTAAAAACGCTTACTTTATATGCCTTTTCAACTGAGAATTGGAAACGTCCCAAAATGGAAGTAGATTATTTAATGAAACTGCCTGAAGAATTTCTTGGAACCTTTTTACCAGAGCTTGTTGAAGAAAACGTCCGTGTCGAAATGATTGGTTATAAAGAAAGCTTACCTTCACATACGATTGGAGCTATCGAGCATGCAATGGACAAAACGAGGGATAATGATGGTCTTGTCTTAAATTTTGCCCTTAATTACGGAAGTAGAAGTGAGATTGTGGACGCTGTAAAGCGTGTCTTAGAAGATTATAAAAGTGGTATAATAAAGGAAGATATGATCGATGAAGAGGCTTTTTCCTCTTATTTAATGACAAACAAACTAAGTGATCCGGATCTTTTGATCAGAACAAGTGGAGAAATTCGTTTAAGCAACTTCATGTTATGGCAGCTTGCTTATACGGAATTTTGGTTTACTGATGTGCTATGGCCTGATTTTAATGAGCAGCATTTCATTGAGGCTGTAGAAGCATACCAAAATCGGCAACGGCGTTTTGGTGGAGTATAATAAAGGTGTTGAATATATTAGATGAAGCAAAGAATTATTACAGCAATTATCGCAGCAGCAATTTTTCTACCGATTGTTATAATAGGCGGAGTTCCCCTGATTTTGCTCGCCTATTTATTAGCGTCTATCGCTCTTTATGAATTATTAAAGATGCGGAAATTAAAGCTATTTTCAGTACCGGGCTTGATATCGCTAATTGTACTGTGGATTTTTTTATTACCGAATCAATTACAGGAGATTCTAATCGTCCTCAAATATTCAAAGGTAGAGGTTGCGTTGTTAGCCATTCTGCTATTTTTAACCTATACAGTGGCTACGAAAAACAAATTTACCTTTGACGATGTTGCTTTCTCAATTATGTCGATCATTTACATCGGCATGGGTTTTTTATATTTTATCGAAATAAGGGAAGCTGGTGGATTAATTTACATTTTTTACTCCCTCTTTATTATTTGGGCAACAGATTCAGGAGCGTACTTTATAGGCCGCGCAGTTGGAAAGAGAAAGCTATGGCCGGAAATTAGCCCTAATAAAACAGTGGAAGGTTTCTTTGGCGGAATCTTCTGTGCGGTAATTGTATCTGTACTGTTTGTCCTTTTTTCAGATATAGACGCCTCTTTTTTGGAATTAGGAATCATTACCATTTTTCTTTCCATATTTGGACAGGTGGGTGATTTAGTTGAATCTGCTTTAAAAAGGCATTATCATGTCAAAGACTCTGGGAGATTACTACCAGGTCATGGAGGGATACTAGATCGCTTTGATAGCTTATTATTTGTGTGGCCACTGCTGTATTTCTTCCATTTAATTTAGATGGAAGGCTCATGGTAAGTGCTTTTATGATCAGGAGTGAAATCGTTGAAATATATTAGTTTATTAGGGGCAACTGGTTCGATCGGAACGCAAACGCTGAATATAATTAAAGAACATGCAAATGAATTTCAATTAGCTGCAATGACTGTTGGCCGTAATATTACACTTGCTAGGAAAATCATTGCTGAATTTAAACCGGAATTAGTGTCTGTTGCCGACAAGGAAGATATGGATAATTTAAAGCTAGAGTTTCCGAATGTGAAATTTACTTTTGGCAACGATGGTTTAGTAGAAGCTGCTGTATATGTTAAGTCAACTATTCTTGTCAATGCTGTTATCGGTAGTGTAGGATTATATCCAACACTGGAAGCGATTCGAGCTGGAAAAACGATTTGTATTGCAAATAAAGAGACGTTAGTGACGGCAGGGCATCTTGTGATGAACGCAGCAAGGGAGTTTGACGTCCCTATCCTGCCTGTAGACAGTGAGCATTCAGCAATTTTTCAAGCGTTACAGGGTGAGAAAGAGAAAAATATTGAAAAGCTAATCTTAACTGCTTCAGGAGGAAGCTTTAGGGATAAAAGCAGGGATGAATTACAAAATGTCACTGTTTCAGAGGCATTGAGTCATCCGAACTGGTCCATGGGTGCAAAGATTACGATTGATTCGGCAACGATGATGAACAAGGGCTTAGAAGTAATTGAAGCACATTGGCTCTTCGACATTCCATATGAAAAAATTGATGTGTTGCTCCATAAAGAGAGTATTATCCATTCCATGGTTGAATTTCATGACAGTAGCGTGATTGCACAGCTAGGAACACCAGACATGAGAGTTCCGATCCAATATGCGCTAACCTATCCCGATAGACTGCCTTTAAGTACGGCGAATAGGTTGAATTTAGCTGAAATTGGCCGTTTGCATTTTAACCATATGGATTTTAATCGATTTAAATGCTTGCAATTTGCTTTTGATGCAGGCAAGGCAGGTGGGACTTTGCCAACGGTGTTAAATGCTGCCAATGAAGCAGCTGTCGAAGCGTTTCTCAACGGTAAAATTACGTTTCTGCAGATCGAGGAACTAATTGAAAAGTCGCTAATTGCACATGACTCCATTAAAGATCCAGATCTTTCCCTTATTCAAGAAGTTGATCAGGAAACTAGAGCATTCGTTTACTCACTTCTAAAATAAAGGCGATGTTATTTGACATTTATCATTTTGGCTCATTGCGGTGATTGGTGGGGGATGAACAAGGTAGCTTCTCTTTAATCAATTCAAGACAATGAAACTGGGGAAACGCTAAGTTCCCTATAAAATGAGACAAAAAGCGTATTTAACGTAGCCTAAATAAAAGGTGGTTATATTTTGAGTACAGTTATAGCCTTTATTATTATTTTCGGGGCGTTAGTATTTTTTCATGAATTAGGACATTTAATCTTTGCAAAAAGGGCGGGAATTCTCTGTCGTGAATTTGCGATAGGGATGGGACCGAAGCTCCTTTCATTTACAAAGAATGACACGGTTTATACGATTCGCCTTCTCCCGATTGGTGGCTATGTACGCATGGCCGGTGAAGATCCTGAAATGGTCGAGATCAAGCCTGGATACCGTGTTGGTCTGTTGTTTGATAAAAATGATGAAGTATCTAAAATTGTACTTAATAATAAGGAAAAATACCCTGATATTCGCGTGATTGAGGTTGAGCATGCTGATGTTGAACATGAGTTAATGATAAAAGGTTATGAAGAGGGCGATGATGATCGTCTGCAAACCTTTCGAGTCAGCAGAAAAGCAAATTTTGTTGAAAATGGAAAAGAAACTTTAATTGCACCTTATGATCGTCAATTTGCTTCAAAAACACTCGGTCAAAGAACGATGGCTATTTTTGCAGGTCCATTGATGAACTTCGTGTTAGCCTTTGTCGTCTTTGTGATCATCGCTTTAATTCAAGGAATGCCAACACACGAACCGATGCTTGGCAAATTAACTCCTGATGGAGCTGCTTTAGAAGCAGGTCTTAAGGAAGGCGATATTATCCATACAGTCGATGGGGCTGAAATATCCACATGGGAAGATGTGGTGGAAGTTATCCAGAAGAATCCCGAAAAGGAATTGGAATTCTTCCTGGAAAGAGATGGGCAAGATCTGACCATTCCCGTTACTCCAAAAGCACAAGAAGTAGAAGATGGGAAAACGATTGGAATTATTGGCGTCTATAGTCCAATGGAGAAATCGCCACTAAAATCGATCACATACGGGGCAAAAGAGGTTTATATTTGGACAAAGGAGATCTTTTCCATGCTCGGTAAGCTGATAACAGGTCAATTTTCAATTGATGCTTTATCTGGTCCTGTTGGGATCTATGTTTCAACTGATACGGTGGCTAAATCCGGTGTCCTTTATTTAATGAAGTGGGCAGGAGTACTTAGCATTAATTTAGGAATTATGAATCTTCTTCCGATTCCGGCATTAGACGGTGGGAGATTGATGTTCTTTGCTGTAGAAGGTTTAAGAGGAAAACCGGTTGACCGACAAAAAGAAGGAATGGTTCACTTTATCGGTTTTGCATTATTAATGCTTCTTATGCTCGTGGTAACGTGGAACGATATTCAAAGATTTTTCCTGTAAAGTCATATAATTAAAGAAGCTGGTATCAAAAGGTCACCACCAACAGTGATCTTTTGATACCAGTTTTTTATTGCTCGGTTTCGATATAGTCTGTATTGATTTTTAGCAGGAATATTGTTTAACAAAACTATTTAACAAAATATCGATTTCGAATCTTGAGTCCATGAGTCGATTTAAGTTAAGGCAAGCAACGAAAACCTAAAAATTTCAGGGTGCGCAGGAAGGGTGCATTCTTGCGGGAGTCACTTATTTTTATATAGATTTCACCTTTGCATCCTTTAGGTGTTTTTCGATTCATCTTTGATCATATATGTTATAATAAATTTTTGATAGATTATCGTGGAAGGGGAGAGAGTGATGAGTGGAGCGTCTGATAAAAGAGAAGCATTCCAACACTTGCTCCAACAATTGCAATTAACGGATGATCAAATGGTCACCCATTTTGAACAAGCCGAGATTGATAAAGTGATTGTTGAAAGGCAGGCAAGAAAATGGCATTTTCATTTTATATTTGAAAATATTTTACCATATAATGTTTATCAAAAATTTACTTCTCAATTAGAGAAAGCATTCTCCCATATCGCTACTGTATATCATTCCATTAAGGTTAAAAATGATGAAGCAACAGAGCAGTTAATCGTCGAATACTGGAATTCTTGTGTACTCCAGCTCGAGGGAATTGCTCCCCCATTGTTGAAATTGCTTAACGAACAAATACCGCATGTAGTTGGAAACAAATTGCTCATAAAAGTAAATAATGATATGGAAGGCTTAACCATTAAGAAAAAATATAGCGAGATGATTCAGGAAGCTTATCGGCAACTGGGCTTTCCTGTATTTGTTATAGAAACAGAGATCAATGAGCAATCTTCGAACGAGCAATATGAACAATTTTTAGAAGCGAAGAAAAAGGAAGATCAAGAGCGAGGAATGCAAGCTCTAATGGAAATGGAAAAACAGGAAGCGGAAAAAGAAGCTGGTGTTGAAGTTCCTTCCGGTCCATTAACAATCGGCTTAACCATTAAAGATGACGCCGATTTTCGCAAGTTAATTGATATCGTTGATGAAGAACGCCGTATTGCGATTGAAGGCTATATTTTTGCTGCGGAGACAAGAGAACTTCGCAGTGGCAGGACATTGTTGACGTTTAAGGTTACCGATTACACCAGTTCAATAATGGTAAAGATGTTTTCCCGAGATAAGGAAGATGCCGCCTTATTTGAACGAGTGCAAAAAGGAATGTGGGTAAAGGTTCGGGGAAGCATTCAAAACGATACATTCGTCCGTGATTTAGTTATGATCGGAAATGATATTAATGAAATAAAACCAGTGGAAAGACAGGACACTGCTCGAGAAGGGGAAAAAAGAGTAGAGCTCCATCTACATACACCGATGAGTCAAATGGATGCAGTGAGTTCAGTTGGCAGTTTGATCGCTCAGGCGAAAAAATGGGGCCATAAAGCAATAGCCGTTACCGATCATGCGGTTGCTCAATCTTTCCCAGAAGCGTTCAGTGCAGGGAAAAAAAATGATATAAAAATCTTATACGGGGTTGAAGCGAACCTCGTTGATGATGGTGTTCCAATAGCCTATAATGATGCTCATCGCCTCCTTTCTGAAGACACTTATGTGGTGTTTGACGTAGAGACGACCGGTTTATCTGCGGTATATGATACGATTATTGAATTGGCTGCAGTTAAGATTAAAGACGGAGAAATTGTCGATCGTTTTGAAGCCTTCGCCAATCCTCACCATCCATTATCTGCAACAACAATTGACTTAACGGGAATTACAGATGAGATGGTGAAGGATGCTCCTGAGGTTGAAGAAGTATTAAGAGATTTCCATAAATGGGTTGATGATGCTGTCCTAGTTGCCCACAACGCTTCCTTCGATATGGGCTTCCTTAATGTCGGCTACAAAAAAAGCGGGTTGGAGAAGGCGACAAATCCTGTTATTGATACATTAGAATTAGCCCGCTTTCTGTACCCAGAAATGAAGAACCATCGGTTAAACACATTGGCAAAAAAGTTTAATGTGGAACTTACCCAACACCACCGCGCCATCTATGATGCAGAAGCAACTGGATATTTACTGCTCATTATGCTTAAAGAAGCTCTTGAAAAGGGAATTACGTATCATGATCAGCTTAATGACAATATGGGGAAAGGAAATGCGTATCAAAGGGCTCGTCCTTTTCACTGTACTTTATTAGCTCAAAATGATGTTGGCTTGAAAAATCTTTTCAAGTTGATCTCAATTGCTCATATTGAATATTTCTATCGTGTTCCGCGAATTCCTAGGTCGGTACTGCAAAAGTATCGGGAGGGAATTTTAGTAGGTTCCGGCTGTGATAAAGGTGAAGTGTTCGAAGGGATGATGCAAAAGGCGGCTGAAGAAGTGGAAGAAACTGCCCGTTTCTACGACTATATTGAAGTGCATCCAAAAGAAGTCTATGCTCATTTGCTTGAATTAGAGCTAGTTCAAGATGAAAATAAGCTAGAGGATATTATTAAAAAGCTTGTAATGCTTGGGGAGAAGCTAGAGATTCCTGTTGTTGCTACGGGAAATGTTCACTACTTAAATCCAAACGATAAGATCTATCGTAAAATCCTTGTGAATTCACAGGGGGGAGCTAATCCTTTAAATAGGCATCAGCTTCCAGACGTACACTTCAGAACAACGAATGAAATGTTGGATGCTTTCTCATTTTTAGGGAAAGAAAAGGCGAAAGAAATCGTCGTCACCAATTCGAATAAAATTGCTGATATGATTGATGTTGTAAAACCGATAAAAGATGACCTCTATACACCGAAAATTGAAGGTGCGGACGATGAGATCCGTTCCATGAGCTATCGTCGTGCAAAAGACATCTACGGGGAGAATCTTCCAGAAATTGTGGAGGCGCGTTTAGAAAAAGAGTTGAAGAGTATCATTGGTCACGGATTTGCGGTTATTTACTTAATCTCCCATAAGCTTGTAAAGAAATCTTTAGATGACGGCTATTTAGTGGGTTCCCGTGGTTCGGTAGGCTCATCGCTAGTGGCGACGATGACAGAAATTACAGAAGTAAACCCATTGCCACCACACTACGTCTGTCCAAGCTGTAAGCATTCGGAATTTTTTAATGACGGTTCAGTTGGTTCTGGTTTTGACTTGCCTGATAAAGAATGTCCAAATTGCGGAGAGAAATACGTCAAAGATGGCCACGATATCCCGTTTGAAACATTTCTTGGCTTTAAAGGGGACAAGGTACCTGATATCGATTTGAACTTCTCAGGTGAATATCAGCCGCAGGCTCATAATTATACGAAAGTCCTGTTTGGTGAGGATTACGTTTACCGTGCGGGAACAATTGGTACGGTTGCTGATAAGACGGCGTTTGGATATGTGAAGGCGTATCAACAGGATAATAATCTTCAACTTCGCGGCGCTGAAATTGAGCGATTAGCAACTGGTTGTACAGGAGTTAAACGGACGACTGGTCAGCATCCAGGTGGTATCATTGTTGTCCCGGATTACATGGATATTTACGATTTCACGCCGATTCAGTTTCCTGCTGATGATCGGAATTCTGAATGGAAGACAACCCATTTTGATTTCCACTCTATTCATGACAACGTCTTAAAGCTTGATATATTAGGACACGATGATCCGACAGTTATTCGGATGCTCCAAGATTTAAGCGGGATTGATCCAAAGACGATTCCCACAGATGATAAAGAAGTGATGAAAATTTTTAGTGGACCGGAGGCGCTTGGCGTTACGGAAGAACAAATTATGTGTAAAACAGGAACGCTGGGGATACCTGAGTTCGGTACTCGCTTTGTCCGGCAAATGTTGGAGGATACGAAACCAACTACTTTTTCCGAACTTGTGCAAATCTCTGGGTTATCCCACGGAACGGATGTTTGGCTAGGGAATGCTCAGGAATTGATTCAAAATAATACTTGTACACTTAGTGAAGTTATCGGTTGTCGTGATGACATTATGGTTTATCTTATTTATCAAGGGCTGGAACCATCCTTTGCTTTTAAAATCATGGAGTCTGTTCGTAAGGGAAAAGGTTTAACAGATGAAATGGAAGAAGAAATGCGCAGGAATGAGGTTCCGGAGTGGTATATTGATTCTTGTAAGAAGATAAAATATATGTTCCCAAAAGCCCATGCCGCAGCCTATGTGTTAATGGCAGTCCGGATTGCTTACTTTAAAGTCCATTATCCATTATATTATTATGCAGCCTATTTCACTGTAAGAGCAGAGGATTTTGATATTGAAGCAATGGTCAAAGGTTCTCAAGCGATTCGTGCAAAGATTGAAGAAATCATTGCAAAGGGATTAGAAGCTTCAACGAAGGAGAAAAACCTGCTCACTGTCCTTGAACTGGCATTGGAAATGAATGAGAGAGGATTTACTTTTAAAAAGGTAGATTTATATCGTTCAAGTGCATCGGAATTTATTATTGATGGAAACTCTTTAATCCCGCCATTTAATTCGATTCCAGGACTTGGAACAAATGCCGCTATTAATATTGTAAAAGCTCGTGAAGATGGGGAATTTTTGTCAAAAGAAGATCTGCAACAGCGCGGTAAAGTTTCTAAGACAATCATGGAATATTTAGATAATCATGGTTGTCTTGCTGATATGCCAGAGCAAAATCAGTTATCATTATTCTAGAAGTTGTTAGGGGCTGCTGTAAAGCGCAGCTGAGATAACGAAAATTCCGTACGAAATAAACGAAACTCGTTTGGCAACTTTAAAAATGGACAAAACTCCTTGAAACTAGATTGGAATTTGTCAAGTGGAAAGAACACTATTGTTTGCATAAAAATATTGGTTATGGTATAGTTTTATTGGAAATACTATCGATAACTCTCGTTTACAAGAGTGGGGCTCCCCCGCTCTTTCTTGTTTGTTTGGGAAAGCTTCTTTTTCGATTGCCTGAGATTGGCCCTTGAAAAATGGATGATCGGCTAGCATATTCAATAAAATAACCATTTGCAAAGTGAACGGGATTAAAAGAACTGGATTTATCTTAATGTTTTTCTACATAACAGCAAGTCAGAGTGTAGACAAAGTCAAGAGTGATAGATAGCAGTTACCCTTTAAGCTCCTTTTAAAACGTTTGTTTATTCATCGCGGAGCGTTGCAAGGAGCGAAGGGAATAAGTGCCGGATAAGGAGAAGCAGCGAAGAAAGCGAGCGTTTGCGAGCTGTCTGAGGCAAGGAATTTTAACATTACTTCCTTTTTGTGTTTTTAACAGCCTGAGTCAATTTCATGTCCCGTAGAACTGAAGTTGATTCTAGTCAGAACAGTTAAAGTTAGGAGGGAAAATATGAGTAAGGTAATTGAAATTGTCGAAGAGATTGCTGGTCCCATCGTGGATGAACTTAATCTTGAATTGGTGGATATTGAATATGTTAAAGAAGGAAAAAATTGGTTCCTTCGTGTTTACATTGATAAAACAGGCGGTGTTGACATTGAGGAGTGCGGACTAGTAAGCGAGAAATTAAGCGAAAAGCTAGACGAAATTGATCCGATTCCTTACAACTATTTCTTGGAGGTATCATCTCCAGGTGCTGAGCGACCTCTCAAAAAGGAAAAGGATTATGAACGAGCAGTTGGGCATAACGTTTTTGTGAAAACATACGAACCGATTGATGGTGAGAAAAGCTTTGAAGGAAAGTTAACTGACTACTCAACTGATCAGTTAACGATAGAGCTGACGATTAAAACAAGAAAGAAAATCGTTCACATCCCAATGGACAAAATTGCAAACGCTCGGTTAGCCGTAACTTTTTCTTAAGTGAATTTGTGAAGAAATTAATTAATTTGATAGAGATCAAAGGGGGATAAAATCAAATGAGCAGTGAATTGCTAGATGCTCTTGACTTGCTGGAAAAAGAAAAAGGAATTTCAAGAGAGGTAATTATTGAAGCGATTGAAGCAGCGTTAGTATCTGCCTATCGGAGAAACTTTAATCAAGCTCAAAATGTTCGCATTGATTTAAATTTAGGTGCCGGTACGATGAGAGTTTTTGCAAGAAAAGATGTCGTGGAAGAAGTTTTTGATCCCCGTCTTGAAATTTCACTCGAGGATGCACGCAGAATCAATCCAAACTACCAAATTGAAGATGTTGTCGAACTCGAAGTAACACCAAAGGATTTTGGCAGAATTGCTGCACAAACGGCGAAGCAGGTTGTTACTCAAAGAGTAAGAGAAGCAGAACGAGGCATTATTTATTCAGAATTCATTGATCGTGAAGAAGATATCATGACAGGAATTGTACAGCGTGTGGACTCTAAATTTATCTATGTAAGCTTAGGAAAGATCGAAGCGATCCTGCCAGCTAATGAACAAATGCCTAATGAAAGATATCGACCACATGACCGCATTAAAGTGTTTATTACAAAAGTAGAAAAGACGACTAAAGGTCCTCAAATTTACGTTTCGAGAACTCATCCTGGCTTATTGAAGCGTCTTTTTGAAATAGAAGTTCCGGAAATTTATGATGGAACGGTGGAGATTAAATCGGTTTCAAGAGAAGCAGGAGATCGTTCAAAAATTTCTGTCCACTCTGAAAACCCTGAGGTCGATCCTGTTGGTTCTTGCGTAGGACCTAAGGGGGCACGAGTTCAAGCTGTTGTAAACGAGCTTAAAGGGGAAAAAATCGATATTGTAAAATGGTCAAATGACCCAGTTGTATTTGTTGCCAATGCTTTAAGTCCTTCAAAGGTACTTGACGTGATCGTTAACGAAGAAGAGAAGGCAACTACAGTTGTCGTACCAGATTATCAGCTTTCACTAGCGATTGGAAAAAGAGGTCAAAATGCTCGCCTTGCTGCTAAACTGACAGGCTGGAAAATCGACATTAAATCGGAAACTGATGCAAGAGAAGCTGGAATATTCCCACGTGAAGAAGGAATTCTCAGCTTTGATGATGAAGATGAGCAGGATTATGATAATGATTTAAGCTTAAACTTAGAGGATTCACGTGAGTAAAAAGAGGTGAGAGATGGATGAACAGGAAAAAAGTTCCTTTGCGGAAATGTGTGGCGACTGGTGAAATGAGGCCGAAAAAAGAACTTGTTCGCGTCGTCCGCTCAAAAGAAGGTGAAGTTTCCATCGATTTAACAGGAAAGAAAAATGGTCGCGGAGCTTACCTTTCAAAAGACAAGGAAGCCATTCTTTTAGCCAAAAAGAAAAACACATTGAAAAATCATTTAGAGGTCGAAATAGACGATTCTATTTATGATGAACTACTTGAGTTAGTAGAGAAGGAGAAACGACAATCCTAATGAAACCAAATCAATGGATGTCATTGTTAGGCCTAGCCAATCGAGCGCGGAAAATCATTTCAGGCGAAGAGCTTGTTGTAAAAGAAATAAGAAGTGGCAGGGCAAAGCTTGTATTGCTCTCTGCGGATGCATCCGCCAATACCGCGAAAAAAGTGACGGATAAATGCAACTCCTTTTCAATTCCATATAAGTTGGTGGAGAACCGCAATTTACTCGGCCAATCAATTGGAAAGGAAGCCCGCGTAGTTGTGGCTGTTTTAGATGCAGGGTTTGCCAATAAGCTGAAACAAGTGCTCGATTAATATTTGCGGGGGTGAAAATATGAGTAAAATACGAGTTTACGAATACGCAAAAAAACATAATGTTTCAAGTAAAGACGTGATCACTAAACTAAAAGAAATGAATATAGAGGTTTCAAATCATATGACAACAATTGAAGGGGATACAATCCAGAAGCTTGATCGTCTTTACAATAAAGAGGAAAAACAGCCTCAGCCAGCAAAAACGCAGGAGAAAACCAGTACAGTTGGGGAACGGAATGCTGGTCCAGCCAAAGCGCAAAGCGGCGCAACACCGAAAACACGTGACGGCAAAAAAGGTTCAGGTGAAGGGCAATCAAAAGATAATAAAGGTTTTAAGAGTAACCATAATAATCAAGGAAATCAAAAAAACAAAAATAAAAATCAGAAAAACAAAGGAAAGAATCAGCCTCAAGTTCAATCTCAGCCTCCAAAAAGGAAAGAAAAAGAACTTCCAGCAAAAATTACTTTTAGCGAATCATTAACGGTTGCTGAATTGGCGAAGAAAATACATCGCGAGCCTTCTGAAATCATTAAGAAATTGTTCTTACTTGGTGTAATGGCGACGATAAATCAGGACCTAGATAAAGATGCAATTGAATTGATTGCTTCTGAGTACGGCGTTGAGGTAGAGGAAGAAGTTAAAGTTGATGTTACAGATTTAGAGGTGTATTTCACTGAGGACGATGATGCCGAGCTAGTGGAAAGACCTTCTGTCGTGACGATTATGGGACACGTTGACCACGGGAAAACGACACTGCTTGATTCGATTCGTCATACAAAAGTGACAGCGGGTGAAGCTGGGGGAATTACTCAGCATATTGGCGCATACCAAGTGGAAGAGAACGGGAAAAAGATCACTTTCTTAGATACTCCAGGTCACGCTGCTTTTACAACAATGCGGGCCCGTGGTGCCAAAATCACTGACATTACTGTACTAGTTGTGGCTGCAGATGACGGTGTTATGCCACAGACAATTGAGGCAATTAATCACGCGAAAGCCGCAGAAGTGCCAATTATTGTGGCTGTCAACAAAATTGATAAAGAGGCAGCCAACCCGGATCGTGTTATGCAGGAATTAACTGAGCATGGATTAATCCCTGAAGCATGGGGAGGAGATACGATCTTTGTACCGCTTTCTGCCCTAACTGGAGAAGGAATTGATTCTCTGTTAGAAATGATTTTGCTCGTCAGTGAAGTGGAGGAATATAAAGCAAACCCTGTCAGAAAGGCGATTGGCACTGTGATCGAAGCTCAATTAGATAAAGGCCGAGGCTCAGTTGCAACGTTGCTCGTTCAAAACGGAACATTAAGGGTGGGCGATCCAATTGTAGTTGGAAATACATTTGGGCGTGTTCGTGCAATGGTCAACGATCTTGGCCGTCGCGTAAAAGAAGCAGGTCCGTCAACACCTGTAGAAATTACAGGCTTGAATGATGTCCCTCAGGCAGGAGACCGTTTTGTCGTTTTCGAAGATGAAAAGACAGCACGTCAAGTTGGTGAAGCCCGCGCGACTCAAGCACTACAAGCGCAAAGAAGCGAAAAAACACGCATAAGCTTAGACAATCTTTTTGATCATTTAAAGCAAGGTGAGATGAAAGAACTTAATATCATTGTCAAAGCAGACGTACAAGGCTCTGTTGAAGCGGTAGCAGCAGCTTTCCAAAAGCTAGATGTCGAAGGGGTTAATGTCAAAATAATTCATACTGGCGTTGGTGCCATTAATGAGTCTGACATTACACTCGCCGCTGCATCAAATGCAATTGTTATCGGATTTAACGTCCGTCCTGATAACAATGCGAAGCGTGCCGCTGAATCAGAGGAAGTCGATATTCGTCTTCATCGAATCATTTATAAAGCGATCGAAGAAATTGAAGCGGCGATGAAAGGGATGCTTGATCCTGAGTTTGAAGAAAAAATTATTGGGCAGGCTGAAGTTCGTCAAACCTTCAAGGTATCCAAAGTTGGAACAATTGCAGGTTCTTATGTTACGGATGGAAAAATCACCCGCAACAGTGGCGTTCGCCTCATTCGTGATGGCATCGTAATTTTCGAAGGCGAAATTGATGCTTTAAGAAGATTCAAAGATGATGTGAAAGAAGTTGCTCAAGGGTATGAATGTGGAATCACGATTAAAAACTTTAATGATGTTAAAGAAGGAGACGTGATTGAAGCATATATTATGGAGGAAGTGGAACGTTAATGATAGTGGGTCTTGCAGTTTGTGAGTGTATCATTTATGATGCTCATTCACTGAAAGAGAAGAGAGCAGTCTTACAGCGAGTCCTTGTCAGACTGAAGCAGAGATTTAACGTCTCAGTATCGGAAGTTGATTTTCAGGATGTGTGGCAGCGAACAAAAATTGCCATCGTTGTTGTAACCTCTTCTCAAGTTTCGTCTGAAATGGAACTGCAAAACGCGCTTAAGTTTATCGATTCTTTCCCAGAAATTGAGAGAACAATTACTAATATTGAGTGGCTTTAAGCCCCAATAGTTTAAGCCTTTTTATAATGCAAATTTTCACAGAGAAGGCCATATAAGGAAGAGGACGCTTGTCCTTGTTACAAAAATGTTTAATTTTTCACATGATGGATGGTCAAGCGTCAGCCGCCTAACGCCTAACAAACTTGTTGCTTGATTTAGCATGCTAGCGAAAGCAGCTTGTTCGTCGATAGCAGGGGCGCTTGTACTTTTCTTAAGGACTAGAGGTGACAAAAATGAGTCTTAGATCTAATCGTGTTGGCGAACAAATGAAAAAGGAACTCGGCGAGATTATCGGACGGAAAATTAAGGATCCTCGGATAGGGTTTGTTACCGTGACAGATGTTCAAGTAACTGGTGATCTTCAACAGGCTAAAGTATTCATTTCCGTTTTAGGAGATGATGAGCAGAAGGAGAATACGCTTAAAGGTTTAGCAAAAGCAAAAGGCTTTATCCGCTCAGAAATTGGGCAGAGAATTCGCTTGAGAAAAACACCGGAAATCATATTCGAATTTGATGAATCGATTGATTATGGTAATCGTATCGATTCCCTTTTATATAAGCTTCAAGAAGAGAACCAATCGAAGGATCATGAAGATTAGAGTCGACTTGCGAGCGCTAACGCAGATGATGAAAGGCTTTCATATATTTTGACATGGAGGAGGGATAGACGGGCTGTCTATCCTTTTTCTCTCGTTGTTTAGGAAAAATATAAATTTCGTTTGTTGCGGATTCCTTTTTAAAGCGTGCATCTAGTCTATCGCAAGCAGTCAAAACGTAACAAACATATCTGCGATAAGTCAACTGAAGGTTTCCAATAGGCCCTTTTAAGTTTGTATCGTGATGAGCACTAACGAAAACTTCTTACGGAACAATCTGTTCCTTGATGGTTGCGAAGGCGCTCAAGCCGATTTTAATGTCATTGGTATATCTTTGTATATCGATAATAAACAGAGTGAGCCTGCTTTTTTCTAGGAAAAAGGTCGGTGTCAATGAACGCAAAGAAATGCAATATTTGGCCTTTACGCTGTTGCATTCGTGCTAACCTAATCTTAACCATTTCTGTTTTTGAAGATAATCTCTTTCAAAACGCGAGGTCGTTCATATAAAAGTGAAGAGGAGGATAGAGATGGAAGGAATATTGCCACTGTATAAACCGAAAGGACTGACATCGCATGATTGTGTCTTTAAGCTGCGCAAAATATTGCGGATGAAAAGAATTGGACATACAGGAACATTAGATCCTGAGGTCGATGGCGTACTGCCCATTTGCTTGGGACGTGCAACGAAGGTTGCTGAATATATAACGGATGCAGGAAAAACATATGTCGGAGAAGTGATGATTGGCTTTACTACAACGACAGAGGATGCAACAGGAGAAACTGTTGAGGAAAACTTAGTAAAAAAATCTTTTTCAAGAGCGGAAATTCTAGCCGTTTTAGCTGAGCTTTCAGGTGAAATAACACAAACGCCTCCGATGTTCTCAGCAGTAAAAGTTAATGGAAAAAGATTGTATGAGTATGCAAGGCAAGGATTGGAAGTGGAACGGCCATCTAGAAGAGTGACGATCTATTCAATTGAACTGCTGGATGAGCGGGAGCAATTTGAAGGAGAACTGATTCGTTTTCGCTTTCAAGTGTCATGTAGCAAAGGAACGTATATTCGCACACTTGCCGTAATGATTGGTGAGAAGCTTGGATATCCCGCACATATGTCACAATTAACTCGTATCAGGTCTGCGAGTTTTACTTTAGACGATTGTCTTACTTTTTCTGATATCGAGGAATTAGTGGAAACAGGAGCAATTGTTGAGGCTCTTCAACCGATTGAGACAGCCTTATATTATTTGCCGAAATATCAAATAAATGATAAATTAGGTGAGAAAGTAAAAAATGGAGCTGTCCTTCCTATTCCAGAGCCCTTTCTCAATGAGAAAGGACCGATCGTTTTGGAAGAGGTGGATGGTACTGCCTTAGCGATTTATGAGGCACACCCTCAAAAAGAAGGGCTAATGAAGCCTAAAAAAGTGCTGAAAATATAGACTATACGAGATTTTTCTGTGACAGGAATTAGGTGGGAAAATAAGTGGAAGTTATTCAAATTCATCATCCTCATCAATTTAAGCCTGAAGATTTTGCGCCAATGACGATGGCATTAGGTTTTTTTGACGGTGTTCATTACGGGCACCAGAAAGTAATAAATACGGCTGCAGCAATAGCTGAAAAAAGAAATGGCAAGGTGGCCGTCATGACTTTTGATCCTCATCCGTCTGTAGTTCTTCGACGGGATATAAAACATGTGGAATATATCACACCGCTAAAAGAGAAGGCGAGATTAATAGAGCAGCTGCATGTAGATTATTTATTTGTGGTGCAATTTACAAGTGAATTTGCTAACCTTCTTCCACAGGAGTTTGTCGATCAATATTTAATTGCTTTAAATGTTATTCATGTGGTTGCCGGTTTTGATTACAGTTATGGGAGATTAGGGAAAGGCACGATGGAGACACTCCCGTTTCATTCAAGAGGAAAATTTGAATTTACGACTGTACCGAAATTGTCAAACGGGCATGAAAAGATAAGCTCCACTCTTATCCGTAAATTGATACGGGAGGGGGATGTGGAAAGAATACCTGACTTTTTAGGCCGTTTTTACACAACGAGTGGGATTGTTATTCATGGCGATAAAAGAGGTCGAACAATTGGCTTTCCAACTGCTAATACCGCTATTGATGATTCCTTTTATCTCCCGCCAATAGGTGTTTATGCAGTAAGAATCCTTGTTGCAGATAACTGGTATGAGGGCGTCTGTAATATAGGATATAAGCCAACATTTAATGAAACCCAAGCTCCTAAGCCATCAGTTGAAGTCCATATCTTTCAATTCACTCAGGAAATTTATGGTTATGAAGTAGTGGTTGAGTGGCATAAAAGGATTAGAGCAGAGAAAAAATTCAATGGTATTGAGGAGCTTGTACAACAAATAGAAAAAGACAAGGCGAGTACGATTGATTATTTTCATAAAGTTTAGGTGTATTTTACCGAGAACAGCGAAATATATTGTTTCCTCTTGCTTTTTGTCACAAAAAGTTGTATTCTAATTAACGTGAATTCATTTCGTATATATTTGGATGAATACACGTATTAAAAATGAACCTTTGCTTGGCAAGTCGAGTCACCGACGCTTGCTGGAGCATTTGGGGATTGAATATTTAGGAGGTGAAACGGATGGCAATCACAAAAGAACGTAAGAATGAACTTATCAACGAGTTCAAAACACATGAGAACGATACTGGTTCACCAGAAGTTCAAATCGCTGTCCTTACTGAGGAGATCAATAATTTAAATGATCACTTACGTACTCATAAGAAAGACCACCATTCACGTCGCGGTCTTTTGAAAATGGTAGGTAGACGTCGTAACCTATTAACTTATCTTCGTAACAAAGACGTTCAACGTTACCGTGAGTTAATCAACAGACTTGGTTTACGTCGATAAGAACTGGATGTTAACAAAAGCGGGAGTTTTCCCGCTTTTTTGTTAGCATTAAATAATTGGAAAATTAATACATAATTTCGTATTTTAAGTCCATAAAAAAATGTACATAATATAAGAAAAGCGGAAGCGGCTTGCTCATCGCCGTACAAACTGGAAGGGCCTGTTCTTTCGATAAAGAAAAATCGATAAGCCAAAGCGAATCGAGTTTGACTTATCGTGGGAGAGGACCTGACTATACCAAATAATGTTATATTTAAAATAATGAATATTATCCGTCATCTTCATGCCTACTAGAGTAATGAGATGGAGTTTAAGATACAATATATAATTTTTATTAGCTAAATCTCCCAGGAGTGTTAGTAAGAGAGGGGTTTTAAAAGGAATGGGACAAGAAAAACAAATCTTTTCCATAGAGTGGGCTGGCCGGCCACTAACTGTTGAAATTGGTCAATTGGCAAAACAAGCTAACGGCTCAGCACTAATCCGTTATGGAGATACTGCTGTATTAAGCACGGCAACTGCTTCAAAAGAACCGAAAAAACTAGACTTCTTTCCGTTAACTGTTAATTATGAGGAAAGACTATATGCTGTTGGAAAGATACCAGGAGGTTTTATTAAGAGGGAAGGACGTCCGAGTGAAAAAGCGATTTTAGCAAGCCGCTTAATTGATCGTCCCATCCGTCCGTTATTCGCCGATGGTTTTAGAAATGAAGTCCAGGTAATTAGCATGGTTATGAGCGTTGATCAAGATTGCTCATCAGAAATGGCAGCGATGTTTGGCTCTTCTCTTGCTTTATCAATTTCAGATATTCCGTTTGAAGGACCGATTGCTGGAGTGACGGTAGGACGCATAGATGGAAACTTTATTATTAATCCAAATGTAGAACAAATGGAAAAAAGTGATATCCATCTGGTCGTTGCCGGTACAAAAGATGCGATCAATATGGTTGAAGCTGGTGCAGATGAGGTGCCGGAAGAAACGATGCTTGAAGCCATTATGTTTGGTCATGAAGAAATTAAACGTTTAATCGCCTTTCAGGAAGAAATTGCTGCAAAAGTTGGCAAGGAAAAGATGGAAGTTATCCTTTTCAATGTCGATGAGCAATTAGAAGCAGAAATTCGTCAAACATGCGAAAAAGAAATGATTGAAGCCATTCAAGTGCAGGAAAAGCATGCACGTGAAGACGCGATTAAAGCTGTGAAAGACAGAGTGATTGCTCAGTATGAAGAGCAGGAAGCAGATGAAGATGACCTGAAGCAAGTAAAGCAAATATTAGACAAGCTTGTAAAAGGTGAAGTTCGTCGGTTAATTACAGAAGAAAAAGTGCGCCCTGATGGTCGTAATCCAGATGAAATCCGTCCTTTATCTTCAGAAGTCGGGCTTCTTCCTCGTACGCATGGCTCTGGACTATTTACACGTGGACAAACACAAGCATTAAGTATTTGTACACTTGGCGCATTAGGAGACGTGCAAATATTAGATGGCTTAGGAATCGAAGAAGAAAAACGTTTTATGCATCATTATAACTTCCCGAGCTTTAGTGTTGGAGAAACAGGACCAATTAGAGGACCTGGTCGTCGGGAGATTGGACATGGTGCACTTGGCGAGCGTGCTCTTGAACCAATTATCCCTTCTGAAAGCGACTTTCCGTATACAATTCGCTTAGTATCTGAAGTACTTGAATCAAACGGTTCAACCTCGCAAGCGAGTATTTGTGCAAGTACGTTGGCAATGATGGACGCAGGGGTGCCGATTAAAGCACCGGTTGCTGGAATTGCGATGGGGCTTGTGAAATCTGGCGAACATTATACCGTTTTAACAGACATTCAAGGAATGGAAGATCATCTGGGAGATATGGACTTTAAAGTTGCAGGTACTGCTAAAGGGGTAACTGCCCTGCAAATGGATATTAAAATTGAAGGATTATCTCGTGAAATTCTAGAAGAAGCATTGCAACAAGCCAAAAAAGGCCGGATGCAAATTCTTGAGTCAATGCTAGCGACGATCTCTGCACCAAATAACGAGCTTTCTCAATATGCTCCAAAAATCTTAACGATGCATATTAACCCAGATAAAATTCGCGACGTTATCGGACCAAGTGGAAAGCAGATTAACAAAATTATCGAGGAAACAAATGTTAAAATCGATATCGAACAAGATGGTACCATTTTCATTTCTTCAACCAATGAGGAAATGAACCAAAAAGCGAAAAAGATTATAGAAGACATCGTACGTGAAGTGGAAGTTGGTCAAATGTACTTAGGAAAAGTTAAACGAATTGAAAAATTCGGTGCATTTGTTGAAATCTTTAGCGGTAAAGATGGCTTAGTTCATATTTCAGAAATAGCTGAAGAACGGGTTGGAAAAGTAGAAGATGTATTATCAATCGGTGATGAAGTGCTTGTAAAAGTAACGGAGATTGATAAACAAGGTCGTGTGAACTTATCCAGAAAAGCTGTTCTAAAAGAGCAACGAGAGCAAAAGGAACAGGCACAGAAGTAAATGTTTCACTCACGAAGTTAAGAAACAAGTGCTCCTATGCTTCGAAAAAGTCAGGGGATGCCCTGGCTTTTTGTGTCTCTTTAATACTAGAAGTGGGTTTTCTGGAAACCTAGTTCTACCTTGTCCTCCTTCCTCATAATTTGTAAGGAAGGAGGCATAAAGGATGAAAAAGCTGGTTTTTATTGCTATGATTGTTTTACTCGGTGTCCTTATTGTTAATAATTCTTTAACAGTACAATATTTGGCGAAATTAAAGGGAGATAGTACATTTGTCAGTAAAAAAGTTGACCCTTTATATGAAGAAATTCGCTCTAAGGCAAAAGACTACGCTGTTGCACCAATAGATGCGAAAATTGACCCAGTCTGGAAGGCAATTCCGGGCATTAATGGTTTAAAGGTTGATGTTGACGCATCATTTGAGAAGATGAAAAAGGATGGGAAGTTTAAAAAGGAAAAGCTTGTGTATAAACAAGTTGAACCGAATATCCATCTTCGTGATCTTCCTCCAAATCCAATTTATAAAGGCAATCCAGAAAAGCAAATGGTTAGCTTTATTATTAATGTAGCATGGGGCAATGAATATCTTTCCCCTATTCTTGCAACTTTGAAGAAACATAATGTTCACGTTACCTTTTTTTTAGAGGGAAGATGGGTAAAAAATCATCCTGAATTAGCAAAAATGATTTCTTCCGCAGGGCATGAGGTAGGAAATCATTCCTATACACATCCCGATATGAAGCGAATTTCCGCGGGAATGATCAGACAGGAGATTCAAAAAACAAATGAAGTGATTGAAGCAACCACTGAAAAAATACCTTTATGGCTAGCGCCCCCTAGTGGAAGTTATCGCGATGAAGTAGTGAAAATTGCAGCTGAAGAAAAGCTAGGAACTGTCTTATGGAGTGTCGATACGATCGATTGGCAAAAACCTGCACCTGAAGTACTTATCAATCGCGTCATCAGTAAAATTCATAACGGGGCAATGGTGTTGATGCATCCGACCGATTCAACTGCCAAAGCGCTCGATCGATTAATTACTGAAATTAAAAATAAAAATTTAGAAATCAATACAGTCTCAGAGCTGCTAAGTGAAAGACGGTAAGACTTTCGGATATTAGAGGAAAAAAGAGACAAGCTAAGATTAATGCCGACCTATCATCTCCTTCTTTTTAGGATGAGAAGCAGTCTAGTCCTGGCAATTTTTTATGGAGGCTGTTTTCGTAAATGATCATCATGAACAACAGTTTACGAAATAAAGTCTTTTCGGCAAGGCAACGGTGAGACCCGTCGTTACCGCTTATTATGAAACGATGTAATTTTTTAGCATCATGTTTTGAATCAGGAGGAATTTGCGTGATTAAGAGATATACTTGTCAAAATGGAGTAAGAATCGTACTAGAAAATATACCTACTGTTCGTTCTGTTGCTATCGGCGTCTGGATTGGAACTGGTTCACGTAATGAGAATCCGGAAAACAACGGAATATCTCATTTTCTTGAGCATATGTTTTTCAAAGGAACAAAGACGAGATCAGCGCGTGAAATAGCTGAATCATTCGATAGTATCGGCGGTCAGGTTAATGCCTTCACATCAAAAGAATATACTTGCTACTATGCAAAGGTTCTGGACAATCATGCGAATTTTGCTCTTGAAGTACTTGCTGATATGTTTTTCAATTCAACCTTTGATGAAGAAGAGTTGAAAAAAGAAAAAAATGTTGTTTATGAAGAAATAAAAATGTATGAGGATACACCCGATGATATTGTGCATGATTTATTGAGCAAAGCTGTCTATGAAAATCATCCGTTAGGCTATCCGATTTTAGGTACAGAGGAGACATTGGCATCCTTTACCGGTGAAACATTAAAAGAATATATGCATAATACATATACTCCAGAAAATGTCGTGATTTCCATTGCCGGAAATATTACTGAATCGTTTATTTCTGATGTGGAAAAACATTTTGGGAGCTATGAAGCTGGGAATCAGGAGCAGCCTGATGGAAAGCCTATGTTCCATATGAACCATATGGCACGGAAAAAGGAAACGGAACAGGCCCATCTATGCATTGGGTTTGAAGGGCTACAAGTAGGGCATGAAGACATTTATAATTTGATCGTTTTAAATAATGTTCTTGGCGGGAGCATGAGTTCAAGATTATTCCAAGATGTCCGTGAACGAAAAGGGCTTGCTTATTCTGTTTTTTCTTATCATTCTTCCTTCCACGATAGCGGAATTGTGACGATTTATGGAGGTACGGGTGCTAAGCAGTTGGATGTATTGTTTGATACGATTAAAGAAACGCTTGCTAATTTAAAAAGTGAAGGGATTACAGAAAAAGAACTAAACAACTGTAAAGAGCAGTTAAAAGGGAGCTTAATGCTAAGTTTAGAAAGTACGAACAGCCGGATGAGCCGCAATGGAAAAAATGAGCTTCTGTTAAAACGCCATCGCACCCTTGATGAAATTGTTCATGAGATTGATCAGGTCTCTAAGGAAGGCGTTGACAAGCTCGCCAATACAATTTTCACAAATGCATTTTCGGTTTCCCTCATAAGCCCAGAGGGAGAGTTACCAAAGAATATTTAACGTCTTGCAACCTGCTTTTCGGCAGGTTGTTTTTTGTAGAATGACAAGATGGACCGCAAATTTCCAATTTGGCAAAATGTAAATAATTTAGGTCGAGCTTATTCTAAATTTTGTACTTTATTGATACATATATAAGGAGTGATGGAAACGGAGGGGAATGAATTGAGGCTCAGTGAATTAAGCGGGAAGGAAATAGTCGATGTTAAAAAGGCAGAGCGCCTAGGCGTTCTGGGGCAAACCGATTTAGAAATCGATGAGAATAGTGGCCAAATCAGGGCATTGCTTATTCCGTCGTTAAAATGGTTTGGCTTCAAAAGACAAGGCGGAGAAGTTCGAGTACCATGGCGCCATATTAAAAAAATCGGTAATGATATGATCATTATTGATGTACCAAATAACGATTTAGATGAGGGTTGATGCAAATAGTATTTTGCATCAACCCTTTCTTTTTTGAAATAAGTTAGGTTCAACCATATTGTTGCTCATTATTGGTGCATTTTAGCTCTTACTCGGGTGAAACAGGGGAGAAAATTTTTGAATATATACCTTAAAATATTTTATTTCTTATGTTAGGGAATCGAAGAGCAAAGTCCGAAAAGAAAGTGTATTCGGACAAGGAAGAGCAGCGTTACATTTTACCCGAGTCAGAGTGGTCGTTCAGTTTAAAGACGGAAGCCTTGGTTTTTCACAAAATCAGCACAATCCTATAACATCGCCAGAAAAAAATAGGGAAATATTGCAGGAGCATTATCTTAGGCAAAGTTCAGATCCGTTTCCGCGGCTCTTTTAACCCAAGCTATGGGATGAGGAAAAACTCCTTTAAATCATCGACAGAAACACGTTATCCAATGGTTAAGACCTACGTTCCTAAGCTGTTGTTCTAGAGCTCTTGACCAAATTGAGAAGAGATTTAGTGGGATAACTCACCGATCCTTTCTTTCATTCATAAGATGTTGGAGTAGTTGATATTTTAAAAAAACGATAAAACAAAATGAGTTCATTAACTTATAATCTTGCCTTAGCTTAGGATTTCAAAAAAAGAAGGTGAATTTTTTATGCTGACAGGATTGCATTTAGCAGTCATCGGTGGAGACGCAAGACAGTTGGAGATTATCCGTAGATTAACTGAGCTTGATGCAAAACTCTCACTAATAGGCTTCGAGCAGCTTGATCACGCATTTTCAGGAGCGGTAAAAGAGAAGATAGATGAAGTCGATTTTTCCATCATCGATGCCATTATTCTTCCGGTAGCTGGAACAGGTTTAGACGGTCAGGTTGATACAATCTTTTCAAATGAAAAGGTATTATTGTCTGAGGAGATATTGCTGGAGACACCATCACATTGCACAGTTTATTCAGGAATCACCAATTCCTATTTAAGCGGAATCACTAAAAAAGCGGATCGCCGCCTTGTTCAGCTTTTTCAAAGAGATGACGTTGCTATTTATAATTCAATCCCGACGGTTGAAGGTACAATTATGATGGCTATTCAACATACAGATTTTACGATTCATGGTTCAAACGTGCTTGTTCTAGGTCTTGGTAGAGTTGGAATGACCGTAGCTAGAGCTTTTAATGCCTTAGGTGCCTATGTAAAGGTGGGGGCAAGAAAAACAGAGCATATTGCAAGAATAACAGAAATGTCACTTACTCCTTTTCAATTAAAAAATCTCGGAGAACATGTTAGAGATGTGGATATATGTATAAATACGATTCCTCATATGATCGTGACAGCTTCGGTGATATCGAAAATGCCACCGCACACATTGATTATTGATTTGGCTTCAAAGCCTGGAGGAACTGATTTTCGTTATGCAGAAAAAAGAGGAATTAAAGCATTGATAGCACCTAGCTTGCCAGGTATCGTTGCACCTAGGACAGCAGGGCAAATATTGGCGAACGTTCTGTCAAGAGTACTGCAGGAGGATTTACAATCACGAAAGGGGTAAGGAGCATGAGTGTTAATGGTAAGAGGATTGGTTTTGGGTTAACTGGTTCCCATTGTACGTACGATGAAGTTTTTCCAGAAATAGAAAAGCTCGTTCATGCAGGGGCAGAAGTTTTGCCAGTTGTAACCCATACCGTCAAAAATACAGACACACGTTTTGGAAAAGGGGAAGATTGGATCGAACGGATTGAAGACTTAACGGGAAATAAAGTTATTGATTCCATTGTAAAAGCAGAGCCGTTAGGCCCCAAAATTCCACTTGATTGTATGGTTATTGCTCCATTAACTGGGAATTCGCTTAGTAAATTTGCGAACGCAATGACTGATTCTCCTGTATTAATGGCCGCAAAAGCTACTCTGCGAAATCGTAAACCAGTCGTCTTAGGAATTTCAACCAATGATGCTCTCGGTTTAAATGGTGTCAATTTAATGAGGTTGATGGCAACAAAAAATATATATTTTATCCCATATGGTCAAGATGATCCGATTAAAAAGCCGAACTCGTTAGTGGCAAGAATGTCTTTATTACAGGACACGGTGGAGGCAGCGATGAAAGGGGAGCAGCTTCAACCAGTACTTGTTGAACGGTATAAAGATCAATAGTATTTACTAAAAAAATGGCGGCAGGTGGAATACCCCTTATCAAAAGAAGGAGGATGGGGACTGAGATTTTTCAGCGATCCATATTTGATGAAAAATCTCTCCCGTTGCCGCTAAAAATAGGAATGGATAATTCTCTCTCAATGAGACAAAATTTTATTTCATTAAAGTATGAATATGGTAAAATAGATCATATTATGATGTAATATTTAATAGTAATACCTCTTTTTATTTTAAAAATCATGAAGTTTAAAACGAATTCTACAAAGATGAATCGGTCTCATTTTTATTACATTATGATTAATGAAACTAATTTTATAGAAGGTACATGTATGTTAGCTTCTATTTAAGTCTAGCCAACAATTCATATATAGATGGGAAGGGGAAACAATTATGACAGAAAGAAAAGCATTTCATGTAGCAGTAGTTGGAGCAACAGGAGCGGTTGGGCAACAAATGCTAAAAACTCTTGAAGAGCGGAATTTTCCAATTTCGACGTTAACATTGCTGTCTTCACCACGTTCTGCTGGAAAGGCAGTGATTTTTAAAGGACAAGAATATATCGTTCAAGAAGCAAAACCAGAAAGCTTTGAAAATGTTGATATTGCTCTTTTCAGTGCTGGAGGCGGTGTATCCAAAGAACTTGCTCCAGAAGCGGTTAAAAGGGGAGCGATTGTGGTCGATAATACGAGTGCTTTTAGAATGGATGAAAATACGCCGCTTGTTGTACCAGAGGTGAACGAGACCGATTTACATCATCATAATGGAATCATTGCTAATCCAAACTGTTCTACCATTCAGATGGTGGTCGCGTTACAGCCAATATTTGAAACGTTCGGTTTAAAAAAGGTGATCGTCTCCACTTATCAAGCTGTTTCTGGTTCTGGTGCACAGGCTGTCGAGGAACTTTATGAGCAAACAAAGGCGATTATTGAGAATGAAGACTTCGAACCAAAGATTTTACCAGTTAAATCGGATAAGAAGCATTATCAAATTGCTTTTAATGCGATTCCGCAAATTGATAAATTTATGGACAATGGCTACACATTTGAAGAAATGAAAATGATTAACGAAACGAAAAAGATTATGCATTTACCTGAATTAAAGGTTGCGGCAACATGCGTAAGATTGCCTGTTGCTACAGGACACTCTGAGTCACTTTATTTCGAGGTAGAGAAAGCTGGGGTAACACCTGAAGACATTAAAGCTTTATTGCAGGATGCTCCTGGTGTTGTCCTACAAGACGATCCACAGAATCAAATTTACCCAATGCCTGCTGACTGCGTCGGTAAAAACGATGTTTTTGTTGGGCGGATTCGCAGAGATTTAGATGAAGAAAACGGCTTTCATATGTGGGTTGTATCGGATAATTTGCTAAAGGGTGCTGCTTGGAATTCAGTTCAGATTGCAGAAAGTTTAATTAAAATCGGACTAGTTAAATAAGTTTTCGGGATAGATTGCTCGCAAACAACTAAGAATGAAATTAAGAAAAGAGCCTTTCTAATAATTGAGGTGTTACGATGAAGATTATCGTTCAAAAATTCGGGGGAACTTCTGTAAGAAGTGAGGAAACGCGAGAATATGCCAAAAAACATATTCAAAAAGCACTCCTAGAAGGATATAAAGTAGTGGTTGTCGTCTCAGCCATGGGACGAAGTGGAGATCCCTATGCAACGGATACACTGCTCTCATTAATTGATGGAGCAAAAACAATGGTAACAAAGCGCGAGCAGGATCTTCTTCTCTCATGCGGGGAAGTGATTTCCAGTGTCGTCTTTACAGAAATGCTGCTCAAAAACGGGATTAAGGCAACCTCTTTAACAGGGTCTCAAGCAGGATTCCGAACCAATCATGATCATACCAATGCAAAGATTGTAAAGATGGAATGCGATCGGTTGCTTGAAGAGTTGCAAAACTATGATGTCGTCGTTGTTGCTGGATTTCAAGGAGCTGCCAAAAATGGTGATACAACGACGATTGGCCGAGGTGGAAGTGATACCTCTGCATCAGCATTAGGAGCAGCACTTCAAGCTGAATGGGTCGATATTTTTACCGATGTAGAAGGAATCATGACAGCGGACCCCCGTATTGCAGAAAATGCGCGACCGCTGAGTGTTGTTACGTATAACGAAGTATGTAACCTTGCTTATCAAGGAGCAAAGGTCATTCATCCACGCGCAGTGGAAATTGCTATGCAGGCAAAAATTCCAATCCGAATTCGTTCCACCTATTCGGACAATCCCGGGACGCTTGTGACGACGTTAAATCGCAGCAATAGAGGCAGTGATATTAATGAGCGCACAGTGACAGGGATTGCCCATGTTGCCCCGGTTACACAAATTAAGGTGTTGGCGAGAAAGGGTGAATACGACCTTCAAGCAGAAGTTTTTAAGTCGATGGCCAATGAAAAAATAAGCGTCGATTTTATCAATATCTCTCCTAACGGTGTCGTGTATACGGTAACTGATGAAATGAGTGAAAAGGCAGAAGAAATTTTAAAAGCCAAAGGATATGAACCGCTGTTAGAAAGAAATTGTGCAAAGGTTTCAATTGTAGGAGCTGGTATAGCTGGGGTCCCTGGTATTACAGCGAAGATTGTGACTGCCTTATCGGAAAAGGGAATAAGAATTTTACAATCTGCTGATAGTCATACAACGATATGGGTATTAGTAAAGCAGGATGATCTTGTCACAGCAGTCAATACGCTGCATGATGCTTTTGAGCTTCAAAATGATACATTTGAATATGAAAGATTGGATTAATGGTTGAAGAAGTTTTCCAACTGTGAAAATAATGAACTTCGAATCGTGTTAATTGTACACAAGGGAGTGTAAATATGGCTTTATTTGGTAGAGTTTCAACCGCAATGGTAACCCCATTTGATAATAAGGGACATATAGATTTTGCCAAAACAACTCAGTTAATTAATTATTTGATTGAAAACGGAACGGACTCTCTCGTTGTTGCTGGAACAACTGGTGAATCTCCGACATTGACTAAAGAAGAAAAAATCGCATTGTTTCAGCACGTTGTAAAAATTGTCGATAAGAGAATTCCGGTTATTGCGGGGACGGGGAGCAACAACACATATGCTTCTATCGAGTTGACAAAAAAGGCAGAACAGCTTGGTGTTGACGGAATTATGGTGGTCGCTCCTTATTATAATAAACCAAATCAGGAAGGTCTGTACCAGCACTTTAAAGAAATTGCCGAAGCAACAACATTGCCTGTGATGGTCTACAATATTCCAAGCCGTTCTGTAGTCAATATTTTACCCGAAACAATTATTCGTTTGGCTGAAATTCCGAATATTGCAGCCGTGAAAGAGGCAAGCGGAGATTTAAATGCGATGACAAAAATTATTGCTAATACGCCAGAAGATTTTCTTTTATACAGTGGTGACGATGGGATTGCACTTCCGGTTTTAGCGATCGGAGGAACTGGTGTTGTTTCAGTCGCATCGCATATCATTGGAAAAGAAATGCAAGAAATGGTGCACGCATTCTTGAACGGGGAGCATAGACGTGCAGCCGAGCTTCATCAAACGCTTTTACCAATGATGGAAGGTCTTTTTAAAGCACCGAGTCCCGTACCAGTAAAAACAGCTCTTCAGTTAAAAGGGTTAAATGTCGGTTCAGTACGATTGCCGTTAGTCCCTTTAACAGAGCACGAGCGAAATGCGCTAATTGCTTTATTAAATAAGGCTTAATGCTTTTAAAAAGCCGGCTCAAACGCTGCAATTAAGCAGTGTTTGAGCCGGTTTTTTATAGATTCGGTTCTCTTTATGCCAAGCGCAAGCAGTCCGCCTTCGTCGAGAAAACTTTTAGGCATCTTTATTTATAGAAAGCTAATGTAAAAGCACTTTATATAAGAGCACTTGAAAATTATTGGTTGGAAAGGGTTCCCACCCTTTTGGTTATGATAAAGACAGGTACTTAAGACTTGGAGTAATGGAGATTCGCTAAAATTGATTGGAAAGGGTTTCAGTTTTCAAGTATAATGATGGTAACTGATCTCGGGTCGGAAACAACAAGTAGGAGGAAGTATGACATTGAACATAAGAAAGAATGAAAACATCAAGATAGTAGCTCTAGGAGGAGTCGGAGAAATTGGCAAAAACATGTATGTGGTTGATGTGGACGAGGACTTATTAGTCTTAGATGCGGGTCTCATGTTTCCAGAAAATGAAATGCTCGGAATTGATATCGTCATCCCGGATATTACCTTTCTCACGCAAAATAAGGAACGGATAAAAGGGATTTTTCTCTCCCATGGACATGAGGATCACATCGGAGCACTTTCCTATCTTTTACGTCATGTACAAGCACCGGTATACGGTACGAAGCTTACGCTTGCCCTTGCCAAAGCGAAACTGAAGGAACAGGAATATAAAGGAAAAACGAATTTTGTGGAGATACACTCAGATTCAATTATTGATCTGAGTACGGTTACCGTCTCTTTCTTCAAAACGAATCATAGCATTCCTGATTCTGTTGGTATTGCGATACATACATCAGAAGGGGCAATCGTCTATACGGGCGATTTTAAATTTGATCAGGCAGCCACCGATCTTTACAAGCCAGAAATAGGGAAAATGGCAGCTTTAGGTGAAAAAGGGGTACTCTGTCTTTTATCAGACAGTACGGATGCTGAGAAGCCGGGTTATACACCATCAGAGGCGATTGTAGTTCGTTCGATGAAGGATGTATTTTATAACGCAAAGGGTAGAATAATTGCTGCCTCTTTTGCATCAGACTTAAATCGAATTCAGCATATTTTTGATGCTGCTTATGAAAGCAGAAGAAAAATTGTTGTAGTAGGGAAGAGTTTGCAGCAAGTATTTGATATTGCGATCGAGCTTGATTATCTTCATGTCCATCATGAATTAATCATACCGATTGATGAATTGAAGGATTATGATGACGATGAAATTGTCATCTTAGCAACAGGGATGCAAGGAGAGCCAATTGAAGCACTTCAAAAGATGGCAAAGGGGCAGCATCGATATATAAATATTCAAGAGGGCGATACGGTTCTAATTGCTGCCTCTCCATTACGCGGCGGTGAGGTATTCATATATAAGACAATTGATATGTTGAGTCGTGCAGGTGCCAGCGTTATTTCTGGAAGACGGATGGTTCATACTTCAAGTCATGGCAGCGAAGAAGAACTTAAATTCATGATTAATATGATGAACCCGAAGTTTTTTATTCCGGTACATGGTGAATACCGCATGTTGAAGGCCCATAGTAAAATTGCGAAAGAATGCGGGATTACTGACGATCGAATTGCGATGATCGATAAAGGGGATGTTCTTGAATTAGAGGGTGATCAAGTTAAAATTGCTGGAAAAGTGCCCGCTGGAAACATATTAGTTGATGGAAGTGGAATCGGTGATGTTGGCAATATTGTTTTAAGAGACCGCAAACTTTTATCGCAGGATGGTGTTCTCATTGTTGTAGTAACCTTAAATAAGGCGGAAAAGAAAATTTCGGCAGGTCCTGAAATTATTTCACGCGGCTTTGTTTATGTACGGGAGTCTGAAGAGCTTATGGTCGAGTCTGTTAAACTTGTAAAAGGAGTTGTGGAAAAAAATATTAGCCAAGAGTTTTTTGATTGGGCGAGTATTAAACAAGACATGCGAGATGGGCTCAACCAGTTTTTATTTGAAAAAACGAAACGAAGACCGATGATTATGCCGATTATCATGGAAGTATAGAGAGCGTCCTTGTGGACCTCTCTTTTTTATCATGTGGTTTTGTTAATCAACATTTTGTGAAACTTTGTTTACACATGCTCTGATTCCATGTAAGGCAAGAAATTCGTATCCCCGTCTTGCGAGAAAACAACTGGCATTTTAACCTTCCTTCCGATAAAAAGCTGGCTCCGCATTTAATCTCAGTTACAATCTCTTTCTAATTGCTTTCCCTTCTTTTCGCCTGTGATTTTCTGCATGAATTTGCGGGCCAGGTTCAATACTAACAATAAGTTATTGTACAGAAGGGAGAATATGGAATGGAGCACAACAGTAAATTTACAAGTGAGCAGGAGGAAGGACAGGAGCAGCCCAAAGAGGATAAGTCCTCTCCTTTAATGGAAAAAATTCAACAGCTAGGGCAAACAAATGTTCCTCAGCTCTCGCAAGATTCAAAAATTCACTGTTTAACAATAGTTGGACAAATTGAAGGTCATCTTCAATTGCCACCCCAAAATAAAACAACAAAATATGAACATCTGATCCCGCAAATAGTAGCAATTGAGCAAAACCCAAAAATAGAAGGGCTATTAGTCATTCTTAACACAGTTGGTGGGGATGTTGAGGCAGGTTTAGCGATTTCGGAAATGCTGGCATCGTTGTCAAAGCCAACCGTTTCGATTGTTCTAGGTGGCGGCCATTCCATCGGAGTTCCGATTGCCGTCTCATGTGATTATTCATTTATTGCAGAAACGGCAACGATGACGATTCATCCAATCCGCCTAACTGGTCTTGTGATCGGTGTTCCGCAAACGTTTGAATATTTGGATAAAATGCAAGAGCGAGTGGTAAGCTTTGTGACACGGCATTCAAACATTTCGGAAGAAAAATTCAAAAATTTGATGTTTGAAAAAGGAAATTTAACAAGAGATATCGGTACGAATGTAATAGGGACAGATGCGGTTAAGTATGGATTAATTGATGAAGTTGGAGGAATTGGTCAAGCGATGAGAAAATTGGATGAATTGATTGAGATAAATAAGAAAAACAGTGAGGAGTTGATTCAGTGATCTTATATACGATGATGCCTCAGGAGCTTATTTTCCCAAGCGACGAACATGAATTTGGCAAGCAAAAGCAAATATTGCATGAGGGCATCCCACTCATTGTTGAAGCGACGGGGGAACAAAAATATAGAGTTATACGCAATCTTAGTAGCGACCCAAACCATTTTCTCGATCAGCGCTACAGTCCAGGTGCGATGATTTCGATCCATTAATGCCCAAGAACGATGGTATTAGAGAAAAGACTTATGGTATAATAGGTTCACCTCAAAAGAAAGGCAGCCGTTTAGGCTGCTTTCGTTTTGAAAAATAATTACAAGATTTAAGGTGATTGAATGGCAAAAAGGAAACGTAGAAGAAGCACAAAGCAAAGTACTCAGTTTAAGCGAACGATCCGCTTCGAGCTTATCGGTCTTATTTTTATTGCATTAGCAGCCATTTCAATTGCAGGATTAGGAGCTGTTGGAAGGGCGATTGTTTTATTTTTCCGCTTTTTCACTGGTGAATGGTTTATGTTGTGTTTGTTGGCACTTGCCGTAGTAGGAGGATATTTTATCTGGAAGAGAGAAATTCCAAACTATTTCCATCGGAGGCTTGTGGGGATTTATTTAATTGTAGCCTCACTTTTACTGTTAAGCCACGTCACCTTATTTAATAATTTGTTAAACAATGGGAAGTTTGCTGATCCAAGTGTGATTAAGAATACGTGGGAGCTTTTTTGGATGGAGGTAAATGGCGAAACGAGCACGACCGATCTTGGCGGAGGAATGGTCGGAGCAATATTGTTTGCCTTATTTTACTTTTTATTTGATGAGGCAGGTTCAAAAATTATTGCTGCTGTTTTGATTATGATTGGAATTGTACTTTTAACCGGTAAAACGTTTGGAGAGGCAGCAGTTAAGATGCTTCTCTCAATTGGGCGATTTGTTAAAAATCAATGGAAAAAATTCACCGATGATTTAAAAACTGCGAAGGAAAAAAGAGTGGCTAAAAAAGAAGCAACTCGTGCGAAGGAACAAGCATGGAAAGAACAACAAAAAAAGGAAGAGATGATAGCTCCGCATTCAGGTGAGCAGGTTTTGAATGAACGAGAGGAACCGTCCGAGCCGATTATTTCTAGCTTTGCGGAAAGAGCTTACGTCCAGCCTGAAGAAGATATACATAAAAGAAATGACAAAAAAGAGGCGGAGTCTGCGGAGAATGATGAAGAACAAGCTCCGACGATTACCTTTACGGAAGTGGAGAATGTCGATTATGAACTTCCGCCAATTAAGTTATTAAAGCTACCGAGACATACGGATCAAAGCGGTGAATATGAATTGATCCATGCAAATGCGGCAAAGCTTGAAAGAACATTTCAAAGCTTTGGTGTGAAGGCGAAGGTGACGCAGGTCCATTTAGGTCCCGCTGTAACAAAGTATGAAGTACATCCCGATGTTGGGGTTAAGGTTAGCAAAATCGTTAGTCTTAGCGATGATTTAGCTCTGGCATTAGCGGCAAAGGATATTCGCATTGAGGCGCCTATCCCAGGTAAATCTGCAATTGGAATTGAAGTTCCAAATTCTGAAGTGGCGATGGTTTCTTTAAGGGAAGTGCTTGAATCAAAGCAAAATGATAAGCCAGACTCTAAACTAATGATTGGATTGGGCCGGGATATTACAGGAGAGGCCGTGCTGGCAGAATTAAATAAAATGCCGCATTTGCTCGTTGCAGGAGCTACAGGTAGTGGAAAAAGTGTTTGCATAAACGGTATTATTACGAGTATCCTCATGCGCGCTAAACCTCATGAAGTGAAGCTAATGATGATCGATCCGAAAATGGTCGAATTAAATGTATATAACGGAATCCCGCATTTGCTTGCGCCAGTGGTGACAAATGCGAAAAAAGCTTCACAAGCCTTGCAAAAAGTAGTTAGTGAAATGGAACGTCGCTATGAATTGTTTTCGCATACAGGCACGCGAAACATTGAAGGATATAATGAATACATGAAGAAACATAATGCCGAGTCTGGTGCTGAACAGCCTTTACTTCCATACATCGTTGTTATTGTCGATGAGCTGGCAGACTTGATGATGGTAGCTTCATCGGATGTAGAGGATGCCATTACACGTCTTGCACAAATGGCACGTGCAGCTGGCATACATCTGATCATCGCTACACAACGACCATCTGTTGATGTCATTACCGGTGTTATCAAAGCCAATATTCCCTCACGAATTGCGTTTGCTGTTTCTTCTGCAACTGATTCCCGCACCATTTTGGACATGGGTGGTGCTGAGAAACTACTAGGAAGAGGGGATATGCTCTTTTTACCAGTCGGTGCTTCTAAACCAATACGTGTACAAGGTGCTTTTCTATCAGATGACGAAGTCGAGGAAATTGTTGACTTTGTGATCGACCAACAAAAAGCCCAGTATCAGGAAGAAATGATTCCAGACGATCTTCCGGAAACAACGTCTGAAGTCGAGGATGAGCTGTACAATGAAGCGGTGGAATTAATTCTTGAAATGCAAACAGCCTCAGTTTCGATGCTGCAAAGACGGTTCCGTATCGGCTATACGAGAGCAGCCAGATTGATAGATGAAATGGAGCTTAGAGGGGTAGTTGGACCGTATGAAGGCAGTAAGCCTCGTGCAGTATTGATGGACAAGCCTTCAGAAGAGGCAGGTTCTTAAATGCGTTATACTATTGAAATCCCTTCCCCACTTTTGCAATGAAAGGCTCATAATGTCTATCATTGCAAGGTTTTGTAAATTTTTTTGAAGTAAAATTTGTAGAATCTTGTCTTTCTCTATTTATTTATGAACTGAAAAATGGTATAGTATTTTCGATTAGTAGGAATGATTATACATCAGAGGTCTGATGTCTTGGAGAAAATTGGTTGGAGGAAGTAAAGGATGTCCATCAAATCAGATAACAGACATTTATATTTACAGGTGATTGATCGGATTAAACAGGATATCGAAAAAGGGATTTACAAAGAGAAGGAGCAGTTGCCCTCTGAATTTGACCTGGCAAAGCTTTTAGGAGTTAGTCGGGCAACACTAAGAGAGGCGTTGCGAATCCTTGAAGAAGAAAATGTGATTATCCGACGCCATGGTGTGGGGACATTTGTTAATGCTAAACCTTTATTTTCCTCTGGAATTGAACAGCTTAATAGTGTAACCAATATGATTGTTCAAGTCGGAATGAAGCCAGGTACCATTTTTCTAAGCTCGGATACTCTAGGTGCAACCGAGGAGGATATCCGTCGATTCGCATGTTCTGAAGATGATGAAATTTTTGTGATGGAAAGAGTTCGCACTGCAAATGGAGAGCCGGTCGTCTATTGCGTGGATCATGTGCCGCATCATTATTTACCTCAAACCTTTTCACATGAGAGGGAATCACTTTTCCATGTATTAGAAGAGACTTCACAAAGAAAAATTACATACGCCATTGCCGAAATTGAACCGCTTGGATATCATGAACGAATTTCACCAATACTAGAATGTGACCCTGAAACTGCTTTGCTTGTTTTAAAGCAAATGCATTTCGACGAAAAGGATATGCCGATTCTTTACTCGGTTAATTACTTTCGAGCAGACAAGTTCAGCTTTCATGTCTTGCGAAAGAGAATTTAAGCTGAAGAGGTCCTGATGTTAATCTACTAAATCAAATTTATAGGGGGTACAAACCTTGAAAAAGCGTAAATTTGGATTAGCTTTATCACTCGTACTTGCTGCAGGAACAATTTTAGGTGCTTGTGGAAACAACGAAAGTGAACAAGGCGGCGGAGATGAAGGAAAGGATAATAAAGCATCCGACTTCAAAGTTGGTCTTGTAACAGACACTGGTGGGGTAGATGATAAATCATTTAACCAATCTGCGTGGGAAGGTTTAAAAAAGTTTGGTGAAGAAAAAGGCTTAACAGAAAATGAAGGGTACCGTTACCTTCAATCAGAAAAAGAAGCTGATTATATTCCGAATTTGAGTCAATTTGCTGAAAATGGATTTGATGTTACATTTGCAGCTGGATTTTTACTAGCTGATGCGGTTAAAGCATCTGCAGAGCAAAATGAAAACGCACATTTTGCGTTAATTGATAGTCTTTTATCAGATGAAAACGGAGAACCAGTCTGGTTAAATAATGTTTCTAATGTTACATTTGATGAGCATAGTGGTTCATTCCTAGTTGGTGTAATTGCTGCAAAGCATACGAAATCAAAGAAACTTGGTTTTGTTGGAGGAGTTGATTCACCACTAATCAAGAAGTTTGAAAACGGCTTTAAAGCCGGTGTTAAATCAGTTGACCCTACTATTGAAGTAGTTGTTCAATATGCTGGTGACTTTAATAAGCCTGAAAATGGAACAAGCATTGCTTCCACAATGTATAGTGGAGGGGTAGACATTATTTATCATGCTGCTGGTGGAACTGGTAACGGAGTATTCACTGAAGCGAAAAACCGTAAAGCAAACGGTGAAGAAGTATGGGTAATCGGGGTTGATCGTGACCAACATGAAGAAGGACTTCCAGAAAACGTAACATTAACTTCAATGGTTAAACGTGTTGACAATGCTGTTTATGAAATTTCTAAAATGGCATTAGATGGAAACTTCCCTGGTGGAAAAGAAACAGTATTTGGTCTTGCTGAAGAGGGAGTAGGAATCGCTCCTACAACAGAAAACGTAAGCCAAGAGGCACTAGATATAGTGGAAGAATTTAAACAAAAAATCCTTGATGGGGAAATTGAAGTACCTAAAACGGATGAAGAATTTGAAGCATTCGAAGCTTCACTACAATAAATAAGAGTTTCAATGTAAGGCTAGTGGCAACACAATCACTAGCCTTACTTTTCCGAGAAAAGGTTCTCTGGAAAGAATTAGAAGAGATGTTATTGCCTCATTTATTCTTTAGAAAAGGCTGCAAAAAAGTAACATTTTTAAATGTAAAAAAATGCTTAATAACGACAAATATAAAAGAAGCTTCGATCGTCTGAAGAATAAATGAGCCAATAAACAACGAGACGATCACGTCCTTAAAGTTATGAGAACGTTCGTTCAATACATATTTTACTTGGCACGTTTGAAATCGATTTGTTGTTTAGTAGGATCTAAAAGTGATAATTTTTTCCATTCAAATAGGGAGTGATATTGGTGGAATACGTAATCGAAATGAATGGCATTCGAAAAGAGTTTCCAGGCATTGTTGCGAACGATAATATTACCTTACAAGTTAAGCAGGGAGAAATTCATGCATTGCTTGGTGAGAACGGTGCAGGGAAATCGACTTTAATGAATGTTCTTTTCGGTTTATATCAACCGGAAAAAGGAGAAATAAAGGTTAAAGGTGAACCCGTAAAAATTACTGATCCGAATGTGGCGAACCGTTTAGGAATAGGAATGGTACACCAGCATTTTATGCTCGTCCATAATTTTACGGTCACGGAGAACATTATTCTAGGCAGTGAACCTACTGTTGCTGGGAAAATCAATATTAAAGATGCGGCAAAGAAGGTTGAGGAACTTTCGAAAAGGTATGGCCTTGCTGTCGATCCGTACGCTAAGATTGAGGATATTTCTGTAGGGATGCAGCAGCGGGTTGAAATTTTAAAGACGCTTTACCGTGGGGCCGAGATATTAATTTTTGATGAGCCGACTGCAGTGTTAACACCTCAGGAAATTAAGGAGCTTATCCAAATAATGGGCAAGCTAGTTGCTGAAGGAAAGTCGATTATCTTAATTACGCATAAACTTAAGGAAATCATGGCAGTTTGTGATCGCTGTACAGTTATACGTAAGGGAAAAGGAATTGGAACAGTTAATGTTGCAGAAACGAATCCTGATGAGCTCGCTGCCTTAATGGTGGGACGCGAGGTGCATTTTAAAGTGGATAAAAAGGATGCTGAGCCTCAAGAAGTAGTGCTGGAGATAAAAGATTTAGTCGTTACCGATGCGAGAAATATTCCCAGTGTAAACGGACTTGACTTAGATGTGAAAGCCGGGGAAATATTAGGAATCGCAGGAGTTGATGGAAACGGTCAATCTGAGCTTATTGAAGGAATTACAGGTCTTAGGAAGATAAAATCAGGGAGCATAAAAATTAATGGGAAGGAAACATCCCATTTGTCCACACGTAAAATCACTGAAACAGGGATTGGACATATTCCAGAGGATCGCCATAAACACGGGTTGGTGCTTGATTACACAGTGGGGGAGAATATTGTCTTACAAACCTATTATCAAAAACCGTACTCAAATTCTGGCATTTTAAATGACAATAAAATCTATGAAAAAGCGAAAGCCTTAATTGCGGAATACGATGTTCGAACACCTTCAGAATACACGCCTGCCCGAGCTTTGTCAGGTGGGAACCAACAGAAAGCAATTATTGCGAGAGAAGTCGATCGCAGTCCAAGTTTATTAATCGCTGCCCAGCCAACAAGGGGACTAGACGTTGGCGCAATTGAATTTATCCACTCCAAGCTGATTGAAGAACGAGATAAAGGCAGAGCGGTCCTGTTAATTTCATTTGAACTGGATGAAATCATGAATTTAAGTGATCGAATTGCCGTAATATATGAAGGTAAAATCGTTGATGTAGTAGACCCTAAAGAAACAACAGAGCAGGAGTTAGGGCTATTAATGGCTGGTGGCAAGAGAGAAAGAGAAGGTGTTTCATAATGCAAAAACTCCTGAAAAATGACAAGTTATTTAATATTGTTGTACCTATTTTTTCAGCCATTTTAGGGATGCTTGTAGGAGCGATCATCATGCTAATTGGTGGTTACGATCCAGCGGCAGGCTTCAGTGCTTTATTTCAAGGAATGTTTGGAAGTCCAAAAAATATCGGTGAAATGATTCGCGCTGCTTCTCCACTGATTCTAGCCGGGCTTGCAGTTGGTTTTGCTTTTAAAACAGGGCTGTTTAATATAGGGGTTGAAGGGCAGCTATTAGTAGGATGGCTAGCGTCTGTTTATGTTGGCTATGCTCTTAATTTACCGGCAGTTATTCATATTCCTGTAGCGATCCTAGCTGCAGCAATCGCAGGTGGGCTTTGGGGGATGATTCCCGGGTTTTTAAAAGCAAAATTTAAAGTACATGAAGTTATTGTAACGATAATGTTAAACTATGTAGCGCTTTATACAACAGCGGATATTATTAAAAGATATTTGTATGCAGGTAATGAGAAATCATACAAAATTCAAGAATCAGCTTCGCTTTCATCTGGTTTTTTATCTGATTTGACAAATGGCTCTCGTCTCCATTGGGGCATTTTGGCTGCCGTTTTAATGGCAATCATCATGTGGTTTCTTTTAGAAAAAACAACGACGGGCTATGAATTAAAAGCAGTTGGGTATAACCGCCACGCTTCACAATATGCGGGTATGAATGTTTCCAAGAACATTGTATTTTCCATGACCATTTCTGGCGCATTTGCTGGAATTGCTGGAGCGATGGAAGGATTGGGAACATTCCAAAATATGACGGTGCTTTCTGCATTTACGGGAACGGGATTTGATGGAATTGCTGTGGCTCTATTAGGGGCAAATAATCCATTCGGGATTATTATTGCTGGAGTATTATTTGGAGGTTTGAATACAGCAGCGCCGCAAATGAATTTCAATGCGAACGTCCCTTCAGAACTTGTTGAGATTATTATTGCCTTAATTATTTTCTTTGTTGCATCTAGTTATTTAATACGCTTATTACTTACACGCTTTAGCAAGGAGGGGAAATAACATGAGCTTTTTAGATATTTTGGTGATTATTATTCCCGCTACGTTGTATACAGCAGCCCCTCTCATTTTTACTGCTCTTGGTGGAGTAATGAGTGAACGTTCAGGCGTTGTGAACATCGGTCTTGAAGGGCTTATGCTATTTGGAGCTTTTGCTGGTGTTGTGACAACTTTAACTCTTCAAGACAGTGTTGGTGCGGCTGCACCATGGATTGCGATCGTTGTTGCAGCGATTGCTTCCGGGATATTTTCTCTTGTACATGCTGTCGCAAGTATTACTTTCCGTGCAGATCAAACGGTATCAGGGGTAGCGATTAACATGCTGGCGGCTGGACTGACCCTTTTCTTGATTAGACGGATTTACAATAAAGGGCAAACTGATTTTGTTGATTACCGCATTAACAAGCAGGATGTTCCCTTTTTATCGGATATTCCGGTAATTGGTGATATTTTCTTTTCACGTATTCCTTATACATCCTATATTGCCATTTTCGTTGCCATTCTAGTTTGGTATATTATTTTCAAAACCCCATTTGGTTTACGGCTTCGCTCCGTTGGTGAACATCCAATGGCTGCCGATACAATGGGAATTAATGTGAATCGCATGCGCTATATTGGCGTTGTTTTATCTGGCGTATTTGCTGGAATTGGTGGCTCTGTTTACGCGCTTTCGATTTCTGGTAACTTTACAGGGCATACGATTGCTGGACAAGGATTCCTTGCTTTAGCTGCGATGATTTTTGGTAAATGGCATCCAATCGGAGCATTGGGAGCTGCGCTATTTTTTGGATTTGCAACTTCTTTAAGTATCACTGGTGCACAAATTCCATTGCTTCAAAATATTCCATCAGTATTTTTAATCATCGCGCCATATGTGTTAACGATTCTGGCACTAACCGGGTTCGTTGGTCGTGCAGATGCTCCAAAGGCTTCAGGGATTCCTTATGTCAAAGGACATCGTTAATCGTAATTTCTGACCTGACTATTGTCAGGTCTTTTTTGATCCGATGATTGTCTTCTACTTGAAATGGAAAATAGCGGCAAGGTATAGTAATAATATCTTCTTGAAAGTTTAACAAAAATTATTGGGTATGATAGTAAGGAGTATGTATGATGCTAAGGAGGATGTCTTAATGACTGTTATATCAGAATCAGTGAAAGAAATGGAAGGCTACAATCTTCATATCGTAAAAACTGAAAAATTCAAAACGAATACACTTGTTTGGAAAATGAAAGCTCCAATAAGCAAGGAAGAAGTAACACTTCGGGCATTGTTGCCGTATGTTTTGCAGAGCAGTTCAAAAAAGTATCCATCCTCAACAAAGCTAAGAGCTTTTTTAGACGAATTATATGGAGCTAGCTTTTATGTCGATTTGGCCAAAAAAGGAGATTATCATGTTATTAGCTTCGCTTTAGAAATCGCAAACGAGAAGTTTTTATCCGATAAAACGCCGCTTTTAAGGATAGGGATGGAATTTTTAGCGGAAATTTTGACAAATCCAAACGTTGCCAATAATGCCTTTGAGCAAGATACAGTTGAAAAGGAGAAGCGTACACATAAACAAAGAATTCAATCTAACTATGATGATAAGATGAAATATTCAAGTACAAGACTAGTGGAGGAAATGTGTAAAGGGGAACGATATGCTCTTCATGTCCATGGAGAAATGGATGAAGTGGCTGGGATAACGGCACAAAGTTTATTTTCCTATTATAAAAAGGCATTTTCAGAGGATGAACTCGATTTATATGTAATAGGGGACGTATCCGAAGATGAAGTGGCAGCAATAGCACATGAAAAAATTAAGTTTTCTCCCCGTCAGCCAAAACTCGTTGAACGGAGTGAAGCGGTTGCAGAACGTGAAGTAAAAACAATTAATGAAGTGCAGGACGTCAAGCAAGGGAAATTAAACATTGGTTTTCGCACAAATATATTTTATGGCGATGAGGACTATTATGCCCTTCAAGTTCTAAATGGTATTTACGGGGGTTTTTCTCATTCGAAGCTATTTATAAACGTTCGAGAAAAAGCCAGTTTAGCTTATTATGCAGCCAGTCGTCTGGAGAGTCATAAAGGCTTGATGATGGTCATGTCGGGAATTGAACACAGAAATTATGAGCAGGCAGTAGCGATTATTAATGAGCAGATGGCTGCAATGAAAAAAGGCGATTTTTCCGAACAGGAGCTGGCGCAAACAAAGGCAGTCATACGTAATCAGCTTTTAGAAACCATAGATACGGCAAGGGGAATAGTTGAAATCCTTTATCATAATGTCGTTTCACATCAAAACATCACATTGGATCATTGGCTGGAACAAATGGAAAGAGCAACAAAGGAAGATATCGTAAAGGTTGCTCAAAAAATCCAGCTTGACACTGTTTACTTTTTAACGGGACAGGAGGCGGTGCAATAATGGAAAAAATCACATTTGAACAATTACAAGAAGAGCTTTATTATGAAAAATTAGCCAATGGATTAGATGTCTATATCCTCCCGAAACGGGGATTTAATAAAACGTATGCAACTTTTACGACAAAATATGGATCGGTCGATAACCACTTTATCCCTCTTGGCAAGGAAGAGTTTGTCAAGGTGCCTGATGGCATTGCCCATTTTCTTGAGCATAAACTGTTTGAAAAAGAGGATGGGGATGTTTTCCAACAATTTAGTCGCCAAGGTGCATCTGCGAATGCGTTTACTTCCTTCACAAGAACAGCCTATCTCTTTTCCAGTACTTCAAATGTGGAACTGAACTTAGAGACATTAATGGATTTTGTCCAAGAACCTTATTTTACAGAAAAAACAGTTGAAAAGGAAAAAGGAATTATTGGCCAAGAAATTACGATGTATGATGATAATCCAGATTGGCGACTTTATTTTGGTTTAATCGAAAATCTCTATCAAAATCACCCTGTTAAAATTGATATTGCTGGAACGATCGATTCCATTTCCCATATCACGAAGGATATGTTGTATGAGTGCTATAACACTTTTTATCATCCGAGCAATATGTTATTGTTCGTGGTCGGACCGGTTGATGTCGAGAAGATAATGAATCAAATTAAAGAAAATCAAGCTAAGAAACCATTTGAATCACAGCCAGAGATTAAAAGACGATTTGAAGCTGAAAAAAAGGAAGCGAACGAAGGAAAGAAAATTCTTGAAATGAATGTGCAAACTCCGAAATGTCTGCTTGGAATAAAGGCATTGCATCATGACCAAAGTGGAATGGAAATGCTGAAAAATGAACTGACTACGAATGTACTGTTGGATATGCTGTTCGGAAAAAGCTCAGTTAATTATGAACAGCTTTATAACGAAGGATTAATTGATGATACATTTTCCTATGATTATACGCAGGAATCGGGCTTTGGCTTTGCCATGATTGGTGGCGATACAAGCAATCCTGAGCAATTAGTGGCAAGACTGAAGGAAATGCTTTTTGCCATAAAAAACGGTGGCTTAACGGAGGAAGCATTACTAAGAACAAAAAAGAAGAAGATTGGTGGTTTTTTACGGGCAGTCAACTCTCCCGAATTCATTGCCAATCAATTTACACGCTATGCATTTAATGAAATGAATTTATTTGATGTTGTCCCAACACTTGAAAAAATGACAATTGATGAAGTAAAAAGGGTGGCAAACGAGTTTATTTCTGAAGAGCGTTTATCGGTCTGTCAGATCATGCCAAAGAAAAAATAAGAGCAGTGTTTTAGGGGAGCAGGAAGGATTTTTTATGAAGAAATTTGTGTTAATTACTGGTGCAAGTGGGGGAATTGGCAGGGCGATCGCTTTGACCCTTGCGAAGGAAGGATATAATCTTTATTTGCATTTCTATAAAAATGAACAGTCTATTCATCAGCTTATGGAGGAGCTCTCCCGTTATGAAGGGGAGTACATTCCGATACAAGCGGATCTATCCTCACGTAATGGCTACAAATTGGTTGTATCTCAGATATTTTCACTCGATGCCATCATTCACAATAGTGGGATGAGTCATTATGGTCTTCTTGTTGATTTGCAGGAGGAAGAGGCGGAAAAATTAATTACTGCACATGTTACAAGTCCATTATTGCTGACAAAAGAACTGCTGCCTAAGATGCTGAGAAATAAAAGTGGCAACATCATTGTCATTTCCTCGATTTGGGGCCAAACAGGAGCCGCTTGTGAGGTTGCGTATTCCACCGTTAAGGGTGCACAACTCTCTTTTGTTAAGGCATTGAGCAAAGAGGTTGCTTTAGGTGGAATCAGGGTTAATGGCATTGCTCCAGGAGCGATCCAAACACCTATGATTACGGCTTTTTCAGAGGATGAGCTTGCAGATCTGGTTGAAGAAATTCCAATGGGGGAATTAGGAAAGCCAATACATGTTGCTGATACCGTGTCATTTCTTTTATCAGAAAGAGCCGCTTATATAACTGGACAAATTATCGCTGTTAATGGCGGCTGGTATGTGTAAATGAAAGGATGGCTCATTCATCCTTTGGTGACACTACTATACCTATTAAAAACCTTGATGAAAAAATATGTAAAATATGTATAATATCCCTGTCAAGTAAGCAAAATAACCACGTAATATAATTAAGGAGGTTATTTCATGTCTGTACTTGAAAATTGGAATCAATGGAAAGACTTTTTAGGAGATCGCTTACATCAGGCTCAAAATGAAGGAATGAATCAAGAGGTTATTAGCGATATCGCGTATCAGGTTGGTGATTATTTAGCAAAGCAAGTAGATCCGAAGAACGAACAAGAAAGAATTTTAGCTGATCTTTGGTCTGTTGCTACTCCAGAAGAGCAGCATGCGATTGCTAACGTAATGGTTAAGTTAGTACAAAATAATGGAAATTCCTAAAATGTTTTTGTTTATTCTTAAAGAGAGGCTTCGCCTCTCTTTTTTACTCGTGGTTTAGGTGCTCGTTGTGGTCGAGCCCACTTTGAAGTCTCTATGTCTACCGCACCTCAAGCAGCTAAGTGCTAACCAACATCCCCGATAAGTTAAGGGAATCCCAGCCGGCTTTAATTATTAAAGAGCAGACATGTTGTAATTTGGCAGGTTGATTATGCACAGGGGAAATTCCTTTGGTCCGTCCTCACTGGAATCATTGAATGCTCCTGATCATTTATTTTACAAAAATGACTTTGAAATAGGGATAAAAATTGTCATATATATGGGAATAAGAATATAATTGTTATGGGTGCTCTTATCTATATCTTTTCTAAACTTGAACTCGCTTTTTTCTTTCATATTCATAGAAAATCCTTTATTATAGAAGCTAGATGAATTTGCTTATTTTTGGTGATTTTGTCGAATAAGAGAATAATTTGGAGAATGCCAGCAAAGCTCTTTCCAAGCTGATGGAATTCATAAAGATACCATGCGCACCTTGGGATCACAGGCACTCCTATATTTCTACTTCTAAGGAGGTTTTCCATGGAAAAGCAAGAATGGTACTTAGAATATGAAATAACAACAAATCGCCCTGGACTGCTTGGTGATATTTCGTCATTGCTAGGGATGCTTTCTATTAATATTGTGACGATTAATGGTATCGATGAGGGCCGACGCGGGCTGTTAATTTTAGCTAAAAACCATGATCAAATTGTTAGACTAGAGTCTATTTTACATACGATGGATACAATAAGAGTCATAAAGCTCCGTGTTCCAAAGCTCCGGGATCGATTAGCTGTTCGGCATGGGCGATACATACAAAGAGATGCCGATGATAAAAAGACTTTCCGCTTCGTTCGGGATGAGCTTGGATTATTAGTTGATTTTATGGCAGAATTATTTAAGAAGGATGGTCATAAGCTTATTGGCATTCGTGGCATGCCACGCGTTGGCAAAACAGAATCTGTTGTTGCTGCCAGCGTTTGTGCTAATAAAAGATGGCTATTCGTATCATCAACATTATTAAAACAAACCATTCGCAATAAATTAATTGAAGATGAGTATAGTGAGGATAATCTGTTTATTATCGATGGGATCGTCTCAACAAGGAGAGCTAATGAGCGTCATTGGCAATTGGTGCGGGAGATTATGCGCTTGCCTGCCGTGAAAGTTGTTGAGCATCCTGATATATTTGTGCAAAATACAGAGTATACTCTCGATGATTTTGATTATATTATTGAATTGCGAGATGATCCTGAACAAGAGATTACATACGAAGTTGTTGAAAAAAATAATATGTTTTCTGATTCTGACTTTGGTGGTTTTGATTTTTAATGTAAGGTCGGATTCCTTAACCAAGGTTGAATATGATATGTAGGGTTGAAAATGATGTCTTCGATTGCTCACATTATGGAATGGTGATAGAGACATAATGAAAATTATCAGTTGGAAGGTGTTACAAATTGACGGAATTAGGGAATCGTTTAAAGGAGGCTCGTCTTGAAAAAGATATGAGCTTAGATGATTTGCAAGCTGTGACGAAAATTCAAAAAAGATATTTAGAGGGAATAGAAGAAGGAAATTATAGCATGATGCCGGGACCTTTCTATGTCCGTGCCTTTATTAAACAATATGCGGAAGCAGTCGATTTAGAGCCTGAGGAGTTGTTTGAGCAATATCAAGCGGATGTCCCTACAGCTTTTAAAGACGATTTACCTGAGAAGCTTTCCCGTGTTCAAACTCGCAGGAATATTTCAGGGGGAAATTCTAAATTCTTTGATATTCTCCCGAAAATATTGGTTGCAGCCTTTATAATTGGTGCGCTGGCAGTCATTTGGTATTTTTATTCGCAAACTGCCGGTAAAGATACGAATGAGCAGATAGAAAATAATTCTGATGGGGCATCTTATGAGGAAGCTGAGAATTTATCGCGTGAGCCAGTAGAAGAGCCAGTTGTTGATGAAGAAGAGGATGAGCAAAATGGTAAAGATGAAGATGTTGATTCAACCGAAGAAGAGGTTGCACAAGAACAAGAAATAACGGTTGTGGAATCGCAAGGAAGAAGAACTACTTATGAACTCAAAAATGCCGATAACTTTGAGCTGAAGCTTGTTTCCACTGGTGAAACTTGGGTGAGTATTAAAAATGGTGCTGGTCAATCAGTCTTCCAAGGAATGCTTACGACAGGTGGTACGGATAGTCATACAGAGGATTTATCAAATGAAGAAGAAGTTGTGATCAGGGTTGGAAGTGCGCCAAACACAGAGATCTATATAAATGACGAAAAGCTGGAATATGCTGCAACGCCTGAAAGCCAGACCGTACAAGATATTACGATTCGTTACACGAAAACTTCTGAATAGTCATCGATTCGGTGACTATTTTTCGCTTTTAACTATTTTGTCTTCTGCATCGATTTTTACTATACATGTGTAGAGAATGAAGACCATGATTAAGGATTAGGATTGATCTATATTTTTAAAGTTGGAGGGTAAATTAAATGAATTTGCCAAATAAAATAACCGTCTCAAGAATTTTACTTATACCTCTGTTTCTTCTTATAATGCTCTATCCTTTTTCCTGGGGTGAGATGAAATTTCTTGGTGCAGAACTTCCAATTGCCCATTTTGTAGGAGCATTGATTTTTATTATAGCCTCTACGACCGATTGGATTGATGGCTATTATGCCCGTAAATATAATTTAGTAACGAATCTTGGGAAGTTTTTGGACCCGTTGGCGGACAAGCTACTCGTTTCGGCAGCGTTGATTGTTCTTGTCCAAATTGGTATGGCATCATCATGGATTGTGATTCTAATTATTAGCAGAGAGTTTGCGGTAACAGGACTTCGAGCAATTTTGGCTGGAGAAGGGGAAATTGTTGCTGCCAATATGTTGGGGAAAATAAAAACATGGACGCAAATTATTGCGATTTCAGCTTTATTATTACATAATATGATTTTTGAACTCGTGTCATTGCCGTTTGCTGATATAGCCCTTTGGGTCGCTGCATTTTTTACAGTTTGGTCAGGCTGGGATTATTTTAGTAAAAATAAACATGTTTTCATCAACTCCAAATAAAAGAATCTACGATATTTGGCTGGACATAACTTTCATGGGTAGGGGTGTTTTGCATGAATGCGGAAATCATTGCAGTTGGCTCGGAGTTATTGCTTGGGCAGATTGTGAATACGAATGCTCAATTTCTTTCGAAGCAGCTTGCCAATATTGGTGTCAATGTTTACTACCATACAGTTGTCGGTGATAATCCAGAACGGTTAAAGGGTGCTCTAGAAATTGCGGAGAGTAGGGCGGATCTCATCATTCTGACGGGTGGGCTCGGTCCTACGAAGGATGATTTAACGAAAGAGACGATCGCGTTACACTTAGGGAAGAAGCTCGTTCATGATGAAGTGGCTCTTTCTTCGATTGAGCAGTATTTTCAAACGATCAATCGAGTAATGACAGACAACAACCGCAAACAAGCCCTTGTATTAGAAGGTGCCGCTGTCCTTCCGAATGATCATGGAATGGCACCTGGAATGGTTGTGACTGTAAATGAACGAAGTTATATGTTGTTACCAGGTCCACCTAAAGAACTTGAACCAATGTTTTCCCAATATGGCGAAAAGGAGATTTTGAAGCTTCAGCCGATTAATGACAAAATTGTTTCCCGTGTTCTCCGTTTTTTTGGGATCGGAGAATCGATGTTAGAGACTGAAATTGATGATTTAATTGATGGACAGCAAAACCCAACAATTGCACCGCTTGCTGCAGATGGTGAGGTGACGCTTCGATTAACGGCGAAGGCGAAAAATGAAGAACTCGCTCATCAGCTGATCGACAAGACTGAACAACAAATTCTTGCAAGAGTGGGAGAGTATTTTTATGGTTATGATTCCACTTCATTAATGAATGAGTTGTTTCAAGAGCTGGATGCCCGAAATTTGACGTTAGCCTGTGCCGAAAGCCTTACAGGAGGGCTTTTCCAGCAGGAGATTACTTCAATATCAGGCGCGGGTGATGTTTTTAAGGGTGGTGTTGTTTGCTATGCCACTGAGGTGAAGAAACATGTCCTCAACGTTAAGAAGGAAACGACCGAGACTTATGGAGCAGTTAGTGCTGCGTGTGCCCTTGAGCTGGCAGAAAATGTCCGTTCTCTCATACAAGCTGATATTGGCATAAGTTTTACAGGAGTCGCGGGACCAGCAAAGCAAGAAGGCAAACCAGTCGGAATGGTCTTTATTGGTATTTCTATCAAAGGAAGAGAGCCCAAATATGAGCAGTTGCAGCTTGCGGGGACGAGGGAAGGGATCCGGCTTAGAACGATAAAGCATGGATGTCATTTCCTGCTCAATAGCTTAAAGGAATGATAGGACTTAAAGGAAAAGCAAGTGAGGAGAGGATACAGATCAACATCCTTCACTTGCTTTTAGTTGTTTAGAAAAAGAAAAGCAATGATGTTCGAAATCCAACTTTGAGCGGTGACTGCCTGCACGCTCTTTTTTACCATTTAATGGTCTACATGGATTTTGTGAAGTTCTTTTTATGAAAAAGGTCTTCTATAAATGGCAAATGGAAAAAGGAGAATTTTGTCGCTTCCATTTTGGACACGAGGGATTAATAGATTAAGATTGCAATTGTAATTGAGTTGTTGTGAAGAGCATGCTACATTTTCCATTAGCATGAGGATAGCGATAGTTAAATATTTTCAGATTATGGTTAAAATAAGTATAACTCCGCAGCCATTCTTACTAAGATGCGATTTTTTCTTAAGGGAAGTTGAAAATTTCAGCTCTTAATGGACCGAGAAAAAACGAATGGATGTTCGATTTTTTTCTCGACAAATGAGTGGAAAACAGTTATATTAGAGATAGGTTTTTTAAGAGATGAACCGATTGGATGAAATAAGGAGGAATTTATGGTGAGCGATCGTCAAGCAGCCTTAGAAATGGCGTTGAAACAAATAGAAAAACAATTTGGTAAAGGTTCCATTATGAAATTGGGTGAACAAACAGATCGGCAAATATCTACTTCACCGAGTGGCTCTCTAGCACTGGATGCAGCTCTGGGGATTGGTGGATATCCACGGGGACGGATTATTGAAATTTACGGACCAGAGAGCTCTGGTAAAACGACTGTGGCTCTGCATGCAATTGCAGAAGTGCAAGCTGAAGGTGGACAAGCTGCATTTATCGATGCTGAACATGCTTTAGATCCAGTTTATGCTTCAAATCTCGGTGTAAATATTGATGAATTGCTTCTGTCCCAGCCAGACACAGGAGAGCAAGCACTAGAGATCGCTGAGGCACTTGTAAGAAGTGGTGCAGTTGATATTTTAGTTATCGACTCTGTTGCTGCACTCGTACCGAAGGCCGAAATCGAAGGGGAGATGGGAGACAGTCATGTAGGCTTGCAGGCTCGGCTAATGTCTCAGGCTCTTCGTAAGCTTTCTGGAGCGATTAATAAGTCTAAAACAATCGCCATCTTTATCAATCAGATTCGTGAAAAGGTTGGGGTGATGTTTGGAAATCCTGAAACAACACCTGGAGGACGTGCATTAAAATTCTACTCCTCTATCCGTCTCGAAGTCCGTCGTGCAGAAACATTAAAGCAAGGCAACGATATGGTTGGAAATAAAACGAAAATTAAAGTCGTCAAAAATAAAGTCGCACCACCATTCCGAGTTGCTGAAGTGGACATTATGTATGGAGAAGGAATTTCTAAAGAGGGCGAGATTATCGATTTAGGTTCCGAAATTGATATTGTTCAAAAGAGCGGTTCTTGGTACTCCTATAACGACGAACGACTTGGCCAAGGTCGTGAAAATGCAAAGCTATATTTAAAAGAAAACCCGGAAGTTCGATTGGAAATTCAGCAGAAAATCCGTGAGTACTATGGCTTGGATGGTGTTAAGGTCGTAGAAGGTGAAGATGAGGGCCAAGAAACTTTTGATCTTGTCGATTAAGAGCTTGTATTTATTCACGTTCAGAAGCTATGGGGATGTATGCCCTTATTTAAAACAGCAAAGCTTAAGAGGCTTTGCTGTTTTGTATGTCAAAATTCTCTGCTTGCTGAACGAACTGCTAATAAGTTGTGGCATAAACGGATCGAGAAGCTCTACAGCTTTAGTAACAACTGGCAAATGGCTGACTAGACAGGCACTTGACAATAAAAATTCACACCTTTACAATTAATATGTATATTTTACAATTTTTATAATGATTAAAACGTTAAAAAGCCTTTGTGCTGTATATTGATGGATGACAATGTACATGCCGACAGTTTAGAAACGTAAAAACAAAAAGTTCATAGCAAGAGGAGGTGAAATGATGGATTTAGGATTTATAATCATCTCCATTTTGCTTGGCCTATTCGTCGGTGCCGTTGTTGGCTATTTTGTTCGTAAATCCGTTGCTGAAGCAAAGATTGCAGGTGCAAAAGATGCGGCGGAGCAAATTTTAGAGGATGCAAAGCGTGATGCGGACTCGACTAAAAAGGAAGCTCTGCTAGAAGCAAAGGATGAAATTCACAAGCTTCGAACAGAAGCTGAACGTGAAATTCGTGATCGAAGAAATGAGTTGCAAAAACAAGAAAATCGTTTAATGCAAAAAGAGGAAAACTTAGATCGAAAAGATGAGTCGTTAGATAAACGCGAATCACTATTAGAAAAGAGGGACGATTCTCTTAACAAAAGACAACAGCATATTGAAGAGATGGAAAGCAAAGTGGACGAGATCTTAAAGAAGCAACAATCTGAGCTTGAACGCATCTCAGGCTTAACGCGTGATGAAGCGAAGTCCATCATTTTAGAGCGAATGGATAAGGAATTATCTCACGAGATCGCTTTAATGGTTAAAGAGAGTGAGAATAAAGCAAAAGAGGAAGCGGACAAGAAAGCAAAAGAAATCTTGTCATTAGCCATTCAAAGATGTGCGGCGGATCACGTGGCTGAAACAACTGTCTCAGTTGTAAGTTTACCAAATGATGAAATGAAAGGTCGTATCATTGGACGTGAAGGCCGTAATATTCGTACACTTGAAACTCTTACAGGGATTGACCTCATTATTGATGATACTCCGGAGGCTGTTATTCTTTCAGGGTTTGATCCAATTCGCAGAGAGACAGCAAGACTTGCACTAGAGAAGCTTGTTCAGGATGGCCGCATTCATCCAGCTCGTATTGAAGAGATGGTTGATAAGGCACGTCGCGAAGTGGATGAGCATATTCGAGAAATTGGTGAGCAAACAACTTTTGAGGTTGGGGTACATGGTCTCCACCCAGATTTAATCAAAATTCTGGGGCGTCTAAAGTTTCGTACAAGCTACGGACAAAATGTGCTTAAGCATTCCATTGAAGTTGCCCAACTTTCTGGATTATTAGCTGCTGAGCTTGGAGAAGATGAAACATTGGCTCGTCGTGCTGGATTACTTCATGATATCGGCAAAGCAATTGATCATGAAGTAGAAGGGAGCCATGTGGAAATTGGTGTTGAGCTTGCAACAAAGTATAAAGAGCACCCAGTTGTCATCAACAGTATTGCTTCCCATCACGGGGATAGTGAAGCTCAATCTGTCATTGCTGTACTCGTGGCCGCTGCAGACGCGTTATCAGCCGCTAGACCTGGAGCAAGAAGAGAAACGTTGGAAAACTATATTCGTCGCTTAGAAAAGCTTGAGGAGATTTCTGAGTCCTATGATGGAGTCGAGAAATCATTTGCGATTCAAGCAGGTAGAGAAGTACGTATTATTGTAAAACCTGATCAAATAGACGATTTAGAATCACATCGTCTTGCTCGAGATATTCGCAAGAAAATTGAATCTGAACTTGATTATCCAGGACATATAAAAGTAACAGTTATTCGCGAAACGAGAGCTGTTGAATATGCAAAATAAATAAAACGGTGCAAATGCACCGTTTTATTTATTTTATTTTTTTGCTATAATGGACCATTAGTATATAAGAGAAAGGGATTGAACATGGATATATTGTTTATTGGAGATGTAGTGGGATCTCCTGGCCGTGATATGGTGATGGAATATGTTCCAAAGCTGAAAGAAAAATATCGACCACATGTTACGATTATAAATGGTGAGAATGCTGCGGGTGGAAAGGGAATTACGGAAAAAATTTATCGGAGCTTCTTAGAGGTTGGTGCGCAAGTAGTGACGCTCGGCAATCATACTTGGGACAACCGTGAAATTTTTGAATTTATTGAAGATGCGAAGTACCTTATTCGCCCTGCTAATTTTCCAGAAAATAACCCTGGGAAAGGGATCGTGTATGTGCGAATGAATCAACTTGAAATTGCTGTGATTAATCTCCAAGGTCGTACGTTCATGCCAGCGATCGATGATCCGTTTTTAAAAGCTGAGCAACTTATCAAAGAGGCAAAGGAGCGAACTCCTTTTATCTTCGTTGATTTTCATGGTGAGGCAACTAGTGAAAAACAAGCAATTGGTTGGTATTTAGATGGTAGAGTATCTGCTATTGTTGGGACCCATACACATGTGCAAACAGCTGATAATCGCGTGTTGCCGAAAGGTACAGCATACATCTCTGATGTAGGGATGACTGGACCGTATGATGGCATTCTTGGAATGGAGCGGGAAGTTGTCTTAAAACGGTTTTTAACAGGGCTGCCGGTCCGTTTTGAAGTTCCAAAAACGGGGAGAACCCAGTTAAGTGCCGTGTTAGTACAATTAGATAATAAAACGGGTTTGGCTAAAAAAATTGAACGCATTTTAATTAATGAGGATCACCCATTTTATTCATAGAATTTGGCCCATTTCTTCTGAAACTTTTGTTTCAATGGAAATGGGCCAAAAATGTTTCAACATCAAAATTTATTCTTCGTTGTTTAAGGAGTTTTTTTGAAAATGTCAAAGCAATTTCTCCAATATTTTGTCCAAGCTGGAATATGTGATTTAACATTTGAATATAGTAGCAATGGAATCATATATACCTGACCTGTTCAATAGATGAACATTCAGGGGGGGTAAACGAGGAGGAGCTAGGAATGGAAATATTAAAAGTTTCAGCAAAATCTAATCCTAATTCTGTAGCTGGTGCGCTTGCCGGAGTTCTGCGGGAAAGAGGAGCTGCGGAAATCCAAGCCATAGGTGCGGGTGCATTGAATCAAGCCGTAAAGGCAGTAGCAATAGCAAGAGGATTTGTGGCACCTAGCGGAGTTGATTTAATCTGTATTCCGGCCTTTACAGACATTCAGATTGATGGAGAAGAACGAACAGCCATTAAGTTAATTGTTGAACCAAGGTAATGTTTAGGGGAAAACGAAGCATTGGGGTTAAAGGCATGGTTGACATTGTCGTTGATTCTATATGACAAAACTTATGAAGGAATGAATGAACATTCCTGCTGGTGAAATCCTTATGCACACAACCTGTTTGCTTAGCAAGCAGGCTTTTTTCTTGAAATTAAACGATATTTGGTTCATTTTCTGTGAAAACTTGGTTTTACTCGAAATGAGCCAAATATCAACATGGACATATAACAAAGCCTTCTTGAAAGAAATTTAAATTTTTTCAATCATGGAAAACATTTATGAAACAGCAAAGGTTGCCAACTATTTATTATGTTTTGAAAACTAAAAAAATATTCATACTTTCGTCAATATTTATGCGGAAAGGGTTGCTTTTTTCACAACATAGGGCTAGAATTGAAAGCGTTTAGTACCCTACTTTTCCAATGAAATTTGGGTGAGAATTGTACTAGACCATGAGTAAATTTCACAATGTTTCAGATTCGTCTGGAAGCATTGCGATCGATATTTTTCTTCTGTCTTAGAAATTGTTTCTAGGCTGAATGAACCATTTTGAAATGAGCTCGTCGAAATCAAATAACGTTTTTTACATATTTCTTAACGTATCTGAAGGGGTGTAAGACATGATCAATCAACTTTCTTGGAAAGTTGGCGGACAACAAGGGGAAGGTATTGAAAGTACTGGGGAAATTTTTTCAATTGCTCTGAATCGTCTGGGCTACTACTTGTATGGCTACCGTCACTTTTCATCACGAATTAAAGGTGGGCATACGAACAATAAGATTCGTGTAAGTACGACTCAAGTTCGGTCTATTTCGGATGATTTAGACATTTTAGTCGCGTTTGACCAAGAGACAGTGGATCTAAATTACAAAGAGCTTCATGACAATGGAATTATCATCGCTGATGCGAAGTTTAATCCTGCTCAACCAGAGGATACCAATGCGACTTTGTATGCAGTCCCATTCACAGAGATTGCTACTGAACTGGGAACATCTTTAATGAAAAACATGGTAGCAGTTGGTGCTACATGTGCTGTACTAGATTTAGATATTAATGTTTTCAGAGAAGTGGTGCAAGAAATCTTTGGCAAAAAGGGCCAACAAGTTGTTGATAAGAATATGGAAGCCGTTAAGGCTGGGTTTGACCATATGAAAGCTGAATTGGCTGAAAATGCAGTGATGCATTTAGAGAAAGCTGATGGAAATAAACGTCTTTTCATGATTGGAAACGATGCTATCGCTCTTGGAGCATTAGCTGGTGGCTGTCGCTTTATGGCTGCATACCCGATTACACCTGCTTCAGAAATTATGGAATATTTAATCCAGAAGCTTCCAGCGCTTGGCGGAACAGTTATTCAAACTGAAGATGAAATTGCAGCTGCTACGATGGCGATCGGTGCTAATTATGCCGGGGTTCGTGCACTAACGGCATCTGCAGGTCCTGGCCTTTCATTGAAAATGGAAGCGATTGGCTTGTCTGGTATAACTGAACAACCGCTCGTTATTGTTGACACTCAACGTGGGGGCCCATCAACAGGTTTACCAACAAAGCAGGAGCAATCTGATTTAATGGCGATGATTTATGGAACTCATGGTGAAATTCCAAAGATCGTTATGGCTCCAAGCACGGTTCAAGAAGCATTTTATGATACGGCAGAGGCATTTAATTTAGCTGAAGAATACCAATGTCCGGTTATTGTTTTATCCGATTTGCAGCTCTCACTCGGAAAACAGACAGTGGAACCGCTTGATTATAGTAAAATTGAAATTCGCCGCGGAAAATTACAGCAAGATGAGTTGCCAGAAATTGAAAATAAAGGTTATTTCAAACGTTATGAAGTGACAGAAGATGGTGTTTCACCACGTGTCATCCCAGGAATGAAAAACGGAATTCATCATGTCACAGGGGTGGAACATGATGAAACAGGAAAACCATCAGAATCTGCACTAAATCGTAATGCTCAAATGGATAAGCGTTTCCGCAAAATCGAAAATTTGAAATTTAATACACCAGTATATAAGAATGCTCCTCATCAAGAGCCAGACCTTTTAATCGTTGGCTTTAACTCTACACGTGGGGCGATTGAAGAAGCGATAACTCGTCTTGAGCAAGATGGATTAAAAGTGAATCATGCTCATATTCGCTTAATTCATCCATTTCCAACGGATGAGATGTTACCACTTGTTCAATCAGCTAAAAACGTTCTTGTTGTTGAAAACAATGCAACAGGTCAGTTAGCCAATATTCTGAAGATGAACGTCGGACATGCTAACAAAGTGAAAAACCACTTAAAATACGACGGAAATCCATTCTTGCCACATGAAATTTATACAAAAAGCAAGGAGCTGTTCTAAAAATGGCAACATTTAAAGACTTTCGTAACAATGTGAAGCCCAACTGGTGTCCAGGGTGTGGGGATTTCTCGGTTCAAGCGGCTATTCAAAGAGCGGCAGCAAATGTTGGGCTGGAACCAGAAAATTTAGCAGTTGTTTCAGGTATCGGTTGTTCAGGACGTATTTCTGGATATATTAATTCATATGGATTCCATGGAATTCATGGACGTTCTCTTCCAATTGCCCAAGGGGTAAAAATGGCCAATCGTGATTTAACTGTGATTGCCTCTGGTGGTGACGGAGATGGGTTTGCAATCGGGATGGGACATACGATTCATGCTATTCGTCGCAACGTCGATATCACATATATCGTCATGGATAATCAAATCTATGGTTTAACAAAAGGTCAAACTTCTCCAAGATCGGCTGCAGGTTTCAAAACGAAATCGACGCCATCAGGATCTGTTGAACAACCAATTTCCCCAATGGAAATGGCATTAACTGCTGGTGCTACTTTTGTAGCGCAAAGCTTTTCAACTGATTTAAAAGATTTAACGGCTTTAATTGAAGCTGGAATTAAGCATAAAGGCTTTTCTTTAATCAACGTATTTAGTCCATGTGTAACGTATAACAAGGTCAATACGTATGATTGGTTCAAAGAAAATCTTACGAAATTGGCAGATATTGAAGGATATGATCCATCAAGCCGTGAACAAGCCATGCAAACCCTTATGAAACATGATGGCTTAGTAACCGGACTTATTTATCAAAATACGGAGCGTCCATCTTATCAGGAGATGCTTCCTGGTTACTCAGAAACACCGCTTTCCCAAGCAGACCTGCAAATAGATGAAGCACATTTTGAAAAACTAGTAGCTGAGTTTATGTAATGGAAAGAAAATGTAAACAACCTCAAATGCTTTGAGGTTGTCAGAGTGTCGACAAAAGCCATCGAGAGGCAGCCTCTCGATGGCTTTTGTCATTTTTGGATATTGGCTGTAAAAACTGTAGGCAAACTGAAATCCTTCGAGTTTGTATACAGTCTGCAACCTCAAATGCTTTGACAAAATCAGAGCAGTTCATGCTAAGTTTTAAAGGGATAAAAGCAGGCTTCCTATTGTATTCACTTCCTATTGGGTTTATACTTTAGTAATGTGTGTATATCTACTAAAATGATAAGAAGCTTTTTACAAGTGGATTCATGAGAAAGGAGATTTTCAATGAATGAGAAACAACGATTAGAAGGTCAACAAGTACAGGTTGCTAATTCTTCGGACAAAAAATCCGAAAAGGATTACAGCAAATACTTTGAAACTGTATACGTACCTCCGTCCTTAAAAGAGGCAAAAAAGAGAGGAAAAGAAGAGGTTAAATACCATCATGATTTTGCTATTCCAGAAGAATTCATGGGAATGGGTAAAGGAAGAAAATTTTATATTCGTACTTACGGATGTCAGATGAATGAACATGACACGGAGGTAATGGCAGGGATTTTCATCGGTCTAGGTTATGAGCCGACAGATACCGTTGAAGATGCTAATGTTATTTTACTAAATACTTGTGCGATTCGTGAAAATGCCGAAAATAAGGTGTTTGGTGAACTCGGTCATTTAAAGCATTTAAAAACACAAAATCCTGATCTTTTGCTTGGGGTTTGTGGGTGCATGTCACAGGAAGAATCTGTCGTGAACAAGATTCTAAAAACATACAATCAAGTCGATATGATTTTCGGAACCCATAATATTCACCGCCTGCCAAACATTCTGCAAGAAGCCTATATGTCAAAGGAAATGGTTGTAGAAGTTTGGTCTAAGGAAGGGGATATCATCGAAAATCTTCCGAAGGTTCGTCGTGGTAATATTAAAGGCTGGGTTAACATTATGTATGGCTGCGACAAATTTTGTACGTATTGTATTGTCCCATATACACGGGGAAAAGAACGAAGTCGCCGTCCAGAAGAAATTATTCATGAAGTGCGGCAATTAGCTGCACAAGGATATCAAGAGATCACCCTTCTTGGGCAAAACGTGAATGCTTATGGGAAAGACTTTGACGATATGAAATATGGTTTAGGCGACTTAATGGATGAAATTCGTAAAATTGACATTCCACGTGTTCGCTTTACGACTAGTCATCCTCGTGATTTTGATGATCATCTTATTGAAGTTCTTGCAAAGGGTGGAAATCTAGTCGAACACATTCATTTGCCAGTTCAGTCTGGTTCAACTGATGTTTTAAAAATTATGGCCCGTAAGTATACAAGAGAACAGTATCTTGAACTTGTTCGTAAAATAAAGAAAGCTATCCCGAATGTCGCATTATCAACGGATATTATTGTTGGATATCCAAATGAGACCGATGAACAGTTTGAAGAAACCCTTTCTTTATACCGCGAAGTTGGATTCGAGGCAGCATATACGTTCATTTACTCTCCACGTGAGGGAACACCTGCGGCAAAAATGCAGGATAATGTTCCAATGGAAGTAAAAAAAGAACGTCTCCAACGATTAAACAGCCTTGTAAATGAGCTTTCTGCTCAAGCAATGAAGAAATATAAGGATCAAGTTGTTGAAGTTCTTGTAGAGGGAGAAAGCAAGAACAATCCTGATGTGTTAGCAGGATATACACGTAGAAACAAGCTTGTAAACTTTGTTGGTCCAAAAACAGCTATCGGTAAAGTCGTAAAGGTAAAAGTGACAGAAACAAAGACTTGGTCATTAAATGGAGAGATGGTAGAAGAAGTTCAACCAGTCGAGGTGAAATAATATGGCGAAATATACAAAAGACGAAATTGTAGCGCGTGCACAAGAACTTGCAACATTAATTGCGCAAACAGAGGAAGTTGATTTCTTTAAAAGAGCAGAAGCGCAAATTCATGAAAATGAAAAAGTCCGCAAATTGATTGATGAGATTAAAGGATTACAAAAGCAAGCGGTCAATCTTCATCACTATGGAAAACCTGAAGCATTAAAGAGAACGGAAGAAAAGATTGCTAAAATAGAAGCAGAATTAGATGCTATTCCAGTTGTCCAAGAGTTCAAACAGTCTCAAGGTGATGTGAATGAATTGCTCCAGTTAGTTGCTTCAACGATTTCTAATAAAGTAACAGATGAAATCATCACCTCCACAGGGGGAAATCTTCTCAGTGGTGAAACGGGAGCAGAAATAAAGAATAAAGAATGCTCACATAATCATTAAAAATAGGTAAAACAGCCTTTTCCGTTTTGGCGGCAGAGGCTGTTTTACTTTCAAGCAGATAGTAGAAGCCTAATTTCGCGTTGTTCTCTTACCCAATCTGTTAATACAATAATTTCCTCGAATTGCGCTTTTTCTTGTAAAGAAGGAACCCTCTTCCCATCTTCCTGCATTCACCCATTTCTGGGTTCATGCATAGGATAAATTGACGTTTAGTTCATGAAAAATTGCCCGAATAAATGGAGTGTCATTACGTTCTGACAAGGATAGACATTCATAAAAAGATAAGCACACTAGTCTAATATCCCGCATAGGATGAAATGAAACTTAAGTGAGGAGGGTTCGCTCGCAATGGGAGAATACAGAGAGATTATCACAAAAGCGGTCGTAGCGAAAGGACGAAAATTCACCCAATCCAATCATACGATTTGCCCAAAAAATAATCCAACTAGCATCCTAGGTTGTTGGATTATCAACCATACGTACGAGGCGAAAAAGGTTGGCAAAACAGTTGAAGTTTGCGGCTACTATGACATTAATGTTTGGTACTCCTTTAATGATAATACACAAACTGAAGTTGTCACAGAACGAGTAGACTATACAGACGTTATTAAACTAAAATATCGTGACCCAGATTGCCTTGACGACCTCGACGTAATCGTGAAAGTACTTCAGCAGCCAAACTGTGTCGAAGCAGTTATTTCCCCAAATGGAAACAAAATCATCGTGCACGTCGAGAGGGAGTTTCTAGTGGAAGTCATTGGGGAAACAAAGGTATGTGTAGAAGTTCATCCAGGCAAGCATAAAGATGATGATGAAGACTACTTTGATGTAGACGATGAGGAGTTTGAGGATTTAGATCCAGATTTCTTAGTCGGCTCTGAGGAAGAGTAAAACGAAGGCTAGGGAGATTATGCTTCCTAGTTTTTTCTTTGTGCTTAATTTTTGTTAAGCAAATGGTTAAGAAAAATCAACACCGATGAACAAAAATAAAGGAAAAAACGAAAGAGAAATGCTAAATTCCGTTTTTAGTAGATGAATCGAAAATGAGCACCGTAAGAAGCAGGTGCTCATTTGTGTTACTGTGGTTGATAAAGAAAGTAATCGAAGTCGGCGTGTCGATTTTGACCAGATGTATCTTGACATTGCATCCCGACAAAGGCTCCTGTGAAGAATCCTCCGCCTTGAATGTAATCATCAGAAAGTTTGTATGAGTCGAACTTTATTGGAATTTTAACCCAGTTTTGACCATCAAAGGAGTAGGAGTAAGAATAAACATGTAATTCTACATCGACGCGAAGATAAACATATTCAAGTTCGGATGGAAGCAAGATTTCTTGGTCAAAAAGGGGCTGAGTAAAGCTAAAATTATCACAGGTCATGATTTCTAGAATACGTCCTTTCCTTTCATGCCATGAAATTTGTAGTGCGGTCCAGTTTTGTGTATTGTAGTAGTTTACAAGCCCTGCCGACTGTTGGAATGTTGTTGGCTCAAAAGCGACTTTCGTTTCTGCTGTAAAATAAAAGTGCTGCCACCGTCTCGCAATAAAAGCCTGCGTGAATTTCGAAGTTAACGATTCTTTGCCATAGAGTCTTAAATGTCCTGGACGAGCTGTTAAAGAAGCAACTTCTTCACCTAAAGGGATGCGTAATGATTGAAACTGAAGATTTAATTCAGGACTGTTGAAGTCATCTTTTATATTGGCATCGCTGCTCCATATGACTTCTTCAATCTCAGGACCATCAATTTCAAGTGATGGTTGATTTCCCCCAACAACATAGGGCCAATCATTCTTCCATTCCAAACGTTGGATTGCTGTCTCCCTTCCAAGTGGACAAAAGCCGCGCGGATCTAATAAAGGCTGGCCGTCACGTGGCAGTGGTCTACCGGTTAAATGGACTAGAAACCATTCATCCGTATGGGTCTGTACAATAGATGCATGTCCTGCCTTTTGTAAGGGGTTTCTTGGATGAGCGAAGGAACTAATGAGTGGGTTGTCTGGATGAACTTCGTAAGGTCCAAATAATTGTTTGGAACGTGCAATGGTTGCTTGGTGATCATATTTCGTGCCACCTTCAGCTGTGAGTAAATAATAATAGTCATTTATTTTATAAAGATGGGGAGCTTCCGTTAATTTAATGTCTGTGCCTTTAAAAATGACCGTTGCATCGCCAATTAATTTTTGCTCCTTAGCGCTGTACTCCTGTAATACGATTCCGTAAAAATTATGATTGTGGATGCGATGATCCCAAAGCATATTGACTAAATACTTTTTACCATCCTCATCATGAAATAATGATGGATCAAAGCCTGAACTGTTTAGATGGATTGGTTCAGACCAATCTCCGTCAATCGTGTCACAAGTCACAAGATAATTATGACAATCCTTCCAGCGTCCTTCCGTTACCTTTACATCGGTATAAATCAGCCAAAATTTTTGATCATGATAGGAGAGGGCAGGTGCCCAAATTCCGCCAGAATCAGGATTGCCAATCATATTTAGCTGGCTTAATCGATTGAGAGGTCTTGAGACTAAACGCCAATTTTTTAAATCCTTGGAGTGATAAATTCCAACTCCAGGAAACCATTCGAAGGTCGAAACCGCAATGTAATAGTCTTCTCCATTTCTGCAAATACACGGGTCTGGATTAAAACCTGTTAAAATGGGATTTTGAATCTTTGCCATGTTTCCCCACCTCATTCATATTATTTTATTATAATTAGAAAACAATCGCGAACGATTGTGCATTCCTGATGAACTAAAGTGCTTGAGAAAACTTTTGCAGATCACTGTTGAAAAAATTCTCTGCCACAAAAGCGGTCACACCTAAAGCAGCTGAATGTGTGGATAGCTCGGAAAAATTAATTTCTAAATCGCGCTGCTGAAACCATAAAGTTCGAGCTTGCATCCGCTTTTCCAATGGGTTTGTCAGCCACCGTTTGGCTGATGCCATCCGGTTTCCAATAATAATTTGCTGAGGATTAAAGATGTTGATGATATTATTGATTCCGACTGCAAGGTTTTCTCCAATATGTTCAAACTGCTGAATCGCGATTGTTTCTCCAGATGTGGCAAGCTTTAATAAATAATCGAGTGTAACATCATCTCCCGTTGAAGAAAGGCCGGCATCGTTGGCTTTTTTTAGCAATGCTTGTTCTGACGCATACAGTTCCCAGCAGCCTTTATTGCCACATCTGCATTTTTCTCCAGCGATGTCGATTGTCATATGACCAAGTTCCCCTGAAAAGCCATTATTTCCGCGATATAATTGGTTGTTTAAAATCAATCCAACTCCAATTCCTATCCCGACGCTTACATAAACAAGATTTTTCGCTTCCTTTCCCGCTCCAAACAATTTTTCACCGTAAGCGCCGGCGTTCGCTTCATTTTCAATAATGATGGGAACATTGTATTTATCTTGAAGAACAGATTTTAAGTCAATATTTCTCCATTTCAAATTAGGTGCGAGCAATACTTTTCCCGCTTTACTTACCGTTCCAGGTACACCGACGCCGATTCCAACAATTCCATATGGACTCTTAGGTGTTAACGCGATTAGCTGATCAATGATATCGTACAAATGAGTCATAATTTTTTCATAGGTCAAATCTTTATAACTAATCGTCTTCTCATGCAGTATATTTCCTTGAAGATCGGTCACAATCCCGAGTAAGTAGTTGACGCCGAGATCAATTCCAATTGAAAAACCGGCAACTTGATTAAAGAGCAGCATAACAGGTCTTCTGCCACCGCTTGATTGCCCAGGACCAGATTCATATATCAGTTTCTCTTCTAACAATTCACTGACAAGAGAGGATACAGTCCCTTTATTGAGTCCAGTCAGATTGGCAATTTCAGCTCTTGAAATAGGAGAGAGCTGTTTAATTGTATTTAAGACGAGTGTTTTGTTTTCTTGTTTTACTACATGTTGGTTCCACGTTTTCATTAAACGGTCATCTCTTTCTTTTAAGTTTATATTTTCATTATACGGATCAATTTTAGCATGGAGCAAGATTGAGGGAAGTGATTGGTATTCGTTCAATATTTTCTGACAATAATCGACAACCGCAATATGTTGATAACTTTTCTTTTCTTGAGAGATGCTATTAAATCAGCGATTTTCATAGATGTATAGGAAAAAAGCTAGCCTCTTTGAGTTTATTATACACTTAGTTTATCCACTAGACAAACGAATTGTTCTCTGTTATTCTAACTTTGAGCTTATGTAATAAGCATCATACACTTTTTAGGGGGCTTATGTATGAGGAAAAAGAAAGCGATTACATTGTTGTTCACCTTAGTTGCTACTATTTTTGTCATCGTTGGTTGCTCAGGCACAGATAGCGAAAATGTCTCTAGCAATTCAGGTGATACGAAAACGATTAAGTTTATGCATCTATGGCCAGAAGGCAGCTCAAAAACACATCACACCATTGTGAATGAAATTATTGCTAATTTTGAGAAGGAAAATGAAGGTGTTAAGGTTGAGCTGGAAGTTTTAAGTAATGAACAATACAAAGATAAGCTGAAGGTACTCTCTACTTCCAATGAATTGCCGGATGTGGGGATGACATGGGCGGCAGGTTTTTTAACTCCTTATGTTGAAGGCAATAAATTTGCTCCATTAGATGATCTTCTTGAAAATGAATTGAATGATAGTTTTGTAGCAGGCACAGCCGAGGCCTATGCTATTGACGGGAAGACATATGGTTTACCTCTAGAACTAAACATCGCAACAATTTTCTACAATAAAGCAATCTTCGCGGAATATGGACTTGAAGCGCCAAAAACTTATGATGAATTCAAACATATTATTACAACTTTAAACGACAACGGGGTTGCGCCGATTGCCCTTGGAAATAAAGACCGTTGGACTGGCTCTCTTTGGTATATGTATTTAGCGGATCGAATCGGCGGTACAGATGTACTAACGAGCGCAATCAATCGCTCTGGAACTTTTGAAGATCCTGCCTTAGTTTCAGCGGCGGAAGAAGTGCAAAATTTAGTTGATATGAATGCGTTTGTAAAAGGATTCAACGGTTTGGCCGATGAGGAAGCGAAAAGTATGTTTATGAGTGAACAAGCAGCAATGTACTTAATTGGTTCCTGGGATTTGCCAAACTTTACAACAAATGAAGAAGTCCCACAGGAGTTTAGAGATTCAATTGGTTTCTTTAATTTCCCAACCGTTGATGGAAAAGGGGATTTAAACAGTCATGTCGGTGGTCCTGGTGTAGGGCTATTTGTCAGTGAAGATTCCGATGTTAAGGAAGAAGCGAAAAAGTTTGTTTCCTACTTTGTAAAGGAATGGGGAGAAAAATCGGTCACACAAGCCGGCGTTATTCCAGCAACCAAGCTTGATGCTGACTCGTTAGAGCTGCCACAAATGTATGTAGACGTCTTAAACGAACTAAGCAATGCAACGAATATAACACTTTTTGCTGATGTTCAAATGAGCCCACAGGTTGCTGAAGTTCATTTAAATATGATTCAAGCTATTTTTGGCAAGGAAGTAGCTCCTGACGAATTTGCAAAAGAACACGAGAATGCGCTTGCAGCAGAATAATAGTGTAGTAGGATGGCAGTTTATGAACTTAGTTTTTAAATCGTACAAGTATTTTTTTATATAGCTTTTCTCTGACTTGATGAGCTAAGGGATATACTTTGGCTCATCGGTCAAAGCAACTTTTTAGCTAAAGAAAAAATAACTGTTTTCTCTGAAGGAAGGATCAATCGTTTTATTCATATTGGTGTCATCGTTAAAATTTGTAACTAGAAGAGGAGTATTTTTTTACAGGCCTTTTCTACTTAGCGAATATGGGGTTGAATGTGATGGATAAGGTTATGTCCAATAAATGGCTCATCGCGTTATTCGTATTACCAGCACTGTTGTTAACGGCAATCTTAATTTTTATCCCGTTAGCGTTATCCGGTTACTACGGTTTAATGGATTGGGATGGAATCGGTGCGATGAAGTTTATCGGATTGGAAAATTATATGAATGCGTTGCAAGACGGGAAATTTTGGGATAGTGCATGGCATTCCTTTTTACTGGCGATATTTTCAACGCTTAGTTTACTTTTATACTTAGTAATTGCGCTTATTTTGTCCTCAAAAATAAAGGGGGCCGATTTGCTCCGAAAAATTTACTTAATTCCAATGCTACTTTCGTCTGTGGCGATAGCTCAATTGTGGATTAAAATATACAATCCTACAAATGGAATGCTGAATCAAATTCTTATGGCGATTGGAGTCGAACATCCACCTGCATGGTTGGCTGATACAGCACTTGTGCTGTACGCGATTTTCGTGCCTATTTTATGGCAATATGCAGGCTTCTATATATTGATTTATTATGCAGCATTAAAAAATATCCCTGAATCTATTATTGAAGCTGCGCGGATTGATGGGGCTTCCCCCGTGCAAATTGCGTTAAAAATCAAACTGCCGCTGATTATGAGTGTCGTGAAAGTAACGATTGTCTTAGCTGTAGTCGGTTCATTAAAATATTTTGATTTAATTTATGTTATGACTGGTGGAGGACCAAACGGCGCTAGTGAAGTTATGGCTTCGTACATGTACAAACTCGCTTTTAGCAGCAATAATTTCGGCTACGGAAGTGCGATTGGCTTCGTACTTTTAATCATAACTCTTGTTGTGACGTTTATTGTTCGTAAGCTAACGGCAACAAAAGAAGAAATTCAATATTAGGAAGGAGGAGGATTTTTCATGAAGAGAATAGGTTCTTTTTTTCTTTATTTGTCATTAGCGATTGTCGCTGTATTCCAAATCTTTCCGATCATTTGGCTGTTTTTGTTTTCCTTAAAGGATAATCGAGAAATTTTTTCTGGTTCCCCCTTTGCATTGCCATCACAATTCCGGTGGGAGAATTACACGAAAGTATGGGAGGGCGGTATAGGGGTTTATTTTTGGAATAGCGTTTGGATTACGGGGCTCGCTATTTTATTAACAGTGCTTTTTGCCAGCATGGCAACTTTCGCGATTACTAGGATGAAATGGAAGCTAAGCAAGCTTGTCCTTGGTCTGTTCATGGTAGGATTAATGATTCCGATCCATTCTTCGATCATTCCTTTATTTAATATGTTTCTTAATATCAATTTAATTGATAGCCCTTGGTCGATCGTGATCACTTATACGGCCTATAATCTTCCGATCACAATCATGATTTTACTTGGTTTCTATTATACTCTTCCGCGAGAGATCGAAGAGGCGGCAATTATTGATGGGTGCTCCGTCCCGCAAATGTTTTTTCGCATTATCCTTCCGATGACAATTCCTGTTATGTCCACAACTGTCATTATCAATATGATTTACAACTGGAATGAGTTTGTTTTTGTCAATACTTTTATCAGCTCTGATAAATATAAAACATTAACAGTCGGGATTCAAAATTTCATCGGGCAATATATGACAGATTGGGGCGCCATCGGAGCTACTTTGATTATCAGTGTACTGCCTATTTTAATCGCCTTTATTTTCTTCAGCAATAAAGTCGTTGAAGGCATGTCTTCAAGTGCAGTAAAAGGCTAACTCGTTTTCTTTTGAAGCTTATTAAAAGCGTGTAGTGCTAACGACATTGTCATAAATGCGGAGCTGCTAGCACCAAAAATAAAACCGAAAGCAGGAACATAATAAACGATCACTAACAGTGATAGTAGTGAAAGCAGCATTAGCAAGCTATGCAATGGGTGAACAAGCATAATAAAAAAAGCATGCTTCATAATCGAAAAATGGTTGAGCTCAAAATGAACAAAAGCAGGAAATAGATAGGAAACAAACAGCAGAGAGAGAAGCATGAACGCAAATAAGGGAGCCTGCACCCACGTTAATTGTCCACTATTTTCATGTAGATAAATGAAATCGATGCCGATTATGAAGATAAGCAGGTAAAGAATGAGTCCTAATTGATTGCTTTTTCGAAACTCATTTTTATAAAAGTTCCAAAAAGTCGGGAAGAGTGAAATGTCTTTATTCCCCCTAAGCCACTTGCGGATAATGGCGAACATAGCGACAGTTGCTGGAAAAAATCCTAAGATAATTCCACCGACTAAACTAAATAGAATCCATAAAAGCTGAAGGTAAGCAAAACGAGTAATCCACTCAAAAATACGATAGACGACAGTGCTAATTTCGTTCATACGAATCTCCCTTGCAACTTTTTACATTTGTTTTTCTGCTTAATAAACAAAAGTCTATTCATATCATAATGTAAACATTTTCATTTAGCTATTATTTTTTTCCAATTAGGAGGTTATTCCATGTCATATTTTAATGGTATTTCAAAAATTCAGTTCGAGGGTTCTACATCGACTAATCCCTTTGCCTTTAAGCACTACAATCCAGAAGAAAAAATCGCAGGAAAAACGATGGAAGAAACGTTAAGATTTGCTGTCGCTTATTGGCATACATTTACGTTCGAAGGCACTGATCCGTTTGGAGCAGGTTCCATGCTTCGTCCATGGGATCATTTAACTGGAATGGATCAGGCAAAAGCCCGGGTGGAGGCCGCATTTGAATTCTTTGGAAAATTAAATGTACCCTATTTCTGCTTCCATGATGTGGATATTGCTCCAGAAGGGAATACATTGGCAGAAACATACAGAAACTTAGATGAAATTGTGGCAATGCTGAAAGAGTATATAAAAACAAGCAAAACGAAACTTCTCTGGAACACGGCTAACAATTTCACACATCCCCGTTGGCTCCATGGGGCAGCAACTTCACCAAATGCGGATGTCTTTGCTTATGCGGCGGCAAAAGTAAAAAAAGGTTTGGAAATAGCGAAGGAATTAGATGCTGAAAACTATGTCTTTTGGGGTGGCCGTGAGGGTTATGAAACACTCCTTAATACTGATATGAAACTGGAATTGGATAATTTAGGGCGTTTTTTTCATATGGCCGTTGATTATGCGAAAGAGATTGGCTTCACTGGTCAATTTCTCATTGAACCAAAGCCGAAAGAACCAACGAAACATCAATACGACTTTGACGTTGCAACTGGTCTGGCATTTTTGCAAAAATATGATCTTACCGACCATTTTAAATTTAATATTGAAGCGAACCATGCTACACTAGCAGGGCATACATTTGAGCACGAGTTAAGAACGGCTCGCATTAACGGCATGCTCGGTTCTGTTGATGCCAATCAAGGCGATATGCTTCTAGGATGGGATACAGATGAATTTCCGACTGATTTATATTCGACGACTCTTGCTATGTATGAAATTCTCTTAAATGGTGGCCTTGGCTCAGGTGGACTCAATTTTGATGCCAAAGTACGGAGAGGCTCGTTTGAAGCAGAAGACTTATTTCATGCCCATATTGCTGGAATGGACTCGTTTGCCATCGGTCTTAAAGTGGCCCAGCGCCTAATAGAGGACCAAGTATTCGAAAAATTTATTGCGGAGCGTTACGAAAGTTTTTCGAAAGGAATCGGGCTTGACGTTGTTGAAGGGCGAACAGATTTCCATCAGCTCGAACAACATGCTTTCTCCTTAAAAGAAATCAAAAATACTTCAGGTCGCTATGAACGGTTAAGAGCGATACTTAATCAATATTTGCTAGAAGCAGAGGTCGTTTCTGTCCGTTAAATTCATGTTCCGGAAATTCCTGGCATTTTTCCAACATTTTATAAGATAAGCAGGTGTTAAACAATGAAATACGTTATCGGTGTTGACCTTGGTACGAGTGCAGTAAAAATAATATTGATGAATCAATTAGGTGAGGTATGTGTCGAATTGTCACAACCATATCCTCTCATTCAAAAAAAATCAGGATATAGCGAACAGGAACCGGAGGAGTGGGTCAAAAAGACAATTACTGCTTTATCCATGCTTGTAAAAGGCTTTCATGGTTCTCCAGAAGATATTGAGGGAATTAGCTTTTCAGGGCAAATGCATGGGCTTGTGTTATTGGATCAACATCATGAAGTCGTTCGAAACGCCATTCTTTGGAATGATGTTAGGACAACTTCACAATGTGAGGATATTAATCGGCTTGTTGGCAAGGAAACCCTATTAGAAATTGCTAAAAATTCTGCTTTGGAAGGTTTCACGTTACCAAAGCTTTTGTGGGTAAAGGAGCACGAACCACATCTGTATAAGAAAGCAAAAACTTTTTTATTGCCGAAGGATTATTTGCGTTATCGTTTAACAGGACACATTCATACGGAATATTCTGACGCCGCTGGAACCCTATTGCTTGATTGTACCCGTAAATGCTGGAGTCGTGAAATTTGTGAGGCTGTAGGGTTGGATATTTCATTATGTCCTCCTTTAATAGAATCGCATCAATTTGTTGGGACCATTACAAGGGAGATTGCTCTGTTAACAGGTTTATCTGAAAAAACAAAAGTGTTTGCCGGCGGTGCTGATAACGCATGTGGTGCGATTGGAGCTGGAATTTTAGAAGTTGGGAAAACATTATGCAGCATCGGGACTTCAGGAGTCGTTCTTGCTTATGAGGAGGATCGAGGGCGAAATTTCGAAGGGAAGGTTCATTTCTTTAATCATGGCAAAGAGAATGCTTTTTATACGATGGGTGTTACTCTTGCAGCAGGGTATAGCTTAAGTTGGTTTAAAGAAGCTTTCGCTGCAAATGAAGATTATGAGCAATTATTAACAGGGATTGAAGCAGTTCCGATTGGAGCGAGGGGACTTATATTTGCCCCATATATAGTTGGGGAGCGGACCCCACATGCAGATGCGTTTATACGTGGAAGCTTTATCGGGGTAGATAGCTCGCATAAGCGCATTGACTTTGTTCGCGCCATTTTGGAGGGGATTACCTTCTCATTAAATGAATCAATCAAAATGTTTAAAGATAGTGGAAAAAATATTGATACGATTATATCGATCGGCGGTGGAGCGAAGAATGACACTTGGCTGCAAATGCAAGCTGATATTTTTCAAGCCAAGGTTGTAAAGCTTTCGAGTGAACAAGGGCCGGGAATTGGCGCAGCGATGTTAGCGGCATATGGCTGCAATTGGTTTTCCTCACTGAATGAATGTGCAGAAAGCTTTATAAAGATTGCGAAAGTATATGAGCCAATTGAGCAAAATGTCCGCGAGTATGGGCAGCTTTTTAATCTATATCAGCGTGTGTATCAAGCAACGAAAGAAATTAGTGAAGGCTTAGCGAGTTTTCGAAAATAGCTAAGGAAAACTAAATCAGTGTAATGAAACAGGCTTCAAGAAAAAAAGAATTTGTATAAAAGATGTTGTTTAGGCAGCTTTTTTCCTGCTAGCAAGTCATGGACTCATTACTTGCTCCCTATGCATTTTGCTTGGTGGTTAAACGTATTGTATTTTATTAGCTGCCCGTATACATTTTTAATTTTGGGTTCAGGACTCACATAAAGTGCAGTCCTGTTTTTTACTTTACGATGCCGTAATAAATCAGGTCTTCAAAAGTGTTTAATTTATATACATGGTCTTTAAGGGTGCCTTCGTAGACCATTCCGCATTTCTCCAAAACTCTGCCCGAGGCAGGATTCGATTTAAAATATCGTGCATATACGCGATGGTAGTTTTTTTCTTCAAAAGCAAACTCCAACATGGCACGTGCTGCTTCTGTGGCATAGCCATTTCCCCAAAAGGGCTTTCCGATCCAATAGGCCATTTCCCCATTTTGATGGAGACGTTGATTGGAAAGAGCGATCGCTCCGTAAAGCTGGCCGTTATTTTTGTTGGTAATCGCAAGCTCATATAATTTATCCTCAGTGAAGTTACGTTCATGATTCGCCATCCATGAAAGAGCGCATTCTAAAGAATAAGGATAGGGCATATTCAAAGTGGTCTTGAAAATAGTAAAGTTGTCACAGAGGGAACGCACCTGTTCCGCATCGGCTGCTGTAAATAGCCGAAGCTGTAAGCGTTCTGTTTCAAGTGTTTTGTCTTTGCGATTAAATTTCATTCCACTCTCCCCCTTTGAGTTAGATTATAGAAAGTTTACCTAGTCTTGCCATTTTTATCAACCAGTTTTTAGCATTGATTTTGCATAATTAAGAATGCGGTAATCTTGTCCTTAGAATATTGAAGAAGTACGAAAAAATTTGGTATTGGATGCAAACCGTTTTCGCTTATTTTTACCTATGATATAATAGATCCATATTATTCATTAATGTGAGAAAAGTTTTGGAGGATTAGAATGGCTACATATACGCCGATGATACAACAATATTTACAGGTGAAGGCAGATTATCAAGATGCCTTTTTATTTTTTCGATTAGGGGATTTTTATGAAATGTTCTTTGATGACGCACTGAAGGCGTCACAGGAGCTTGAAATTACATTAACAAGCCGTGAGGGTGGTTCTGAGGAACGAATCCCGATGTGTGGAGTACCGTATCACTCTGCACCGCAATACATAGAAAGATTAATAGAAAAAGGATATAAAGTCGCAATTTGCGAACAAACGGAGGACCCAAGGCAAGCGAAAGGCGTTGTCAAACGGGAAGTTGTTCAGTTAATTACTCCAGGAACAATGATGGAAGGTCGAGGGCTACAAGAGAAAGAAAATAATTTTATAGCTGCTCTAAGTCCTTTCTCGGATGGGAGCTATGGTTTCGCTTATAGTGATCTTTCTACTGGAGAAAGCAAGGTTACGTTGCTTAAAGGGGATTACGAGCTTGTTTTAAATGAAATTGCTCTTTCAGGTGCAAAGGAAGTGGTCATTCCTTCACAGCTGTCTGAGGAACTGCAGCTTAAAATTCGTGAACGATTTGCGGCTACCTTATCTTTTGAAGACAATGAAACGATAAATGAGAGTTTTTCAACTCTTCTCAACTCTATGGAAGAAACGAAGTTAAAGAGTACGATTTCACGGTTATTCAACTATCTGTACCGAACACAAAAAAGATCGCTTGATCACCTTCAGCCTGTCAACCGATACGAAATTCAGCAATTTATGAAGATTGATTATTATTCAAAACGAAATCTTGAGCTGACAGAAACGATTCGTTCGAAAGGCAAGAAGGGTTCTTTATTATGGCTGTTGGATGAAACGAAAACAGCAATGGGCGGACGTTTGTTAAAGCAATGGATAGATCGCCCTCTTATTAAAAAGGAAGATATTATCAGACGTCAATCTCTCGTTGAAGTGTTCATGTCCCATTATTTTGAACGGCAGGAAATGCGGGAAAAACTAACAGAAGTATATGATCTAGAAAGGTTGGCAGGAAGAGTCGCCTTTGGCAATGTCAATGCCCGTGACTTGATGCAATTAAAACGCTCCCTCTATCAAATACCACATCTGAAAAGTATTATTGCACAGATGGAAGATGAAGAATCGGCTCTTTTAGCTGCTCAGCTTGATCCTTGCGAAGAAGTAGTCGATTTACTGGAAAGAGCGATCGTTGACAATCCACCTTTATCCATCAAAGATGGAAACATCATTCAAGATGGCTATCATGAAGAGTTAGACAAGTATCGTGATGCTAGCAAAAACGGAAAAACGTGGATTGCGCAACTCGAGCGAGAAGAACGGGAGAAAACGGGAATTAAATCGTTGAAAATCGGCTATAACCGTGTGTTTGGTTATTATATTGAAGTGACAAAGGCGAATCTTCATTTGCTTGAGGAAGGGCAATATGAACGGAAGCAAACATTAACAAATGCGGAGCGGTTTGTGACGCCTGCTCTCAAAGAAAAGGAAGCGCTCATTCTACAAGCAGAGGAAAAAAGTGTGGAGCTGGAATATGTGTTATTCACAGAAATCCGCGAGTTTGTAAAATGCTATATTCCGAGATTGCAAAGATTAGCAAAAATAGTTAGTGAGATTGATGTACTGCAATGTTTTGCTTCCATAAGTGAAGAAAGGCATTATGTGAAGCCACAATTTTCCTCTGAACGTTTGATTTTGCTGAAGGAGGGCAGACATCCGGTAGTAGAAAAAGTAATGAATGCACAAGAATATGTTCCAAATGATTGTTACATGGATAAAGAAAGAGAAATTCTTCTTATAACTGGACCGAATATGTCTGGGAAAAGCACGTATATGCGCCAAATTGCCCTTACGGCGATTCTAGCCCAAATCGGTTGCTTCGTCCCTGCCAGTGAAGCAACCTTGCCTATTTTTGATCAGGTGTTTACCCGTATCGGCGCTGCAGACGATTTAATTTCCGGTCAAAGTACGTTCATGGTTGAAATGCTTGAAGCAAATCATGCGATTGAAAATGCGACAGCCAATAGTCTGATTCTTTTTGACGAAATTGGTCGTGGGACTTCTACTTATGATGGAATGGCGCTTGCGCAAGCGATTATTGAGCATATTCATAATAAAATTGGCGCGAAAACTTTATTTTCAACCCATTACCATGAATTAACAGTATTAGATAAGGAGCTCAAGCAATTAAAGAATGTACATGTTAGTGCAATTGAACAAAATGGCAAAGTTGTCTTCCTACATAAAATTAAGGAGGGTGCTGCCGATAAGAGCTACGGGATTCACGTTGCCCAGCTCGCTAACCTGCCTAACTCTTTAATCAAGCGGGCTAATGAACTGCTTGAAAACTTTGAGAATCAAGGTGAAAGCGTGCAACCTCCAAAGTTGGAAAGTGGGCAGCTGTCATTCTTTGATGAGCCAGTGATCAAGGAAGCTTCTCCATTCAGTGCAAAGGAGAAAAAAGCATTGGATCAAATCAGGGAAATCGATATTTTAGAGATGACGCCAATGCAAGCGATGAATACCCTATATGAGCTCCATAAAAAATTAAAAGGCTAATTGTTGAGGGGTGGCGTAATGGGGAAAATTATTCAGCTAGACGATCTACTTTCGAATAAAATTGCTGCAGGTGAAGTAGTAGAGAGACCTGCCTCTGTTGTAAAGGAATTAGTGGAGAATGCGCTAGACGCCAATAGTACGATTATCGAAATCGAGGTAGAAGAAGCAGGTCTTGCGAAAATTCGCATTACAGACAATGGTGATGGAATTGAAGAATCAGATGTATTAATGGCTTTTCAGCGTCATGCCACAAGTAAAATCAAAAATGATCAAGATTTATTCCGAATTAGAACGTTAGGGTTTCGTGGAGAGGCCCTTCCAAGTATTTCCTCTGTTTCAAGGATTGAGATTAAGACATCGACAGGTGAAGAGGGAACGCGTCTCGTTTTAGAAGGTGGTCATGTAGAAATCTTTGAAAAAGCATCAAGCCGCAAAGGGACAGATATCATTGTCACAGATTTATTTTTCAACACACCAGCAAGATTAAAATATATGAAAACAGTTCATACAGAGCTTGGAAATATTACCGATATTGTCAATCGCCTTGCCCTTTCTCATCCAGAAGTTTCTTTCCGCCTTATACACAATGATAGAAAGCTTCTGCATACGAATGGCAATGGGGACGTACGCCAAGTGCTGGCGGCAATCTACGGTCTAAATATCGTTAAAAAAATGATTCCGATTGAAGCGACTTCACTTGATTTTACCATTCGTGGCTGGCTTGCTTTGCCTGAGATAACGAGGGCATCGCGCAATTATATTACAACGATGGTTAATGGTAGATTTATTAAAAACTATCCATTGGTAAAATCAATTCAAGAAGGATATCATACTCTTCTTCCAATTGGACGTTTTCCAATAGCTTTGCTCAACGTTGAAATGGACCCGATTTTGGTGGATGTCAATGTTCATCCTTCAAAAATGGAAGTGCGATTCAGTAAAGAAGCTGAATTAAATCACCTTGTAACAGAAACAATTAAAAACGCTTTTCACCAAAAAGAACTTATTCCAGAAGGTTTGAAGCGAGAACCAAAACAAGTAGAAAGATCGGAGCAGCCCTCTTTCGATTTCGAGCATCTTCCAGTTGCTAAAGAAGCGCAACCGACATTTTCTTTTGAAGAATTTCCGCAGGTTGAAGTGCAGGAAACAATAAGGGAACTTCCTGTTAGACCGATAGAAAGCAGCCAAGTTAAAGCCGCACGCTCATTTGTTGAGGAGGAAATGATTGCTTCAGCACCAGCAACTGTCAGCAAAGATGAAGCAAACGTTGAATCAAGAGTCCCACCGTTATATCCGATTGGTCAAATGCATGGAACCTATATTTTGGCTCAAAATGAAAAGGGACTTTACATTATTGATCAACATGCCGCACAAGAAAGAATTAAATATGAATATTTTCGTGAGAAAGTAGGACAGGTTGAAAGCGAGCTTCAAGAGATGCTTGTACCTTTAACTTTTGAATACTCGGCAGATGAAGCGATTAAAATTATGGAGCATAAGGAGCAGCTTGAAGAAGTTGGTGTATTTTTAGAACCTTTCGGAATCAATAGCTTTATTGCACGCTCTCATCCGCAGTGGTTTCCAACAGGACTGGAAAAGGAAATTATTGAAGAAATGCTCGAACAACTGCTCACAATGAAAAAAGTCGATATAAAGAAACTGCGAGAGGAAGCAGCGATCATGATGAGCTGCAAAGCTTCGATAAAAGCAAATCATTATTTGCAAATGAGTGAAATTCAAGCACTTTTGGATCAGTTAAGAAGATCATCGGATCCATTCACATGCCCACACGGAAGACCGATCATTATTCATTACTCAACATATGAAATGGAAAAGATGTTTAAACGCGTGATGTAGAGGGGTTTCTAAGGAATTAGAAACCCCTTTTAATGGTTTAAAAAACTCTGGCTATGAATTGCACCCCAAAAGTTAGCTTCAAATCTTACTTTCGGGGTGTTTTTTTACTGCTAAATATAGTGAATCAATTAAGCTTTTGATAATTATAGAATATCCAGAAAGCAAATTAGAATATTGTTTGGTAGCTAAAAAGTTATAATTTGGTAGATAAATAGGTTAAAGTGTTTGAAAAATTTGGTGTAGATGGATTGATGAAAAAACGAATGAATGAAGTTTTTTCTGTTCAACTCAAGATTGATGCATTTGACTATATAATAAAAGTAGAGATTCTTTAATGAATATCTCACTTCGGTTTGGAATTGCTACTCCTTACTTCTTTCTACTTGAAATAAATTTTTTAAGGTAGGAGGAATAATGGTAGTTTTGATTTCAAGCATATTTTTTTAGTTGTTCTCAACTGAAAATAGATGTGTGTCGGTAACTTCAGAAGTTGGATCCTTTGATTATTAAAAAGAGATAGTCTCGGGTGTGTTTTTTAAATTTTTTAAAAATTTCCAATAACACCGCTTTACATTTTTTGAAAATATTGGTATTATATAAATTAATTTCCTGTTATTGTGCGATATTTTAGAGTTTTCTGTATATGTATGATAGGAAAAATACTAATAATTTTTATCATAGGGGGAATGTTACTTAATGAAAAGAAAATTGTATTTGTCTTTTATTTTAGTAATTTTTGCTTTTATTTGTTTTTCTGGAGGTGTTGGTCTCGCTGCTCTGGAGTTACCTTATCATGATAATACTGAATCAAAAGTGAAGAAAAGATAGCTTTGTATAAATTGAATTTCATAGATGATATTTTAGAAGAGGGAAGTAATGAAGTTAGGTATTATTGGAATGATATAAAAGATAATGAACAAAGCGTAGACCTAAATATTGTGGTGAATTCAGAAGCAAAAATAATCTTTGTAGAAGAAAAAAATATTAATTCAAAAACAGAAGTAGAGCAAATAAAAAAATCAATAGAATGGAGAGATTCGGTTAAGAAAATATCTGCAGCGCAAGAAATACCATCCGAGGAAGAGTCTAATCCAATTTCTCTACTACGAGACTATCAGGTGCCATTTAAAATAAATGGAGGTAGTACACGATCCCAATTCTTAAGTGATCATGCCTTTGATAGGCATAAATATGTGAATAATGCTGCATCATCTTGTAGTAGATCTAGATACGCACAGGATGTTGGTGTTAAAAGTTTAACAAATACTACGAGGTCAGTTCCTGATGAAAAGTTTACAACAACACATGGAGATAACTCTAGGACTACTACATATATAAAAAAATTTAAAGGTGGTCGTACAATGAATATGAGAATGAGTGATTATGGCTATACGGATTACCACCGTGTGATAATTAGTCACGATTATTCTGAACAAAATACTCATCACCCGTATTGTAAATAGTTGAAAGGACTGTAAAAAAATGCGCATAAAGAACCAAATAATCAATGAATGGACAATTTATAAAACCTATCCTGATTTTTCTTTTGTAGATAATTTAGAAAAGATGATAGAGTCGAATCAACATAACTTAAAATCAGGTGAATCTCTGGAAATACATCAGGTACTCTTTGTAGGAGAATTTAAAAAGAATGAAAAAGTATATTTAGTTATTTTGAATGTTGTTCCTGAGGAATAAAGAGGTAATTTGCAGTGAAAACTATTTAGCTTTTACATCTTTTCATATAGAGTCTTAGTAGTCAGATAACACTCTAGTAGATATGTGAGAAGTTTTTTTAGAAGAGATAGTTACGGAACCAAGAGATTTATACTTAAATCTAGAAAAAGTAATTTCGATGTCATGTAGCAAAAAGCTCCTTTTTATAAGAAGTGACCAAAAGGATTAGACAAGTATTATTACTTGGGAAGGCATGAGTTCTTGGACTCATGCCTCTTAACTTTACCATTTATCCCCCGTAGTTCTTGCTAAGTTTATTTGCTTAAGATACTTGTAACCGTCAAGTAGTTTTGAACACTTTATGCTAATTAATTTTTGAACACTTTCTTTTCCGAAAATGGTAGTGCGATGTTTTATTCGATAACTGTCATTTTCATTCAATTGAATAACTTCTACTCTATGGAGTAATCGGTCTAAAATTGCTGTCGTGATTCCTTGATCTCCCAATAGTTCTCCCCATTCTTCTGGACCTTTATTGGAAGTTAAAATAATGGAACTACGCTCGTATAGATAATTGATTAGATGGAAAAGTAGATTGACTTCTCTCTGATCCATTGCCATATACATTAAATCATCAATAATTACCATATCAGACTCTTTTAAGCGTTTTAACTGAGTTTGAGACTTTCTTATATACTCTTCTGTTTTTAGTAGATGGATGAGTTCTCCCATTGTAGAAAAGGCAACTTTATAGCCCTTTTGAATAGCTTCTAAACCTAGTCCTATACTAATATACGTTTTACCTGAACCTGGCGGTCCTAATAAAAATAGGTTGTATTGTTGTTCTAGCCAAGTTAGTTCCCTTAACTGGTTTAATTGACGTGTACTAAGCGATATTTGTTCTTCAACTTTAAACTCATCAATTGTTTTGAGATACGGAAATTTAGCCCATTTTAATCATTCTTATCTTCACGTTTCTTCATTTCATGCATTAGAAGTTCCTGTAGAAACTCTTGATACGTCCACGAAAATTTCTCCGCATTTCGTAGTAATACTGGCAACTCATCGGCCGTTTCCGCCATCCGAAGATGGCGAAATTGTTCTTGTAAGAGTTGTACAGTGCTAGTCATTATGAAACACCTCTAATTATGTTCGTATAATATTCTACTTCCCTTTTTACTGCTGACCTTTGTTGCGGGGGTATCTTTTTTAGCTTCGATTGAAGCAGGAGATATATCTTTTCCTTTTTTTAATCTAGTTAAATGTTGTGCAATATCATGTAGATCGTTTGCACTCCAAAGTTGCTTTTTTAGACAAACAGCGAGGGCTTTCTCTATTTGAGGTCGAAAATGGGTAATAGCGTATTGAATGACCTGCAGCTGATCTCTTACATATCTCGGATATTGCTGGGCTACTTCATTCACAAACTTTAAAGCATTTTCTTGATCCTTGAATTGACGATTAATAGTTTCTTTATATACTTGGATTCCTTTTGAACGATCTCTTGTATGCTGTCTATTTTTTATCAATTTATAAATGTCAGCACAAATAATATAACGGCGCCGAAATATATTGATTAGGAGAATTATATATGGAACAGTTCATTGTAAAAACGATTGGAAAGGTGCGTTCAGACGAAAATGGAATACGGATTGAACTGGAAAAGGCGTTTATTCCTGGCCTTAGGAACCTTGAGGGCTTCGGTTACATTAACGTATTATGGTGGTTCCATCATTGCGATACTGAGGAGTCGCGTTCAAAGTTGATTGAGAAAAGCCCTTACAAAGGTTCTCCGGATACATTAGGCACTTTTGCTACACGTGCTCCGGAACGTCCAAATCCCATCGCTCTTACTTGTGTCTATATCTCTTATCTTGAGGTTGACAAGGGGATTATAGGTCTAGCTTATATTGATGCAGAGGATGGAACGCCAGTACTTGATATTAAGCCTTATACACCAAGCTTTGACAGGGTGGAAAAAACCATTGTTCCTAATTGGTGTTCAAATTGGCCAAGGAGTATTGAAACATCTGGGGACTATGATTGGAGTGCCGTTTTTTCGTAATTCAATACAATAGTAGATTTTATTCTTTTAGAACTGTTTTCCTCTTTAAAGGAAACCGGTTCTTCCAGAGAGAAATGGGTGCGATATGTTTTTAAGTTCAAATACGATTATATTTCTTTTCCAATCAGTCCATCATTATAGTGAGTGCATTTCTTTTAAAAAATAGAGCCCAATGCCTAACCTGTCTTAAAGAACGTATACAGGTTAGGCATTTTTTTATAAAAATCCGAATTCGTTAAAAGGATATTTATTTTGCTATTCCCTACACAACAGTGATTATCGCGATAATCGAGCGGAAAAGTGAATGTTTTTTGAATAAAGGAAGTGGCAAAGTGATTTTTCTCACTACGATGAGAATCATTCGCAATTATGCTGAAAGTGAGAAAACTAAGGGAGGGAATTTTAATGAAAGCTTCTGACCATGTTCAAGATGAAATAAATGTTGAAAATGAAAATACGGATAAACTTGCCACATCAAAATTGGGTACGTGGATCTCTGTCGGTGTGGTTGCAGCCGTTATTCTAGTTACTTACTTTATAATATTCGGAGTCTATATGGATAGAGTTTAAAGGAGGAAAATATGATGCACCTTGATGAAAAAATTTGGTTAACACTGAGCTTCGGCATCATCATGATATTTATGTTGATTACTGGCTATCAAGCATTTGCATTGGAAATGGGACCGCCAAGTCATAATGAAATACTAGATCCGCAAAAAGTAGATGAAACGGCTCCATTTGATGAACCTGGAATAAAGCAAATTGGCGAAAAAGAATATGAAGTTGTGATGACTTTACAAGTTTTCAGTTTTACGCCAATGGAGCTTGAAATACCTGCAGGTTCAACCGTACACTTCACGTTAACTTCAAAGGACGTTGTACACGGATTTCAAGTAGCGAATACGAATATTAATGCAATGGTCATGCCAGGACATATCCAAAAAATTTCGCAGAAATTTTCTGAGCCTGGTGAGTATTTAGTGCTATGCAATGAATATTGCGGTGCAGGACATCAGTTAATGAGCACGACGATTACGGTTAAATAAAGGAGGGAATCAAAATGGACGCGGCTATTGAACAAAATAGAAGAGCAGCAGTTCTTAGCGAGAAAAAGAATAAGGTTTTAGGCGTTTGTTTAGAGGATGCGCGAATATCGAAATCATATTTAGCTGTCGCTTTTGTCGCATTACTGCTCGGGGGATTGCTAGGTTTATTGCAAGGGTTGAACCGGGCAGGGGTTCTGGAATTACCAGCTTGGCTGAATTATTATCAAATATTGACCGCACATGGATTGTTACTCGTTGTTGTACTCTCCGCATTTTTTACGATCGGATATTTTTACGCGGGTCTTTCCCATACATTAGGTGGTCTCTTGCCAAAGGTGCGAAAACTGGCTTGGATTGGATTCTGGACAAAAATGGTAGGTCTTGTCTTGGTTGTTGTTCCAGTTCTAATGAATGAAGCTTCTGTTATGTATACATTCTATCCACCAATGGCAGCCCATCCAGTCTTCTATTTTGGGTTAGTATTCGTTGTATTAGGAATTTGGATGCTGGCAACAGGAGCATTCATCAACGTGGCTCATTGGAGGAAGAATCATAAAGGACAACATCTTCCAATCTTAGCATTCTTTGCAACCGGGGTGTTTGTGTTATTGGTCGGAGCAACTGCATTCGTTGCTGTGGAAGTACTATTTATGATTATTCCATGGTCTCTCGGCTGGGTCGAGACGATTAATGTTATGGTTGCGAGAACATTATTTTGGGCATTTGGACATACGGCGGTCAACATCTGGTATTTAACAGCTGTATCTGCATGGTATGTTATCGTACCAAAAATTATTGGGGGTACAAGATGGAATGATTATTTAACTCGCGTCGTTGTGATTGCACTTGTCATTATGAATATTACAGGTGGTTTCCATCATCAGATTGTTGACCCAGGTATATCACTTCCGATCAAATTTATGCACGTATTTATGAGTCTTGCTATTGGTTTTCCTTCATTAATGACTGCCTATGCGATGTTTAGAGTTTTTGAGCGTACAGGTAGAAGGAAAGGTGGCAAGGGAGCACTTGGTTGGTTTAAGAAACTTCCATGGGGGGACGTTCGCTTCCTATCTCCTTTTATCGCAATGGCAGCTTTTATCCCAGCCGGAGCAGGCGGGATCGTGCAAAGTACAAATCAATTAGATCAGGTGGTTCATAACACGATGTGGATAGTTGGGCACTTCCATTTAACACTTGGAATGTCAGTGGTCATGACATTCTTTGGAATTAGCTACTGGTTAGTACCTTACCTTTCAAAACGGGTGTTAACTCCACAAATGAATAAATTAGGCGTTATTCAAACAATTATTTGGACGGTGGGAATGGTAATCATGGCTATCTCCATGCATGCAGCTGGATTGTTTGGTTCCCCGAGAAGGACATCTTTTACAACCTATGGCGATTTTGCAGAGACATTAGGATGGAATCCATTGATGACAGCGGTTGGCATAGGTGCAACCCTTTTGTTAATTGCGGTAATTCTTCAGGTCCATGCTGTATTTAATATGATGTTCTTTGCGCCAAAAGGGGAAGTCGAATTCCCAATTGCTGAAGTGGAAAAAAATGAAACGGCTGCTCCATATATGACAGAGCGCTGGGGAATTTGGGTTGTTGTCATGATGATCGTAATTGCTATGGCATATGTTCTGCCTTTGACAGATATGATTGTCAATGCACCACCAGGTTCACCTCCTTTTAAAACATGGTAATTATTTATTGAGGATGAAAAGATAGCACCATTTGGAGCTATCTTTTTAAGGTCTATGGTGGTCTTTCAATTCAAAATGAAATTTGGAAGTGATCTGATGCATAAAAACTTTCATAGCACGATAGCTTTACTTGTCGTGGTATCGTTTGGCATTATTCTGCTTTTCATCGGCACAGACGGATTTAAAGCATTTACAGAAGAATCAGCTAGGGTCAATCGCTTAATGGAAGAACAGCCAAAGGTTCCAAACGTGACGCTGGAGGATAGCAAAGGGAGAACGTATCCTATCTCTGAGTTTGAAGGGAAATTCATGTTTATCACTTTCCTGTACACAGCATGTGGAACGGTTTGTCCTCAATTAGAATACAATATGGCTCAAGTATATGATTTGCTACCACAGAAGTATATGGGAGATGAGATTGTCTTTCTTAGCATTAGCTTTGATCCAGAACGAGATGAGCCAGAAACATTGGAAAGATATCGAAAAGCTTTTAAAAGTGATGGGGAAACATGGCGAATGGCAAGGATTGTGGACAAAACAGAACTAAATACGTTACTAGAAAAATTCGGAGTTATTGTCATTCCTGATGGTCAAGGAAACTTTACTCATAATTCAGCCTTTTATCTCGTCGATAAAACTGGCAGCCTTAGAGAGGTGATGGATTTTACCAAAATTGAGGAGGCGGCTGAAAAAGTTGAAAGGATACTTGAAGGTGAGCAGGTGAGCAAGAGATGACACAATTTATCTATGGCTTATTATTATATATTTTCTTGATGATCCCACCTATTGCTGCTCTTTTTGAATCTATGATGATAACCCATATGCATATGCAAATGCCCATGCTGGTCATTTCAGGTTTCTTAATGTCTGGCTTTTTATTGAGACGGTCCCATCGTTTTTTTGAAAAGTGGAACCATAATGGCATACCAGGGATCACCCTTTTTATGATGATAATGATATATTGGACTATTCCTCGAACAATGGATGAAGCATTAACGATGCAAACTATGGAGATTTGGAAGTTTATGAGCTTACCATTTTTGGCTGGAATGCCACTGAGGGATAGTTGGAAGAAGCTAACAAAGGCAGGGAAAAATATTATTATTTTTATTTTTACAGTCAAGTATTTTGGGATGGGAGCCTTATATATATGGTCGGAAGAGTCGTTATGTAATAATTATTTAGTCATTGATCAATTAACACTTGGCTGGGGATTTATTACGACGGCTATATGTTTAGTCATTTATTTAGTCTATGCTTTCACAGTAAATCCTTCAGAATATGAATAATTGAGAAAGTGAGTCAAAATGTTATACTCGCTATTACGAGATGGACTTGAACATCGTTCATTTACTCATGTTCGTTCTCAATTGGTTAGACGGAGAGAGAGACTTCTTTAAAGGTGCCATCATTTTATTTTACCTTGGAAATGATTCATGAACCGTCTGTCTTTCTTTTGGTGTGATCGTTTCAAAATTTTATTAAAGGATTGCAAGTAGTAATTACAATGTTGTGTGAAACGGTTTGCCTTTAGCAATATAGTTCGATAGCAAAAATAATAAAACATATATGGGAAAAGAATAAATGCTTTTCCAACGAATAGGTTCATACAAATCTAACCACATTGCAATTGGTTCACCAATAAATGCTGCAAGTGCTCCATAGATGATTCCTTTTAGAAAATGATTTAAAGATGGCTTAAGTTCAATCATAAGCATCATTGAGACGGGTAATAAAGTAAGATCCCATGGCAAATAGCCTGTAATAAATGGAAACACATTATATGGGTATGTCCAAAGGCCGAATTGGAGGCCGATTGAATCAAGTATTAATGCAATAATCGCCATGAATAACCCGGCGCGAATGAGATCGCCTCTATTCTGGCGATTATGTAATTTGAACCAAATAATCCACGGTAAAATACTTAAAGTAAATCCTAGCCACCACATTGGGCTAAACAGAATCATCTTTTGCCAAATATCCACAAATGATTCATGGGCTTGATTGTATAAGGAATATACTTTTTGAATATCTTTATTTATATCTGAAGCTTTCATTTGCACCCCAGCCAATCCATTCATCAATAAATCTCGCTGATATATCGTTAGCATTTCATTTCAATTGTACAATTATGCAGAAAATATCCGTTATTATAGAACCGACATTGTGAGATGATAGCTGGTGTGAAATGCTTTAATAAAGCATAATATAGTGATAGACGAGGAGGCGGTTATTATTTGATGTTTTTAATATCCTTGTTACCAATAATCATGATAGCAGTCTTCATTATTTTTCTAATTGTTGTTTTATCAAAAAGTAAGGAAGGAGGAGAAAGTTTGGTCAGACATCTTTATGTATACCTTGTTCTTTTTGCCACATTAATGATGGTGATTGGCGGCGGAATTTCAATCTTTATGGCAACGGCGGACTTAGTTAATCCACCATCTTATTATCAGACCTATTCTGATTTTAAAATCATGAGACAAAGTGAGAAAATAGAAGGTAAACAAGCGGTTACATTAACGGAGGAGCAATTACGAGCAGAGTACGAGCAATTGATGGAGGATGAGAGAGAGCGACAAAAGGAGAACGCCAAAAACCAAATGATTAAAAGCTTAGGATTTATTCTTATTCCACTGCCTATTTTCCTTTATTTTAATAAGTGGCGCCGAAAATCAATTGAATAGGAAAAAGGCGAATTACGTTAGGACATGACCATAGACATGGGGTACGGGCTCATGGAAATCATTAATATGGTCGCAAGTCAGGCTTTTAGTTTGAAGAGGTTGTATAACAAAGACCGTTTATACAACCTCTCAGGCTGCCTGTAAATGTTCGCTTTCTTTGCAAAGTTCAGTGTTGATAGCCTTATTGTAACATCTCGTTTGATCCCGACAAATGTTTTCAATCCGCATCAATGTAATGGCTATCTAATGGTATCATTCACATTTTGTGGCAACTAAAGTGCCCATCGTTGCATTTTCATATCGTCTAGGAAAGTAGACAAGGCTCTTTATTAACTTTGCACCTTGCGAACAAACTTCTCGTTCTTTCTGTTAAAATCAACAGTTATTTAAGGACGATGGAAAGCTGCCCAGAATCAGTCTGACTTATAGGAGCAGTTCAAACTTAACATGTTTTAAGGGCACTTTTCGTTGTTTTATTTTGCCGCTTGGCGAAGTTTTTTCATAATACTTAATGATTCACCAGTTCCTAATGCGACAGATTCAAGTGGACTTTCTGAAAGCTGAACAGGTACGAAGATTTCTTTACTTAACCATTCTTCCATTCCGTTTAAAAGTGAGCCACCACCTGTGAGAACAACACCTCTATCAACAATATCTCCACTTAATTCTGCCGGGCATTCTTCTAAAGTAGCACGAATCGCCTCCAGCATATGGAGTAAGGATTCTTTTAACGTTTCACGAATTTCGTAAGATGATAGAGTGATTGTTTTCGGTAAACCAGTTACTAGATCCCGTCCACGAATCTCCATCTTTAGTTCTTCATGATCTACGAGGGCATGGCCAATTTCCATTTTTACTTGCTCAGCGGTTCTTTCTCCGATAAGGACATTATAATTTTTACGCACATATTGAATAATTTCCTCATCCAGTCGATCTCCGCCTATATTGATCGATTGGGCTGCGACTACACCTCCAAAAGAAATGATGGCTACTTCCGTAGAACCGCCGCCAATATCGACAATCATATTGGCCACAGGCTCATCTACTGGAAGCCCTGACCCGATCGCTGCGGCAACAGGCTCGTCTATTAAAAAGACTTGCTTCGCACCGGCATTCCGTGCAGCATCTTGGATCGCCCGTTTGTCTACACTAGTTGCTGCGGAAGGGGTACAGATGATCACATTCGGCTTTCGAACGTTTACGCCAGATTTATTCATAGCTTGCTTCATGATGATTTTCAGAAGCTCTGTCGTAATATCAAAGTCCGCAATAACTCCATTTTTAAGAGGGCGGATGACATGGATATGAGGAGGTGTTTTGCCAACCATTTCCTTCGCTTCTTGACCGAAAGCAATCACTTTTTTTGTACGGACATCAACGGCTACTAATGAGGGCTCATTCAATGTAATTCCTTTATTTTTGCTATAGACTAATATATTTGCAGTTCCTAAGTCAATTCCAATTTCATTTGCTGCAAGCATTTCTTTCCCCACCTATTCTCTATTTTCTTGATGACATCATTTATGCTGTAGTAAATAGAATTAATATAAAAATTACAGTTTGTTCATGTCTTTATATAAATTAGCATGGAAGTGGTTCATTTAGGGGGTTGTTATATAAACGTTAAGGAATTGTAATGTAAAATGGATTATTTGTAAATTGTGCATGGATGTGAATAAACTGGATATTTTTGGAGATGCTAATTAAATGTTGAAAGTTTCTCGTATTTCGCGATTAATTTGTTCATAAACTTAAAAAAATGTATCGACATGTTTGTTAAAAAATATTACAAATGAAGAAAATAGCCTTTAAATGTGTTACGATGAGAATTAGCAGTTTTACTGCGATAAAAACACAAATGGATAGTAAAGGCGTGGAGGTAGTGGACAGTAAAGAAAAAGTCCTTGTTTTACTTGGACCTACTGCTGTAGGAAAGACGAAAATGAGCATTGAATTGGCCAAACGTTTCAATGGTGAAATCATTAGTGGTGATTCGATGCAAGTATATAAAGGAATGGATATAGGCACCGCAAAAATCACAAACGAGGAGATGGAGGGAATTCCCCATCATTTAATTGATATTAAAGCGCCGAATCAATCCTTTTCTGTTGCAGAATTTCAAACGCTTGTTCGTGAAAAAATTTCGGATATCACCAATCGCAATAAGCTGGTGATAATCGTTGGTGGTACTGGCTTGTACATCCAGTCAGTCATTCATGATTATCAATTTTCGAGCGCCCCATCGGATGAGGAATTTCGAAAAAGCATGGAATTAAAAGCGGAAAAAGAAGGAAAAGATGTAATTTATCAAGAACTTCTCACAATTGATCCGCTTGGTGCTAGGAATATTCACCCCAATAATGTGCGCAGGGTGATAAGAGCTCTCGAAATTTTCCATTGTACTGGTAAGACAATGAGTCAATTTCAAGAAAAACAAACGGCGGATTTATGCTATGACACTGCTCTAATTGGGTTAACAATGGAAAGAGAACAACTATATGAGCGCATTGACAAGCGGGTTGACATCATGATCGAGCAAGGATTAGTAGACGAGGTGAAAGGATTGTATCAATCTGGACTTAGAGATTGCGGCTCGGTCCAAGCGATTGGCTATAAGGAGCTGTACGATTATTTTGATGGGAAACTCCCATTAAATTTAGCCGTTGAGAAATTAAAACAGAATTCTCGCCGTTATGCAAAACGGCAGCTAACTTGGTTTCGCAATAAAATGGATGTTCAGTGGTTCGATATGTCAGATGTGACCGACAACGTAACATTTACAAAAAAAATTGCGGAAATTTCCACGTATATTGAAGGAAAGCTGAAAATAAAATCGAATACATATTAATAGAGATAAAAGAGGAGGATCCCAGATGAAACAATCCATTAATATTCAAGATCAATTCTTAAATCAATTGCGTAAGGATGGAAGCAGTGTTACAGTTTTTTTATTAAATGGTTTCCAATTAAGAGGTCAAATAAAAGGTTTTGATAACTTCACCGTGTTATTTGAATCAGAAGGCAAGCAGCAGCTTGTTTATAAGCATGCAATCTCAACCTTTGCCCCACAAAGAAATGTGCAAATTGATTTAGAAAATCCTTCACAATCGTAAAATACAAAGGTTCGCTTCGATATGAAGCGAGCCTTTTTACGTTTCTTTCGTAAAGGGAATAGTTTCCCCCTCAACAATAAGAAGCTGGTTCAGCGCTTAGGTTTGGTGCATCCGTTTCTCTGCTCGCACTTCCAGTTAGTACAATGAACACTAAGGAAAACAACCTTGCTCCATTCACATCGGGACCAGATTTAAAGGATGAAGGGGTTTTTAATAAAAACTTTAATGAAATAGGTTTAGATTGAATACATATAGTATAGTTAACATTTTTAACGAAGGCTATGTTAACAGATGGCTGCCTAGTTGTAGTTGCATTAATTACTCCTTTTTTCATTTACGAAAGAATCGGGAATTTCATGAAAAACCGAACATCAACAGCATCATATCCCAACCTGTGTAAAAGTGAAATTAGGCTAGTGTCACGAAAATGATCTCATCAGAGTATGATGATGATAAATAATTCTTTTGAGATGGAGAAGCGGTGCTTTTTCGTAAACATGGCCGATTCACCCAACTATTGAATTTTTCTGAATTCATCTAGAGAAAACAGCTTTTAGAAATGTGAGGTGAAAGCTTTGGACCAACCTTTTCGTATGAAAAATAACGGTCAAATTAGCATTGTTCTTAATTCACAAATAAGAAAAACGGTTGCGAAGGAGTTGCCAGATGTAAAAGTGGTTCCAAAGACGATTCCACAGGAGCATGCAGCTTTAAAGGAAATTGAAGAGGAACTGGGTACATTAGTGGGAATGGAAGAAATGAAGAAAACGATTAAAGAAATATATGCCTGGATATATATTAATAAAAAACGAGAAGAAGAAGGTTTAAAAGTCGGAAAACAGGCACTTCACATGATGTTTAAAGGAAATCCCGGTACAGGAAAAACAACGGTTGCAAGGCTGATTGGCAGGTTATTCCAAAAAATGAATGTTCTCTCTAAAGGCCATCTCATCGAGGCTGAGAGAGCAGATTTGGTAGGGGAGTACATTGGTCATACAGCTCAAAAAACGAGAGATTTAATCAAAAAGGCAATGGGTGGCATTTTGTTTGTGGATGAAGCATATAGCTTAGGCCGTGGCGGTGAGAAAGATTTTGGAAAAGAAGCGATCGATACGATGGTCAAGCATATGGAGGATAAACAACATGATTTCATATTGATTCTTGCCGGTTACTCCAGAGAGATGGATCAGTTTTTAACGTTAAATCCCGGTCTTTATTCACGCTTTCCACTCGTGATCGATTTTCCTGATTATACCATTGATCAATTAATGGAAATTGGTGATAAGATGCTGCGGGAGAAAGAGTATACATTAAGTCATGAAGCGGAAAAAAGGCTGCGTGATCATTTATATTGGATTAAAAATTCCTTGAACGTAACAAGCTTCTCCAATGGCCGATATATGCGAAATGTGATTGAAAAATCGATTCGTGCCCAATCGATGCGCTTGCTCATGCAAAATCAATTCGATCGTCATGATTTGATGACGATCCGAAGTAACGATTTAATTCTTGATGAAGGCTGACGAAAAGTCAGCCTTCTATGATCCGAAGGTCGATGTTAACTCTCTATGTTTCGCTTTTTTGCTTGAATGGCAAGATTAAATCGTTTTGGAAGCTTCCAATTATAAGTGTAAGATAAAACGCGTAAAAAAGTGATGATGATAAAAAGAGTATATAATTCAAAGGAAGTTACAGCCCATTTTAAGCCAATTGCGATCCCTGCTAAAATTGCCCACAGAGCATATATCTCTGAGCTTAATACCAATGGTTTTCTCCCTGCTAATAAATCGCGGATGATCCCACCGCCGCTTCCAGTCAGTACTGCCGCGACAATAACGGCACTTAGGGGCAATTCCATTTTTACAGCATAGAGAGCACCTTGAATTGCGAAGGCTGACAAACCGATGGCGTCAAAGAGGTTACCCCATCTTTGCCATATTTTGAGGAGGTTGTTAAGGAAGAAAAAGACGAGCGTTATTGATAAAAGGGCAACCTGAAAAAAGAGTCCTTGCTCCCATAGTGCTGAAACTGGGACCCCGATAAGCAGGTTGCGAATCGCCCCTCCTCCGAAAGCAGTCACAATTCCTAATATGTAAACTCCTAAAATATCATATTCTTCTTCCATTGCAATAATCGCTCCGCTAATAGCAAATGCAACGGTGCCGATCATACTTAATACTTCCCAGGTCATTCTTGTATTCTCCTCTAAATGATAAATTCGCCCACTTAAAACAAACAATTTGATTTTATCACGGAGTATGTTTGCAATGAAAGATATTTATTTTTTTACAAAATTCGTGTTCGCTCTCCTTTTTTGATATGATGAATTCGAAGTAGATTGCTCACTCAATTTCCAATTAATATAGAGGCTTTATGGACAGGAGGAAATGATTTGTCAAAACAGGAAGCGAGTATTGAAAGAGTGATCCTTGTAGGTTGTCAAACAACAGAGGATGATCTTCGCTATCAATATTCAATGGAAGAGCTTGAGTCATTAACAGAAACTGCAAAGGGAAAGGTAGCTGCGAAGTTAACGCAAAAAAGAGAACGGATTCATCCGTCTACATACATAGGAAAGGGGAAGGTGGCAGAATTAAAAGCATTGGAAGCAGAGCTTGAGGCCGAACTGATTATTTTTAATGATGAGCTGTCTCCAAGTCAAGTGCGAAATCTCTCTGCAGAGCTTGAGGGGAGGATTATTGATCGAACACAATTAATTTTGGACATATTCGCAACGAGAGCCCGTTCAAAGGAAGGAAAGCTACAGGTGGAATTAGCTCAGCTTCAATATCTCCTACCAAGACTCGGTGGTCAAGGACTTCAACTGTCAAGATTAGGAGCTGGAATTGGGACAAGGGGACCTGGGGAAACGAAGCTTGAAAGTGATCGCCGCCATATTCGCCGTAGAATTGATGATATCAAGACCCAGCTTAGTGTTATTGTCCAGCATCGTGATCGTTATCGTGAACGACGCAAGAAAAACAAAGCGTTCCAAATTGCACTCGTTGGCTATACGAATGCCGGGAAATCGACCTTATTTAACCGTCTGACAGAAGCTGATGCATTTGAAGAAAACCAATTATTTGCAACGCTTGATCCAATGACACGAAAAATGATTTTGCCAAGTGGCTTTGGAACTCTTTTAACGGACACGGTTGGTTTTATCCAAGATTTGCCTACAACGCTAATCGCCGCCTTCCGTTCAACGCTTGAGGAGGTGAAGGAAGCAGATTTAATTCTTCATCTTGTTGATATGTCGAATGAGGATTACTTTCAACATGAGCAAACGGTCCATAAATTATTGGAGGATTTAGAAGTTCAGCAAATTCCTCAGCTAACGGTTTACAATAAAAAGGATCAGCAGCACGGTGATTTTGTCCCGACTGCCAAGACTGAGACAATCCTAATTAGTGCGTTTGATGAACAAGATCGCATGCGGTTAAAAAAACAAATTGAACAAATTGTATTGCAAGCAATGGAATTTTACCATGTGGAGGTTCCATCAACAGAAGGAAAGCTGTTAGCGCAATTAAAGAATGATACCATACTAAGAGAGCTTCGTTTTCATGAAGAAAAACAATTATATGTGTGCAAAGGCTATTGTTTGACTGATCATCAAATTCTTGGCCAACTTTATCACTATTCGATTAAATGAAAATGATATTTGATATATAGAAGGAGAACAGCATGTTTCAGCAATTAACATATGGGAAGCAGTTAGAAAAAATCATGAAAGAAGTAGAAGCGCAAGTGCAGGATCTGCATAAAGAGATTGATGAACGAATCGATCGCAACCAATTTCGAGTGCTCTCAAGTTTTCAGCATCATCGTGTGAGTGATTCTCATTTTAATCCCTCAACCGGTTACGGCTATGATGATATTGGCCGAGATACATTAGAAGATATTTACGCAGAGGTGTTTGGCGGTGAGGCTGGGCTAGTTAGACCTCAAATCATCTCAGGAACTCACGCTATCTCCATTTCCCTCTTTGGCGTACTTAGACCTGGTGATGAACTTCTGTACATAACAGGGAAGCCTTATGACACTCTCGAAGAAATCGTTGGTATTAGGGGAAGTGGGGTTGGTTCACTGAAGGAATATGGAATTTCTTATAATAGTGTTCCTTTAACGGCAGAAGGGGATATCGATTACCCCGCGATTAAACAAGCGATGAAGCCCAATACGAAAATGATTGGTATTCAGCGCTCTAAAGGTTATGCGAATCGACCGTCATTTACAGTTCAGCAAATAAAAGAAATGATTGATTTTGTAAAAAAGGTTAATCCGAATGTTGTCGTCTTTGTTGATAATTGTTACGGAGAATTCGTGGAAGAGATTGAACCATGTCATGTCGGCGCAGATTTAATGGCTGGTTCACTGATCAAGAATCCAGGTGGCGGTCTTGTTAAAACCGGCGGTTATATTGTCGGCAAAAAGGAATGGGTCGAGGCTTGTGCTTATAGACTTACGTCTCCTGGGATCGGTAGAGAAGCAGGGGCTTCTCTTTATAGTCTACAAGAAATGTATCAGGGCTTTTTTATGGCACCGCATATCGTTGGTCAAGCATTAAAAGGAGCGATCCTGACCGCGGCCACGCTTGAAAAGCTGGGAATGAATACGAATCCAAAGTGGGATGCCGTGCGAACGGATTTAATCCAGTCTGTCCAGTTTGATGAGCGAGAGAAGATGGTTGCTTTTTGCCAAGCCATTCAATTTTCTTCTCCTATTAATTCCCATGTAACACCATATCCGAGTTATATGCCTGGCTATGAAGATGATGTCATTATGGCAGCAGGCACGTTTATCCAAGGAGCGAGTATAGAACTTACCGCTGATGGACCGACCCGTCCACCATATGTGGCATACGTTCAAGGGGGATTAACATATTCACATGTCAAAATAGCGATTTGCATCGCACTAAATCATTTATTAGAAAAGAAGCTCCTAAGTATTGATGAAAAATACTAGGTAAATAGCTCAAAAGATCAAAGAAAAATAATATTTAAAAAAATCATGTAATATAACCTAACATCTGTTGACAGAAAACCTAACATTAAATATAATAAAAGCATGATAGAAAGGTGGAGAGAAAATCGCATGAGCGGAAGTGAAATTCGTCGTACGATGCCACTATTTCCAATAGGAATTGTGATGCAATTAACTGATTTAACTGCTCGGCAAATCCGCTACTATGAGGAACATCAATTGATTTCTCCGGCGCGAACAGAGGGAAACAGGAGAATGTTTTCTCTTAATGATATTGACCTTCTGCTTGAGATCAAGGATCTTATTGATCAAGGAGTTAATCTTGCTGGAATTAAACAACTTTTTGCTGTGAAGGAGAAAGAAGTAGTAACTGAGGAGATGGAGAAAGAAGCTAAAAAAGTAAGACGTGAATTATCTGATGATGAATTGAGGAGGATTTTAAGGGCTGAAATGATGCAAGCTGGTCGTTTCAACCGTTCTTCCCTTCGTCAAGGAGATATGTCTCGCTTTTTTAAGTCATAAAAGCTTTTCCTAGCATGTCACTAGTTGGGAGAGGCCAACAAGAAGTAAAAATAGGGAGGAAGTAGAATGGCGAAGTTTACTAAAGATGATATCAAAAGAATGGCGAGTGAGGAAAACGTAAAGTTTATCCGCCTGCAGTTCACTGACATTTTAGGAACAATCAAAAATGTGGAGATTCCTATCAGTCAGCTCGAAAAAGCGTTGGACAATAAAATGATGTTCGACGGATCCTCTATTGAAGGATTTGTTCGAATCGAAGAATCCGACATGTATTTATATCCTGATTTGGATACATGGGTCATTTTCCCTTGGACTGCTGAAAAAGGAAAAGTTGCACGCTTAATTTGTGATATTTACAATCCAGACGGCACTCCATTTTTAGGAGATCCACGTAATAACTTACGACGTATCTTGAAAGAAATGGAAGAGTTAGGCTTCACTGACTTCAATCTGGGACCAGAGCCAGAGTTCTTTTTATTTAAGTTAGACGAAAAAGGAGACCCGACTCTTGAGTTAAATGATGCCGGTGGTTACTTCGACCTAGCTCCAACTGATTTAGGGGAAAACTGTCGCCGTGATATCGTACTAGAATTAGAGGAAATGGGCTTTGAAATCGAAGCTTCTCACCATGAAGTGGCACCTGGTCAGCATGAAATTGATTTCAAATATGCAGATGCAATCACTGCATGTGACCAAATCCAAACTTTTAAACTAGTAGTAAAAACGATTGCTCGCAAGCATGGTTTACACGCTACATTCATGCCGAAACCATTATTCGGTGTTAACGGCTCTGGGATGCACTGCAACGTATCGCTATTTACTAACGGTAAAAATGCATTTTTTGATACAACTGGAAACTTAGAACTCAGTGATACAGCTCGTCAATTCATTGCTGGTATCATTAAACACGCACCAGCGTTTACAGCAGTAACAAACCCAACAATTAACTCTTACAAACGTTTAGTACCTGGATATGAAGCTCCATGTTATGTAGCATGGTCTGCTAGAAACCGTTCACCATTAATTCGGATCCCAGCTTCTCGCGGTCTAAGCACTCGTGTTGAGGTACGAAGCGTCGATCCATCTGCTAACCCATATTTAGCAATGGCTGTGCTGTTAAGCGCTGGTCTTGACGGAATTAAGAATAACTTAACTCCTCCGGCTCCTGTTGATCGCAACATTTACGTGATGTCAAGAGAAGAGCGCATTGAGGAAGGAATTGTAGATTTACCTGCTACTTTGGCGCAAGCATTGGATCAGCTTAGAGCAGATGAAGTCATGACTGCTGCACTTGGAGAACATATTTTAGAACATTTCCTAGAAGCAAAAGAGATCGAATGGGATATGTTCAGAACGCAAGTCCATCCGTGGGAAAGAGAGCAGTATATGCAAATGTATTAATCTTTATAGCCTTTGGCGCTCTGAGCGTCAGGGGCTTTTTGTTTGTGAAAAGAAACCATGGGTTTGGCCTTGGGTTCCAAAAAACTTACAGCGTGGTATTAAAAAAACTCTCCGTAGTGCTCATAGATGACCGAATTAATTTAATTAATGTATTAAACTCCCTCCTACTCCAGTCTTGCTTTCGAGATATGCTCGTCCGATATATTAAAACAATGGATGTGACAGCAGTAGCAGGGGCAGAGAGCCCAAGAGGTATTGTGGATTAATCCAGTGGCAGCCGAGATGGGAGTTTATCAGGAGTCTTTGTTTTGGATCATTAATAAAGTTATTTTAGCTGTATTAATTTAATTATATTACGGACCCGAGTTTTGAGAAACCCGGGCCCGCGAATCAAAATTGGACGAAGGCCCAAAATTTTAAGCATTGCTTACTTAAAAAACTCTTTAAACCAATTAATAATGGAACTAATAATACTTTTCTTGACAATCAAGAATATAAAGACAAACTTCATTGCGATCACCTCTTTTATATGGAAAGTAGATGATTCGCTTAACGTCCATTAATATTTTACGCAGCTTGTAGATAAAAATTCGTAATAAGCTATTTTATTAAACAAAAGAGTAAGGAGGTTTCGCAGTTGGAAAAAAGTATTGCCGGAGCTCGGAACTAACTTATGAAATATAATAGGCGCTCCACAATTTATGGTAGCACCAGTTGAGTGTACTAATCCCAGATACGGACTCTTGGAATACCTGCTGTTCTTAAATAATCTAATAACTGACCTGTATGAACAGATTCATGATAGCCAACACGTAATAACATGTCACCTAAGTCTCTTATGTAACCTGAGTCAGAACGGTCAATCTTAATGTTTTCTAAATCTTCTTCAGAAAATGACTTGATTGTATCCAGAAATGCTTTTCTATAAGGTTCAGCATAATTCAGTTCATCATTTACTGTGGTAAAGGGACGATTTTCAAAAGGAGAATTGAAAACGGACAAACTCCCTTTGTTTTTGATTGCTAAGTGATAGTAATGTTCGCTTTCAAGTATGTGTCTAATCATTTCGAGGCAACTCATTGCCTCGTCATCTGGCTTCCATTGGAGTTTCTCATCAGGAATAGATGTCCAGACTTTAATACTTCTTCTTCTAATTTCATTAAAGTTTAAAATAATTAAATCAATAGAATTCATCAAGAATATCTCCTTTTATTAGAATAATTTAAATATACACGAAAGAATGTTCGTGTGCATAAAAAAGGATGTTATTTTGATGCTTCAGTTGATTAAGAGGGAGACTTTTGGAGATCAAAGTATCTGAGTTAGCATAACGCTTTTATTTAGCTTTAAACAAATGGGGTTACACAAGTAATTCCGTAGTGCCGATAAAGTAGAATTTATTAATATTATGAAAGTAGAGATTAAAAAATGGTTAACCAGTGATTTTTCATTTCAAGTTGAACCTATACGAATGGTGGTGTTTCTTTCAAAAGGAGAAGAATTGATGTATAGGAACAGAGTTGGCGTTGTAGCATTAAATTAAAATACTCTAAATTTTAAGACCTAAGCCTTACATTAAATTAGACCTTAGGGATATAGAAAGAGTTATCTGTATGTGCTAAATTGTAGTTGTTGTAATTGTAATGTATGTTATTTTATAGGAGGGAATCTGTGAAAAAAGAAATACGTATTTCAGAAAAACTATTGTTGGCTGGATTTAGTTTTATGTTTTTTTTTATGATCGTACAAGATTGGGTTCCTTTAGGTTCATTTAATGACGTTCAAGCCATTAGAGAAGCAAATTCATATAATGAATTAATCACTGTTACATTGATTAATGTAGGGCAAATTTTAATATTAATGGGCTTGTTAGTTAAATTTATGGGAAAAAGGTATCCAATTTGGGTTAAACTTTGGCTAATAATCCACCAGTTATGTATTTTTGTTGGAGTGCTAATATCCTGGTGGATTCCTTACTTATTTGGGTATGGTGCAGAACAAAAAGTCGAAAGATATAATCAAATGTTTGGAGATACCCATTCTTTCCTTCCAGTAATGAATGGAATTGTTCCAAATACGCTTCATTTCCTTTTTCATATCACTCTATTATTCTGTATTATTATCGTGCTTTATATTTCCTTTACCTCTTCAAAAAACACGAAAAATTATAATAACAGTTATTCTGAAAATTAAACTAAATGCTTCTTTGATTTTTCTTATAATTAACAACTAGTGTTGTATTCATTTAATTTCACTATTAAAAATCTCGAAATGTTCAATTTTTATCATTTGGTGTAAAGAAAAATTCCTTTACAATAATAAGTCAGGTGGTAACCCGTCAAATCCTCTAAAAAAACAAACTGACCCAGAAAAGTAAGATTTGAACATTCTCATTTGGAGCATTCAAACGAGAAATCATTTTTTTAGGTTTTGTTGTATATCGGTGTTGATTTTAGGCTCATTCCGTATGAAACCTTGGTTTCACACGGAATGAGCCTAAAATCGCTTTATCAACAATATTGTTTAATACAACCTTTTAAAAAGACAGAACAAGTAAGGATTAGCTTACTATTTATGTATGTTATTATGGAATTACTGGAAAATTCCCTTCATACTTATCAATGAAGTTATAAACAAGGAGGAAGTAAGTTGAAAAAAATGACCTGTATTCTTTTGTTAACTGTATTTGGCAAGCAAAAAATGTATTAAACGGCATTTAAAAATGTACCACTTGCCAACGCATAGAATTAACCTTGTATAATTGATTCTTTGTAACGGTGGCTATCCCCGTTAAACACGATT
>NZ_SWLZ01000020.1 GCF_005502275.1 Robertmurraya siralis
AATCGTGTTTAACGGGGATAGCCACCGTTACAAAGAATCAATTATACAAGGTTAATTCTATGCGTTGGCAAGTGGTACATTTTTAAATGCCGTTTAATACATTTTTTGCTTGCCAAATACAATTTTGGTAATAGATAAACCTTTGTTGTTTCTTAAGTGTTTGATACAATTAATATCAGACATTGCTAGCATCCTTTCTTTTCCTCCACTCTAAATTGATTCGACATCAATTACAGTAGAGGGACTTGGGGTGACTGGCAAGTCTTTTTTTATTTTCCCTGCCTATAAAAATAGTGCAGGACTCTGCATTTTCCTCTTGCAAAGCTCTGCACTTCTATTTTGCAATAAACAATTAATTCGAATAATTTCAAATTTAAACCAGATAATTAAAAAAACTCAAATTTTTTATATAATATTTTCACTATCATCTGGAACTCCATTACTTCTCATGAAGATTCAAATAACCTGATTCTTTGAAAAAGCAACTACTCTTACTGAACAATAGCACCCTTTTGTATTATAAGGTTAACCAGATAAGAAAATATTTCTGGTTGACCTTATTTTATAGGGCCTTATTAACATTGCTATCACTTCAACTTCTTTTGATATTGAATTTATTCTTTCAATTTTTGAATAAGAGTTGTATTCTTTAAATCTATTGGCAACATTTTTACTTAGCTTCGGAGCATACTTTCTTATTGTTCTAAGTGTAAAGCCACTTTCTATTGAAAACTGGGCCAAGCTTATGGGAGTTTCTTTATCAAGACAAAAGTTTAATAGTGTTTCAATTTCTTTTTGTTTTTGATGTCTTAATTGCTTTTTATATAAACCAAAATTACTTTTGATTTCCTTACACAGTAAAGGGAAATGAGCATTAGCAGTAGAAGTAGAAAAACCTGCATCTTCAGCGATCCTATTTAGACTTTTTGGTTTCTCTAAACTCATAGCTTCCCTTAAATGTCTTTCTATTTCGTTGATTGGAAAATCGCTTCTCTTAGGTACAAAATTTAATTTAGCTAAATACATTTGTTCCCTCCGATGAACTATCTACTCTTTAACAATATTAGACAAATTCCATAAAATTCCTTCTACAAAAAATTTAAGATTTTTACAATTTATACATTATTAGACGTAAACATTTTTGCTTTCTTCAGAAAAAAAGCTCGAAATATTTTTCTAAGTATATTAATAAAAATTTCATCGATTTAGAATCTTCTCTAAATCTTGTTGTGCGTTGATTTAAAAAATTGAAGCAACGGGTTAACAGGAAAGATATTTAGGAGGGAATTATAGAGGAAAATAATTTTAGAAAAGATTTCCTAACAATTGTAAATTTAGTAATTCTACTGAGATAGCAACTTTTAAAAGTATAATAGAGCAATTGTTAAATGAAGAAATAAAAAATTTGAATAAATTTCCACCTACGGATTGTTCTTCTAAGCTTTGCATAGATTTTATATTAAAAAACATCATTCTATTCTACAAAATTATAAAACTTGTTCTAATGGTTCACCAGAATGTGCGTGTAAATAATAATATAGTTTCCCTATTTTCCACATTAAAAATATAGAATTCTCCCATAATATGCCATCGAAAGGTGAGTGTTCTTTAAATATTCAAGCATAAATTTTCCTAAAATAAAATAAAGCATAAGCTTTCCAAACGGAAAACTTATGCTTTAAGTCACATACAAAATAAAAAACCACCAAATATGTATTTGGTGGAGACGGTGGGAGTCGAACCCACGTCCAAAGATATCGGCACTTAAGCATCTACGAGTGTAGTCGATATATTCGTGTTTCGCTGAGCCATCTGCCTATCGACTGGCGCCCGGTCAGCTAGTCTGGTTATTCTCTTCCTTCTCCCTCAGACGGTGGGATCCGGCGTAGCCCACTAAAGTTGAGTCCGCTACCCTACCACATGGGCGATGGAGGGGCGAACCGCTATGCGCTAATTAAGCAGCAAAAGCGAAGTTGTTTTGTTGTTTGCCAGTTATTGGCTTTGACGTTGGTACGCGGCCGATCCCCGCGACTCGCAACCTAAGCTCGAACTACCCCTGTCGAATCCGTAGCGTCCCCATGTTAGAGAAGCGGAAGGCTCCCTTTCTCGGCACATGCACCGACATGAAGGCTTGTTGTTAAACCTTCGGAAGGATTGTTCCTGAGCCTGCGCTAAACATTAAATGTCTGCTTATGGTCTTTCACACAAACAAGACGATGGAATGAAACGGAATGCTCGAAATAGATGAGCTATCAGTTTGCGTCACTCTTGGTGACAGTTATTATTATATCACAAACATGCTCTAAATCAATTGTAAGGTTCTGTAAAAAATGTTTTGACTAACCTTACATCTTTTGTCTTTCGCGGAACGCACGCTCAATATCACGTTTGGCTTCCTTCTTCTTTAAGTCCTCACGTTTATCAAACTTTTTCTTACCCTTAGCAAGACCAATTAATACTTTCGCATAACCATTTTTTAAATAAAGTTTAACGGGAACAATCGAATACCCAGCTTCCTTCGTTTCCCCGATTAGCTTATTAATTTCCTTTTTATGAAGAAGTAGCTTTCGCGTGCGAAGCGGATCGTGATTATAACGATTGCCTTGCTCATATGGGCTGATATGCATTCCCATTAAAAACATTTCTCCGTTTTTAATTTGAGCGTAGGAGTCTTTCAGATTGACTCTCCCTGCTCGAATCGACTTAATTTCTGTGCCCTGCAAAACAATTCCTGCTTCAAACGTTTCTTCGATAAAATAGTCGTGATACGCTTTTTTATTTTGGGCAATAACCTTACCGGCGCCTTTAGGCATATGATTTCCCCCTAACATACTGCTCTTTATTTTAACAAAAAAGCGGCGCAGTCTCAAATGCGAGGCGGAAAAATGGGGTTCGTCGATTTACTCATTTTTTCGCCGATAAAACACGGTTTTCGCCGATAAAACACGGTTTTCGCCGATATATTGCAAAAATCGCCGATAAATCTCATTTTTCGCCGATATAATAAAAAAATCGCCGATATCCACAAAATCAACCGGAAAAGGAGCCAATTAATTGGCTCCTTCCCCTTACTTTTTCTTTTTCCGCTTGGCTTTTGGCGCATTTTCGTAATGCTTTTTCTTCTTTCTTTGTCCATCTGGTTTTCCAGAGCCCTTGCGTGGTTTCTTTTCAGAGCTTCCTGTTTTGAAAACCTTGCGAGCGCCTTCTTCTGGACGTCTTGGTCGAGTTCCTTTCATACCGACTATTTCAAAATCGATCGAACGCTCATCCTTGTCCACTTTGACAACACGAACGGTAATTTCATCACCAATGCGGTATACGTTGCCGGTTCTTTCTCCAATCATCGCATAATGACGCTCATCATAACGATAATAATCATCGGTCATATAGCTAACATGGACAAGTCCCTCAATCGTGTTCGGGAGCTCGACAAACATGCCAAAATTGGTGACGGAGCTGATAATTCCGTCATATTCTTGTCCAATTTTATCTTCCATGTACTCCGCTTTTTTCAGCTCGTCTGTTTCCCGCTCCGCATCCACTGCTCGGCGTTCCATTTTCGAAGTATGCTCAGCGATTTCTGGCAGCTGTGCATCCCACTTTTCGCGGGTTGCCTGATCCATTTTTCCTTCGATTAAATAGGTACGAATCAAACGGTGGACAATCGTATCAGGATAGCGGCGAATCGGCGATGTGAAGTGCGTATAGAATTCAGTCGACAAGCCATAATGACCTAAGCTCTCCGGATCATATTTTGCCTTTTGCATTGAACGTAGCATCACGGTAGAGACAACCATTTCCTCCGGTTTCCCTTGCACCTCTTCAATGATTTCCTGCAATGCGCGAGGATGAACCGAATTAGCCGTTCCCTTGACAATGTAGCCAAAATTCGTAATAAACTCAAAGAATCTTCTCAGCTTATCCTCTTTCGGGTCCTCATGAACGCGATAAATAAATGGAACATCGAGCCAGTGGAAATGCTCGGCCACCGTTTCGTTTGCACAAAGCATGAATTCTTCAATGAGGCGTTCAGCAACGGAACGTTCACGCAGAACGACATCTGTTGGCTTCCCATCCTCATCGACAAGAACCTTTGCTTCTTTAAAATCGAAGTCGATCGCTCCACGATGCATCCTTTTATCGCGTAAAATTTGTGCCAACTCCTCCATAAGTTCAAACATTGGCACTAACGGCTTGTAGCGTTCGATCAGTTCTTCATCTTTGTCTGTTAAAATTTTGTTCACATCACTATACGTCATCCGTTCCGTCGTCTTAATGACACTTTGAAAAATCTCATGATTCACGACTTGACCATCAGGCGATATTTCCATTTCACATGATAGTGTCAACCGATCCACTTTTGGGTTGAGAGAACAAATTCCATTTGATAGACGGTGCGGAATCATCGGAATGACGCGGTCTACTAAATAGACACTTGTCCCACGATCAGCTGCCTCCCTATCAATCGGGGAACCCTCTTCCACATAATAGCTAACATCGGCAATATGAACGCCAAGCTTGAAGTTTCCGTTATCCAACTTTGTCACAGTTACGGCATCATCTAAATCCTTTGCATCTGCACCATCAATTGTGACGATCATTTCGTCTCGCAAGTCGCGACGATTTTTTATCTCTTCTTCATCGATAGAGTCAGGAGTTTCATTTGCTTGCTCGATGACATCATCTGGAAATGGCCCGGGAAGCCCGTGCTTATGGATGACAGAAAGAATATCGACTCCTGGATCATTTTTATGACCAAGAATTTCAATTACTTCTCCTTCCGCACTTTTTCTTCCTTCGGGATACGTCGTTATTTTGACGACCACTTTATGGCCTTCTACTGCTCCCTTCGAAGCAGCCTTCGGAATGAAGACATCACTGGCAAATTTTTGATCATCGGGGATGACAAAGCCAAAATGCTTGCTCTCGGTATATGTACCAACAATTTGTTTAATCCCACGCTCAATGATTCGCACGATCGTTCCTTCACGTCTTTGACCGGAGGTTTCTGTTGATACTCTTGCCAAAACAGTATCACCGTGAACAGCGTTATTCGTCTCATTCGGTGGAATAAAAATATCATCCAGTCCTGGTTCATCAGGAATAACAAAGGCAAATCCCTTCGCATGGCCTGTCAGCTTTCCACGGATCAAGTTCATCTTTCCAGGAAGACCGTAGCGATTGCTGCGCGTCCGTACGACCAGACCCTTTTCTTCCATAATCACAAGGGCTTTGACAAATTCTTTAAACTCAGTAGAATCGGCAATTCCAAACGCAGATTCCAACTCCTGAACGGTCAGTGGCTTATACGCTTCATCCTCCATATAATGAAGAAGCTTGTCTATATGCTGCTTTATCGGATCATCCATTATATCCCTCCTCTTATCATTATTCTTCCCAATCTAGTGATTCTAGAAACCTGAACACATCCTCATGAAGCTGATCCTTCTCTTTATCAAAGGTAATAACATGACCAGATTCTTCATACCACTTGATTTCTTTTTCTGGCGATTCTATTTCGTTATAGATAATATTAGCACTTTCCGTGTTGATCATTTTGTCATGGCGTGCTTGGACAACAAAAGTTGGTGCGTAGATCATATCGATGTTCTTTCTGACTTCAGCAATCAATTCTTGCAGCGCCTTTAACGTCTTCATTGGCGTCTTTTGGAATTGTTCCATCTCTTCCTCGATTTGTTGCGCTGATTTTCCTTCCCGCTCTTTATACTCGCGGGCGTATTCTAGAACTCCTTTGTACATGACTTCTTCACTCTTAAGAAACATCGGTGCACACATCGGTACAATTCCTTTAATATGCTCAGTGTAACCCAATTTCAAAGAAAATACGCCACCTAGTGAAAGCCCCACAACGGCCATTTCATTGTAGCCTTTATTTTTTAAAAAATGATATCCTTCCATGACGTCCTGCCACCAATCATCTGGTCCAGTATGGACAAGTTCTTCTGGCGGAACACCATGCCCCTTATATTGCGGTCCATAACAAGTATAACCTTTTTTTTCAAGGAAACGAGCCATCATACGGCAATCAGCACTATTTCCGGTAAAACCATGTAAAAATAAAACTGCTCTTTTTCCTCTTTCAAATAGAAAGGGCTTTGGTTGAGAAATTTTCATATGTGTATACTCCTTTATCACAAACATTCCTCTCTTAGTTTAAACAATCGAAGTCGGTTCAATCCACTGAAAGGACTCAGGTTTAGCATGGTGACTCGTTCTTATTAGCGCAAAGCAAGATTCGTTTTTTGGGTGAATCTATGCCATGATGAAATAAATTTGAAAAAAAAATGAACGCAAGAGAAGAATCCATCGTCTTATAGATGTGCAGACAGAAAGGAGGCATCTACGTGGAGCAAGATGATGATATATCCCTCATACACAAAGCAAAGCTGGGAAACGACGAGGCATTCGCCCTTCTTTTTCATCGGCATTATTCTTTTTTATTTAAATACTTACTAAAGCTTACCTTAAACGAAGAAGCAAGCAAAGAACTGGCTCAAGAAACGATGATTAAATGTTATACCAATCTTTCTTCCTTTAAAGGGAAAGCAAAATTTTCAACATGGTTGATTTCGATTGCATCCCGTCTCTACATTGATGCTATCCGCAAGCAAGAAAGAGAACGGAAAAAGATAGACCGTATCGAACGAAGCCTCTCACGTCAGTTAAGCTGGGTCGCCAATTCTAGAGCTGTTGAGTGGAGTGACACATTTACAGATTTCAACCAACTCGATGCGGATGTGAGAACACCTATCTTACTTCACCATTACTATGGCTATACCTATGAAGAGATTGGCAGGATGCTTGGCATTCGTACAGGCACCGTCAAATCAAGGGTCCACATTGGAATACAACGTTTACGAAAGGAGTGGGAACGATGAATGAAAAAGAACGCTTCACACAGTTAAAAGAAGACTGGGAGCAGCTCGATAAACTTAGCAACCATTCGACTCCGTCCACTCATGAGCTTAAAGAACAGCTGATCATCGCCAAAATGGAACAAAGGAGAGCATTCCGCAAAGAACTAAGTCTCTTTATTTTGACTGCACTGTTTATTTTGAGCATCTTCACGGTGGCTGTACTTAAAGCACCTGTCATTTTTATTCTGACACAAATTGTTGCACTCATTGGAGCCCCCATACTTTTCTTCTTTTTAAAAAAGACCCTTCGGAAGGAAGAATTTTATCATGAATGAACAAACATTATTCATCTTGTTATTACTCTTACCTTTCGTTTTAGCACAAAGCATTCTGCTCTTTATTGACGCCAAAAAAAGAAGAAGCTATCCATGGTTTTGGGGAATATGGGGGCTCATCCAAATCCCGATGCCAACCGTGTTCTATTTCTTATTCGTCATCCTTCCTAACAAAAGAAAACAAAATAGGAGTGATTAAAATGGGAGAAATCAACTGGGCTATTGTGACGCCCTTGCTAATTTTACAAGCGATCCTTGCAATTGCAGCTTTAGTGAACTGTCTCAAACAGGAGGAAACGACCGGGCCGAAATGGATGTGGTGTATGATCATTGTCTCCATTAGCATCTTTGGACCGATACTCTATTTCATTATAGGACCAAAAAAAGAATAGAATAGGAGCCAAAATCATGCTAGTTAATATTCAGAACTTAACGAAAACATATAAACAACATCAGGCAGTTAAAGGAATCTCTTTTCAAATCGAAAGAGGGACATGTGTAGCACTACTCGGTCCAAATGGAGCCGGTAAAACAACGACCTTGCAAATGCTAGCGGGATTACTAGCTCCCACTTCTGGGAAAATCCAATTTGCTAAAGCTGCATCTACCGATTTCAGACAGCGAATTGGCTTTCTTCCTCAGCATCCTACTTTTTTTCCATGGATGACCGCCAAAGAATTTTTACAATTTGCCGGAAAGCTATCACAGCTCTCGAAAACAATGCTTGAAGACAAAATTACGGAGACGCTAGAATTCGTCAGTTTAAAAGATGTCCGAAACAAAAGGATCGGTGGTTTCTCAGGTGGGATGAAGCAAAGGCTTGGACTTGCTCAGGCACTCTTGCATGAGCCAGATCTTTTAATTTTGGATGAACCTGTATCCGCTCTAGATCCCAATGGCAGACGAGACGTTCTTGAAATCTTAAGCAAATTAAAGCGCGAAATGACCATTCTTTTTTCAACCCATGTTCTTCATGACGCCGAGCAAGTTTGCGACTCGGTCATAATCTTGAAAGAAGGAAGCATTATGTGGAACGGAAGCTTGGACTCGCTTAAAAATAGTCAGGCCTCCTCGGCCGTTCAAATTAAAACAGCAGAAAGCTTGGAAAATGTATTCGAGGATCTTGTCATGGTTGAGTATATTGACGCAAGCACTGTAACCCTTTTTCCAGACCCTTTTGACACCAATCTACTCTTGCAAAGACTTATGGAAAAAAAGCGCACCCTTGTACATTTTGAACGTTTACAGGATTCTCTAGAGGATGCTTATATGAAGGTGATGAACCAATGAGAACATTTATAACACTACTACAGAAAGAATTAATGGAAAATTTCCGAAACGGAAAATGGATTTGGCTTCCGATTGCCTTTATGATAATCGGCATCTCACAGCCAATCACGACCTATTATATGCCACAAATTTTGGAAAGCGCGGGAAATTTACCTGAAGGAACCGTGATCGAAATTCCTACTCCTCCAGGCTCAGAAGTTTTAGCAGCTACGTTAAGTCAATTCGGAACGGTCGGCTCATTGCTCTTCGTTCTTGCAGCTATGGGTGTGATCGCAAATGAACGCCAAAGCAGAGCGTTAACACTCGTTATGGTTCGCCCAGTTTCTGCCTTTCAATATATAGCTAGCAAATGGACAGGTCAAATATTGATTGCTCTTATTGCGTTTGTATTAAGCTACGGGCTTACCTTTTATTACACAAACCTGTTATTTGAGCCAGTCAGATGGGAATTCCTCTTCTCTAGCTTTCTCATCTATAGTCTTTGGATCATTTTTCTCATCTCTGTAACGATTTTAACCGGTACGCTGCTCAAGTCTGCAAGCGGAATCGCAGCAGTTAGTGTTTTGACCGTAGGCGGGCTTTCCGTTATAAGCAACCTTTTCAGCAAATTTACCGCCTGGAGTCCAACCAATCTCAGGGCACATGCTGCCGCCATCCTAATGAACGGAAAGCTGTTAGAGAATAGCTTAACCGTCATTTTAACAACAAGTGCTTTAACGATATTATGCCTACTCCTGGCAACTATGCGCTTTCGACGATTTGAGCAATACTAAACGGAACATCGCATATATGTCGTGCTAATCGTAAATATTTTTTTGCTATCCGCTGAGGTTAAGCCACCAAGCAAAGCGTCGAGCTTTAACCCCAACGTTGAACCCCACGAAAAAACCTGACCAACTTGTTGATGGTCAGGTTTTAAATATTTCTAAACTCCTAAATAAGCGACAACAAATGTTAAAATGAAAAATAACACAGATAAAATGATGGTAGCGCGGTGGAGAATTAAATCAAGTCCACGTGCCTTTTGCTTTCCAAAAAGCTGCTCCGCTCCACCAGAGATGGCACCTGAAAGGCCTGCACTTTTTCCTGATTGTAAAAGTACGACAGCAATTAAAGCAATTGATACAATAACTAATAATGTAATAAATAGAGTATGCATGAAGTCCACCTCCTGAAACGAACATTTCACAGTATCTTATATTTTATCATACTTTAAATTTTTGAACAATAGAGGAGTTTAAATCCAGTTGGCGAATACTTTAATAAAAAGGAGTGTTGCTATTGCAGATTAAAAAATTGATGATCCCCGCTAAAGTTGTTGCTCTTGAATGCTTGCTCCGACGGCTACACGAATCCCACCCAAAATATTCCGAAATTGAAGCGGACTATGCCCGTTTCTTAAAAGGGTATCGAGGAGAAAAAGCTGTCGCCTACTACCTTAATTTTTTACCAGATAAAAAGTTTTATCTCTTTCATTCTCTCCGTCTCCCTAGTGGAAAGTCCCATTTTCAAATGGATCACCTTCTCCTCACAACGCGCTTCGCCCTCATCCTCGAATGTAAAAACTTCTTCGGAACGCTTTTCTTCGATGACTCCTTCAATCAAATGATCCGCATCGCAAACGAAAAAGAAGAAGGCTTTCAAGATCCCATCTCTCAAGCAAAATGGCATCAGCAGCAATTAAAAAGTTTTTTTCACTCCCGTAACATTTCTCTACCTACCGATTACTTTGTCGTCATTAGTAATCCCTCCACGATCGTGAAAACAAATCCACAGAACCGCCAAGCTCTGAAAAAAGTCATTCATGGGCATAGTTTATTGGATAAAATAGCTGAAGCAGATCGCATGTTCCAAACTGAATTATTTGATCCAAAAGAGGTACGAAATTTAGGCAAACGGCTGTTAAAAAGTCATGTGGAAGAGGAATTTGATGCACTGGAGAAGTACAGGCTGAGGAAGAGTGAAATTTTAACTGGAGTCCGGTGTCCACAATGCGAACGGATACCTATGATAAGGAAAAACAGGACATGGTTTTGCAGCGAGTGTAGAACAAAAGACAAAAATGCGCATGTCTCTGCTGTAGAGGATTATTTTCATTTGTTCGGTGCGTCCATAACCAATAAACAATTTCGAGATTTTGTGCATTTGGAGTCCGAGGATACTGCAAAAAGACTATTAAAATCTTTGAACCTACCAACAAAAGGAGCTAATAAAGGTAGAAAGTATCTCAAACCTTGAAACTAAAGACTGCGTAAATAGATATATCGGCGATTATTTAAATATATCGGCGAAAATCAGAATATATCGGCGAAAAATAGGTTTTATCGGCGAAAAAATCAATATATCGGCGAAACGTCTAAATAGCACAAAAACCCACCAAAAAGGCGGTCCCTCCAAAGGGACCGCCTCATCAAATTTTACTTCTTCAAGTTATAAAAGCTCTTCAACCCATCATAGATAGCTAAATCGCCAAGCTCGTCTTCGATGCGTAGTAATTGGTTGTACTTCGCGATACGGTCTGTACGAGACATGGAACCTGTTTTGATTTGACCAGCGTTTGTCGCAACGGCGATGTCAGCGATTGTTGCGTCTTCTGTTTCACCAGAACGGTGTGAGACAACTGCTGTGTAACCAGCGCGCTTTGCCATTTCGATGGCATCAAAGGTTTCAGTAAGGGTACCGATTTGGTTAACCTTGATAAGGATTGAGTTACCTACGCCTTGTTCAATTCCTTGAGCAAGCTTCTTCGTATTCGTTACGAATAAGTCATCTCCAACTAATTGAACCTTGCCGCCGATGCGCTCAGTTAATAGTTTGTGACCTTCCCAGTCGTTTTCATCTAAACCGTCTTCGATTGAGATGATTGGGAATTCATTTACTAGCTCTTCATAGAAAGAAACCATTTCAGCTGAAGTTAAGCCTGTGCGGCCTTCACCAGCTAGGTCATACTTCTTCGTTTCTTTGTTGAAGAATTCAGAAGAAGCAACGTCCATACCAAGGTAGATATCTTTTCCTGGCTCATAGCCAGCAGCTTTGATTGCTTCGATGATAACTTCAAGTGCTTCACGGTTAGAACCAAGGTTTGGCGCGAATCCACCTTCGTCACCAACAGCAGTATTTAAACCTTTGCCAGATAAAACTTTTTTCAATGCGTGGAATACTTCAGCACCCATACGGATTGCTTCTTTGAAAGTTGGCGCACCAACAGGTAAAATCATGAACTCTTGGAAATCAACGTTGTTATCAGCATGAGAACCACCGTTGATGATGTTCATCATTGGAGTTGGTAATTGCTTCGCATTGAAGCCGCCAAGGTAGCGGTATAATGGAAGACCTACGAAATCTGCTGCTGCATGAGCACAAGCCATAGATACGCCAAGAATTGCGTTTGCTCCTAGCTTTCCTTTGTTTTCAGTACCATCCAATTCGATCATTAAACGGTCAATGCCCACTTGGTCTGTTACATCTAAACCAATTAATTCCTCAGCAATAATGTTGTTCACATTATCCACTGCTTTTTGAACTCCCTTGCCAAGGTAACGTGACTTGTCACCGTCACGAAGCTCAACGGCTTCGTATTCACCAGTTGAAGCACCAGATGGTACTAAAGCGCGACCAAACGCACCAGATTCAGTTAATACTTCTACTTCTACAGTTGGATTACCACGGCTATCTAGCACTTCACGTGCATATACATGTTGGATATAAGGCATGTTCATCTCTCCTAAAAAAGTTATTTTTTAATTAAGCTCGTACCAGTCATTTCGGCAGGTTTTTGCAAATTCAATAAATCAAGCATCGTTGGAGCTAAGTCTCCAAGAATACCATCGTTACGAAGCTCTAACCCTTCCTTCGTCACAATAACCGGAACGGGGTTAGTCGTGTGGGCAGTCATCGGATTGCCTTCCATCGTAATGACTTCATCGGCATTTCCGTGGTCAGCCGTAATAATCGCGGCGCCGCCCTTTTGTAAAATTAAATCCATGATGCGACCAAGACACTCATCAACTGTTTCCACAGCTTTAATCGTTGGCTCAAGCATTCCAGAATGCCCTACCATGTCAGGGTTCGCAAAGTTTAATATAATCGCATCAACACTGTCAGCTTCAATTTCAGCCAATAAAGCATCTGTTACTTCATACGCGCTCATTTCTGGCTTCAAATCATATGTAGCAACCTTTGGTGAATCGATTAAGATGCGCTTTTCACCAGGAAATTCCGCTTCACGCCCTCCACTCATAAAGAACGTTACATGGGGATATTTCTCTGTTTCGGCAATACGAAGCTGCTTCAGCCCGTTTTGCGATAACACTTCACCAAGAGTATTATCTAAGTTTGTTGGTTTAAATGCAACATAACCATCTACTGTTTCACTAAAATGAGTCAAACAAACAAAATGAAGGTTATGCGGATGCTTCGGTCCACGATCAAAAGAACGGAAATCCTTATTCGTGAACGTATTGGAAATTTGAATCGCACGGTCAGGACGGAAATTATAGAAAATCACAGCGTCATTATCCTCAATCGTTGCGACCGGCTCGCCATTATCCTTTGTGATCACAGAAGGAAGAACGAATTCGTCGTAGATTCCCTTTTCATAAGAATCCTCGATTAATTGTAATGGGTCCGTATAGCTTGGACCTTCACCATACACCATGGCTCGGTATGATTTTTCAACCCGCTCCCAGCGCTTATCGCGGTCCATAGAGTAGTAACGACCAGAAATCGTTGCGAACTCACCGACTCCATACTCTTTCATTTTTTCGAGAGCTTCCTTAATGTATGTAGGTGCCGTTTGTGGTCCAACATCACGACCATCTAAAAAGCCGTGAACATACACCTTTTCCACTCCCTTATCTGCCGCTAGCTTTAGCAAAGCATACATATGCTGAATATGGCTGTGCACTCCGCCATCAGAAAGCAACCCGAAAAGGTGAAGACTTGTGCCATTTTTTTTCACATGGTTAATCGCATCATTAAAGGTTTCATTTTCGCCGAATTCTCCGTTGCGAATGGCCAAATTTACGCGAGTTAAGCTTTGGTAGACGATTCGTCCAGCCCCTATGTTTAAGTGCCCTACTTCCGAGTTCCCCATTTGCCCATCAGGCAAACCAACAGCCTCACCAGAAGCCGTTAAATGAGAATGGGGGAATTGCTTCCAAAGCCGATCAAAATTGGGCTTGTTTGCTTGAGCAACGGCATTCCCTTTTACCTCATCACGACAAGCAAACCCGTCCAAAATAATTAATGCTACAGGTGCTTTACTCATATTGGCCTGCCTCCAATAATTGAAGGAATGAGCTTGCTTCTAAGCTTGCTCCCCCAACGAGGGCCCCATCAATATCAGGCTGTGCCATATACTCTTTAATATTAGCAGGCTTTACGCTACCGCCGTATTGAATGCGGACAGCATTCGCCACATCTTGAGAAAATTGTTCAGCGACAACGGTGCGGATATGCGCACATACTTCGTTGGCATCCTCTGCAGTCGAAGATTTACCTGTTCCAATTGCCCAAATTGGCTCATAGGCGATAACCGTTTGCTTCACTTGCTCTTCCGTTAACCCAACTAACGCTTGTTTCACCTGATTTCCAACAAGCTCATTTGTTTGCCCATTTTCACGCTCTTCTAATGTTTCACCACAGCAAACAATTGGTGTTAACTGATGCTTGAACGCAGCTAATGTTTTCTTGTTTACAGCATCATCGGTTTCATTGAACATTTCACGACGTTCTGAATGTCCAAGAATGACATATTTTACGCCTAGATCAGCTAAGGCCACAGGACTGATTTCGCCTGTATAAGCACCGCTTTCTTCAAAGTGCATGTTTTGAGCACCAATTTCCACATCATATTCCTTCGAAAGTTCAACTAAACTATCTAAAAATAACGCAGGTGCACAAATAACAGAGTCCACTTTTTCTTTTGCTGGCACTAAGCCTTTTACTTCCTCCAAAAAGCTTTTCGCTTCAGAGAGCGTTTTATGCATTTTCCAGTTTCCTGCAATAATTGGTTTACGCAAAAGAATTCATCCTTTCAACTTATTGGCTATTTTCATAAACACTCAGTAGCCGATTTTAACACTAAAGATTGATTTGAAGCTCTCGAATCGACTCTCCAGATCGAACTAATTTTCTTTAAATAGCAACAAGAGAAGAGCCCTCTTATTTATCATTAAGAGCAACAACACCCGGCAGCTCTTTCCCTTCCATAAATTCTAAGGAAGCGCCACCGCCTGTAGAAATATGGCTCATGCGATCCGCAAGATGGAATTTTTCAACTGCAGCTGCAGAGTCGCCTCCACCAATTACAGAATATGTATCGTTTGCTTCAGCTAAGCTTTCTGCTACCGCTCTTGTACCACCAGCGAATTTATTCAATTCAAATACACCCATCGGTCCGTTCCAAATGACAAGCTTTGAGTCTTCAATCACTTTTGCATAATGTTCACTTGTCTTTGGTCCGATATCAAGTGCTTCCCAGTCTGCAGGAATTTCTTCAATTGGAACAACCTTTGTATTAGCATCCTCAGAAAAGTCATCTGCTACGATCACATCAACTGGCATTAAAAATTTAACGCCCTTATCTTCAGCCTTTTTCATGAACTCTTTCGCTAGCTCAATCTTATCCGCTTCTAAAAGAGATTTCCCAACCTCATGGCCTTGAGCCTTTACAAATGTGTAAGCAAGCCCTCCGCCAATAATTAAGTTATCCACTTTTTCTAAAAGATTATCAATGACACCGATTTTGTCTTTAACCTTCGCTCCGCCAATAATCGCTGTAAAAGGTCTTTCAGGATTAGACAACGCTTTACCAAGTACGTCTAATTCTTTTTCCATTAGGAGGCCTGAAACCGCTGGCAAATGGTGTGCGATTCCTTCGGTAGAAGCATGAGCACGGTGAGCAGCACCAAATGCGTCATTGACGTACACATCTGCTAGCTCAGCAAAGCTTTTCGCTAATTCCGGATCATTTTTTTCTTCACCAGGATAGAAGCGAACATTTTCAAGAAGAAGAACATCGCCCTCGTTCAACTTTGCTACTTCAGCTTGAACTGCTTCACCATAAGCTTCGTCCGTTTTCTTTACTTCTTTGCCAAGCAATTCAGACAAACGCTTCGCTACTGGAGTTAAGCGCAGCTCTTCGACGACTTGACCTTTTGGACGACCTAAATGACTCGCTAACAGGACCTTCGCACCTGCATTAACCAAGTACTGAATCGTCGGAAGCGCCGCTTTAATGCGAGTTTCATCGGTAATTTGCCCATCTTTCATCGGCACGTTAAAATCCACTCGGCAAAAAACGCGTTTCCCTTTTAAATCAATATCCTTGACACTCTTCTTGTTCATTTTGAGACCTCCTTGTTATCGGGGATTACATAGAAAAAGGAGAGGGGGAATCTTCCCCGCTCCCCGCTTTTTCGTTATTCGGCCTATTAACACTTTATAGCCATGCACAAATGGTGGAAAATTTATGCACCCTTTCCCTTACCATTATAGACTACAAATGTGAATATCCAATTCATTTTGACAAGAACTTTATGAAAAAATGGTTAAATTATAGACCTTTTTGTGCAAGATAATCTACTAGGTCTACAACACGGTGAGAGTAACCAGACTCATTGTCATACCAAGAGATCACTTTTACCATGCTGCCTTCCATTACCATTGTAGAAAGAGCGTCGATTGTTGAAGAATTAGGGTTACCGTTGTAGTCACCAGATACTAGTGGCTCTTCGCTGTAACCAAGAATTCCTTTTAATTCGCCTTCAGCAGCTTCTTTAAGCTTAGCATTTACTTCTTCAACCGTTACGTCTTTATCAAGCTCAGCAACTAAATCTACTAAAGAAACGTTTGGAGTTGGAACACGCATTGCTCCACCGTTTAATTTACCTTTTAATTCAGGTAATACTAAAGATACAGCTTTTGCAGCACCAGTTGTTGTAGGAATGATGTTTTCAGCAGCTGCACGTGCACGACGGTAATCTTTATGCGGTAAATCAAGAATTTGTTGGTCGTTTGTGTATGAGTGAACAGTTGTCATCATACCACGCTTAATGCCGAAGTTATCGTTAAGAACTTTAGCGAATGGAGCTAAACAGTTTGTCGTACAAGATGCGTTAGAGATCACATGATGGTTTGCTGCATCGTACTTATCATGGTTAACACCCATAACGATTGTAATATCTTCATCAGATGCTGGAGCAGAGATAACTACTTTCTTTGCACCTGCTTCTAAATGTTTCGCAGCGTCTACACGCTTTGTGAAACGACCAGTAGATTCAACAACGACTTCAACACCTAGGTCGCCCCAGCCAAGTTGAGCCGGATCGCGTTCAGCAAGAACTTTAATCTTGTGGCCGCCTACTACTAAAGAATCTCCGTCAACAGAAACTTCTTCGTTAAGAATTCCGTGTACGGAATCATATTTTAAAAGGTGCGCAAGCATGTTTGCATCAGTTAAGTCATTAACTGCTACAATCTCAACATTAGGATTTTTTAAAGCTGCACGTAATACGTTACGACCTATTCTACCAAAACCATTAATACCAACTTTTACTGCCATTATTTTTTCCTCCTCAAATTTATAAATTAGGCTAAAATTTTAGCCTGATTAAGTAAAATTCACATTGTGAAATTTACATATTCAATAATTCCTTTGCTGCGCCCTCATCCGTTATTAAAATCGTATTTGGCCGCACTTGCTTCATATAGGAGCGAATCGCTTTTGCCTTCGAAGCTCCTCCAGCTACCGCAATGACATGTTCAACATTTGCTAAATCGTCCAGCTGCATTCCAATTGTATGGACTTTATGAACGATTTCCCCCGCTTCATTAAAGTAATAACCGAATGCCTCACTAACTGCTTTACGTTCAATCAGCTTCGCCAGATCCTCAGGACTTGTCTTTCGACGTTCCGCCATTGTAATAGCATCTCCAATCCCGTGCAAAACAATGTTAGCTGATTTAATTAAGGTTAGTACGTCATGAATAAGCGGTTCTTTCACAATCGTTTGATACATTTCACTGCTTACCTGATCAGGAACATAGAGAACACGGTGTTTGGCCTGTGTTCTTTCAGCCATCTTCGCACAAATGGTGTTAGCTTGATTTTGTACATCTTCGCCAATCCCACCTCTTGCAGGGACAAAAACCATTTCCTTGCTTAATTCAGGAGTCAACATTTCTGCAACAGCAGCCATGGTCGTACCCCCAGTAACAGCAATAATATTTTCTCCTGCAAGTATGCCTTTCATACAAATGGCACATGCCCTGCCCAATTCACTTTTGACCCAAGGGGAATCATCGCTATTTCCTGATACAATGATGACTTTTCCCACACCAAGGCTTTTCTTCACTTGAATCTCCAATGAATTCAGACCTTTAAGCTCTCTCATCGTATTCGTGAGTCCCTCTAATACCTTTTTTCCTTCAGTAGTTAAGCTCATCCCCACGTTAGCGATACGAATAAGATTCTGCTCTTTCAGCAGCGAAACCTCAGCCCGGAGAATTCTTTCCGTTATCCCTAAGCTTACGGATAAACTCCTTCTCCCAACCGGCTCCATCAAACTTATGTACTGCAAGATGTCGAATCTTCTTTGCATAACAGGAAGTAAATCAGGTAATAATCTTTTTTGAATGTCAATCAATGAATATTTCATGATTTGCTCCTTTTTTTCGAGTGGTCTTTTTTTGTCCCCTATGGACATATAATGTCCCGCTTGAGTCAAAAAAAATCACCCTTGCCACGCTTTCATTTTAGCAGAGGTGATCTGAGATTTCAACTTAAATAGCTTGAATTATTTTCCCTTAATACCTGTTCAACAAAAAGTTCATCAATTTGCCCAAACTGGACCTCTTCTCCATTAATTTCTACTACTGGTATCATCATTCCGTACTTTTCAGTTAACTCATCGCTTTTGTCAATATCGGCTTCAATATATTGAAAATCATATCTCTCTTTCAATTTTAAAAGAATCGCCTTCGCTTTTTCACAAAGGTGACAGCCATTTCTTGTGTATAGTTTTACAATTGTTTTCACCTTAATCCCCTTATTTTCATAATTTTCATATTTCATAGCGCTTTCTTTTTGAAGAAGAAGGAATGCCCAATTGATCGCGATATTTTGCAATCGTTCTCCTAGAGACGACTATTCCATGCTTACTGCTGAGCTCTTTGACAATTTCTTGATCGGACAATGGCTTTTGCTTATTTTCTTCGGCGACGAGCTTCGAGATAATGTCCTTCACTTGTTGTGACGAGGCATTTTCACTGGAAGTTGTTTGAATCGTGCTGGAAAAAAAATACTTCAATTCACATAAACCAAATGGAGTTTGCGCATACTTTTCCCTTACAGCGCGGCTGACCGTTGATTCGTGGACGCCGATCTCCTCGGCTACATCCTTCATCGTCATCGGCTTTAAATAGGCTGGTCCTTTCATAAAAAAGTCATGCTGCTTTTCTACAATTTTTATCGCTACTTTTGTGAGCGTTTCTTTTCGCTGTTCCAACGCCTTGACAATCCAAAAATAATCCTGCTGCTTTTCTTGCAAAAAGCGATTAACCTGCTTGTCTTTATAGGAAGAAAATTGTTTATAATACTCTTCATTAAAGCTTATTTTAGGTAAAACTTCATCAAAAATACTAATCGTGAACGCCTCACCCTCACGCTTAACGACCACATCCGGCGTTATATAAATCGCTTTATCATTCTGAAAAGCAAGCGCTGGTCGCGGAATCAATGTTTGAATAAAATCAAACACTTGCTGAATCTCTCCGGGTGTAACCGCTAAAAGCTTTCCGAGTTCCTTCCACTTTTTTTCAGCAAAAAGCGCAAAATGCTCCTTCACGATGGTTTCTGCCAATTCATATCTCTTTTCAAGTCTTTGCAATTGCAGCAACAAGCATTCCTTTAAATCCCTTGCCCCAATTCCAGCCGGCTCTAAACTTTGTATAATACTTAAACACGCTGCTACTTCCTCATTTGTACTGCGCAAATCTTCAGCAATTTCATCTACTGTCGCACAAAGATAGCCATTTGCATCAATGTAAAAAATCATTTCTTGAATAATAAGTCGTTTTTGTTCATCGACTTGCTTTATATTTATTTGCGACAATAAATACGTGTCCAATGATTTATTATCTGTTCCAATCTGTTCGATCCAGCTTTGCTTATCCTTCTCCACCTTCATCGTCGTTCTCTTAGAACGATCCTTCCGTGGATCCATCGTCCGAACATGTTCAGATTCAATTTTTAACAGGGGATTCTCATTCGCCTTTTCTTCCAAAAAAGAAGTCAGCTCTTGTGTGGAATATTGTAATAAGGCAATCGCCTGAGATAATTCTTGCGTCATCGTCAACTTCAAAGTTTGCTGTTGCCATAAACCAGGCTTCAAATCCATCTCATATCCCCCCTTACTGTTATTTTACCTTAAATTGTGGGGATTGGTGAATTGAAATATTATTTTGTTGAGATGAGAGGTTGAGTCAAAAAATGAAACTTATCGTATTATGAAGCTTGGCCATTTCTCCAATTGAAAATTTATTCTTCACTTAAATCTTCCTTTTGAAAAATTTATATTATCAAAATATCACTGTCTTCCACTATGTTTTTTTAATAAATGAAACTTTTTCTATTCCTAATCGATATATATTATATACGCTATAATTAGGATGTGTATATATGGATTATATCCTCTGGGTTCCAATCGCAATTTGTGTTTTCGTGGCATTGTATTTTGACCGTCCTAAAAATAAACAATAAGAACTCTATTTTTATCTCAATCTCCATTAGCTTAGAAACACAATCCTTCCGCTCCATAAATGAACTAATAATCGAGAGGTAAAATGAATGTACGAATATAAATTTGTTAAGGTTGACCTAGGTATGAGTATGTTTGAAAGCAAACCGAAAGAAGATTACCAAGATGTGATTCATAAACATGCAGTAGAAGGCTGGAGATTCATCCAAATATTTGCTCCTTCAACCAAGGGTTATGGTTCAGCTGCCTATTTTGAACTAATTTTTGAAAGACCTCTTCATTAATGTTGAAGGGGTTTTCTATTTAGGGGGATCGATTTTCATGTAGAACAAAAGAGCGAAAAATAAAATATTAATAATCATTACTCCAATTAGTAATTAAAATTCTGTAAGCTCGTTTTTTACATGGAAGATTGATTAAACAGGTGACATATAAAATTTATAAAACAAGAAGAGATAAAAGCTTTATCCACTTCATGTTTTACTCAGTTCTTTTCATGTTATCCCTCCGTAAAACAGGCCAGTTTGTTTATATTAATTTTATATCAAATAAAGCTTATTGGTGGATTTTAGTTACATATTTTTTTATCTATAGCGAAACTCCTTGCTTACCTTTGTTATAAAAACTCGGCTTATATCCTTTGAAAAGGATTTTCTTGGAATGATCTGTGCCGTACAAGGACAATTCTTTTCATACTTGACATTGCATTTATACCTATATAACTTTTTTCATTATGTTTATTAAATAAGCATCTCATGTTCGAATAAACTTCGATAGGGTCAGTAAGCTTTTTAGTAAACATCAGTGAGAAGTAATTTTTTATAAATTTGCTATACATGTAGGTGAGTCAACTGGAAAACAGAAAGAGGATGACCATACAATTATCCATAACGATGCAAAGGAAAGTTGGAGGCTAAAAATAACTAATAAGTCCTCCTTATGCTGCAGCTGGTCAGGTCTGACGATGGAAATAATTTTCGAAAGACAAGTTTAGCTTCGTCATTGTTGTGTAGAACCCAAAATAGCAGATCAATTACCGATTGAACCCAACGCTGAGTGTTATTAATTTTTATCGGATTTTCTGTAAACAGGCTTGAACCTACAGTACTTGATCCTCAATAAATTCATAAAATTAATTAACTATTAAATATATTGAGGTGATTGCTTGTGGTTTTTGTTCATCCTTTACACCACCATTTCATGCAATGGTGCTGCGACACTTGTTATGACGATCTTGGCAGACCAAGACTTTGTAACTGTAGACCTGATTGTTATGCCTATTATGCAAATCAACCTTATTACTTGTTTTATTAATGGATAGAGGTAGTTCCTCTATTTTTTTATTTCATAATTCTTTTCAAACACCATCAAAATTTATAAGCAGTGAAATAAATACTGGATGTATTATTCACCCGAACAACTGATTGAAGCTTAAAAATCAAATGGAAAAAATGCAAAAAATACAAAATGATTTCGAAAACTCATGTTTTTATTAGGATTCCACAAAAAGCAAAAAAGCGTCAATCCCTTGATACTATTGGGATTGACGCTTTTTAATCTAACTCTCTAAAACATACAGTACGCCCTCGGAGGGAATCGAACCCCCATTTTAAGAACCGGAATCTTACGTGCTATCCGTTGCACCACGAGGGCAAATTAACGATGCGCCAATTTTGGACGCTTCCCTATTATATGCCATGTCTGCCTGTTTTTCAAGTGAGAAAATTCTCATCGCCCTTACAATCCGTTGTGTTTAAATCATTTCAGTTTGGTTATGATGAGAAGTGGACAATACATATTTTCTAATGGTGAAAAAAGTCGAAGAAATCTTGCTCAAGATCCAATCGAATTGTTTGACCTTTTTTGACTATCAGTGTATCATAACTTACATAACAGTAGTATTTGTCTTAAAGGTGCATACTTTTGTTTTTACAGATTCTCTGACAGAATTTATAACCATTTAAAGGAGGAACATAAAATGAATTTGATCCCTACAGTTATTGAACAGACTAATCGTGGTGAACGTGCGTATGACATTTATTCCCGCCTTTTAAAAGATCGCATCATTATGCTTGGAAGTGCGATTGATGATAATGTCGCTAACTCCATTGTTGCTCAATTACTTTTCTTAGAAGCTGAAAACCCTGAAAAGGATATCACTCTTTACATTAACAGCCCAGGTGGCAGTATCACTGCTGGTATGGCGATTTATGATACGATGCAGTATTTAAAGCCTAATGTGCAAACAATTTGTATCGGTATGGCTGCTTCCATGGGTGCTTTCCTATTAGCAGCTGGTGAAAAAGGTAAGCGTTACGCTCTTCCAAACGCTGAAGTCATGATTCACCAACCGCTTGGTGGTGCTCAAGGGCAAGCAACGGAAATCGAGATTGCAGCAAAACGCATTTTATTCCTTCGTGAAAAGCTTAATACGATTCTATCTGAGCGTACAGGTCAACCGCTTGATGTTATCGCGAAGGATACGGATCGCGACAACTTCATGACTGCTGAAAAAGCTAAAGAATACGGCCTAGTAGACCATATCATTACTCGCAACACATTAAACGAAAAAAAATAACTTTGTAATTGAAAGACTGTTTCCATTAAGCGATTTAAAACTACGCTTGATGGAAACAGTCTTTTTTATGCGTTGATAAAAACCTCATATATGATTCTTTCTAAAATGTCTTGTATTCAAGCCGTTTCAGCTTTTTGCTTGAGAGGGAGCAGACGCTATTAGCCCTTCTCCCTTTCCATGCGGACACGAGTTTTCCCTTTTTTTCCTCTTTTTTGTCCTCATAAACGCTCCATGCGGACACCATTTTCCCTTTTTTCTCTTTTCCTGTCCTCATGAACGCTCCATGCGGACACGCTCTTCCCTTTTTTCCCTTTTCCTGTCCTCATGAACGACTCATGCAGACACCATTTTCCCTTTTTCCTCTTTTTCTGTCCTCATGAACGCTCCATGCGGACACGCTCTTCCCTTTTTTCCCTTTTCCTGTCCTCATGAACGCTCCATGCGGACACGATTTTCCCCTTTTTCCCTTTTCCTGTCCTCATGAACACCTCATGCGGACACCATTTTCCCTTTTTTCTCTTTTCTTGTCCTCTTGAACACCTCATGAGGACACACTCCGATACTTTCCGCTTAATTACATCCTCATGAACGCTCCATCAAGACACACTCCGATTCTTTTCTCCGCATAATCAAATACTAATTAATGCTCCGTCAGGCGGAAAATAGGATTGTAAAGGGAGCTGTGGGAGCGATAAAGCAGGGACAGGGTGCTTGTGCTGCAGAGATTCGCCGGTTTAATTTTCTGCCCTCTGCACAAAAAAGAAGCTGCCGTCAGCATCGCTTCTTGCAGCTTCTTTCCGTTATTTAGACCCCTCAATCAAGTGTTTAATCCTGTTGCACGTATGTGGCGAGTGCTTCTAGCGCCTCTTGTTCGTCGCTGCCTTCAGCGATTAGGGTAATATTTGCGCCGGAATTAATGGCGAGGCTCATAAGCCCCATAATGCTTTTAGCATTGACTTGCTTGCCGTCTTTTTCGATGTAGATATCTGATGAGAAACGTGTAGCTTCTTGGACAAACAAGGCAGCTGGACGTGCCTGCAACCCCGTCTTTAATTTGACTTCGACTTTTTTCTCTACCATATCCTTCTTCCTCCCTGAAAAGTCTCTCTCTTTTTTTCTCTATATAAAAATGAACTTCAACATTTATTGAATTGGTTCACCAGCTCTTAGCTTTTCAGCAATTTCGTCAATTTTTCTAAGACGATGGTTAATGCCGGATTTACTGATTTGACCGCCCGAAACCATTTCTCCCAGTTCTTTTAACGTAACATCTTGATAGGCAACTCGCAGTTCAGCAATTTCTCGTAATTTATCTGGCAGAATATCTAAGCCGACTGTTTCTTGAATGAAACGAATATTTTCCACTTGCCTTAACGCTGCTCCAATCGTTTTATTCAAATTCGCTGTTTCACAATTAACTAGACGATTAACGGAATTTCTCATATCTCGTACGATGCGGATGTCCTCAAATTTTAACAATGCATTATGAGCACCGATGATATTTAAATACTCCGTAATTTTTTCCGCTTCCTTTAAATAGGTGATATAGCCTTTTTTCCGTTCTAATGTTTTGCTGTTTAACTCAAAGGAATTCATTAATTCACATAAGGCATCATTATGTTCCTTGTACAAAGAAGCGATCTCTAAATGGTAGGAAGACGTCTCCGGATTATTAACAGAACCTCCGGCAAGAAATGAACCACGGAGATAGGAGCGCTTGCAGCACTTCTTTTTCACTAATTCCTTGGAAATATCATGGGCAAATACGAACCCTTCTTGAAGAATTTTTAAATCCTCTAATATTTCTTTCGCTTGCTGTGAAAGCCTTACGATATACACATTATTCTTTTTGAGCCGCATTTTCTTTCGAACTAATAATTCGACTTGTGCATTGTAATTTTTCTTCAGTAATGTGTAAATTCTTCTAGCAATGGCAGCGTTTTCCGTTTGAACATCTACAACAAGCTTACGATTGGAGAAGGATAAGGAGCCATTCATTCGAATCAGGGCTGATAATTCAGCCTTGCCACAACAATCCTTTAATTCTAAGTTTGTTAGCTCCTTCTTTGTTTCTGAAGCGAATGACATCCCTATACCCCCTAAAGCACAACAAACTGAATCAACACGGATTCACTTATTTACGCTTTAAATCTCTTTTTGGTTTCATTTAATAAGATTGAATATAAAATATTGGCGACTTCTTTCGTATCATGGCGAATGACACCATTCTCCAAGGTCATGATCTCGCCTTGCACTACTTCAAGCCCCAGTTCATATAATTGAGTAAAATCGAAGTGAACAGGCTTTGAATACTCCTCGCTATAACGCTCTAAAATCGAGCTCGGGATGTTTTCACTATTCACTAAAATCGTGTCTAAAAATCTGCTCTTCATATGATCATATAAAGCTTTTACATGGTCGCTTGCCGTATAATCTAATGTTTCCCCTGCTTGGGTCATAAGATTGCATATATATACTTTCTTCGCCCTAGCTCGGCATATTTCTTGTCCCAATTTAGGTACGAGAAGATTAGGCAAAATGCTCGTATACAGACTGCCAGGACCAATAATAATCAAGTCCGCCTGTCTAATCGCATGAACTGTCTCTGGCAATGGATGGGCAATCTCTGGAGTTAAAAAAACACGCTTTATTCTCTTTCCTGAATAAGGAATTTTAGACTCACCTGAGACAATCGTTCCATCCTCCATTTCTGCATGCAGAATCACACTTTCGGCAGCCGCCGGCAAGACCCGTCCATTTACATTTAACACTTTACTCATTTCTTGGATTGCATGAACAAAATTACCTGTAATCGATGTCATGGCAGCGAGAATCAGGTTGCCAAGAGAATGGCCTGAAAGTTCATTTGACGTCTTAAAACGATGCTGAAACATCTCTTCAATCAGTGGCTCTACGTCGGATAAGGCTGCTAAAACATTGCGGATATCACCTGGTGGAGGGATATCCAAATCATCCCTTAAACGTCCAGAGCTTCCTCCGTCATCGGCTACTGTCACGACAGCCGTTATATCAAGGGGATACTTTTTCAATCCTCTTAATAACACAGGCAAGCCGGTTCCGCCTCCGATGATGACAATTTTGGGCTGTCCGTTTTTGGTCATGTTGTTTTTTCCTTTCTCCTTTCAATATCTCGGTGAGAAGCACGAGTATGGTAGTCCTTTTCAAAGTAACGAGCCAGGTATTCCGTTAAGGCAACAGAACGGTGCTGTCCACCTGTACAGCCAATTGCAATCACAAGCTGTGATTTTCCTTCGCGTTTATAATGAGGGAGCATAAAGCTTAGTAAGCTCGTAACCTTTTCTAAAAACTTATTCGTCTCATTCCACTTTAAAACATAGTTGTAAACCTCTTCATCAAGTCCCGTCTTCGGCCGCATATGGTCGATATAATGAGGGTTGGGTAGAAAACGTACGTCAAAAACTAAATCTGCATCGATGGGAATCCCATGCTTAAATCCGAAAGACATAACATTGACAGTAAAAGTTGACTTTTTATTGGCAGAGAATTCTTGGATAATCCGTTCACGCAGTTCCTTCGGCTTTAGTTTTGAAGTATTATAGATGATTTGAGCTCTCCCTTTTAACTCTTCTAACAGCTCTCTTTCTAACTGAATTCCTTCAAGAGGCAAACCTGATGGAGCAAGAGGATGGGATCTTCTAGTTTCTTTATATCTTCGAACGAGGCAGCTGTCATCCGCATCTAAGAACAAGATTTGTGGCGCCACCCAAGAGGTTTCTGCTAGTTCATCTAGCGCTCTAAACAAATGGTCAAAGAATTCTCTTCCCCTCAAATCCATCACCAAGGCAACCTTGTTCATTTTGCTGCCCGAATCTTTCATTAGTTCAAGAAACTTAGGCAATAATGTTGGCGGTAAATTGTCTACACAAAAAAAGCCAAGATCTTCAAAGCTTTGAATCGCAACTGTTTTTCCTGCACCTGACATTCCCGTAATAATGACCATTTGTGTATCATTAACTGCTCCGGTACTCATATACATTCCCCCATTCACTTCTTTCAATCGAGTGCCGTTTGTAGTTATGGTAAGTCTATTTTTCAGGTTTATCTCGTATAGATTATGTTTTCTACAAAGTTTTACTTAACTTCGATAGAATTAATTTTGAGTAAATTTCACAACGGTTGAAGGGAATGACCAGCACGATTTCTAATAAAATATGCTGAGAATGCTAAAAAGGATAGTGCCATTTCTCCTTTTAGCTTGGGTCTAAGCGGTATTGCAAAAGTTTAAAATCCTCTGTATAAGTAAAGGTGCCGTAAATAATCCCTTGCCCTTGCACCATATAATCCAATATATGATAATCTCCCTCTGCCATTGGTAATTTTTTGATTTCCTCAAGAGGATGCCATGCTAGCTTGCCCTCTTCCGATTCCTCTAAATGAATTCCATCTGCATTCTCCGCAAAAAAAGTAAACATCATCCACTCCGATAAGACCTGATCTCCATCCTTCATAATAAAGGTAAAAATCCCCTTAAGATGAGGGTTTTTTAAGTAAATGCCTGTTTCTTCTCTAAATTCACGAATACAGGAATCACGGACTGATTCACCCGGTTCCATTTTCCCACCTGGCGCAACCCACCATCCTCGTTTCGGCTTTTGTAATAACAACACTTTATTGTCTTTTAAAAGTACACAATTAGTAACCCGCTGCATTTTTTCCACCTCTGACTTCACACCACATCATTATGAATTTCCCTCAACCTCTGTGAAAATTACTCAATCCAATCCCTTCACTTGATTATACTATTTTTAACAAATCCCCACAATGAATAGGGGTTCTCAAACAAAAAAGACAAGCAACATGTCACATTTAAGGCATTGTTTTAGTGATAAAAGCTCCATTGAACGATCCTCTGATTTCATTTTCATGGAATCATGATCGAAAAAAATCACATAAAACAAAGCCAAATAAAAAAAAAGAGCACAAGTTTCCTTGTGCCGTCCAAGTGTATATATTTTAAAAGGGGGTCAATTTCTATTCTTATCATAACGAATGTTTATTTCACTACTGTTACAATAGAATTAAAAGGGAGTAACGTTTTGTAAATTCTGACGCATTTGGTAAGTTATAGCGATTTTTTTGTTTGTTAAAAAGAAAGAAACGCCATTAACCCCATTTTTCCCCAAAAGTCCGTATTATGCTTTTGCTTTTAAAGATTCCTGCAACTCTTCTACATAATGCTGTGCACTTTGGGCTGCAATACTTCCGTCCCCAGTGGCGGTAACAATTTGGCGAAGCATTTTTTCGCGGATATCCCCAGCGGCAAAAATTCCCGGCACACTTGTCTCCATTTTTTCATTTGTCACAATATAGCCATTCTCATTTGTAATTCCGAGGTTTTCAAATGGCTTTGATAAAGGAATCATGCCAATGTAGACAAAAACACCGTCTGTCTTGAACTCTCGCTCTGCTCCGTCTTCTGTTGAAACAAGGGTGACACTGCCGACTTTCCCATCTTTCTCATGGATTTCCTTCACTGTATGATTCCAAATGAAATCAATTTTTTCATTATCAAAAGCACGTTGTTGAAGGATTTTTTGTGCTCTTAATTCGTCACGGCGATGCACGATTGTCACCTTTGAAGCAAAGCGAGTTAAATAAACGCCTTCCTCAACGGCCGAATCACCGCCCCCAACTACTAATAATTCCTTTTCTTTAAAGAACGCACCGTCACAGACAGCACAGTAAGAGACTCCCCGTCCACCAAGCTCTTTTTCGCCAGGAATGCCGATTTTTTTATACTCAGCTCCGGCAGAAATGATGACAGCACGAGCTTTATATTCTTTCGAACCTGCTTTTATTGTTTTGTATTCTTCTCCATCGATCACTTCTTTAATATCCCCATAGGCATATTCAGCCCCAAATTTCTTCGCGTGATCGAACATTTTCGTTGATAAATCTGGCCCTAAAATGTGGTCATAGCCAGGATAATTCTCCACTTCTTCCGTATTCGCCATTTGACCACCAGGAATTCCCCTCTCAATCATCAACGTGGAAAGATTAGCACGAGATGTATAAACAGCAGCGGTCATTCCCGCCGGTCCGGCACCAATAATAATAACATCATATATTTTTTCATCAGACATAGTAGTATCCCACTCCTTTAAGTAGCATCCCATTAACATGAATAGTATTTCCTAACTAACCATATCCTATAAAATAATGGCGGCATCGTCCATATTTATGCTCAATTTCTTCTATGCAAACTGAGGTAACAAGGTCAGCCGAGATTCGAAAATAGAAAAAAATCGGTCCCTTAGGCCCGATTTAATTCCTCCAATAGCTGGGTAACAATTTTTACGTATTTTTTCATCGTCGTAACAGACAAGCCATATTGCTCTGCCAGTGCTTGCTGAGAAATTCTTTCTTGACGAAGCTTTCTCCAAACATAATCGACAGCGGAAGCATAGGCTTTCTCATTTTTCGGAAGAGATGGATTTTCAGTCATCACACTTGCAATCGAAAACCACATCTTATACAGATCAGCTTCATCTGTAGGGTGATGAAAGCTGTAAAATTGACTAGCTATATTATGTGCTAGCGGGGCACGACCTTCCTCTTTAAAAAGGTACTGTACATATTCATTTTCTAAGGTTGTCGTGCCAGTGTATGATGACAGAAGCTCTTCTTTATCATCTGATAGCGATGTTAAAAATAGCCCAAAAAGCCTTTCTTCCAGTTGTTCACTTGCTAGTTGTTTTTTGATCGCTTCTCCAGTATAGAGTTTTGTTTCATTATTCCACGGCTCTTGACCTTCTTTTTCCGGATTCATTTGAATAACCCGCAGCCAGCTCTTTTCAGCCGTTTGCAATCTTCCTGTATAATAAGCAGAATATGAAAGCCAATAGTAAAAAGGACCCTCCCCTTCAAATCCCTGCTTATAAAGCCTTTTTAGCCAAGAATAGGCCATTTCGTAATCGCCGATTAATGCAAACGTCGTACCAAGCTTAAATTGATGCTCCGAGGATAATGGCTTAATTTTTTCTAAAACCTCTTTATATTTTTTCACGGAATACCAATCGTTCTCGTAGCAAGCAAACACCGCTTTGTTGCAAAGAGCGTGCAAATTGCCGTGATTTTTCTCTAATACTTCATCTAGGATGCGATCCGCTTTCTGCGGCTCTCCTAAATAATAATAAGCCAATGCAAGATTATTGTAAGCAGACCAATATTCTGGAAACTTCTCAATCACTTCTTTAAGAAGGACTGCTGCTTTTTGAAATTCTCCTGTTTCAAGCAGTTCCCTTGCTTCCTCCTGCTTCGAAATTAAGTCATCCTGCTCATACAAATCCTCTTCCAATTCTTCACCTTCAAGCATTAAAAGGTCCAACAAATCTTCCGCATCCTCTGCGAACTCCCCATCCCCTTCTAACTGCATATATAATGAAGCGTGGTTGAACGCATCTTTAAATAAACCGAGATGGGCGTAATTATTGGCAAGAAAATAGTGACATTCGATCATCTGCTCATCCCATTCCTCCAAAATCATATGAAGGAGACGATTAGCTTCTGTATACTGAGCATTTTCTGATAAAATAATCGCCAATTGACAAGCAATCATCGGTTCCCCTGGCTCAAGTTCCATCGCACGCTCTAAATATTTTATTGCCTTATGATGATCTCGACGTTGGTAAGCCTTTAATCCTTTTGCAAAATAATACTCACCAGTCGGAGTGAACGACAGCAATGTTCCTGTTGTTTTTGTTGCTTTAGAGTCTTTACTCATGAAATCCTCCATCTATCTCAAGATATACCAAAGAAGTATATCATACAAACGAGCCTTTTGGTAAGGTGTTTACCAGACTTATCCCTCACAGGCACTGCCAAAATTTACAGATTATGAGTTCTTCTCCCTTGAATTCCCTTTTTCAAATAATAATTTGCTCATTGTTATATTAGTAATATAGTTATATGTCGATGTAATTGAAAAACAGACTGAAAATCTTGTAGATAAGAATGATAAATAGGAGACCTACTTTGCTCTTTTTTACCTATTTATCCGTCCCTTCGTGCCGTTTGCGAAGGACCTTTAATACTTCTGTAAAAGGGAGCTTTTGTTCTTCCAGCAAAACGAGCAAATGATACATCAAGTCAGCTGCTTCCCATTTCAGCTCTTCAGTATCACGATTTTTTGCTGCGATAATGACTTCTGCCGACTCTTCGCCCACTTTTTTAAGAATTTTATCAACGCCTTTTTCAAATAGGTACGTCGTATAAGCTCCCTCTGGACGTGCCTTTTCCCGCTGATGAATGACTTCCTGAAGGGAGTGTAAAATTTGATAGTCCGCAAGAGTGCTAGAGGGCTCATGCGTTACTCCATACAAACTTTCAGCAAAGCAGCTTGTAGTCCCGTTATGGCATGCCGGTCCTTTCGGTTCAACAAGAACGACGAGAGCATCTTGATCACAATCAAATTTAATCTCCGTAATCGTCTGCGTGTTTCCGCTCGTTCCCCCCTTATGCCACAACTCCTGACGGGAGCGACTGAAAAACCACGTTTCCTTCGTTTCTATTGATTTCTTTAAAGACTCCCGGTTCATATAAGCAAGGGTGAGAACTTCCTTTGTCATGGCGTCCTGAACGATTGCTGGAATGAGGCCTGCGTCATCAAACTTTAAGTTATCGATATTCATCTCACATTCACACCTTCACTTTTTAAAAATGTCTTTACCTCTTCTACCGATGTTTCTTTATAATGAAAAATAGAAGCAGCCAAGGCGGCATCTGCTAATCCGTCCCGAAAAGCTGCGACAAAATGCGCTGCATTTCCTGCTCCTCCAGAGGCAATGACTGGAACAGTGACTGCTTCACTGACAGCTCTCGTCAGGGCCAGATCAAAGCCATCCTTCTCACCATCGCAATCCATACTCGTTAGCAGGATTTCTCCTGCACCAAGACGTACCGCTTCCTTCGCCCAGGCAATGACCTCGTAATCAGTCGCTTTTCTTCCACCATGAGTATAAACTCTCCATGAACCAAGCTCCGGATCAAATTTTGCATCAATCGCCACAACCATGCATTGAGCACCAAAAAAACTCGCTCCCTCCGTAATAAGTGAAGGACGCAAAACAGCGGCCGTATTCAATGAAACTTTGTCCGCTCCAGCTCGCAACATCCGTTTCATATCCGCTAAGGAATTGATGCCGCCCCCTACTGTAAAAGGAATAGCCAATTCTGAAGCGACCTCGTTTACAACCTCAACCATTGTTTTTCTTCCTTCATGGGAAGCAGAAATATCTAAAAAGACAAGCTCGTCTGCCCCTTGTTGATCATAAAATCGCGCCAATTCTACGGGATCCCCTGCATCGCGAAGCTCCACAAATTGAATTCCTTTTACAACCCGCCCTTCTTTCACATCAAGACAAGGGATAATTCTTTTCGTCAGCATCTAATTTTGCACCTCCCGCAAAGCCTCTATCACGGAAAACTTTCCTTCATAAAGTGCTTTGCCTACAATTGCGCCGCGCACCCCGTTTTTTTCATATTCCTTTAAAGCAGCTAAATCTGCTAACTGACTCACGCCTCCTGAGGCAATGACTTCCTTTTTCGTTTCTAGTGCCAATTCATTAACGGCAGCAAGATTGGGACCTGATAACATTCCATCAGTGGCAATATCGGTAAATATAAATGTTTCCGCACCAGCATCGGCAAATTTTTTTCCGACATCGACCGCCCTCATTTCTGAAGTGTGCAGCCATCCATGTGTTGCCACAAAACCGTTTTTAGCATCAAGCCCGATCACAATCTGGCGCCCATATTTTCTCACCATTTCGATCGCAAATTCAGGATTGGAAATCGCCACACTTCCGATAATCACCCGTTCCACGCCGTTCTCAAGATAATGAACGATATCTGATTCCGAGCGAATTCCACCTCCTATTTGCACCCTTACTTTCAGCCTTGCTGCCTCTAGTACAAACGGGTCATTTATCCGTTTGCCGTCCTTTGCCCCATCTAAATCGACCATATGAATCCAGGCGGCACCTTGCTCAACAAACCGTTGCGCCATCTTAAATGGCGAATCTCCATATATCGTTTCTTTGTCGTAATCCCCTTGAAGGAGTCGAACGCATTTCCCACCGCGCATATCGATTGCTGGGTATATTATAAAAGTCATGACTGGATCGTCCTTTCCTTCGCTAATTGTATAAAATTTTGCAGCAAACTCATGCCAAGGCCCCCACTTTTTTCAGGGTGGAACTGCATCCCATACACATTGCCTTTACCTACCACTGCCGGAACGTCGACATCATATTCACAGTCAGCAATCACAACCTTACGCTCCTCTGTACTGACATAATAAGAATGGACAAAATAAACAAAATCCTCGCTAATTCCGCTGATAATCGGAGACTTATTAATAAAACGCAAGCGATTCCAGCCCATATGGGGTACTTTATAAGGCGTGCCAGCTTTTTCCCCTGAAAAACGAATCACTTTTCCAGGAAGAAGCGCCAACCCATCAGTCAGCCCATTTTCTTCACTCTGCGCAAATAAAAGCTGCATGCCTAAGCAAATGCCAAGCATTGGCTTTCCCGAACCGGCATACTGTTTTACCATTTCGGATAAACCCGTCTCATTTAAACGCTCCATCGCATCTTTAAAAGAGCCGACTCCTGGTAAAATAAGAGCATCTGCCCCTGCTAACTCCTTTCTATCCTCGGATACAAAATATTCGACTCCAAGCCGCTCCATCGCTTTGCTGACACTGAATAAATTACCCATTCCATAATCAATAATGCCGATCATTTATAACATCCCCTTTGTCGAGGGTATTCCTTTTATTCTCGGATCAATGGTAGTTGCTTCATCCAATGCCCTTCCTAAAGCTTTAAAAATCGCTTCAATGATATGGTGTGTATTTTGACCATAATGAACGATCACATGTAAATTCATTCTTGCTTCTAGCGCAAGCTTCCACAGAAATTCGTGGACAAGCTCTGTATCAAATGTTCCCACCTTTTGACTTGGAAATTCTGCCCGCATTTCTAAGTGAGGACGATTGCTTAAATCAACGACCACTTGAGCAAGAGCTTCATCCATTGGCACAAATGCATTTCCATAACGTTTAATCCCTTTTTTGTCACCGAGCGCTTCCTTTAATACCTGTCCGAGACAAATCCCAATATCCTCCGTTGTATGGTGATCATCGACTTCTGTATCACCGTCAGCTTGGATATGTAAATCAAACTGCCCATGTTTCGTAAATAAATCAAGCATATGACTCATAAAAGGGACGCCTGTTTCAAGCTTAGAAATTCCCTGTCCATCTATGTTTAAAGCAAGCTCAATATTCGTTTCATTCGTTTTACGCGTAATATTTGAAATTCTGTCCATTTTTTCATTCGCCTCCATTATTTCAGACGTTCCTCCACAGCACGAGCATGTGCTTCCAGCCCCTCTTCTCTTGCAAAAGTGGCAATTTTTGCCCCATTTTCTTTTAGTGCTGCCTCACTATACATAATGATGCTCGATTTTTTTTGAAAATCTTCCACACTTAAAGGACTCGAAAACCTTGCTGTTCCATTTGTCGGTAAAACATGATTCGTTCCCGCAAAATAGTCGCCGACCGGCTCAGAGCTGAACCGTCCGATAAAAATAGCCCCTGCATGCTTAATTTTACCTAGCAATTCCATAGGATTTTCTGTGATTACTTCAAGATGCTCTGGCGCTAACTCATTGACCGCTTTTACAGCCTCATTCATGTCACGGGCAAGATAGATCGCCCCAAAGTCAGCAATCGCTTTAGCAGCGATGTCCTTTCTTGGCAGCTCAGCAAGCTGTTTTGCCACTTCTGCCGCTACTTTTTGCGCCAATGATTCAGAGGTTGTGACCAGCACGCTTGAAGCACGTTCATCATGCTCCGCTTGTGATAATAAATCAGCCGCCACCTCATTTGCTCTCGCCATATCGTCCGCAAGAATGGCAATCTCGCTTGGCCCGGCGATCATGTCAATATCAACATCTCCATAGACTTCACGCTTCGCAAGAGCTACAAATATATTTCCAGGGCCGGTAATCTTATCGACAGGACGAATTGTCTCTGTCCCGTAGGCAAGAGCGGCAATTGCCTGAGCTCCGCCAATTTTATAAATTTCCTTCACTCCTGCTAGGTGAGCGGCAACCAAAACAGCTGCTGGAATTTTCCCATTTTGATTCGGCGGTGTCACCATAACGATTCGTTCGACTCCCGCAACTTTAGCAGGCATAACATTCATTAATACCGAAGAGGGATATGCAGCTGTTCCTCCTGGTACGTACACACCAACCGAATCAAGTGGCGTTATCTTTTGACCAAGAATTGTTCCATTTTCTTCTGTCGTCATCCACGATGAGCGCAATTGCTTTTGATGATAAGAGCGAATGTTTTCAGCAGCTTCCTGCATGATCAAAACCATTTCTTTATCGATATCCCCATAGGCTTCAGCCATTTCGTCAACTGTAACAGTAAAAGACTCCAGAGAAGCTCCATCAAACTGTTGTGTATAGATGCGGATAGCTGAATCTCCGTCTTTTTTTACATTTCCGATGATTGCTTTGACAGCAAGAAGCTGTTCGTCCGTTCCGTTTTCAACGGTCCTTTTAATAGAAACAAACTCAGACACTCTTTTTATTTTCATCCTGCTACTTCCTTTCTCTAGCACTCTAGCCTTTTCGTTCAATGACTTCGGCAATTCTTTCAACCAGTTCATTCACTTGCTCGTCCTTCATACGATAGCTAACTGGATTAACAATTAAGCGCGATGTGATAGTCATCATTCGTTCATACTCGACAAGACCATTTTCAATAAGAGTTCTCCCAGTTGAAACGATATCAACAATGCGATCGGCAAGACCAATTAGAGGGGCAAGCTCAATCGAACCATTCAGCTTGATAATTTCTACCTGCTCCCCTTGCTCTCTGAAATAACGCGCAGCAACATTTGGATACTTCGTCGCAACCTTTGGTGCAACATCATTCATTTTCGTATTCGGCAGTCCTGCGACCGCTAAATAGCATTCACTAATATTTAAATCTAGCAATTCATAAACATCTCTTTCCTCTTCGAGCATAACGTCCTTCCCGGCAATTCCCAAATCAGCAACCCCATGCTCCACATAGGTAGGTACATCCATCGGCTTTGCAAGAATAAAGCGAAAACCTTCTTTCTCCACATCAATAATCAACTTTCGTGAATCCTCAAATTCAGGTGGTAGCTGATAACCAGCTTGACGCAACAGCTCTGCTGCCTCCTCAAAAATTCTCCCCTTCGGCATGGCGATTGTGATCAAATCTTCCATTTTCACGACCCCTTTCCAGCCTTTCCTATTAAAAAGGTTACTTCAGCGAATTGGCCGGTAAATTCATCGATATTTCGAACCCCTTGAATATCCTGTAAAAGGGTCTTAATTCCTTGTCCTCGCTTAGCTTTAGCCAGTTGAAAAGCTTCCTTGCGCCTTTCCCCGCTAAATAAAACACACTCGGTCGTGACCTCTTTTTTCAGTTCTCCCAACGCCTCAAGGATACGATCCAATCTCAAGGCAAAACCTGTCGCTCCCGTTGTTTTGCCAAATTTCTCAAGGAGGAGATTGTATCTTCCCCCATTTCCAATTGGGAATCCAACCTTATCAGCATAAACCTCAAACAAAATCCCCGTATAATAACTCATATGACTAACGAGCGTTAAATCGAGTTTCAAATTGGCTTGTTCACCGTAATCAACGACAATATCCCACAGTTGTTTCAGCTTCTGAATCGCTTCTCTTCCTTTTTCGTTTTCAATTAAACAAAGCGCTCGTTCCATTACCTCTTCACCGCCTCTAAGCTTCAAAAAATCCAACAGACGCTGCTTATCGATCGAGGATAGATTTAAACTCTTCACATGTTCTCGATAGCCAACAAAATTTTTTTCGTATAAAAATTTTGTTAATGCTTGTGCCCGTTCCTCAGTTCCTAGAATTTGCAGAAACAATTCTTGCACAAAAGCAATATGGCCTACCGAAATTTGAAAGCTTTTAATGCCTGCTTCCCGTAAAGCTGACACCATTAAAGCAATTACTTCCCCATCAGCACTGACAGACTCATCTGCAATGGCTTCAACACCAATTTGTTCAAATTCCGCAGGTCTTCCACCTTCACGCTGCTGTGCGCGGAATACACTGGCTGAATAGGCAAGCCTTAATGGAAGATTCTCCTGCAATAACTTGGAAGCTGCCACTCTCGCAATCGGCGTCGTCATTTCTGGACGCAAAACTAACGTATGGCCTTGATTATCAAGAAGCTTAAAAAGCTGTTGATCTAATATCGCTGATGCTGTTCCAACTGTATCGTAATATTCTAACGCAGGCGTATCCATAAACTGATAGCCCCATAATTTCATTTCCGATTCAATCGCATCCTGCACCTGACTTTTTGCTTCATATAGTTCAGGCAAGGTATCTCGCATTCCCAAAGGCTTCTCAAACATAAACAGTTGACTCATCCCATTCCCACCTTTTTGCTCCTGATGCTTTAGTTCGCTAATGTATTAGCAAATTGAAGTTATATGTAGTTTACTCCTCCTGCCCCTCCACGTCAACACGTGATTGTTCAAATGATTAAAAGAGGAGAGAAAAGAGTAAAAAAATAGATGTCCCTTTAAAAAGGACATCTTCTTGTCGAATTTCAGCAGGTTAAGCCATACAACCTGCTGGTGGAGTCTTGTCAATTTTACCTGAAAAGGCATATATCGGCGGTTTAATTGATATATCGGCGAAAACTGAAATATATCGGCGCTTTTTGATTATATCGGCGAAAAATCAAATTTACCGGCGCTTTTACCAATTTATCGGCGAAACAGACAAACTCCTCTAAAAAATAACTAGAAATACCTCTTCTCGCACGAAAGTTACCACTTTTTTAGAGGTAAGATAAATGCAGCACAAGTCGTTTTAGCGGATATCGGTCTAAATTTGATTTTATTGGTCTTTATTACGTTTTATCGATCTACGTGCGGAACACCATTTTTCTACTTTTGCTGCTTCCCGTAAATTGGATCGTCTGCCCATCTCTCGGCCAGTTCATCCTTTGTATAGATGACCTTCATCGGGTTTCCACCAACGAAGGCTCCCGCCGGAACATCCTTATGAACGAGTGTCCCTGCTGAGACAAAGGCACCATCTCCAATTGTCACTCCTGGCAGAATGGTAGAATTAGCGCCGATCATCACTTCGCTTCCGATATGGACTTCACCGAGACGGTACTCTTTAATCAAATATTCATGAGCTAAAATCGTTGTATTGTAGCCAATGACTGTATTTCTCCCAACACTGATCTTCTCTGGGAACATAACATCGAGCATAACCATTAAAGCAAAAGAAGTTTCCTCCCCAACCTTCATGCGTAAAAAAGTTCGATAAAGCCAATTTTTCATTCCGAGAAAAGGGGTATAGCGCGCTAATTGGATGACGATGAAATTTTTCACAACCTTCCAAAAGGGAACCGTTTTATAGACATGCCATAAGGAATTGGCTCCTTCGACAGGATAACGGGTCGTTTTACGCATGCTCATTTACTCCTAATATTTCAAATAAATCACTCATATGCTCAAGCATAAAGTCCGGATCATACTGTTCCAAGAAAGCCTTGCCTTTTAATGACCATGCTACACCAGCAGTTTTTGTGCCAGCATTTTTCCCACCGACAATATCGTGAAAATTATCGCCGATCATCATCGCTTCTTCTGGTATAGAATCAAGCTGAGCCAGCGCCTTTACAATGGGCTCTGGATCGGGCTTAGCCTTTGTAACATGATCAAGAGCCACTACGACGTCAAAATAGCTCTCAAGCTTTGTTAATCGTAGCCCTTTTTCTACGACTGCTAAGCGCTTTGTTGTAACAATCCCCAATTTAAATCCCTTTTCTTTAAGGACAGCAACCGTTTCTCGCACGCCTTCAAATTCAGTCACAAGGTCGTCATGATGGGCAATATTGAAAGTTCGATATACATTAGTCATTTCTTCCACTTTTTCCGCATTCATCGAAGCGAACGTTTCCGTTAAAGTTGGCCCCATAAAAGGCAGAACATCTTCCCTTTTATAAGCTCCTGGATAATATTGCTCTAAAGTGTGTAAAAATGATTGAATAATTAGCTCATTTGTATCGATTAATGTCCCGTCTAAATCAAATAATAATGTTGTGATCTTAGAATTCATATGTGGTTTCCTTTCTGCGCGCAATCTCTAGTCGATTCCAATAAAATGCCACGACCGCCGTTAGGAGGACTGCCATTGCTAAACGAATAAGCAACAGTGGCAAAATAGGAATTCCTAATGGGGCAAAAATAAGCGTATCCTCTACTACCGCATGGCAGGCTCCTAAAAAAATAACAGCAAGCGTTGCATCCTTCTTGCTTACCCCATCTTCTTTTACAGCCTGAATCATTACACCCGCACCATAAGCCAAGCCAAATAAAAGACCAGCAGCTAGAGTAGTAGACGTATTTGGTTTCATTCCTACCACTCGGGTGAACGGTGCCATCCATTTTGAAAACTTATCGAGCCATTTTAAATCCTTTAATATTTGTATGACGATCATTAACGGTAGGACGATGATAGCAAGCTGAAGGATGCCAAGCCCTGCCTTTTGCACCGCATCAACAGCGATGCCCCATATTCCAGATACCGTTTCTTGTTCCGATGCCTGAATAAGACCATACTGTGCAAGCTGGTCCCCGCCTTTCCAGACAAGATTAATCACAATCGCCGCTATCAGTGCAAGCCCAATGCGAACGACAAGGGCAATCCAGAGCTTCACTCCAACCCTTGTCACGACGCTTGACTCCACTAGCATATTATGGGAAAAGGATAGCATAACAGCAATAATAAAAACCTCTTTCACTGTTAAATCGAGCGTAAGGATCGCTCCAATTGCTGCATATAAATTGAGAAAATTACCGATCACTAAGGGGATCGCCGCATCACCGGAGAGTCCAAATATACTCATTAACGGGGCGAGCAATTTGCTCAGCCAAGGAAGAATTGGCGTATGCTGAAGAACGGTCACAATCAATGTGACCGGAAAAATTATTTTTCCTAGCGACCACACTGTCTGCAGCCCGACCTTTAAACCTTTCGTTAGCGATTGAACTATCATAATCCTTCTCCTCTTTCTTAGAACTCCTGATCACGAAACCGATTGATCCAAATATCTTTCCCTTGCATGCCCTTTCGTTCTTCTATAAATCAAAATGGCAATTGCTCCAATAATAAGGGCAATCGAGATTGTTTGCGCCATCCGCAAGCTCTCTGTAAGCATTAAGCTGTCTGTTCGCATCCCTTCCACAAAAAATCTGCCGACGGAATACCAAATAACATACGTTAAGAACATTTCGCCCCGACGCAAATTAACTCTTCTCAACAATATTAACAGAATAAAACCTAAGAAATTCCATACTGATTCATATAAAAAAGTTGGATGGTAATATGCGCCATTTATGTACATTTGATTAATTATAAAGTCCGGTAAATGCAAGCCTTCTAAAAACGCACGCGTTACTTCACCACCATGTGCCTCCTGGTTCATAAAGTTTCCCCAGCGTCCGATTGCTTGACCGAGAATAATACTCGGGGCCGCAATATCAGCAATTTTCCAAAATGACAAATTGCGTTTCTTCGCAAATATATAAGCTGTCACGACGGAACCAATTAGCGCTCCATGGATCGCAATTCCACCATTCCAAATTTTAATAATGTCACCCGGATTCTGAACATAATAATCCCATTCAAAGATGACATAGTATAGGCGCGCTGAAATAATTGCAATCGGAATCGCCCACAGCATTAAGTCCGGAAATAAATCCTTTTGCAGGCCCCTCTTCTCACCTTCTCTCATCGCAATAATAAGTGCTAAAGCTAAGCCTAGCCCGATAATAATGCCATACCAATGAACAGTGATCGGACCGAGTGAAAATGCAATTGGGTCAAGTGGTTGTATATTTTCTTCCATCTAACTCTCTCCTTTAGCTATTTCTTTATCTATCCTCTACATCTCCGTCCTCGATAACATCAGATAATCGACTGGCAAATTGTTCTGCTGCATTCACACCCATTTTTTTGAGGCGAAAGTTCATCGCCGCCACTTCAATGATTACAGCTAAGTTACGCCCAGGTCGAACCGGAACAGTCAGCTTCGTAACGGATGTATCAATAATTCGCATTGTTTCCTCATCAAGGCCTAAACGATCATATTGCTTTGTTTGATCCCAAAGCTCTAAATGAATAACGAGTGAAATTTTTTTATAATTTCGAACAGCACCTGCTCCAAAAAGGGTCATCACATTGATAATTCCCAATCCACGAATCTCAAGCAAGTGTTCAATAAGCTCTGGAGAATTTCCGACCAATGTATCATCATCTTCTTGGCGAATTTCCACGCAGTCATCCGCGACAAGACGATGTCCTCTTTTGACGAGTTCCAACGCCGTTTCGCTTTTTCCTACACCGCTTTTACCGGTAATGAGAACCCCGACACCATAAATATCAATGAGGACACCGTGAACTGCTGTTGTCGGAGCAAGCCTTGTTTCAAGAAAATTTGTTAGACGACTAGAGAAACGAGTTGTCTTAAATTTTGAGCGCAAAACAGGAACCGCCTCCCGTTCCGACGCTTCAATCAATTCATCAGGAACAGGTAAATCTCTTGTTACGACAATCGCTGGTGTAATATCCGTGCATAAACGTTCCAATCGCTCTGCACGAATGTCAGGATCGAGTTTTTGAATAAACGTTAATTCTGTTTTTCCAAGCAGCTGCACGCGCTCGGCAGGATAGTAATCAAAAAAACCAGCAAGTTCAAGCCCCGGTCTAGAAATATCGGTCATCGTTATAGGACGATTGATCCCCTCTTCCCCACTAATTAACTCCAGCTTAAACTTATCTAAAACATCCTTCGTCCGTACCTTCTGCAAATGGAACTCCTCCTTGATGGATTATCTCTATCATTTTTTCTCAATATATATTGGTTGATGTTAAAGTTTCACTCTATTTTAGCACTTTTTTTCGAATAACCAAATTCGTTCGCATAAAATTAATGTAGCATCTCCTTTTTTTATCCTTAAACATATGATAAGAATGAATAAATCTACATTGTACGTGGATGTAATGAAATTTTACCGGAGACAAGGAGCGAAGGACCAATGAAAGTAATGTTGGACGCAGGCCACGGCTATAATACACCAGGTAAAAGAAGTCCCGATGGGATGCGAGAGTATGAATTTAACAGAGTTGTAGCAAATGAAACGAAAGCTATTTTAGAAACGTATAAAGATGTCATTATTTATTTTTCCCACTCTGACACAAAGGATGTTTCACTTCTGGAAAGGACTGACAAAGCGAATCGATTAGCAGTCGACTGCTTTGTTTCAATCCATGCCAATGCTTATGGGACTGGATGGAACGATGTTAGCGGGATCGAAACATACATTTATACGTCGAAGCCCCAAATCGCCTCAGCACTTGCCGAAAAGGTGCAAAAAAATCTTGTTGTTGCAACCGGACTGCGAGACCGGGGAGTTAAAGGAGCCAACTTCCATGTGCTTCGTGCAACTAAAATGACTGCCATCTTGGTAGAATGCGGCTTCATGACAAACAAAGAAGATCTTAAGCTCCTTCGTTCAAATTTATATCGAAAAACGTGTGCTGAGGCAATTGCCAAAGGTTTGCGAGAACAATACCAGCTTCAATTAAAGCCGGAAGTGGCCATTCCCGCTCCAGAAAAGAAAAGCAATCCCTCACCAATCTATAAAATTGTAGCCGGGCCTTTCTCTGAAAAGGAAACAGCGGAAAATTTGATGATGAAGTTAAAGGATGAGGGCTTTCAAGCAAGTATGATAACGGAAAAATAGCTCAGACAAAGGATCAAATCACCGGGTGGTTTGGTCTTTTTATGTGATAGAATAACGTTAACTATAGGTAATGGAGGACTTGAATCATGATTTTAGTCAGTTCCTGTTTAGCTGGATTAGAAGTAAGATACAACGGTACACATTGTTTAAACGAACGGATTAGCGAATTAGTAATGAAAAAGGAAGCGATCACTGTCTGTCCCGAACTACTTGGCGGTTTGTCCACCCCAAGGGAACCTGCTGAAATTATCGGAGGCAGCGGTGAAGATGTGCTCGACGGAAGGGCAAAAGTAGTCTCCCAATCGGGCTCGGATGTCACCGAAGCGTTTATTAAAGGTGCCTATTTAGCACTAGAGAGGGCACAACAACTGGGGGCAACAATGATTGTTCTAAAAGAAAACAGCCCATCCTGTGGCAGTACCAATATCTATAACGGACATTTTAACGGTGAGAAAATAGCTGGAAACGGAGTTACCGCGGCTCTTTTAAAAAGGAATGGTTATGACGTGATCTCAGAGACGGTTTTTTCTTAAGTGCTTCGATTGATTATAAAAAGACATTAGACTGTTAAATTTACTTAACAATCAAAAATTGTTTAATTTTTGGAATTTTTCTAAAAAAAGGAAGGAATTGATCATATTTTGTAGAATTTATTCGATAGAGGTCAAGTTCAAAATAATATTTTCTTTGAGAGGAGCATATACATTTGAAGTTAAAATCATTAATGACATTTATTGCGTTAATTCTACTTACTAGCATCATTGTGCCTTCTGTTTCTGCATATACTGTTTCAGAAGATGTTTACAATTCAGAAGAGGGATTAGAGTTATATTATTCACAATTTGATGATGGGGAAGAAGAAAAGTTATTAGATAGTAAAAGTGAAGACATAATTCAACCAGAGTGTATAGCTTGTATAGCTCAGCCACCAAAATTATCACTTGTAAGTACAACTCGTCAGAACAATGTTTTTGTAGCAGGAAAAACTAACTGGGTATATACTGCGGATGCAAAAACAATCCAATACGGAACTACAATAACAAAGACCTTGACGTTTTCAAGTGGAGTTACTGCAGATATAAGAGAAAAGGCAAAATCACAATTTAATTTAACCGTTTCTGTATCACGAAGTTATTCTGCCAATTATACTTTTAGCATCGATAAAAGCAAGGGAAGTAGAGCTAGAGTAGCTCAATATGCAGATCAGTATAACAAGAGAATCAAAATAACTAAGGAATACTTAGGTAGAGATCCTGAAATTTCCTACACTAATGCTTACGAGCCTATAACAACCATCTTAGGTCTTCAATATCAATAACTTAATAGATTGACTCTAAAATAATTTTGTTCTTGACCTCTACTTTTATAGTAAAAGACAAAATAGCAAGGTGATTAATGAAATGAAAAAAATATCGATTATAACTATTTTATGCCTCATATTTATTAGCATCTTTATATATTATTATATAACTAATCGTGATAACGAAGAGTTATATCTTGGTGAGTGGGATGGTGTTTTATATACGGTTCCGGAAAATCAACTTATTATTAATTTGATAGGGATAAGTGGGCATTCGATTAAAGAACTTCAAGAGAATATATTGTCAATAGACTTTAAAAATACCGAACAGCTAGAGATTAATAGTTTTAACATAACAACTTCAAATGAAAAATTTCAAGGAAAAAAAATCTTTACTATTGAAGTGGATTGCTCCATTAACGAAAATACAGAAGAAATTATTAACGAAGTGATTATTTCTTACAATAATGGTAAAACAAAAAATTATGACATAGGTAGACTTAAAGTTATTTCTCTTGAAAGGAATGATTTACTAACTCAAAGCGATGTACATTTTCTTAGTTTTGATACCTCTGATGTATATAGAAATAGCATCAAAAATAATTCCGAATCAGATATCATCCTTAAAGATCTCCAAATTGAAAATCATCACTTAGAATTTACGAATATAACTGTAAATGGAAAACCATTTAAGGAAGATATAACTATCCACCCCAATGAAGAGATCACTATCGAATCAGAAATGTCTTCTAAAAGCAATCAATTATTATATATAGTTTCGCCAAAATATATATATGAAGTGGATACAGTTGAATATAACAGTTATCTAGATCCCTCTGTAGTTAACGTTCTCGAATTAAAAGAAGAGCAACTCAACCATATGTTATCTAAATAAGCGTCACCTAATTATAGGGAATATTTCAAAAAACCGGTATTAAATTACGATGATATGCCCTTACGGTAGACAGATTTTTTAAAAAAATTCATTTGTCTCATGAGAAGCTTCTTTTTTCACATCAGTTTAAGTATAAAAATCGTAGACATAAAACGCTAGACTATAGATGAATACATAATTTCTATGGTCTTGAAAAATCCCGAAACGACTTAATGGCCTTAGTTCCAAGAATATTGAACTAAGGCCATTTAGCTTTGGTGTATTACTATATGGAAAAGGGAAAGTCTGGGCAGACGGTTAATATGCTAACAACCGAAATATTGCCCAAGGAACCGGTTAATTTGGATTTTAGCGAGGAATAAGAGCTCACTTACATGAACTCATAGGCAAGCTGAAAAGGAACACCGTTGCAACTTGGAGTTCTTTTTCAATATGAGCAACTTTTCCCCAAAAAAACACTACATCCATACTAGGGGTAGTACCAGCGAAGCTAACATTACCCGAAATAAGGAAATGTCAAGGTAATAATAAGTCACTTAAATTAAATACTTCCAACACACATACCCCGTCCTGTTGTGGCTGGTAAAATAAAGTTTTATTCAACAATCGCGCTTGATTGCTGAAGATTGCTCTTAGACTAAAGCACCTATTCACTAACTCACTACATAATAAAGCCATCTTAGATACTTAGCTGTTTCTGTAAACAGCACCAGTTCTTTTCCTCAACTCGGGACAAGAAACTTATACTGTTTAAACCAAGTTTAAAAGATGGCTCTTGATAATCATATAAAAATATCACTTATAATTGACTTGCCATCACCTCGATTTGATCCAGCCAAGCTATACGTGTCGCCTTGTCGGAGCTCGGTACAGACTCGAAAAAAACATGTTGCAGCACTTCTATGCCGCAGTATTCAAATATACCTGTGTCAGAAGTCAACAATAGTGCATTATCCATGCCGATGGCCGCATATTGGGCATGCGATTTTCCTTGCGTGTTAAAGATTAAGGCTTTTTTTCCTTTCAGCATTCCCATTTGTTCACCATTCACGTAACGGTAGGCAAACCCATAAGTAAAGACACGGTCAATATAGCCTTTGACGATTGCAGGCAGTCCTGTCCACCAGATCGGATAGATGAAAATGATGACGTCTGCCCACTTCAGATAATGATGCTCCTGTTCAATATCCTCGCCGATGCCACCCAAAATTTCACTGCTGCTTGCGACTGGTTGAAACTTCATCGCGTACAAATCGCGTACTACATATTCATGTCCCTTTTGGCGAATACCTCGGATGGTAGCTTCCAGAATGGCATGGTTAAAACTTTCTTTTCTTGGATGAGCATACACAATTAAATGGTTCATAAGATTAACTCCTCTCAATCTTTCAGTTCTATTTTCAGTACAAAGTTAGTGATTAATTAATTTTTATATTATCCAGTAATGTTGAAAAACAATAAGTTAACCTGCTACTCCTAATAATATAGAGGATTCGCTCATTAATTATTGATTAATCACTAACTAATATTAATACGTTAGTCCCATAACGTAAACAAGACAATCACTATAGCTGTAATTCCTAGTCCAATGGACAAAGGGGAAAGAGAAGATTCTTTTTTATTTCCGTTCATCATTCTCACCTCCTCATAAAAAATACTTCACAATAACTCTTTAACCCCACCAACTAATGATGCAAATAAGAATAATTGTGATAGAAACATAATCAAAACTTTTTAATTTCATCTTTTCACCCCCATTAATTAATTATTAATCAATCAATAACTATTTATTACATAAATAACCAACTTCATTTGATTATTTATTTTTATCAATAAGTTCAGGGAAATCTAAGAAATAGGAGATATTACATAACATCCCTCTAGCTAGAAAAGTAGTTACTTCTCTTTCGGCATTTTTTATTCCAGCTGAGTTAAACCTTTCTAAAGTGTAACTTCTTATACGGGCCAGACCATTCTTTGCAGCTTCCTGTATTGCTTCTTCTGTTACGGAAATTCCAATTACCTGCAAAGCAATTTCATTAGGATGTAATGTAGACAGTTCTTCATAAGCTTCGATCATCTTGTTAACGAGTTGTTCTGAGCTCGATTCAACATTTTTAAAAGTTTGAATGATTCTATCAAACGCACGATCTAAGGCTGCAATAAATAGCTCTTCTTTTGTTCTAAAAAATTTAAATACATACGGCTGTGATATTCCCGCTTTTTCTGCTATATGTGCAGTTGTTGTATTATAGTATCCTTTTATTGCAAATACTTCCAATCCCGCTTCAAGAATATCTTCCTTACGATTTCCCTTTTTAGGTCTTGCCATATTTTACACCCATTCATTTATGTTTATTTATTGATTAATTACAAACTAAATATAATACAATTTAACCCTTAATACAAGCACAATGACTATTTTTTAAGAGTTGTAAAAATACCAGTTTTGCAAAGACTAAAAATATGTTCTGTTAAGTTTAATTCGTTAGGAGTTGATACTTTTACCCCACCTTATTTTTTAAGTGAAATAAAATAATACAAAATCGTAAGAGCCAAACAATTGATACTAATTAGTTTGGCTCTTTTGATTGCTAAAATCATATATGTCATCCAGTTTCATGTAGTTTAGCTATGCTATTTTCTGGAAAGTATATACTTATCTGATAAGATCCGTTTATTTTTTGCTGCGCCCTTTAAAGTATGGTCCTTCTTTGTATGATGAAATGACGATGTCGCTCAGTTTCTTGTTTTCTTCTTATCATAAATAACATTTTGAATCACGAGATTAATAATCGACATGATTGCTGAAATGAGAATGGCCATTCCCAGTCCATTTATTTGAAATGCCTCACCCATGAGTGCCTCTGTTATAAGGAGCGTTACCCCATTGATGACAAACAAAAATAAACCAAGGGTGATAATCGTAATAGGCAAAGTTAAAATGATTAAAATGGGCTTCACCAAAATATTAAGAATGGCGAGCATAAAGCTGGCGCCAATGGCCGCACCAATACTTTCAATATAGAAGGAATTCTCAAAATAACCTGCCAAGGCAATAAATAAGACCGCATTAATTAAAATTCCAATAATCCATCTCATATTCAACATCCTTTAAGCGCTATTTCAGTTCTCTAGAGGACTATTCTATTACTTTAGTCGCTTGATTGTCACCGATCCTGTTTTCGTATCCGCATCGATTCTCATTATGTGACCATGGTGGCTGCTAGGCTGGAAACGAAGTTGTTTTTGAACGACTTCATTTTTTTCCTCGGTAACTTGAATGCCTGTGTAATCAATATTGAAGTTGCCGAGATTGGTTTTTAGCTCTCCAGCAATAGCGGCATGCTCAGGTACAAACAACTTGATACCGCCTGTCGTCACCTTTGCCTCGATCCGTTCACAACTTGGTTCGGTAACAGTACAATCGATATTGCCGTTAAAGGATTGCAGTTCTACCTTTTTGAAGCTGCCATCCAATTTAATCGCTCCATTAATCGTCTCTGCCTCTAGGTCATCTATTTTACCATTAAGAACTTCAATTTGCCCGTTTGCTGTTTCTGCATCGACATACTTGCTCTCTATGTTAGACATATTAATTTTTCCATTCGCTGTTTTTACATTATATTTTTCTACTTGCAAGTTTTCACTAATGATTGAACCATTAAACATTCTCACTTTAATATTTTCATACTGCGCTTTTGGAATGTAGAGTGTGGCATGGATCTTCATCCATTTTTGCTGTGAAGCAAACCGCAGTTTTTGTCCTTCAATTGCAAAAATGACGTCTTTTAAAAACGTATTTCTCGCTTCATCCTGGGACTCGACTCGATAGACCTTTGCCTCACATTCAACGCGAACATCCTGTTGTTCCCATGGCACAATCTTCACAGAACCATTGGCCAAATCGACGTCCATCTCTCTTAAATATACATCCCCTTGTTGAAAAATATGAGAAATATCAACTGATTGGCCGAAATTCAAATCTAAATCAAAATCCTTGATTTTTTGAATAGCTGTGTCGACAAACTCAAAAATTTTATCCTTAGTCGATTGATGCTTTTGGCTTTGAAAAGAATCATCCTTTTTCGCTTCTTCAAACTTTACAGCTGTTGACAATTCCCCAAAAAGCTGTTCTGCTTTATTTTTCTTAGTGCTTTCCGCGTCCTCCAGCCCTTCCAACAAAATCAAAGCCTCATCTACCGTTAGCTTTCCTTCTTGCACCATGTTCAAAATTCGCTTTCGTTCTTCTTGCATCACGTAGCCCTCCTAAAAAATGTTTAACTGCTTTTTACAAAATATCCTTCACAAAACCCCTAATAAGTATGACCACGCCTACTATTGCTCTAAAACCAATGAAGAAAAATATTTCTGCATGGCCTTTCAGAGCAAAAAAAGCGGAATGGAGCTTAGATATAAATTCCTTCTTTGCTTCGTTAGGGCGGTGAATCACTAAATAACACACAAGCTGATAATAATTGGTTCGACTTCAGCTTTAGCAACTCCTTCTTTTATTTTACGTTAGGACAAGAATGAAGGTTTCATTTTTTAACTCAAGGTGCCAGAGGCAATTCGTTCATTGTCGGATTTTTCACGGAATTGAAAGGGAAATACTGTTCTTGGAATTTAAGGTTTTTTGCAGATTTCCTTTACAAGAAATATAAAAAACCTGCAAGACTGCAGGCTAAAGCATACTTCATTTATAAATAATCAGATATCGCTATGCTGTTTTGTTCATTTAAAATATACTGGCTAATTGGACGACCAATAGTGCCATATGACACCCTTGTCTCTAATACGCCTATCTCTTCAAGAAAATTTAAATATTTTCTAATGGATACTCTTGAAATGCCTGTACTTTTGGCAATATCGTTCGTTGAAAATTCATTTTCTCCAATTGCTTTCAATTCTGCCCAAATGAGATTAAGCGTATGCTTTGTCAATCCCTTCGGTAGCTCATGTGTCGGTTGCATTCTTTCTTTCTGTAACAGCCTCTCATCTAATTCCTGTTGATTAATCTGATGAGGATGAAACTCTAAAAATTCAAGCTTTTGTTTATATGAAAGAAGCGCTTCTTTCAATCTAGCAAATGTAAATGGCTTTATTAAATAATCAATGGTGCCGAATCTTAATGCACTTTGAATCGTTTCAATATCAGAAGCGGCCGTGATCAAAATAACATCCACACTCAATCCTAACTCCCTAATATATGACAAAAGGGTAAGTCCATTGTCCCCAGGCATAAATACATCTAATAATATTAAATCTATCTTATCCGTTTTTAACACTTCTTTCCCATCATCGACAGACTGAACAACTTTAAGTACTTGAAAACCGTCAACACTTTCCACATAGCGCCTATTTAGCTCAGCTACCATCGGATCATCTTCAACAATCAACACTTGTATCATGTTTTATCACCTTCCCATTGCAAAGGTATTGTTATCATAAATGTAGTGCCTTCTGTTTTTGAACTTGATAAACGGATACGTCCATTGCGCTTTTCTACTGTTTGCTTCAATAAAAATAGGCCATACCCGCGGTTCTCCCCTTTCGTTGAGTAGCCTTTCTGAAAAATGTACTTTTGAAATGGTGTTTTTATCCCTTTGCCAGAATCTCGCATTTCAATTATTAATTTCTTATCAAAAAGTTCAAGCTTTAAGCTCACTTGCTTATTCGCACTCTCCACTGCCGCGTCTATGGCATTGTCAAGCAAATTGCCAATGATTGTAATTAAATCATGGGAGAACTTCGCATCTTTCCAAATAGGGAAGACAGGATTAATCGATAATGCAAACGTTATTCCAGATTCTCGCGCATAGCTTAGCTTTCCAAGGAGAAAACCTACTAAAGCAGGATCCCGCAATTTTTTTGTCATATTGCTAATGTCATTCTGTGTATCTTCGACCGTTTTTTCGATGAAGTTTTCCAGTTCAGCATATTCCTTTAAATGAATCAACCCCATTACACAATGGAGTTGATTCATAAATTCATGGGATTGGGCCCTTAAGGCATCTGCGTAAAGCTGCACTCCCGTTAATTGTTCAGCAAGCTGTTTAATCTCGCTTTTATCTCGTAATATATTAACAGCCCCGACAATATCGCCATTTACAATGATCGGTACCGTATTGCTGATAAGTTCTTTGCCGTTTACGACCTGTTCTTGATCAAGATACTCCTTGCCCGTTTCCAATGACCTTCTTAAAAATGAGCTGCTCGAGATACAATCAATTTTTTTACCGACCAAATCTTGCTCAGTACCAGTCTTTCCAAGTAAGCTTACAGCTGATTGATTCGCAATAGTAATATCCCCTTCTTTATCCACTGCAATAATCCCTTCATGAACAGATTCGATCAGAGCCTGTCTTTCTTTCAGAATTCTGGCAATTTCGGACGGCTCCAACCCTAATAACACTTTTTTAACCAAAGATGATAAAAGAATGGCACAAACAGCGCCAAAAATAATGCCAATACAAATTCCCATAAATATATTTCCACGCAGTATACTTAATACAAAATCGATACGATTTAGAGAAATTCCAACCGCAACTGCCCCAATTTGCAGATGGTTTTCATCAAATATTGGTGTAAAAGCTCGTAATGATGGGCCGAGTGTCCCTTCCGAAACAGAAGAATATTCCTTTCCCATAAGAACATCGGTCTCATCTCCGCCCACAAATTTCTCGCCAATTTTATCGGGATCTGGATGAGACTTTCTACTTCCGTTCATGTCCATTACAACGATGAATTCCACATTTGTAGACTCTCGCATTTTCGCAGTCAGCTCTTGAATCCTTCCTTCACGTTCTAACCCATTTAACGCTTCAATGATCGTCGGTGTTTGGGCAATCATTTTTGCGACATTAAAGGCCTTCTCTTCTTGACTAGCTACAATTCGTTCCGAAACCGTTTCATTAATAAAATAACCTGTGATAAGAATTGATACACTAACGACAATCCCCACAAGAAGAATAACCATATATTTCAATTTTACTTTCTTCCATTTCATGGGCGACCACCTCTTTAATTGTCGACTTCGACATTTTATGGCGCAAGCATAACATAACGCCCCTACCCATGATTGGCCGAAAAACGAGCATTTAATGAATGTTAACAAAGTGTATAAATTGGAAATAAACAGGAAAAGGCCTTCAAAGTTGAAGACCGAGAAGTAAATAGCATGCGTTAAAGAAGCTTAGCCTCCTTGTAACGGATATACCTTCCTGTTGTAAACGTAAATGTGAAAAACTCTTCAAGCTGGTCCTTCCAAGCAAGAGAAATATCCTTTGGCTCAAAGATTGCCTTACCATCCTTGACCTTAAGCCAACGCTTCGTATCATCATCTTGAAAGTAGCCTGTAACGGATGTTGATAATGCATGAAAAGGGGTCGTACTCGAATAAATAATCCCATGGTAGATGTAGCTCTCCCCATATTGATCATGAATCCAATCGTCATGCATATTTAGGAGCCAAAGCAAACCGCTATCCACATGCCCCACTAATTTCGCTCTTTTTTGATAGAGATCGTTCATGCTCCATCCCCTCTTTTTAAATCGTAAGATCTGATTTAACCACAGTTTGGAGAAAACATTGATTATGCCAATTGTAGTTTCCTTTGAAGAGCAGGGATTGCATCGACAACGTGGCGGTTAATCGCCAGCTCTTCCGGACTTATTCCCAGTGCCAAACCAATTAATTGTGGTAAATGGATGATAGGCATCGTTATATCTTGGTCAAAGCGTTTTTGCGCATCGGGCTGATAGGCATCAAGCTGCATTTGGCAAAGAGGGCAAGGAGTGACAATACAATCTGCACCCGCTTCCTTCGGTGATAAACAGTTGATTCCCGTCATTGTCATAACTTCTTTTTGTGCCGGAAAAACAGCATGGAAGCCGCAGCAAGCGAGTCTTTGATCAAATTCCACACATTCTGCACCTAGTGCTTCTGCCACCATCTCCATCGATTGTGGGTTACGATGGTTCTCAAAACCCATCACATCTGGCGGCATGACAATGTGACAGCCGTAAAAATTCGCCACCTTTAATCCTTTCAAAGGGACCGTTACTTTCTTTTTCAAGTTTTCCAGTCCGTAGTCCTCAAGCAAAGCCCAAAGCAGATGAGTCACTTCAACCGTCCCTTTGTACTGCAAACCTGCCCGATCTAGTCCAACATTCACTTGTTCTTTCAACCTTTCATTTTTATCCATTTTCAACTTCGCTGTCCGCAGCATAAGCGTACACGTATTGCAAACGGTCAATAACTTGGAGACTCCCAGGCTCTCAGCTAATGCGATATTTCTCGCATTAATGGAGGTCGACAAGAAGTTATCAATATCCTGGATATGGCTTGCTCCACAGCAGGTCCAGCCATTTAATTCAATCAATTCAATCCCAAGTGCTTCTGCAACTTTTTTCGTGGATATCATTAACTCTTCAGCAGCCGATTCTAAAGTGCAGCCTGGAAAGAATGCGTATGTTAACGTCATGACTTAACCTCCTCAGCGTATTCGTATAGTTTTCTCACTTCTTGAATCCCAGAGATCTGCTTTGGCATATGGAGCGGGTTAATCTTGCCTTTTTTCACCATTCGCAATGCAAATGGAATTTTCGTCAAAGCTGTTTGCACCAATCCATCTGTTTTGATCGGGAGCATCGTTTCATTTAAACGGCCTTTATTTTTCACGTCATCATGGAAAGCATAGGCATGCTTAGCCCCTTGATTATCTAGCTCACCCATAGCCATGGTTGCAGAGCGTAAAAATGCGATCTGGTCAGTTAAAGGAATCGTCTTCGGACATTGGGACACACATTGCATACAATGGAGACATTTCCATAGATCATTTTCCAAAACAGGCTTGAGATGTTGTTCTGGGGCACCATCTCTAGTATCAACGATATAACGATATGCCTTGTTTAAAATGAATGGCTCAAGATAACCATCTTGATTCACTGCTAGCTGATTGCATTCAGAGGCACAAACCCCACAGAGAATACAATCGGTTGGAGCAGCAATTTGTTGAAAATCCTCTTCACTTTGAAGAAATCCTATTTCCTTGCTTCCCTCTTCACCCGGGATTATCCACGGCTTCACCTTCGTCATTTTTTCCATTTTTGGTTCCCAAACGATGACCAGATCTTTAATCACTTCGAAGTTTTTTAACGGTTCAAATGTCAAATTCATCGTTTTATATGTGTCCAGTACATCATCTAATGGCGTATTACAAGCAAGAAAGGCATTTCCATTTATTTGAACTGCACAGCTGCCACAGATGGCATGGCGACAGGCTGAAGTGAAATTCAATGTTGGATCCTGCTCTTCGCGAATAGTTGTCAACAGCCACAAAATGGTTTTGCCCTTTTCATAAGGAACTTCATACTTTTGATAATAACTGTTGCGGCCATCAAATCTTTTAATCTTTACTGTCATCATTTCCATCAGTACTTCCGCTCCTCCGGTTGATAATTTGTAATCGTTACCGGTGCATACTCCAGTCGATAATTTTCTCCGTCCTTATAAATGAGCGTATGCTTGAGAAACTGTTCGTCATTACGAGTCGGATAATCCCCTCTTGAATGAGAGCCTCTGCTTTCCCGACGATTAAGAGCACCCATAGCCACTGCTCTTGCTAGCTTTAAAATATTTCCAATTTCCACATAATTGATAAAAGCCATATTGTATTTTACTGAAGCGTCACCAGCGTAGGCGTCCTTGTACTCTTCTATTAGTTCATCAACGGTTGCCAATGCTTGTGCCATTTCAGACTCTGTCCGAAAAATCCCAACATAATTCCACATCGTTTCCGCTAAACGATTGCGGATGGAGAACATACTGACTCCCGTTGTTTTCTCGCGAATGGTTTTAAATTTCGTCTTCCATGCATTCGCTTCTTGCTCAAGCTTCTCTGTACGACCGAAGCTTCTTCTCATCGCTGATTCCTTCGCGCCAAGCCCGGCATACTTTCCAAAGAAGACAACATCTGCTACAGAATTCCCGCCTAAACGATTCGCACCATGAATCGACACAGAGCAGCACTCGCCTGCTGCATGGATCCCTTCAATCGGTGTACTGCACGTCTTGTAGTCGGACACATGGATTCCACCCATTGTATAATGGCAGCTTGGACGAATCGGCACTGGCTCCTTAATGAGATCGACTCCTTCGAACTCCAATGCCAATTCACGTACCTGAGGAAGACGCTCCATAATTTTCTTTTCACCTAAATGGCGAAGATCCATGAGGACGTAAGAGGTCATTCCTTCACCAAAACCGCGTCCCTCTTTAATCTCCGTCTCTATTGATCTAGAAACAAGATCGCGGGGACCAAGCTCCATTTTCTCCGGTGCATAACGGGCCATAAAGCGTTCCCCATCTTTATTGATTAAATATCCACCTTCCCCACGGCAAGCCTCTGATAAAAGCACTCCCGTCTGGGCAAGACCTGTTGGATGGAACTGAATAAACTCCGGATCCTTCAGAGGAATTCCTGCCTCAAAGCAGGCAGCTGTACCGTCACCAGTCATATTGATGGCATTCGTTGTCCTGCTCCAATAAATTCGTCCAAATCCTCCTGAGGCGATAACAACTGACTTCGCTTGGATCGGATGAATTTTTCCATCGCGAATATCCATCGCTACCAGTCCTTCAAATTTCCCATCTTCAACGACTAATGATAATAGGAACCACTCATTCAAAAATTGAACATGATTTTTCAAACATTGCTCATACAATGCATGCAAAATAACATGGCCTGTTTTATCGGCCGAGTAACATGTTCTTGGACTCGACGCTCCGCCAAAAGGCCGTTGCGCCACTTGCCCTTTCTCATCTCGAGAAAAAGGTACCCCGTAGTAATCTAATTCTGAAATCATATCTGGCATTCCAGATGTAAAAAATTCCACCGCATCCTGATCTGCCAGGAAGTCGCTTCCCTTTACCGTATCTCGGAAATGCTTCTCTGGAGAATCAGTGCTGTCTCTATAGCCCATTGCTGCATTAATTCCACCTTGAGCCGCTCCAGTATGGGAACGAGTCGGGAAAATTTTACTTAGCACGGCTACTTTTAAATTGTTTTTTTCACTAGCTGATAGTGCGGCCATCATGCCCGCACCACCAGCTCCCACTACAACTACATCAAACTTTAGCATCGGTGTCCCCCCTCTTCTTCTGCACTGCCTTAATCTACGATCTTGTATTGCTGAACACCTAATTCATACAAGTTATGACCCTCTGAATCTATCGCTACGATACAAGGGTAGTCCTCAACTACTAAGCGGCGAATAGCTTCTGGGCCTAACTCATCAAAGGCAACAACTTCTGCTTCCTTGACGGAATCGGCAATCAATGCAGCCGCTCCACCAATTGCTGCAAAATAAACAACATGATTAGCAATCATCGCTTCCACGACCTCTTTACTGCGAGGGCCTTTCCCAATCATCCCTTTTAATCCTTGTTCCATCATTAACGGCGAGTAGGCATCCATCCGACCGCTTGTCGTTGGTCCACATGAACCAATGACCTTTCCTGGCTTGGCAGGTGTTGGCCCCGCATAATAAATGATTTGATTGTTGAAATCAACAGGCAGCTCTTCCCCTGCTTGAATCGCTTCAGTTAAAAGCTTGTGGGCAGCGTCCCTCGCAGTATAAATGACGCCAGATATCGATACTTGATCGCCTGCTTTTAAACCTTTGACAACTTCGTCTGTTAACGGAGTGGTGATTTTTTTAATATTCGTCATATTCGTTCCCCCTTTATTAAAGAATGGCTTCCTTATGTCTTGCAGCATGGCAATTTAAACAAACGGATACTGGCATGGTCGCGATATGCGTTGGATAGGTTTCAATATGAACAGCTAAAGCTGTTACTTTGCCACCGAAGCCTTGAGGTCCTATTCCCAGCTTATTGATCTCTACTAGCAATTCTTCTTCTAGTGCTTGATATTTTGGATTTGGATGGGGCTGACCAGCTTGACGGGCCAATGCCTTCTTCGCTAAAAGAGTGCTCTTATCCATCGTGCCCCCAATTCCAACTCCAACGATGACTGGCGGACAAGGGTTTCCTCCCGCTTGGGTAACCGCTTTAATGATGAAATCCTTGACCCCTTCTAATCCTTCGGCAGGCTTTAACATTTTTAATGCCCCCATATTTTCACTGCCGGCTCCCTTAGGAAGAACTTGAATCTTGATTTTGTCACCGGGTACAAGTTCTGTATAAATGACCGCTGGCGTGTTATCGCCAGTATTTTTCCGATCTAAAACCGGATCTCGGACGACAGACTTACGTAGATAGCCCTCTTGATAACCCTGTCTTACTCCTTCATTAATGGCGTCGTTTAAGCTTCCACCAACGATTCGAGCGTCCTGACCCACCTCTGCAAACACAATGACAATTCCTGTATCCTGACACATCGGGGCATGTTCTGCTCGCGCAAGCTCGACATTCTTCACTATTTTTTCAAGACTATATTTCCCAAACTGTGATTCTTCTGTTGCGACTGCTTCTTTCAGTAATTTTTCAACATCTTCTGGAAGATCGCATGCCGCCTCAATGCTCATTCTTTTTACTGCTTCAGTAATTTGCTCTACTGTTATCTCTCTCATTTCTACCCCTCCGTTTTTTCTAGCTTGCTTTACGATTTGTTTTTACTTTTTGACCACTGAAAATAAGCTGTTCTTCACGGCCACATTTCCTGCAAATGATCACTGGTATTTGCAGTTCATATTCGTCATCCGCTCCATGAAAGGCATCTATTTTGCTTCTTTTCATAACGTCTGCTTGACAGCATTGTGATTTCAACTGAGATCGCCTCCTGACAATCGGTTTACCATAGTCCAAGAATTTTCCACCAAACTCCACCAATCACAGCCCAAATAATGATATGAATAATAGAAATGGCAAAACCGATCGACCACCATTTATTTTGCGTTACATAACCGGAACCAAAGAAAACCGGTGCCGGCCCTGAACCATAATGCGTAATACAGCCAAATAAATTGCCAAAGAATCCTAAAATAAGAGCTGTTAGCATTGGCGGTGCACCCGCAGCCATTGCAACCGCTAAAAAGGCGGCATACATAGCACTGACATGAGCCGTACTGCTAGCAAAAAAATAATGAGAATAGAAATAAATAAGTGCTAATGCACCTAATGCCAAGATCCAAGAAAGACCACTTACTGCTCCACTCATCAAGTCGCTAAACCATGGAATCATCCCTAATGTATTTAAGTAGGAGGCCATCATCACAAGGGCTGCAAACCAAACCAATGTATCCCATGCGCCCTCTTCTTTTTTAATGTCCTTCCAAGATAAAACGGATGATAGCAATAAGACTGATAATCCAATCAACGCTGTCGTTGTTGCATTAATTCCAATGTTTTCACCAAAAATCCATAAGCCTAAAATGAGTAAAAATACGGCAATCATATTCCACTCAGATTTACGAATAGGTCCCATCTCCTGCAGTTTCTTCGTCGCAATTTCTGCTGCTGCAGGGGTCTCTTTTATCTCTGGTGGATAAACCTTGTAGATAAAGTAAGGGACGACAATCAAACTGACGACCCCTGGCACTAATGCGGCAATTGCCCAGCCGGTCCATGTGATTCTAACTCCAGCATCACCGGCGAGTGAGGCTGCTAAAGGATTGGCCGCCATCGCTGTTAAAAACATAGCAGAAGTCACCATATTTCCTTGGAAAGCAACTTTTGTGAGGAAGGAACCAATTTTCCTTTCTGTCCCGTCTTCCACTTTCGAGCCAAATGTTTCTGATAAAGAGCGGATAATCGGAAAGATTATTCCCCCACCACGGGCCGTATTACTTGGCATCGCGGGTGCTAAAATTAAGTCACTGATTAACAATGAATAAGAAAGCCCTAATGTCTTCTTTCCGAATTTTTTAACAAACATGTAGGCCACACGATTCCCCAAGCCTGTTTTAATAAATCCTCTTGAAATAAAGAAGGCGATGACAATCAACCAGATCGTCGTATTTTGAAAGCCACTTAAAGCATCGCCTAACTCCAACGTTCCTGTTAAAACAACCGCTGTAATCGAGAGAATCGCCACGCCCCCCATCGGCATCGGCTTAATGATGAGCCCGACTATCGTAGCTACGAAAATGGCAAACAACTGCCACGCCTTTGGATCCAAACCAACAGGTGCCCCGATAAACCAAATTATCGCTCCAACTGCTAACGTAATAAACAACATGAGAAAATTAACTTCTTTGCTTGGCTTCTCCTTTGCTTGCCGAATCTTTGAAGGAATTTGAGGCTGAGCTAAATTTCTTACTGCCGCTCCCATTTTTTTCACTCCCTAAAATATTTGTTTTCAAAATGGGCAGAGAGCTGTTAACTCCTGCTTATGTGCATATCTTCACATATAATTTCTTGACCGTGAAATACCGATTTTCTATAAACTAATAGGTAAAAACTATAAGTGAAATTTTTCACAAAGTTCCTTTTTTAAAAACACAATTACAAAAATAATTGTGATCACTTTGCCACTCGATTGCTTTGATTGAAATAATCACGAATAAACTCCGCTACCTTTTTATATTCATTCGATAATGTTTTTCCTTTCCTCCAAGCTAGTCCAATATTGATATAAATGCGATTTTGCAATGGAACAGAAACGATCTCTTGACGGTCCTTCACGTATAGATCCATCAGCAAAGAAAGTCCGAGCCCCTTCGCAACCATTGCCTTGACTGTTTCAACTTTATCTGATGTAAAAATAATGTTCGGCTTTATCGTAGACGGAAAACAATGCTTTAATAAGGCATCATGATGTACATATTCCTCAGAGAGCATAATGAATTTCTCATTAACCAGATCACTGCAGCTTAAACTCTTTTTTCGACTTAATTCATGATTTTTTGGCATACATATGACAAGCTGATCCTGAACTAGGGGCAGCATTTCTAATTTATCGGACTGTTCTGGGAGAATAATAAAGCCCATTTCCAATTCCCCCTTTTCAATCAGCTTTCTAATTGCGACTGACCCCTTTTCAGTGACTGCAAAATCTATCTTTGAATATTTTTCTTTAAACCCCATAAATACATTCGGAAACATTTGTGCACCGATCATTGGTGGCAGGCCAAAATTCACAACACCATTATTTGCATCACTAATTTCTTGTATCGCTTCATCCATGTCGGCTAAGATCTCGACCATTCGAGCGAGAAATTTTTCTCCCTTCAACGTAAGCGAAACGCTCTTCGTTGTTCTCTCAAGAAGTTTTACCCCTAATTCCCGTTCTAGCTTATGAAGTGAGTTGGAAATGGATGGCTGTGATACATGTAGTGATTCTGCAGCATGTGTAAAGCTCTTCAAACGACTTACCTCAACAAAATACTCTAATTGTCTAAGCTCCATTTTCTAACCTCCTGTTTCCTTTTCTAGTTCCAAAAATTTGTGAATCCACAACACAATTGTCGAATTCACTGTCATTATATTTGGCTTTGTACAGGCAGATTAGATAGGTAACTTTTGATACTGTTTTGTAATTAATGTAAGTGGAATCCTGTAACAAAATGTTCATTTACAGCTTGACATTTCATTATTAAGCACATAGGTAAGGTGTTTATAAAGTCTTTCAAAATAAACAAGCACCCGCGAAACAATGCTTCGCAGGTGCTTTAATAGAACCTCTTTATATAAAGCTGTGCAACAAAAATACATGAGGAAGTTTAGCGTGTGTCATTTTCCACCTGTGCATGAGGACAGCGTTTTTTTAATTCGGTAATAAATTTTTTTTGCTCCTTCGGGGAAATTTTCACACTACCTAAAATAGCTTTTTTATAAAAAATTTCAATTGCGTCACGTGATGACAATATTCTATAACCCGTGAGGATTTCTCTTGTCGGGGAAACCTTTGTGATCTCTTCATACGGAATTCTGCTTCTAATTGGTCCGCCTTTGACCAATAAATAGCCTTGATAGAAAACATATTTAACGGAAAAGGCACACCATAAAATAAAGCCGATCACAATAAAAAAAGTTGAAGTCAATATCATAACTACTAAAGGCTCAGTTCCACCTTCTAAAAATAATGGAAAGAATGAAGCCAAACCAACAATGAGCACGACAATCAACATAAAATTCACAAAAAAAGCATCTACTTTTGAATGAAAAACCATTGGCTCACTATACCCCCTTTGTTTTTTATACGAAGGCCTATTGAAAATGTTTCATCGATCATTGCCGATTCAGGGAAGATTGCTACGAATAAAAGCTTTTACTTCAAAATTGAACGCCAATAAACCAGAAAAGGGCTGTCCATTGTGGACAGCCCCCAAACAAAATTAAGTTCTTTTTTGGATATCGGTCTTAAATAAAATATTTCGGTCTTTATTCCGTTTTATCGGTTTAAATCAAAATATTTCGGTCTTTATGCAAATATATCGGTCAAAACAGTCCATATATCGGTCCAGTCACGATTTTCGTTGACTCGATTATCCAAAGTCAGGCCTTTACTGGACGATCCCTTTTTCTTTTAATAGCTTGTAAGCTTCATCTTCCTGTTCTTCTTTGATTTGATATTCGAGGTTGCCATCAACGAATTTAGCACATCTACCGCCAAATGGCTTAAGCATTGCTTTAATTTCTTTAATATCCGTCGCTTCTTTTACTGGATAATTAACTTTCATCCGTATCACCTCCCAGTTTAACTATAGTAAACTAGACAAGGTAACACAGTGACAAAGATTACAGTACCGTCATATATTTGTAAGCCGCTTTAGGAAGTTTTGGAACTTAGTTGACAACACTTTCTTCTTTTTTCTGAATGAGTTCGTGCATTCTTTGACGATCCCGTTCAAGAATAGGTTTTAAATACTTTCCGGTATGGGACTCAGGAGTATCTGCAATTTTTTCTGGAGTTCCGGTTGCAACGATCGTTCCTCCCTTATCTCCTCCTTCAGGACCTAAGTCAACAAGATAATCTGCTGTCTTGATCACATCTAAATTATGCTCAATGACTAGAACCGTATCCCCGTTTTCAACTAATCGCTGCAGCACGACTAACAATCTCGAAATATCGTCAACATGGAGCCCTGTTGTCGGCTCGTCAAGAATATAAAGAGAACGGCCTGTCGAGCGGCGATGAAGTTCAGAAGCAAGCTTAACCCGCTGTGCCTCTCCACCAGACAATGTTGTAGCCGGTTGTCCCAGCTTAATATAACCTAATCCGACATCATATATCGTTTGCATTTTCCGTTGGATTTTCGGAATGTTCTCGAAGAATTCCAAAGAATCTTCTACTGTCATTTCCAAAATATCGGATATGCTCTTCCCTTTATATTTCACTTCCAACGTTTCCCTGTTATAACGTTTCCCATGACAAACCTCGCATGGAACGTATACATCAGGGAGAAAATGCATTTCAATTTTAATAATTCCGTCACCGCGGCAGGCTTCACAACGACCGCCTTTTACGTTAAAGCTAAAACGACCCTTTTTATATCCGCGCACTTTCGCTTCATTTGTAGCTGCAAACAGATCACGAATATCATCGAATACACCTGTATACGTCGCTGGATTTGAGCGAGGAGTTCGGCCGATCGGCGATTGATCGATGTCAATTACTTTATCTAAATGCTCGATCCCTTTAATCTCTTTATATTGTCCAGGTCTTGTTTTAGCCCGATTGAGCTTTTGCGCCAGTGCTTTATGCAAGATTTCATTTACAAGCGTACTTTTACCTGAACCTGAAACACCTGTAACCGCAATGAACATTCCAAGCGGAAACTTGACTCTTACATTTTTCAAATTGTTCTCTTTCGCTCCCTTAATTTCTAGAAAACGGCCATCATCCTTTTTTCGTTCAATGGGAAGCGGAATGAATTTTTTGCCTGATAAATATTGTCCTGTAAGAGAATATACATCCTCCATCACTTCTTTTGGCGTCCCAGCAGAAACAACTTCGCCGCCGTGCACACCTGCACCTGGTCCAATATCAATTAAATAGTCAGCAGCAAGCATCGTATCTTCATCATGCTCAACAACGATAAGAGTATTGCCAATGTCACGCATATTTTTCAGCGTTCCAATGAGCCGATCATTATCCCGTTGATGAAGACCGATTGATGGTTCATCTAAAATATAAAGAACACCAGTTAAACGGGAACCAATTTGAGTTGCCAAGCGAATTCGCTGCGCTTCACCACCTGACAAAGTACCAGCTGCCCGATTAAGCGTTAAATAATCGAGACCGACATTGATGAGAAATCCAAGTCTTTCCCGAATTTCACGGAAAATAGCGTTGGCAATTTGCTTCTCTTTTTCTGTTAATGTAATGCCGTCCATTTTGTCATATGCTTCTCTTATTGAAAGAGAAGTTACATTTGCGATGTTCTCCCCATCAATGAGAACGGCTAAACTTTCCTTCTTAAGGCGTTTGCCCTTACAAGTTGGGCAAGCCTGCTCCGCCATGTATTTTTCCATCTGTTCACGAATATAGTCGGAGCTTGTTTCTTTATAACGGCGTTCGACATTGCCGATTACACCTTCAAATTGAATGTAGTTTTCACGAATTTGACCAAAATCGTTCTCATAACGGAAATAGATTTTATCTGTCTCTGAACCGTAAAGAATCTTTTCAATTTCATGCCCTGGTAAATTCTTTACAGGTGTATTCATATCGATCCCGTAATGATTGCAAACCGCTTCAAGCAATTGAGGGTAATATTGTGAACTGACTGGTTCCCAAGGTGCGATCGCCCCTTGCTTTAATGTAAGATCCCAGTTGGGGATAATCAGTTCTTTATCTACTTCAAGCTTCGAGCCTAAGCCGTCACAATCAGGACAAGCCCCAAACGGACTGTTAAAAGAAAACATTCTCGGCTCAAGCTCTCCGATTGAAAAACCGCAATGCGGACAGGCATGATGTTCACTGAACAGAAGTTCTTCTTCCCCAATCACATCGATCAGCACCTTGCCATCGCCAAGCTTTAAAGCCGACTCCAACGAATCTGCCAGACGGGAGCTGACCCCTTCTTTGACAACGATGCGGTCAATGACCACTTCAATGGAATGCTTTTTATTTTTATCAAGAGAAATTTCTTCGCCAAGATCATACATTTCTCCATCGATGCGAACACGGACATAGCCCTGTTTCTTAATATCCTCAAGCATCTTGACATGGCTGCCCTTACGACCAGAAACCACTGGTGCAAGAACTTGTATCTTTGTCCGCTCCGGATATTCAAACACCCGATCAACCATTTGCTCAATCGTTTGTGAGGTAATTTCGATTCCATGATTTGGACAGGTCGGTCTGCCCACCCTTGCAAATAACAAGCGTAAATAATCGTAGATTTCCGTAACTGTTCCAACGGTAGAACGTGGATTGCGACTCGTCGTTTTTTGATCAATTGAAATCGCCGGCGACAATCCTTCAATCGTATCGACATCAGGTTTATCCATTTGTCCTAAAAATTGTCTCGCATAGGCAGATAATGATTCGACATAGCGACGCTGCCCCTCAGCGTAAATGGTGTCAAAAGCGAGAGAGGACTTTCCTGAACCAGAAAGTCCTGTCAGTACAACAAGCTTGTCTCTCGGGATCGTGACATCAATGTTTTTTAAATTATGGGCCCGAGCTCCCTTTACAACCAATTTCTCCATTGCCATCGTTTCTTTATCCCTCCGCTTTTAACTCTAAAATTAAATCACGCAATTCAGCCGCTCTTTCAAAATTGAGGGCCTTTGCCGCTTCCTTCATTTCCTTTTCCATCTCTTCAAGCACTTTTTCCTTTTCTTTCTTCGTTAAAGAACCAAGCTTTTGCGCCGGTGTGTACTCTTCTGTCTCCTCGGCAACAAGCGTCGCTCGAATCGCTTCACGAATATCCTTCTTGATGGTCGTCGGCGTAATACCATGCTTTTTATTATATTCTTCTTGAATGGCACGACGCCGTTTTGTCTCACTTATTGCCAACTCCATCGAATTCGTGATCCGGTCAGCATACATGATGACATGACCATTCGAATTACGGGCTGCCCGACCAATTGTCTGGATGAGCGAGCGCTCCGAACGGAGAAAGCCTTCTTTATCCGCATCCAAAATTGCCACTAGTGAAACCTCAGGAATATCTAATCCTTCACGGAGAAGGTTAATTCCGACTAAAACATCGAACTTCCCAAGACGAAGCTCACGGATAATCTCAATCCGCTCCAAAGTTTTTACCTCTGAATGCAAGTAATTGACCTTAATGCCAATTTCTTTTAAGTAATCCGTTAAATCCTCGGACATCTTCTTCGTTAAAGTCGTGACGAGAACGCGCTCATTGCGCTTAATCCGCTCCTGAATTTCGCCAATCAAATCATCAATCTGCCCTTCGATCGGCCTTACATCAATCGTTGGATCAAGCAGACCTGTTGGGCGAATGATTTGTTCGACCATCTCAGGCGTGTGCTCTATTTCATACGGACCAGGAGTCGCCGAAATATAAACAATTTGATTAATATGTTGTTCAAATTCTTCAAATCTCAATGGACGGTTGTCCATCGCTGAAGGCAATCGGAATCCATGATCGACCAGCACTTGCTTTCGTGCTTGGTCACCATTATACATTCCCCGAACCTGTGGCAGCGTCACATGAGATTCATCAATGACAATTAAAAAGTCCTCTGGGAAATAATCGAGAAGTGTATATGGCGTTGAACCGGACGGTCTTAGTGTTAAATGTCTTGAATAGTTTTCAATCCCTGAACAAAAGCCCATTTCTCTCATCATTTCAAGATCATAACGTGTTCTTTGCTCCAAACGCTGAGCCTCAAGGAGCTTATCGTTTTCTCTTAAGTGCTTTAAACGTTCTTCCAGCTCTTTTTCAATATTTTCAATCGCTACTCTCATTTTTTCCTCACGGGTCACGAAGTGGGATGCTGGGAAGATAGCAACATGCTCTCTTTCTCCCATAATTTCACCAGTTAAAGCATCCACTTCACGAATCCGATCAATTTCGTCACCAAAAAACTCTACTCTTAAGCAATGCTCATCCTTTGAAGCAGGGAAAATCTCAACCACATCTCCCCTTACGCGAAAGGTACCACGTTGAAAGTTGATGTCGTTACGCTCATATTGTATATCTACTAATCGTCTGAGAAGCTGATTGCGTTCAATCTCCATTCCTGTTCTTAAAGAAAGAACCATTTCCCGATATTCTTCAGGCGAACCTAAACCATAAATACAGGAAACACTGGCAATGATGATGACATCTTTCCGCTCAAACAAAGCGGACGTTGCCGAGTGACGAAGCTTATCTATTTCATCATTAATACTTGAATCCTTCTCAATAAATGTATCAGTGGAAGGAACATATGCCTCTGGCTGATAATAGTCATAATAGCTGACAAAGTATTCAACCGCATTATTGGGAAAAAAGTCTTTAAACTCACTATAAAGCTGTCCTGCCAACGTTTTATTATGAGCGATGACAAGGGTCGGCTTATTCACTTCCTTAATGACATTGGAAATCGTAAATGTCTTCCCGGTTCCTGTAGCTCCAAGCAAAGTCTGATGCTTCTTCCCCGTCTTTATTCCCTCAACAATTTTTCGTATAGCCTCTGGCTGATCCCCTTGAGGTGAATATTTCGAAACCAATTCAAACTGATCCTTCACACAAAAGCCTCCTTCTCCACTTGAATCCGATGAACTCATATTCTCATTCTACCACAAACAATCAAAAACTAACCAATAATATGCGAACGGATATTCGTTTTTTTTACTTTTGGAAATAGTTTCATTCAAAATTGGGAGTTTGAAAGAGGACTTTGCCAATTTTGAGTGGGGATTGCAAGTGGTTTGGACGAGTTGTACGAAAGTGCGAGGGAGGGTTTCGTGTGCTTTCGCGTCGATTACGCGGATCTTGCTTTGTGCGTGTTTTGGCTGGGATTGCGACGGTTTCTTCCTTGTTTGCGCGTATTCTTCTCAGGATTTCACTGATCTCGTTTTGATTGTGCGCGATCTGTACGAGATTGCACCGATTCCTACTTGTTTGCGCTCCGCTATGATCCAGAGTCCCAGAGGTTTTGATCCTAACCCCCAAGTAACAGCAGCGACAAATAAAAGCGACCACGAAATTGCCATTTCCATTGGTCGCTTTCATTCTCATATTCGCATTAAATCTTGAATTTCTTAATTGCTTCGTCCATCTGTTCAGATAGTGTTTGTAAAAGGTCCGTTGATCTTTTGATATCGTTGAAAATGTTCATCTGCTCTTCGGTTGAGGCGGCAACCTCGGTTGAGTAGCTTGCGGATGCTTGGGATAATTGGGCGACTTCGTCGATGGAAGCGGATAGCTCTTCTGAGGCTGCTGACATTTGTTCCGTTGTTGCTGTCACTTCTTGGAGTTCTTCGTTTACTTTTTGAATCGCCTCAAAGATTCCTTTGAAGGTAGCACCGGCTGAATGGATGGCGTTGACGCCGAGTTCTACCTCATTTATGCTATTGTCCATTTCTGTTACGACCTGTATCGTGGTGTGCTGATATTTTGCAATTAGCCGTGAAATTTGTTCCGCAGAATGCTTGGATTGCTCGGCCAACTTTCTTACCTCGTCTGCTACAACAGCAAATCCCTTGCCATGGTCCCCTGCTCTTGCTGCTTCAATTGCAGCATTAAGAGCTAATAAGTTGGTTTCATCGGCGATATTAGAAATAACTTTTAAAATGAGTTCCACTTCTTGAACCTGTTGCCCCAATTCCTTTGTAACATTAGAGTTTTGGGACACAGTTGCCTGAATCCTATCGATTTGATTCATAACTGTTGTTAGTTCTTCGTCCCCACGTTTAACTTTGTTGATCATCTCTTGTGACGATTCTGCTACATGGCTTGCCGATTCAGCGATATTTTGAATTCCTTGCGCCATTTGTTCAATAGCGACTTTCGATTCATTCGTCTTCTGGAGTTGTGTTTGATTGCCGCTAGCCACTTCTGTTACGGATTTTGCAATCATCGTACTTGCTTCATTTACATCAGAAACATTTGCGTTCAGATGTTTTGCTGCCCCCATTAACTTCATGGAAGTAGCAGAAATATTTAAAATGATCTCTTTCATATTTCGAATCATAACGCTGAAGGCGTCTGATAAAACTTTCATTTCTCCTGAACTATTGCTGTGCTCTTCCTTCATTATTTTATCAGCCGCAACTAGATCACCTTCTGCAATCACATTTGCTGTTCTTGTTAGTGATGGAAATCTTTTCAGCATTCGGTTCACATACAAAAATAAAGCACCACCTGCCATGGCAATGGCCAAAACGTTTACTCCGATGAATAAAGGCAACCCTTCTTTATTAACTGTATTCTGGATAGCCCCTACCGCTCTGGCATCAATATCCACTCCTAATATTCCAATCACACTGCCGCTGCTGTTGGTAATAGGGGCAAACGCTGATAAGTAATCCCCATATTCCGGATCGTGAACAATTTCCGTATGACTCACATTTCCATCAAGAACTGGTTCGATATCTTCGTAAGTTGTTGCCGTAGTTGGAGCACCAATTGATGCGGAAATATCAGAGTCCCTTGGCAGACCATCGATGTACATCATTACATTTTTGTCATCATCCACTGCTAATGTGTAAACATAAAACGAACCGGTTTTTTCTCTTAAATCATTTAATTGTTCCCGTAGCTCCCAATAATCATCATTCTCCACTTTGGTTGCAAGGAACTCTTCATATTGGTTTACATCAATGAAGCCAACAATATTTTCTGCTGTTTGTATACTATAGTTTGAAATCGTTTGCTCAACTGCTTTAGAAGTATTTTGAATCAAAATAAAGACCGTCATGACTAAAATAAAAACCATGACAATCATTAATGACCATGTGATTTTCGTGCCCAGTTTCGTTTCTTTTTGCTTCATTCATCACTCATCTCCGTCCCTTAAGCGAGATTTCACCAATACCAACTATTAAGAGCTCTCCAACTGAAAATATTGCTGATCATGAATGGTCATTTTTTTATAAGTAAAAGATAGGATCTTATTCTTTTTTAAGTCATTGATCACATGGCTAACTGTCTCTCTCGAGGTTCCTGAAATATTGGAGATATCCGTTGTCGTAATTGGACATCTAAGAGTAATCACATCCCCTTCCTGACTGCCCAAATCCTCCATCAAGTAGCTTATCGTATGAATAACTCGTTCAGTTGCATTTGAGTTCGTCATTTTTTGCAGCCTTGTTTCATGTAATCTTAAAATAGACGATAATTCACGAACAACATGAAGGAGATGCTTTTTACTTCGCTTCACTGTATCTTCAAAATAAAAGGTTGGCAAATATAATAATTCCACATCCGTAACAGCTATCGCTGAGTAATGATAATCCGGATCTGAAAAAAGTCCGCCATAAGGAAATAATGTATTTGGCTTAATATAATCTGAATACAAAAGAGTCGCGTCAGAGTTGTTTTTTTCCAGCTTTACAAATCCATCCACTAATAAATAGATTCTTTCCCGGGGATCGCCAGCGGTGAACAACATTTGTCCCTTTCTATAGGTTCTCCAGTACACAAATGAGCTTAATTGAATTAATTCTTTCTCAGAACTATGGGAAAACACTTCAAAGCTCTTTAATAATTCAACAATGTTTTCTGGTTTCATCTATACCCCTCCTCATTGTTGTTACAGTGATGTATGGTCGACTCTACAATTCTATTATATATAGTTAAGAAAGCGCTCAACTTACCGTTGTATGGCAATTTTCGAACATCCATTCAGCATTTTTCCGCGGATAACGCCGCTCTTTATCTCATCCCAAATAAGGCATTTCTTTCTCAAGCTAAAAAGAGCGAACTGGGAAATGGAGGAGGATTTATAAATGGGAGAATAGCCTAAAGAGACCACTAAAATAGCAGTCTCTTAAAGCTTGAAAATCTAGTGCATAACCAATTCTTCTTTCGCGATAATATGTGTCCCCGCACCATTTGTAATCGCACCATAAGCTTGAGTCAGGGAAGTAATAATTGTTTTTCGCCCGCATCTCGATTTAGCAAACTCAATAGCTGCTTCTACTTTGGGAAGCATGCTTCCTGGTGCAAACTGTCCATCAGCAATATGTTTTTTTAGCTCCTCCACAGTCACCTCATTGAAAAATTGCTGGTTTGGCTGATTGAAATTGATCGCCACATTAGGAACAGCCGTTAAAATCAGGAGAATATCAGCATCAACTAATTCTGCTAATTTTTGTGAAGCAAAATCTTTATCGATGACCGCCTCCACTCCTTCAATTCCATCTGTTCCTTTTATGACTGGAATTCCCCCACCTCCACCAGCTATGACGATGTCTCCATCATCCACTAATTGATTGATAATTCGGTACTCTAATACTGCTGTCGGCTTAGGTGAAGGGACAACCCTGCGCCAACCTCTGCCTGCATCCTCCTTAAAGACAAAGCCTTGTTCTTTTTCTAGTCTCTTCGCCTCTTCCTCTGTATAAAAAGGGCCAATTGGTTTTGTTGGCTGGACAAATGCCGGATCATTTTCCTCTACCAATGTCCTTGTTACTACTGTTACCACATCTTTTTCAATCCCATTTTCTAAAAGGGCTTTATCCATCGCATTTTGCAGCCAGTAGCCGATCATCCCTTCACTCATGGCACCGCATGTATCAAGAGGAAGCGCAGGCGTCGTTTCTGACTCAGCGGCCTTCTGTTGAAGCAATAAATTTCCAACCTGCGGGCCATTCCCGTGAGTAATAATTAATTTATGACCATCTTTAATTAACTTCACCAATTCTCGTGCTGTACGGATACAGGCTTGCTGCTGCTCATCGGCAGTTGCCCCATTCCCAGTTTGAATCGCATTTCCACCCAGAGCGACAACAATTCTTTTTGACATAATACGATCCTCCCAACATCTACTATTCTGAAATGACGGCTTCTTAGCCGTGTGACACATTTAAATAAGTCTGGCGTTTAAATCAATACGGAAATACTCATAATTGCCATCACTACAACGGTCAGAATAAGCAGCAGCTTCCACACATGCTTAAGGTATACGTTGTAAGGGATACGGGCTATTGCGAGCGCTCCCATAATAACGGCACTTGTTGGAGTAACAAGGTTGACAATTCCGGAGGCACTTTGAAATGCTGTAATGACAACATCCCGTCCTAAACCTGAAAACTCCGCTAAAGGTGCCATAATCGGCATTGATAAAGTGGCCAATCCAGAGGTTGATGGAACTAAAAATGACAAAGGCAGATAGAATAAAAATGATAGATTAGTAAAAACAACTGGACCCACATCGGCCAATAGCTCTTCTCCCCAATGGAGAACCGTAGCCGTCATTCCGCCATCATTCATCACGATGGAAATACCGCGGGAAATGCCAATGATTAAGGCAACACCTAATAGATCCTTTGCTCCATCTACAAAAGTATTAATGTACTCAACCTCTCCCATTTTATAAACAAAGGCAATAATAATAGAAGAAAACAAGAATAATAAAGTGAGTTCTCCAAACCACCAGTCTCCCAGCGGAATGATCGAGCCTAATAATTTCCCAATAACAGGAATTCCTAAAATAGCATTATTCATATTTTCAAAGAATGGAATATCAAACTTATAAGCCCATGGAATAACACCAAGAATCATGATCACAAACGTGACCGCAAATATGGTTAATACGGCTTTTCTTTTCCCAGTAAGCTCGAGAACCTCTTCTGCTTGCCCTTTAAGGAAATGCTTTTCATTATCTTCTTTCATATCAGCAACAAGGGATTTCAGCGGGTCATTTTTGACTCGATTTGCATATTTCATCACGAAGGCGACTGTTATAGCAAGACCTACAATAAGAATGATCAGGCGAAGCAATAAACCCTCGCCAATCGAAATTCCAGCAAAACCAGATGCAATTCCGGTAGCAAATGGATTCATGGTCGATCCAAGCACACCGACACCGGCACCTAAAGCGATGATGGAGACAGCGGTCAAAGAATCGTAGCCAGCGGCAATTAATATCGGAATCACAAGCGGGTAGAAAGCGATCGTTTCCTCCGCCATCCCATAAGTTGTTCCTCCAATTGCAAAGACCGTCATTAACACGGGGATGAGCCAAATTTCCCTTCCCTTCAGCTTTCGGACAATTCGACCTATGCCTGCATCAATTGCCCCTGTTTTTACTACAACACCTAAAAAACCTCCAATAACAATGACAAAAAAGGCAATATCTTGAGCATCAAAGAAACCTTTTATCGGGGCATAAAGTACCTCCCAGGCGCCTTGCGGATTTTGCTCTGCTGGTGAATAAGTGCCTGGAACCGGTTCAAAGCTTTCGGACCCTGGGTCTTTGTTTTCATATTCACCGGCCGGAACAACCCAAGTGAGCGCAGCAATGGCGATGATGATCAAGAATAAAATCGTGTAAGCAGTAGGCATTTTAAATTTTTTCATGTTCAAGCCTCCTAACACCTATTTAATTTTCCATATAGAACGATGTAGCTATGAATGTTCCTTTATTTACTTAGCTCATAGATCGCTAGTGCGTAAATTTCCATAGCCTTGAACATTTTTTCTAACTCTATATATTCATTAGGCTGGTGCTCCACTTTTTCTTGATCTGGAAATATCGCTCCAAACGCAACACAATTGTCGATTGCTCTTGCATAGGTTGCACCACCCGACGAAATCGGCTCTGACACCTTATCACCTGTCGATTCTTGATAAACCTTCATTAAAGTTTGAATTAGCGGGCTATCGGTGGGGACATAGATTGAATCAAGAAAATCAACCTCTTCGTATTCAAGCTGATACGGTTTAATCACTTCTCTTAACCGATTTACTAATTCACTTTTATCAGCCGTTACAGGAATGCGCATATCCACTGACAAAACCTCTTCATCTTGAAGCGAAATTTTCCCAATATTAAACTTAAGAGGCCCTGATACTTCATCTTGAACATCCCCAAAAATAGCGCTGGCATATACATCTGTACTTACCTTTTCGTAGACAAAATCAATGACACTGGAATGGACATCTATTTCATATAAAGCGATGCATAAACGCGTAATTGCATTAATTCCTTCCTCAGGCACTTGAGCATGAGCTGGCTTTCCTAAAATGGTCAATCCAGCTGCTTGTGGAACGTATGCAAAGCCTAATTCACGGAGCTTTTCTTCAAGCTCTTTCTGCTTCTCGCCACGATAATGAATACTCCTTGGCACCGCATTGAAGGCATCCCCGCCATTCATGCGCAAAGAAGTTTGATTTCTCCCTTTTAACAAAAACTGAAGTAGACCTTTTTCTGCGTAAACGAGTGGAAAAATGGCATCAGGTGTAAAGCCCATTGTCGGCCATTCCTCTTGTTCACGATAACGTTGCATACATCTCCACAGTGTTTCTTCATCGGTCCCAAAGATAATCCGAATTCTCTTTTGAAAAGGCTTGTGCAAATTCATTAATGCCTTTACCGCAAAGACGGTGGCCAGTATCGGCCCTTTATCATCCTGTGTTCCTCTTCCGTACATGCTGCCGTTTTGAATAGTGGCTTGAAATGGAGGATAGCTCCACTCCTCAATCCGCCCTGCCGGTACGACATCTAGATGTCCAAGAATTCCAACCATTTCCTGTCCATTTCCAACCTCTGCATAACCGTAATAGCCAGCCGGATCATAATAGGTCCGGAAGCCTAATCGCTCGCAAATCGCCAACGCTGTTCTGAGCGCTTCATTAATTCCGCTGCCAAAAGGAAAGGGGGAATCATCCTCATCTATGACACTTTTAATTTTGATCAACTCGTCCAACGAATGAATATAATCCGCTTTTAATCGTTCAATTTCCTCTCTAATTTCATGAAAATCATTCATGGCATCACCTTATTTCAGGTTTATTAACCAAGGAAAGGAAAAACCTTTCCCTGGTCATGAAAATTACCCTAATGTCGCAGCCATTACCGCCTTAATCGTATGCATGCGATTTTCCGCTTCATCAAAAACATGAGAATGCTCGCTTCGAAAAACCTCATCTGTCACTTCCATCGCTGTTAAACCAAATTTTTCATAAATTTCACGGCCAATCTGCGTTTCTAAATCATGGAAAGCAGGCAAACAGTGAAGAAACATGACATTATCATTTCCAGTCAGCTTCAGCATTTCCATATTTACTTGATAAGGCTTTAATAGCTCGATTCTCTCTGCAAATTTATCTTCTTCACCCATTGAAACCCACACATCCGTATAAATAACATCAGCACCATCAACGGCCTGGGCGATGTCCTCCGTTACGATGACTCGTCCATTGGACTCTTTCGCCACTTCCTTCGCATAATTCACAATTGTTTCATCTGGGAATAGGGAAGCTGGTGAACAAATGCGGACATCCATTCCTACCTTTGCCCCTCCGATCAAAATGCTGTTGGCAACGTTATTGCGGCCATCGCCGACATAGACAAACTTAACTCCTTTAAGATGCCCGATATGCTCCTTAACCGTTAAAAAATCTGCCAGTATTTGCGTTGGATGGAATAAATCCGTTAAACCATTCCAAACAGGAACACCGGAGTATTTCGCCAGCAATTCCACGGTCTCATGGCTAAAGCCTCTAAATTCAATCCCGTCAAACATTCTTCCCAATACTTTGGCAGTGTCTTCTACAGATTCCTTTTTCCCAAATTGAATATCTCCTTTACCGAGGTATTCTGGATGGGCTCCTAAATCAATGGTCGCTGTCGTAAAAGCACATCTTGTCCTTGTCGAAGGCTTTTCAAACAGTAAGGCGATATTTTTTCCTTCCAAATATTTATGGGGAATTCCCTGTTTCTTTTTCACCTTCAGCTCTTCTGCAAAGTCTACTAAATAATTAATCTCTTCCTCAGTAAAATCGCGTAATGCTAAAAAGCTTCTTCCCTTTAAATTTGGCTTCTTATCAGTCAACATAATCCTCTCCACCTTTTTCTAAAATGTCTGCTCGTTTACTAATGTATAAAGATGAATAACAGATACCATTCTGATCGATTAAATATCTTCTCTCATAATTGGCATACTCATACAACGAGGACCCCCACGGCCTCTTGATAATTCCGAGCTCGGTACCTCTATCACTTCTATGCCGCTTGCCCTTAACAGTTCGTTCGATACATAGTTTCGGTCATACGTCACAACGACTCCAGGCGAAATCGCAAGAGTATTCGAACCATCATTCCACTGCTCACGGGCAGAAGCTATGACATCTCCGCCACCGCACGGAATAAGTTGAATTTCATCCAGCCCTAACACTTCCTTCAAACATTCTGTTAAGTTACTCCGCTCCGTAATTTTTACATGCTCTGAGTCTTTGCCTTTTTCAAGAATATAGATTCGCATATTTCCGTCAGGCCCTTGGATAGCTGGGTGGATCGTGAATTTATCGTAGTCCACCATCGTAAATACCGTATCAAGATGCATGAATGCCCGGCTCTTTGGAATTTCAACGGCAACTATTTTGGTAATGTCACTTTGACGTTTAAAAAGGTTGAGTGCCAATTTCTCTATCGCTCGCGCAGAAGTGCGTGCACTAACCCCAATCGCAACCGTGCTCTTCGAAAGAATCAGTTCATCTCCGCCTTCAATAGCGAATTCATAATCCCGGTTAAGCCATACAGGAACATCGTGCTTTGCAAAGCGTGGATGATATTTAATAATGTATTCCATGAACATCGATTCTCTGCGCCGTGCTCCTTCTCTCATGCGATTAATAGATAAGCCGTTGCCAATCGCCGCTGCCGGATCACGTGTGAAATATAGATTAGGCATCGGATCTAAATAAAACGGATAATGGTCTGCCATAAACTCGTATAAATGAGTTTTCTTTCCTTCCTCAATTTCAGTTTTCATGACCCCTGCGATCATTTTGTCGACCATTTGATCGGTCGGAAATGAAAGCAAATATTCCTTTAAAGTTTCCCTTGCTCCATTTACATTCGACTTGCTCTCCGCTAAAAATTGGTCAATGAACTGGAGGCGAATCTCTTCCGAACTTAAAACTTCCGTCAATAAATTTTCTAAATATAGAACCTCAACACCACGGTTTTTTAAAGCGTTTGCAAAATAATCATGTTCCTTTTGAATCGTAGGAAGATAAGGAATATCATCAAATAGTAATTTGTGCAAAAACTCTGGAGTTAAATTTTCTACTTCTTTCCCTGGACGATGAAGCAAAACAGTCTTTAATTCGCCAATTTCAGATGTTACGTGAATCGGATGCCTCATAATAAAACCTCCTTCATTTCCTATAACATTTTGTATGGATATCCTTTACACTTTTCATGATAAAAGGTTTATATTGTTAAAACTGTGGTCATCCTTGAACATTGGTTGTGAATTATTTCACAAAAAATATTATACACAACTCAACTATTTGTATATTTTTACAAAGAAATCGCTTTCAACATTATTTTCTCTGTCATCGTTCTACTTTTTCCTGCATATTTCGAGAATATTTTCAGATCACGGCTTATAAAATAAATATATTCTGACTATTTATTAGAACAGCACAATAAAAAAGGACGATTATTCATTATGATCGTCCGAACACATTAAGCAAAAAAAGACGATCCTAAAAGAGGGATCGTCTTTTAAATGAAAGTTTTTTTTGGGTTAGCAGTTTCCATACCAACATATTTAAGGAGACGGTCATTCATGATGATCGCGTCCTCATCAGAGCGGCAAATGATTAAGCAAGTATCATTTCCGCAAACCGTTCCAAGCATCTCCGGCCAATCAATTTGATCCAGTAGTGCACCAATTACATGGGCGTTACCTGGGCTTATTTTAAGGACGATAAGGGGGCCGACCATGCTCAATTTTTCAAATACTTCAACAAGTGAACGTTCAAGTCTTTCATGTGGTTTATAATTAACATCTCCAACCAAACTGTAGCGAAAACTCCCTGTGTTTAGAGGAATTTTAATTAAGTTCAACTCTTTTATGTCTCTAGAAACAGTCGCTTGAGTGACCTTCATCCCCTTTTCACATAAAAGTCTAACAAGATCCTCTTGTGTTTCAATTTCATGCATACGAACCAGTTCTCTAATCAGATGATGCCTTTGGCCCTTTGACATGTGAATACACCTCTCCTGTAAAAATCGAGTCAATCTTCAATTTGATTGTACATTGAACGTTCCTCTTTTTTTACAGAAAAAGTGTCGATTCTATTACAGATCTTGTCATTTAGCTTCGCGCTTTCTGCGCCAAACGTTGAGCATACCAAAAGCCAGCCGTTAAGGAGAAGGCATCAATTACGATGAGCAAGAAAGAGTTAGTATAACCTTTGTAAACAGACGCCGTAATAAGCGCAACCGTTAGTATCAGCCCTATGTAGCGATTATAGGTTACTCTCGTAAATAACACGACAAGAATTCCAGGTAAAAGGAGCGCCATTACTACTTTCATTAACACTATCTACACCTTCTTCACATTAAATACAAAGTTACTAAACTAAGAATAGCTTTTTTCAATGTGATAGGCAAATAGGCGAGCAATTCAAGTAAACCTTTTGTTTTAACCGTATTCCGCAGTGAAGCTTTTATTTAAAATGACCTTTTTCATTTTCCTAATTAAGGAGCTGTCTAAAAAGCCAGGGTAATCTTTATTTTAAGGACTTATCGGATAGCCCTATTTCCATACATGGGAAAGCTGAAGATTATCTTCGACTATTCTCATAACCTGCATGCAAGTTTCGATAGAACAAATTAATCAACTCATCCAGCTCCTGACTGCAGCGGAGCGTCTCAGCACTATGCATCCCTTTATCTTTAGCGATTTTTACTAATTTCCGTTTGTGCTCAGATATTTGTTTGAGAATTCGTTCTCCTTCCTTCAGTCGCTCCACAACATCCGTCCTCCTCCTGAACCTTCCTGTTTTTGTTATCTTCATTTTGGAGGATGTTCATCCGTTTCGTAATCCCCTCTAATTCCCAATTCTCTTATTTCTCCTTTTTTAGGATACTATTCCTATTCTCTCCTATAGTGTGATAGGAACCCTCCTCTGGAAGAATGTATATAAATGTCCCACTTATTTTAAAAATTATTTTTTTCTCTATTAAAAAAGATAAATACTTGCCAATTTGGCTTTCGGTTACTCCATACTTGTTGGAGAGAACATGTGGATCCCACCCATTTTGAATATATAGAACGCATAAACTCATAAGCAGTGAATCTTTCATACTATCTCCTCCAGCTAAACTACTTCTAATTGGTAGTTTGCTTGAACCACTCGTGATAAACCATCCCACTGCCCTCCCTTTTTCTCCAATAGGAATGGAATCCTATCATGAGCACAAGGAATCCTAAATAAATTTGAAGCACCTTTTTTTCATATTCATCGCCGTTTATCCTCGGTGGTCTATGCAGGTTCCTTTAGACGTAAATACATATATAAAAATTACTCTAAAGTCACACCAAAACGAAGGCGTCTTTGGAACCATTAAGGTTCAAATCGTTTCTGCGATGTTTTCGCTAATGCCGGGTCAAAAGAACCTTTCTTTCAATAAGGTCAGCCTACAGTGCATTTAGCTTTGGCTGCTTGCCCCAGATGCAGATCCACTCATTAAAAAGTTAGCCACTACAAACGAAAGCAAAACAACACGAAAAAACTGCTCTGGTTTAGAACCACAGCAGTCAGAGTATCAACCTCATTTATAAAATTTTATTGAACAGTTTAAATGGAAGAGCGCTTTTGAAGGCGCGCAGTAACAATCATGATGAAATATCGAGCTTTTGCGCACTGCCGTTGTTATTGGGGCGTATACCCCATTTGATATACTTTCGCAATCGCTTGAGAACGATCGGTAACGCCCAGCTTCTGCAAAATATTGGTCATATGGTTCTTTACTGTATGATCACTAATAAATAGAGACTGGGCAATCTCGCGATTATTTAAGCCCTTTAATACTTGGTGGAGCACTTCCATTTCACGATTTGATAAATTCAATTTCTTCTTGATTTCTTCTTGCTCAGCTCCTAATTCCATGTCGTTTTCTTGACCAAATGGAATTTCAATTTCTGCCATATAGTTTCGCTCCTCCCACTCCACAAATGTTTTGTAGAGGGGATCATTCTGAAGCTGCTGTTTAATTGGTTGAGCAATCTTTTCACCGACACGATCAAGAATGATAAAAAGCAACATTACTAAATCATTTTTAACCTTTTTCCACTCCTGCGCTCGATAATAATGCTGCATGAGCTCCATCGTTTCTTTATCAGAAATGGCATCTAACAACATTTCCTGTTCATAATAAATAAGGGTACATGCATTTTCCAATGCACTAATTTCGTTTGAATCCAAGCCTATTTCTTTAGCGAACCCTGCTATTAACCTGCGCGCTTCAACACTCCGCTCATACTTCTCTGACTCATTTTTTTCTAGCAATCTAGTGAGTAGATTAACCAGTTTTTCGTCAGATTGTTGAGTTAGTTCTTTCTGCAATAAATAAATCGAAATTCCACCTGCAATACCAAGACTCGATAGAAAAGGAATATACGGTTTAACTTCATCCTTGCTGCGAATCCCTATACTAAGCACTCCGAATAATTCACTTCGAAATGTAATAGGCATTTCATATACAAGTTCCCCATTCGTTAGTTCATGGAACATCCCCTCTGTTTTTTCCACTAACTTATTGCTAAAATGCCTTTTTCCAAGGTCACGGCCGTATTGACTTAATTGCTCGTTTTTCATTCCTCGTGATAAAAGAGAGAGTTTATTCTGTACCTGAATTTCCTTAAAAAGTACGGATGCAAAGGAACCCGATAAAATATTCATACCCATATCAATTAAAATATAGAGGACTCTTTTCACATTATTCACTTTTGTCATCACACTGAAAATTTCATTGAAAGTGGATAATTGTAAAAAATGATGATTAGAACTTTCTTTTAAGCTTTGTTGGACCATAAAAACACCGATAAAAGAAGCCAGTATACTAATGTCAACAGGATCAAACAATTCCTCTTCTTTTTCACTGCCCCCAAATAAAAGCCCCTTCGTTTGATTACCTACTTTAATTGGCTGGCAAAACAAACTTCTTGGAGATAAACCGTATTTTCTATATGTGACCAGCCGCGGGTCCTCTTGAATATGCGTCCAATACGAGTATTCTTCTGTCATGATAACTTGTCCTAAAAAACCTTCTCCTAATGCTACCTCAATCCCTAAAACCCTATCCATACTCTGACCGGCGAAGTGTTGGATCAGGTACCTCTCTTCTTCTTTATGGACTGCAATGCCCACAAAACTCAAATCCGGGTTTAAATTCTTAAATTGCTGAATCAATACATCCAGGTTAAATCTTTCATCCGTAATGTTTTCAACAGCCCATTTTGCATTTAAGATTTTATTTTGAAAAGCATCCACATATACCTGATTTTGATAGAGCGATTGAATTGAACTCGAAAGTTGCTGAAAGGTGGCAAGAATCCTTGCTTTTTCATCATTCGAAACAACTTTAACCGATTGTAAATTATGTAAGAAAACCGCTCCCTCTTTGTGCTCTTGAAGATATTTTTTTAAGGCATCAAAAATCTCATCCTCTACAAGCATTCCTCCTATTAAGTATAACCGCTCCTGACTGTTCGTAATTATCGGTGCCGCTAGCACCTTTAATCCTGGCAAGACATCGACATAGATCGTACTTTTTATTTTTGTGAGAGCAGGAATGCTTGCAATCATCTGCTGCGCTAAAAATTCCTCGTTGCCATTTTTCGGGTAGGAGATCTTTGTTTTTAATAATCGCTTCTCATCGACCAGTACAACCATTAAATCAAGTAAGTGAGCATATCCATCTTGAAGGTTTTGAAGAGTCTTTTCTACTCCCATATGAATTCCCTCGGAATTTGAAAATTATCAGGTTGAACATAACGATAGATGGCTTGCTCACCGTCACCTATTTTTTCAAGAATGGAATCGGTTACTAAATGCTCTAATATAAGTACCAATTCCGCTGTTTTTCTTCCCAATCTCAAGGCCAGTCCCTCAGCTGTTTCCAATGTATAAGGATTTTCTTCGAAAAATAGAGTACACTCCACTTTCAGGGGATTAAACTGTAACATCTGGTCCCCCCCTCCTATATTAGATTAATAAATGGTTTTTTATTTATATTTTCGACAAGCAATGGAGATGACATTTTTCCTAATGGTGATTTTAAGAGCTGGACGTATTGGTAGCTTCCTTCTACCCACGTTTTGATGACTCCATTTGAGGTGCGCTCGACAAAACTAGATAATTGCGGACCTAATTCTGTAAAGTTTGACAATGATAGAACACTAAAACCAGCTGAATTAAGTCTTGATATTTCCTCCGCATAAAATGTTTCGAGAAAGGCTTTCCCCCTCTGAGAAACAATCGTGTTTAAATCATAATAAACAAACCATTTCTCCTCAGGATTTAAGGTTGAATGAGTAAATGGCTCAAGACCATTGACAATTATTTTTCGATACTCATCATTGTCTAAGTTGGACACGTCAATAATTGCCCCTTCAAAGCCTGGTGGAGAAGGGCGATTATAATGTTCGATAAAGAAGATCTTCTTTTTTTCCACGTATTCTTTTAAATTTACTCCGTACAGCTCATATAAAAATTCTATATCATTAATTGTCGAAAGACTCGATAATAAAATGATTAAACTCTCGCCTGCTAAAAGGCGATTTACTGCGATCGAAGCTGCTAAATATTTGTAGTTCGCCTTACTATTCGTATCTATTATAAAAGCAGAACCATGTGGGATCCCCCCGTCCAATAGTTGATCAAGCTTGGCAATGCCTGTTGTAACCGTATTTGATTCATATAAATGCGATTTATCCTCTACCATGGAAAAGGCAGGTAACAGTTGAATTCCCTCATCAGTGATCCGATAAATATGCTCACCCTCGACAATTTTCCGCCCTCTCATTTTTAACACTTCAAGTGTTCGCTGGCGGTAATGCTCCTTGAAGTCTTTTAAAGATAAACGTATAACGCCGTCAACCACATAATTAATATAGGAAACTTCCGGATCAATTGCTGCTGTCTGCTCCTGTATTAACAATGCCGTTAAATTAAACTTTCTTAAAATATTGCGAAGCTTATAGAGTGTTTTCCTTTTTATTTCAACGCTATCGTCCCCTATCTGAAACAAGCTAATACTATCAATCACAATTCGCTTGCAATCCATCTCCTGAATCATTTGCTCAAAGAGTCCATTTTGCCTTTCCATTTGCTCTAACAACACCTGTGGTGATATACAGAGGACTCTCAGTTTATTTTCACGTTCTAGCGCAGGAATATCCCACCCAAACGCTTTCATTTCTTTATATAATTGACCAGGTAGTTCTTCAAAGGTTATATATATTCCTGGCTCATCGTATTGAACAGCACCATTATAGAGAAATTGCATACTTAAATTGGTCTTCCCAGTTCCGGGTAATCCTTCTATTAAAATCGAAGCACCTGCTGGAAATCCGCCGTTAAGCAGAAAGTCAAGTCCGTGAATACCTGTTGAAGTATATTGACTCATCTATTTCTCCCCCTTGCTTCCTATTTTTAAAATTCTGAATATTCATCTCCTAAAAGGATTTATGAAGAACGATATAAAACTATTATACCTGCTTGAGAAGACCTATTAAATACTTTTGTGAAAAAGTGTAAACATGTCGATTAAATTGGTAAAACTAAAATAAATTCCTTGTCTATTTCAGAACAAAGGCTCAATAAAACTGAAAATTTCGGAGGATGCTCGTCAAACTTCCTTGTCGCTGACACTCCTGTGGGGGACCGATTAAACCGGTAGGGTAGTCACTTCCTCGTGCTTCAGGTCGAATAGGAGCGGCATTAAACACGAAGCTGCCCCGTTGTCTCTTCTTTCCCGGTCGAATAGAAGCCTCATTCGAGATAAAGCAATGACGCTTCCTTGCAATTCCGGTTGAATCGCAGAAGGATTAGACACGAGGCACACTCACCTCCCCCAGTTGTAACTCTACTTCCCTCCAAGAGTTAAGCTCCTTTCACTTCAATCAACTAGATTGCGAGCTTTTAAGCAAGAGGCATTAAGCAGCGCCTGCAGTAAATTTGTTTTTTAGACAGTATCATGCTTTTCCTTTGCATTCAATTGACTTTTGACAACGCATATCTGTTCTCTCACTCATATTTGCATAGCAAAAAGGCTGTAGACCACCTCTTTGTCTACAGCTCCTTGCTCTTACGATTTAATATTTATAGTTTTTAATAAGCTCTTGCAACTCTTCTGCCATTTTAGCCAATGACTTCGCTGATAATGAAATCTCTTCCATTGACGCCAATTGTTCTTCTGTTGAAGCAGCTACTTCCTCAGAAGTTGCCGCATTGCTTTTTGCAAAATCAGCAATTTCCTTTGCAACAACATCAATTTCTTGAAGACCTGCAGACATCTCCTCAGCAGTGTAAGAAATTGATTCCATCTGTGGAGTAATATCTTTCATGCTCGCTAAAATTTCATGAAACTTTCGAATCGCTTCAACAGAAACGTTTAATCCCTGTTTTACATCTTCTGTCACATGGGACATTTGTTGAACGGTCGTTTCAGTATCCTGCTGGATGGCTTGAATAAGCTCCGCTATTTGCTGGGCCGATACTTGTGATTGCTCAGCAAGTTTCCTTACTTCATCCGCTACAACTGCAAATCCCTTGCCCGCTTCCCCTGCTCTTGCGGCCTCGATCGCTGCATTTAAAGCAAGGAGATTAGTTTGATCAGCGATTCCTGTAATCACCTCTAAAATCGTTCCAATTTCATCTGAACGTTGAGATAAGAGCTTAATAATTTCATTTGACTCCTGCACAGAAGCGTCAATCGATCTCATTTGCTCCATCGTTTTGTTCACCGATTGACCTCCTTCTTCCGCTTTTTCGGTTGTTGTTTTTGTTAACTCCGTTACTGCGGAAGAACTTTGAGCAATTTGTACCGAGCCTTGAGAAATTTCATTAATCGCTTCAACAGTTGCATCAATCGATTCAGTTTGTTGCTCCGCTCCACTTGCAACTCCGACTATCGCTTTCGCTACCTGATCGGTCGCTTGGCTTGTCTGATCGGAGCTCGCCATTAACTGATCAGCTGAAGAAGCTAAATGTACAGAGCTTTCTTCTAATTTTTTCAATAAATCACGTAAATTCTCTTGCATGTCGCTAAAGGAATGAGCTAGTTCGCTAATTTCATCATTCCCTTTCGCTTCAATCGTTTCTGTTAGATCCCCTTCGCCAATTTTAGTAGCTTTCAACTGCAAATCTTTTAATCTCTTCGTTATTGAGCGCACGACTATGAAGACTATTATTAGCCCTAAAATAACAGATATCACTTGTACAATTAAAGAATTAGTTCGAATTGACTGAGCAGCACCTTGTATTTCTTGTTCAAAAAATGTACCTGCTATTTTCCAACCAGTCGTTTCATTCGTAACAAACGTCATTTCCATCTTTTTACCGTCACGCACATACCCAAAACTACCCGTTTCGGCGTCATAAAGTTGACTGTAAAACGCTTCTTCTGCCGGTGCTCCTACTTCCTCATGCGGGCTTAAAATATAGTGTTGATTTGAATCTAATAATAGGGCGTATCCCTCTTTCCCTATGACGACTCCTTCTACTATTTCTTGCATCGTTTGAACATCAATATCCATTCCAAAAACGCCTGAGCCATCCTCTAATGTATGAGCAATTGAAACAACCATCCCACCTGTTGCTGCATCAACATAAGGCGACGTAATCACTGTATTTCCTTTATTAGCTTCCGCATCTGTATACCAGGAACGGGTTCTAGGATCAAAATCAGCCGGTAAATCAAGTTCCGGATACGTAATCATCGTTCCATCTGAAGTTCCTACATATACTACCATTACCTCAGGATGGGTATCTGCATACTGCTTTAGCTTCATCATTAATTCTGACGAATCACTCACGTCTTCATAAAGCTCCGACTTCACTTGCTGTGAAAAATATTGTGCATCATGCAGCTTTGGAGAGAAAGTATAATCAATATTGGAATTCAGTAAAGATACACTTCTCTTAGCCCCTTCAAATAATTCTTGACCAATCTCCCTTTCTGCACTTTGATAAGAAATCATACTGACAACAAAGGTCGGAACGATCAAAAAGACTAAAAAAATAATATAAAGTTTACTACTTAAGCTCAGTCTCCACTTTGCGGCAATTTTCTTCATCTGTCTCTACTCCTTCTATTTGTGGAATTTGAATCATTTCTTACTGCCCGTCTCAAATATAGTACAAATTTCATAGATGCCAGTAAAGAGCTTTGCAAAATCAATCCATATATTAAGAATTATATCGGCACAAAAGGGAAACTTATATAGGGAATACTCTACTAAAATATGAACTTTTCTATCATTTTTACTAATTCTCAATTTAAAGCGATTACAATTTCAAAAATTTGTTTGGTGGGTATTTATTCCTGCTCATGAAACTTTTTTCCTCGACAAATCGTAAAATAATAAAGAAAGTAGGTGAGCATTTCCAATGAAGAAAAAAATATCGTTAACCTTACTTGTCGCTATGTTCATATTCCTTTTTCTCCCCAAAACAGGATTAGCTGTTGATTATTCGATTACGTCTGTCAACATTGATGCATTTTTACAAGAGAATGGAAATGTCAATGTTGAAGAGATCCACACATATTCTTTTGATGGTGATTTCAACGGCATTACAAGGGAGATTTTCCCGAAAAATGGCACAAAGATTACGGAATTTAAAGCTACAGAGAACGGAAAAACTTTAAAAGTTGAAAAAGATGACAACTTGTATAAAGTCCATCGCAAAGGTGCAAATGAAACGATTACGATCGCCATTACTTATACGATTGCGAATGGGGTCAATGTCTATACAGACGTGGCGGAGTTCTATTGGCCATTCTTTGATGACCGGAATGAATCAACGTATGAAAAAATGTTGATTACGATTCATCCTCCGGCAGCAACAGACGACGTGATTGCCTTTGGATACGATCAAGCATTTGAGCGAGAAGTCATTCAACAAGAAGGCCCCGTTCTATTTCAATTAGGCGAAGTGCCAGATGGTGAAAATGGTGACATTCGCGTCGCTTATCCAGCCTCTCTCTTCCCTAGTGCGAATGTTACCGCCGATAAAGCGATGAAAGGTGAAATTCTAAAAGCACAAACAGAACTATATGAAGAAGCAGCGGCAAGAGCCAAAATGCAAGAATCACTTCATAGCGCTTCACTCTATGTAGTCATTGCTTCGCTCCTTTTTCTAGTGTTATTTGTTCTCATCTCCGGACTGCGCGCACGTGGAAAAAAGATCGATGTCGAGCGTAAAATGCAGCAAGCATTTTTCATACCGAAAGAAACATTAAGTTTACCTGCTATGATTTATTTTACAAAAGGACATATTCCAACAGAAGCAATTTCTGCAGCCCTTCTTGACTTAGTCAGAAAAGGCTTTGTAACGAAAACAGAGGAAAGTTTCCAGCTTGTAAAAGTGAAGCCAGCGAACCAGCATGAAGAAATTCTTATGAATTTCCTCTTTTATGAAGTGGGCTCTCATGGTGAATTCCAGTTTGAAGACTTACAAAAGTACACGAAAAATAAATTAAATCATGGAAAATATCAAACGAAAATGCAAGAATGGCAAAAAGCTGTTCAGATGGAAGTGAAGACTCAGCCATTGTATGAAAAAAGAGGAAAACTGCGCTGGACTTTTGCTATTTTGGGCATTCTTCAATTAGCCTATAGCTTTTTAACACTTGGGTACGAATTATTTGGCTGGTTTTTTGCCTTCATATTGTTAAGCGGGGTATATATTGTCCTTGCCATAACATACAGGCCAAAGACATGGAACGGATTGATGATCAAACACGAATGGCAACGAATGAAAGAGCACTTGCCAAAAATATCAATGAAAACGTGGGAAAACTTATCTGGCGATGAACAAATGCGTTCATATATTTATGGAGTTGGGATAAATGACAAAAAAATAATCGAGACCAATCAGAAATTCATCCAAGCATTCAAACGTCCGAACACAAGCCTTAATTCCAATTATGACGTTGATCCTTATGGGGCGAATATTCATTCCCTCTTGCTTATCGGACCACTCGCATCCTCTAACTTTCACTCTGCCCATAAAACAACGAGTGAATCAACGACAAGCAGTAGCTCGTCGATGTCTAGCGGTGGCGGGGTTGGAGGTGGTGGTGGCGGTTCTGGCGCCTTCTAAGACGCAAATAAGAAGGTGTCCCAGAAGCTTAGCTTTTTGGGCACCTCTTCTTATGTAAATAGTTGATTTCCACTTCAGACGGCGCTTTCCGCGGGCGGGACCAAGCCGCTTTTCCCCGCAGGAGTCGCCACCGTTCCAATCAACAATATGCACATAGGATATAAGAAAATCTCCCACTTTTGGCATAACTAAGTCACCATAACCTACTAAACCATAAAAAGGCGATTTTCTCATATACAAGAATTATCCTACGACTTGCCAACTAGTTCTACCAATGGTTATCGAAGCCCTCATTTCAGGTCAACACCTCACCAGACTGGTTAATTTAGCAGTAGAAAATGAATCCGACTCTACTTACTTCTCTACAAAAAGGCGATGGACGGCCGCCTTACCACTCTAAAATATTCTTTAAGCGTACTGGAATCAGATTTACTCTTCTCATCAAATCGAAAAGCAATTAGGTGAAAACATCTACTTCATATGGATTTCAGGAAATCAAAAACCTGATTTTCAAACCATCAGTCATATAGAATCTACTGTAGAAAAAGACATGGGGTATAAAACAAAAAAAGGGGAATTCCCCTTTTCACCATAAAATAACCAAATATACTTAAAACTTTCATAAAAGAAAAAGCTGATGTCAAAAAGTCGTTTCCTAACGACCTTTTGACTCAGCCTATTTTTCACATTTTTAACGAATCGTTTTTAATGCACGGCTCCAAGTTGTTACTTGGTCAAGCATTAAATTAATGTTCTCACCATGAATATCTTGTGGCTTGAAAACAGAAAAGTTTTCAAAATCTGTAAACAGAGATAAAGTTGGATGCGTACGGACATCCGCAACCATTAATTCTCCTAAAATTCCGCGTAAATGCTCTGCTGCACGTGCTCCCCCAGTGGAACCGTAGCTCACGATCCCTGCTGCCTTATTGTTCCATGCTTCACGTGCTAAGTCGATGGCATTTTTTAAAGCTCCTGTAATACTGTGATTATATTCTTGTACGATAAAAACAAAGCCATCTAAGCTATCAAGCTTTTCATTCCAAGCAGCAATTCCAGGTGCATCTCCTTCACCTAGGAAAGGGAGTTTGTAATCGGCGATATCTACGATTTCATAGTTTGCATCTCCTCGCTGATCAGCGATACCTTTCACCCATTCTCCTACTTGTGGGCTTACACGTCCATCACGCGTGCTGCCTAAAATAATCCCTATGTTTAACTTTTCTGACAATTCAATCTTCCTCCTTATTTAGGCATTAACATACCCCTATATGGACTCCAATACCCTATTTACACTTCATGATATACCTGAATCCTGTGATAAAAATACCAATTGCCCTATCTCCTGTCAATTATCCTGCCTCAGGTGGATAAAAAATCAGAAGAAACAAATGATAAAGAAAAAGGAATAGGAGGACAAAGCTTTGAAATCAGCTCGTATATTTTTTTCATTATTATTATGCCTTCTTTTAGCTAGTTGTGGAAATCAAAATAACGCTGACAGTGACGAAGGCAACTTATTGGCTGAAGTAAAAGACGGAGGCAAGCTGCGAATTGGAACAGAAGGGACGTACCCCCCATTCAGCTTCCATAATGAAACAGGGGAATTAACTGGTTTTGATGTAGAAATCGCACGGGAAGCAGCAAAAAGAATTGGAGTTGAAGCAGAATTTTTGGAAACGCAATGGGACGCCATGTTTGCTGGATTGGATTCGAAGCGCTTTGATATGGTCGCCAACCAAGTCGGTATCAGGGAAGATCGCCTCGAAAAATACGACTTTTCCGATCCATACATCACCTCATCCGCCGTTCTCGTAGTGCCGACGGATAATGAATTTATTCAAAGTTTTGAAAACATCGAAGGATTAAAATCAGCCCAATCTTTAACGAGCAATTACGCTAATATTGCGAAACAATATGGTGCTGAAATCGTTGGCGTTGAGGGATTTAATCAAGCAATCGAATTATTAAACTCCGGTCGAGTTAATGTCACGATTAATGATAAATTAACAGTTCTTGACTTCTTAAAGCAGCGGCCAGATGCGAAAGTGAAAATTGCCGCTACAAGCGAAGATGCATCAAAGAGCGGCTTCATGTTTAGAAAAGGGAGCGACACGCTTGTCGATGAAGTAAACAAAGCTTTGCAAGAGATGATCGCTGATGGCACTTACTTAAAAATATCAGAAAAATGGTTTGGCGAAAATGTACTTAAATAACATTGTCGCAGACCAAGAAAGAATAACAAAGCTTGTCGATATTGCCCAAAACTCTCTCCTGCCATTATTGGAAGGAGCTATTTTGTATACGATCCCCTTAACGCTTTCTACTTTTACGCTTGGGCTTATTTTAGCAGTCTTAACTGCGTTAGCAAGAATTTCCGGAATAAAAATATTGCAAATTATGGCGAGAATCTATGTCTCGGCAATTCGTGGAACACCCTTATTAGTTCAGCTTTTCATTATCTTTTACGGACTGCCTACAATCGGAGTGATTATCGCTCCCCTTCCTTCGGCGATAATTGGCTTCTCTTTAAATATTGGTGCCTACGCATCCGAAATCATACGTGCCGCCATATTATCCATTCCAAAAGGACAATGGGAAGCAGCCTACTCAATTGGCATGTCCTATTCACAAGCAATGCGAAGAGTTGTTCTCCCGCAAGCAGCTCGCGTTTCAGTCCCACCTTTGTCGAATACATTCATTAGCTTAATAAAGGATACTTCACTTGCTTCTCTTATTTTAGTAACTGAAATGTTTAGAAGAGCCCAGGAAATTGCTGCCACCAATTATGAATTCTTACTATTGTACAGCGAAGCCGCTCTTCTCTACTGGATTATTTGCTTTATTCTCTCAATTGGACAAGGACGGTTGGAGACTCGACTCGATCGATATACAGCAAAATAGATAGTGTCAAAAGTTCTATGAAAACTACTTAGATATTTAGGTTCTCTTCCATTTATTAGGTGGAAAGGCCACGCAATTGCTCTTGACAAACACGCCAATGGTTTGTGTGTGAGGTAACAAGGGTCAAGGGGACAAATAGAAGACATACCCAAATAGCCCTTGGTTATTTCCATTTTAAACGATTGGCAAGTTCGGTTTGTCAAGAGTTTGCTCCGCCGATTGCTGAACAGCTCAAAAACTCAAGGGATCTGCTAAACAAAAAGTGAGGCAGACCTTTGTTGGGTAATCCATTGTTGAGCGAACCCAATGAGTTTTGTCAATCGAGCTGGCATCGTTGGCAAGTCTGATAACTCTGGGTGAACAACAGGTACTTTCCCTTCTAGGGATGCATGAGGACAAAGAAAGTTAAAATAGGCCACAAACAAGGTGACGTAAGAAACAGATCCTTGTGATGATCCAAAGCCTTGTGCAGAGCGATAATGGCCCTTGAATGTCCGATTTAGTCTTTCGATAATCTGTTTTAAATGCCTATAATCAGTCAGAACCGGGTCCTCATTTATCAATCCAACGACTTGCTTTACATCAAACCGAATACCGGGCTAGGCGAAAAAGTGTGGAGCCAGAAGGTAGATGGGATTTCCATCTACTACGTAGTTAAGGTCCTCCGGAATCTCTTTCAAGGGGTTCATGAGGACAGAGAAAGTTGAAAAAAGCGAACCTTGTCCTCATAGGGGGTTCACGAGGACAAAGAAAAGCTGAAAAAAAGCGAACCTTGTCCTTATAGAGAGTTCATGAGGACAAAGAACGCTGAAATAAAGCAAAGTGTGTCCTCATAAAGGGTTCATGAGGACAAAGAACGCTGAAAATAAGCGAACCTTGTCCTTATAGAGAGTTCATGAGGACAAAGAACGCCAAAAATAAGCAAAGCGTGTCCTCATAGAGGGTTCATGAGGACAAAGAACGCTGAAAATAAACAAAGTCTGTCCCCATGAAAGGTTCATACGGACAAAGAACGTCAAAAATAAACAAACTTTGTCCTCATAAAGGGTTCATAAGGACAAAGAACGCTGAAAATAAACAAAGTCTGTCCCCATGAAAGGTTCATACGGACAAAGAACGTCAAAAATAAACAAACTTTGTCCTCATAAAGGGTTCATAAGGACAAAGAACGCTGAAAAAAAGCGAACCTTGTCCTTATAGAGGGTTCATGGGGACAAAGAATAGCCAGAATAAAGCAACCTTGTCCTTATATTTTGAGACTCTTATTTTTGCGTTTCTATGTCTCCGAACGGGTTTCAATGGTTTGCTCCGTGAGAAGTAGTTGGTAATCAAGTTTTTCAGGGACGGCAATGACGGAAAGTTCGTCCACCTGAGGCTTTTGAAAAGGTTTATTTACGGGCGTTTCTACGAGTTTATCGAACATACTCTTCCCCACAAGAAGAGGAAGCAATGTTCGAATGATTTGTTCTTAACAGTTTATAAAAGTTAATAGATAGTTAGTTGAGGGTACAACTTGTCACTTCCTATTTTAGGGATTTTGATGTCGTGTGGTAACCTCATCCAACCTTAAAATTCAGAGGGTGGCAATTTTTTTGCTTACAAAGCCCTCTAACTAGGTCATTTATAACCTATTGCTTATAAAAGTTTTGACAATACAGCAAAATAAGGGAGAGGATAAAAATGATTTCCATCAATGGCTTGACGAAAAATTTCGGAGAATTAGAGGTCCTTAAAGGCATTAATCTTCATGTCGAGAAAGGGCGTGTTGTCGTCGTAATTGGCCCTTCCGGTTCTGGAAAAACGACGCTATTAAGGTGCTTGAATATATTAGAGGTCCCCACTTCAGGAGTCGTCTCAATCGGGGAACAAACTTTAGATTTTTCTGGCCGCGTCGCAAACAAGCATATCGCTGCATTCAGAAGGCAAACCGGGATGGTTTTTCAGGGCTATAATCTCTTCCCCCATAAGACGGCTCTCGAAAATGTTATGGAAGGGCCATTAACTGTCAAAAAAGAAACGAAGAAGGCTGCACGGACCAAAGCAGCATCTCTCCTAAACAAGGTCGGCCTTGGCGACAAAATGGATGTCTACCCTTATCAGCTTTCCGGAGGACAGCAGCAGCGGGTAGGCATCGCCAGAGCGTTAGCAATGGAACCTAATGTCATGCTCTTTGACGAACCAACTTCCGCCCTCGACCCTGAATTAGTCGGAGAAGTGCTAAAAGTCATGAAGGACTTAGCAAAAGAGGGAATGACAATGATGGTTGTCACCCACGAAATGCGCTTCGCCAAAGAAGTGGCCGATGAAGTCATTTTCATGGAAGACGGAATCGTTGTTGAAAAAGGCGCTCCTGCCACTTTATTTTCAAATCCTCAGCAAGTGCGAACACGGCAATTTTTGCGAATGATACAATAAAAACAGCGATAGAACTCCGAGTTATGTCTCTTGTCTCCACTCTGAACAAATCAGCCGCAATGCTCCAACAAGTAAATAGCCCGCTGCCTTCCCACTTATCGAGTATGGAATAAACATACTCGATTTTATTTCCCCAAAACTGAGGAAACTTATGTTAAAATCATTGAAATGCAATATATGAGGTGTTCTTCATATGATTGAAAAAGCGATTTTCTTAGATCCATCTTAACGTATAATATCTGCGTTTTGCAGGCAGGTCCTATATGTGTATATTTTCTTTACAGCTCTGCCACAGACAATTGATAAGGAATAACCTTTATTATCTGAACCACTTCATCAAAATACATAAGTTACTTTTTCATTTTTAGTGTTTTTAAGGGAATCGCAAGGCTAAAAAAAGATACTGTTCAAATGACAACAAAGATTGTAGATCTAAAAGAGGATTAGAAAAACACATCAAACTGCAGAACAAGCACTTTGGAAAATAAACACTCATTCTAAATAACAAAAAGGAGCATTCCTGTTAGAAAGATTTTCGGGGACTTGAACAAAAAAGAGCCCTCTTGGTATGATATGGGGTGTCAAATCTGCAGAATTGACCCCTAACTTAGTTAACCAAGGAGGACTC
>NZ_SWLZ01000021.1 GCF_005502275.1 Robertmurraya siralis
AAGAGTAAGATTAGCTCTTAGGTTTAAAATAAACGTTGGCTAGTTTCAGCTTCTTAAAGAAAGATAGCCTCCACTATAATTATTTGTTGACGTATGATTTGTTTAGTTTTCAAAGTGCAATTGTGTAAAATTTTATTGGAGCGGGTGATGGGAATCGAACCCACGACAACAGCTTGGAAGGCTGTGGTTTTACCATTAAACTACACCCGCATTTATTATTGTAATTTTACTTAACTTTCCTGCCCTATCTTGGCCTTACATGCCTCTAACTCTTCTTGATTATTCATAGATGATTAATCGTCGAGGCAACTCGTTGATAATTCATAGGAGCAAGGCTCGTGGCTGTGGTTTTACCATTAAACTACACCCGCATTTATTATTGTAATTTTACTTAATCTTCCCTGCTCTATCTTGGTCGTGCGTAACAACTCATGGTCGGGAAGACAGGATTCGAACCTGCGACCCCTTGGTCCCAAACCAAGTGCTCTACCAAGCTGAGCTACTTCCCGATGTATGGCGCGCCCGAGAGGAGTCGAACCCCTAACCTTTTGATCCGTAGTCAAACGCTCTATCCAATTGAGCTACGGGCGCATCCTATCCGAAAGACAACTTAATCATTATATCACAATAACAATCTGATTGTCAACAATTCTTTCAAAACTTTTTGGTGCGGCCGAGAGGACTTGAACCTCCACGGGGTTGCCCCCACTAGGCCCTCAACCTAGCGCGTCTGCCATTCCGCCACGACCGCATTATTCTAAAGAAGCGATAAATAATATTATACGCAAAAAGAATATTATTTTCAAGTGGTAATTAATGATGCGGGTGAAGGGAGTCGAACCCCCACGCCATGCGGCGCTAGATCCTAAGTCTAGTGCGTCTGCCAATTCCGCCACACCCGCAGACTATTATTTTTGCACTTGCAAAATAATAAAAAGTTTTTACTGACGTATATTAAGGAAAGTTATTTCTCCTCCGTCGAAAAAACTTTGATGAGCCATGAAGGACTCGAACCTTCGACCCTCTGATTAAAAGTCAGATGCTCTACCGACTGAGCTAATGGCTCTAAACTAAATAAGTGCAACTGCCAAATTCTTTAAGGCATCTGTGATGTCACCATCTCAGAAGGAGCATTCAAATAACGGATCGACTGGAATAAGATAACAAATTCAAAAATGAATTTACCTGGCTGCTGTACCGTTCTAAGCAATCACTTCTAAAAAATTGGCTGGGCTAGCAGGATTCGAACCTACGAATGACGGAGTCAAAGTCCGTTGCCTTACCACTTGGCTATAGCCCAATATTAAAAAGCAATGGCGGTCCGGACGGGACTCGAACCCGCGACCTCCTGCGTGACAGGCAGGCATTCTAACCAACTGAACTACCGGACCAATGTTTTTTCACTATCGTGAAAATAACTTTCCTTTGTCTTTTTCGACGTAGGAGAAAATAGCTTTCCTTCCTTTTTTCACACTAGTGAAAATGACAATTTTCCGCGTGAGCAAAATCTTTTCAATGAAATAAAGGAAACAGGTTGAGAAGAATTGGTGACCCGTACGGGATTCGAACCCGTGTTACCGCCGTGAAAGGGCGGTGTCTTAACCGCTTGACCAACGGGCCATTAAAAATATAATGGCGGAGAAGGAGGGATTTGAACCCTCGCGCCGCTCGCGCGACCTACACCCTTAGCAGGGGCGCCTCTTCAGCCTCTTGAGTACTTCCCCACAATCCAAAATGGTGGCTCCGCGGGTAGGATTCGAACCTACGACCGATCGGTTAACAGCCGATTGCTCTACCACTGAGCTACCGCGGAATAAAAAATATTCGTTCCTAAGCCCACTATCCCTTACCGATTGTCCTCATCTCAGAAAGACAAACCAAGCAGCAACTCGATGAGTACAACTCGCAGCACTTTCATGATGCTTTGCTCGTTGCTCTACCATTGAGCTACCGCGGAATAATGTGTTTTATACCGTCTCTCTTTTGTCGACTCTTCATATTATAATGAGATGTTATATCCAAGTCAAGAACAAAAATATAAGTAATTTCGACTTACACCTTTGTGCGCGGAAATATAAATTAACATCCTTTTTTCGAAATGTCAACCATTCATTTGGATAAGTTTACCTCGGCACTTTCCGCATACATATCGTAATACATCTACAGCTCTCTTTCTTTTAAAAACCTGACCACAATTGGAGCATTTATAAACATGTAGCTTATAACTGCGTTTTCTCTCCGGACCATCGGGCAATACGTTACAAAAACGGGGAGCTCCAACCTTTTTTAAAAGCTTTTTAAAGTCAGCATCGCGATGCCGATAGCCCTTTCCCTCCAAATGAAGATGGTAGTGGCAAAGCTCGTGCTTAATAATGCCGATTAATTCTTCCTCACCCAATTGTTCCAAATACCTTCGGTTTATTTCAATGTTATGAGATTTCAATAAATAGCGGCCACCTGTTGTACGCAAACGATTATTAAAAATCGCTTTATGTTTGAATGGCCTCTGGAAAAACTCCAGTGACAACTTTTCAACAAGCCCTTGTAGTTGAAATTCCTCCATAAAACGTATTCCTCTCCATTATAAGTAAACATGACAACCCATTATAGCATACATTGTATATACCCTTTGAATTTTAAAACTGGGAGGTCTCACCATGCCAACTTGGTTCCAAAATCAAATGCAAAGAGCCTTTCTTGAGAAAAACCGTCATCAAATTAAATTGCTGAATCAATGCTGGTTCTTTTACAGAAAAAAACACTGCTCCTGAACATGTACTGTTTACAAGCAATAAATTACGATACATCCCCTAATGCTTGAGCCATTGATAAAACACTTTTTTGGCTCATTTCGTGTGAAACCTAGTTTCACATACCTTTCAGCATAACTGAAAGGGTTCCATAAAGCGATAGGAGAAATCTCGTTTTCTCCCATCGTTTTATGGAGTCAGAAAGCAACATCGACATTTATAAGCCTAATAAATGAATTCTTTTTGACCGACCAAGATTCTAATCATTCAAAAAACCAAGGCCGTCAATAAACAAGCTACACAACTCTCATCCGAATCGTGCAGCTTGTCATTTTGCGCCACTATTCCTGTGGTGACAGCATTGTCAAGGCAACTCTTCCTTTTTTCACATCAACAGATTCCACCCATACAGTTACGACGTCACCAACTGAGACAACATCGAGCGGATGCTTGACAAATCCTTGTTTTAATTTAGAAATATGGACAAGGCCGTCTTGTTTCACACCAATATCCACAAATGCCCCAAAATCGACGACATTTCTCACTGTTCCCTGGAGCTCCATACCTGCTTTAAGATCTTCAAGTTTTAATACATCTTTTTTTAACAAAGGTTTTGGAAGATCATCTCGCGGATCGCGTTCAGGACTCATTAACGCATCAATAATATCCTTTAACGTAAGCTCCCCTATTTCAAGCTCTACAGAGATATCCTTTATATTAACCTTTGACAAAACGGTTTTTAACGCTTCTGAACCAAGATCATTCGTTGTAAATCCAAGATTGCTCAAAAGTCGCTTTACTTCAGGATAACTTTCCGGATGAATGCTTGTACGATCAAGCGGTTCAGTTCCATCGATCACTCTTAAAAAGCCAATTGCCTGCTCATAAGTCTTCGCACCCAATCTCGGAATTTTCTTTAACTGCTCCCTTTTACTAAACTTGCCTTCTTCATCACGCTTTTTAACAATATTATTAGCAACTGCTTTAGACAGCCCAGCTACATATTGCAGCAATGAAGCAGATGCTGTATTCACATTTACTCCAACCTGGTTAACAGTCGTCTCCACCACGAAAGTGAGTGATTCATTCAATCTTTTTTGCGAAACATCATGCTGATATTGCCCAACTCCAACAGACTTAGGATCGATCTTCACCAATTCCGCAAGCGGGTCTTGAAGTCGTCGAGCAATTGATACCGCACTTCTTTCTTCAACCTGAAAGTCAGGAAATTCTTCACGAGCGATATCGGATGCTGAATAGACACTAGCACCGGCTTCATTTACAATTAAATAAAAAATCGCCTTTTTTTGTTCCTTTAGTATATCTGCGATAAATTGTTCTGTTTCCCTTGATGCTGTACCATTTCCAATGGCCACAACCTCAACGTCATATTGATTCAGGATCGCTTCAACCTTTTCTTTCGCTTCCTTCGGTTTGGCACTTGGAGGGTGCGGGTAAACAACATCTATTTTTAAAACCTTTCCTGTTTCATCCACGACAGCGAGCTTGCAGCCTGTGCGATAGGCCGGATCCACTCCAAGCACGACTTTTCCTTTTAACGGTGGTTGCAGCAATAGCTTCCGCAAATTCTCTGAAAAGATATGGATGGCCTGTTCTTCCGCTTTTTCCGTTAATTCACTGCGAATTTCCCGCTCAATTGAAGGTTGAATCAAACGTTTATAGCCATCTTCAATCGCCTCTGCTACGAGCTGAGCCGTAATGGCAGTTGTATTTTTAATCCATTTTTTATTCAAGTAAGTTAAAATACGCTCCACATTCGGCTTAAGAGAAGTCCTTAAAATTTCTTCCTTTTCCCCACGATTTAACGCTAAAATACGGTGAGGGACAATTTTATGGACTGGTTCAGAATAATCATAGTACATTTCATAAACATTCTTTTCATCTTTTTCTGCATCTTTAATGGAAGATTCAATAATGCTCGACTTGAAGGTTTCCCTTCGAATCCATTTTCGCCCCTCAGCATCATCCGAAACCGTTTCTGCAATAATATCCTTCGCACCAGACAATGCCTCATCTACTGTGATAACTTCCTTTTCCTCTGATAAAAATTCTCTTGCTTTTTCCTCTATTGACCCAGCAGTCGGAAAAGTTAATATCCAGTCCGCAAGTGGCTCCAACCCTTTTTCCTTTGCAACAGTTGCCTTTGTTCTTCTTTTTTGCTTATAAGGACGATATAAATCCTCGACCTCCTGCAATTTTAGCGAAGCATCGATTTGTCGTTTGAGTTCCGGAGTTAGCTTGCCCTGTTCTTCAATCAAACGAATAACTTCTTCTTTTCTCTGCTCTAAGTTTTGTATGTAATTCCATCTTTCCATGATATTTCGTATTTGAACTTCATCAAGAGCGCCTGTTTGCTCTTTACGATAACGGGCAATAAACGGGACCGTATTGCCATCATTCAGCAAAGATATAACATTTTTTACTGATATAAATGATATTGCTTGCTCTGCAGCGATCATTTTTAAAATAGGTTCTTGCATATCCATTGTTTGCTCCACGAAACGTTCCTCCAACATTTATGATATTGTCGCCTTCTACTTATTCTAACAAAAGTAAGAAACCGATTGCACATCTGAAGGTCAAAGTGTTTTTGCCACAGCCGGTCGCAAACTGCGAGAACACAGAAATAAGGAATTTGCAGACGGAAAACAACCGCTTTTCAAATTAAGCAAATAACCTATTATCCCTAGCGTGGAGGCGGTCGAGTGCCATTCACTTTTACCTTTTCATTTTTGGTTCATTTTGTGTGATGCCAAAGTTTCACACGTCTTATTAGTGATGCTAAATGGTCCTCTGATTCCATGAAGCAATGAGAGAAAATAAGCCAAAAATCAAAACCGGCGTATAAAAAAGCACCTGGGACCTCTTCTTATGTTGAAGCGTGAGGAATAACAGGTACTCATTTAATATAATTTCCCAATGATAAAAGTCGCATCATCAGCGAAAGGAAATGGCCTATTTTTAATATCTTCCGCAATGCTGCTCAATGATCTGATTGGATTCAGCAAATTTTTTAACCCATTGAAATGAAAGCCATCCGAATAAATTAAAAAAGTTGAATATTGCTCATAAGCATAATTCTGTGTTCGAAAACTTTGCGGCCTACCAGATAAATAACCCGTTACTGGCAGCGGATATGTTAATTTCCCGGATGAAGAGTAGAGGAAAAAGCGGATATTCCCTACACAGCTATAAACAAACTCCCTCTTTGAGAAATATACTTTAAAAATAGCTACTGCAGCTCCCCTTTTTTCTGCTAATTCTGCATTACACCTCTCCATCATCGTCTCTACATCTTCATTGTGGTATTGCTTGACGATTGCTACGACAGCGGTAGCTGATTCATAGGCACTTTCTCCACTTCCGAGTCCATCTGCTAATACACAGACAAAATAATCTTCTGTACATAAATAAAAATAATCATCCCCGCACTGCACATTGCCTTCTTTTGTTCGTTGATAAGCGAATACTTCAACATCACCTGTAACGTAATGTTTCATGAATGACACTCCGTGTTAGTATCATCTGCTAATATCGCTTCTTTTAATTTTTTTATTGCTCTGCGCTGCAACCTTGACACATGCATTTGTGAAATACCCAATTTCTCGCCCGTCTCCTTTTGGCTTAAATTATCTAAATAGGTGTACTGAACAATTTCCCTTTCCCGATCTGTCAACACGTAGAGAACCTTTTCCAGCACCAATCTTTGATTGACTTTTTCATACCCTGAATCTTCTTTTCCTACAATGTCTAACAGGGTGACCGTACCGCCGTCTGAATCGGCTTCAAAAGTGTGATTAATCGACAAAGCTTGATAGCTTTTCCCCATTTCCATTGCTTCTAACACATCTTCTTCCGAGACATCTAACGCTTGTGCAATCTCATAAATTTTTGGTGAGCGGTGAAGCGTTGTTGTCAACGACTCAACTGTCTTCTTAATTTTTGGTCCAATTTCTTTAATTCTTCTGGGTACATGAACACTCCACGTTTTATCCCGCAAAAACCGTTTAATTTCTCCAATGATAGTTGGAACAGCAAACGCTTCAAAGCTTTTACCCACTTTAGCATCATAACGTCTAATCGCTCCTAGCAATCCAATAACACCGACTTGAACCATATCCTCATGATAGGAGCGTCCCTTTGAATACTTTCGAGCAATATGTTCTATTAAAGGTTTATAATGCAGAACGAGTTTCGCCTGCGCTTCCTCGTCTTCATAAAGCTGAAAGGATTGAATATACTCATCTATCTCCTCTTTTGTTAGCTGATTAGGGTGAGATTGTTTTTGCACCACTCTCCACCTTCTCTCCCTCCAGGTATTTCGTCATTAAGACGGTTACACCTTCGTTGTGGTGAAATTCCACCTCATCCATCAATGTTTCAATCAGGTAGAGGCCTAATCCTCCCTCACGCATATACTCAATTGATTCTTTCTCCTGATCATACGGACCAATTTTTTTTCTTAATTCTTGCAAATCAAAGCTGGTCCCGCGATCAGCAACAATAATTTCCAACCGATCCTTATAAAGACTATAGCCTATCGATACTTCCCCTTTTTCTTGAGATTTATAGGCATGCTGAGCGGCATTCGTACAAGCTTCACTAACCGCAATCTTTAAATCTTCAATTTCATCGTATGAAAAACCCATTCTTCCAGCAATACCAGAAGCTGTAAGCCGGATGACTCCCACATATTCAGGCTTAGCAGGAATTTTCATCTCGATATAATCATAAGGTTGGCTCATTCTTTTTCACCTTCATTCTGACTGTTAATATCCATGATTTCTGCTAAACCAGTGATCTCAAATAATCTTATAAGACGCCTTGATAAGCCAATAAGTTTCAAATCACCATCTTTGGAACGAATGCTTTTAAAGACCCCGACAAATACTCCTAATCCTGTACTATCCATGTACCCAACATCAGTCAAGTCCACTACCATATTCACCTGCTCTTGTTCAGAAAGTGGAAAGAGGGTTTCTCGAAGTTTCGGGGCTGTATAAGCGTCTATTTCACCAGCTAATGTCACCTCTAGCAAGTTGTCATGTTCCATTACCTCTATTTTGATGTTCATAACCGACCTACCTCTCCCCTTATCAGTCTTATTCTCAATTACCCTTTACCGTAAATATTAAACACGTCTTTTAATAATAATGAGGGTAAAATCATCTCTTAATTGAAAATCTTGCAATTTCTCCAGATCTTTAAAGATGTTGTTGACAATTTCTTGAGCGGAACAATGAATATATTTTCGAATGTAGTTAAGCAAGGTTTCTTTTTCTACAAACCCCTCATCCGTGCGACACTCTGTTACACCATCCGACAACAAAATAATCATATCGCCAGGATGAATATTCTTTTCATACTGTCTGTACTTTGTCTTCTTATCAATCCCAAGCATAAGCCCTTTGGCATAAATCTCGGAAAACTCCTCATTTTTCCCATCGTAATAAAAACCAGGCTCATGACCTGCGGAAGCATATGAAAAGACGTGCCGTGCATAATCGTACATCCCATAAAACATCGTTATAAACATGCTCCGATCGACATTCTGTTCGACCACCCGATTTAAATTTTCCAATAGCATGCTCGGCTCATTCCGATTAGCGGGGATGCTGTCCATTGCGTACTTAATCATCGACATGCATAAAGCGGCAGGTATCCCCTTTCCAATGACATCGGCAATGGCTATACTGATGCAGTCATTCTCGTCCTCTACAAAATTATAATAGTCTCCGTTCATCAATCTTGCCGGTACACTTATCGCTCCGATGTCGAGCCCTTCAACTGAAGGAATCTTGGTCTCTAATAGGGTCTGTTGAACATTTGCTGCAATTTCAATTTCTGATCTAAGTTCTTTTTGCTGATCGCGCAGACTTTGGTGCTCTCGATAAGCAAAGCCGTATCCAAGCATAATCTCTAGTAAAATATCAAAGGAATGCACAACATATTCAGGCATATCCGGATATATTTCTTGTAAAATCATTTTATGTAAGCTAATGATCTCTTCAGGAGTAACCTGATTTTCGATCGATTTTCTACTGAATTTTTGTCCTATGTATAATGTTGATTCTGATTGTTCTTTTATATATTTCGTTAGAATGTCTCGATATTTCGCTTCCATCACTTCACGAAAAGGCATACAACGTTCCCCCTAGCGGATCCATTTAGTTGCAACTATTTCTGTTCCTTTTCCTTTGGATGATACAATATCGAATTCATCCATTAGTCTTTTAACTCCAGGTAATCCGGCTCCAAGTCCACCGGAAGTTGAATATCCATCTTCCATCGCCAATCGAATGTCATTAATCCCAGGTCCATTATCTATGGCTACAATTCGCAATCCCGCATGTCCCTTATCGTAGATCTTTTCGATACATACCCGGCCCTTGTTTGCATAGATAAAAATATTTCTTGCTAATTCACTAATAGCTGTAGTTATACGCGCTTGGTCGACAATGCCAAACCCAAGCTCCTTAGCAACATTTCGGCCTAATTGCCTTGCCGCAACGATGTCCCATTCAGTCTGGATATTTACGCAGGATTGGTTTTCCATTCAATTATTCCCCCAATTCCTGTTGTAATTTCTCCAGGCCCTTTTCTAAGTCTAAAGATGTCATAACATCATTCAAACTAATTCCTAGCTCGATTAATGTAATGGCTACGGCTGGCTGGATACCGGTAATAACCACTTTAGCTCCCATTAGCTTTGACATACTAATGACATCTCCTAATACTTTGGCAATGAACGAATCAATAAAATCGATGGAGGTAATATCTATAACAACTCCACTTGCCCCTATTTCATGAATTTTATGTAAAAGATCCTCTTGGAACTGCAGAGCTGTCTGATCGTCTAACTCCCATTGGATCGATACAAGCAAACAATCATATAATTTCAAAATGGGAATTCTCACGATTTTTCACCTACTTGTATGATTTTCTTATTCATTAACTCTAACGCCGCCTCCATCCCTTTTTTCAATGTATTTTTCGTAATAATTTGATTGAGGTCGATACCCAAATTGACAATCGTTTGGGCGATTTCAGGACGTATGCCCACAAGCATGCATCTTGCTCCTACCAACCTTACAGCATCCGCTGCCTGGATGATATGATGAGCTACCATCGTGTCCACAACAGGAACCCCCGTGATATCAATCAATACCACTTCGGAACGATGTTTGACGACTCCATTCAGAAGATTCTCCATAATCTGCTTTGCCCTTTCGGTATCGATTGCTCCAATCAAGGGCATCACCGAAATTCCATCAAATACAGGGATTAGCGGTGCTGATAATTCTTGCAGAGCAATTTTTTGCAATGACACGGTTCGCTCCCACGTAGTCGAATAAATATTTACCACTTCATTCGTCATTGGATTTGTCCAGCGATCGATACCATAAAAAAGCTTCATTTCATCCTCTTTGCTAACAAGCTTTTCCTCTTTAATTCCTTCAAAAACAAGCGAAGCAAATACCTGAATACCTTCGGTTACAAAGCTTAGGGGCCAGCCAAGCTTCACGACTTTTTCAGCAAAATCATGCAAGCGCTCACTATATTCGTCATTTGTATCATTTAAATTCGAGCTAACCATTTCCACAAATTCACGGCTTGTGCTGACGAACACTTGGTTGGAGACAACCTTTAGCACACGTTCATCTGATTTCTCCTTCATCCGTTCAACCCATTCTTTTAAAATATATTCCTTTTGCTCCTGTATGTATTTATTAATAATCCTGTTCATGTTCTCATCTCCCATCCGACTTCTTCTTTTATTTTTATGATATCAATTGTCAGAACTTGAAACAATTTGATATTGGTCCCACTAAAGATGGACATTTATTGTCCTTACGACCTGCCCGCTTCTACACTAAGACTGTTTTATTTACCCATTTTCTCATTAAATAAACTCCTTCAAAAGGACTATTATAAAAGCAAAACTGACTATTGAAAGTCCATTTATAGAAAAATTTTTTGACACTAATACTTATGATGAAGCTAATAAAAAATATGGTGTTTCTAGTATGGGAGTAGGACAAAGTGAGGAATTTTTAGCTGTTGGCATACAATGACATTAAATATAAAGACGAAGTTCAGCAATACTTTGAAAGATACCTTTCAACACTTAGCATTACAACTTATATAAATAGATGTATTTTTATATGATGATGATTAAAAATTTGGGCTAGTTAATGAGGTTTTCTTTGTAATTAGCTGCATTGTCTGATGAAATTTACTTTTACAAGTAAAGATTTCTGACGGGAATAATAACAAGATATACTCCATATACCACTGCAGAAGTAGAACCACTTATTAAAGACGGTGGCTGTAACTAAATTTATACTTTCTAACCTATAAAAAAGGACAAGTTTTTCACTTGTCCTTGCAGCACACAGTATGATGAAAGATTTCATTGTAGCACGGAATTGCCCCCTCAAAAAAGGAACAAAATGACTCATAATTTACGTAAAATGGCTCAAACTTATAAGACCCCTTCCTTTAAGAAGAGCTAAATGGTGTAAAAAAACGCTCTTTTTTGCAAAGAGCGTTGTATATCAAAATTCATCTCGGTGAATTCAGATCAGATTTCATTATAGTGTTATTTTATTATTTATTCAAAACCTGAAACATCCTCCACAGATCGTGTAATACCCGGGTTAAAAACTTCCCATTTAGTCTATTTCTTTTTATTGAAGAAGGTTAAAATTCTATGAGACCTAAGCTTATTTGTAATGCTTCGTCCACTTTTTCCATCATCTCGTCATCAAGATGGGTAATCTTATCGGTTAATCGTTGTTTGTCAATCGTTCGAATTTGTTCCAACAGGATTACAGAATCTCTCTCAAACCCATATCGCTTCGCATCAATCTCAACATGTGTAGGCAGCTTTGCTTTTTGAATTTGTGCGGTAATTGCTGCAATAATGACTGTGGGACTAAAACGATTCCCGATGTCGTTCTGAATGACAAGGACTGGACGGACACCACCTTGCTCTGAGCCAACAACTGGGGAAAGGTCTGCAAAATAAACGTCTCCACGTTTAACAATCAAAGGATTATCCCCCGCTTACTAAACGTTCAACTGTGTGTTCTGCCTCATATTCTGCTTGAAAGCTTTCCGAAGCAATAGATAAATTGATTTTCGCCATTTCCATGTAACCACGTCTCATGGACTCACGAATTTGTCTCTTTTTCCGTTCGCGCAAATACATTTTTGTCGCCTGATAAATAAACTCACTTCTGTTAACATTTTCTTGTTTCACATAACCATCCAATTCAGTTAAAAGATGCTGCGGTAACTTTACCAAGATTTCTGTTGTTGCGCTGGACTCAGACACAAACATACACCTCCACCATCACTACACACCATTTTTTGTACTGTACTACCTTGTCCGTGGGGTTTCCAGTTTTTCTCTAAAGCTCTAAATGAGAAAGTCGTTTCATTCTATCTATACCATATTTTATAATACCATCAATCCACCTAGATGCAAAGGCAATTCATGAATTCTTCTGTATTATCGACCAAAAAAAGCAATTTTTATGCATAAATCATGATAATTCACTGACTAAAGGCATGTTAATGAAGAATAGCATTCTTCATATCAACCTGTTTGCCCGCCTGTATATACACCCTAGGCACCCGATTAGAGATCATGCAAGGAATTTCATAATTAATCGTTTCCAGTTTATCTGCAATCTCATCGATGGATATCATCTCCCCTTGGTTTACCCCAATCAATGTAACAATGGTTCCAACTGGTAACTCAAAGGGAAGCTTTATCATACATTGATCCATGCATATTCTACCCACTATGGGTACTCTCATACCCTCAATGAGCACTTCCTGTCCTTGAAGTTTTCGCAACCACCCATCTGCGTATCCAATCGGAACAGTGCCAATCCATTCTTCCTCCTTCGCTTCATACGTAGCACCGTAGCTAACCTTCTCACCAGGCAGAAGCTTCTTCACATGAATAAGCTTTGTCCGTAATGAAAAAGCAGGCTTAAGCTGAAAAGGTAGCTCTTCTTTAATTGCTGGAGAAGGAGTTAAACCGTACATTGCAATTCCATAGCGAATACCATTCAAATACGGAGCGATGTTTCGCAGCGCTGCTGCACTGTTGCTAACATGGAGCATCTTCGGTCTTGTTTGAAACGCATTTACCAGCTCCTCAAACCGTTGCAGCTGCAGCTTGAAATAATGTAATTCAGGGCTGTCGGCCGTCGAAAAGTGGGTGAATACGCCCTCTAGCTCCATTCTCTTATCGTCCATAATAAGAGCCTCAATCGACTGTACAGTTGGACACTCTCGAACACCGATTCGTCCCATTCCTGTATCCAATTTAAGATGCAGCTTAATAGTCACATCTTCAGCCAATTGAGCTTGTGCCTCTCTGACCCACTCTTCTTGAAAAAATGTCAACGTTATATTGTTTTTTCCAGCGATATTAATATATTCAGCCCTCGTAGCTCCTAATACTAAAATCGGATCATTGATTCCTTTTTTTCTTAGTGCTAATGCTTCATCAAGAAAGGCTACCGCTAAATAAGATGCACCGCCCTCAATTGCCGCCTTTGCAATTTGTATATCCCCATGTCCATAGCCATTTGCTTTAACAACCGCCATTAACGCAACATCCTGCGGAAGCAAGGATTTCATTTGTTGCACGTTTTCTTTTACGCAATCTAAATCGATTTCTGCCCATGTATCCCGATAAAATTGATTCTGCTCTTCCACTGTTCCACTTCCTTCGATTCTCCGTACATGCTATAAGACAAATTATCAAACTGAAAGTGCAGAATGTCAAATAAGAAAAGCATTGGACCTTAAAAGAGTAAGCAAAGAAGGACCGCTCTTGCAGAACTACCCTTTTTATTGCCGTAGTAGTTCGTTTAAGGAAAAAATCGCTGCTTATTTTCAAACTTGGCAAGGGGTTCTTGTCCCGTCATTTTTCACATCAACAGCTTTTTATAATGAAAACGAAAAAGCCCTTCATCACAGAAGAGCCTTTTCTTGAGAAGATTCGATTATTTCACCATGTCTCCCTGAACTTCAACAGAACGGGCAAGCATTAACATTTCTTCTTCCGATAAATCTTTAGATGCTAATGTATAATCCACACCCTGATAAGTCCAAGTTAATGAGTTTGAGGACAGTGCCCCGATCGTGAAACCGAGATCGACCGGTTCCCCACTTACAGTTGTAGCAGCCATTGTAGTTGGGACCACCGTTGCTTTTTCTTGAATGAGCGTAAAGGATTTTTCCCCATCATATGTTAAAATTACTCTTTTTCCATTCTCCGTCTCTATCGGCTTTTCTTCAATAAGCGATACATCTGGAATTTCAGCAGTAGGGTATTTAACAGTAAATTCCTTATCGCCAAGGTCTGCCATTACTGGTACTTCTAATTGAGCACCTGTCATGTTTTTCGCCATGTCAAAGTCCTTTTTCTCAAAGGCTGCATTGAAATCGGCATTGGAAAATTCAACTGTGACAAGTGCATTTCGATCAGAGTCCATCACTTTTACGGATACTGGCGTTAAATCCTTTTTATTAAGTGTAATTTCCTGTAATGGGAGCATCTTATTATTTTGATAGCGTGTTTTGGTTTCAAACACATAATGCTCTTTGGTCGAAGTAAACTTCGCTTCCTTGTCCTCGATAATATCTTCAACCAATGATTCGTATAAATAGGCTTGACTGCTGTTTTCTGGCCAATCACTTTGGAAACGGAAGCTCTTATTTAATGCTGGCGTCAACACAAAGACTCCATCATCATTGCGAAGAATCATTTGGCTTTGATCCTTTTGGGCATTTTTCAAATCCACGCGATAGTAGGTAGGTTCCTTATGCCAAATTTCCACATCATAACTTTGAGGCTCAGCTCCCATCTGCAAAGTCATTTTCGCCTTAACTTTGTACCCTTTTAGTTGTTGAAGCTTTCCATTCAAGTCCTTCACAACATCCTCCTGTGATTTTGTCCCACAGGCAGACAATACTAGCATCGCCATCAGCCCAGCGAGAAGCAATACAACCCATTTCTTCATCCTTTCAACCCCTTTGTCTCATTTAAGCGTAGTTAGCTTCAGTGTTTGGAGAGAAAAAGACAGGCATTAGACATTGTAATGTTCTCGCCTACTTGTCTCCCCTATCGCACTATGAATATATGAGACAACCTTCAGGAATATGACGGGCCTTATGCGATGCTTATTAAATTTTTTCGATAACAACCTGTGCAACCGCGTATTCTTCACTGTGTGAAATAGATAAATGAACCCCTTCATTAAAAGGTTTTCGTATTACCGGCTTGCCATTTCTGTCAGCAGCAACCTCAATATCAAGAAATGATAAATTTTTACCGATTCCTGTACCAACTGCTTTAGCAAAAGCCTCTTTTGCAGCAAATCTCCCTGCTAAAAATTCAATTTTCCGTTTCCCTTTAAGAGCCTCAAATCGTTCTTTTTCGAATGGTGTCAAAATCCGCTCGGAAAACCGCGGCTGTTTCTCAATTATTTTTCCTATTCTGTCTAATTCCACAATGTCAATTCCAATTCCAGCAATCATCAACATCTTCCTTCTCATTTTTATAACCAGACAAACATATTATGTTTATATATAAACCTTTAAATGAAAATAGGTCTACGGCGAGCTTCCTTCTCAAATAACGTATATAATGTACATGTATGCAAATGGGAATAATCGAACTATATTTCCTAAACTAAGGAGGTTTTATTTTGTTTGTCCGAACGGAAAGCTTCAAGGAGTTTATCCGCTACTATCCTGTCGTTTCTGTTATTATTTTCTTACACATCATGATTTACATGCTCACTTCAATACCAGCTATCTTCCCTTCGGCTTCGATCTTCGAGAGCTTAATGGGCGTTAATCTTTATATTGTTCAAGGAGAATATTGGCGTCTCGTAACACCTATTTTTGTCCACAGCGGCATTGCTCATATGCTTTTTAACAGTTTTTCACTTGTTTTGTTCGGCCCTGGCTTAGAAAGAATCCTCGGAAAATCTCGTTTTATCCTTCTGTATTTAGCAACAGGAGTATTAGCCAATGTTGCCACGCTCATTTTGAAGCCCCTTACCTATACCCATGTTGGTTCAAGCGGCTCCATCTTCGGCTTATTCGGCATCTACCTTGCCATCGTGTTTTTAAGGAAGGAATTAATGTCACGCCAGAATTCTCAAGTGATTTTAACCATTGCGGTCATTGGAGTCATTATGACCTTTCTCCAGCCGAATATCAATATTACTGCCCATATTTTCGGCTTGATAACAGGCTTTATTTTAGGTGCCATTCAAATTGGCAGAGGTAGAGCATTGACAGAATCGATTCGAAATATTTCATTGCGGCGTTCCAGTTACTCCGCAGGCAAACGACAGTTCCATGCAAAGCATCTAATTTGGATAGCTATCGCTTTACTTGCACTGCTCGGTTTATTAGGTGGATTCTAGAAAAAAAGCGCCTGTTTATCCGGCGCTTCAGAGTGTAAACAAAAACCCCAAAATATTAGATAGCAGTTACCTTCAGGCTAATTGAAAACGTTTGTCTTTCGAGGCGCAAAGCCTTGGAGGAGCGGAGTTACCATAGTAGGTAATGAGCACCTGAAAAGGCGAAGCAACGAAGAAAGTGAGCGTTTGTCAATAGCCTGGAGCGCCTGTTTATCCGGCGCTTTTTTCATCTCTTGAATACCAATGATAAATCGTTAAAACATCTTCTTCCTCTAAGTCAACGACACTGCCCCCAGCTCCGGAAAGTCCGGACATAACTGTGGCACCGATCGTTGCCAAGTCTCTTTTTCGCTGAAAATGGCTTTCCTTCATCGATAATGACTGTATTTTATTTTTTTGCATAAGAACTGTATTCTTAACGATGGAGCGATAGGACAGCTTTAACTGATTTCCTTCCAAGTGCCAGCCGGCATCTCGATAACATAAGTACCCCCATAATGCCAAAAACGGTAGAAACACAAGTGTTAATAATCCCCATAATTGAAAGAAGTAAAGACAAATAGGGACAACTGGAATCAATATAAGCGTTCCTCGAATGATATATCGTTTTAGCGCCCTTTTTGGTGCTGGTGTTACTTCATTGGAGACAATATAGCCTGGAATATTCTCTTCAATAATGTCACGGATGCGTGTTTTTTTAATAAAAGGAAGAATATTAGCTGAAGAACCTTCCGTATCACCTACTGAACCGCCAGCACTTTCAATATAAACACTTGCATAGCCCAATGGCTGTCTTAGCAAATTTTCACTAATCCTGATCCCCTGGATGCGGTTAAGAGGAATGGTTAACTGTCGTTTTTCTAACAGACCTCTTGTTATAATTAAATCATCATCCACTTTTTTCAATATGAAATTTCCGTATTTCAGGATCATTCCAACAACAGCCACAATCCATGCCAGAGCAAAACCAAGAAAAACAAGAATACTTACAAAAACAACCCCGCTTGAAATGATCTCTTTTATCTCATGAAAAACCGTTTCATACGGGATAATCTCCTCGAACTGGAAGATAAAAGCAAAGACGGCAGAAATCACTACCCCTACTCCACCTGACGTAGAAGCTAGTAACAACAATTCTTTCATCGTAATTTTATATAAGACTTCCTCCTCTAGCTCAGGGACATCTTCTGCTTCTAAGCTTGGATCTATTCGTCCATTAGCTCGACTTTTTTGAAGAATATCATGAATTTCATTTGCTTCGTTCTTTGTAATCGCCGTTAATACCGCCTCAGCCTCTAAACCGTTTGATCCGGCTGTTTCCACTTTAACTTTTACGAGACCGAGCGGACGATGAAGGAGCCCTTCTGAAAAATCCAAACTCTGAATACGCTCGAAAGGAATGTATCTTTTTTTGCGCACAAATAGACCATACTCGATGCGAAGCTCATTTTCTTCAATTCTATATGTATAACGAAGCCAGCTAATGATTCCTGAAGCAATAATGATCAATAAGACAACTCCCACTCCAATGAGTGGAAGCAACCCCATACCTGAGCCTCTGCTTCCAAAGACAACAATGAGTAGAAAAGGAATAATTAATTCTTTGAACATTTTAAGGGCATTCAACATTGCCGTTATCGGGTGCAGTCGTTTCGGCTCAAACATCCTCATCAGCCACCCTTGCCAGCTTAGAAATAAACACCCTTAATTCCTCTGCTTCATCAAGCTCTAAAGCCGGTATTTCATGGACGGTCGCAGCGGTTGAAACCGTAACAGTCGCTAACTTATATTTTCTCAAGAGCGGTCCTTGTACAGTATCTACGTGCTGAACACGAATCATTGGTACCAATGTTCTTCGAGTAATGAAAATTCCCTGTTGCAGCTCAATTTCCTGTTCTCTTACTTCATAACGCCAACGGCGCCATCTTATAGTTGGCAATAGGAAGATCATTAAATATACAAAAACAATGAGTACAAGTGCAGCAATTGCGATAATCCATATTGGCCAATCAAAAATAAGGGTTAACCCCGTCGTGCCACCACATAGCAAAAGCATAAAGATGCTGTAGATCGCCCCTGTTATCCGCCAAACAGGTAACGCCCGTTCGGAAATTCGTTTTTGTGGTTCTAATAACATAAAAATATCCTCCTAAAGCTATAAATGCCCATACTTAATTTAACTCGTGTACTTAAAAAGAGGGCATTTTTAATGTAACACAAAAATATGAATATAATCTTTATACGAAGGGAGAGGGATTTAGTTTCAATTTTGCAAATTCAGTGTTGTTCCACCTGTCCAGAAATCATTGTACCATAGGCTTTTATCCGTGAGGATTGCTTCATTTTAACCTAAGGAAAATAGCCTCTCGTCCTCAGACCCTTTTCACTATCGCTCTTAAACGAAGAGGAATCAAATTGACTGGACATAAAAAGCTCCCCCTAAGGCAAAACAGATTTTTATTTTGAATCTGTCAACCTAAGGGGGAGCATATCAATTTGGATCGCTATTAAAAATTGCCACAGCTTCTCCCGACTTACTTATAGCTGTTTGTTCTTGATTTATTATTGCTGCTTTGCCGTCTTCCACCTTGCCCCTGACCTTGCCCTTGTCTTGGCTTGTAGTTACCACGCTTACGGTCACGCGAGTCAAATTTTCCTCTTCTATCATTGTTCGGACGCTTATCTCTTCTTGATGGAAGCGGTTTTTCTTCCGTTAGCTTAACAGGTGTTGTATCCGGCTCTTTTGTTAACATTTTTAATACAGCCGCTACTACAGTGGTTGCATCCTGCTGCTCTAACAATTCCTCAGCAGCATGTTTGTAAAATTGAAGATTATTAGAATCAATCGATTGCAAAATTTTCTCCAATACGGCTTTTTGCTGTCCTTCTAAAGCCTCATCCAATGTCGGCGGCTTCATCTTATCCATTTTTCTCTTCGTCGTTCTTTCCACAACGGCAAGATAAGACTTTTCACGCGGAGTGATAAATGTCATCGCCACGCCTTCTTTACCAGCACGTCCTGTACGTCCAATACGGTGAACATAGCTTTCAGGATCCTGTGGAATATCAAAATTATAAACGTGAGTGACACCGGAAATATCCAATCCACGTGCTGCCACATCAGTCGCAACGAGCACATCAATTGAACCTTCCTTAAACTTTCGCAAAACAGATAAACGCTTCGCCTGACTCAAGTCTCCATGGATTCCTTCTGCCATATACCCACGTAAGTTAAGAGCCTCTGATAATTCATCAACACGTCTTTTTGTCCGACCAAATACAATTGCAAGCTCTGGTGTTTGAATATCTAAAAGTCTTGTTAAAATATCAAATTTGCTCTTTTCTTGTACTTCTAAATAATATTGCTCAATTAATGGCACTGTTACCTCTTTCGTTTTTACGCGAACGACTTGAGGATTCTTCATGAACTTCTCAGCCATTCTTTGAATTGGTGCAGGCATCGTTGCTGAGAACAAAAGCGTTTGGCGCTCTTCAGGTGTTTTTGAAAGGATCGCTTCAATATCTTCAATGAAGCCCATATTTAACATCTCATCAGCTTCATCGAGAACAACGGTATGAATGTTTTCTAAGCGAATGGTTTTGCGATTAATATGGTCAAGAATACGTCCTGGTGTTCCTACAATGATATGTGGATGGTTTTTCAACGCTCTAATTTGGCGATTAATATCTTGGCCCCCATAAATCGCAAGAACCCGTGCTCTTTTTCCATAGCCAATTTTATAAAGCTCTTCAGATACTTGAACAGCCAATTCACGGGTCGGAGCAATAACAATTCCTTGAATCACGTTAGAATCCTTATCAATCTTATCAATCAAAGGAATTCCAAATGCAGCTGTTTTTCCTGTACCAGTTTGCGCTTGCCCGATCAAATCTTTATTTTCTAAACTTAATGGAATTGTTTCTGCCTGTACTGGAGTTGCCTCCTCAAATCCCATTCTTTTTAATGATCTCATTGTTGCCGGGCTAATACCTAAATCTTCAAACTTCGTCAATGTTTTTCATTCTCCTTCTTCTTTAGAAAACTGCTTAGCGCCTTCAAACTATTCTAACATCCTTCACGATAATTAGAAAAAATCAACCAGTCATCCAACTAAGCGAGAGAAGCTAGGGACTTACGATGGGATGACATGCCTTCCCTCCTGTGGAGAATCTACATTTCACATACATTTCCCCATATCTCTCCTAAATATCTATCCGAGATTCCAACCTGTTATCTAAATTCATTTAGAAACCAAAATGGAGCTAACAGTTTTCTTTATTTAAAATTTAAATTTTCGAATCAATTTCATCCTGTAAGCAAATGAAAAAGCGAACCTTATATGATTATATCCAGTGGCACCAATCGATAATCCACCAAATTTTTTCATTCGCCGCCTTTAAAAATTGATCCTCTTTAAAAATTACATCCCGCTCTTATCTTTCACCAATAGAAAAAAACTTATTTCAGTATTCTCCATCAAATTTGTTCATAATCCCCTTATAAAAATTGAACTAGCAGATCTTCCATTGCGGGGTTTATTCAACATAACCATCTGTAAAGTGGAGGCTTTGCTATATGTTGGTGTTGATTTTGGCTCATTTTCTCCACCTCTTTAACATAACTGAAAGGCGTGCGAAACCAAGGTTTCACAAGAAATGAGCCATAACTCGTTTATTCAACAATATTGTTTAACAAAGCTAAAGTGAAAAAAAGACATTCTCCAAGTGGAGTATGTCCGAAATGAAATTCTCGATGACACTTTGAATCAATTTTAACACTTTAAAGAATTGAATGCAATGAAAGGAGAGGAAATAGGACACTAATATTTTATATTTCCCTTGTAAATAGTAGGAACTATTATGAATTCTTAGCATCTTGAAGAAAATCAAGAATTTCACAAAAGAGCTTATCCCGTTCGTTACAATGACAAATAAGATGCTTTGATTCTTTTAGGAAAATCAGCTTCTTTTCAGGAGTTGCAATGTTTTCATATAAATAATGTGCACTTCTAGGCGGAACGACACCATCACTCTCCCCTTGAGCAATCAAAGTCGGGATGGTCACCCGATTGATCAACGGTTTGATCGTGGCGACAAGCTTTCTGAATTGGAGGGTAGCAGCAATTGGCGTTTCCTTTAATTTTCTGGAATACCTAATGAATAACTCGTTCTCCTTTAAGCGACCCTTTAATGTATCCTTTACCATTTCAGATACATCCACAAGCAGTTGCTTTGGATTTACATAATATGCAGCCGCGCTAAGTAGAATTAATTTTTCAATAGGATAGTGAACCGCTAAATAACTGGCAATTAAACCACCCATTGAAAAGCCTATTACATATACCTTATCACAGATTTTCAAGAGATTTTGCAGCTCTCGCTCCGCATGCTCGATCCATTGATTATAACTTATCCCTTTCAGAGCTAGATGCTCACCATGTCCCGGTAAAGTCGGGACGACGATATGCCAATCCGTATTTCTTCTAATATGTGTGACGAGAGGCTCTACCTCAGTAGGATTGCCCGTGAATCCATGTATACATAAGCAGCCGATCAAGTAAAACACCACCTCATGATTAGAGTATCAATGGGGATCTACCTATATTCTACACCTTATTCAACGATTGATACTAGTGATACACTTTTAAATGGATTTTAACTTTGAATCTTGTCGGTCAACTCCATATTCAAGTGACTTAATTGTTCAGCCATGGCAGCAATTTGATGAGATGACACCGCTATTTCATCAAACGTCTTCTTAAATTCACGAATAAATCCACTGAAATGATGAAGCCTTCCATCATTCGCAGTAACATTTTTCACTGAATCTTCTAGCAATTGCACAAGGCTTCGATTTGTCTCCCGAAAGTGACTGGCTTCTTCGATCATTTGCAGAAAGCCGGTGTCAAACTTAACAATCGTTTCTTGAACGGTACCGATTTGCCCTTGGATATGATCAAGCGCTTGCTCCGTCTCGCTTGCCAGTTTCCTTACCTCTTGAGCAACGATCGAAAAACCCTTCCCATGCTCTCCTGCTCTCGCTGCCTCAATCGCTGCATTTAAAGATAAAATATTAGTTTGATTAGATATTCCCCGAATCGTTTTCACAATTTGTCCAATATTTTTCTGACTGTTACTCATTTCGTCGGTCAGTATTTTTGTCTTTTCAATCAATTCAACAACTTTATCCATCTTCATTAGTGCTTCTGAAATGTCTTCTCTCCCTTTGTCCACAGTGGAAATGGTCACCTTAGATGATGCATTAATGCTTTCGATCTCCAGGAGCATTTCATTCACCACTTCTTCTTTGTTAGCTATTGCTGATGTCGTCTCCTCCACCGCGGCCGCCAAAGTTATCGACGAGTCGTTCAATCGGTTTTGAAGCTCCTTTATTTCATTCAATTTCATCATCGATGACGTATACGCTTCAATATATGTCTGAATCCCTATTTGCATATCAAAGGAACATAGCCTTTGAAAAGAGAGATAATATTTCATCACATCTTCCCATGAAGAGCATTCTTTTGTTAACAACAGAAGCATTTCATTTTGGATAAGGGTATAGGCGCCAATATACCACTCTGGAAATAGCCCAATATGATTATGAACCTGTCCTATTATTTTGCGGCGGCGGACATAATCCTCTCCAATTTGACCGGAGACCATATCCAGCAAGTATTGCGCTAAGGTTTTTTTCAATTTTTCTATCGTTGAATGTTTATTAATAATCTCCATTAAATTTGGCATTTCCTGAAGCTTTCCGTAAAATGCTTCAACGATTAATGGCGCATACTTTTCTAAAATTGGCTTTAACTCGGCAAGATTTTTAACGTCATCATCACTAAGACCAACGAATTCTATTTGCCTGCCGACAGATTGCCCTTTTAACTTGTTCAAACCCTGAGAACCCCCCGACAATAGCGGCTCCGTCGTATCCTCTTCATGAGGCTTTCCTTTACCAAATAGTCGAATTGCTCCCTCCTGCCCTCCTAATATACGCTTGAATGGACATCCACCCATGTTTTTCCTCCTTACCATTCATAGAACTTTAGACCTACATGAAGCCAGTATATAGGAACAAACTCGCCAGTTCACGATTACATCTTACAATATTATGAATATTATTTAGGGAATCTAAATAAAAAGGGACATTGCATGAATTTAAAGATTTGCTTACAGGGCTTTTGTTCAATAATAAAAACACAAAAAAGCAAGTGCCGAAAACCGAGGTTTTGTCTTCACTTGCTTCTTCTGCTTTGGATTATCTGTGCCAGCCTTTTCCACACTAGCTCTCTCCAAAAATTATTGTTTTTGTAGTTTCTGTACGATCTCTTCCAGCTTCATCCCACGGGACCCTTTTACTAAAATTAACGTTTGAGCATTTATTACTTTTTTTAACTCTTGCAGTAAAAGCTCCTTATCTAAGAAAGAGCGTACGCGATTTGCAGGAAAGTGTTCTCTTGCTCCCTTTGCAATATACTCACCCAACTTTCCGTAGGTAAACAGATAATCAATGTGGCTAGAATCAATTTCTTGTCCAACACTATAATGAAATGATGTTTCTTCCGGTCCTAATTCAAGCATGTCACCCAGAACAAGAATTTTTTGTTCATATCCTGATAAGCTTGTCACCAATTCGATCGCCGCTTTCATAGAAGTCGGACTTGCATTGTAAGCATCATTAATTATTTTTTCCCCGCAGCCGCCTTCTACAAGCTCCATTCGCATATTCGTTACCTTCAATGTTGAAAAAGCATCGTTCATCTTTTCATATGGAATACCGAAGTAATGGGCTACAAGCATAGCAGCTAATGCATTAAGAATATTATGTGTACCTAAAACCGGAAGTTCAAATTCATATGGCAGACTATTGACCTTGAAATGACTCCCCGTATCTGTCTGCCTAATATCCAATGGATACAAAGTGTTGTAATCAAAGCGCCCAAATGTACTCTGCTTCGCATCCCCATCAAAGTTCTTCAGTCTTTCAAACAATAGGGGCTCATCACCATGATAGACGATCAAACCGTTTTCCATTAACCCTTTGACAATTTCTAGCTTTGCATCAGCAATTCTTTCTCGCGAACCTAAATCCTGAAGATGCGCTTCACCGATATTTGTAATGATCACGGCGGAAGGTCGTGCTAATTTCGTTAAAAACTCAATTTCACCAACACTGCTCATTCCCATTTCGAGAACGGCAATTTCCGTGTCTTCTTCCAAGCCAAGGATCGTTAACGGCAATCCAATATGATTATTAAAATTTCCTTCTGTTTTTTGCACTTTGTACTGCAATCCTAAAAGGGACGCTGTAATATCTTTCGTCGTTGTTTTGCCATTACTGCCGGTAATCCCTACCACTTTTACATCAAGCTCTGAACGGTACTGGCGAGCCAACTCTTGCAAAGCCTCAAGAGTGTTCTCGACAACTATTACCGGCAAATGAACAGGCGGATTCGGTACATCCTTTTGCCATAACGCGGCCGCAGCTCCTTTTTCCAACGCCTCTTCTACATAAAGGTGCCCATCAACCTGTTCACCTTTAAAGGGGACGAATAAATTTCCCTTTTCGATTTTTCTTGAATCAATTGTAACTCCGCTAATTTCAATATTTGCAAATTGTTCAAGGTCGTGATCTACCTGTATCATTTTAGCTAATTGTTTCATCGTTTTCTTGATCACTGAAGAAACCTCCAATTAAGAAAAGCGCAAGCGCATCGCCATACAAACATGAAAGGGCTCGGCCTTTCAAATTTCCCGATTAACCGCGATCTACAGATGCGATACTAGTGGGGCAAAAAGTTTGTTTCGCGGATAGCAGCCTGCGCTAGACCATTCTCAAATTCTCATATTTATATGTTGTACAGAATTGAATCGATTTCATAATGTACAGCCGCTTTTTAAAAAACGAACTATTAAGTTTAAAGTCATTTATATCTGAGTTATTACAAATTAAATATCTGTAATATTCGATTTATGTTCGTTTTTTAACTTGAAGTGCGCAATTATGAAATTGACTCACTTATAAAACATAAAAAATATTACCTTAAAACTTAGAAGGAATATTTAATTTTTTGTTTTTCCTCATGCCTTTCAAGCCCGAGTTCAACGAGTCGTTCGATAAGCTGTGGATAGTCTACACCTGTATGTTTCCATAGTAACGGAAACATACTAAAAGGAGTGAATCCAGGCATTGTATTTACTTCGTTAATGTACGCCTGACCATCTTTCGTAAGGAAAAAATCCGCCCTTACCAAACCAGAACAATCAAGAGCTTTAAACGCGCGCAAAGCCAGTTCCTGAAGCATCGCATATTCGTCTTCCGCAATTTCTGCCGGAATAATTAAAGCGGTATTGCCATCCTCATACTTTGCCTTATAGTCATAAAATTCAACCTTAGGAATAATTTCGCCTGCAACCGAACATTGTGGTTTATCATTCCCTAAAACGCCAAGCTCTATTTCTCTCGCTTCAATACCTTGTTCAATAATGATCTTTCGATCGAACTGGAAAGCTTCCTTGAATGCCCCTTCCAGTTCTTCACGATTTGAACACTTACTAATCCCGACACTTGAACCTAGATTGGCTGGCTTCACAAAACAAGGATAGCCGAGTTCTTCCTCCACCACCCCATATGCTTTTTCCCGATTATGCTCCCATTCACTGCGGATAAACCACACATAATTAACTTGCGGGAGTCCTGCTTGTGCAAAGATGTTTTTCATGATAACTTTATCCATTCCTGCTGAGGAAGCTAAAACACCATTTCCTACATACGGGAGATTTAAGAGCTCCAACAAACCTTGAACCGTTCCGTCTTCTCCATTGGGTCCGTGCAGCAGTGGAAAAATAACATCAAATGACCCCTCACTTTGCTCAGCTTGAAAAAGCGTTGGTGCCAATGCCGTTGGAGGTAGAGCTTCTCCGTGGGAAAATTGAAGTGATGTCACACTCTCAACTTTTCCATTTAATAATGGCCCCTTTATCCACTCTCCATTCTCAGCAATATAAATGGGATGAATATCAAATTTATCATGCTCTAATGCATTTATAACTGCAAGTGCTGTTTGCAAGGAAACATGATGCTCCGCTGATTTCCCGCCATACAATAACCCTAATTTTTTTTTCATCAGACGTTCCTCCATTTTTCAGCCGAGCAATACAACTCTAGCCATTCTTAACTTTTACCTTCTTTCAAACCTTTCTCTATTTTATCACTTAATCAAAAAAGGACGAGGGTAAGAAGCAATATTTTTAAGTATTTTTTATCTTCATTCTTATATGTATGAAAGCAATGCTTGCTTTACACCTATTATACAACCTACTTGGTGAAGGAAGCGAATAACAGCGGAAAAAAGACTTTTGGTTCGGAATATTTTTCGAATTAATTGAATAATTTAATTTTACTGAAATAATTTTTACTACTTAACAGATGAAAAAAAAGAATGTATAATCAATCCATCTTGAAAAAACATCTGTTTTTCTTAGGAGGACATTATGAAAAAGCTCGGACTACTGCCTCGCATCATTCTTGCGATTGGGCTCGGAATTATCATTGGTTTAATCTCACCTGAATGGCTTATTAAAATATTGGCAACCTTTAACGGATTATTTGGAAATTTTCTCGGTTTTGCTATTCCATTAATCATAATAGGTTTCATCGCTCCAGGAATCGGAACAATGGGACGTGGAGCTGGTAAACTTCTTGGGGTTACAACAGGACTGGCCTATGGTTCAACAATTATTGCCGGACTAATAGCATTTTTTGCAGCCAACACACTCTACCCTACTATTCTAAGGAATCAAAGCCTTACATCCTTCGAGAATCCAGAAGAAGCTTTACTATCAGGTTATTTTCAAGTTGATATGCCGCCAATAATGGGAGTAATGACAGCATTATTACTAGCCTTTACTTTAGGACTTGGAATGGCAGCATTAAAGAATAATGCTTTGTTACACGTCATGAATGATTTCCGTTCAATTGTTGAAAAATTAATTGAAAAAGTGATTATTCCACTGTTACCTATTCATATTTTCGGGATATTTTCCAATATGACTTACGGCGGTCAGGTTGGCGACATCATGAGTGTATTTGCTAAAGTATTCGTCATGATCATTGCACTCCATGTTCTCTATTTAGTGCTGCAATATTTCGTAGCGGGCTCAGTCTCAAAAAGAAACCCTTTTCGCCTGTTAAAAGAAATGGCACCAGCCTATTTTACTGCACTTGGAACACAATCTTCCGCTTCCACGATTCCCGTAACTTTGATCCACACGAAAAAATTAGGGGCACGGACAAAAACGGCGGATTTTTCTGTACCATTACTGGCAACGATTCATCTATCTGGCAGTACAATAACCCTTGTCAGTTGTGCGATTGCTGTGTTGATGCTGCAGGGGCAAGAGATAACATTCACAGGGATCCTCCCATTTATTTTTATGCTTGGTGTAACCATGATTGCTGCACCTGGTGTACCAGGGGGGGCAGTGATGGCAGCGCTTGGATTATTAGAAACGATGCTAGGCTTCGATTCCACGATGCTATCGCTGATGATCGCCTTATACTTAGCACAAGACAGCTTTGGAACTGCTTGTAACGTCACTGGTGATGGAGCTCTCACAGTCATTGCTGATAAAATTTCTGGACAGGACGATCCGTCAGAACAAAACGCTGAAATAGCTAGTTAAAATAATGTAGAAACAAACTCTAAATAATTTGCTCAAGAACGCAGGCATTAGACGATATTGATTGACATACACTGGCCATCATCCTCGTTTCATAGCCTGCGTTTTTTATATAAGGGCTTTGTTAAACAAAATTGGTTTTCGGTATCCCATTATGGAATCAGAGAAAAATGAACCAACACCGACATATAACAAGTTTATATAAAAGCTCTTATAAAAATTGGTTATGTAAGATTAGAAAAAAATAATACTATAGCTGCAGCAAAACAAGGGGGCCCTTTATTTAAATAGCCCGCGGATCACTGCTTTAAAGACAATGAAAGTTCAAATAGCTTTCCTTCATCTCATCTGAGCACAGACAAAGAAGGACTTCACAATTTTTTTAAAATGGCTCTTGCACTAAAGGCAGAAAAAATCCCACACCCAAATGCGATTTTTCATTCTGGTTGTGGGATTAATATTGAAAATTTCCATAGCATCCCTAAAACAAATGCTTCTCCTCTTTATGGGCAAGATCTCCTTCAAGGAGCAGCGTTCGATTTCCATCTTTTATCGTGATAATTGTTAAGCTGGTTCCTTCAATAATAGGCGGATCCCACACAAATTCCAAAGAACGCCCCTTCAAAATCGTCTGGAGAACCTTAATAACGACCCCGTGGGTAACAACTAGGACATTTCCATTCTGATGCGCTTTTTCAAGATCCTGGAGAATAGAATCCACTCTTTGTTTTACATCGACAAAGCTTTCTCCTGTTCCTTTAAAAAGGTGGGGCTTTTCTTCATATAGATGGTGCAAATCCGGTTCAGTTTGCTTAATTTCTTCAGTCGTCCGTCCTTCCCATTCACCTAAATGAATTTCCATTAATCTTTCATCTGTTTTCAAGGGCATTGCCCGATTGCCCATAATGAGCTTTGCTGTTTCGACAGCACGCTTGCTTGGGCTTGCATAGACCATGTCAAAGTCTGTGTTCTTCAGCCTTTCTCCTAACAGTTTTGCATCTCTGACACCGTTTGCTGTTAAATTGGAATTCAGTCGTCCCTGCAGTCTTTTTTCCACATTCCATTCCGTCTCCCCATGCCTTGTTACAAATAGCTGCAGCAACTGTCTCCCTCCTTACTTTAAAAAATGAAAATACTGCCCTGCAATACTAACAAGCTCACTCTCTTTTTCTTTCGGATACATTAATAAAAAGCTAGTCGCCGGACCTCCTGATTTAAAAAAGTCAATCCCATCAGATGTTTTGACGAAATTTAGCTTCTCCAGTTCATAGGCTATCCCTTTCGAACCAATTGGCCATACAGTAACGTCCTCTCTTAAACTAAGCTGATAAAAAAGCGATAGTGGTGCCACTTGATCGGCAAATTCCATTACTTCATTTCCTACTAACGGCAAACCAATAAGAGCAACTTCAGACGACTCTGGTAATCTATTTATTTCTGTTGCCATGCCAATAACATTCAATCCAACGGCTGACTGCATAAGTGGAAAATTGCTTTCCGTGCTCCCTGTAATTTGTATGTCCCTTATCCCTAACTCTGACAAACCTTTTTCCACCCCAACAACTAATTCCTCCCACTCGTCTTCACCGCAAAAATTGTGAATGGCCACAGCAAAAGGTTTGGCTCCCGCCGCTAAACACTCCATTACTGCTACTCGAAAAGAAAAATAGCCAACTATGTCGTAGGCTACCTTTACAAGATCATGTCCCTTCATGCCAATTCCACCACTATTATCTGTTGTGATTACGAGGGAATCTTGTTCACCGATGGGAATGACAAGGGCATTTCTCATCCCTTTACCGCCCCTTTATCATACACACCCTTAAAAAAAGAATGTAATCTTGGAATTAAAAGAAGAGCAACAACAGTATTCACTAACGAACCAATCAATAAAGAAGGTAACAGGGCACTATAGAAGGCCAAGCCATAGAAATAAATAAACGGAAGTGGGGCAAGAACCGCGTTTCCGAAAACAAAGAAAACGCTTGCCAGCCACTTTCTTTTCCACAAATACGCAAAACTAAATGCCAGAACTCCCATTTCTACTGCTACAATGAAGTGCAGGGGACCCATAGGCATTCCGCCTAAAAGTGCAGAAACAAAATGACCAAAGGCAGCCACAATTGCTCCTGGAGCACCGCCAAAAAAGACAGCTGCAAGTAAAGCCGGAAATGCATCTAACGCTACACTTCCAATGATCGCTGGAATTTTTATACTCGCACCAACAACAGAAAGGCCAATAAAAACAGCAAGGAGACTAATTTTCCTTCCGTTCATCTTTGCGCTTCCCTCCTCTAAACACATTCGCACTTCTTACATATTCAACGTCCTTGACATTCAAACGGAAATTAATGACACGTGCTAAGGCAAAGAAGTAGTCGGAGAGCCGATTTAAATATTGGAGACAGACTGTAGGCGCAGTATCATCCGCTTTTATTAAACTAACCACTAATCGCTCAGCTCTTCTTGTAACCGTTCTGGCAATATGAATGGTCGCAGATGCCTTAGCTCCACCTGGCAGGATAAAGCGCTCTAATTCAGGTGCTTCAGCAATAAGTTCATCAATTTTTTCTTCTAAATAAGCAATTGCTTCTTCCGTTAGTTTTGGTTCGCGTTTTTTCGTAATATTTGCTAAGTCGCCGCCACAATCAAACAACTCATGCTGAATCTTTTCAAGATCCAAAAGAACATCCTTAAACAAGGTTGCATCCAATTCGGTTACAGCCTGACCGACAAAGCAATTCACCTCATCTACTGTTCCATACGCTTCAACACGAATATCATCTTTATCAACTCTGCCGCCAATAATGCTTGTTTGTCCTTTGTCACCCGTTTTAGTGTACAGTCTCATTTTGAATCCTCCTTAATCGTTTGGTTTATGCCATACCAAATCACATCGACCTGCTCACAAAGACCAACTAAATCTTGATAAATCCAGCCTGTTCGATCACGCCAATCGCGCTCCGCCCTTTCCATTGGAACAATTCCTTTTGAAATATCTGTTCCAATGAAAATTACTCTACGGGATGCATCTTCTTGCTCCCACCTATGCCATATTGCAAATTGACTCAACCACTCTTCACGCGTGTCCGAGCTTTCCTTCACCCACTGCTCCAATCCCTCTAAAACAACATGGGCAACATGAACATTTTGAATAAACGGTTCACCCTTATAAGCAGAAATCCATTTTGCCTCCGGGAATCGAGCTTTTACCCATTTTGCTTTTCCATTAAAGGCACCTCCCGTAACGAAATGCATCGGTTTCCCCTCCTTAACTGCTCCACATCAAATAACAGCTCATAGCCAGTGCCATGGACAATGCTCCAATCCCAAAATGGCTTGTGCACCGGTGCCAATCGATTTAATAAATATTTGATTACTCCACCATGGGTAACGATAAAGGGACGCGCTCCATTTTCCTCATGCAAATATCGGCAGATTCGCTCCCAGCCTGCGTCAACTCGATTGGCAAATTGCTCAAAAGATTCTCCATTTGGCGGGGCATGGATAACCGGGTTCTCAAGCCATTTTTGATAGCTTATGTCATCCTTTAATTGTTCATAGGTCTTTCCTTGAAAATCGCCAAAATGCATTTCTCTGAATTCCATAACTGTTTTCGGCTCAACTGTAGAAAATAAAAGCTTCATTGTGTGTAAACAACGATTTAAGTCGCTGCTCACATACAAATCATAGGCTTGCACATCTAGTTGATAGGAAGAAAGCTGTGCAATTGCCTCCATGCTTAGAGGTGAATCATTCCAGCCCATATATTGCTTCCTTCTATTTCCCTCCGTTAAACCATGACGAAATAATGTAATAACCACAGTGCCATCCATAACATGATTTCAGTCCCTTCCACTGAGGCCCCAAGCACGTCCCCCGTAATGCCTCCGAACCATTTCACCACTTTGACACGAATCAAATAATAGCAAAGAATGGCAACGCTAACGAGGATTATGAGCGGAAGCATAATCCCGCTCCAACCACTAATAAAAATGGTGGCAATTACGATAAGATACAACGGATATCCAGCTAATGATCGACTATTTCCCGCTTCCTGAAAAAGAGCAGCCAAACCATCCTTTTTAGCTGAAGGGATCGTCACCAGCACAATGCCCATTACACTTTTCCCAAGAAACGGGATCAGCATGAGCAAAAAATAACTGGCATACGTCATTGAAGCTAGAATCTCATAAATAAATAAAAATCGACTGCTTAATAAAACGAAAACCGATAAAACGCCAAAAGCACCTGTTCTCGGGTCCTTCATAATCTCTAATCGCTTGGCCTGATCCTGATAGGAAAAGAACGCATCACTGGCATCCATCCACCCATCTAGATGGATGCCACCAGTCATCACTATGACCGCAAGCCAGAGCAGAAATGCGCTCGCTAAAAGCGAAAGCGGTGAATAATTGGTTAAAAAATATAATAACGCACTATAAACAATCCCCTGCAGTAAACCGACAAGCGGAAATGTTTTAATACTACTTTGCAAATGCTGATGATCGAGGGGAAGGGCGGTGCGAATCGGTATCGCAGTGAAAAATTGCAGATTCAATAAAAAGCCTCTTACAAATTTCACCCTTCTGTCCCCCAACCGCTTACGATTCTTTTAATTTTATCCCAATCCATATATTTTTTTAGCGTGAGAGCTAGTTCATCATATTTCGATTCTTTTAAGTCCTGGCGATATAGTATATTCCTTGTTGGAAGCTGCTTACTTCGCCGAATTTCATTTAACCAAAAATTTCTAAACTCATCATTGTGAAAGAGATGATGGACATACGTTCCGATTGTTTTTCCATCTTCACTGTAGTAGCCCTCTTCTTTTCCATCCTCTAAAATTAAAAAGGGTCTCCCCTTCTCGAGCGATTCAGTTACGCCAAGATGAATTTCATAGCCTTCAATCGGCCGACTGCCTTTCACTTTTATAGTTGGGGCGTACTTCCCTTTGAAGCGCACTGTTTTTTTGTCAGCTGTAAACACCGTTGTACTCGGAATCATCTGAAGCCCCTTTAAACGATTGCCAATAACACCTGTATCAGAACCTGCCACATCAACAATTTCTTGACCTAGCATTTGATATCCGCCGCATAAGCCAACAATGCGACCGCCATTTTCTACATATTCATTCAAACGCCCAGCTAGTCCTGACTCCAGCAAATACGTTAAATCGTTGATTGTGCTTTTCGTTCCTGGAATGATAACCGCATCAGGCTGACCAAAATGGGATAGATTCTTAATAAAGCGCACACTCACGTCCTCTTCATCATAAAACGGCTCAATATCACTGTAGTTAGAGATGAAAGGCAAGTGGATAACAGCAATATCGATATCGCCATTCCCATTTCGATTGGTTTGAATCGACAAAGAATCCTCCCCGTCAATCATGTGATTGTGAACATATGGCAATACCCCTAAAACCGGCACTCCTGTTCTGTCTTCTAACCACTTTACTCCATCCTCAAAAAGGCTCATATCTCCACGGAATTTATTGATAAAAACCCCTCTTACTCTCTTTCGCTCGTCTGGATCAAGCAGTTCCAACGTTCCAACCACATTCGCAAATACTCCACCTCGATCAATGTCTGCAACGAGGATAACCGGGACATCAGCAAGCTCAGCCACTTTCATATTGACAATTTCCCGATCCTTTAAATTGATTTCAGCCGGACTCCCCGCTCCTTCAATGACCACTACATCAAAGCCTTCTGCTAAATGCCCGAGAGACTTTTTAATAACTTTTATCCCTTCATCGTAAAAATGAGAACGATACCCTTTTCCCGATAAAGTTTGTACCGCTTTTCCTAGCAAGACAACCTCTGACTGCATATCCGATCTTGGCTTAAGCAAGATGGGATTCATCCATACGGTCGCTTCCGTTTTTGCCGCCTCTGCTTGAATTCCCTGCGCCCGTCCAATTTCTTTGCCATCCACTGTCACATATGAATTATTGGACATATTTTGAGACTTAAAAGGAGCAACCTTTACTCCTTCGAGGGCAAAGAGACGGCAGAGAGCCGTCACAACGAGACTCTTTCCTACATCTGAAGCCGTACCTTGAATCATCACACCTTTCATGCCATTTCCTCCTTCATTACAATAGGAATTCCAGCTTCCACTAAATAAGCCTTTTCAGACCGGGCAACAAGGACTTGATGTAAATTCCCTATTATTCTACTATATTCCAAAACAAGCTTATTCTCATGGTTAATTCCTTCCCACAATACTTCATTGCTCACTAAAATCAGCTCAGCACAGCAGGCTTGGACACTTTCTATTCCATGCAGCAATTTCGTCAATACTTGCGGATTCCAATTTTGTTGAGAAAACAATTCATTGTTTAACAGCGTCGTAACACAATCAAGAAGAACAATATCTTTACTAGTGAAAGACTCGGCCACCGCTTCAATCCCTGTCGACTGTTCCCATGTTCTCCACGACCATTCACTCTCTTCTCTTTCCCGCTGATGCCTTGCTATTCTCTTTGCCATTTCCTGATCACTTGCTACTCCAGTCGCAAGATAATGAAGTGCTCCACCTAGTTTCTGTGCCTTTTCCTTTGCGAGCTGCTCTGCAAAAGAACTTTTTCCACTTCTAACTCCACCTGTAATAAATATCATTTTCTCCATCCCTTTAATGCCGCAAGTAACTGGTTGTTTTCCGCTTTGCTCTTAATGGCAACCCGGAGCCAATGATCCTCTATTCCAGGAAAATTCATCGTATGCCGAAGAACGATCCCCTGTCGCAATAAATACACAAACAGTGGCAGCTGCGATTCGATATCAGGCCATCTCAAAAGGTAAAAATTCGTTTGCGACGGAGAGAACTCATATCCTTCCTTGTGGAAAAAAGCAAAAAGTCTCTCTCTTTCATTCTCGATATAATCGCGTGTCTCCTCAATAAACACTTCTTCTTTGAGGCATGCCTCCCCCGCACGAATGGCAATGCCATTAACACTCCAATGGGATTTATAGTTTTTAAGACTAGCGATTACACGCTCATCTGCCAATATGTATCCCAGCCTCAAACTGGGAATCGCAAACATTTTCGTCATTGAACGAAGAAGAATGACATTGGCATAGTGCTGCAAGATTGGAACAAGGGAGCGGTAGCTTTTGCAAAAATCATAAAACGCTTCATCTATTACTAAATAAGCTTCATGCTCTTTACATCGTTTGGCTAATGACAGCATTTGCTCAAACGAAAAACAAACGCCTGTAGGATTATTAGGATTACATAAAAAGACAGCCTCAACTTCATTTAATGGCAGCTCGTTCAATGAATACTGCCAGTTCTCGTCTAAAAAGTGGTAGACAATGTCGCAATGATTAGCCCGGCAGGCCTGTTCATATTCAGAAAAGGTTGGCTGGATAATGAGGATCTTTTTGCGCGCAAATAATCTCCCTAACAATGCAATAAGCTCTGCCCCACCGTTTGCAACCATAACCATTTCTTCCTCTAGCCCTTCCTTAGAGGCAATCATCCCCCTCAAAGAAGCTGCTTCCGGATCGGGGTACTCAGCAATGTCCGAAAACAAATCAGACCAAATTTCTTTTAAAATTTGCGGTGGTCCTAACGGATTAATATTCGCGCTCAAATCAACGATTTTCTCCGGAAGGGGCAGATTCATAGCTTTATAAATATAACGCGGATTTGCTCCATGTGCTGGCCAATTCAATTGCAATTCCTCCAATCCAGAGCAGAAGGATAAATAATATAGTTGTACTTGTTAAAATGCGATTTGTCAGCAGGATATGAGACTTTTCCAACGGTGTGTAAGCCTCACCCATTCGAGCCCGGTTGGAAACCAGTCCCTTATAATAATTCACTCCACCTAGTTGAACTCCCAGAAGAACTGCCACCGCTGCCTCAAGCCACCCGCTGTTCGGACTGGGATGTTTTCTTGCATCCCGCAGAAATATTCGCCATGCATCCGTTCTTTTTAGCAATAACGGTTTGTGGGCCATTAACATCATACAACCAGAAAGACGACTAGGCAGCCAATTAACGAGATCATCAAGCTTCGCAGAGGCCCAGCCAAATTGGAGAAAGCGTTCATTTTTGTAGCCGACCATGGAATCACATGTGTTAATCGCACGATACACCATGGCAAGCGGGGCACCACCAATAAGAGCCCAAAACAAAGGAGCAGTAACCCCATCACTCGTATTTTCCGCCACGGTCTCTACCGTTCCTCTGACTAATTCGCTTTCACCAAGCCGCTCTGTGTCCCTGCCCACAATATAGGACAATTTTAAACGCGCTTCTTGCAAATCACCTTTTTGCAGCGGTTTGTATACTTCAAGAGCAGCTTCCTGCAGGCTCTTTCGAGCAATTGTTGTCGCAATTAATAGACTTTCCACTAAAATCCCTGCGGCCACATGTATTTGATAACTCAGCCACACAATACTAGCTGTTGCCGTCAGTACAGTGAGTACAATCAACAGCACCATTGCGGCACCTTTTATCCGCAGTGAATTCTTTTTATTCAAACGCTTTTCTAATAAGGAGATAAAAGTGCCCATCCACTTTACAGGGTGGGGCCATTTTGGCGGATCTCCGACAATTGCGTCAATCACCACGGCAATTGTTAACGCGATCAAATGATTGATCATAGCTGTTGCTTCCTTTTGCGACTGTTTTCAATAGCCTCTGTTGTACATTGAAACACGCCTTGACTAATGAGCTTTCCGAGTGGAGTGATCGTTCCGGCGAACTCTAGTTCTTTCCCTGTTTGCGTTGCTGCTATAAGAATACTATCCGTTGATGTTCCAGTGGCGATCGTGCCCGTAACAATATCCACTACCTTCAGATTCTCCATTGCCTTTACTTTTGCCTCCGTAGCCGTCATGACGCTTTGGATAAAAGCCTCCTCCGTCAGCTTTCCATTAATGAATATCCAGGTATTAATCGTTCCAGGTATGAGTTCAAAAGAGTGCTCAACACTTTTCGAAGCATCGACTGCATTGCCAACTCCTGCCGTCACAATCACGAGAACAGAAAAACCATCTGCCTTTAACAATTTGTAGGCAACATCCTCAACATGAACTGCCGTCATCATTCCGATTGTCTCCGACGGTTCAAAGCCCCGTTCTCTTAAAAATTGCCTCATTTCTTGGCGATGATCGGAGCAATCATAGCTTTTATCAACATGACGATTAACAAAGGTATGTTGCCAGCCCAACCCTGAACCTACCACTCCCGATGACATGGTTCGCAACGGAATCGGAGATTGAAGAGAAATGTACTCCTTATTGATTTGCATATAACTTGGCTCAATGACAACATTTGCTTCATTCGCTCCATACTTTGGCAACAATACCATTTGTGGTACTGGAATGCTTGGATGGGGATGCTTTTCAACATCGGTATGGTAGACCTCTTTTATTTTTTCCACCTTCACTACTTCATTCGGAATATCATTTGAATGCACACCACCATTTTCAAGAAGCAAAAGGCGATCACAATAAAGACTTGCTAAATTCAGGTCATGGAAGATCGAAACAACGGTCAGTCCTTTTTCTCCCGTCCATTTTTTTAATAAATCCAGCAGTTCCTTTTGGTAGGACAGATCAAGATGATTCGTCGGTTCATCTAATAGGAGAATTTCAGGCTCCTGAACGAGGGCTTGTGCTAAAAAAACCCGTTGTCTCTCACCCCCGGAAAGGTCTTGAATGCTTTTATGCTGGAAAGAGGCAATCCCCGTTTGTCCCATTGCTTCTTGGACAATTCGTTCATCCTCAACACTCCAAGAGCGAAACCACCCATCTTGATGGGCGTAGCGGCCGAGAGAAACAGTCTCTTTCACCGTATAGGAAAAGGCCTGTGAAGAATGCTGGGATAAAACCGCAATCATCTTTGCTAGTTCCTTCATCGTATAGCTTTTAATAGACTGACCTTTTATCGTGATCCTTCCTTGCCGGAAAGGCAATATCCCCGAAATCATTTTCAGCAAAGTCGTTTTACCGCTGCCATTTGGCCCTAACACTCCAAATAGTTCCCCTTCTCCAACTTGAAATGAGACATTCTTCACTATCAGTTCTCTTGCATATCCACCTGAAAGCTGTTCAACCTTAAGCATCTGATCCACTTCTTTCTCCACTTCGTCTTTTCATCAAAATAATTCCGAAAGCTGGAGCGCCTATTAACGCGGTAATTACTCCGATCGGGAGTTCGATTGGAGAAATGATCGTTCGTGAGACCAAATCAGCCAATATGAGAAAACTGCTCCCTGTCAAGATTGATAGCGGGAGTAAATGGGTGTGGTCCGGTCCCCACAGCATTCTTGTTAAATGAGGAATCACAAGACCAACAAAACCAATCGTCCCCGAAACTGCTACCGCTGCACCAGTTAAAATAGAACCAGCAATTAAAATGACCATCTTCCTTCTCTGCACATTCACACCTAAATGCTGAGCGCGCTCTTCTCCAAAAGACATCGCATTGAGTTCTTTGCTGTTGGCAATAAGAATAATGGTGCCTAAAATAAAGAATGGGAGAATAATCTGTATATAACTCCAGCCTCTCATCGACACACTTCCAAGAAGCCAACCAATGATTTGTCGCAGTTCATCTCCTGTCAAAGCAATTAATAAGGAGATAAATGCCCCTAAAAAAGAACTGAATATAATTCCCGTTAAAATAATCGTCTCAACCTTCATCGCTCTATCAATTTTCCGAGCAAATCCCAATACTACAAATATCGTTAAAAAAGCAAAAAGGATACTGAGTAAAGGTAAAGTAAAAGCTCCTACAAACGGGAGCGAAAATTGAAAAAACAAAGTGAGAACAGCACCTACCGAAGCACCCGAAGAGACTCCTAATGTATAGGGATCGGCCAGTGGATTCCGCAAAAGACCTTGAAAGGCCGCCCCCGCAATTGCGAGTGCCGCCCCCACAAGTCCTGCCAAAATAACTCTTGGTAAACGAATACTTAATACGATATTCGTTTGCATCGGATCAATATGATCAATAGAAATAAAACGGAAAATTTCAGCACCGATGATCTGTACGATATTTCCAATCGGAACAGAAACTGTCCCGATTGAAATACCTAATAATATGGCAATAAGCAAGAAAGCGAGCGCAATTATATAAGCAAAAGCTCTTTGACCCATTCTTTTCATGGTTTTCTCTCCAAACTAAGCAGATCACTCAAATACTTCTGGGTAAATCGCTTTTGCCAGCTCCTCAAGGCCTTCTGCAAGCCTTGGACCAGAACGAGTTACAAGATCTGAATGCACATCATACACCTGCTTATTTTTCACCGCAGCTACATCCTGCCAACCCTCTCTTGAAAGCAATAAGTCAACGGCATTTTCTGTATAATATCCATAAGTTGTAATGATAACGTCCGGATTGCGTTCAATGACAGCTTCTTCGTCCAAATTCACCCAGCCTTCTAAATCCCCAGCACCGTTCTCAGCATGAATAAGGGTGAGCATCTCATCCATAAAAGTATTCTTACCGACAACAAAAATGTCTGGAGCAGGGCTAACTTCAACAATAACTGATTTTGGTTCGGAGATCTCAGCAGCTTTTTCCTCTATTTCTGCAATCTTCGTTTTCATGTTATTGACAATCTCTTCCGCTTTCTCTTGTTCACCTGTAGCAGTTCCAATCATTTCAATCGACTCATATATTTCATTAATCGTCGCTGCATCATTTACAACAAGCACTGTAATGCCTGCATCTCGTAATTGCTGCAAACCTTCCGTCGAATTATGAGCATTTGATGCGTGGGCCAAGACTAAATTCGGGGCAAGAGAAATAATCTTCTCAACATTCATTTCCATACCGCCGATTATTTCCTTTTCAAATACTTCTTCAGGAAAATTATCATGCTCAGAAACCCCGACAATTTCGTTTCCAAGACCAAGAGCAAAGGCAATTTCCGTATTGCTTGGAATTAACGATACGATTTTTTCCGGCTTCGACTCAATTACAACCTCTTCACCAATCGCATCGGTAATCGTTACAGGAAACGCTTCTTCACTGGCGTTTTCCGTACTTCCCTCAGTTTCCTCGACCGCATTGTTTTCTTCGGCGGGTTTTTCGGACTGTCCGCAACCTGCTAAAATTCCTATTGATAACATGAGTAGCAATAAAATTGAGTACCATTTCTTCATCTGTTTTTCCTCCAAAATTAAGTAGTCTGTTGTGCGTGCCAATGGATCGCATAAAAAAACATCTCCATTATAAAGAAATGGAGATGTTGGATTTGCAGCATTGGTGACAAATAGCTTCCAAACACCTCCCTATCCTCGTAGGTTTATGGTGCAGTCGAAATAGGCAGGTCTCCTGGCTCATGGTCATAGCAAGTCTGCTCCTTCCCATACCGATGTACAGTGGTATTTGCAGCATGCTCCCATTAACAGTGGCGGGACCGCGTTGGATTTTCACCAACTTCCCTTTTAAGTCTAAGAGAAAAATGCACTTTTCACATCTGGAGTCAAAATTGACATCTGAGTAAGCTTTATTTCCCTTAAAGACACCTATTACTGTAAACGAGGTATTTTCAATCTTGTTCTATGAAAATACACTCAGAGAGTATGAAATTTTCCGTTGCTTAAATTATACACTATTTTGCTTCAAGAAAAGTTAACAAATTGCGAACTATTCCAACTTAACCGGAATAGCACTCCCTAATCCAATCCCAGTAACAGTAATGTGACAGCAGCGTGCATAAAGCTTCACTCCAGCAGACTTCGCTTCGTTCAAAGCTTGAGCAAATTTAGGATCGATATGTTTCGCAGCAGTCACATAAGAAAGATCGTCGCGCTGAACGATAAAGAGGATTGCCGTTTCATAATATTTAGAAAGCTGTGCAAGCTCGCGCACATGCTTCGTCCCTCTTGCAGTGACGGCATCTGGAAACATTCCTTTCTCCCCTTCTGCTAATGTTACACTTTTAACCTCTAAAAGAAGCTCTTGTCCTTCTTTATTTTCTAGCAAGAAATCCCAGCGAGAATTACCCAGCTTATACTCCGATTTTTTATAAAACCAGCCGGCAAACTCATTTAATACTCCCGCTTTAAGCGCATTCTCAACAAGCTTGTTCGGGAGAGCGGTATGAATGGAAACAAAACTTGTATTCGTTTCATTTTCACATAGCATAGCTGTCCACTTCGTTTTTCTCGCGGGGTTATCATGATCCATAAGCCACACCGTTTTCCCCGGCAGCAAAAGTTCCTTTAACCTTCCAGGGTCAGCCAAGTGAACCACGGCCAGTTCGCCTTTTTCAGGCAATTGACAGTGGAGAATAAACCGATTCGCTCTTTCAATAAACGTTGCTTTTGTCAGCGCTCTAGGGAATGGCAGCCATAACCTCTCTTTTTCCTCATTCATTCCTCAGCGCCTCCTAGCTTGCGTACATTTTCCACTCACGTGTTTTTTTATCAAATACAAGCTTTGCATCCGGCTTTCCTTTTGCCATTTTCTCGTACTCCTCGTACATATCATCCATGTTATCAAAATCACCGAGCACCCAGATAGGAATCTCTATCACCGTTCTTGTTTGTACATTATCGTGAATAGAGATCAGAATCCCTTCTTTCATCATAATCTTCATATTCAGGATTAACTCCATATGAATCGGGGGAAATGGCCTTTTCTTTTTAATGCCAAGGAGGTTTTTGGCAAGTTTACTATCGGTCATTTTCGCTGCTAACACTTCTCCAAGCATGTGGTAGAAATCTTTCATATTTCGATAATAGACTTTATTCCACCAACCATCATCGTGAGCTAAATAAACAAAGCGATTGCGCAATTGCTGATAAAAAGGAGTTCGCAAAGCATCCTTCATATGACCAAGGAACAGAAGCTCCGCCAATTCCTGACCCGACAATTCGTTCAGTGCATCTTCTTCCTCAAAATCAACCCAACAGAAGTCTCCATACCCGTAGACGTCATCCTTTATAAGCTTCTCCATTTGCTCAAGAGGAACGTATTCTAATAACGTATGTAGATTGAATTCTCCGTCATCAAAATGATGCTTTAAAAGGAGGACATTGTTCATGAAGTCTTTAAGCGAGCGGGCAAACTCTTCAAATTCTATCCCATACGATAGGACGTAATGCTTTGTTTCATTCAAATGAACATATACAAGTTCCCGTTGATTGCCGTTATGTTTTTTCAAAAGAATAACCTCCGAACCTTTTGATAAGACTGATGATTGATGCACGAAACAGACAATGAAGTCCTGTTTATATGGTTTAGAATTATATAACTAGATTTTAACAAACTTTTCGGATAAAATCTTATTTTATCCACATAATTCTCATTTAGTGAAAATATTCCCTTTTCATTCTTATCATTAAAAAATTGTCCGAATGAAGGTTTTAAGTGTTTAATTAGTGGTACAACTAATAACACAGCCGCTTTACATGTTTGTTTTTAATGGATATATGTGCTTTTAATTGAACTCGACTTGACAGATACCCTGTAAGTTTGCACGAAAGTAGGAGAGAGACCCCTTTTGTTAAATCATAAAAGCAAAGCATTACCTTCTATATAAATTTCCACATCAATACTTGACAATAAAAAAATAATTATCGTATCAATTATACTTATCTTTTTCTATAATAATCACGAGAGTTGATGGCACACTCTGTATTGATAGCATCTATAACAAACAAAATTCCCATCAAAAGATGGAGCCTGTACTATCTTCACACAGCATTTTCCGGTAAAGGAGCGTGATCTCATGATTCAAAATATGACAGAAGATCAAATCACCCTATATGTAATCAAGGCATTAAAAGAGAATAAACGCAAAGAATTCGAAGCAATCATTGATGAACTTCAACCTTACGATATTGCTCAAATTTATGAGGATTTACCGGAAAAGCATCGAACACGCTTTTTATTTTTCTTAAATATTAATGTACTTGCCGATTTAATCCAAGAACTAAACAGCGAAGAACAGCTTGACATCCTGAATCGTCTTGGGATTGAGAAGTCTGGTAAGGTTCTCGACATGATGGATAATGACGACCTCGCCTCTCTTCTTGAAGATTTATCTCCTGAAAAAATCGCATCACTGCTATCGGGAATGAAAAAAGAAGAATCGCAAATTGTTCAGGATATTATGAATTACCCGCCGGAAACAGCCGGCCGATTAATGACCAATCGCTTTGTTTGGATTCGCGATTACTATACCGTCAGGGAAGCGGTAGATAAACTAAAGTCTTTTGCAGAGCTTGCCGAGACGATTAACTATTTATATGTCATCGACCAAAACCGGAAGCTTGTCGGGGTTGTGTCTTATCGCGATTTATTAATTGCTGAAATGCAGGAAAAAATCCGCGATATCATGTATGAGCGCGTTATATATGCATTAGAGGATACCGATCAGGAAGAAGTGGCGCGCCTGATTGAACGCTACGATTTCCTCGCCATTCCCGTCGTTGACAAGGATCATGTCCTTATCGGGATTATTACAGTTGATGATATTATTGACGTCGTCATCCGCGAAGCAAATGAAGATATCGAAAAGCTTTCTGCTTCCGGTAAATCCATTGATTTTGATACAAAATCGTTTGTTGCTGCTTATCGGCGTCTGCCATGGCTTATTCTTCTTTTATTTATCGGTCTCATTTCAGGAAGCATTATCAGTTCCTATGAGGAAACTCTTGAAAAGGTGGTTGCCCTCGCCTTTTTTATGCCGATGATTTCAGGTATGACCGGAAATACAGGAACGCAGTCATTGGCCGTTGTTGTCAGAGGGCTCGTATCAAATGATATTGATAAAAGAGTCATTATAAAGCTTATTTTAAGGGAATTAAGTGTTGGAGTCATTATCGGAATTACATGTGGTATTCTCATTTCAGTTATCGCCCTCATATGGCAAGGGAACTTTATACTCGGTCTCGTTGTCGGCAGTTCACTGTTGCTTACCCTTATTATTGGAACATTAGCGGGTACAGTTATTCCGTTAATTCTTTATCGTTTAAAGGTTGACCCTGCAATCGCATCAGGTCCACTTATTACAACCTTAAATGATATTTTTTCCTTGATCACTTATTTTGGCATTGCCACCATGTTTCTCAATTATTTATTATAAATCCTTATTAAAGCGGTACTGAAATTCATATTGAACGCTTATGAAGACTGCTTTAACTCTATAAGTCCTTTTTAGTGTGCATATTTATTTCCCTGCTTACGAGCGTTAGCTTATAAAATGTCGACAACGGCTCTAACATATGACCAATAAAAATCACGAAGATCCCGTTCTTCATGACAAACTGTCGACAAAATCCATCGAAAGAGCTCCATATCGATGGATTTTATCATTTTTGGACTGGAATTCGCTAAAAACGTTGATTTCCTCTCCAGACGCTTGCTTTCCAGGGGGCGTGCGCCGAGCCTCCTCCTCGCGGATGCTCGTGCGGGGTCTCGGCTGTCACGCTATTCCCCCAGGAGTCAAGCGCCTTCCGCTCCCATCAACTCGTTTGGCACCCCCTAAAAGCAGGTGGCCAAGTCCAAAGGGCCATGTTCTCTACGTTCATGGCAGCAAACGTAAGCATCGCCTGCATATTAAGACCTCGTAAGGTTGTCCATCACATCCCCTGCTTTTCCTTCGCATCCGCAAAGACACGTTCAATCGTCTCTTTGCGTTTCGCGTAGATCTATTTGATTTCATCGTTGTGACGTAGATGTTCTGCCTCTTCTATGTAAGCTCCCCCAATAGGACGTTGTATAAGCTTTGAAGGGTATTTCCTTTCCGTACACGGGGATAGAAACGGACATTCTGCACAAATCGATGTATTTGATTTATATATCGTAAGTCACCTCAAAAATTTCTTTCTTCATATATTCAAAAAGAGAAAGTGGATTGGAGCGGAGGGTGGCGACTCCTGCGGGAAAATCACGAAGATCCCGTTCTTCGTGTTTTTTTATGAAAAATTAGAAACCATTCATCCTGTAAATACGTCTTATTACGTGTGGCTATTTCGAGGTTATCTCTGTTAATATTAAAGAATAGACATAGAAGTATAGGAGAATAAAAGAGACTAGGTGTTGGAACAATGGATAAAAAGAATAAGGTTGCTGAAAAGTTTGACTGGACATTAAGCTTTATTTTGCTATTGTTCTTTCTTACTAGCTGCGCAGCCATATATAGCGCTCAAACAACGGAACAATACATTGAAAATTATTTTTTACGACAAATTGCTTATTATGTTATCGGGGCCATCATTATCGCAATCGTGATGTTTTTTGATAGTTATCAATATCGCAAGCTAAGCTGGTATTTATACGGATTTGGAATTTTACTTTTAGTTGTACTATACCTGTTACCCCCTTCAGATTTTACACCGATTAGAAACGGGGCAAAAAGCTGGTTTGTTATACCTGGATTGGGCTCAATCCAGCCTTCGGAATTCATGAAAATCTTTTTAATTCTTACATTAAGTAAGTTGATTGCTGATCATCATGAAAAAAATCCACTTAAAACGTCTAAAACCGATTTTATTCTGTTTATTAAACTTGGGTTGGCGACATTGCCACCACTCGCTCTTATTGCAGAACAAGATTTAGGAACTGCATTAGTAATCATTGCAATTTTCGTAGGAATGATTCTTATTTCCGGAATGACATGGAAAATTCTCTTACCTGTTTTTTCAGCAGGAGCCGCTCTCGTGGCAGCAGTTTTTTATATTGTCATCCATTATCCAGAGCTATTGGAAAAACATATTGATACCTATCAATACAATCGGATTTATTCCTGGCTTGACCCAGAGAGTTACCAAAGTGGAGCAGGCTACCATTTGTATAAATCACTGCAAGCGATTGGCTCAGGGCTAATTACCGGGAAGGGCTTTGGTGAAAGAGTTGTTTATATTCCAGAGAGTCATACCGATTTCATTTTTAGCGTTATTGGTGAAGAATACGGCTTTGCAGGGGCAAGCCTTGTGATCGGATTGTTTTTCATTCTCATCTATCACCTGACTAAGACAGCACTTGACACGAACGATCCATTTAATACGTATATTTGTGTCGGTGTGATCAGTATGATTGCCTTCCATGTTTTCCAAAACATCGGAATGACCATTCAAGTGTTACCAATTACCGGGATACCACTTCCATTCATAAGTTCTGGGGGTAGCTCCCTTATGGCAAACATGTTTGCGATGGGACTCATTTTCAGTATACGGTATCATCATAAATCATATATGTTTGGCTCAGCAAAATAAACATCGTTATGACAGAAGTAGAAGCGGAAATTTAAACCGTTATTTAATTAGCAATTACAACATACAACACTCTTAAGGGGCCTAATAATGTCAGAATTGATTCATACAATTGAAGAATGGCTTATGGAATATGGGATCTGGGGGCTCGCACTCGTTTCATTTGCAGACTCTTCTTTTTTTCCCATTCCACCTGACGTCTTGCTCATTCCCATGGGGATTGCAAAACCAGACAGCGTTCTATTTTACGCCTTTATTACCACACTTACTTCTGTAATAGGGGCCTTATTAGGATGGTATATTGGAAAAAAACTCGGGAGACCCGTGTTAACTTATCTATTCAAAGAGGATAAAGTTCAAAAGGTTGAACATTACTTTACAAAGTATGGCCCGATGGCAATACTAATGGCGGCATTAACGCCTGTCCCTTATAAAATCTTTACCATTTTTGCTGGTGTCTCTCGTATTCGTCTCCGCACACTCGTCGTATGGTCAATTATTGGGAGAGGCGCCCGTTTCTTTGCTGAAGCGTTACTCATCCTGTTCCTTGGTGCGCAAGCAAAAACCTTCATCGATGAGAATTTTGCCATGATCACGATCGTAGGAGCGATTGCGATTGTAGCCATGTATTTCATTTTTCTTTATCTCCAAAAACACAACCATAAAAAAACCCTTAAGTAAACATTTAAGGGTTTTTATTTATAATTATTATAAATAAAAAATTATTATAATTAAGTATTGATTTTAATTTAGTATTTGTTATAATTAGTATATAAAAGAAATAGGAGGAATGTTAAAATGAATTTACAAACCGCTTTAAATGTACAAATCTCTAACTGGAGCATCTTATACACAAAGCTTCACCGCTACCACTGGTATGTAAAAGGGCCCCTATTCTTTACACTACATGAAAAATTTGAAGAGCTATACAACGAAGCTGCCTTAACTGTTGATGAAATTGCTGAGCGCTTACTTGCTATCGGTGGACGACCTGTTGCAACAATGAAAGAATACTTAGAAACCGCAACATTATCAGAAACAGGAAATGAAGAAAAGGCAAGCGAAATGGTTGCTGCCCTAGTTTCTGATTACAAAGCAATTAAAGAGCAATTAGTCGAATTAGCATCCTTAGCTGAAGCGCAAAATGACGTCAATACTAACGACTTAGCTATTGGATTAATTGAAAAAATTGACACACATATTTGGATGCTAAACGCTTACTTAGGAGAATAACGCAAAACAGAAAAAGAGTCAGTGAGTTAAATCACCGACTCTTTTATTTTTGTCTCTGTTAAATCACATTGTTGATAAAATTTGGGACACATCTCGTGTAAAGCCAAGATTTCCAAAGCCTTTCACTTATGCTGAAAGGTCCTCTGTTTCCATGAATGGACTTTTTCTATCGCTTCATGAAGTAGAAAATGCGCCAAAGCATCAAGACAAACTAGCACGCCTTCATGTTTAGTGATTTTCCTTTTCCACCCCATTGTAAATCAGTCGTTCGTAAACTGTAGACATAAGAACCATAAAGACATGAATAATGACATTCAAATATGGAATAGAGAAATTCTTCTTGACCACCCCTGAACGAAAAAGAATGGAATCAACAGTTAGTGAAAACATCAAAATTCTCCATTTTCCCATCCATCCACCTTTGCGAATCGACCAGGCTGAAAATATAGAAAGTACGAAACTGTATAATGGGGCATAAATAAAATGCTCCTCCAACCGATGTACTCTTCCCTTTCCAAAGCGGAAATTCCCCGTCAATGCGGCAAGGTAAATAATATTTGTACCTGTCCCCATAATGGCAAAAAATAAAGATATAAAAAGAATAAGCGGATTTCGTCGCTGCAATTGTTCATACCATTTATCGCTTAGAAAAAAAAAGATCGGTAGCATAGAAGACGTATGAAACGGATTCCACCATCTCGTCTTATAAATTTTCAGCTTCAAAAACAGCCGCTCAACGAGATGAAAATAGAAAATAAATGCCGACTTTATTTTCCAATTCAGCTTAAATGCCGTTAAAAATACACCTGTAAACGGAATATAGATGGCTTGTGATAAAATGGCTCCGAGAAAATTATCGAAATAGTGATTTTTTAAGATTTTCGGCTTGTAGCAATAAGCGCGAAATAGGTGAAGCACAAAATACTCAAAAATATAGGCCATCCCCATATTCGCCATAAGCAATACACTTATCGTCTTACGATCTTTCTTTTTTATAAACGAATATAGCAGGAGAGATGAATGGATGACAAATAAAAAAATAAATGGATATTTATTTCTGCTTTTTCGTTTCATTCGTATCCCTCCTCTTTAGTACTCCTTATTTTTCGAAGAAGACGGGACATTATACAACATTCATGTCAGATTATGCGAGCTTTCTTTGATCAAGCCTTTGTTGTGAGGACAAGCCTAGTTCCTGACGGATCAATTAACTTGATTTCCTCCCCTTCAACCTGAATTGAATCATGACGATTGTTCAGACGCTTTATTGTTTGCATCATCTCTTCCTTATTTGGATAGATCAATGTAAAATACTCGAGACCTGCACTCTTTTCTGAAGGTGGTTGCGCTCCTCTCCCATTCCATGTATTTAAGCCGATATGATGATGATAGTTTCCGCTAGAAATAAACAGTGCTTGTTCACCATAGCGAGTAACGATATCAAACCCTAGTCCATCACAATAAAACTGTTGGGCAGCGTGCAAATCTGCTACATGCAAATGAATGTGGCCAATTATCGTCTCTTTTGGAAGTCCCCGCCAAACTTCTCCATTCCACTGTTGGAATAACTCCTCCACATCTAAAGGAGCAGTGTCCATCTGTACCATTCCCTCCGACCATTCCCATTTTTCCGATGGTCTGTCTGCATAAACTTCAATTCCATTTCCATCTGGATCTGCAAGATAAATCGCTTCACTTACCAAATGGTCAGAAGCCCCTTGTAGAGGATAACCACTTTCCATTAAATGCTTTAAGCAAGCCGCCAAATCTGCTCGCGTTGGAAGTAACAGAGCAAAATGGTATAGACCTGTTCTCCGTGCCTCTTTTGCTGTAACCTGCTCAGGTTCCAAAATCGTCAATATTGGCGTCTTTCCATCTACAGTAAAAACAACCATTGTTCGAGATTCTTTTAAAACCTGTAAACCTAAAATTTCCTGATAAAATGATAAAGCCCTATCTTTATTTGTTACCTTTAAATGCACCTGTTCCACATACACATTTGGAGATTGATGAAAATTCATTTTAATTTGCCCCTTTAACATTTTTCTCTAACTTCCATTGCTGTAGTTCTTATAAATTTAGTATACTAGGTACTAACAAAAGTAAGGAGTGATCTGCTTTGACAAAATCAAAAGCCCGCAAATACCGTGATAAAATCGCTCGCGAGGGACAAAGAAACCCGGAATGGAATAGGAACCCTTTTGCCTTTGCCGATATGCGTACACGAAAAACAAAAACAAAGAAGGATCATTTGTATAAGACTAAGCACAAGAACCAATCATTTATAGATAAAAATGATGGTTCTTTTTATTATTCGCTTTTTAAAAGAAATTGTATTTGGCTCATTTCGTATGAAAGCAAAAATCAACACTAACATAGAACAAGCTCTATTATTCCTTTTTTGTACTACATAATAAATTTCAGCGCACAAATAAAACAAAATATGATTATCTCCCTTATTTCCTTAGTTTAACTTCCGAATAAATATTATATCAAAATAATTATTTACTCGTTTTATTCATCCTACTTGAGGGAAATGAATCGATTAAATATCGCCAAAACCCATATCACCATTTGTATCCGCTTTCATAATAAAAATTCAAAGTTTGTTCAATATTTCACAAACTATTATTTAAATAGTATGGTATTCTACATGTAGATAAACAAATAAGGAGTGAAGACAATGATCATTTGTGAGTGGAGAGCTTTTTCTACAGATACTGAAACCTATACTCAAGCAGATTTTGAAAAGCTGGTTGGTGATGATTTTGAAGCAATGATGTTTAAAGATGACGATCCCATTCCTTCCTATATTTGGACAAAAAATTACGTCTTTCATATCAGAAAAAACTCTAAAATTTTAACTGATATTTCTTTTGAGAAAATTCCAAGAAATCCAGATTGTGTAAAATCATAATCTTTTTTTTAATAAATCTTTGTGAAATACTTCACAATATATCAGGAGGAGATTTAAATGGCTGTTAAAGAAAAGGAGTTACCAAAAGTGCAAACTGTCGCTGAAATGGTTGATCAATTAGTTCAAAACGGGCGCCGTGCTTTACAAGAATTTCGAAATTTCGATCAAGAAATGATTGATGAAATTGTGAAGCAAATGGCACTGGCAGGTTTAGATCATCATATGCCGCTGGCAAAGCTTGCCGTAGAAGAAACAGGACGTGGCGTGTATGAGGACAAAATTATCAAAAATATATTTTCCACAGAATACATTTACCACAATATTAAATACGATAAAACCGTTGGAATTATAAATGAAAACGACCATGAAGGGATCGTGGAGATTGCTGAACCTGTAGGAGTCATCGCTGGCGTGACGCCTGTTACAAACCCGACATCCACTACGATGTTCAAAGCGCTTATTGCGATTAAAACGCGAAATCCAATTATTTTCGCCTTCCACCCTTCAGCTCAAAAGTGCAGCAGTGAAGCCGCAAGAGCTTTGCGTGACGCCGCTGTTCTTGCCGGTGCGCCGGAGCATTGTATTCAATGGATTGAGAAGCCATCTTTAGATGCAACACAGCTATTAATGAACCACTCAGAAGTGTCGCTGATCTTGGCCACTGGCGGATCAGGGATGGTGAAATCAGCTTACAGTTCCGGAAAGCCAGCCCTTGGTGTCGGCCCAGGAAACGTTCCTTGCTATATTGAAAAATCGGCCGATGTCTATCGAGCTGTTAACGACCTCATTTTGTCGAAGACATTTGACAACGGCATGATTTGTGCCTCAGAACAAGCCGTTATTCTTGATCAAGAAATATACGATGCTGCGAAAGAAGAACTACGCGCACACGGCTGCTACTTTTTAAACGAAGCCGAAAAAAATAAAATTGAAAAATTAGTTATTCGCGAGCCACACGGAACGATTAACCCCGATATTGTCGGAAGACCTGCAGCTAAAATTGCCAAAATGGCTGGGGTAAATGTTCCGCTCGATACAAAAATTCTAATTGCCGAGTTAGAAGGTGTCGGTCCACAATACCCACTTTCAAGAGAGAAATTAAGTCCAATTCTCGCCTGCTATAAAGTGCAAAATCTTGAAGAGGGCTTAACTAGATGCGAACAAATGCTAGAATTTGGAGGGCTGGGACACTCCGCCGTTCTCCATTCAACAAATGAAGAAGTCATGAAAAAATTTGGTTTAAGAATGAAGGCTGGACGAATTATCGTTAATGCCCCATCTTCACAGGGAGCAATCGGAGATATTTATAATGCATACATTCCTTCCCTTACGCTTGGATGCGGTACTTATGGAGGAAATTCAGTATCAACTAACGTCGGAACGATGCATTTAATCAACATTAAAAAAGTAGCGAGAAGGAATGTCAATATGCAATGGTTTAAAGTTCCACCAAAAATTTATTTCGAGAAAAACTCCATTCAATATTTAGCAAAAATGCCCAATATTTCAAAGGCTTTAATCGTTACAGATCCAGGAATGGTGAAACTGGGATATGTGGATAAAATTCTCTATTATTTAAGAAAACGACCTGACTATGTTCATTGCGAGATTTTCTCCGATGTCGAGCCAGACCCATCCATTGAAACGGTTATGAAAGGAGCAGAATTGATGGCTTCCTTCCAACCAGATGTCATCATTGCCCTTGGCGGTGGATCTGCAATGGACGCTGCAAAAGGAATGTGGCTATTTTACGAGCACCCTGAAACAGACTTTTTTGGACTAAAACAAAAGTTTCTTGATATTCGCAAGCGGATTGTTAAATATCCAAAGCTCGGTGAAAAAGCACAATTTGTTGCCATTCCAACTACATCTGGGACCGGGTCTGAAGTAACATCTTTCTCCGTTATTACGGATAAAAGAGCAAATATTAAATACCCACTTGCCGATTATGAATTGACACCGGATGTGGCTATTGTCGATCCACAGTTTGTCATGACTGTTCCAAAGCATGTTACAGCTGATACTGGAATGGATGTGTTAACCCATGCGATTGAGGCATACGTATCCGTTATGGCAAATGATTACACTGACGGTCTCGCCATTAAAGCCATTCAACTAGTTTTTGAATATTTACCGAGAGCATATCGCAATGGCAATGATGCCCTTGCCCGTGAAAAAATGCATAATGCGTCAACGATAGCAGGAATGGCATTTGCCAACGCCTTCCTAGGAATTAATCACAGTCTTGCGCATAAGCTAGGCGGTGAATTCCACATTGCTCACGGTCGAGCTAATGCCATTTTATTGCCGCATGTCATTCGTTATAATGCGACAAAGCCGAAGAAATTTGCATCGTTCCCTAAATATGAAAAGTTTATCGCCGACAAACGCTATGCAGAAATTGCGATGGCACTGGGACTTCCGGCCCGCACTACTGAAGAAGGAGTGGAAAGCTTAATTCAAGCAATTATTAAGCTCGCTGAAGAATTGTACATTCCACTAAAAATAAGAGATAACGGCGTCAATAAGAAGGAGTTCGAGAGCAAAGTCGAATTTCTTGCAGAAAAAGCTTTCGAGGATCAATGTACAACTGCTAATCCTAAGCTGCCATTAGTCTCTGAATTAGCTGAAATATATAGGAAAGCTTGGTAATTCGAAATAAGGCATACAAGATTTCTACTGACTGAGAGAGGACGCCCATTACATGGGAAAGAGTCCTCTCTTTTTTCTAATTCTTTGATGCTATTTGCTTCAAGCAAATATTGGGTTATTTTTCAAAAAATTTGTTAAAATGATCGATGAAGAAGATTACAAAAATGAGGATAGCAAACGCTAGAGCATGTTATTCGGCTTAACTAAAACTGAGGAGGAATTCGCAGATGTATGATGTAGTAATTATCGGAGCAGGCCCTGCTGGAGCAAGTGCAGGAATTTTCACAGCAAAAGCCGGCAAGAAAACAATTATTTTGGATAATGAAAAAAGCGTGACAAAGCGTGCGTGGTTAGAAAATCACTATGGTGCTCCTGCCATTTCTGGTCCTGATTTAGTCGAAACGGGTAAAGAACAGGCAAAAAAACACGGTGCTGAACTTGTCGAGGTTGAAGCAACTGAAATTAAAAAGAATGGTTCACAACTAACTGTCGTTACAGAAAGTGGTGAATACGAAGCACAGCATGTAATTTTAGCTACAGGCATGGCAGTTGATCTTGGCGAAAAATCAGGTGTTTCAACAAAACCTGGTACAGAACCGAGAATTAAAGCAATCTTTGATGTTGACCCATCGGGAAAAACAAACGTTGAAGGGATTTGGGCTGCTGGAACATGCGCAGGGGTAAGCATGCATACGATTATCACTGCTGGTGACGGAGCTAAAGTAGCGATTAATATTGTTAGTGAATTAAATGGCGAACGCTACGTAGACCACGATATTATGAAGTAAATCTATAAAAAAGAACATCAGAAAAGAGAAGTAGTTCCGTTACTATGGAGCTAAAAATAGCAGGATAAATTACAGTTTCGTAATGACCATATCAAATGTTTAAAAAGCTTAGAACGTTTGCTCTAAGCTTTTTAAACATGTCATTTTACTCTATTAAAGCTACTATTGTTGAATAAACCTCTTATCAAATTTCATTTCATTTTAAAATAGTAGCGTTCGAGGCTCGCATCCATAAGAAAATGGAATACGTAATTAAAATAGCAATGATGACATAACTAAAGATTGAAGAACCTTGGTCTTGACCCATTAATTGTAAAGAGTTATTTAAGCCGTGGAAAGCTATAGCCATGATAATGGATTGATTATTAATAATGAGTAACGATAAGACCATCCCTACAACAAATGCATATATAATTTGTAACAAGGTGTCTTCTAATGATTGCCCTCCGAGAAGCTGTAAAGAATGGGTAATAGCGAACAGGGAACTTGAAATCATAACAGCTTTTTTATACCCTTTCGATAATAGAGTGTTTAGCATAAAGCCTCTAAAAAAAATTTCTTCGATAAAAGCAACAACAAAAAGTTGTATCATAAATATTAGGAATACATCCAATAGAGAGGAAGTATTTATTCCTTTATTTCCGATAAAAACAAGCAGTAAAACCAATAGCAATGGAACACCGAAAAGAAACGTCTTTTTTATTGGTTTTAGTTTCTTTACTGAAAAATAATTATTCCACTTTCCCTTTATGACTAAATAAATGTAAGTACCTACCGCCAAAGGTAAAAGTCCAATAAACTGTAATGCTGGACTAGTGGGCATTGTTATGGTTACAAACGCTCCGTTTACTGTGAAAAACAAGATTAGTAGCAATTCTAAACCAACTATTTTCAATAAAACTCTTTTGTTGACCTTTAATTTATGCTCTCCCTTCTATGTCTTTATATCTTAGCATAAATTTCCTATTTATTCTTAAGCTTGCTTTTATCAGGCTTAAATCACAAAATGAACTTGCACCTTGCCCACAATCACTCTGCTGAGTGCCACGCTATTTGGAGGGCGATTTAAACCTCCCAAAACCCACTTAACCTTATATAAAATAGGCTTTGTTAATAGAATTGTTGTTAAAATAATTTTGGGCTCATTTCATGTGAAACCAAAGTTTAATATGCCTTTCAGTATAACTGAAAGGTCAGAGAGAAAATGAGCCAAAATCAACACCGACATATAACAGAACCATAATAAAAAAAATCGAGTACGGAACCTTTGCGATTTCACACTCGATTTTCTATACTATTAAAATTGTATCTCCTCATTATTCGAGATTCTCAAGAAAAATGCTAGATTATTGCTAACCGTTGCTATCATTCTGTTAGCTAGCTTCTAGCTACTTTATGATCACGTGCTACTAACTGCTTGCTTAACTGTTACAACTTCATATTTCCCGCCTTCTGTACCGACAATATAGTCAGGTTTCGGTTGTCCGAGGTTTGCTTTATGACCAGCAATGTGAGCGTCACTCTTCTCCCAATTCTTCCAATCTTCTTCTGACTCCCAGCGAACTTGCACAAGGACCTCTTCATCACCCCGACGTACTTTTTTAACCATTACCGTTAAATCTATAAAACCTGGTTGTTTTTCAATAATTCCTTCCTTACTGAAACGTTCCACTACTTTATCCGCATTGCCTTCAGTAACGATTGTTTTCCTCATTTGCACAAACATATTTAAGCTCTCCTTTCTACGATCCAACATTAGAAACTATAATTCCATTATAAATGATAATCATTTTCAACTACAACTAATAACACTAGCTACAAAATTGATTGAGACCTGACACAGAAAACATCAAAATTTTAAACCATGCTTTCAGCTATATCCTTCTTTTAGTCAAAAAAGCCTTTATTCTGTATGCTAAGCAATAATAGCGTTCTTCTTAACTTATTTTTATTGGATATATTTAAGAAAAAATACAATGGCATATTTCGGCTAGACAAGCATATGTATCATTTTAGGACAAAAAAATTGGAAAGGGAGTCACCATGACAGGGTTAATTTTCATTTTACTATTAGTGCTTTTTCTTCCTTTTTCGGTAAAAATGATTGAGAAAAATCTTGAGTTTTTTTTATTTTTTATGGGAATCAGCGCCGTGTGGGTAAGCGGAATATGGGAGCCTTCGTTAATCATGAAAGCAATCAAGGATCCAGTAAAAATTACCACCGCTGTTTTTATTGCTGGACTCCTGTTCAAATGGCTAAAGAATCCATTAGAAAAAATGATTAAAAAAGTAAGCGAATCGATGCCCTATCCGTTATTTTTTGCTCTTGTTGTCATTGTACTCGGCCTTCTCTCTAGCATCATTACAGCCATAATCGCTTCTCTCGTACTTGTTATCATCGTGTCTGTGCTCCGTTTACAGAGAACATCTGAAGTGAAACTAGTAATTATTACCTGCTTTTCAATCGGCCTTGGAGCTGCCCTAACGCCAATTGGAGAACCATTATCCACGATTATTGTTAGTAAATTAAATGAGGATATGTTCTTTCTATCGAAATTAATCGGCAGAGAAGTGATTCTCGGTATTATCATGATGGGGATAATTGCCGCTCTTTTTGTCCATCCACAATTTAAAAAAACTCGACTCGTCTCTGACAATCCGGAAACGTATCGAGAAATTTTCATTCGAACTGGAAAGATATACGTATTCGTCATGGGTTTGACCTTGCTAGGTGCAGGGTTTCAACCTTTAATTGATGCCTATATTCTAGGACTTCACGAAAACGTTCTGTATTGGATCAACATCATCTCATCTGTTTTAGATAACGCTACATTAGCCGCAGCAGAAATCAGTCCATCAATGAGTCATCAAACGATTAAAGCCATTCTTCTTGGTCTCATTATTAGCGGTGGGATGCTAATCCCGGGTAATATCCCAAATATCATCTCATCTGGGAAGCTTAAGATTACGAGTTCAGAATGGGCAAAATTTGGCTTGCCTTTCGGGCTTATTACGATGGCGATCTATTTTTTTGCCCTCCTCGGAGACAAGCATTTTTAAACCTTAATAGGGGGAGTTGTTCTCCCCCTATTTTTCATTTCAAGTTCGGAAATCTCCCTGGCCCCGACAGTAATTCCAATCTTAATACCCATTTAAAATAGGCCAACAAAATGAAAAAAAGGATAGGGTCCACTGCTGCCGAATGCCACAATGTCCACCAGCCATTGTAAAAATAACCCCATGGCTCAGGTAATAGCGTCAATGCTTCATAACATAAAATGGCCACTGTCCATAAAAAGATATAACGCACTTGCTCCACTCGTTTCTTCCTAAAAGGAAAAAAGCTAAGAAAGAGCATATTTACTGGGGGAATCAGGATTGTATGCGCCAATACCCCTCTCCATTCAACCTCTTTTGAAAAATACCAGTAACCATGATATTTATACTCAATCAGCATATCAAACAATCCTTGAAAGGCAATCGTGAAACTCCAAATATGCAGCGTTTGATTTTGAGTTAAACGGTTGTACTTAAATCCCAAATAATTAAAAATGACAATTGCTATCAATAATCCGATCACGGTCAACAAAACCTTTACTCTTTATTTACAGTTCTTATCCTTACTGTCTTAATATTGGCAAAGTACAGCAACGAAAAGAGCCTCCAAACTTAATCATTTCCATGAAATCCACTTCAATAACTTCATAACCTCGTAGCCTCAGTTCTTTGTTTATATTTTTATTTATCGGAAGGCTAATGATCTTCTTATTTCCTAATGAAAGAATATTTGTTGCAAGCGTCGCCTGCTCCTCCTCTGAAACAGCAATTAAATCATAGCGTTTTTTCAAATCTTTTATCTTCTCCCCATGTATTTCCTCTGGATAAATGATTGCCTCGTTAGAAGAGAGAATATTAAAAACACAGTCTAAGTGGAGATAAGCATCGGAAAACGGCACTTCAATGATGTTAAAATTAGGAAGAAAGCTCTGCAATTGTCTAGCTGCTTCCGTGTTCGTTCGATTGCTTATCCCTACATACACGGTTTCTCCATCTATCATTACATCTCCGCCTTCAATTTTACCTTTCGCAATGGTTTGATAAGGAATAGCTGCTTCTGTAAGCTGCTCCTTTAAATAGTTTTCTTCCCCTTGGCGAATATAATTTTCGATGTTTGCTACAAAAAAGTCTTCTCCTAAAACAAAGCCTGTATCACGTGTAAAAACTTGCTCTGGAAACTGCTTGACTGCCGGCAATGAAATGACTTCTATGCCGCAAGTCTTCAATGTTGACACAAAGTGATGATGCTCCTTTATCGCCAGATCGATACTTACGTTCATTGACTCCGGCTGCATGAGAAACTTTGGCTCGCACACAAGAACTTTTTTTAACGGATCATACTCATTAAAACAGCTAATTTTCGACATAAAAAAACTCCTTTTATCGTTCGTGCTACTAATGTAACCAAACTTCAAAGGAGTTATTAGAAGATTTTAGGTAAAAATTAATTTGAGCTTTCTTTTTGTGACGTGGAAAAAGGTTGACTGCTGCTACTCTCAGAATCAACATACAATTTTCTACTTGGGATTGAAAGCAGTACTGATTCTTCTTCAAGAATTTCCAATATAGAAAAGTTAATTTCTTCTTTAACAGCAAGAAACTCTCCCCAAATAGTCGTGTTTGTAAAGAAATATAAAAATATCCCCAACCCATTTTCAGTAAACTGATCGAATTTCACAAAAATCGTTTCTTTATGAACACCCTTATGGTTTTTCAAATACGCTTCAATTTTGTCAACCACTGCTTGAAGCCTTTCTTTTGGGGTATCATGCATAACCCGTAACTGGAACGTAATTTGCCGTTTCCCCATTTCACTCCAGTTCGTAATATTTTCATTTGCCAACGTAGCATTCGGAACAGTTACTACCGCTTGAGCAAAGGTTCGCACACGAGTGCTTCGAAAAGTAATTTCCTCAACTGTTCCTTCGACACTTGGCGTCATAATCCAATCACCAATCGAAAAGGGCTTCTCTGTAATAATCACGATTCCCCCAAATAGGTTGGCAAGAGCATCTTTGGCCGCTAGTGAGAAGGCTAATCCCCCTAATCCTAAACCAGCCACTAAGCCACTCACCTCGTATTCAAACACTTGAGCAATCATGCTGAAGCTTATAACGACAACTACTACTCGTATTGCTTTCGATAAAAATGGGATTAAAATTTCATCTATTTCCATATTGAATTGTTTATTCATTTTTGTAAGTAACAGGGATGAACTTGAGGAGAGATTATACAATCCCCAGCTAAAGAAAAAAATGATCGATGCTTTAAAAATTTTTAGAAAAAGACCTTGATCCGCTTTTAAATATGGAAAAACATCAATAGCTATATATGCTCCCAAAACGAGAAATAACCACTGTATCGGTTTCTCAAACGAAAGGAATACACGGGAGAGAAATTCTGTTGGTGCCTTTTTACTCATTTTCATTAGAAGAGAAAACACATATTTCGCGAATAGTTTTCTAAAGATTAAAAAGAGCAGAAAGATCCCTATGGAAATGCCTACATCCAATAGAAAATCGTATTCCAACAATTGTTTCCAACGTATCATACATCAACTTCCTTGTCATACTTCTGTTCATCCCATTATTTTAACGTAAACCATCATTGTTGTCGAAAAATAGATCACTTCCACTCGTCAATGGAAATCAACTCCGTTGTTGAATCGGCTTCTATCTCAAGATCTGGCGGAATACGTACTAACAAAATCGGACCGTCTATTTGGAATTCAGAATTGTACTTTTTATTTCCAGTAAATTGCTCGATCGTAAATTCATTCATGACAATAGACGTTTTCAATTTTTGATATTCCGGATAGACAATCGTAAGCGTCTCATCTTTCAGTTGAACAGCTGGTAAAACAATTTCTTCTGCAACATCTAGCTTTGCGATCGAAAAGCTCCCATACGCAAGAACATCCATTTTCTGATCATCTTCCGTTTTTCTTTCAATATAAACAGAGGAACTTTCATCACCGTAGGAAGAAGTTACTCTTACCTTCTCTCCTTCTATCGGAAAACTATCTTCCTTAAGAAGGAGGTTCGAGCCTTTAGCGTAAATTTCTCCACTGTATAGCATCTCATATAGATCATCTCTCGGTCTGTCCGTTATCTCCGGTTCATCTGATTTAATAAAGAAGGCAGCAACAACAGATAGAAGTAGTACCCCGATATATACAACTAAAAGCCAATGGGTTACTTTCTTTTTAACCCGAACGATAAAAAAGAGCAGCGGTAGTGCAACTATGACAGCCATTGGGATAAGTGCAGCGAAAGTCATCGTCTTACCTCCATTCGATTGAGAATAGCAATTGATGCAAAGAAGAGTACCGCAGTCGTAATCAACGTCTTAATCGCAAACAGGACCATCGATGACTCTAAAAAATAAAATTGAAACAGTATCAGCAGCATGGCATATCTTTGCATAAATCCATCATAAAACAAGGAACCAATTACAATAACAGGGATTAATAAAGCGAAGCCTTTATGAATTTGAACTAACGTACCGACGAAATAGCCGATCGAGCTAATCCAAAAAACATAGAGTAAGCTCACTGTTATCCCGATCATCATTTCACTCGTCATAACGGAAGCAATATATAAATCTTCTTTTAAAAGAAAATAGGCGACGGTTTGGATTAAAAAGCGCGATAGAACGGCAGTAAACGCCCCTAACAAGCTCGCAGAGAGTAAAAAAAGGATGTTGGAGAGACTGCTGCTCATACGATTCGTCACAAATGTGAAATCTTGATTTCGATAAGGCTTTGTTGTAATCGTAATCGCCGTTACAAAAATCCAAATAAACGTAAAAATAATCACAAGGTCAGCAGAGTAAAACTTCAATTCAAAGTGATACCCATCTGAGGTCCCCATTGAAGATGAACCACCGCCAAGAGAAAATAAAAACGCAATAAATTGGATGCCAACGAGGGAACTAAATGCATCTATATAAGCTTTCATTTTAAAAGCGTACTGTTTTTTCACCGTTTCCACTAAACTAACGTTCGAAGACATCATCGATTCCCCCTTTCGTATCATTCGTGAGATAGACGCATAGATCGCTAGCCTTTACAGGTATAAATTCTACTCCGCCTCTTAGCGCCTCCTCTTTATTCTCTTTTGTAAAATCATCTCTGACAACAGCGTACAATGTGTCTTTTCCTACTTGGCGCTGAAAGATACAGTTGCGCTCTACAAGCCACTTTTGCACGACAGTAGAAGCTCCTTGAAGAGCAATTGCCCATTCTTTTAAGTCGGAAATAGACTCATGTAGCAGTGTTTTCCCATTTTTAATAAGCAGCACGTCCTCAAGAATATCCTCAATTTCATTTAAATGGTGACTGGAAATTAAAATGGTTCGCGGGTGAGCAAGATAATCCTTCATAAGAGCACGGTAGAAATCCTTTCTTACTGCCTCATCCATTCCTGTTGTAGGCTCATCTAATATCGTCAATGAACATCTGGAAGCCAGGCCAATGATCATATTAAACGTGCTTGTTCTCCCTTTTGAGAGTGTCTGGTGATAATGACTCGGATCAAAACTGAAATATTGTAAAAGACGTTGCGCAAGTTCCATATCCCAGTTTGGGTAGAAGCTTTGAGCCACCTCTAGTAATTCATGAAGCTGTAGAGCAGGCGGGAAAAACATTTGGTCGTCAACCAAGATGGTGTTTGCTGACGTGTAAAGATTATTAAATGGATGCTGTTCGAATACTCTCACTTCACCCGATGTTTCTTTAATTAAACCAGCAAGTATTTTCACAAGGGTTGTTTTTCCGACCCCATTTCGACCAATCAGCCCTGTAATCTTATTTTCCTCAATGGTAAATGTAAGTCCGTTAAGGACATTTTTGCGAAAATATGCTTTTGTTAAACCGTTGCATTCAATCACATTCATTGACTTCCCTCCTTCTTTCGTGCGGCCTTAATCATCTCTAGTAATTCAGATTCCTTTATACTCAAGCGTTCAGCTTCGAGAACTAGCTCCTGAATAAGCTGCTTTAGCGTACCACTTCTCCGTTTATGCACAATCGCTTCCTTCGCATTCGTTGCTACAAACATGCCTAACCCCCTCTTTTTATAAAGAATTTGCTCATCTGCTAAAAGGTTGAGCCCTTTTGCTGCCGTAGCTGGATTAATCGTGAACATCTCTGCTAGCTGATATTGAGAATACACCTTCTCATCACTTTGAAAGTGACCGTTTAAGATTTCAGTTTCAATCCATTCGGCAATTTGGACGTATATTGGCTTTGTATCATCTGGGTTTAAAATCATGGCCTCCTCCTTTCTAAATTAGTACATTACTGATGTAATGTACTATATTATAATTAGCTCATTATTTCAAGTGTTTAACGAAAACTAATGATATCTCCTAGTAAGACTGCAAAAATAAACGAGCATCAGATTGGTAAATTTTTTCCTAATGGCTCAATGAATCATTTAATGGTACAGTTAGAGGAATACTTAAAAACAAGTAGGTGGACAAATGATCGAAGTAAAAACATCTCCGCTGAGTAACGGAGAATTCAATAGAGGAGTTTTTGCCACAAGAGATATTAAAAAAGGAACGCTTCTGCATGAGGCCCCTGTTATTTCATACCCAAATGATCAGCATGAGCATATCGAAAAAACGATTCTTGCCGATTATGCTTTTGAGTATGGAAAAAATCATTCAGCAATTCTGTTAGGGTATGGTATGCTTTTCAATCATTCATATGAACCGAATGCCATTTATGAGATTAATTTTGAAAATCACACTTTTGAGTTCTATGCTTTTAAAGATATCAAGGCTGGAGATGAGATTTTAATTAATTACAACGGTGATGTCGATGACAAAGAACGATTATGGTTTGATCAAGGCTAAAATCTTCAAAAACAATCATCAGCGGAAATGCGAAATATGCCAACCGCCAAAAACTTCACGCTAACAAAAGAATGGAGTTGATTCTATGAGCAAAGGAAAAGGTGGAACAGGTCGCGGAACAGGAAAAAAGGGCTGGAATCGCTGGCAGGCTAGTGCAAACAAAGCAAAAAGTGCGAAGCCTTATAAAAGTAAAGGCACGAAGATTCGAAAGGAAAACTCAGAATAAACCGTCATCACATGAAAGACAAATTCCATTTGACAGCAATTCAAAAATCAATTATTTTTAAAGTACCAATAACGAGAGGGTGACCCAATAAACATGAAGTTCTAATCCTATTTTTCGAAAAGACGAATTGAAGGTTTCAAAAAACACAGTGACTCGGCTGCTTTTTGTGTTGTCTTCAATTTAGATTTTCAGAATAGGATTAGATTTCCTGTTGTTGTCCTCACAACGACAGCTTCTTTGCGCAGCCATGCGCCTCCTATTCTGAATATAGGAGGCGTTTTTTGTCTCCTCATACTTTTGCAATGGAGATGATCGTATGCTTTTAGAAGCGATTGGCATAAAGTTTTATATCAAGGATCAACTATTATTAGATATTGAGCGCATTCAAGTTAATCAAGGAGAACGCATCGGCCTAATTGGCAAAAACGGAACTGGGAAGACCACTTTATTAGAGGTGCTCGCAGGAAAAAAACAGGCTGAAGAAGGAATGATCCAACTGAATAGCACATGTGGGCTTTTACCTCAGCTCAAGCGTTCCAGCACAACTAAAAGTGGTGGTGAAGTGACGCAAGAATATATTATTGAGGCACTGGCGAGAAATCCGGAAATATTGTTAGCAGATGAACCGACTACCCATTTAGATACAGAGCATATTGAATGGTTAGAAAAAAAGTTGAGAGCCTGGCAAGGCGCCATCCTCTTGGTATCCCATGACAGAGCCTTTTTAGATGCCCTCTGCACCTCGATTTGGGAGCTTGAAAATGGTTGCATTAAAGAGTACAACGGCAATTATTCGGACTATTTGGAGCAGAAGGAGCTTGAATTACGGAGCCATGCAGCAGCCTATGAAAAATATGAACAAAAGAAAAAACAATTGGAAGAAGCATTGATTTTAAAAGAAAAGAAGGCAGCACGCGCAACAAAAGCACCGAAAAAAGGAATTGAGTCGAAAAAGGTGAAGCCGTATTTTGCCAAAAAACAAAAAAAGTTGCAAGCAGTTGCGAAATCAATTGAAACGAGATTGGAAAAACTCGAAAAGGTGGAAAAAATCAAGGAAACTTCCCCCATACAGATGGCATTGCCTAACGAAGAAGCGTTCACTGGCAGAACGATCCTCCGTGTCCTCAATGTAGCAGGAGGGTTTGTCAACCGTGTTCTCTGGAAAAAAGCGAGCTTCGAGGTGCGCGGCGGTGACAAACTAGCCATCGTTGGAGCAAATGGAAGCGGGAAAACGACGTTACTGAAGAAAATCATTGAAAATGACGTCGGAATCACGCTTTCACCCGCTGTAAAATATGGTTATTTCAGTCAAACAATCGATCTTTTAGATTCTGAAAAATCGATTTTAGAAAATGTGCAAATTTCATCCGAGCAAACGGAGACCTTCATCCGCATCGTTTTAGCACGGCTCCATTTTTTCCGGGAGGATGTCTACAAACAAGTTAAAGTCCTTAGTGGCGGCGAACGTGTCAAAGTAGCCCTCGCCAAGTTATTCGTCAGTAATATTAATACACTTATTCTGGACGAACCAACCAACTTTCTTGATATCGAGGCCGTTGAAGCATTGGAGTCCTTACTGATGGAATATAGAGGAACGATCATTTTCGTCTCCCATGATCGCCGCTTCATTGAAAAAATTGCAACAAGAATATTGACGATAGAAAATGAAGAGATTCGTGTATTCGAAGGCACTTATCAGGAATACAAAACTTATGAGCCACGCTCAGAAGAAGAAGATAATCTTCTCCTTCTGGAAACGAAGATCACTGAAGTGTTGAGCAGATTAAGCATTGAACCGAGTGCCGAACTCGAACAAGAATTCCAAAGATTGCTGGCTCGTAAAAGAAAAGCGTTAGAGAAGTAAAAAACAAAAGCGCATGGCGAAAAATGATCCCTGCCATGATGAACAAAAGCGCTTTCCTACATGCTCATCGTCGGCCAAACGATTATTGGCTGTTTTTACGGCAACTTACGGTGCAAGCCACTTACGGAGGCTTCAGGTAATTAATCCGGTTATTCACCTTAACTCATAGCAATGACAAAGGTGATCGGGAATTCCGTCCGATCACCTTTGTTTGATCAAAAGTCTATTATTCATGATATTGCTACCGCTGATTCATCCGTCCAGCCTTTACAGACATCAACCCAATCCTGAGCTCCTGCGTATTCCTGAATTTCTTCACACGAAAGTTCAATCGCTGAATTTGTGCTCCCGCATGCTGGAAATAAGGTGTCAAAGCGTTTCATCGAAACATCAAGATAAACATCCAAATTATTCGCTAAACCGAAAGGACAAACTCCACCAATCTTATGTCCAGTTTGTGCAAATACTTCGTCCGGAGATAGCATCCGAGCTTTAAAACCAAAAGTCTTGCGAAACTTTTTGTTGTCTATTTTCGCATCTCCAGCAGCGACCACAAGAATCGCTTGCTCCCCTTCTCCACGAAAAGAAAGGGTTTTGGCAATCCTAGCCGGAATGACCCCAATGGCTTCCGCAGCCATATCGACAGTCGCACTCGATTGTTCAAAAATTTGCACATCTGTATCCCGATTCCATTTCTTAAAATGTTCTAATACACTTTCTAATGACATCGAGCTCCCTCCCAGCTTTTTACCATATAATAACACGCTTTAATGCAGTGAAGCAATCGTTATAAACATTAATGCTAACGGCCAAACAGTCTGCTCCAAAATCCCTTTTTCACTTGTGTGTCAGGCTTTTCACTTACTAACGGCTTGTGCTCTTCCTCTTTTTCTATTAATACTCCTTTCTCCTTTGCTTCCTTAATCCAGCTCGGAAATTCAGTCAGAAGCATATCATAGAGTTGTTCATCAGAGATAGCATCGACATCTTCAATATGAATAAAGTTCGCATTATCAACAAAGCGGCCCTCAAGTGTATCTATTTTTCGCAAAAAGTCGAAATTACCATTGCCGATCCCAACAAATTGCCAAAATAGTGGTTTAATAGACGTCCCTTCAATGATCGATTTAATCGATTTTTGACAACCACCATCATTAATAAAAACAATAAAAGCAGGGTCGTCACTTATCTCTTCCTTCGTATATTTCTTGACAACATCCTTCATCACAGGCGGTTCATCGTTTCTGCCAAATTTATGTATCAGTTCATTCTCAAGAATGTGCCGATTTACATATCCTTCGAAATCCCGTTCCGTTACCGGTTTCAATCTCGAAAACTCGTTGTCATACACCCAAATATCCAAAGCACCATCATCATCAAATTGTGAAGCAACCGCAAGTATGCGCTCCACCACTTTTTGAACCGTACCATTTTTGTATAAAGTTCGCATTGAACCAGTAATATCCAGAACCAATCCGACTCGGGCTCTCACTGTCATCAATTTCTTTTTTTCCAAAATAATTTTTACCGCTTTCTTTTGCAAGTCAATTGTCGCCATTTTATTCCTCCTCCCATATTTCTTCTATCATAGCGCAAAGTAAAATAAAGGAATTAAAGTAGTGCTAATTTGATGCTTTTTTCCTAAAAAAATTATAACCAGCTTTCTGGAGTTAAAAATACTACGACAACAACACAAATAAATATAAACGCAAGCAAAATTAATAGTTTCATTAGCCCTCTCTTACTCAGGCCATTATTTTCAGTCGATTCTTTTCGCGTGATCATTAGTCCAATGAAGATTCCAATAATGACAATCGCTAGCAGAAAGTAACCTCCCATGACATAAATCCCTCCAATTTAGTAGATTCTAGAATAAACAACGAATGAGATAAATACGGTACAGATAATTAATGCCGTTAAAATATGCAGTAATTCATTGGCAGCCAATGTAAAAAATTCTATTTGCAAACCTAAATTAAAAATAATTAAGTACACCATTAAAGCACTTACAGAAAAGAACATCCCTTTTTCTCTTATCAGCTTCATCCGCTCATCCTTCTGCTGAAAATGTGGTGAAAGATAGCTTAAGCAAAAGCACATTACTGTCAGCGCAAACATTAATAAAAAGCTTGTATGAAACGGTTCATCTGCCACAAGATTGGTAACTAATAGCAAGCCTCCAATGGCAAAAAAGAACAGGCCGAGAATTAAAAACAAGATTCTATTGTTTCGCATCTCTTTTCCCCTTTTTCTCTTCTTCAAAAACAAATAATTCCTCAATCGTGGTATTAAACGTTTTAGCAAGCAGAAATGCAAGTGGAAGCGAAGGCGAGTATTTTCCCTTTTCAATCGAAATAATCGTCTGTCTTGAAACCCCTAATTTTTCAGCTAGACGATCTTGGGACAAGCCATATTTTTTTCGATATTCAACTACATGATTTTTCAATAACAACCACCTACCCTACTTTTAGTATAAATGTAAAATAAACTTTACGTCAAGTATCCTTTACATTCAATCAATAAAAAAGTTCAGAGCTTTGACAACTCTAAACTCAAGAATGTCCGGGGTAATCAAGGTTTTCTTATAACAATTCCTTTATACGTTTCATGACTGAATGAATCGTTAACCGATGAAATGAAATGAGCTCGCCTTTAAATACAACGGAGAAAATCCCATAAGGAGTTGGCGACAGTTCCATTAATTCTGTCCTATCTTTAAAATCGATCATTTTCACATCTAGTCCTAATTTTTGTGCCCCTATTTTTATGTTTTCGGTCGCAACCTCAACATAAGGACATTGAAAAGAGCGTAATATCGTAAGATCAGTGAATTTCTTTAACCTCTCATCCCAGTTGGTCGGGAATACTGGCAGTGGTGCGTCTTTAGCAAACTGATATACGAGTAACTCAAAGTTATATGGAGCTGTGTCCACTAATGTGAAACCATTTTTCAAAAAAATGTCCTTGCTTGGTGTCCAGGAAGTGTGGGAGTTGGTCACTACAACTACACCATATTTAGACTCTTTTTTGGCATCTTCAAGGCATCTATGAAGCAATTTACTGCCGTAGCCTTTACCTGTTTCGCTTACCCATAAGCAATGGATCACTAAATAGTTATCAGCATGAACAACTCTGGAAGAATGTTGTGATTCCGTATATTCAATAAAACCGACTTGTTTCTTATGTTCAAGTAACTGAATATATTTTAATCCTTCTTCAAATTGGGCATTCAACCACTTATTTTTATTTATGTATCCCGTTGATTTCTTCTTGCTTCTTAAACAATAGCTCCCCATTCCTTCGAGAAATTCCGTATCTAATTCTATCAATTCTAAATGGGACTCCTTTTTAGGCAACCGGTGTCCCATTTGGAACCTCCTCATCGATACTCAACAGCACGACATCATCTGCCTCTGGAACTCCCCCAAGTACCAATACTTCTGATTTAAAACCGGCAATTCTCCGCGGAGGAAAATTGACTACCGCTACTATTTGTCGTCCGATGATCTGTTCAGGGGTATACCGTTTCGTAATTTGTGCAGATGAGCGTTTGATTCCTAGTTCACCAAAATCAATTTCCAATTTAAGCGCTGGCTTTCGTGCCTCTGGAAACGGCTCCGCCTTTACTATCGTACCGACACGCAAATCCAACTTCATAAAATCTTCAATCGTTGCCATTTTTATCTCCTCCTATGACTTTCATTTTAATGAAGTGAGCAAAATGAAGCAATATTATGACCATTTTATCGCATAATAGAGATTGAGGTGAAATCATGTATAAGCTATTATCACATAATGATTTAGATGGGGTTGGATGCGGAATCCTTGCGAAACTGGCCTTTGGCAAGGACGTACAGGTTCGTTACAACTCAATTGCTGCATTAAATCGGGAAGTGGAATCGTTTTTTGAGAATGATGATCCAGAAACATTTCTTTTTATAACCGACTTATCTATGAACGAAAAAAATGAAAAAAACATAGAGGCCTTTTATCAATCAGGGGGAAAAGTGCAGCTTATTGACCATCACAAAACATCCCTAAATTATAATCAATATGATTGGGGGAACGTTGTCGTTGAAGATGACGATGGGAAGCCTGCTTCAGCAACCTCCCTTTTTTATCACTATTTGGTTAATAGAGGCCATTTATCGAAAACAGAAGCGTTGGACGAATTTGTTGAGCTCATCCGCCAATATGATACATGGGAATGGGAAAAGAACAATAATCAGCAAGCTCAACGCCTTAACGCACTCTTCTTCCTTGTTTCAATTGATGAGTTCGAGGAAACGATGCTTGAGCGCCTTAAATCATTTGACCATTTTCAATTTGATGATTTTGAGAAGAAAATTTTAGATATGGAAGAGGGGAAAATTAAGCGCTACATTCGCCGAAAAAGAAGGGAGATCGTTCAAACACAAATCAACGATCATTTTGCCGGTGTCGTCTATGCTGAATCCTACCATTCTGAGCTTGGAAACGAACTGGGCAAAGAATATCCACACTTAGATTATATCGCTATTATCAATATGGGAGGAAAACGATTAGGCTTTCGTACGATTCATGATCATGTAGACGTTTCGGAGATTGCAGGACAATTAGGTGGAGGCGGACATGCAAAAGCAGCGGGATGCACGCTGACTGAAAACGCCTATAAGTTGTATGTTAGCAACACCTTTCAACTTGAGCCCCTGCATGAAGATGCAAAAAATAACCGTTACAACCTAAAGGATTGCTCCTTTGGAACGCTGTATTTAAATCGCCGCGAAGATCATTTTTTCATTCGCCCAAACACGGATTCTGAATGGATAATCGAAAAAAATCGCATGCAATTAGCTCAAACATTCCCCAGCTTTACGGAAGCTGAGAAATTTCTTAAACGTACTGAAGCTTGCTGGTTAACAGATGACGATCATTTTGTAAACTACTTAAAAAATGAAGTGAAAAAACGAAAATGAGGGTCTTTCTATTGGAAACCCTCATTCTTACGAATATTTGACCCTATTTTTGAACGCAAGCAAGCATAATCATACGGCTTATTAGTCATTTCTGCCTTTCAAAGGCAAAAATGGCTTTGAATAAAACTTGCAAAATTAGATATATCAGCGATTTTTTTCATATATCGGCGAAAAATGAAATATATCGGCGAAAATCGGAATATATCAGCGAAAAAACAATTATATCGGCGAAACGCCAAAATCACGACCAAAAGGCCACCAGAAAGACCAATTTTATTTTTTTAACAACAAATACATAAAATACGGTGCACCAATTAACGCAACCATAATACCTGCAGGAACTCCATCCGGTTCAACAAGATTTCTGCCAATCGTATCTGCCAAAGTAAGGAGCCAGCCTCCGAGCAAAATTGCTACCGGAATATAAAGCTGATTTCTAGGACCTACTAGTGCTTTAGCAATATGGGGGGCCATTAAACCAATAAAGGCGATCCCGCCCGTTACTGAAACAGCGGCTGCGGCCAATGCAACTGCGGCCAACAGCAAGGTAACTCTTTCCTTTTCTACTGCTACACCTACACCCACTGCAACTGGCTCACTCACCCCTAACAAATTTAAGCGGTTAGCACGATACAGGGTAAAAGGTACCAACACAATCAGCCACGGCAAAATGGCCAAAATAAACGGCCAATCTGCACCCCATATATTCCCGTTCAGCCACTTAGCGATAAAATCGACCTTAAATGGGTCAACTGCTGAGAAAATGATAATCATCACACCGGAAAACGCCATGGAAAAACCGACACCAATTAATACTAACCTTACAGGCTGCAGACCTGTTTTACGATCATAGGAAAAAAGATAAAGGAGTGCTGCCGTCAACATCGCACCAGCAAAAGCGACAACTGGCAATAGATAGACAAATGAACCACTGCTTACTGGAATAAACAGATAAAAAATAGCAACTCCTAGCCCAGCACCAGCATTTATCCCGATAATCCCTGGATCCGCTAAATCATTGCGTGTAATCCCCTGTAAAATGGAACCTGATAAAGCAAGAGCCATCCCTGCCAGTAAGGTGACAATCAATCTTGGCATCCGAACGGAGAAAATAACGAACTCTTCTTTAAATGTTCCTTGACCTAATAAAGTGGGGATAAGGCGCTCAAAAGAAACAGATGAACTGCCAATTCCCATGCCAATCACTGCAGTTGCTATAATCACAATGGTTAAGACCAACATTGTTAGCCTTTGTTTTTTAACAACACTTGGATGAATCATGTGAATGCTTTCCCTCCTTTACGAACAATGAAAAGGAAGAATGGTAATCCTAAAATGGACACGATTGCAGCAACCGGCGTTTCATATGGAGCGCTAATCGTCCGCCCAAGAGTATCTGCCAACAGCATAAAGCCTCCGCCGACAATGATCGACATCGGAATAATATAGCGGTAATCCGTTCCAACTACTGCCCGTACGATATGAGGCACCATGAGCCCAATAAAGGCCATATTCCCAATTAACGCTACTGCGGCTCCAGCAAGAATAATAATAATAAAAAACAAAATTGCTTTCACTTGAGTTGTTTTCTGTCCTAACCCAACTGCCACCTCTTCATTTAAGCTTAAAATCGTCAGTTGTTTAGAAAGGAATAGAGCAAGCAATAGGCCGATCACAATAAATGGAACAATAACTTGAAGCTGACTCCAAGTAGTGCCCACCAAACCACCCGCCGTCCACATTGAGACATTTTTTGAAATCTTAAAATAGAGCCCGATCCCTTCAGCAATCGCTGTTAAAAAAGCAGAAACAGCCGCTCCAGCTAACACGATGCGAAAAGGAGAGAAACCGCCTTTTTTCACTGCCCCAAGACCTATTACCATGGCAGTTCCTACCCCAGCTCCGATAAAGCAAGCAATCATAATGCTAAAATAATTAGCTGTTGGAATAAAGGCCAATGTTACCGCTAAGGCGACGTTTGCCCCCGCTGTTAAACCAAGCAGACCTGGATCTGCTAACGGATTACGGGTCACCCCCTGCATAATTGCCCCTGAAACAGCAAGCGCTGCTCCAACAAATGCCGCAGCAACTTCACGTGGCAGGCGGATCTCACGAATCATCGCCAGCTTGTCCCCGGTTTCATTCGTTACTAAGGCGAACCAAATATCTTTCAATGTTGTATCTGCTGCTCCGAAAACGAGAGCAGCAGCAAATACAGCAATTAAGAGCACAATTCCTATTATTAGCTTGTATGTAAATGGAATGAAAGGTTTATATTGTCTCGTCATCCGTCTCTCTTCTTTCGTGGATTTGAACGTGTGCACAAAACAAGGAATTCTCGATAAAAGAATTCCTTGTTTTGTCCGTTCATCATTTGCTATTTAAAAAGCTTTCCGTAAAGAATTCCAATTGAAAGTCTAATGTAATTGGATCATTGAAGTAGAATTCTGAAGCCTCCACTTCGAAAACCCGCTCATTTTTTACTGCTGGAATATTTTTATAAGTTTCCGTCTCTTTAAAAGAATTATCCACACCATCTGAGCTTAAAATAATGTAATCTCCGGAATACTCTGGAATAACTTCCGTTGATAATGCATAGTATCCTTCTTTTAACGCCATTTCCTTAACTTTTTCAGGCATCTCTAACTTCATTTCTTGATATAAAATCTCTGTACCGCGGCCCCAGTTGTCACCGAACACATAGAGCTGTTTATCATATCTTTCAAATACAGATACGGTTGCATCTTCACCTATTTTTGCTTTAATATCTTCCCCAGCCTGAGCAGCACGCTTTTTGAAATCCTCGACCCATGCTTTTGCCTCTTCTTCTTTATTTAATAACTTTCCAATTTCGATATGCTGGGTTAAGTAATCCACATTTCCATACGTATATGTTACCGTCGGAGCAATCTCCGCTAATTTATCAAGATTATTGTTTGTTGAAGCAGCGATAATTAAATCCGGCTCCAATTCAATAATTTTTTCTAAATTTTCGTCGGTTACCTCCTCTGCATCCGTTAAATAAGATTCATAGCGTTTATTCGCTTTTGACCATGAATCGACACCGACAATATTCACATCAAGCGCCATTACACTGCCTGCATTAGCTAGAGCAACTACGCGCTGAGGGTTTGCCGGCACTTCAATTGGACCGTTCTCTGATTCATATGTTCTCATCTCAGATGCTTTTTGCTCTTCCCCTGCTTCTTTTTCACCGTCTGCATTAGATTCTTTATTGCCACAGGCACTAATAACGAGCACCGCCAACAGCATAAATGGAATGAGTAATTTCTTCATCATTTTCTTCTCCCTTAAGTAGATTATATGTGATACACATTGGTTTATTTGTTCGTGGATCGCGTCCTATTTCAGCATCGATAGAAAATACTTTCTTCAATACCTCCCGGTTGATCACTTCTTCACAACCTCCTGCTTTGACAATTTCTCCGCCCTTTAATGCGATCATATAATCCGCAAAACGAGCTGCTTGGTTTAAATCATGAAGTACCATGACGATTGTACGACCTTGCTCAACATTCAGCTTCTGGAGTAACTCTAATACTTCTAGCTGATGCGCCATATCAAGATACGTTGTCGGCTCATCAAGGAAAATAATTTCTGTTTCCTGTGCTAACGCCATCGCAATCCAGACGCGCTGCCTTTGCCCACCTGATAAAGAATCAACTGGTCGATATTTGAAATCCTTTGTTCCAGTCACTTCTAACGCCCAATCGATGGCTTCATAATCTTTTTTTGTAAGACGACCGAATCCCTTTTGATAAGGGAAACGCCCATAGGATACTAGTTCACCTACTGTTAAGCCACTAGCGCTTTCTGGAGTCTGTGGAAGGATAGCCATTTTCTTGGCCAGTTCCTTTGTACTTCCTTTAATGATATTTTCTCCATCTAAGATCACCGTTCCAGATTGGTGAGGAATGATCCGTGTAATCGCCTTCAAAAGTGTAGATTTCCCACACCCATTTGAGCCAATAATCGTCGTAATTTGGTGATCTGGGATTTCCACATTGAGCCCGTTAACGATTAAACGTTCACCATAGCCAATGCTTAAGTCCTTCGTTCTTAGGCGAACCATTTCCATACCTCCTTATATAAGCATTTATTTCCAATTGATAATGATTTTCATTACTGTTATGAGGTAAATATAATGGGATTTGCACCATACTGTCAATATTTTTATGAGTATTTCAAAAAAAATTCACTTTCATAGAAAGTTTCTTTTTTATCTATTGCTAATTTGGAAAAAGACGTTTATAGTTAAATGAGAATGATAATCAATAACACTTGAGGTGAACGAAAATGGATAAACAAGAGCTATATGATATTACCATTGTTGGAGGCGGCCCAGCAGGACTCTATTCTGCTTTTTACAGCGGCCTTAGAGAAATGAAAACAAAAATAATTGAATTTCAGCCACAGCTTGGTGGAAAGCTTCATGTTTATCCAGAAAAAATGATCTGGGATGTAGGGGGATTAACACCTACTTCAGGAGAGAATCTCATTAAACAGCTTGTTCAACAAGGATTGACCTTTAATCCAACGGTTGTATTAAATGAAAAAGTGGAAGCTCTTTCACAAGACGAAAACGGCGTTTTTATCTTGCAGGGTTCCTCAGGTCAAATGCATTATTCAAAAACTGTCATCATGGCGGTCGGCGGGGGAATATTAAAACCGCAAAAGCTGCAAATTGAAGGTGCAGAGCGGTTTGAAATTACAAATTTAAATTATACAGTTAAATCACTCAAAAGATTTAAAGATAAAACGATTCTTATTTCAGGTGGAGGGAATTCTGCCATCGATTGGGCAAATGAATTAGAACCGATTGCTAAAAAGGTCTATCTAACTTATCGAAAAGACAATTTATCCGCTCATGAGGCTCAGGTATCTCAACTCCTAAGTGGATCAGTTGAATGCTTCTTTAACTCAGAAATTACCAAGCTTATTGCCGATAACAGTCATGAATACATTCATGGCGTGGAATTAACCAACCATGAAACAGGTGAAGTATCTTATGTCGAAGTCGATGACGTCATCATCAACCACGGCTATGAACGAGATGCTGCCCTTTTAAAAGAAAGTCAACTTGAAGTAGAGCTCGTGGATGATTTTTATATTTCAGGAAATTCAACATGTGAATCCTCAATACCTGGCTTGTATGCGGCAGGAGACATTGTCTCTTACGAAGGAAAAGTCCATTTAATTGCTGGTGCCTTCCAAGACGCCGTTAATGCTGTCAACAAAGCGAAGCAATTTATTCAGCCTGATGCAGCAAAAGGCGGTATGGTTTCCTCGCATAATGAACTCTTTAAAAAGCGTAATCGAGAGCTCGTTAAACAGCTTGTTCAATAATTTTTTATTAACCAACTTCAAGGATGCATTTTCTCCAACTGAAGGATGTGTGAAACCAAGGTTTACATGAAATGAGCCAAAAATCGTTTGTTCAACCTTTTGTTTCCAATGCCATTATCAAAAGTGGAGCTTCTGTGGGCTTCACTTTTTCTATTTTTCTTTTTCAAGCAATCAAATTTTTGGAATTTCCTGAAAGAAATGTGCATAATAGAATTCGTAGTGGTTTAGTTAAATATGATTAGGAGGGTACACAAAATGCCAAAAAATCTGCAAGATACTACCACATTGCATAACGGAGTAAAAATGCCTTGGTTTGGCCTTGGCGTCTTTAAAGTAAAAGAAGGTTCCGAAGTGGTTGAAGCTGTAAAAGCTGCAATCAAAAATGGTTACATAAGCATTGATACGGCTGCCATTTATCAAAATGAAGAAGGCGTAGGACAAGGAATTAGAGAATCTGGAGTTGCCAGAGATTCCTTATTCGTGACTTCAAAAGTTTGGAATTCAGATCAAGGCTATGAATCGACATTGCAAGCATTTGAGACAAGCCTGCAAAAGCTTGGTATGGACTATTTAGATCTTTATCTCATTCACTGGCCTGGAAAAGACAGTGCTAAATATAAAGAAACATGGAGAGCGTTAGAGAAGCTTTACAAGGATGGAAAAGTCCGTGCAATTGGTGTTAGTAACTTCCACGTTCACCATCTGGAGGATCTAATTGCTGATGCAGAAATTAAACCGATGGTCAACCAAGTGGAATATCATCCGCATTTAGCTCAATTAGAGCTTCGTGATTATTGCAAAAAGCAAGGAATTCAATTAGAAGCATGGTCACCCCTTAAGCAAGGACAGCTTTTAAATGAACCAACCATTGTAGAAATTGCAGATAAGTATCAAAAATCCCCTGCCCAAATTATTTTACGCTGGGATCTGCAAAACGAAGTGGTCACGATTCCAAAATCCATTAAAGAACATCGCATCATTGAAAATGCAGACATTTTTGATTTTGAGCTAGCACCTGAAGATATGGCAAAGTTAGATGGGCTCAACAAAAATGAACGTGTTGGTTCAAATCCAGATGAATTCGAGGTTGGATTCCAATAAGGAATCCCTTGTCTCATTAGAAGGCCATAGTCTGACTATGGCCTTCTTTACTACTCTATCCACTGTACGATGTCTTCTAGTTTCTTCCTTGTTTTTGGACGGGGTTCCTTCATACGATAACCAAAGGCGACCATCACAGAAATACCGAGATGACCATTCTCCAATAGACCTTCTTCCTCGAGAACAGCTTGTACCTTATCGAAATCAAACCCTTCTATCGGACAAGAATCTATCCCGATCTGGGCAGCAGCTGTCATCATATTGCCAAGGGCGATATAAGTTTGCTTGCACGCCCAATCAAAAATCGCTCGATCACTCTCAAATAAATGTAAATCCTCTTCTTGAAAGCTTTTATATCGAACTTTAATCTGTTCAAATACTTCAAGGGGAAATTTTTTTACATTTAGCATCTGGTCTTCGACATACTTACTATCATATTTCGTATCCTTAATCGTTCTTGCGAGAATGACAACGAAATGACTTGCTGTCGGAAGCTGTCCCTGTGCTCCCCAAGAAACCTCACGCAGTTTTTCTCTTAATTGGCGATTTTGCACAACAATAAATTTCCATGGCTCATACCCAACCGAACTGGGCGACAATCTTCCTGCCTCCAAAATAAATTGAAAATCACTATCGGATATTTTTTTCGTTGGGTCAAATTCCTTTGTAGCATGCCTAAACTGCAAGGCTTCTAAAATTTCTTTCTTTGTATCTTCATGGTGGCTCATCATACACTACTCCTTTAGAAGATTTTTATAATGGCTCATTATACGGTAAAACATAAACCTTCGTACAATAAAAGGCACTGAATCTGCTAAAAAACCAATCAAACGTTTGATCAAAACAAGGAAATTACTTAAACGCATTAAATTTCACCTGACCAAGGCGCAGAAATGGCAAATTGTCAGCCGCTTTAAAATCATCATCTCTTTTCAATGGGAATATGAGTAGGAATATCAAAGAGCCATAACCAGAACAAAGCCATCGGGATGCTTAAAAGGAATGTGAGCAAAGGTTTTTTATAGTGCATACGCAAAAACGGAAACATGATACAATCAAAAATGGCGCTCCAGCCTAATGACCATCCGTACTTATAGACAATTGTCCCTTGCGCTTGCATAATGTATTCAAACCCGACATAAATACCAATCCAGCATAAATAATGCCTAACGATTCTCCAGAAGCCCGCACCTTCTGGATAGCGGGATAAAAACATTAATGCAGTAGCCGGAAAGACAACGAATGTATAGCCCATTTCTAATAAAGTAAAGTTATACCAATCGATATCTGGTGACATTCGCCATAACCAATGAGCCGCGCATAAGAAATTATACGTCAAGTTTCCAAGAGCAATATACTGCATCGTCGGATACATTCGCTCCCAATTTCGATAATCTCTTCTAACCCATACCGCAATAAAACTAATAATCGTAAGAAAAATGTGCATAGACAAGATCCTTTGCCTTTTTTCTTTTAGCTTGCACATTTCTATGAACTTTCTTGTATTAAGAACAAAAAAAACTCCATAGATTATTTTGGCTATCTTATCTATAGAGTTTCTTTTTTTAGTTTAAGCGATAAATTCTCGCTTCATAAGGGGCCAGCTGCAAAGATTCTTCTTCCCCATGAGCGCAAACGTCAAGATTTGCTAACATTAAGTTTTCCTTTTTGTATTGCACACCTTTAATTGGTTCAACTTCAATTGAGAACGGCGATAAATTACATAAAACAATCACTTTTTCATTGTGATAAGTGCGTGTATACGCATAAATCGATGGGTGCTCTTCCAGCACTAAATCATAGCGCCCGTAGATAAAAATCGGATTTGACTTACGCAATCGAATCATCGTTTTATAATAATTTAAAATAGATTTTGGATCTTTCTTTTGAACCTCCACATTGAGTTCTTTAAAGTTAGGATTCACCCCGATCCATGGGATCCCTTCCGTAAAACCAGCGTTGCTAGCAGCAGACCATTGCATCGGCGTTCTTGAATTATCGCGACTTGTCGCCCAAATAATTTCCATAATCTCGTTCATCGCCCTGCCCTGCTCTGTCATTTCTGCAAACAAGCCCCTTGTTGAAACATCGTTATACTCGTTAATTGAAGAGAATTTAACATTTGTCATGCCAATCTCTTGGCCCTGATAAATAAAAGGGGTTCCCTGCATAAAGAAGTACATCGTTGCTAATGAAGTAGCGCTTTCTCTCCAATATTTCTCATCATTTCCCCATGTTGAAACACTTCGCGCTATATCATGATTCTCAATAAACAAGGCATTCCAGCCGCTCTTTTCTAACGCTTTTTGCCATCTGGTTAACACTCGCTTCAATTTTAATATATCAAGTGTTTTCGTCTCGGAATCCCACAGACCCAAATGTTCGAATTGAAAAATCATATTAAACTTTCCGTTCTCTTCGTCTACCCATTCGTGAATATCTTCGATCCCTACCCCATTTGCTTCAGCAACGGTCATAATATCATATTTAGCAAAGGTCTCATTCTTCAATTCAGTTAAGAAGGGTAAAATTCCATCAACATTCATATACTTGCTCCAAGCAGGAACATATGAAAGTTCATCTCGGTTATCGACATTTGAAAAGGTCAAATCCTTCTTAATATGACTGATGGCATCCACTCGAAAACCATCGACTCCTTTAGCCAACCACCAATTCACCATAGAATATAAAGCGGAACGAACCTCTTGATTTTCCCAGTTCAAATCAGGCTGTTTTTTTGAGAAAAGATGCAAATAATACTGGTTTCTCTTTTCATCGAATTCCCAAGCGGATCCTCCAAATATACTTCCCCAATTATTCGGTTCCTTCCCATCGACTCCATCTCTCCAAATATACCAATCACGTTTCTTATTCCCTGTAGATGAACGTGATTCTATAAACCATGGATGCTCATCGCTCGTATGATTAATGACCAAATCTATAATCAACTTCATGCCCCGTTGATGCACATCTTCCAGTAATTGATCAAAGTCTTCCATTGTCCCAAAGTCTTCCATAATCTCTTGATAATCACTTATATCATAGCCATTATCATCATTAGGAGACTTATACACGGGACAAAGCCAAATGACATCAATTCCGAGCTCTTCAATATAATCCAGCCTCGACATTAACCCTTTTAAATCCCCTATTCCATCACCATTTGAATCTTGGAAGCTACGGGGATAAATTTGGTAAGCTACAGCTTCTTTCCACCATTTTTTCTCCATGTTTTCCCTCTATTTCTATCTGGTGTCATTCTCCAGATGTTGTAATCTTTTTACATGATTCACGTTCTATTAACGTAGTTGAAACTAAATGATGTTTAACTGCCTCATTGGGATTCTGTATTTTCCCCAATAAAAAGTTAGTAGCTTCAAGCCCTAATTCAAATATGGAAATATCCACCGAAGTTAATGGCGGCTTAAAATAGGCAGATAAAGCATGATTATTAAAACTTATAATGGAAACATCTTCTGGAACTTCATAGGAAAGCTCCTCTAAATAGCGAATAACCTCATAAGCAGCTAAATCATCATGGGCAACAATTGCCGTTGGCGGAGCAGCTAAATCCATTAATTTTTGAATCGCTTCTTTCCCATTCAATTTCATATCGCTATCCCGAAGAAAATATTTTTCCTCATAGGGAAGACCTATTGTACTCAGTGCCTTTTTATACCCATTTAAACGATCGATTGAAACGACAAAATCCAAATCTCCTCCAATGAACGCAATTTTCTCATGTCCTAAAACTTGAAGATATTTCACCACTTCATGAGCAATTTTTTCATTATCATTATCAATATAGGTTATCTCGTGCTCGAAATCATAAGGACGACCCACCATAGTAAAAGGAAATTTGACCTCTTTTAAATATTTCATTGTCCGGTCATTGACTCTTGAGTAGAGTAGAATAATTCCATCCACTTTTTTCCCTTGAACCATCGATACAACTTCTTCATAAATTTCATTCTCAGTTCCACCAGTTGAAAAATAAATTCCATATTTACCGGCATGTGCACTGACACAAATACCGCGAATAACTTCCGGAAAGAACGGATTTTGAAATGCTGAGGAAGTGGAGTTGGACATAACCACACCAATTGTTTTTGTAGATTTTGCCGCTAAATTTCGAGCCTGAAAGTTAGGATAATAGCCAAGTCTGTCCATGACCTCTCTAACCTTTCGCTTTGTTTGCTCACTTATTCTTGGATTGTCTGCAATAACTCGAGAAACTGTTGAAGGAGAAACATTTGCTTCTCTTGCTACATCGATGATGGTTACAGCCATTGAAATTCCCTCCCTAATATTTTTATTTTACCGCTCCCTCAGAGACGCCTTTTATAATTTCCCGTTGGGCAAAGAAATAAAGAATAATCACTGGAATGATTGCTATTGTGAGACCAGCCAACGCTAAATGCCACTGTTTTGTATACTCACCAAAGAAAAAGAACATTTTCAGTGGAATCGTCTCCATCCCCTGTTGATTAATAACAAGCGAAGGCAATAAATAATCATTCCAAATCCAAATCGTATTCAGAATTGCCACTGTTACTGTGATCGGCTTAAGAATTGGAAAAATAATATGCCAAAAAATTTGAAACTTATTTGCACCATCTATTGTAGCAGCTTCATCCAGCGATTTGGGGATGGAATTTAGGGCGCCGTGGTACAAAAATATCGATAAGCTAGCTCCAAAGCCCAAATACATGAAAATTAATCCACCGCGATTTAGCATTTCAAATTTTCCAAAAATCGCCACAAGCGGAATCATAACCGACTGAAATGGAATAAGCATTGCTGCAACAAAGATGAAGAAAATTATCGTACTTACTTTACTCTTTGTTCGCGATAGTGCGTAAGCAGCCATTGCTGAAAAAATGATGATAATGATGACACTTGCTCCCGTGATCAATAAGGAGTTCCCAAATGTTTTTAAAAAGTCCAATTCTTTAAAAGCTGCAATGTAATTATCAAAGGTTAAATGACTTGGAGGTTTTAATGTATCCTCAAAAATCTCCCGCTTTGTTTTAAGAGAATTGACAATCATTAAATAAAAAGGCGCTAACCATAAAAGAGCTAAAAAGATCCCTATCACTTCAAGTGGAATTAAATACTTTTTACGCATTACATTTCCACCTCGCGTTTCTTATTGATATAAACTTGCACTAATGCGATGACCGCCACGATAATGAAAAAAATGACTGATTTTGACTGGGCATACGCCATGTCATATTGTTTAAAAGCTGTATTGAAGATTTCCATTGCGACCATTTGCGTTGAATCGTATGGTCCCCCACCTGTTAACGATAAGTTCTGATCATATAGTTTAAATGTATTGGAGAGGGTTAAGAACATGCTAACGGTAAAAGCAGGTGCGACAAGCGGGAATATAACATGCCAGAAACGTTGGAAAGCATTTGCTCCATCGATTTCAGCCGCTTCAATTAATTCTTTCGAAATTCCTTCTAAATAAGCAATGTAAATAACCATAATATATCCTGCCATTTGCCAGCTCATTAAAATGACAAGACCCCAAAATCCCGTATTAGGTGTCGATAACCAGCCCTTTAAATTTTCTAACCCGACTAGGCTTCCAAAGCCAGCAAATGCCTTTGTGAAAATAAACTGCCAAATAAAACCGAGAATCAATCCCCCTATTAAATTGGGCATGAAGAAAATGGTACGCATTAATTTATTCGTCTTTAACTTTGCTGTTACTAAAAGGGCCAAAGATAACCCGATAACGTTAATTAACACAATCGATACAATCGAAAATTTGGCTGTGAACCAGAGTGAGTTCAGAAAGCGCTCATCTTGAAATATCGCTTTATAGTTAGCAAGACCAACAAAACCGGTTGCTTGGATACCATTCCAATCCGTAAAAGAGTAGTAAATGCCTAATAGCAAAGGAGCAATTACAACTAATACCAGTGCAGCTAACACGGGCATTAGAAATAACCAGTAGGACCATTCTCGAATGCGCATTTTCTCACCTTCCATAACTTTAAATCGCCTTTCTTCATTGTATCTGAAGGAAGATCTATATTCCTATTCCAGCAAATTCATATAATAAAATAGCCGATTCTAAACTCTATAAAAATTAAACACTCTATTTATTCTGATGGCTTTGTTAAATAGAATTGTTGTCAAAATGATTTTGGGCCCTTTTCATGTGAAACCAAAGTTTCACATGCCTTTCAGTATAACTGAAAGGTCTTCTGAGAAAATAAGCCCAAAATCAACACCGACATATAACAGAGCCATTCTGACAAAACAAAGTAGCACATCGCTACTTTGTTTTGTCAGAAATGTCGGCTTTTTTCTAGAAAAAAGCATTATTGACGTCCCTTTTCCCAAGCTGTTTTTGAGGCATCGATAACATTTTCCCAGCTTGATTCACCACTTAAATACTTCTGAATTTGAACGCCAAGCTCATTTTCACCCCATCCAGTAGGATAACCCATGAATGCCCAGCCAATCGTTTTTCCTTTTTGGGAATATTCATAAACATCCTTTGAAAGCGGATCTGCTATCTTTTCAGAGTCATAGCCTTCGTAAGCAGGAATAAAATTGAATTCGCTTACAACTGCCTCCTTACCGGTTTCAGAGGTATATAACCAATTCAAGAAATCTTTTGCCGTTTCGATCACAGCTTCATCTGCATTACTATTTACGCCCCAATACATTGGAATTCCTACTGGAATGCGATCCCCTTCATACCCTTCTACCGGTATTGGCAAAATGCCGATTCCATTTTGGGCAAATTCCTCATCAATACCTGCAATCGAACCATACACCCAGTTTCCTTGTTGAATAATGGCCACTCTTTCAAGTGAGAAAAGTTCCTCAACTTGTTGAGAATAGTCAAGACTTACAGTTGGTTGAACAGAATAATCATTTTGCAAATCGAGAATTTTCTTAAATGCATCACCATATTTAAACTCAACTGTCGGTGCATCAAACGCGGTTAGAACATTGTGTTCGAATTCTGGCGCTAAGAACGTATTGGATAAATGTAAACCAGTCACCCATTTTTCTTTCCCTGGGAGAGCAAATACTGCCTCAAGGCCTAATTCTTCCTTCTTGCTATCTAACACCTTCACCGCAGCTTCTAAAGAAGAAAAATTAACAATTGACGCAGGGTCAATGCCCGCTTTTTCAAATACATTTTTATTGTAAATAAAGCCATAGCCTTCTTGATTAAACGGAAGCCCTAGAACTTCTCCATCTACTGTTACTCCCTCAAGAGTACCATCTAAAGCCAAGCCTGCAGCCTCTGTATCAGATAAATCTGCTAATTTATCTTGCCAATCTGCAACGTCTTGTGGTCCACCAATATTGTAGATGGCAGGTTCATTGCCTGAAGCAAACTTGGAACGCAATGCTGCTCCGTAGTCTTCTCCTCCACCTACGGTAGTGATGTTGATTTTGACATTTTCATGCTCATCCTCGTATGCTTTTGCCACTTGTTCAAACTGATCCTTGAATTCTACTTTAAACTGAAAAACATCAATCGTGACGACTTCGCCGTTAGATTTCCCTTCTGGAGAAGTTGCTGGTTTTTCATCTCCATTACAACCTGCTAGAAAACCTGCGAAACCTAATGTTGCTGCAAGTAAACCTGCACGCCATTTACCTTTCATTTGTTTCCCCTCCACTTTTAAAATATTAAATTTGCGAAAACGTTTGCACAACTTTCAAAAAAGAATGCAAAGCTTAGGAAAGCGTTTGCACAACTTTAATGTAAACCCATCCTAACACAGCTTTTTAAAAATGACAAGGACTATTTTTTTCCCTTTGAAAAGAAAGAACAAAAGCCTCATACGGTCTTACTTCAAGCGCTTTTTTATTTACTTCAAGATGCTCATAGTTTGCTATTACAACTTGTCCATTCTTTCCCTCCACATCACAATCGGACCATACCAATTTCTCCGATCTTTTCGAAAAATTGGCTACAACTAACCACTCTTCGCTTTCCAGAACCCTTTTATAAACAAAAAGATAAGGATGCTCCGATAACAGGAGTTGAAAGCTTCCATACGTAATAATGTCATGAGACTTTCTTAGTTTGATTAGTTTTTGATACGTATAAAAAATCGAATCAGGATTAGCAAGGGCACTTTCTGCATTAATCTCGTTTACATTATTATTCATTTGCATCCACGGCACTCCTGTCGTAAACCCTCCATCCGGGGTCCATTGCATTGGAGTACGTGCATTATCACGTCCTTTTGCATAAATACTCTCCATTATCTTTTCATGGGGAATCCCTTGCTCCCGTTTTTCCTTATACATATTAATTGTTTCTATATCTTGATAATCTTCAATGCTAGCAAACTTAACATTCGTCATCCCTAACTCTTCACCTTGATATATATAAGGAGTTCCTTGCAGCATATGCAGACAAATGGCAAGCATTTTTGCAGATTGTTCACGATATTCCCGCTCATCACCAAATCGTGAAACCACTCGCGGCTGGTCATGATTATTCCAATAAAGGCTGTTCCAACCTTTATGATGAAGAGCTTGCTGCCACTTCTCTAGATTTTTTTTCAAATCAACCAGTTGAAGAGGCTGAATATCCCATTTTTCATAGGGACCCCTATCTAAATCCATATGTTCAAACGTAAATACCATATTTAATTCACGGTTTTCAGGATTGGTATAAATTTGAGCATCCTCAGGTGTCGCTCCAGGCATTTCTCCAACAGTTAAAACATCATAATTTTGTAAAACTGCTTCATTCATTTCACGTAAGTAAGTATGAATTTTGGGACCGTTCATAAAATAAGCACTTCCATCTGCAAATACCTGCTCTGGATGCACTGCGCCATCAGGAAAGCGGACATCCTTTGAAATAAAATTGATCACATCCATACGAAAGCCACCGATGCCCTTATCTAACCAAAAGGTCATCATTTCATAGATCTCTTTTCTTAAAGGCTGATGCTCCCAATTTAAGTCAGGCTGTTTTTTAGAAAACAGATGCAAATAATACGAGCCTGTTTTTTCATCCCTTTCCCATGCTGATCCAGAAAAAATAGAACCCCAATTATTCGGTGGAGCACCGTCTTTTCCCTCTCTCCAAATATAAAAATCTCGATACTTTGAACTTGTTGATTTTCTCGATTCGATAAACCAGGAATGTTCATCAGAGGTATGATTCACGACAAGATCCATAACGATTCGAATTCCTCTGTATTTTGCTTCCTTAATTAAACGCTCAAAATCAGCCATAGTTCCAAACTCTCGCATAATCGCTCGATAATCACGAATGTCATAGCCATTATCGTCATTGGGAGAATCGTAGATTGGGCTTAACCAAATAACATCAATACCCAGTTTACATAAATAATCCAACTTCGAAATAATTCCTTGCAAATCACCAATTCCATCCCCATTAGAATCCATAAAACTCCGGGGATATATTTGATAGACAACACTGCGCTTCCACCAAGGTTCTGTTCCATTTAAATTTTTCTCCACTGCCATTCACCTCATTTCAAACCCATTGTACTCCTTCTTCTGTAAATGCGCAATCGTTTGCACAAATGATTGCACAATTTTTAGATAGCGTTAAAGGCGAAGAGCCCCATGTATGTAAAAATATTTAGGGAAACGTTTCTTTCAAGTAATACCCGTCGGCAATTAATCCATTCTACTGACTTTTTCAGTAGTCTCAATGGGATAGAACGAGGGAAACTTGAATGGTTCTTGTCCGAATAAGAGGTGTATTCGGACTGAACGAGCGAAACTTGAACGGTTCTTGGCCGAATAAGAGGTGTATTCGGACTGAACGAGCGAAACTTGAACGGTTCTTGGCCGAATAAGAGGTGTATTCGGACTGAACGAGCGAAACTTGAATGGTTCTTGGCCAAATAAGAGGTGTATTCGGAATGAACGAGCGAAACTTGAATGGTTCTTGGCCAAATAAGAGGTGTATTCGGACTGAAACGGGCGAAACGGGAATGGTTCTTGGCCAAATAAGAGGTGTATTCGAACTGAACGAGCGAAACTTGAATGGTTCTTGGCCAAATAAGAGGTGTATTCGGACTGAACGGGCGAAACGGGAACGGTTCTTGGCCAATTTAACGGACGGGAACAAATGAGATCGGCAAGAGTTCAATCCGATTCATAGCGCCAATATGAAACAAACTGTCGGAATGAACGCCATTTGCTTTCCACCCCGACAGAACGGAGGACAGAAGCTCTAGAAATTCTGCCAAAAAAGACCACTGAACACTTTTTCAGTGGCCTCATTAAAAACTAAGGGCTATGTTTTTTATAAATTCAATTTTTCTAATTTTTGATAAGCTTTGTCTCTTGTATAGTTTGTCGACTGCCAAGAGTCAGATTTTATAAATGGTAGTTCATCCTTTTTCTGGGCAAGCAATTCTTTTAATCCCGGAATTTCGGGGTCCTGTTCATATAATTCGATTAACCCAATAATTCCTGTGGCAGACATATAACCTAAATAATCGATATCAATTTTTCCAGTTGCTTCATAGCGCTCGATATTTTGTGCAACGATGATTCGATCGATATGAATCAGATTGATGCCAACATAATAGACGAGTGCCGCAATGAAATAAAAGTGAAACAGTGACAGCCTTTTAAGCCAAATTTTCACAAATGTATAAGCAAAGATCACCATCAAAAAGATCATAAAGGAATGAGCCAAAACTCTTGTGATGGTAAATCCATATGCCTCTTCGTACATCATCAATCTCATATAAGCGGATACAAGCATAATGCCGCTGCACAACACTAACAATGATAAAGAAATATTCACAAGCTTTTCGATTACGCCTCGCAGTTGTTTCGTACTCGTAATGACTACAGTTGTCATGCTCAAATTGATAAGCGTCACAAACAACAATTCAAAAAAGCCACGACGGGCATATTCAGCATAGGTATAACCATCAACTAGTGTTTCACTAAAGAAATATTTGAATTGGATGATTATAAAAACGACATAAACTACGTTTAAAAGAGCGAGCACGGTTATGGTGATTATCCCATCAAATGAAACTGTCTGAACCAGCCTTTCTTTTTGCTCTGCCTGAATATTCTTTACTGACAGGGCCTGCAAAAAACCAAAGATTCCAAAACCAAAAATACAAATAATTAGGAAACGAAAAAGATAATCTGTTCTAAAATTAAGCAATTGTGGCAGTGAGTTCATCATCTGTTCAAAATAGGCATCTGCTGAAATAAGCAAATTGAGAACAATAAATAATACTGGAACAGCGATGATAATTCCGATGATTATTTTCTTTCCTATTTCATGACTTGCGCTCTCACTTCCCTTTTTAAAATATGTAGCCAAATGGTTGGCAAATTGAAAATTATAGCGAAGCCCATTGATAAGACGTTTGCCTATATAAACAATAAACATCAAGTTCGTCCAGTCTACCTTTTTCGGTGATGTAATTAAAACGAGATGAAGCATCACCAATGCAGGTATGAGAACAATATTTAGAAACTGAAACAAGAGCACATCGTACAAATAATAGCTTGCTGCTAACAGCCAAATGGCCATTAAAACAAAATATCCGAAACGTTGATGGGTAAAAACAACTGTACGAAACCTCCAGTAAAATACTGCATAAAAAATCATAATAAACAGTAAATACGATATCCCGATTTTTTCTCTAAAAAAAGCTTCTTCTGCCACCACTCCCACTGCTAAACAGAGAATTAAAAAAAGCCAATCAACCTTTTTCATCATTGATTCCATATTTTTTCACTCCATATCGTTATTCTATATATATAGAAAATCTATGTATACTAGTAAAAAAAAGCTCTTCTTAAACAGAAGCTTTTTTTCCCCATTTATAGCTCAACAAACATACTGGGTAGAGCAAGATCGTTAACGCAATACAAAGCATGATAAAGGTTCTCGTTAACAGAGGACTAAACCATTCATGTGGAATGACATGAAAAACGGTTAGCACCATAAGCGTTAAATTAGGGATCAATGCGAGAAAAAATGTTTTCTCCATCAGCTTTCTCCCTTTATGACCAAATCCTTTGCCAATCTCGTAGCCGAGCAAAGCCCAAAAGAACATATAGATAAAAGCAATAAGAACTGGAAAGGAAGTCAATTGTGCCCAAACAATAGTTAACCAGTTCCATTCAAACAGATTATGCGCCAATGTAAGGAGGGATCCTCCTCCAAACAATAAAATATTGAGCGCAAGAAAAAGCCATTTCATATTGCTTGGCGTAACAGACAGCTCTTCTCTCCATAGTTCAGCTATTTCTTTCGGCTTGCCAAACCGCAAAAACATTTCGGTCCGGATTTCTTCTTCCGTTTTTAAATGGGTGAGATTAGCAAGAAGCTCGTCAAGGTGGGCATCATATTCCTGTAAGATCATTTCTTTTTCTTCATGATGTTCAAGATATTTCGCCAATTCTGCTAAAAATTCACTCTTTAGCTGTGCCATGCCTTTTTCTCCCCATAACCCTGTTCATCACAGAAACAAAATCATCCCACTCTTGGGTTCTCTCCAGCAACATTTCTCTCCCAGCATCTGTAATTCGATAGTACTTGCGCGCTGGTCCCTTTTCCTGTTCCCGCCAATAACATTCAATATATTCTTGCTTCTCAAGCTTATGAAGCGCCGGATAAAGCGTCCCTTCTTTAAAAGAAAATTCATTTCCACTGCGTTTCTCCAATTCCTTCACAATCTCGTAGCCATACATATCTTTATCAGCTAATAATTGCAGTAATAAAAGCGAAGTACTGCCTTTTACCAATTCACGATTAAACATTTTATCACCTACCTAGAATTATTAGGTATATAGAAATCCTACACCCTTTCTATTGATTTGTAAAGTGTAGGATTTCTTTTTTTATTTCATTTCTTCTTCTGCTTCCCATTTTGCTATTTCTTCCCGAACAAACGGTGCTACTTTTGTTCCTAATAGTTCAATTGCTTTCATAACATCTTCATGCGGCATCGTTCCGACTGGTACATGAAGCATAAAACGTGTAATTCCAACATTTTTACGAAGATGAATGATTTTTTGTGCCACTGTTTCTGGATCACCTACATATAGTGCCCCTTCAAAGCTTCTTGCCGCATCAAATGCAGCGCGATCATAATAGCCCCAGCCACGTTCTTTACCAAGGACATTCATTGCTTGTTGCGTTGGAGGGAAAAATTTCTCACAAGCTACTTCATTGCTTTCTGCTATAAACCCATGTGAATGAGAAGCAACTGCAAGCTTGGAAATATCGTGGCCAGACTGAGCTGCTGCACGTTTATAAAGTTGAACTAATGGAGCAAACTGCAATGGACGTCCGCCAATAATAGCTAAAACAAGTGGTAGTCCCAGTTGGCCGGCACGGGCAACCGATTGCGGTGTGCCACCGCTCCCGATCCAAACAGGTAAAGGATCTTGAACCGGACGAGGATACACTCCTAGATTGTTTAAAGCCGGGCGATGCTTTCCGTTCCATGTGACCTTTTCTGATTCTCTAATTTTTAAAAGTAAATCGAGCTTCTCTTCAAACAGCTCATGATAATCGTTGAGGTCATAACCAAACAGAGGAAAAGATTCAATAAAAGAACCTCGCCCTGCCATAATTTCCGCTCTCCCATTCGATATCCCGTCAAGCATCGCAAAGTCTTGAAAAACGCGAACCGGATCATCTGAAGACAGCACTGATACAGCGCTTGTCAGGCGGATCCGTTTCGTTTGAGGTGCCGCCGCAGCCAGCAAAACTGCTGGTGAAGACGCCGCATAGTCTTTACGGTGATGTTCTCCTACCCCAAAGACATCAAGGCCGACTTGATCAGCGAGAATAATTTCTTCGACGACCTCACGCAAGCGCTGTGCATGACTAATAACCTTGCCAGTATGGACATCAGGGGTTGTTTCAACAAATGTGCTAATTCCTATTTCCACTATGTATATCCTCCTTAATTCAGATATCTTTATTTTGAGACTTTTCTTTACCTATCGCAAGTAATAAGCGTGGCCCTGCTCTAAATCAAAAAACCTTTAAAAACATACAAATATTTGCTAAACTTCGTTATACTTAAATCTAGAGGGGGTGCTACTGATGGAGAATCGTTTAAGATTGTCTAGAGCTTCTTTCACTCATGCAAAGCCTATTATTGGAAAGGCGATACTTTGCATGGGGCGAAACATTTAAGTTTATCGCTGCACTGGCTTTTCTAATATTTTGGCTTTGCACCTTATTTTCAAACTCAAAATAAGGAGCGAGCGAAATTGAAATATACAAACGCCAAAAACGTATTACCTGAAAAGCTGATTTCAGAAATTCAAAAATATATTCAGGGAGAAACTCTCTATATTCCTAAGCAAGAAACGGAATACCAAAAATGGGGGACGGCAAGTGGCAGCAGAAAAATGCTCGACCGTCGCAATGCTGCAATAAAAGAGTCCTATCGTAATGGCAGCAGCATCGAACGACTAGCTGAGGAATACTTTCTTTCAACTGAAACGATTAAAAAAATTATCTATTCATATAAAATAGCTAAAGGACACGGATGAAATATGGATTCATCCGTGTCCTTTTAGGTAAAAAACGATTCTCATTCATTCTCTCCATTTTAAAAAAAAGCTTTCTTCTTTAAAATAAGGGTTATTATATGTCAGTGTTGATCTTTGCCTATTTTCTCAACCATTCAACATACGTGTGAAACCAAAGGCATTTATCAACTGGTTTGACAAATCCTCTAATAAGATTACTGCCAATATAGGAGAGAGAGAGAAAATGACAGAGAAATTTATAAAAAATGAACAATTTAATTTTATTAAAAAACAAGTTGCCCTAATTAAAGACAGTATTAAAAAGCATGTGCCTCCGACTGTTCTAAATGCAACAATTGGTCTGGCCAATGCTAAAGCTTTGGAGTTGTTTCCACATGCATCTGCAGAACAAATCACACTGCTCGACCTTTCTAATTTAAAAACAGAAGATCAATTTGAACAATATCTCCAGCAACTTTCAGCATATGTAATAGACTTTCCTCATATTACAGAACAGCAGCTTAAAAAGATGTTTCCGAAAAGCAAAAAGTTAAAGCTTCCTGATTTATCAAATTTAGCTGGCAATAAGCTTACCTATTTAGGCTGGAATGATCTTCGAACCAACAAAAAGTATCTTGTTTATGAACTTGATGGAAAGCTCGTTGGGATTGAATGCAAAATGTCTGCGATCGAAAAAAATAATATCTGTTCCATTTGTAATGGCCATGGTGAGGTTACCTATTTCTCCACAATCACCAAATCAAAGAAAGCAAATAATCCTGATTATTATAAGGCTATCGGAAATCTCATTTGTACTGATAGCAATAAGTGTAATGAAAAAATCACCAACGTCGACTATCTTGAAATTTTTTTAAAGGAATCGTTAGGGATAGAACAAACAAAAGATCGTATGTACTACTTAAACGAAGATGCATTCCGGAAAAATCGTGATTAATTCCGGAATTTTTCTGATGAATTCCGGAAAAAGCAGATATATTTCCGGAAAAATTGCATGAATTCCGGAATTTCACCCTACAATTCCGGAAACATAAGAAAAACCAGGTTTTCACGATATCGGTCTTTAAAAAAATATTTCGGTCTTTATTTCATTTTATCGGTCTAAATCGAAATATTTCGGTCTTTATACTGTTATTGTCCCTATATAGTAGACAGTTTTAGAAAAACAGTCACTCTCGAATTCATGATATAGT
>NZ_SWLZ01000022.1 GCF_005502275.1 Robertmurraya siralis
CTTGTGTTGTCCGCATAAAGTGTTCATGAGGACAAATAGCGCCAAAAAAGAGCTTGTGTTGTCCGCATAAAGGGTTCATGAGGACAAATAGCGCCAAAAAAAAGCTTGTGTTGTCCGCATAAAGGGTTCATGAGGACAAATAGCGCCAAAAAAAAGCTTGTGTTGTCCGCATAAAGGGTTCATGAGGACAAATAGCGCCAAAAAAAAGCTCGCCATGTCCTCATAAAGGGCTCATGAGGACAAAGACTGCCAAAAAAGAGCTTGCCTTGTCCTCATCAAAGGGCAAAAGAACAAATTCAACAGGCCTCAGAGCAAAGGAAATTCTCATAACAGGTCTGTCGAGGGCCACTATTCGAATGAAAGTAAAACTGGAACCCGTTGAACTTTAATTGTTTCGAAGGTAATCCGTGTCTTGGCTTTTAAAGCAGCGTCTATTTGGTGCTAGCTTGTTTTTTATTTTTAGGATTTTCAAAAGTGACCATAAAGGTGGTGCCTTCATTTAAGCGACTTTGAACTTGAATTTTCCCTTTGTGGTTTTGGATGATTTTGTAGCTAACCAAAAGGTCTAGGCCATTGCCATTTTTTTTCGTTGTGAAAACGGGTTCTCACAATTTTTTGATCTGGTCCAAATCCATTCCGATTCCTTCATCCTTTACAATGAAGGCTATTTTTTCAGTGCTTTTTTTAAAGAAAATATAGATCGTTCCCCCAGTAGGAATTGCTTCAATCGAATTTTTGATTAAATTTAAAAATACCTGTTTCAGTTGCTTTTTTTCTCCAGAAATGTGCATACTTTCATGAGAAGTCTCGAAATTAATAGCTACATTTTTTAAAGTTGCTTCTGGTTCAAGAAATTTAACGACACTGGTTAAAATCTCATTCAAATTACAGCTGCTGAATTGGAGTTGATGCGGTTTTGCAAAGACCATGAATTCATTGACGATAAAATTAATTCGATCCATTTCAACGAGGATTGTCTCCACATTATAAGAATCAATTTGCCTTTCATTTAATAGTTGTGTTGTACAAAGCCTCGAATCGTAGTTAACGGATTTCGTACCTCATGGGCAATTCCTGCAGCTAGTTCACCAATTATAGCGAGTTTCTCTGTTTTACGGAGCGTGTCTTCTGTGTTTCTTTTTTCTGTAATATCATACTGAATTGAAATATGCTTATAACGCTCACTATTAGCATCTACAAACGGGATGATAGTTGTGCATAACCAGTATTTTGTTCCGTCTTTTGCTTGATTGAGAATTTCTCCTCTCCACACCTCGCCGCCTTGGATCGCTTCCCATATGTCATCAAAAAAAGAAGGAGGATGATAGTTGGATGAATAGATATCATGCTTCTTGCCTTAATAGTTCATCTTGTGAATATTTATAAAGTTGGCAAAAATTATCATTTAAACTTTTGAGGAGGTTACTACAAAGTTTAAACTCTTTGGGAACCCCCTCTAACATTCTTATATGGAAACTTCCAACCTTTAAACTGAAATTGACGAAAAGGTTCTTCATAAAGAGTACATGAGGATAATCTCGGGTGGAAATTGAGCAAGAAATAACAATCCTCTAGCTTAAAATATTTAATTAATCTGCCCCTTTTAAAGAGGTCACCATGTCGATATCCTTCACCTTTCTACTCATTAACATATTGACGATAAAGGAGCACAGCAGTGTTAAACCGATGGCTGTTAAATAGCTAGTGAGCTTGATTTCAGGAAATAACATCAGCCCTTCATTCATATTTGCTTGATCTAACAAATGAATCGCTCCCCACCCCGCTGGTAGTGCAAGAATGATGCCAATCGTAGTGAGGAAAAAGCTTTCTTGGAATAGCAGGTTGCGAATTTCATGGTGATTAAAGCCAAGTACCTTCAATGTAGCAAATTGTCTCGACATTTCCGTCAAATTAATGGACCAAGACTATAAATAACAGCAATACCAAGGAAAATTGCTGCAATGGTAAGCCCTGCGGCAGAAGCAAAAACGCCTTCGTTTAATGTACGATTCGCTTCCTTCATATCTGCTTTGGCAACGATCTGAGTGACAGGATAGTGTTCCTTAGCGGATTGCAGCGCTGCTTGATCCCCTAACAATAATACATTAGGGACAAAAATCTCCCCGTGCTGCTGCCATGCTGCTTCAGATACAAAAATCCGATTTGCAACCGGCGCTTGTATGGTCTGAGCTACAATCATTTCTTTCCACTGGCCTCCATCAATTCGCAGTGAAACAGTACTTCCTGCCTTTACTCCTAACACATCCGCCATTTTTTGAGACAACACAACTCCAGTTTCAGGTACAGGCATTACATCTGGACTTGCGACATCGAGGTTAATGTAATCTCCACTTCCAATGATCGTAACCGGCAAATTGCGCTGTGCAGTTGTAGATTTAACGACAACTCTTCTTTCCTGAATAGGCTGAATCCCTGCTTGATTCCAATTCATGCTTTGTGCTTGCTCAGCATTCAGTGCTAAGAGATCTGCCTTGTACTGGTACAAATATTGACGATCAAATTCTACCTCGATTGATTTATTGCTTGTATCGATATTGGCAAAGCCAAAAAGAATCAAAAAGGCACAACCAAATGAACCAAAAATCCCCATCGCCCCTCGGACTTTGCGAGAACGTAAATTCCGCAGCAGCCACAACCGCTGAAAAGAAAACTTAGCTTTAGAATGAAAAATAGACTCAAATAGTGATTTTTTGGGTCTGGAAGGAGCCTCACCCTTCAACACTACAGCAGGTAATGCATTTAATTTGCCCCCACATGCAAATAACACAGCAAGTATACAGCAGCCACAGACCGCCGCAATAGACCACAATGTTTCAATTGGAAATGAGTCTGACCACTTCGGCAATATAAAGGATTGATGTAAGGTTCCCATAAAAATCGCAGGAATAACATAATACCCTGCAATTAAACCGATTACACCACCTGTAATACCTAGAAAAAGACCATATGACAAGTAATGCCATTTAATTTTTCGAATATGGATACCAAGAGACATTAATGTTCCAATCTGAACTCTTTGATTCGTAATAAGCCGACTCATAGTACTAATGACAACAAGGATTGCTAGTAGGAAAAATAACATCGGCGTCACATAACCGATCGTCTTAAACTGTCCAATTTGATTCGCTGCACCTGATGTACTTGTATGTTCCTCATGGGTGAGACTGTTCATATATTTTTGCCCTAAGACTTGCTCAACACTTGTTAATTGTGTTTGAATATTTTTCTCTGACTTCATTTTTATTAAAAGTTGGTTCATGCCAGAAAAGGAAAACGTATGGTGTGCAGCAGTTTCCCCCATATAAGCGTACCCATACAAATCATGTCTTGTAGACAATGTTTCCGACGACACATCGATTAACTTCTCAGGACTTAACACAAGCCCTTGAATTATGACAGGAACAGATTGTCCATTGCCTGTATGAATCCGAATTGTATCCCCAATACGAAATCCATTTGCTTTTGCAAACTCCTGATCTAGCCACAATCCTTCTTTCTCACTTTCAAAAGGCTCACCTGTAGCTAAATATGGCTTAGACAATACATTTTCATTTAGAACAAACAAATCCAGCACACGGTTATCCGAAAAAACCTTCATCACCGTTCTACCTTGCGCCGCTTCAATTCCAGGAAGCTTCCTTATTGCATCCACATCTTGGGGGGTAGCCCCCTCTACATTTACCCATACATCATTTATGTCAGCACTTTTGTAAAATTGATGTACGCTTTCTTCTAATCTGCTTCCCACCGTAATTGAACCTACAAAAGTAAATACACCACAAGCAGCGATAATAATAATGGTCAAAAACTGTGCTTTTGCATGCTTAATATCCCGTAACATTTTTTTGAACAATATCATTACCAAGCTACCTCATTCATTGGAAGTGGATTTTCATTGATTTGTATATCAATGACCTTACCATCCTTGAGACGAATGACCTTATTTGCCGTATCTGCAATCGCTGCATTATGTGTAACTACGATAACAGTCTGATTATATTTTTTGCTAATATCCCATAGGACAGACATAATTAATGCACCAGTGTTGCTATCAAGCGCTCCTGTTGGTTCATCACATAGTAGCAGCTTCGGTTTTTTACATAGTGCTCTTGCAATAGAAACTCTCTGCTGCTCTCCGCCTGACAATTCAGCAGGGAAATGATGAAGACGCTTGGCAAGACCAACGGCTTCGAGCATTTCTGTACTATCTAAACCATCTTTGCACAGCTTACGTGAAAGATCCACATTTTCCTTCGCTGTTAAATTAGGAATCAAATTATAGAACTGGAATACAAAACCAATATCACTACGACGATAACGGCTTAATTCCTCAAGTGAATACTGCGCAATATTGTTACCTTCTATTAAAATGGTGCCTGAGGTTGCCTGATCCATGCCGCCCAACAAATTAAGCAAAGTGCTTTTCCCTGATCCGGAGGGGCCAAGTATAACCACAAACTCACCTTGTTCAATTTCAAACTCCATGCTATTCACTGCAGCTACCTCATTTTCACCAACTTGGTAGGTTCGCAATAAATTATTGATTTGAATAAATGATTTCATAAAATGACTCCAGTCTCTTTATAGTTTAGTTATCATGGCGAAATTGTCGCCCCCTCTCCCAGCAAATAGAGAAGGCTATGTGCTAATGCTGAAGTAAGTGCCATTTCATTTAAGGAAATTTTGGCGCCATCATCCGGTAGAGCATAGCATTTAGCAAGAACTAGATCACGCACCATGCCATCATAGGACACGACCGCAAAAGAAAATATGTCCTCGAGTGGCATGATCGGTTGCAAAACTCCCTTTTCTACCTTCTCCTGAAGGTAATGCATCGTTACCTGCATTAGCTTGTCAAACTCAGTGACCTCTGTGATATTTCCTTTTTTCTCCTCATATAACTTGGGATTAGTTAAAAATTTGGTGTTCATTTCGTACGTGAATTTGCCCTCCGCAGGTATGGAATCGATTAAATGCTGTCCTAAAACATGAAATATGCTAAGCAACACATCACGTACGCTTAGATCCTCCGCAAATAATGGTTCACATTTCTCCCATAGTCGATACTCACTCTGATTACGATTAGACAAGCTAATAAAAATATCATCAATATCACGAAAATAACGATACACACTACCTATACTTAGATTGGTCTGACGAATAATATCACGCATAGTAACTTCATAAGCTGGTTTCGTTTTACAAACTTCTAGGGCTGCATCTAAAATAACATTGCGCATTTTATCTTCATAATCTTTAGGAACTTTGGGCATACTGCTCTCCTTCCTCCGTATATTTAAAAATGACACACCTGTCATTTTTAAATATACAAAGCTAATTTTTATTTGTCAATAATATAAGACAGTATAATGTTAATATATTTGTTGGTCAGGAGGGTATAGAAAATTAATCCACATTCAACATCTGTATATTCAAAACTATAGTGACATCAAAGACTTGCATTTTTAAAATTAATATTGAACTACTGGAGAACGTTCTTACACTTACTAAAGTTTTACGTTATGCACTAATATTCAGTATTCGGGGATGGAATTAGAAGGGTGTTAACGGTTGCCAATGAATTCATTTAATCGAAGATGGTGTATTGCGTATAGATGAAATTGAAACAGCGATTCACGCTCAATTGTTTAATACATATCTCATCATGAGCAAGAGCGAACTCTGTCTTTTTATTTTTTTGTAAAGGAAATTACTTAAAATGCTCATTGTGAGTAATATGCAAAGCATTGTCCAAAAGTGATGTTGGCAAAATTTTATGAATAAATAGGATGAGGGCTTTGAACTTCCTGTTCAATTAAATGAAGAAGTAATGCTCGTGACAAAACAAGGGGATCCATTCATTATCCATACAAATTTAGGCCAATATGTTGCTAAAAATATCATTATTGCAACAGATCCTTTTCAAATTCCTCATATTCCAGTTATTGCGAAAGAACTTTCTAACAACGTAATCCAGCTTCATTCTTCACAATATAAAAACACCCGTCAATTAGTAGATGGGAATGTGTTGGTCGTTGGTGGGGGAAATAGCGGAGCGCAAATTGCTACTGAACTTTCTGGTGAGAGGGAAACTTATATTGCTGTCAGCAAAAAGCTGAATTATTTTCCATTGCTCTTATGTCAACGAAGTATTTTTTGGTGGTTGATAAATTAGGAAATTTAAATGCTGGCAGCGATTCCTTTCTCGTAGCTCATTCAGTGCAAAGGCGATCCGGTATTCGGTTTTGATTTAAAAAAGAAAGTTAAGAACAAGAGGGTAAAAGTAAAGGAGAAAGTGATTGAGGTAGAAGGAAATCAGGTGACTTTTGTTGACGGAACAACACTTGAAGTAAGAAATATATTTTGGGTAACAGGCTTTAAAATAGAGTATCCATGGTTACATATTAATGGTGTACTAGCTCCAGAGGGAAAAGTACCCATCGTAACGGAGTATCAAATATAGAAGGACTGTATTTTATTGGTTTACCGTGGCAATCAAAACGTGGTTCTGCTTTATTGCAGGGGGTAGGTGATGATGCAAAATATATTGTTGGAAAAATAATTTCAGTTCACTTGCCAAGGAGGAGGGTAGTTATTTTTGTAAGGAGTTGAATTGGGTCGGGCAATATGTAATAATACGTTAAAGAACTGGATAAAAATAGGAAAACTTAGCCGTAGGGAGTGGAATGTTATGGGCAATGCGATACTTATTATTATCATCACTTTAACGATACATTCATTCATCCTCTATTTTGTCATAAAAAATGCTATGAATAATTCTGAATTAAATAATAGAATCACAAACTTAGAAGCAACGCTTAATACGCTAATGGAAGAGATAAAGAAAAAAGAGCGTGATCAATAGAAGTTTCATAAAACAACAATTGCAGGTATGGCAATAGTACGGAAATCATTTTGTAAACAAGAAAAGCAGTGTACTTAAAAATTAGTATCAGATATTAACAGTAAGTGATAAAATAATAGTGTTGGATTAGCTTTTTCATAACATGAACAACGAAAGAGAGTGATCGAATGTATTATTTTGTTGCGAATATTATAAAATTCTTTTTGTGTTTGCGAGGGAAAATAGCGGTTTACAATAAGCAATATTTGCCTAAACAAGGTCCTTATGTGATTGCGTGTACACATACTGGATGGGTCGACATCTTTTATCTTGGAATCGCCCTTTTGCCCTCAAAAATTCATTATATGGCAAAAAAACAACTTTTTGAGAAAAGAATGCTGGGGTGGCTCCTTAAGAAGTTAAATGCTTTTCCGGTTGATAGAGATAACCCTGGGCCAAGTGTATTGAAAGTTCCGAAACGACTGTTATCAAACGGAGAAATTGTCGGAATTTTTCCAAGCGGAACAAGGACGAATGAGCAAATTGCTTTAAAACAAGGGGCAATCACAATTGCTCAGCGCTCAGAGGTGCCGATCATTCCAGTAGTTTATAATGGTCCAAATAATTTTAAGGAACTTTTTACTCGGAGAAAAGCGCATCTTATATTTGGGGAACCTATTTATCTCACCTCAAAGGAGAAAGATTCAAGAACTTATTATACGGGGGTTTTAGAACAGAAGCTTGCGGAGTTGGAATCGCAATTATTGACTAGACTTAAGTAAGTTTAGCAATGTGTTTATTTTTATATTTGCAAAAAGCGAAGGGGAGTAAGTATTTTTTGATTCCAATCGAATTAATTGTTCAAAAACTAAAACATTTAGTAGATGATGATTGTCATGGTCAGAGAAAATTTATCCATGCTGATATTGAACTGTTAAGTAAGGCACTGTTTCTTAGTGATTTACCCGACGATATAATGAACTCTTATAAATGAACGGAATAATTGGGTCCACCAGGGTATTGGCGGACTCTTTTAGTTCATTTATTCATTTTGCGCAGGGCTGTACTTGGCGATAAGTGAAGTGGTGGAGATGTGGCCATGAGTGGTTTATGAAAAGATACGCGATGGGAACCAGACTCAAACTGCTTGTTCGAATTTTAATAGTTTCGAAGATTGTCCTATGCTCTTGCTCCTTCTCAAGAACAATAAACGATATATGATTGATAGTTTAATCGGTAAGGAGTTATATTAGGAGAACTGATTTTGGTGAACAGAAAGATAAAGCGGTTGGCAATAGAACAGTCAAATCCTATTTACAGGTGGAGAAATAATGGGAAAAATATGAAACATATAAAACGATCTCTCGTCTAATAGAAGAGGTGATCGTATGCTGTTCAGTCTAATGGGACTGACCTTCGTTATTCATTTAATTGACACCCTAGCCTACTCTGTTCGTTTAAATTCAGTGAAAAGTGGGAAATATGCATTATCCTTATCACTATTTAACATATTTGTATTGGTGTCAAGGACAGCAAATATGTTTCAAGCTCCTTTAATCGGACTGCTTATCGGCATGAGTATGCTAATCAAATGGATCCTATTAAAGAGATTAGGTTCGTTTTAGCGTCTGCAACGATGGGCACTTTAGTAGGTGTTGGTCTGATCCCAACTTTTCTAAAGCTGTTTTCAAAAGCAGTAGATAGACTTGAGGTTAAAGGTTCAGTTCCTTCAATTGTCGTTGAAGCACTAAGTGTTTCAAATATAAAGCGGATAGTAAAAAATACAACGAGACCGAAGAAAAGAATGATTAACAGCTTGCGATATCGAGAAATTCCCAAGCGATTTTTACTTTTAAATACTTTCATTACAGCGGTTTATACGATAGGAGTTATTTCAGCCTATTATGCAGCCTTCTTTGTAGGAGAAGACTATCGTTTGTCTGCCTCTGCCTCATCCGGAATGATTAACGGTATCGCTACGATTCTGCTTACTTTACTAGTAGATCCACAGGCAGCGATTATTACCGATCAGGCATTGAGGAAAAAGCGTCCCTATGGGGATGTCAAAGCGCTTGTCGTTTTATTAATTGCTACAAAGTTTCTGGGAACCATTTTAGGACAAGTATTAATTTATCCCGCTGCAATGATTATAGCTAGTTTTTACCATTAAGCGGTCGCCACAAGTTTGCTGGAAGAAAGGATTGAATTTATGGATGGTACAAGTTTGATGATGATGGCTTTTGTATGGGGAAGCTTGTTAGTATATTTCCTGATTCCCTTTGAAGCAAAGCGAAGAACATATTCAGATGTTAAAGAGAGTTTTGCCACTTGCTTAAAGCAGAGTTTTGTTGAGATTACATTTCACAAAAAAGCACTTTTTGCCTTTTTTTTAATAGCGATTACCGTCTTCGTTACTTCGTGGTCACAAAGCCAAGATCAGTTGTACAATGATTTACACGGAATAAGCCCTCAAACAAAATCCATTAACTATACTTTGGGAACTATTTTATACGCAGCGTGTATATATTTATTCATAATAGCTAGAAGGGCGCTAAAACATTTTAGAAGCACTGATTAACAAAGTTAGAGTGAAAACGATACTTCAATCGAACGTCTTAGGATAATGCAGATTAGGAGCGATCGATGTTGATTTTTGGCTCATTTCGTGTGAAACTTTGATTTCATACGAAATGAGCCTACCATAGCCTCGGCAGAAAAGCTTAACTATACTTGCTTGCAAACGGGATTAAATGCAGTGTCATTAACACAATGAGCCCAATGCCGGCCCCTAATTTTCCTAAAAATATAGTCTCGATGAACGTGGATGGAACAGAAAGAATGGAAGGTGAATGCAGATTTTAACATGGAAAACACGGGAAATCGCCGAAAAAGCATGTTGAAAATGAGATTTTACTTTCCCCTTAAAGTAATAACAATATTAGTATAAAATTTAGCATGGCGAAACAAACTAAAATTAAAAACAATAAAAGGAGTTCGCCATGTCAGATAAGACAAGTATTTCCGAACCATTAACATCAGTGGAAATGGGTAAACTATGGGCAACGTATATGGGAAACAATATGGCGCAATATATATTAACTTATTATCTTCAACATGTTGATGACAAGGACATAAAAAATTTATTGCAAGAGGCGTTAGGTCTAAGTGAAGAATTTGTAAAAACGGTTACGGAGATTTTTATAAAGGATCATATACCAATACCAAATGGTTTTTCCGAGGAAGATGTCAATTTAAATGCTCCTCGCTTGTTTCAAGATGAATTTTATGTACATTATTTAAAATACACTTCAAAAGCGGGAATGAGTATTTATAATGTGGCGATCCCACTTGTTTATAGAAAGGACGTTCAAGAATTTTTTAGGTATTGTATGGATTGCACTCTTGATTTAATAGAGAAAATAAAACATATTGCACTTGACAAAGGCTTCACAAAGAAACCTCCGCTCATCCCGACGCCTGAGAAGATCGAATTTGTTCATGAGGATTTTTTAAATGGATTTGTTGGACATGTGAGACCGATGCATGCGTTAGAAATTACCCATCTTTATGATTTAATTGAAAGTAATGTAACCAGTAAAGCATTAATTAGTGCCTTTTCTAAAGTAACAAAGGATGAAGAAATTCGAACTTTATTTGAAAGAGGAGAAAAAGTCACCACTAGGAATATTGAAAATTATATGAAAAAATTGCATGAAGAAAATTTACCTTCCCTTCCTTTTTTAAACGATTTGGTAACATCTTCTGCTTTTTCTCCTTTTTCAGATAAAATTATGCTGTACCATAAAATTGATATGTTTACGATAAAAATTAGAGCCTTTGGTAATGCCGTTGCTGTCAATGGAAGAAGAGATATTAGTATGATGTATACGAAGGCTTTATTGAGAAATGCAGCTTTTTTACAAGATGCAACGAAAATAATGATTGAGAAGGGCTGGTTTGAGAAGCCGCCAAGTTTGAAAGAGAAGGATAGCCCGAGCGCATAATGTTATAATCCATGGCAATGTGGAAAGCTGAAAAAAGAGTGCCTTTCCCTTTTCTAAAAATAAGGGTAAGGCATTCTTTTAAGGCAGATCTTCGAGTTTAATTGGGGTTACAATTTTATTTTCCCAATCCTTTCTAATTATGGCATAGCATAAGGAATCTGAAACACTTCCATCACTGTTTTCATTAATATCATGAATAGAAGGACTTGGATTTGGATAATATGTCCAATGATTTTCTGTCATGAAGTTGACTAATTCATCGTACTCATTGTTAAATATTCTAAAGGTATGTACATCCAATTTAATCCTTCCTTTCATAAATTTAGGTAAACTTAATTTGGAAAATTATCCGTTTTGGGAGAGAATTATAGGTATTAATTAATATGAAATTTTGTACTCATGGATCCAGTCAAAAAAGTGGTGTGAATTGCAAAAATGTTACCCTAATCCATTCTTTTAGTATTAATTATTTGCATTTTTTTACTTGGCCAGAATAAAAAGGGGAGTCTCGTTCTTCATTAACAACACTAAATGGATTACCATCTAAGTCAAAGAAATCAAAACTTTTCATTCCGCCAAAATCTTTAATTTTGGCTGTAGTGACTCCGTTATCGGTAAGTAATTGATATGCTTCATCAATATTGTCGACTACGAAGTTGAAGTATCCATTTTTCTCTTTACCTTTGATCGCAAATTCAGAGGGTTGAGGAGATTCAACTTCCACCAATGCTAGCTGAGTTGAACCAGTAGGAAAGTAGAAGCCCACCCCATCTTCCCAACGAGCCATTTTTTTTACCGCGAGATTTTTTTCAAACCAGTCAATCGACCTATCAAGATTTGTCACAGGGATAAAAATACTTCCTATTCTAAACATAGCAATCGCTCCTTTAAAATGATAAAGTTTAGTAAATATTAATTCGAATATTCGGTAAAGTAATTATCAAATTATTATAGTATTTCGATCAGGTGATCGATTTACTAGATGGATGTCCATGGAAATATATTTTGAAAAAATTATCGACCAGTTATATGAAAAAGGAGACGTGAAAAATATTGAATAATACAGAAGAGTACGATGACCCGATTCTATATGATAAGGAAAATGAATCTTATTTACCGGAGCTTCCATTTTTATTGAAATGGGTTTCTAAATCAACTGGACCAATTATTGATTTGGCTTGTGGGACAGGAAGAATCACGATTCCATTAGCGAAAAATGGTTATGAGCTAGTTGGAGTTGATATACATAAAGGAATGTTGGATGAAGCAAAAAGAAAATCAAACAGTCTAAATTTAGCGATTCAATGGGTACAGCAGGATTGCACAGAATTAGACTTGGGTTTAACGAGTACATTCATCTATTCAGTTGGGAATTCATTTCAACATTTCCTCACGAATGAGGAGCAAAATCATCTCCTTTCCTCCATCAATAAACATCTAAAGCATAATGGCATTTTTATTTTTGGGACAAGATTTCCAAATGCCGAAGAATTGCTGCAGCCAAACACGGAGGAGTATTGGCGAAGCTATATAGATAAGGAGACTTCCTATAAAGTTGATATGTACACAATCAGTAGCTATGATTCTCTCAAACAAGTTCAACATTATACGACCATTCGAAAATACTATGGTACAGATGGAAGCATAATCGATGAAAAAAGAACGAATATTAGCTTAAGATATGTTTTTCCCAAGGAAATGGAGAGATTGCTCTCCACTCATGGATTTGAAATTGTACACCTTTATTCAGATTGGAAAGAAACTCCGATCAGTCAGAATAGTGATGGAATGATTTATGTTTGCAGGAAAATCTTTTGACAAGAGGGGGAGCAGGAAATGATGATAAGACAAATAACTCCTACTGATGCTGAAAGCTTTGTCAATTTAATTCATCAAGTCGAGCGTGAATCCCCGTTTATGCTGTTTGAAGCTGGTGAACGAAATGCAAAGTCAGAAGATGTAAGAAAAAGAATTGATGCAATTGATAAAACCACTAATTCAACGATTTTTGTTGCCGAAGTGGATCAAGAATTAGTCGGTTATTTAATGGCAGTTGGGGGAGAACCTAAGCGAAAGAAATACTGTGTATATATAGTCGTCGGGATTTTAGCGCAGCATCAGGGAAAAGGAATTGGGAAACGTTTGTTTGAAGGTTTGGAGGGCTGGGCCAAAGAACAAAATATTCGTCGCTTGGAGCTAACCGTTATTACTCAAAATGAAGCAGCTATTGGTTTGTATAAAAAAATGGGTTTTGAAATTGAAGGAATAAAAAGAGACTCGTTGTATGTGAACGGAGAATTTGTTGACGAATACTATATGTCCATGCTTCTCTAAAAACGAATGGAGGGTACAAGTAGTTTAATCTAAAACAATGAAAAGATGATTAATAAAAAAAGCCAATGGTTTCTATGCTTGAGGAGACATTGGCTTTTCAGGTTGTTCAAGGCCTCCAATTCATGGAGGTCTTAATTTTTGTCAAAATTATAAACAAATTAATTTTCTCATAGTAAAAGTTGACATATGTGTTATTAGTGTATATAGTATCTATGTACACTAATAACGGCTTGAGGGGTAAAAAGTGAATATAATAATATCAAATTTTTCGGGTGAACCCATTTACTTACAAATCGTAAACCAATTAAAAGAGCTCATAATAAAGGGAGTATTGGAGGAATCACAAAAACTTCCGTCAATAAGAAATTTAGCGAAAGAGCTTAAAATTAGTGTTATTACAGCTCAGAGGGCCTATGACGAACTTGAAAGGGAAGGGTTTATCTATACAGTCGTTGGTAAAGGTTCTTATGTTGCTTCAATTAACAAAGAAATGTACCGAGAAACCAAAACAAAAATAGTAGAAGAAAAATTGAGTGAAGCTATCAAACATGCAAAGCAAGCAGGGCTTACTGAGGAAGAGCTAAAAGGCATACTTAATCATTTAATTGAGGGTGATAGGGTTGAATAAAATTTTAGAAATTACAAACCTATGTAAAAACTACAAAGACTTTTCCATAAAAAATGTGAATTTCTCTCTTGAGAGAGGTTATATTATGGGTTTCATCGGGCCTAATGGAGCCGGTAAAAGTACAATCATCAAACTAATTATGAACCTAATCAAGAGAGACAGTGGGAATATTAATATATTTGGGCTCGATAATAAGAAAAACGAAATTGCGGTTAAGGAAAGAATTGGGTTTGTATATGATGAAAATCATTTTTATGAAGATTTAACAGTTCAAGAAATGAAGAATATTATTCGTCCATTTTACAGTCAATGGGATGAAAATTTATTCAAAAGATATGTGAAAGACTTCGGATTGCCTTCAAAAAAACAAATCAAACATTTATCAAAAGGGATGAAAATGAAATTTTCCTTAGCGATTGCCCTTTCTCATAATGCCGAATTGTTGTTAATGGATGAGCCGACTTCTGGTTTGGATCCTCTAATTAGAAGTGAGTTATTAGATGTTTTACAGTCATTAATGCAAGATGAAAACAAATCTGTTTTCTTTTCCACTCATATTACATCTGACCTAGATAAAATAGCGGATTACATTACTTTAGTTAACAATGGTGAGGTTATTTTAAGTAAAACGAAGGAAGAACTTTTGGAGGAATATTGTGTGGTAAAAGGCAGTAAAGATAAACTTGATTCAAACATAGCAAATCGTTTTATTGGAATTAAGGAAAATCAATATGGTTTTGAAGCGCTATCACAAAATAAGGATGAGATACTTCAATACCTTGGAGATTCGGTTATCATTGAAAAACCAACATTAGAAGATATTATGGTCTTTTCCACAAGAAGGAGTGATCAACATGTATCATCTTATTAAAAAAGACGTGATCATGCAAAAAAGAGCAATCGGATTATCCTTGCTATTTATTTTCTTTTTTACCTTCACTTTATCGGAAATTGGCCCTTCCGGATTGGTAGTAAACATCTTAGCAGTAACATATATGTTGGCTCTAGGAGCAAGCGCAGTGGAAGACAAAAATAATAGTGATCTTATGTTAGTTAGTCTCCCGATCAAAAAAGATACTATTGTTTCTTCAAAATATATTTCCGTATATATTTTTGCTCTTTACGCAGCTTTTGTGAATTATTTAATTTATTTGATTGTGAATCAATTAAACCTGCCTATAAAGGTTCTTCCTTTTACTTCTGGCGGATTTTTCTTTTCCATTGTTGCGGTAAGCTTATTTTGCTCTATTACTTTGCCGTTAATATTTAAATATGGCTTTCTGAAATCGAGAGTGATAAGTATTATTTTGTTCTTCGTATTTATAGCGGGAGGGTCAACTTTAGTTGATAATCTTAGTAAAAAAGAAGATTCGATCCTCATTCAAAAAATTTCAACTTTATTTCATTCATCATCAGATGCTCAAATAGCTCTGTTATTATTTATTCCAGTTGTAATCATTCTATTCGTTTCGTATCTCATTTCACTTAACTTTTACAAAAATCGAGAGTTTTAAAAGGGAGCTATATGAAATAATTGGGTAGAGTGATGAGTCTGACGGCAATTATATAAAAACTGAACGATCGCAAGTGTAAGAAAATCTCTTTTAATTGGTTAGTCAAAAAGAGGAGATTTTCTTCTTTTTTTAATTGGAACAACCCTTGTGGGAAAAGCGAAGAGGCCAGTGAAGCTCCCTTCATTTTGGGACAATCTTTTTTAATTTTGCTTTGTTATATGTCGATGTTGACTTTTGTCTCATTTTTATTTTTAAAGGATATCCCACCTTCTATCTAGAAAAATAGAATGAGAAATTATTTGAGGAGAATTGTAGAATGATGAATGATATTGAGCGAATTATGTTGGACTTAGAACAGGTTAAACTAAATCAGTATTGGCCAGGTTTTGAAAAGGTTGCCTATGCATTATACGATGAAACCAGTGCCTATATTTTTAACCATCCTAACTTTGACAATCAGCAAGTGGTGGATAAAAAGGAACAATTTCATGCTTGTACCCTCATCATGTATGAAGGCTACCCAACAGCGATTGTTGATCTCAGGCTGTTTAAACATTACGAAGACTTGTATTCGATCCTTGTTCATGAATTATTTCACGGCTATCAACATTTAAAGGGAGAAAAGCGATTTCCAGATGAACTAATGGGAATCACCTATCCTATAACGGTAGAAAACGTGGAATTGCGAAATCAGGAACGATTGAGTCTTTATCATGCTTTAATGGAAAAGGAGCCGCTAACAAAGAAAGAGTACGTTAATACATTTATCGCTCTCAGACAACAAAGAGAATTACAGCTTGGGGCGTACCTTGAGTATGAGAATTTAATAGAAACGATAGAAGGTCCTGCATGGTATGTGGAACTTTATGCTTATTATGAAACGAGTCAACTTGAATTTTCTACAGTTTTACAAAAGTATGGTGAGCCGTTAATAAATCAATATCAATCGACGGTAAACATTCGCCGCAGCTGCTATAGTTCTGGCTTGTTTATGTGTCTATTGTTGGATGAGTTATCACCAGGATGGAAGGAAAACTTTTTTAGTACGGAAAAAACCATCTATCAATACGTGAAGGAGCTTAGCGTTTTTGACGCTCCCTTTCGGACTATTGAAGTCAGTTCTGACACAGAGAGGGTTGTTCATGCTGTTTTCCAAAATAAGGAGGCTGAATTTACCATGTTTAACGAGAAAGAAGGCATTCATCTCATGATTATTGGAAAGATGGAGGCAACCTCTTTTGACCCCATGAATATTGTGATGTTTGCGGGCAAAGTTTTACATAAAAATTTCCTCAAAGTTAAAATCCAAGAAAGAGAATATTTATTCGCTCAACCAGTCGTTGCATACGGTGAGAAACTTCGACAATTTGATAAACTTCAACTCAAATTAGAGCAAGAACCGATAGAGCGAGATTCCTCTCTTTTTATCGAGGGGATTGGTGATATTAAAGGGACGGTTGAGAAGAAGGGAAATCAGTTTTACTTATACATTGAGGATTGACTGTCCCCTTAGGGATTGGCTTATGATCCTGATGAGGTGATGAACATGTTGATCAATGAAGTGTGTAAAGAATGTTCTTTAACAAAAAAAGCGATCGAATATTATGAAAAGCAAGGGCTTATTCGCCCAAAGATTGAAGAAAACGGATATCGGAACTATAGTGCTGAGGATGTTTTGGTTTTAAAAGAAATATTCGTTCTCCGGAATTTAGGGCTCGGCATCCCTGAAATCAAAGATATCATTTCAAGTAGTGATAAGCATGCAGCATTATCCAAATATAAGTATTTGAAGGAATTGGAGAAGCAAAGAATTGATAAGCAACAAAAGGGTCTTGAATTGTTAATAGAAAATTATCAGGTCGAGCCGGTCAAGCAATATATCGAGGAGCAGCTTAGCCCCCTTTTAACTATCAAGGAAAAACTCGCTCAGTCCTTCCCAGGTGGTTATGGAATTTACCTCTCGGTTCATTTCGGAAGATTTTTAAACGAAACGATTAATAGTAATGAGAAGAAAAGGGCCTATCAAGAGATTCTTAGCTTTCTCGATCATTTAGAAATCAATGAGGAAATCGAGGAGTTCTTAAAGAGCTCCATGGCTCTTTTTGATCAGGAAGACTTGGAGAACATGAATACGGCCATTTTAACTGCAGTTGAGGACATTGAGGAGTATATGGAAACAAATAAGCAAAGGATTGAGAAGTACATTCGTTTTCGCGAATCTGAAGAATATAAGTCTACAGATGCATATAAAATGCAGCAGCTCCTATTAGAATTTCAGAAACAAAGCGGGTACACCGACATATTTATCACTAATTTAAAAATTTTAAGCGACTCTTATCGTGATTATTATAAAAAGTTAGAAGAGGCAAATGAGCGATTTATTAAGAGCTTTCCGCAAATGAGCAAAGGGGAGGTACCTTGATTATATGGAAATAGAAAAGGATTTGTCTTAAAGTAGCACAAATCTTGAAGCAGCTTAATAGGCTTTGTTATATATAAATCTTGATTTTTGATTTATTTCATGTGAAACTAGGGTTTCGCATAGCATATTTATAAAGTTGAAGCACTCTTTTAGTATAGGCTCAGCCATGTTTATGAAAAAAAAATAAATATCTTCTTGACTTTCAAGCTGTATTAACCATATAATACATATATCTGGTGTATTATACGGTTAATACATAAGCAAGGAACACAGGTTCCTTCAATTTTTTGTTGGTGGTGTATTAACTGGATGATACAGTGGTTTTTAAACTTTTTGTTTGAACAAGTTGTGAGGAAAAAAATTTGCTAACACTGTATTAATTGTTTAATACATATGATTTTTTTGCCCAATCTGTATTAACTCATTAATACATCATTTTCACACAATCACACATTTTTTTATTAGGAGATGGATCTATTGAAAATTAAGTTTAACAACCGGGATCCTGTATACGTGCAAGTTATTCGACATTTTAAGGAGCAAATGGCGACAGGGGTTATTGAACCAGGTCAGGAGATTCCTTCTAGAAGAGAGCTGGCGAATCAATTGAAGATTAATCCAAACACAGCGCAGCGGGCGTATAAAGAAATGGAGGAAGAGGGCTTGATTTTTACTGAAGGAAATTTACCAAGTCGGATGACGACAGACGAAAAAGTGTTCCAGGCGGTACGAAGCGAATTAATTTTAGAAGCAGTGGATGCTTTTGTCAATGCAGTTAGAACGATAAATGTGCCATTAGATGAAGTTTTGCCAATCATCGAGCAAAAATATAAAAAAGAGTGTAATGAATAGGGGGGATTTGACTGTGATTGAACTAAAAAATGTAACGAAAAAATTTGGCAAGAAGCAGGTTTTAAAAGGTGTTTCGTTTACAGCGGAGAAAGGAAAGATAACTTGTTTAATTGGAATTAACGGTGTAGGGAAAACAACGATTATGAAGGCAATTATGGCTCTTACTCCGATAGATAGTGGCGAAATTCTGATTAATGGAGAAACACTTAATAAAGGCAGCTATGAAAAAGTTACCTTTATCCCTGATGCGATTACAATGTTGCCAAGTATGAAAATTAGTGAAGCTTTTACATTCATGGCAGATTTCTATAACAGCTGGAACATGGAAAGGGCAAAGGAGCTTCTGAACTTTTTTAACCTGAATGAAACGGACCGTATCTCTGAACTTTCAAAAGGGAACACCGCAAAAGTGAACCTTATTCTTGGATTGGCCTTGGATGTTGATTATATCTTAATGGATGAGCCTTTTTCTGGAATTGATATATTTAGTCGAGAGCAGATTGCTGATGTGTTTACAAGTCATTTAATTGAAGATCGAGGAGTTATTATTACAACGCATGAAATCAATGATATTGAGCATTTAATCGATAAGGCGGTTTTGCTTGATAATGGTGTGATTTTAAAAGAATTCGATACGGAAGAGATTAGGGAAACCGAGGGGAAATCTGTTGTTGATGTGATGAGAGAGGTGTATCGAGGATGAACCGTTATTTGAAGCTAGTGAATTTTGAGTTTGAACGCTTTTTTCGTTTTTATCTTATCTTAATAGGGATTACAATTCTTTCAGAAATAATTGGAATCATCGTAAAATCAAAAACTTATTTGAATCGGGCTCACCAAGAAATTAATGTGAATTTAATGCCGCAAAGCGAGTTTATTGAGCAATTTGGGAAAATGTCCATCTATAATTTTTCGCAATCAGGCTGGTTTATGGGGCCAATTGCTCTCTGTATCGTGACTTTATTAATTTATGTGTTTTTTATTTGGTATCGTGACTGGTTTGGAAAAAACACATTTAGTTATCGCTTATTTATGCTGCCGACGGAGCGGATGAATATTTATTTTGCAAAAGCAACAACGATTATTTTGTTTGTTTTAGGTCTTGTTGCACTCCAGATTTTATTATTCCCGATTGAAATCCAATTGTTAAAATGGCTCGTTCCATCCGAGTTTCGCATCGATATGACTGTGCCTGAAATTACTGAAAATCTATATTACTTATATTTATTATTTCCGAAAACACTGATTGAATTTATCCTCTATTATGGAACGGGAATCATTGCCGTGTTTGTTATTTTTACAGCTATCCTATTTGAACGTTCGTACCGTTTAAAAGGCATCTTCTATGCCATCATTTATGTTGCTGTTTCCATTCTCGTCTTTTTAGGACCTGCATTATTTGATGCGTTTGTTCTTGAAGGATATTTCTATACAATCGAATTATTCTTGCTAGAAATTGGGGCAGCCTTGCTCGTTTTAGCTGGTGCTATATGGGTAGGGAACAAGCTCATCAAGCATAAAATTAGGGTATAAGGGAGTGAGTTAGATGAAACGTTATTGGAAAATTAGTGTAATTTCAATCGTAATGGTCATTGTGCTGGGAACATACTTTTTACAATCAAGCTTAGCTGCGAAAAATGATGTGACTATCAAGATTGAAAAAATAAGTGGCGATGACGCTGAATTGAATGACTTAATTATATATGGTGACTATCAACTTGGCGATTTGCTCCAATCCTTTAAGCAAGTCTCAAAGGAAGAAACAGTCATCTTCAATAATCAATCTTTTCTGGAACAATTGCTTCATACTACTGCTAATCCGGTTTTAAAAAGATTAATTGATGAACACCGAAATTTTATGAGAGGAAAGGATTTAGTAACAAACAATTTTTATGAAGATGAGAATTTATTAGCTTATGCGACAATAAAGAGCAAGAATCCTTTTTCTTCAGTTAGAAGCTTCTCTTTTGAAATGGAAGTATTAAATAAAAAGTCAAACAAGACGATCAAAGTTGAGTATGATATTCCCGAAAAAGAACGGGTTAACTGGATTGAGATAGCAAATGTCGAAGTAATCAATGAGCAAATAAAGGTCATGTCACAAACCTCTCTCCTCGATGGTGGAAGCGAATTAAGTGTGTATACTTTTGATCTGAAAGCGAAAAATTTCGTAAATAAAGAAGAAATTCTCTCAACATCACATACCGAGAATAGGTGGGAAGGTTTAAGAGTGGTTCGAGATTATTCTTCTATAGGAGGAAAGAACTATGTCTTGGTGTTGAAAGAGAATTCCGAAATTAAACAGGTTGAGGAAAATGGCTATTACTATCAGGAAGAGGAACTGATTGCAAAGGAACAATATGTGCTGAACGTTGAGACAAATGAATATAAAGAAATTAAAAAATCAGATGAAGAACTCCGCTTTGACTCAGCAGTGATCGTTGGTTCCTCCATCTTCGTTCCAGTTCTGTTGGAAAAAGGCTTCGAATTGCATCAATATGATATTGAAAAGGACGAATGGAGCGCGAAAGAGGTATTTAATCGACCTGATATGAAAAATGGTTTTGAATCCAGCTTCTTAAAGTTGATGAATGGAAAATTTTATTTAACGTATTTATCAAATGACGGTCACAGTCTTTTTATTGGGGATATGGAAACAGGCGAAACTTTATATGAGGGAAAGTTAAAAGTCGATAGTGCAAATTACAACGAAGACAGTCTTAATATACATGATATTGAGTAATGATCGACGTTTGAAGAAAGAACGAGAAGGAAATTTTATTTCATTTCTCTAAAAAGATAGGTTTTGGTGATGAAGATGAGAGAGAATCTTAATGGTATTCAATTTGAAGAAATCGTGAATATGTATAGTCTTGAGTTAAAAAAATTAGCGTGGAAATATGTAATGGACTCATATCTTGTGGAAGATATTGTTCAAGAGGTTTTCATAAAATGTTATCTCCATCAGGAACAATTAGAAAGCTTCCATTCGATTAAAGGGTGGTTATACACAATAACGAGAAATCAATGTATGGATCATTTAAGAACAAGTTATCACCAAAGAGTGGTACCAACCTCCGAATTCTTTATTGCCAATGAACAGACACCAGAATCAGAAGTGATGACGCAACAGCTCGGGGAGGAAGTTCATAAGCAAATGAACAGCCTCCCTGACAAATATCAAGAAATTTTATATTTGGCGTATATGAAAGATTTGAAAATGAAAGAGATCGAACAATATTTGAATATTAACATCTCGACTGTAAAAACAAGACTTTTTCGCGCAAAACGTCTATTAAGGCAATCAATGAACTAAAAATCCAAACAGCGGGGTTTGGGTTTCTTTTTCAAGCAAATTCCGCTAAATTTCTAACAAACTTTAGTCGGTCATTAAGATATTTTCATGAAGGAAGCCCCTTCGCTTAATCCTTGCAGAACAATCGACCCTCAATGATCCTGCGCTTTAATTTGTCTGACAATTTGTAATCAAAAGGTTGATGAATAGACATTATGCTTCCTTTGCAAACCTTCTTTTATTGCGTAACAGCTTCCATCTAACTGATACATACTATTGTCGATACTGAAAATAATACTTGTATGGTTATCCTTTTCTAACGGAAGGAGTGAACACCTCTAACTGCTATTAGAGGATATATAATGAAAAATATCGCTGACATGGTTCATATAGGTGAGTTAATAGCTGTTTCTCAAGTTTTTCAACTAAATCCTTTTCAGATGGTAACTTCAATAGAAAAGGGCTTGGTAGAAGTATTTGAAACAAAGGAAGATTTTTTAGCTAAATATGGAGTTAAAGAAACGTATGATGAATTAGATGATTGGTGTGAGTTAAACAATGGTAAGCTTTTTACTAAATTAAAGTAGAAGTCAGTGTATCCAGGTGATGATTGCTCCATTAACGTCATTATCCGTTTCATTAGTTACAGCCGTTTTTAAGCTCAATAAAAACTTAAAACAAGAAATTGTTTTTTGCCGAGTTTAGACGTAAGAATCAAAGTGTTGAAAGAATGATAAGGCGCTTAATTTTTCCTCTTTTCAGCTCGAAACGCTGGAATGCTCCTAATAAAAGAGTAATGTTGGTCACCCTTTGCTTTTGGAGCTGTTGCGTTTTCGTTGTGAATTTTGATATTGTTCACAAACGATGATCAATGAACCAGTTATTAATAAAATGATGCTTAATGTATAAGGAACCCAGCCAATGATTTCCCCTAGTACTATTGCAAGTTTGCCAGGCGGATCACTCCAACCTGATAAATTAGGAATGTATAAAGCAATTGCCAGATGCATGATGCCAAATAATATGATTCCTGTAAAAAATAAAAAGTAGCCTAAACGGGTTAAGTCTTTATTCATCTAATCTCTCCTATAGTTTATCGAAATAAACAATTAAGTACTTTTATTATCATATTTGTTAAGCTGGGAACTGAGCGGCGTGCTCATTAAAAAAGGATTATTCCATTTGTTCTATACTTTTTCGGACGATTTCCACCATATCATCTTCGGCGCCGAGACTAAAGTTAAAGAAAACACCACTTCCTCCGCCAGCGCCAATTGCTGATATGAAAATAGTATTGTGAGAACCGACTACAGTAAGGCTTAAGCTAGCCCTGTTGCCATTTCTCATAAAATATTTATCATAGACTCGAACGGCTATTTTAGTATCTTCAATCGTGTAGTTGCTTTCTGCGACTAACTTCATACTTATTCCACTGTTGTTAATATCATTTTGCAATTGGTTGATTACCTCTTCAAACTTACCATTAATCGTTTTTTCATACTTTGCCATATGGACACCATCCTACCTATAGTCTTTCTAATTCTATGGAATTAGAGGCTTTATATTAAAAAGGCCTGAAAATCAAGGCTGTACACGAAATGAGCCCAAAACCGCTTTATCAACCATTCTGATGAACAAAGTCATTACTTTTAATATACATTTTTATTGCTGTTTTTCAAACTTATTTAGAAATAACGCGAATGAAATATCAATAGAAAATTAGCTTTACAGTGAGAAGTTTTGTTTTGGGAGAAGGATTCTAGCCTTTTGTATGGAAGTATTGAAGAAACAAAACTTTTTTGGATTGGAGAAATGGATGCAGACTAGATTGCTTGAAAAAATAAAGAATGTGCAAAATGAGAATGAATTTTCTGGTTCTGTCTTGGTTGCAAATGAGATGGAGCAGATAATAGAGCTAAGCTTTGGCTATGCAAATCGCTCCGAGCAACTAAAAAATCATTATGCTACACGCTTCGGAATTGCATCAGGGTGTAAGATATTTACAGCCGTTGGCATTTGTCAATTAGTGGAGAAGGGAAAACTATCATTTTCAACAAGATTGGATGAGTGTCTCAATGTTGAATTTCCTCATTTTGATAAGAGAATAACGATTCATCATCTATTAACACATACTGCAGGAATTCCCGATTACTTTGATGAGGAAGTGATGGACGACTTCGAAGAATTGTGGCTTGATAATCCAATGTATAAAATAAGAAGCTTGCGAGATTTTCTGCCATTATTTCAGAATAAGCCAATGAAATTAAATGTTGGAGAGAGATTTCACTATAATAACGCTGGTTATATTTTATTAGGTTTGATTATTGAACAAGCAAGTGGTCAGGCCTTTTCCGATTACATTCAAACAAACATTTTTCCTCAAGCTGACATGATGGAATCAGGTTATTTTGAGTTTGATGCACTTCCGTCTAACACGTCAGTTGGTTATATTGATTTTCCTGATGGAACATGGAAAACCAATATTTATTCGTTACCTGCCAAAGGCGGTTCAGATGGCGGTGCATATGTGACCGTAAACGATATGGGGAAGTTCTGGAATGCCCTTGTGAACGGACATATCATTAGGAAAGAAACACTTGAGCAAATGCTCACCCCACACGCTCAAGCAGATGAAGAAGAAGATCATTATGGCTATGGTGTTTGGATTGAGAAGAAAGGGAAAGAGGTGCACAAATATCACGTGATGGGTTATGACCCTGGTGTAAGCTTTCATTCTGCTTTTTATCCTAGTGACTGTATAACTGTGGTTGTTTGTTCCAATAAATCTGAAGGTGCATACGGGGTGATGAAAGGAATTGAACAAATTATCTCAGAAGAAAGAAACAAGTGAAAGCTTTTCAGCTTAGAATTGGGTGAGTGAATGAAAGGATGGAAGAATCCTATTTTGCTAATTTTAGGAATAGGGATTTCTTATTTGGGAAATTGGATCTATTTAATTGCTTTAAATTTATCCATTTTAGAGTTAACCGGTTCGGCGGCTGCTGTGGCAGGCTTATATATTATAAGACCGATTGCTATTTTACTGACAAACACTTGGGCTGGGAGTGTTATAGACAGGGTAAACAAGCGAAGATTAATGATAATGATTGATCTGGTCAGGGGTTTGCTTGTATTTTGCATTCCGTTTATCGGCTCATTGTTGATCATTTACGCGTTACTATTGTTGATTAATATCGTTGGAGCTTTCTTTGGACCAAGTTCAACAGTATATATAGCAAAATTGGTTCCTCAGGAAAATCGAAAAAGATTTAATTCAATCATGAGTATGACCAATTCAGGCGCCTTCCTGTTAGGTCCGGCGATAGCAGGTGTTCTCATTATGTACTTCGGAACCGAATTGTGCATGATGATTAATGCGGTCACTTTTTTAGTCTGTGCGTTTTTTATATTTCTTCTTCCGAATGTTGAGGAAGGACAGCATCGTAACAGAGAGCGTGTAGGCTGGCAGCTATTAATAAATGATTGGCGGACAGTGACAACCTATGTAATGAAGGCGAAGTTTTTTATGATTGTTTATGCCTTATTTCAAACTGCGATGTTAATTGGTTTTGCCCTTGATTCACAAGAGGTTACATTCATTAAACAAATTTTGCAATTATCAGATTGGGAGTATGGGGTGATTGTAAGTATTACTGGCGTTGGGGCATTAGCAGGTGCTTTTGTTTCTGCAGTAATCGCTAAAAAAGTACCCTTGAAATGGTACTTAGGAGCAGGGATGTTTTTAACATCGGTTGGATATGCGTGGTTTTATTCCTCGAACAGCTTTATAACAGCAACGGCAGCCTTTGTTTTTCTCGGTTTTTTTATGGCCTTTGCCAATGCGGGCTATGCAACCTTTTTCCAAAACAATGTCCCTGTAAGCATTATGGGGCGATTTGGAAGCATGGCCGATATGCTGCAAGGTATCGTTCAAATTGGTTTTACCCTAATTTTAGGTTTTCTTGCGGAATGGTTTTCTTTACAACTAGTGTGCCTAATCTTTTCGGTTGTCGGGGCTTGCTTCGCACTGGCACTTCTTATCACAGTTTTGCTGCCCTTAAAGCAAGGAAATGCTTTAAGGGATTAGCGCATGAATTTTTTAAGCTTTTTGCAACTTCATGTGATATTCTATCTTTGCTTAATATTAAAGTGCAGTTTTTTATTTAAGGGAGGATAAGCGAAAAATGGAGTACATAAGAATAACAAGTATAGATGATCCGCTGTTTGAGCAAATGCATCAGCTAATGCAAAATATTTTTCCACCAGAAGAAGTATTGGAGTTTGAGCTATGGAGGGAGCCGTTAGAAGATCCGGGAATTAGGGTTTTTGTTGCTGTGCACGAAGGAAAAGTGGTTGGAGCAACAGAATATCGCTATTATGAGAATTTTAATGTCGCAATGACAGATTTTACGATTATCGGCGAAGCCGGACTTGGTATCGGCCCTTTTTTAGCCAATAAGAGAGCAGACGATTTAAAAGCGTTAGCGGAAACAAATGGAAAACAGCTATTTGGCATGTTTGCAGAAATTTATGATCCATATCGGGTCGAGCACTATGAATTTGGTGGCGTCAAACCGATGGACCCTTATGTGCGCCGTGAAGTGTTGTCTCATTTAGGCTATCGCCGTTTAGATTTTCCATATGTGCATCCGTCTTGGAATAATGATGGAGAAGCAGTTGAGGGGTTAGACCTTTCTTTTTTAACGATAGACCCTGAAGTGAATGAAATCAAGGCAGAGCTCGTGGTGGCATTTTTAAAAAGATATTACACCGTGTTACCAAACAAGCCTCAGAAGTGGTTGGATATGATTGCAAACTTAGAAACGGAAGAAACCGTTGCGTTAAAACCATTTTAATAGGTTGAATACTGAGTTTCGCCGATATATTGTTTTTTTCGCTGATAAATTTGCTTTTTCGCCGATATATTTTTTAAAACGCCGATATAATCCAAGTTTCGCCGATATATGAAAAAAAGCGCCGATAAATATATGTATGGATAAAAAGTGTTTAAGCAAGTGATAAGGAGCTAGGACATAATAGCTTCAAATCATGAGAAAGGTGAATTTGAGTACGCTCAAATTCACCTTTCTCTATTTTGTTCTTCTTTATTTATGATGTCTTGAACGATATCTTCAATCGTGACACCGCTCAAAACCTTTTCCAGAGCTAATTGAGCGGTTGCTAAAATAGGGGCAATCGCATCTTGAATGTTCCGACCGACAAGGCATTGCGGATTTGAATTTTCATGGATGTTAAATAATTCGTTGTCCTGAACGACATCAACTGCTTTGTACACATCCAATAAAGTAATTTCCGATAAGTTTTTAGCAAGCTTTGCTCCCGCAATTCCTGGATGGACCTCCACTAGTTTAGCTTTTTTTAACATGCCGACAATTTTTCTTATTAGTGCGGGATTTGTATTCACACTGGCGGCGATATATTCTGAAGAGCTAACTCCTTCTTTATTAAACTCAATCAAGGTTAATATATGAACGCCTACAGCAAAACGGCTGCTGATCGACATAGAGAATCACCAACTTTATGAGAGTTTTAAGGCTATTATACGATATGACTATTATTATACTAAATAGAAAGCACTACATGAAATAGGTAATGATTGTGTAAAATTCTTGACAGGATTTATGGTTGTAATTAAAATGGTTACAGGTAATCATAAAAAATTGATCGGGGGAAAAGAAGATGAAAATGTTAGTAACTGGAGCAACCGGGAAGCTTGGCAGCAAAATAGTGGAAACTTTGCTACAAACAGTACCTGTAGAACAATTAGCAGTCAGTGTTCGTGAGCCAAAGAAAGCAGAAGGACTGCTGCAGCGTGGAGTCGAGGTCCGTCAAGGGGATTTTGACTATCCAGAAACATTGGATTCAGCTTTTGCAGGAATTGAGCGTTTGTTGCTGATTTCAGCCGATGGTGATAATGATACAAGAATTCGCCAGCATTTCAACGCAGTAGCTGCAGCGGAACGGGCTGGAGTTCGCTTTATTGCTTATACGAGCATTGCCAATGCACAGGAAAGCACGAATTCCATGGCACCGGTGCATAAAGCAACGGAGGAAGCAATTTTGAAGACAGGGATTCCCTACTCCTTCTTGCGCAATAACTGGTATTTGGAGAATGAAATTCCAAGTATTCAAGGTGTTGTAGCTGGTGCCCCGTGGGTAACTTCAGCAGGAGAGGGAAAGGTTGGTTGGGCGCTGCAGCAGGATTATGCGGAAGCGGCTGCTAAGGTGCTTGCTGGTGAGGGACATGAAAAAACGACCTATGAACTTTCTGGACCACTCTTATCACAGCAGGAACTTGTCACAGCAATTGGAGAAGTATTGGGTAAAGAGGTAACAATGCAAAAAGTGGATGATGCTACTTATGGTGAAATCATGAAGAGTGCTGGACTGCCAGATTTCCTCATTCCAATGCTGGTCAATATTCAAAAGGACATACGTGAAGGCTCACTAGCAATAGAGAGTGAAGATTTCGCTAAAGTTCTTGGTCGGTCAACAACACCAATAAAAGAAGCACTTACGCAAATTGTCAATGGGATTGAAGCAGAATAATAAATAAAACCGGCTTCCTTTTGGAGGTCGGTTTCGTTGTCAATATTAGTGATTATCGTTCAATCTCCTTAATGATTTTTGCGGGATTACCACCTACAACAACGTTGTCTGGTATATCCTTCGTCACGACTGCCCCGGAAGCAATAACGGCATTATTTCCGATTGTGACGCCAGGATTAATGATCGCATTGCCGCCAATCCACACATTATTTCCAATTGAAATCGGCTTTGCATATTCTTTTCCTGAATTACGTTCATGGGGATGAAGTGGATGTGTCGCTGTATAGATTTGTACACCGGGGGCAAGCATGCAATTATCACCAATGCGTACTTCACATACATCTAGAATGGTACAGTCAAAATTAGCAAAAAAATTCTCTCCGACATGGGTGTTATACCCGTAATCAAAACGGATATTCGGTTCCATATAGATATGATCACCTGTTGATCCAAGCAATTCTTTTAATAAACTGGTTCGTTTTTCTCCCTCAGTTTCTAACGTTTGATTGTAAATTCGAACCTTGCGTCTTGCCTCCTCACGTTCTTTTACTAAAACTGGATCGGCTGGATTGTACATTTCACCTGCTAGCATTTTTTCTTTTTCTGAGCGCATAATTGTTGCTCCTTTCCTGAATATATTATTGCGTTTTGTAATATGCCGTTTTTTGAGTCATTACGTGTGAAACCTTGGTTTCGCATGAGGAGAACCAAAAGTCTTTAGTAAAAAAACGTTAAAAAGACGGGGGTGTAACAGAAAATAAGATGGAAGCTGTTTGTTCAAATATATTTTCCCATTTATGACGCATATGTGCGGGGATTTTAACGCTATCGCCCGTTTCTAATATATACTCCTCACGATCTAAATAGATTTTGATTTTCCCTTCAAGCACATAGGCGATTTCCTCCCCTTTATGCTCCAGCAGCTTTTCAGACGATACGGTTTTCGGAGGTATATTCATAATGGCTGTAGCCAATGTACCTGTGAAATTTGGGGAAATGAGTTCGTATGTTAAGCCATCGACAATCATTTCCTTGCGCTGTTTCGATCTTACCACTAAATCGGCAGTAGGGGTATCCTCAAGTAAAAAACTAAAAGTAGGTACATCAAGAGCCTTCGCGAGTATCTTTAACGTTTGGATCGATGGATTAGCTAGGCCGCGTTCTATTTGACTTAACATGGATGGAGTTATCTCAGCTGTCTTGGCCAACTTCCTGCTACTCAGCCCCTTCTCTTCGCGATACTTCTTCACTTTATTACCGATATTTATATTTTCCATGATTCCTCCGCCTTTTTGTTTACATTAAATTTAATGGTCATTAAAAAATTACTAAACAACAATATCATTCTATGTTAAGTTATATTTAATATAATTAAATTATATTTTGTGTAGAGTTTTATTTCAATGAGTAGGGGTGTTTAAAATGAATGATTTCTTGACCTTTTTATTGTTATCACTTTTTGTTGTCATGAGTCCAGGGATAGATACGGCGCTGATTACAAAAAGAACGATTTCAGATGGTAGAAAAGATGGCTATAAAATGGCGCTAGGAATTACGACTGGTTCATTGGTTCATACAGTGGCAGCAGCTTTTGGTCTTTCGGCAATCCTCATGCAGTCCGCTCTTGCTTTTGAAATTGTAAAATATATTGGTGCTATTTATCTTATCTATCTTGGAGCATCTTCTTTTATCAAAAAGGAGAAGGATAGCAAGTCCGACCTTGGGGAAAATGGAAGGAAATCACCTTACACGCAAGGGCTGTTATCGAATGTTCTAAATCCAAAAGTGGCGATGTTTTTCATCACTTTTCTTCCCCAATTTGTGAATGGTTCAGGCAATGTAACGATACAACTTATTACAATGGGAGTTGTGTACACGATTTTATCGATTATATGGTTTTTTGTTTATGTGTTTTTCATCAATTATTTGCGAGAATGGTTAATGTCAGCGAAGGTTCAAAGAATCATGGACAAAACAACAGGGCTTATCCTCATAGGGTTCGGCTTGAAGCTAGCGTTCGAGAAAAGGTAAGGTGAGTGCATGAAGGAAAATTGAATAATGAGCTTTCGGTTGCAAATGGTATGCAGAAAATTGGAGATAAAGTAAGCCGTCAAGGTAAAAAAAGCAATTATGACTTACTCAGCAAAGTTTTTATTCTTGTCTTCATGAGAGGAGAAAAAGTTTGGCTATGCACTCACTCACTAAAAAGGACGGAGGCATATCCAAACTTTTTTATAAACAAGATTGAGGTCATTTGTCCACATTGAACAGTTCATCTTTTCTGTGGGCACAAAGTAGTGACTGTTGACATTTAAATTAATCAGCCAGTTAGATTTTTCCATCGAAGGTTTGCAATGTTATAGTTTGGAATAAGGTGAAATTCTTGTTTATCTTTTACTTTTGAATGGTGTTTCTCTCTTTCAATCACATTTTTCAACAGTGACTTAAATTATGCTTGCTCGTCGTCTTTAAATGCTGTCACTATTTGCCATGTAATACCGAATTGATCAGTCAATTGAGCATAAGCGGGGCTGTAACTGGTAGCGCTTAAAGGCGTGTCAATTTCTCCTCCAACAGATAATTTCTCAAATAATCTTTTCGCATCCTCTACTTCTTGTAAATCAATCATAATGGTAATTGTTGAGCCTGCTGTAAAATCTTGGCCTGGCAAAGCATCAGCAAGCATTAACTGTGAAGTGCCAATGTTAATGTGTGCGTGCATGACATTTTCTTCATAACCTTCTGGAATCCCATTTTCAAATTCATGAGGCCAATCTTTTAAAAGCTCCATACTTTCCACTTCAGCTCCAAAGGTATCTGCATAGAAGGTAACAGCTTCTTTCGCATTTCCGTTTAATAATAAATAAGGGGTTAATTTTATTTCCATAATAAAGACGTCCTTTCATTATTAATTAATTTAAAGCATTTTGAATCTCAATTTTCCATCAGTAAAGCAATCCATGTCAGGCATTAGTTAGAGCGCTCACTTTCTTTTAAAAGTCTCGCATCTCTACCATGGGAGTCCAAACACATTACCTGAATACTCCGTAACTATTTTTAAGTGATTTCTCACATCTGATCACAAATCATATCTGTTCTTTTTCAGCATCTTTTAAAGCTTTCACGGCGATTGGATAATTGCTGCTTCTCATCTTTTGCTGCGGTAGATAAATAATAAAAGCACGATTGTCTCCTCCTTTTGTTATGTTTTCAATTATATTTTGGCACAAAGGAGGAGGAGGTACTTCTTATAGATTGCGGAATGGAAAAGAATCGGCTAATAATTTAGGCAAATTAATTAAAATCGGAGGGTCTTCAGGTAAAGGAGGGCGTAAGTGCACCTCTACATGGGAATGTTCGGAGGATGGAAAGTGTAAAACTTCTTCCACTTTTCCTCGTAAACACTCATTAAGCACAAAATAGCGCAATGGATTCATTGTCTTTTCGATAGAACAGACCAATAGATAGTAGTCTCCATCTGGAATATGAGTAAAGGTATGTCTATTTGTTTGAGTTAAAGCAGTGCCAACAATGGGTTTGTGGTTAGGGATAGGACTACGGAACAGGCCGGCAAACGTGATACTTGATTCATAATTCTCAGGATAATGGATTGTTAAAGAGAGCTGGTTATTTTTTTTCGGTATTTTTTTCTTCCGAATAATAATGAAGGGTACATGGATATTTTCTTTCATATTCTTTAGTGATTCCATAAAGAGATTCGACTTGTTTTTTGTATTCACGAGGTGAAAGACCGGTTTTTTTCGCAAAAGTAGTTGAGAATGTGCCTAAGCTAGAAAATCCTGCATCAAAACTCGAATCAGTGACTGAAAAATTTTGTTTTAGTAATTCTTGCTTCGCTCGTTCAATTTTGATCGAAGACAAATAATCAGCAGCTGAAAAACCCGTCAATCTTTTGAACTCACGGCTAAAATGATATTTACTATACCCGAAGTGGCCGGCTACCTCTTCGATAGTCAACTCGTCAGATAGATTGGTTTTTATGTAAGTAAGAATATCAACAATGATTTCTTTCATAGGATTCTTCCTTTTCAGTCAATCTTTAATGCACGGTTTCTTTTATTGTACTTCTCATCTGCTCAATCAACAATTATTTTGTTAATGTTCGGGTGCGTTTTCATCAATATTTGAAGTCATCCGAATTTCAGACGTGACAATCCAATTAAGGACAATTGAAAAGGTGGCTTTAAATTAGAGGAAATTTTATGTTAGAGCGTTGTAAATTCTAGCTGTGAGTAGATATTTTGCTGATGTTGCGAGCTTTTCTCCCATCATATCCACTCTCATCTTTACATAGGATGAAAAGGAGGGGAGTGGGACGGATGAGTAGAATTGCGACAGAATATCATTACTTGAATTATCCGAATGATATGCTCCGGCTAATTCAAAATGGATTAAATAAAGGAAAAGAGCCGAAAAAAATCCTAATCGCAGGGGCAGGGATGGCCGGGCTTGTGGCAGCCTCTCTTTTAAAACAGGCTGGCCATTATGTAACCATAGTGGAGGGGAATTCTCGTATTGGTGGACGAATTTATACAGTCCGCGAGCCCTTTAGTGCTGGCAATTATTTAGATTTTGGTGCTATGAGAATACCTAACAACCATTTATTAGTCTCTGAATATATTCGTCGCTTCAAGCTGAAAACGAATCGTTTTATTAATACAACTGCAAATGACCTAATTTACGTTAATAATGTGCTAACGACAAGCGCACGTTATGAACAAAAACCTGACATACTGCAATTTCCTCTCAGCGGTTGGGAAAAAGGAAAAACGGCAAACGAACTTTTTCTAGCTGCCGTACAGCCTTTTTTGGATCGCTATCAAAATGGCACCCCAGAAGAGCAGGAAGAGTTAATGAAGCAATTTGATCAATATTCGATGGAAGCTTATCTTAGAGACAATCCTTATGGACCATCTTTGTCATTGAACGCGATCCGAATGATCAGTATTTTGCTTGGAATTGAAGGCTTTCGTGAGCTTTCGTTTGTAGGAATTGTAACAAATATTATATATCCGATTTTTAATGAGGATGCCGTTTTTTATGAAATCGAAGGTGGGAATGATCGCCTTCCTTATGCATTTTTACCTGAACTAGGGAACGAACTTTTTTTAAATGAGAAAATATATAAGATTATACAAAATGAGCAATGTGTTTGTTTTCAAACAATCAATCAACGCAACGGACAAATTCAAACATTTACAGGAGACTATGCGATTATTACGATTCCTTTTTCAGCCTTACAGTTTATCGATTTTGAACCGTATGAGTCGCTCACTTTCAATAAACGCCATGCGATTAGGGAGCTGCTATTAATACCGTCCGTGAAAATTGGTATTGAGTTTAAACACCCATTTTGGGAAAGGCTTAAGGTCGGCAATGCAATTTCTGATCTGCCGACACGGTTTAGTTATATTCCTAGCCATAATATCGGCAAAATGGGGCCAGCAGTAATGCTCGCAAGCTACAGTTGGGGACATGATGCTGCTTTGTGGAATAGTCTATCTAATCAAGAAGTCGTTCATTATGCTTTAAAGGATTTGGCGAAAATTTATGGATCAGTTGTGTATCAAGAGTTTTTACAGGGGGTTACCTTTAATTGGAGCAGAAATCCTTTTTCAGCCGGCTGTTTTACTCTATTTGCTCCTGGACAAAAAGCAGATTTAGGGGACGTGATTTACCAACAAGAAGGCAGAATGCATTTTGCTGGCGAGCATACTTCCACTTTTCATGGTTGGGTGGAAGGAGCGATTGAATCCGGAATTCGGGCTGCATATGAAGTCAATCGAAGATAGATAATGAAAAAGAGGTTGACATTAAGACGTAGATTATATACAATTATCTTGAATTAAAGATAAATTAATTCGAGATAAATTAATTCGAGATAAAGTCTTATTTTTTTAATTTGATATCTCGAATTCGAGATATTTTTAATAAGTAAAATAAGATTAAAACTAGTAAATAATAAGAAGAAGCACTTTTCCAATTATACCGTTCTGTAATTGAAGAGAAAGAATCGTGAAGACATGATTTTTGGCTAGAGACATTTAAGCGGAAACCTTTGCGATTGAATTGATATGAAAGAGAAGTGATAGGCATGGGCAAACAAACAGCAGGAATCCATCATATTACGGCAATTGTTGGACATCCTCAGGAAAATGTGGATTTTTATGCCGGCGTTTTAGGACTTCGTTTAGTCAAGCAAACGGTCAATTTTGATGATCCAGGCACATACCATTTTTATTTCGGAGATGAAGAGGGAAAGCCGGGAACGATCATTACTTTTTTTCCATGGGCTGGAGCAAGACAAGGGGTTATTGGTGATGGCCAAGTTGGCATAACCACTTATGTAGTACCAATCGATTCCATGACATTTTGGAAAAAGAGATTGGAGAAATTTGCAATTCCCTTTACAATGGTGGAGCGTTTTGGCGAGGAGTATTTAAGCTTTCTTGATCCACATGGACTAAAGTTAGAAATAGTTGCACGAACTGGCGGTGAGAAAAACAATTGGTCTTTTGGTGAAATCACTCCAGAAGTTGCGATAAAAGGGTTTGGAGGAGCGGTACTGTTCTCTGCTCAACCTAAAAAGACGGCTGAATTGTTAGAGAAGGAATTTGGTTTTGAGCTTGTTGGAGAGGAAGGAGAAATGGTTCGCTTTCAATCATCAGCAGATATTGGAAATATCATTGATCTTAAACTGACTTCAAATGGTCGTGGTCAAATGGGAGTAGGAACAGTCCATCATATTGCTATGCGGGCAGTCGATGATGCCGATCAATTAGACTGGCAGGAGCGCCTTTCCATGAATGGGTATGGCGTAACTCCAGTGCAGGATCGCAATTATTTTAATTCAATATACTTCCGCGAGCATGGGGAGATATTATTTGAGATTGCAACGGATCCTCCAGGATTTGCTCTTGACGAAACTCACGATCGTTTAGGTGAAAAATTAAAATTACCAGAACGGTATGAAAAGTTCAGAGAGCAAATTGAACGTGGTCTTATTCCGTTTGTTGTGAGAGAGTTGGATTAATTTAAGTTCGTTTGATCCAACTTAATAAATTCCTGATTGGAAGTGTTGTTCTGAGACCAATTGCCGTTGTTACGGCCGTATTTTAAATGGGGTACCAAAAAGTTTGGTTCAACGAAAAGCAGCAGGGGAAATAAAGGAAGCAACTAAAAAAATTTTGACGACACGTTGTTCAAACAATGTGGAGAAAGTAAAAATAACATTGATAAAAAATGAAATTGAATGGGCATCCAGCAGAAAGCAAAAATTAGACTGAATGTATATTGGACATACTATGGAGTTAGAAAAACGCCGCTTTTTATGATTGGCAAAGTTATTCGTAATCATGTTGCAGAAGAAATTTTTCAGAATGGCAAAATTGCTCCGATTGGCTTTGCACCAGTAAGTTGTAACTACGAAAAATTAGAACGGCCAAAATAGAAAAGGTGGTGAGGGCGTTGTTAAAGTCTGAAGGCATCCATCATATTACAGCTATGGTTAATAGTGCCCAAAGAACGATAAATTTTTACACTGACATTCTTGGGTTGAGGTTGGTGAAAAAAACAATTAATTTTGAGCGCCCTGAAGTATATCACCTTTATTTTGGTGATTATAGAGGATTGCCTGGAACGATTATGACATTTTTTCCATGGGAAAAGCAACTTAAGGGACGAATCGGCACTGGACAAGTAGGGGCGACAAGCTATGCCATCCCTGCAAATTCACTTGATTTTTGGGAAAATCGCCTTCACCATTTTGGAATTGACTATGAAAGAGTTGGTCGTTTCGGAGACTCGCTTCTATCATTAACCGATCGAGACGGTTTGAAGCTAGAGCTTATCGAGCTGCCTGTTGCCTTAAATAGTCCTGAGATCATTGGATTTGCTGGTGCTACATTGTATTCGGCAAAACCGGATAAAAGCGCGGATATTTTAGAAAATTTGTTTCGAATGAAATGTGTTGGAGATGATGAAGGCTATTTACGATTTAAAGCGGGGGGAGCAGTTGGCAATCTGATCGACATTAAGCTGACTCCATCAGTTCGTGGACTGATGGGCGCTGGGACGCTCCATCATATTGCTTTAAGAGCAAAGGATGAGGCGGAGCTTTATCAATGGAGAGAACTCCTTTTGGAAAAAAGCTTGAATCCAACTGAGATCCGTGACCGACACTATTTTAAATCGATTTATTTTCATGATGAAGGGGGAATTCTTTTTGAAATCGCGACCGATTCCCCTGGCTTTACTATTGATGAACCAGTCGAACATCTTGGACAACAGTTAATGTTGCCACCATGGCTAGAGTCAAAAAGAGCAGAATTAGAAGCTCTATTACCAGACGTGGGAGTTCATATTGTGGAGGGAATTGACTGATGCAGCATATTTTTAACCAAGGCCCAGATCTATCGAAGCCGACCTTGCTTTTACTGCATGGGACAGGCGGAAATGAACTGGATTTGTTACCGCTCGCAGGTAGAATTGATGAGGATGCCTCTGTATTAAGCGTCCGCGGCAATGTACTTGAGAATGGGATGCCAAGATTTTTTAAACGCTTAGCAGAAGGTGTGTTTGATGAAGAAGATCTCATTTTTCGTACAGATGAACTCAATCAGTTTCTTCATAATGCCGCAAAGGAGTATGGATTTGACCGAGATAATCTTGTTGCGCTCGGCTACTCCAATGGAGCCAATATTGCAGCAAGTCTATTATTTCACCATAAAAATGCATTGAGAGCAGCTATTCTTCATCATCCAATGGTGCCAAGAAGAGGCATAGAACTTCCTGATTTAACAGGCAAAGCTGTGTTCATCGCCGCTGGCACTAATGATCCGATTTGTCCGTCAGCAGAATCGAAGGAACTGCAATCATTATTGGAAGATGCTAAGGCGAATGTTGAACTTCATTGGGAAAATTATGGACATCAATTGACGCTTGGGGAAGTAGAGGCAGCGGCAAAATGGTATCGAAATTTATCTTTATAGTTTTTGGAACACGCGTATAGGAACAGTTAAGCAAACAGAAACTAGGTGGTGGTTGTATGGGCATTTTGTCCAAACTATTTGGAAATTCAACAAAAAAGGAGTCAGAGCCAATGTCAAATGTAAAATTAGCAGTTATTTATTACAGCATGGGTGGTACAAACTATCAATTATCGAAATGGGCTGAGGAAGGTGCGAAAGAGGTCGGTGCTGATGTAAAGGTGCTAAAAGTACCAGAGCTTGCGCCTGAATCTGCAATTGAGAGCAATCCAGCATGGAAGGCTCATGTTGAAGCAACAAAGGACGTCCCTGAGGTCACTCTAGACGATTTGGAATGGGCAGATGCGATTATTTTCAGTGTGCCAACACGCTTTGGAAATATGCCGTCGCAGATGAAACAATTTTTAGATACAACTGGTGGATTATGGTTCAATGGCAAGCTTGTTAATAAGGTTGTGAGTGCGATGTCATCTGCACAAAATTCCCATGGCGGTCAAGAAGCAACCATTCTTTCTCTATATACAACGATGTATCATTGGGGAGCAATTGTAGCAACTCCAGGTTATAGCGATCCGGTTATTTTTGCTTCAGGCGGCAACCCATATGGTACAAGCGTGACAGTTGATCAAGATGGCAACATGGTTGAGGATGTACAGGCTGCCGTAAAACATCAAGCAAAACGCACGGTACAAATTGCCGAATGGGTTAAAAAGGGTAACCAATAAGAGACTCATTTTCGAGACAACACAAAGCTGGGTTTTCCTCGATTGCTTCAAGATAAGACGCTTCAAACCTCCAAATTAAAAAGGTGGATTGACGCGTCTTTTTTGTTTTCGATTTTCTTTCACAAAGTGGAGTGGTTCCGAGGAAAGTAATAAGTCCGTGTGAAGGGCTTATGAGGACAAAGAACGCCTAAAAAAAACCCCTCGTGTCCGCATAAGGGGTTCAAGAGGACAAAGAAAGCTCAAAAAGAGCAAAGCATGTCCGCATGAAGGGTTCAAGAGGACAGAGAAAGCCAAAACGAGGCCAATCGTGTCCGCATGAAGGTCTCAATAGGACAAAGAAAGCTCAAAAAGAGAAAATCGTGTCCTCATAAAGGGTTCAAGAGGACAAAGAACGCCCAAAAAGAGTAACTCGTGTCCGCATAAAGGTCTCATGAGGACAAAGGCCACCCAAAAAGAGCCCTCTCATGTCCGCATAAAGGGCCCATAAGGGGAACTGCGAGTGAGATGTAGGTGGAAATGTTCGTATAAACGATACATGAGGACAAACATGAGTATGGAAAAAGTAGAAAAGTGTTCTCATAGAGGGTTCATGAGGACAAACTCTGGTTAGTCTCAACTGCAAACTGTCCTCTTGAATCAGATGCTTTCAGACAAAACGTAGAAAAGCAAGTGAATGTGTGAACTGCCCCGTAAATGTTAGACACAATCTGACGTTTATGGGGCAGTTCAATGTGCTTCACTTGCTTTTTTGGGGGCATTTTCCGACAGTTTTATGCTATGGCTGTGGGACTTTTTTATCACGGATTTTAACAAAGTAAAATGCTGATATCCATGCTGTAATCGGGATGATTAATGTAACCCCTGTGCCAGCACAAAGAATGGTAATCATTTCAGCACTGAAGATTTTTGAATTGACGATTTCTTCAATCGAATAGGAGAGATCTTTAAACCAAATAAGCAAGGCTAAATAACTGCCAAAGAAAGCAAAGAAAAGTGTATTAGCGCTAGTTCCTAAAATATCCCGTCCAATACTGATGCCAAATTTAAATAAATCCTTGCGGCTAATGTTGGGATGATGGCAAAACGCCTCATACATTGGAGAAGAAATGGCAATGGCAGCATCTGTAATAGCGCCAATCGTGCTCATAATAATGACGGCAGTAGCCAGTTTAACAAAATCAATTCCAATGTAGAGTGAAAAGATACCAAGCTCCTCTATTTCCTCTTCGCCGAATCCTTGAATCATTGCTTGTTCAGTAATGACGACTATAAAAACAAGCAAAATCACAATCGTAATGAGTGTAGAAACAAAGGCAGTTTTTGTTTTGATGTTGATCTCGTTTATATAGAATAAATTAATACAACTGATGATTGTACAGGCAATGACCGTTATAACGATTGGATTTAGACTTGGGTCATTCATAAATAAAACGGCCAGAAGAACGACGACAAAGTTGAGAAATAGGGCGAAAAAAGAGCGCGCTCCCTTTTTACCGCCTATGACAATCATCAATAAAAATAATATGATTCCAAGTAAAACCAATACATTCATTGTCTTGCCCTCTTTCGATTAACAAACAGTAGCGTAATATAGAGCCCGATTGGGATTGTGATGACAATACCGATACCACCAGCCAGAGCACGAGCCAATTCTAATGAAAGATTCATTGAAAGGGTAAAACCTAAAGGAGACGCATTTTTAAAATAAAGGATAAGCATCGGAATTGAACCGCTGATATAGGCAAAGAACAAAATATTAGTCATGGTTCCCATAATATCTTTACCGATTTCCATCCCCGACTTTTTCAGAGCCTTATTCGAGATATTTATATCTTTTTCATACAATCCAAAGATTGATGAAGACATCGTGATTGCAACATCCATGACAGCCCCTAAGGAACCGATAAATAAACCTGCTAAAAAGACGAGCTTATAGGGTCTGGTAATAAATTGAATTTCCTCATAGCGCAGTCCTTGCTCGGACGTCATCCACATTACAGCATATGTAATCAGCAATGACAGAAAGGTCCCCAGAAGCGTCGCAATGATTGCCGCATAGGTCTTTTCATTGAAACCATTTACGAGCAATAATGAAATGGCGGTGAATAAAATGATGCTGATACTACAGATCACTAGCAGATGGATACCAGATGTCTGGAGATAAAAATCTAGCGCATAGGAAAGCAATACAGCGTTTACGACTAAACTAATGATGGCGAAGAAGCCTTGTTTTTTTCCAACAAGCAAAAGGGTAAAAATAAATGCCCAAGCAACAATGAGCAAGTATTTATCTCGCTTTACATCTTGGATTGTTCCTGTTAATTCGGATTGACCCTTTGCCGGTTGCTCAATCATGACAAACAATTCATTGCCGACTTTATACTCTTGATCGAAAGCACCTGATGAGGAAAACTCATTCACAAGATGGATTTCCTCATTTTTATGTTCACCATTCATTACCTTTGCGACCAGCTCCTGCGTTGTCAGAAGATCTTTATTATCATACATATCTACATTCTCAATAGAATCTTGTATCCTTACATCGGTTACTTTAGCAATGGGACGCTCATACAGACCATAATTGAACCGGACAAAAAGGAAGGAAGAAATAAAAAGAATTGCTAAAAGAATATATGAAAGAACGTTTCGGCTTTTTTTAGTCATTTTAGTTGTTAATAGTTGCAAGAGAGGAACCTCCCGTTGGACTTCATGAATGGTCTAAGAATATCAAGAATGCTTAAAGAGCGTCAAGAATCATAGAAAGTTGCGATTTGCAAATTGTTGATTATGATGAACAAATATATTTTTGAACGAAGTGTTCTCCCATATGAATGATTTCGAGAAAGAAACGGTGATTCGCTCAATTAAACTGTTGAATGATGCTATGTCTAAATCCAGTATTCGTGGCAATATGCAGGGGTAAAATCCCTGATTAATAATACTTGCATTTTGCAAATAAGAATGAGAGGTTTATGCGAGGGCAATTGTGGAAGGACTTTCTTTCTATTAAAAAGATGGAAGCATCGTCTGGTGGGAATCTCTCTTTATAATAATCGTTGTGCTTACGCTGGGGTAGGAGATTTATCAGTATACATTACCCGCGAATAGGGGAAGAGGGAGCGGGAGTCTGCTGTTAAAAGCCATTGAAGAAACAGCAAGAAAGAATGGTTTTCACAAAATTATATGATTGTGCATAATGCATTGTACTATCGAGAATTTTGTCTTTTCTTTTCTGACGATTATCATCCCGAGTCTAATGGTAATATGCGAAGCAATTGGTTACGGATGTTATTTCCGTTTATTTTGACAGTGATTATTCTTATTTCTATCGCTATACCTGGTTATCAAATTGTTCAAGGAGAAAAGGATCAGCAAGACAAATTGCAAGAGTTTGAGAGCTGTTTAGATACTGGAAATTCAGCAACGATGGAGATCGCACAAAATGGGGAAACGAGCGTGACTTGCCAATAGCGAACTTCAGATTCAAAAAAAATTTTTTGTGAAAATGAATAATGTGATGCCCCAAATGTTGAATTTGGGGCATCACATGTGTTTGGCTAAATTTATTTTTTAGCTAAAACGATTACCGCCGCTTTGATTTTGTGCGGATTGCTGATTTTGTTGTCTTACTTCTTCAGCATCTGTTCCAGAAAACTCAGAGCTTAAGACCGATTGATTTCCACTTAATTGCCCGCTTGCATTTCCGGTTGCTGATTGAAAGCTTTGTTGCGTTTGGTTTTGTTGTTGGTATTGCTGGATCAACTGTTGAATTTGTTCTAATTGTTGAGCCGCATTTTGTTCTAAATCACTCATTTGTTGTTGCTGCTGTGTTCCCAGATCTTGATTTTGCAGGACCTGAGCATTTTGCGCTTCTTGTTGTTCTAGTTGTTTTGCAATTGTTGCGATTTGAGCCAAAATAGTGTTTTGAGGCATGTGAGAACCTCTCCTTTCATTGAGCTAACTTTAATTTGTCAATAAAATACCTATATTATGCTCATTATTTTTTTTTTTGAGGCTTGGTAGTTAAAAAAACTAGAGTTAGAGCGATAGATCAAGTAAAAGATGTTAGATAGTCATTTTCCTTCAGACTGAATGAAAACGTTTGTCTTTCAAGGAACGGAGTTACCATAATAGGAAATGGGCACCGGACAAGGCGAAGCAACAAATTAAGCGAGCATTTGCGGGCAGTCTGAGAAGCTGGGACATAACTAGCTTCAAATTCACCTTTCTCTATTTTTATGTAACAAATTCTTCTATTCCCTAGTTGTTGGCCGTGAATTTTCTTAAATTCACGGCCATTAAAGCAAAACCCGTTTCGTTCTCAACCTTTGATTTTCCACGAACAGAAAATCGAGTGGAACGAACTAGAGTATTTTCATACTTAAAGTTTTCGTTCGTTTCCCACATTCTCTTTTTTCATTTTTTCCCGTTTGTGAATGATATGATTAGTTCCCCATTCATGCATTGCGTTTAAAATCGGCTCTAAACTTCTCCCATATTCCGTGATGGAGTATTCAACCTTTGGAGGTACCTGGGGATATACTTTTCGTTCAATAATATCTTCTTCTTCTAAGTCCCGTAATTGGTTTGTCAGCATTTTTTGTGTGATTCCGGGAACACTTCTTTTTAGTTCACTGAATCTTTGAGTACCATTTTTTAATAAGTGCAATAATATGAGGGGCTTCCATTTTCCAACTAAGATCCCTAGAGCATCGTCGACACGGCAAGACTCAGGTTCAATTTTCATCTAAAACCCTCCCTGTAGTATCCTTTTATATACTATACCACTAAAAAGTGCGTACTTCATTAATCGAGTATTATGGGTGATAATAGCATGGCTAGAGTAAAAAGAGTAGGAAGGTTTGATGACATGGAAAAATATCGGATTGATCAAAGCAAAGGCTTAGAATTTGGGATTTATACGTTAGCGGACCATCTCACCAATCCACATACAGGCGAAAGAATATCAGCCCAACAAAGGGTCCAAGAAATTATTGAATTAGCCAAACTCGCAGATGAAGCGGGTATTGACTTTTTTAGTGTGGGAGAAAGTCACCAGGAATATTTTGTCGCTCAAGCCCATTCGGTTATATTATCCGCCATTGCCCAAGCGACCAAAAAAATCAAAATTGGAAGTTCATCTACGATTATTAGTACATCGGACCCGGTTAGAGTGTACGAAGATTTTGCTACGATTGATTTGATTTCAGACGGGCGTGCAGAAATAATAGCAGGACGAGCATCACGTATTGGTTTATATGAATTACTGGGGTATAACGTTCGTGATTATGAGGGGCTTTTTGAAGAGAAATTTGATTTATTATTAAAAATAAATGAAGAAGAAATTGTAAACTGGAGTGGTCAATATCGACCTGCACTGAGAAACGCGAAAGTACTGCCACGCCCGAAAAATGGTTCTTTACCAATTTGGAGAGCAGTCGGAGGAACACCGGCAAGTGCGATGAAAGCCGGGTATGCAGGGGTACCGATGGCATTAGCTGCATTGGGTGGACCAGCTAGTATTTTTAAACGTACGATCGATGCATATCGTGAGGTAGCGGAAAGTAACGGCTTTGATCCAGCAAAATTGCCAGTTGCGACAACGGGATTTTTCTTTGCGGCTGAGACGACACAGGAAGCAATGAGAGAAATGTATCCATATATTAATGAGGGAATGAAATTAACAAACGGAAATGGCTTTCCGAAGCAAGCATTTGCTCAAGCTTCTGATAAGCGCAATGTCATTAATGTAGGGAGTCCACAGGAAATTATCGAAAAAATTCTATATCAGCATGAGCTTTTTGACCATCAACGTTATATGGCTCAGATGGACTTCGGTGGCGTTCCGTTTGATAAATTGGCAAAAAATATTGAGATTATTGCTACAGATATTTTACCAGCGATCCGTAAATATACAGCGAAAAAGTAGGAGGGACAACTAATGAAAATAGTAGGCATTTCTGGTTCTATTGTCGGCTCGAAAACGAGAACGGCAATGAACTACATTTCTGAAGAAATTTCTGCAAAATATCCAGAAGTTGAATTTTCAATTATCGATTTAGCGGAGTATAATTTGCAATTTAGTGATGGTCGAAATTATTTGGAGTATGATGGTGACACAGGGTTTGTCACGAAGGAAGTAATGGAAGCAGATGCGATTGTGATTGGAACACCAGTTTTCCAAGCCTCGATTCCAGGTACGCTAAAGAATGTGTTCGACTTATTACCTGTGCAAGCATTTCGTGATAAAGTTGTAGGGATGATTGTCACGGCAGGCTCAGCAAAGCATTATTTAGTAGCCGAGCAGCAGTTGAAGCCAATCTTGTCTTATATGAAGGCACAGATTGTTCAAACGTACGTATTTATTGAGGAAAAAGATTTTCATCGTAAGGAAATCGTCAATGATGATGTCATTTTCCGCCTAGAACGATTACTTGAGGATACAGTTGTGTTAACGGAAACGTATCAAAGTATTCGTCAAGCAAAAGAGGATGAATACGATTTTTAAAAAAGGTGTCAGCAAATTGGTTGAATGATTTCGCAATTCATGGTTTAATTTTTTATAAGCTCTTTTTATACTTTTAGGTTTAAAAATATTTGGAGCATGCTAGTGATGTACAAAGGAGAAGAAGATGACAGCTGTGGAAGGGATTCTTAGCATTAGGAGAATTAAAGGCTCGGATATCTTGCTTTTGAATGACACTCCTCTTGTTAAATCACTATCCCACTTCAATGAAAAAGAGATTACTGTAACAATTGAGTGTGAAAATGACAGAGCTCAAACATTCTCTGGTGTAGCGGAAATATTTTATTTTGAAGGGCAACAGCAATATCATAGAGGAATAAAATACGTGAGTGATTTTTTTATCGATGATGTGGATATAATGGAATGGTTGGAAAGACTAGAAGGTAAATATATTAAGTTGACTGTAAAATGAGGAGGTGGAGCAGCTATGGGCATTGTAGTAGTAGAGATATGTGACGGTAGCCTTATTAATGTGTTACCAATTGAAGAGATTTTGGAAGAAGAATATCCTGAAGTGGCAGTGCTCGAAAGTAGCTGCTTATCCTTCTGCGGAATGTGTGCGAAAAGGCCATATGCCATCGTCAATGGCAAACGCATCTTTGCAAAAACAGCAGAAGAATGTTTAGAACTTATAAAAAAGCAAATTGAAATCGAGTTAGCCATTTTTGCATAAAAGAGCTATCTAGTTTGAAATCAAACTTGAATCCAGAGGAGCGACCATTTTCGAGTTGTGCCGACTGCAGTAAAGAGTTTTTTTCAAATTGGTTAAAGACAGTCTCATACGGTCGGATTGGGGGAGTTTTGTGGTCTGAATTCAGTGCCCGAATCTGCTTGAAGGACTGGAATGGTTGTGGGATAGCCGATTGAAGGAACTTTTGGACCCAAAGAGTTGGTTTCGCCGTGTAGTAGTCCGAATCAAGGTTCTATTCGACACGAAAGGCCAGGAATGATAGCCACAAGGTCCGAATTGTCGTTCTATTCGACACGAAAGGCCAGGAATGATAGCCGCAAGGTCCGAATTGTCGTTCTATTCGACACGAAAGGCCAGGAATGATAGCCGCAAGGTCCGAATTGTCGTTCTATTCGACACGAAAGGCCAGGAATGATAGCCGCAAGGTCTGAATTGTCGTTCTATTCGACACGAAAGGCCAGGCCCCGTTATAGCAAAGTCCGAATGGAAGCTATATAAGACGTGAAAGCCCAAAAACTACAGACGTAAATTCCGAATCGCAGCCCTATCCTTATCCTAAGAGCTAATCCAGGATTCGCCTGAAAAAAAGTCAGAATAGTTTGCCAAAAGGTTCAGTTTTCTTTGAACGCAGGTCTGAGTTGTAATGAACGCTCTTGTCTTTGACCATGACTCTTCCCATTTTCCAGAGAAAATACCGAGAATAAAACCATTTTTTCGAAAAGCATACACAAAACGGCCTAGAAGCACTAGAGGAGGAAAGGAAATGAAAGAGGATCAAAAAGTATATGATGTGACGATCATTGGCGGCGGTCCAGTGGGAATGTTCACTGCATTTTATGGAGGCATGAGGCAGCTATCTGTAAAGGTAATTGAAGGCCTTCCCCAGTTAGGCGGGCAGCTAGCGGCACTTTATCCTGAGAAGTTTATTTATGATGTGGCAGGTTTTCCAAAGGTACGCGCACAAGAGCTTGTCGATCGACTTAAAGAGCAAATGTCAGTTTTTTCACAGACGATTGTTTTAGGACAAACTGTTAATAAAGTGGAAAAACAGGAGGGTGGCATATTTACGTTAACAACGAATGATGAGATTCATTACTCAAAAACAGTCGTTATTACTGCTGGTGTAGGTGCCTTTCAGCCTCGTCGCATTGAATTAGAAAATGGTATTCAATATGAAGGAAAGAATTTACATTATTTTATCGATGATTTAAACAAGTTTGCTAATCAAAAAGTGATTGTATTTGGTGGCGGAGATTCCGCGGTCGATTGGACGCTGATGCTTGAGCCGATTGCTGAGAAGGTTTCCATTGTTCATCGTCGCGATAAATTTCGTGCTCATGAGCATAGTGTTGAAAGTCTTCAAAATTCAAAAGTAGATGTAAAAACTCCTTATGTCCCGGCTGCATTGATAGGCGATGAGGAGAAGATTTATCAGATCGTTCTAGAGAATGTCACAACGAAGGAAAATGAAACATTAAATGTAGATGCGGTTATTGTCAATTATGGTTTCGTTTCTGCACTGGGCCCCATTAAGGAGTGGGGATTAAACATTGAGAAAAATTCTATCGTCGTCAATTCAAAAATGGAGACGAATATTGAAGGGATTTACGCAGTAGGAGATATCTGTACGTATGACGGAAAGGTGAAATTGATTGCGAGTGGGTTCGGAGAAGCTCCTGTAGCAATAAATGCGGTCAAACACTTTGTAGATCCAACAGCGAAAAAGCATGTCCCACACAGTTCCGATATGTTCAAGTAAATTTCATGGCACACAACTGAAAAGACATCATATTTTAATTTTTTATACTTTTTAGTTGAAAAAGATTAAAAAAGAAAATACAATAAAAGAGTAAATCGGTTTCATTAAATTACATATTGGGAGGAATTATGAATGGCAAAGTACGAATTACCAGCATTACCTTATGCAAACAATGCTCTTGAACCACATATTGACGAACAAACAATGATGATTCACCATGACCGTCATCATGCAACGTATGTCAATAATTTAAATGCAGCACTTGAGGGTCATGATGATCTAGCAAGTAAGACTGTTGAACAGTTAATTGCAAACCTGGATGCAGTTCCTGAAAACATTCGTACAGCGGTGAGAAATAATGGTGGCGGACATGCGAATCACAGTCTTTTCTGGACGCTTCTTTCTCCAAATGGTGGTGGAAATCCGACTGGTGAAGTGGCAGAGGCAATTAACAGTGCTTTCGGAAGCTTTGACGCATTTAAAGCTGAATTTGCTAAAGCAGCAACTACTCGTTTCGGTTCAGGCTGGGCATGGTTGATCGTTGATAATGGTCAACTTGCTATTACTAGCACAGCAAACCAAGATAGCCCATTAATGGAAGGTAAAACTCCAATTCTTGGTCTTGATGTTTGGGAGCATGCTTACTACTTAAACTATCAAAACAGACGTCCTGATTACATCGCAGCATTTTTCAATGTCATCAATTGGGATGAAGTAAACAAGTTATTTGCAGCTGCAAAATAAAAATTAAAAAAGCTGAACTGTCCACAATTAAGAAGACAGTGGTATAGGCGGCTTTAGCTCTATATTTTTTAGGGCTAAAGCTGCTTTTTGATCGTCAAGTTCATCGTATGTCTCATAACACTATTTCTCTATATTGCCCTGCTTCTGTCCTCTTTTTTTAAGCTGCACTTACTACCAATGATCATTGGCTCAAAAATACATGACTGTGAAGCCGATATGAGCCCTTTTAAACATAAAAATGCTCCCTTTGCAGTAAAGGGAGCACTTCAGTAAAACAAACAGCACTTTTTTCTGTTCGAAAGTCAAGTGGTGATGGCGAGCAACAGATGATAAGACAAAGGCGGTCGTTACTGTTTTCAAGATAATGGGTCCAATTATTAATTAGATGTCAATATTTACGGCGTAATTAGTTTTCTATTTATATTTGATTTTTTCCCCTATGATTGCAAGGTGATTAAAAATCTACAGTGATCGTTGCCATCCGTTTTGCAGCTTGCTCTTCGAACATCATCTGCGTCAAGAACAGCTTTTAGAATGTTTGTTTCACATTGACAAGCTGTTTTGTATTGATTGGCAACTGCGATGATTGGACAATTATATTCAACTAGTTCAAAGGTATTGTTGTTAATTTGTGAGACATCGGCCATGTATCCTTTTTCATTTTGGATAGCGACAATTTCTGTCATTTTTTCAAGAGCGTTTTTTTGTGTTAATCGCTGTGTATACTCAGTGGTTAAGCGTTCTTCCCTTTTATGAAATAAATCGGCAATTGATTCTTCTCCATACATTTCTTCTATGTCCTGTAAAAATTCAAGCGTAATCCCTTCATAATTTTTGGGGAAAAGTGCTTCTCCTTTTTCTGCCAAAAAATAGATTTGCAGAGGTCGGCCAATTGGTTGTTTCACTTCTCTTGATGAAATGAGCTTCTCTTTTTGAAGGCCATCAAGATGTTTTCTGACGGCCATATGAGAAATATTTAATTCTTCGGTCAAATCATTGACTGTTAAAGAAACCTTCTTTTTTAGTAGTTGAAGAATTCGCTCTTTTGTTGAAATTTTGGTCGTCAAGTTAAAACACCTCAATTCTTTTCAGCATCTGATTACGACTAATTATACTAGAAAGTATAAAAAATGAAAAGAAGCTGTCTGCTGAGCAAATGTATTTCGTCAGTCTGCTAATCTAAGCAAATATTTAAGAACTAAAAACCATCCTTCTGGTAGGATGGTTCAAGGCTTATTTATTCTTGAAATAATCGATAAAAGCTTGAGAAATTTCAATCCCTTGATAAACAAATAAGGTAAGGGACGTAAATGACATAAAGCCAATGATTAAATATCGAATCCACATGGATTTTTCCCCCTTTGTTCATTTTTTAGTAAATGAGAAGGGAGTGAACCACATAATTTGACTGAAAATGAATCGGTGTTAACATCGCCATGACTCTTTTAAAGCGAATGAAAAGAAAAAGCAGTGTTGTACTCATCAAGATAAATATGACAATAATTGGTGCAAAAGACGATGATGCTGGGATGAATTTCAAGCTATCATCAACAGGATGACCCGAATGGGGGTCGGAAGATTCAAATGTACTATTATCTATGGCAATATTAAACTTGTCATGAGTAAGATGATGCTCAGTGTGACTATAGGAGAAAATGGAGAATAATAAAATAAAAGTAATGATTAAAGTTTTCTTCATTAGCTCCAGCCTCCTTTTTAATATAGTTAACATCATACACTACTTAGAAAAATTGTAAAACAAATATCGCTCGCAAGATTTGACATTTTTTGCTGAAAGTTTGATATTTGAAATTTATTAAAGAGGAGGGCTGTTTTATAACATTTTTCTGCAGTATAAAGAAAACTTTGTGATAAATGGTGATTAAAATTATCCTTCATTACAGAAAAGTTAGAAGTGATGAAAAAATGAAGAGATGGGGAAGAAGTGGGATTCAAGCATTTAACGAATTGAGAAGTACCCACACCGTTTTGTTCACAGTACGAAGTCTTTAAAAACAAAAGTAAAACGTGCATATCTATGAAGGAAGCAAACAATAATCTCGATCAAGCGATTGCCGATTATTTAGTCGAAATTCAAGGAACTCTTTATCTTCTGCAGATTCAGAAGAGCATATTAACGAGCCGATGATCATACGGAAATACTGTGGAGCTGCTTGAGCATCGACTTGAAAAAAGGTATCGCTCTCAGCGGATGCAGTAATTGGATTAAATGAGATGTTCCAATTGACACTCGAGACTTGAACTAAGACGAACAAAAGAAAAAGCCGAAAAAACAAGGAAGAACGAATCCAAGGGAGCAGGTATTAAAAAATCAGCATGTGCGTCAGTTAAGACGGAAAGGTGGGGCTGTTCATACACTATCCTTCCGTTAGCGCATAATATTTTTTTTCTACTCCATTATTTTCGACAATTAACATATCCTTTCTTTCATTGGTTGAAAAAATCTTACTTCCAATAGGAAGTTTAGTCGCCATTTTATTTTTAAATGAATCATTTGAATCGAAAGTATAAATGCTTTCAATTTCCCCAATTTCCTCATTTTTCGTTAAATTTAATTTATTTACCCATTCAATATTTGTTTGGTAAACAGTCTTATTTAATAAGAAAATATCCGCATCTTTATTCTCTGTTAATATTTCTTTTGCTGATGGTGCTTCACTTTTATTTATAGTTGTCTGGTTATTAAACCCACATCCTGCTAAAAAAATACTAGACAGAAATATTACGAGCAGCTTGTAATTCATTTTCTTCCTCCTTTAATATTTTTTGTTTTAAACAGGTTCTTATGATAAATATGTTCCCTTCATCGGGAATTCAGATTGGAATTTTGCGATGTTGATTCACGGTGCCCCTCAAGATAAAGCTTCTTAAGGGAATTTTCGTATGTCAGTGGTTGGCTTATCTCTTTCAGTATAACTGAAAGGTTATACCCAATGATCCAAAAGCTGTTTTTTTCCACAATTCTGTTTAATAAAGCCAAAAAATCAAATAAATATTTTCACTATGGTACAAAGGAAGTTTGCTTTAATTCCCACTATATGCGTAAGTTTGTGCTTTTAAATGATCCAATCGTTAACAGCATCAAACGAACTAGAAATATGGTAAGATGAAATTATGAATTTGTCGGGCAGGAAGGGGAATTCGATGGGGACCATAAAACAAATGTCTGGTGAGTTAAGAGATTGGATTATTGAAACGCTTCGTAGTGGGGTTAGTCCGGTTGTAATAGCTGATGGTCTTGTGAAAAAAGGGTTTAACCCGAGGTATGCATATGAAAGTCTGTTTCAAATTGTCGGAAACGAAGCAATTCAAACGACGGGATTTGAAGATGCACAATACCAATACGAAACACCCGAGATTGGTAGAAAAGGCAATACCATTTATACAAATGATAGAGAGATTAAAGTGCTTTCTAAAGTAGAGAAGCCGTTTATTCTTCATTTGGACAATGTGTTGAGCGCCGAAGAATGTGAGCAGTTGATCAGTCTTTCGAGTGCACGGTTAAAGCCATCGAAAGTAGTAGACTCCGTTACCGGTGAAGAACGAGTGGCACCTGGTCGAACGAGCAAAGGAATGTATTACTCACTCATGGAAAATTCTTTTATTGCCAAGCTTGAAAAGAGATTTGAGGAAATCACAACCTACCCAATTGAACATGGTGAGGGACTTCAAGTGTTGAATTATTCAGCAGGAGAAGAGTATAAGGCACATTTCGATTATTTTCCAACGAATAAGGTTGACCACAGTAAAGGTGGACAAAGAATTGCCACATTGCTCCTTTATTTAAATGATGTTGAAGAAGGCGGAGAAACGGTTTTTCCGAAGGCTGGAGTGTCAATTGTTCCGAAGAAAGGCTCGGCTGTGTACTTTCATTATACGAACAGTATGGGGCAAGTTGATCGCATGTCGGTTCACAGTAGCATCCCGGTGATTAGAGGGGAAAAATGGGTTGCAACGAAGTGGATTCGCGAAAGTAAAATTTATTAATACGATGCCAACAGAGGGTGTTTGGAGCTGTGAAGCTTTTTAATAGATGGTTTTTCAAGGAAAATAAGCTCATTATTGAGTTTTGTGAGAGAAATTTAAATCAATTTTTGACGGAAGATGAAATTCCTAAGTACGAGTCCTTTTTCAACGAAAAGAATGTGCAATATAAAGAATATGAGTGCCAAAGTAAATGTAAAGAATGTAAAATGGCTCCATACGCCGTTGTCAATGGTGAATTTATAACTGCAGCAACTTCAAGTGAATTGCTGGAAAAGCTGAAAAGTCAAGCTTGAATTCAGATATTCGACAAACCTGATAAAACGCTTCATAATAAACTTATCAGATTTATACATTCGAAAAAAGGAAAACAACTTATATACTGTGATAAGTGTGTGAAATAGTTAAAAGAGAAAGGTGAGTTGGATATATGGATAATGTTTCAGTTTTTAAAGAAGTAATGGGCAATTACCCAACTGGTGTGACAGTTGTAACGACTATTGATGAAGCAGGGACGCCGCTTGGCTTAACGGTAAATTCCTTTGCCTCTGTTTCCATCGATCCATTAATGATCCTATGGTCAATTGATAAAAAGGTGTCTTCTTATGAACCTTTTATAAAAACAGATAAATTTGCGGTTCATGTTTTAGCAGAGGATCAGGGCGACATTTGTTCACTGTTTGCGATGAAGGGGACTGACCGATTCGCTAATTGCGAGTGGAAAACATCTGAGCTTGGCCTTCCGATTATTTCCGGAGCATTAGGCGTTCTTCAATGTAAAACCCACAAAACAGTTGAAGCCGGGGATCACACAATTTTAATTGGCGAAGTCGTTGATATCGTGAATTTTGGTAAAGAGCCACTTTTATACCACAGACGCAAGTTTGGCAAAATTCCTGCTGATTTTTATAGATAAGTCTTTTTTGCGAGAATTGAAGTTTTTTATACAATATAGGGATGAAGGTCGCTATTCCTATCTTTATGAAAACTGCGTGCGAATACCTTTCCTCATTGGCGGGAAGGTATTCCCTTTTTAGTTTAGAGGAGTATGGAATAGAGAGTTCAACTGAGAAGTTTAACTGTGTTTACTTTTTAAACCGTCTTCCGCTCAGCAAACAAAGATTAAATGTTTTTGTGAGGAGCGCTATGATGAGCATTAGGAGCTTGTATTTTTGATTTTTTGGACATCATGAATCTAACAACTTTGATTTATAGAAAGGTGATAAATAAATGGAAACAAATAAACCGTATCGTGTATTACTGTACTATATGTACGTCCCTATTGAAGATCCAGAGGAATTCGCAGCTGAACACTTAGCCTTTTGTAAGGAATTAGGTTTAAAAGGAAGAATCCTTGTTGCTGCTGAAGGAATCAATGGAACAGTGTCTGGTACAGTTGAGCAAACAGAGCAATATATGAAGAAAATGAATGATGACCCTCGATTTGCGGAGATGGTTTTTAAAATAGATGAAGCAGATGGGCATGCTTTTAAAAAAATGCATGTACGTCCTCGTAAAGAATTGGTCACTCTTCGATTAGAGGATGATATTAATCCGAATGAATTGACTGGCAAGTATTTAAGTCCAAAGGAATTTTATCAAGCAATGCAGGACCCGAATACAGTTGTAATCGATGCTCGAAATGATTATGAGTATGATCTCGGGCATTTTAAAGGAGCTGTACGTCCGGATATTAAGGCATTCCGCGAGCTGCCAAATTGGATACGTGAGAACAAAGAAAACTTCGAAGGGAAAAAGGTTTTGACGTACTGTACAGGGGGAATTCGCTGTGAAAAGTTTTCAGGTTGGCTTGTGAAAGAAGGTTTTGAGGATGTAGGGCAGCTACATGGTGGGATTGTCACATACGGCAAGGACCCGGAAGTAAAAGGACAATTGTGGGATGGTCAATTATATGTATTTGATGAGCGCATTAGTGTTCCTGTTAACCGGGTAGAGCATGTTATCGTCGGCCGTGATCATTTTACAGGTGAGCCTTGTGAGCGCTATGTCAATTGTGCAAATCCTGAATGTAATGATAAAATTTTGTGTTCGGAGGAAAATGAACATAAATATATGCGCAGCTGCTCACATGAATGTCGTGTTCATCCAAGAAATCGTTATGTTGTCGAGCATGGTTTAACGGACGAGCAAGTCGCAGAACGGTTAAGTAAATTAGAGGAAGCTTCTGAGGCTGTAAATTAATAAAGACTCTCTCTGCTTTATTTGAGTCATTTTCGTTTATATGCTGAAATATACTCAGAACATAAAAAATAGGGAAAGCGATGAGGTGAAATGATGAATTTTCATGTTAGCAAAGAAGCTGCTCAATGGTTTAAGGAAGAAATGGATTTACAGGCTGGAGATTTTGTGCAGTTTTATGTAAAGCTTTATGGCGGCATTCCTACCGTTCATCCCAATTATTCATTAGGAATATCTTTTGGCAAAGAAGGCACTGTGGCGATTAAGGATGAAGTTGAAGGAATCACATTTTACTTCAATGATAAAGATGAATGGTTTTTAGACGATTACGTTTTAAATATCGAAGCAAAAAATGAAGATGTTGAATATATTTTTACCCCTAAATAAGACGAGGGGAACTGTTCAAAAAAATTTACGTCTTCGTTTTCGAAAGACGGTGCAAAATTTAACTTTTGTGATATGAGCTTGGCGGCTCTTTACACAGTGTTCATGAGGGCAAAGAACGGTGGATTCGCACAAAACTTGTCCTCATAGAGTGTTCATGAGCACAGAGAACGCCAAAAAAGAGTACCTCGTGTCCGCATAAAGGTCTCATGAGGACAAAGAACGCCAAAAAAGAGTCAACTCGTGTCCGCATGAAGGTCTCATGAGGACAGAGAACGCGAAAACGAGGCCAATCGTGTCCGCATGAAGGTCTCATGAGGACAGAGAAAGTCCAAAAAGAGTACCCACGTGTCCGCATGAAGGGTTCATGAGGACAGAGAATGCCAAAAAAGAGTACCTCGTGTCCGTATGAAGGTCTCATGAGGACAAAGAAAGCCAAAAAAGAGTCAACTCGTGTCCGCATGAAGGTCTCATGAGGACAGAGAAAGCGAAAACGTGGCCAATCGTGTCCGCATAAAAGCCCCATGAGGACAAAGATCGCCAAAACGAAGCAAAACGTGTCCTCATAGAGTGTTATCGTGGTTCCAGGAGAAAGAATAAATTCTTGCCCTGCATCACACTAATGCTCATTGTACGGCTTTGATAAGGCACCTGTCGAGTTTTTGGTGGCACTAGTCATAGTAAGTAGTAGTGCCTGTCAGCTACTCTTAACGTAGTCATAAAAAAGGAAGTGGAGAAAAACGAACTATTTTTCTCCACTTCCTTTTTTATGATTTATCGAACTGCCCTTTTTCATCTTAAGGGATTTTTGTGAGGACGATCACATAGCTTAGGACATGTTAGAATGTATACTAGAGTTATGTTGTGGATTAAGGAGTCATTCTATGTATCAATTTTTTAGTGAAATTAGTAATCTCATATCTCGTCCACTAATTAATATAGGCCTGCAGACAATGAGCATCCCGGTGCTCTCCGCATTTATACTAGGGATTGTCGGTGCTGTTGCTCCGTGCCAATTTACAGGGAATTTAGGGGCGATTACCGTTTATGGTAATCAATCCTTGCAGCGAAGTGTGGCATGGCAAGGTGTCTTCTTTTTTATTTTAGGAAAAATTGCGGTTTTTTCTGGTCTTGGTCTTCTCATCTGGTTTGTGGGGAATGAAGTAAAAGAGACGTTAATGCTCTATTTTCCTTGGATTCGGAAGGTTGTCGGTCCGATTCTAATAATCATCGGTCTCTTTATGCTCGGTTTCATTACCTTTTCAAAGGCAATCTCATTCAGTATTTTTCCAGAAAAATTCAAGGCCAAAGGAAATCTTGGCGCCTTTTTAATGGGCGCTAGCTTTACTTTAGGCTTTTGTCCGACGATGTTTACACTCTTTTTTGTTACACTGATGCCAATGGCAACAGCGGTTCCATATGGTGCTATTTTACCTGTGTTTTTTGCTATAGGGACATCTCTTCCCGTGTTGCTCGCGATTTTTTTCATTTGGTACTTTGAATTAGGTGGTAAATTCGTGAAAAAAAGTGGGAGAAAGATAGGCGCAGTTGTGCAAAAAATAGCAGGGGGGCTGCTTCTTGTTTTAGGTATACTTGATACGATTACATATTGGGGATATTAATGCAACCGTTAACGGTTGTTTTTTTTGCGAAAGGGAAACTCGTAATATCCGAATGAAGAATCGTTGCCACGAACGCGGAAATGTTTCTAACTCATCCAAAACTCCTTCACCTTCTTTTCAATTTGGCAAAATTCTCAAAAAGATTCTTTAAACAAAACATTTGTTCATAAAGTTTTCAAATTTTGATCAGAAAAAAGTGAAAACTATTTCCCAAAATCACATTAATTATAATATACTATATATTAATAAGTATAACATATATTAAGATTACCAATGAAATAGAGTATAATATTTAACGCTAGAGGGTGGTGGAATTGATTAAATTAACGAAGCGTCAAGAAGAAATTCTGCAGATTGTTAAAAAGGAAGGTCCGATTTCTGGGAAGGAAATTGCTGACAAATTGTCATTGAAAAGAGCAACCCTTAGGCCGGATTTGGCCATTTTAACAATGGCTGGCAATTTAGAAGCAAGAACGAAAGTGGGTTATACGTATAAGGAAGGGGCAAGTGCAGTACCTTTTATGACAATCTCAGAACAATTTGTTAGGGAGTATAAAGGTCATCCTGTTGTCGTCCGAAATTCCTCGTCTGTTTATGATGCCATCGTACAAATTTTCTTAAAAGATGTAGGGGCTATATATGTTGTTAATGATGACAATCATCTTGTTGGCGTGATCTCAAGAAAGGACCTTTTAAGGGCAAGTATGGGAACGCAGGATCTTCGCGATATTCCTGTGAATGTCATCATGACGAGGATGCCTAATATTATCACAATTAAACTGGAGGATACGCTCCATACAGCAGCCAAAAGAATGATCGAGCATCATATTGATTCCTTGCCTGTTGTTCAAGAAATCAACAAGGTAAGTCATACATATAAAGTGGTTGGACGTATTACGAAGACAACCATTGCGAAGGCGTATATGGAGTTAAGCAAATGTTATACGGTATAGGAGTGAAGCCATTTTGGAAGAGAAAGAAACGGTATTTGTCGTATCAGACTCCGTTGGCGAGACCGCTGATTTAGTTGTTAAAGCCGTTGCAACCCAATTTAATGGAGGTTTTGTGGAGTTAAGGAAAAATGCATTTGTGGAGAATTACGAGGATATAGAAGATATCCTGCTGATGGCGAAGCAGGTTCCATCGCTTATCGCTTATACCATTGTGATTCCAAAGCTCAAAAGCTATTTAGATCGGCGGGCAAAGGAAGAAAATTTAGCAGCTATTGATCTACTAAGTCCGCTAATGGATGCATTTAGTCGAACATTTAATAAAAGTCCAAAGTATCAGCCAAAACTTATGAGACAGCTCGATGAATCTTACTTCAGAAAAATTGAGGCGATTGAATTTGCCGTAAAGTACGATGACGGGAGAGATCCGCGCGGACTATTGCATGCTGATATTGTCCTAGTGGGAGTCTCGCGAACCTCAAAAACACCGCTTTCGATGTATTTGGCTCATAAACGTTATAAGGTTGCCAATGTTCCACTTGTACCAGAGGTGGCACCGCCGGATGAACTTTATCAAATATCACGCAATAAATGCGTCGGTCTTATTATCAGTCCTGATAAATTAAATTCCATTCGCAAGGAGCGGTTGAAGAACCTTGGATTAACTTCTCAAGCAAACTATGCAAGCTTTGAACGGATATTAGAGGAATTGGATTATGCTGATAAAATCATGAGACGTCTTGGATGTCCGGTTATTAATGTGTCTGATAAGGCGATTGAAGAAACGGCCGACTATATTTTAAATACGCTCAAAAAATAGCCAAATATGAACTCATAAGAGAGGAGTATGAATGATGAAGAAATTTGTCTACATGTTTGATGAAGGAAATAGTCTGATGAAAGAATTATTAGGAGGAAAGGGAGCCAATCTTGCTGAAATGACAGCAATCGGGCTGCCGGTCCCATTTGGTTTTACAATATCTACGGAAAGCTGTAACGCCTATTATGATGCAGGGAAAAAAGTCTCTTCTGAAATTGAGGAACAAATTTTCACCTGCCTACAGATGCTTGAGGAAAAGACAGGAAAAATACTCGGCGATCCTGCAAATCCATTGCTTGTTTCCGTTCGTTCTGGAGCAGTTTTTTCCATGCCTGGGATGATGGATACAATTTTAAACTTAGGAATGAATGATGAAACGGTTAAAGGGCTGGCAAGACTTACGAAAAATCCACGATTTGCTTATGACTCTTATCGCCGCTTTATTCAAATGTTTTCTGATGTTGTACTTGATGTTGATACTTTTTTCTTTGAACAGCTTCTTGAGGAATACCGTGAAGACCACGGATACTCACATGATCCGGAACTATCGGCGGAAGATTGGCAGATGGTGATTGCTGGCTATAAAAAAATTGTGAAAGAGCGTACAAGAAAGGAGTTTCCACAAAACCCTAAAGAACAGCTATTGCTATCGATTAAAGCAGTATTTGATTCATGGAATAATCAGCGGGCAATTGTCTATCGCCGATTAAATAAAATTCCTGATCATCTAGGAACAGCCGTCAATATTCAAAGCATGGTGTTTGGAAACATGGGAAATGATTCAGGGACAGGGGTTGCTTTTACAAGAAATCCATCAACAGGAGAACATACATTATATGGTGAATACTTAATCAATGCTCAAGGAGAGGACGTTGTTGCTGGAATTCGCACACCACAACCGATCTTGACGTTAGAAAAGGAAATGCCTGATGTCTTTAAACAATTCTCTGAAACTTGTCAGCTATTAGAAAATCATTACAAAGATATGCAAGACATTGAATTTACGGTTGAAAGAGGCAAGCTTTTCATTTTACAAACAAGAACAGGCAAACGCACAGCTCAAGCAGCAATCCGCATTGCCGTAGAAATGGTTGAAGAAGGCGTGATTGATAAAAAAACGGCTCTGCTCCGCGTCGATCCGGATCAGTTGAATCAACTGCTTCACCGCCGTATAGATGAATCAGTTACTCGCAAAATTTTAACAAAGGGGCTGCCAGCTTCACCAGGGGCAGCTAGTGGTCAAGTGGTCTTTGATGCAGACGAGGCTGAAATATTGGGAAATGAAGGGAAAAAGGTCATCCTTATTCGGCCAGAAACGACTCCTGACGATATCCATGGTATTGTTGCGGCACAAGCTGTCGTAACGAGTCGTGGTGGAATGACGAGCCATGCCGCAGTGGTTGCAAGAGGAATGGGGAAGGCATGTATTTGTGGCTGTGAGGCACTAAAAATTGACCTGAAGGCAAAGCAAATGTCCATTGGAGACACCGTTATCCGCGAAGGTGAAGTGCTAACGATTGATGGTGCAACGGGTGAAGTGATGATCGGAGAAATTCCGATGATTGAACCGCAGCTCTCAGAGGAATTCCTTCTCCTTTTGCAATGGGCTGATGAGGCAAGGAAACTTGGAGTAAGAGCAAATGCTGATAATCCAGAGGATGCGAAAAAAGCATTTGAATTCGGTGCTGGTGGAATTGGTTTATGCCGCACAGAGCATATGTTTATGGATGCGAAAAGGGTGCCGATAGTTCAAAAAATGATATTGGCAGATAACTTCGCTGAGCGGAAGGAAGCGTTAAATGAACTACTTCCCATGCAGCAAGCGGATTTCGAGGGCATTTTTGAGGCGATGCAAGGCTTCCCGGTAACGATTAGACTTCTAGATCCGCCGTTACATGAGTTTTTACCGGACAAAGAAGAATTGTTGGTAGAAGTAACAAAGCTTCAAATTTTAACTCCTGATGCACCCGAATTAGCTGAAAAAGAATTATTGTTGAAGAAGGTACATCAATTAGCTGAGTTTAATCCGATGCTTGGAGCTAGAGGCTGCAGATTAGGAATGATTCATCCAGAAATTTATGAAATGCAGGCAAAAGCAATTTTTTATGCGATTGCAAGTGTTGAAGATCAAGGGATTGCTGTTAAGCCGGAGATTATGATCCCGCTAGTGGGGCATGTTAATGAACTGAAGCAAATGCGTCAACTTGTTATCGACGCAGCTTCACTGGTTCAAGAGGAAACGGGAAAGAGCTTCGACTATTTAATTGGTACAATGATCGAAATCCCTCGTGCCGCTCTTACTGCTGATGAAATTGCCGAAGAGGCTGACTTTTTCTCGTTTGGAACAAATGATTTGACGCAAACAACCTTTGGCTTTAGCCGCGATGATGCAGAGGGCAAATTCCTACAAGCTTATATTGAAAACAAGGTTCTTCCAGAAAATCCTTTCGCAGTGTTGGATTGCGGGGGAGTTGGAAAGCTTGTTGAAACAGGCGTCAAGCTTGGAAGAGCAACAAAGCCTTGGTTGAAAACAGGAATTTGTGGTGAACATGGCGGCGAGAAAAACTCGATCGAATTTTGTTATGAGACTGGATTGGATTATGTTAGTTGTTCACCATATCGTGTACCAGTGGCCCGACTGGCTGCAGCACAGGCAACAATTCGCAAGCAGCTTCAAGAGAAATCACTACAAGTTCAGGTATAATTAGAAAAGCTAGCTTCTTAGTTGAAGCTAGTTTTATTGTGTAAATATAGTTAGTATACAAATTATATTTACACAAATAAAATCTGAAGCTATAATAAAAATTATGGCTATGAGGAGTGGATTTTTTATGTCAATGGATAAATCTATTGGGTCTGCATCCGTTCGGTTAAGTAAAAAAATGACGCGGATTGTGAACCTTTATTTAAGGTCCTATCATCTTACGACAGAACAATGGGTCGTTTTAAGAGCGCTTCATGAAATAGATGGCATCACGCAAAAAGAGCTCTCACATAGAACGGATAAGGATCAAGCAACCTTGACAAAAATTCTCGATTTGGTAGAGAAGAGAAAAGCGGTTATAAGAGTGGCAAATCCTGCAGATCGCCGCTCCTTTTTGATTAAAATTACTGAACAAGGAAGGGCATTGGTTGAAGAGTTAACACCCTATATTGAAGAAATTTTTATAAGGATGGTCGCAGGAATTAAGCCGGAGAAGCTGGAAGCCTATCAAGAAGTATTGGGGTTATTGGAAAGTAATATTGAGCAACTGCTTGAGCAGACAGATTTAGAGAGAAGGAATAAAAGTGAGAGGAACATCTAGGTTATGGACAGGACGTTATATTCTGATTTTATTAATGGCATTCTTCTTTTTCCTCGGTATTCAAATTTTAACGGCGGGTTTTCCTGCCTATATTACGGATTTAAAAGAAAGCCCGACAGAGGGCGGATTGATGACAACAGTGTTTATGCTGTCAGCCATTATTACAAGGCCTTTGCTCGGCTATTTTATGCACAAAGTGAAGTTAGCGCTGTTAAACGCTTTAGCGCTTATTCTTGTGGCGTTATCAATTGGAGCCAGCATTGGGCAGGATTCACTGATTTTATTATTATGCTTGCGGAGTATACACGGAGTTGGATTTGGAATTCTTTCAACAGTGTTTGCAACAATGGCAACCAATATTATTCCCACAAAAAAACTAGGTGAAGGCATCGGGTATTACGGGATGGCTACAAGCATAGGTACAAGCATCGCCCCAATGATTGCCTTGTCACTTCTGCAATTGGCCTCCTATTATTATATGATCGTATTCACGATGGGCTTAACGCTCGTTACTCTGGTAATCTCGTTATTTATTAAAACTCCACAGCAGAGTGCTTCTTTGCCCGTAAACGAAAGAAAAATGACCTTTCAAGAATCTCTTTTCGATAAAGATGCTTTCATTCCTTGCAGTCTTACGATTTTTTTTACGATATCATTAGGCGGTGTCATTAGCTTTATGGGAGAGTTGGGCAAGGAGGCCCAAATAGGAAGCTCGGTGCCGTTTTTTTTCTTGGTGTTAACGCTCATGATGGTATTAGTTCGACCACTATCGGGACGATTATTTGATCGTTATGGTCATAAAATGATTATATACCCAGGTGTACTAAGCGCAATCGTCGGATTAATTCTGTTAGCGTTCACCGAGCGGACAGAAACCTTGCTTCTTGCCGGAATATTTTACGGGATCGCTTACGGAGTTATCACCCCAACACTCCAAGCGATTGCGGTAAAAGCTGTCAAAAAGGAAAAACAAGGGACGGCAAATGCGATGTATTTTTCGGGAATGGATTTTGGAATTGCGATTGGTTCCATCGGACTCGGGGCAGTAGCTTCAAAGACAAGCTATCACTTCATTTATGGTTTTTCGGTTGTTTTCCTAGTCATTCTTTTAATAATTTACACAATTGTTTTATTTAAAAAAAATGCTCAGAATGAAAAATCGATTGCAGAGGCGATGTAATATAGAATGCTCCACGCTCTTTATTGAGCGGGAGCATTTTATTATTGAATCTTCACACTTCCACTGGAAACATCGACAGCGATTTTGTGTTTGCCATTACCGTGTGTTCCCTTGATGCTGCTTTTGCTTTCTTTTTCAACCTTTAACGGAAAATCGTATGAGATGTTTCCGGAACCAACCCTGCCGTCTAAGGTGAAATCAGCATCGTTTGGCAACCCAAGTGTGACAGTACCAGAACTTACGGAAATCTCTACGGAATCATTCAGTTCAGCAAAATGGACATCCAACTTTCCGGATGAAATATCGGCTTCAAGTTCTCCGCTGAAATCGTCGATATTTGCATTCCCGGAGCTTAAATCAATTGAACTTGAATTGGATGCAAGACCTTGAATGGTAGCATTTCCTGAGGAACCATTATAGGAAAACTTGTTCATTTTCAAATTGTTTAACTTGATATTACCCGATCCAATATCGATGGATAGTTCGTCAAGCGTAAACGGCTGTTTTTCAGATTTACCAGATAGTTCTACATTTCCGGAACCAATGTTGATTTCCATATCCTCTTCATAATCTTCCGGAATATAGACAGTTAGTTTTGACTTGTTAAAAAAAGAAAACCATTTATACCATTCACGCTCATAAGAGATTCTAATCGCGTCGCCCTTTTGGCTGACAATCACTTTCCCTTTTCCAACTAAATCTGCTTCTAAGTCATCCCGTTTTTCAGGAACGATTTCTAGGCTGAGCGATGTAATATCAAATTCAATCGTATCAATTTTTTTCGTAAGGTCTGCCCGGGTATTGTCCTGATTCGAAAACCAGTTGAGATTAGTAACAGTTGTATATAAAAGATATCCCCCAATGAGGATGATAAAAATTAAAAAAATTCGCTTCATTGTCAAATTTCCTCCATCGATCTTTCATTTATTTTTTTATAATAGGCTCTGTTATATGTCAGTGTTGACTTTTGGCTCATTTTGTGAAAACCTTTGGTTTCTCATGTCTTTCAGCTATGTTTAAAAAGGTTCTAGCTTTTCATCGAGTGATCAACAATGTTGTTTAACATATTTTTATCATAAACGAAATAGCGATAATAATCATTGCTCTCTAGCTTTATTTTCCACTACGTCTCAAGTCTTACGCAGAAATTATTTATTATTCTTTACATAGGGTAGGAGGGTATAGTACAATTGAGGCAGGGAGGAATGTGAATGGAGAATATTGAACCTCAAGAGTTGGAAGAATATTGCCATGAACATGATGGGAGAAAGAGCCACCATTCAGAAAAAACAAAGAAAAACTTAGTGACAAGATTAAACCGAATCGAAGGACAAATTCGGGGAATTAAAGGTCTTATTGAAAAGGATACTTACTGTGATGATGTTATCACGCAAATATCGGCTACTACAGCAGCACTAAATGGTGTCGCTAAATTATTATTAGAGGCGCATATGAAAAGCTGTATTTTAGAAAGAGTACAAGATGGAGATCACGAAGCGATTGATGAGTTATTAGTAACAATTCAAAAGCTGATGAAAAAATAAATAGAAAGAGGGCTGTAATTATGGAAAATGTAACATTAAATGTAAAAGGAATGTCTTGTGGGCATTGTGTAAAAGCGGTTGAAGGAAGCGTGGGTAAATTAGACGGCGTTAACGATGTGAAGGTAAATCTAGAAGCAGGTACAGTAGCTGTCGATTTTAACAGCGCTGTCGTCTCGATTGATACGATTAAAGAAACAATCGATGATCAAGGATATGATGTAGGGTAATTTTATAGAAACAGACGTGCTATATTGAGACTAGCACGTTCTTTTATCCATTCTATATACCTTATGGGGGTATATAGAAGAGCTGAGGTGAAAATCAATGAGCATATTAAAGGAAACGAATATGCAAATTACTGGGATGACTTGTGCTGCATGTGCAACCCGTATCGAAAAAGGCTTGAGAAAACTTGAAGGAATTGAGGAAGCAAATGTCAACCTTGCTTTAGCACGTTCAGCGATTAAATATGATCCGAACATAACGAATCTCGAAACGATACAAAATAAAGTTCGCGATTTAGGTTATGATGTTGTAATCGAAAAAACAGAGCTTGAAATAACCGGAATGACCTGTGCGGCCTGTTCTGCAAGAATTGAAAAAGGTTTAAATAAGCTGGATGGCGTCACAAGTGCGACCGTTAATTTAGCTCTTGAGAAAGCGACAATAGAATATAATCCGACGGAGTTAGCGACAGGAGATTTGATTAAAAAGGTGCAGGATTTAGGTTATGGTGCTCGTATGAAAGAGGACGGGAAGGAAGCTGTCGATCATCGGGAAGCGGAAATTAAGAAGCAGCAGAATCGATTTATTTTTTCAATGCTCTTATCCTTGCCGCTATTATGGTCTATGGTTGGTCATTTTCAATTTACTTCTTTTATCTATGTGCCAGACCTTTTTATGAATGCTTGGTTTCAATTGTTGCTTGCCACGCCCGTACAATTTTATATCGGCAAGCAGTTTTATGTTGGTGCATATAAGGCGTTGAAGAATAAAAGTGCGAATATGGATGTGCTAGTAGCTTTAGGAACTTCTGCCGCGTATTTTTACAGTTTATACTTATCTTTTAAAATGATGAATATGCATGGGCATTCACCGGAACTTTATTATGAGACAAGCGCGGTCTTGATTACTTTAATTGTCCTTGGCAAGCTGTTTGAGGCAAAAGCAAAAGGGCGTTCGTCTGAAGCAATAAAAAAACTAATGGGGCTGCAGGCAAAAACGGCGATCGTCGAGCGCGATGGGGCAGAAATGGAAATTCCGTTGGAAGAAGTTGTGGTAGGCGATCTTTTTCATGTCAAACCAGGAGAGAAAATCCCGGTCGATGGGGTTATTTTTGCAGGTCAGTCTGCTATTGATGAGTCGATGCTGACTGGAGAAAGTGTACCTGTTGATAAAAAAGTTGGCGATGAGGTCATTGGAGCAACCATTAATAAAAATGGCTTCTTGAAGATTGAAGCAACGAAGGTAGGTAAGGATACCGCACTTGCGCAAATTATAAAAATTGTGGAAGAAGCTCAAGGCTCTAAAGCTCCAATTCAACGATTGGCAGATAAAATTTCCGGTATTTTTGTACCAATTGTTGTTGGAATTGCGATTTTAACATTTATATTATGGTATTTTGTCGTAACGCCAGGAGATTTTGCAAGAAGCTTAGAGAATTTAATTGCAGTTCTCGTTATTGCATGTCCTTGTGCGCTTGGATTGGCGACGCCTACGTCGATTATGGCAGGCTCAGGCCGTGCGGCGGAGTTTGGAATTTTATTTAAAGGTGGAGAGCATTTAGAAATGACCCATCGAGTTACTTCTGTCGTGCTGGATAAAACGGGTACGGTTACGAATGGGACACCTGTTTTAACTGATGTTGTGACAGAAATGGATGAAAGGGAATTTTTAGTACTTGTCGCAAGTGCGGAAAAAAAATCGGAACATCCATTAGCTGAAGCGATCGTAGCAGGTGTTAAAGATAGAGGAATGTCTTTAAAGGAGGTCGCTGAGTTCGAGGCGATTCCAGGATTTGGGATTCGTGCCACAGTCGAAGGCAAAGAGATCCTTGTCGGTACAAGAAAGCTGATGAGCCGCTTTGAGATTGATGCCAGTAACCATTTAAGTGAGATGGAAGCTCTAGAACGAGAAGGAAAAACAGCGATGCTTGTTGCGATTAATCATGTGTTGTCCGGGGTGGTAGCTGTAGCAGACACCATTAAGGAAACGTCAATTTCAGCGGTTCAGAGGCTTAAAGAACTGGGCTTAGATGTGATCATGATAACTGGTGATAATGAAGAGACGGCAAAGGCAATTGCCGGAAAAGCAGGAATAGAGCATTACATTGCAGAAGTCCTTCCTGAGGGAAAAGCAAATGAAGTGAAAAAGCTTCAGGCCAGTGGGAAGAAGGTAGCTATGGTTGGAGACGGGATTAATGATGCTCCTGCTTTGGCTGTTGCCGATATTGGGATGGCGATCGGAACGGGTACGGATGTGGCGATGGAAGCTGCCGATATTACATTAATCCGTGGTGATTTAAACAGCATTGCTGATGCAATTTCAATGAGTCGAAAAACGATCCGCAATATTAAACAAAACTTGTTTTGGGCTTTCGGTTATAACACGATGGGAATTCCCGTTGCGGCGATGGGTTTTCTTGCACCATGGCTTGCAGGGGCGGCGATGGCATTCAGTTCGGTTTCAGTCGTTTTAAATGCATTGCGCCTGCAAAAAGTAAAACTATAGGTGAGTACGTTTTTTAAACAATATGACAACATCTGGTCTATTTAAGCATTACTTGAAGCTATCGATTCATTCGATAGCTTTTTTTCGTCAACTTTTTTATACTTGATGCAAGAGGTTAGTTGCATTTGCATAGTGTTTATTATGTTTCAGTTGTTGGTTATGAATTGACAGTATGGTCATATATTGATAATAGTTTTGAAATGGAGGAGAGCTAATGGATGCATTAGAAGCATTACGAACAAGAAGAAGTATTGGTAGAGTACAAGATAAAGAGGTGCCAAAAGAATTAATTGAAAAAATAATAGAGGCTGCCACATGGGCTCCGAATCATATGAAGACCGAACCTTGGCGATTTTTTGTTTTAACCGGGGATGGCCGCAAACGTTTAGGTGAAACACTGGCGCGCATAGCTGAAAGAGAGATGAATGAACCAGCAACAGAAGAGCAGAGAAGAAAGGTGGAAAAGGCAAGAAATAATCCTTTTCGAGCACCGGTGATTATTGTGGCGGTGGTCGAACCTAGTGATAATCCAAAGGTTATCCTGAAGGAGGAATATGCAGCAGTCAATGCCGGTGTCCAAAATATGCTTATCGCTGCCCATGCTCTTGGATTAGGAGCGGTTTGGAGAACGGGGAAGCCATGCTATGATCGCGAAGTAAGCAACCTCTTTGGTTTATCGGAAAAAGGCGAAGTCCTCGGCTTTATTTATGTTGGCTATCCAGATATGACGCCTCCGCCAAGGAAGGTAAAGCCAATTGAAGAGGTTACAATATGGATCGATAAAGAATAAGAACTAAGATTAATGCTCTCGCTTTATAAGGCAGAACGAAGTGATCCTGATTTCAGGAAGAAATACAGGCTGATTTCTTGCGGTAGGTACTGAGCGATGTGCTGTTATTGCTCAGTTTTATGTGACTCCTCCTTAAGAAACAGGGGTATTCTATATGACAAGGGCTTTTATGAGGAGATTCGCGCACAGTGTCTAGATGTCTAAAGCGCAAAGCACTTTTGCTGTCGCAATTTTATAAAAAGTGATGAAAGGCATTGGGACTTCTGTTCTCGGTGCCTTGCTTTTGCGTGCCTTTTATTTGAAGAAGAGAAAAATAGCTTGTAGTTGGTCTGGAAGAATGAATATTATGAAGTGTATGAAAGCCCAACCGAAATTGTTTACACTTTTGTTCCTTTGCGAATCATTACCACTGGCGCTGTGACAAAGTCGTACAATTGTGCACATCTCCCCAATTTTGTAAAATAAAAGCTGGAATAAAAAAGGAGAGAAGCAAATGAGTATTGAAAATAAAGTTGTCATTATTACTGGTGGTGCGAATGGAATTGGAAGAGGCGTTGCAAAGCGTTATGCCAATAATGGAGCAAAGGTCGTATTAGCTGATCTAAATGAAGAAGCGGGGCAAAACGTGAAGGTGGAAATTCTTGCCGCAGGTGGACAATGTATGTTTGTTCAAACAGATGTCCGCAAAGAGGATGATATCGTTCAGTTAATGAAGGTAGTAAAAAGCACATATGGAAAAATCGATATATTAATTAACAATGCGGGAGTGAGCCGTTTTAAAAATCTTTTTGATTTGTCCGTTGAAGATTGGGATGATGTGCTCAATACGAATTTAAGAAGTGTTTTTCTATGTTCAAAGGAAGCGGCCAAGTATATGCTAGAAAACGAAAAGGGCGGAGCAATTGTGAATATTGCTTCTACCAGAGCACTCATGTCAGAACCCCATTCGGAAGCATATGCAGCATCAAAAGGGGGAATTGTAGCGATTACTCATGCATTGGCAGCTTCATTATCCAATGTGCATATTACGGTAAATGCGATTTCTCCAGGGTGGATAGAAACAGGCGACTATTCTCAATTAACAGATAAGGATCATAATCAGCATTTTTCAAAAAGAGTTGGCAAACCTGATGATATTGCAAAAGCTTGTTTATATCTTACTAGTGATGAAAATGACTTTGTCACTGGTATCAATTTAATAATTGATGGCGGGATGACAAGGAAAATGATCTATGAGGATTAACAAAAGATCACCTGTAAGAGAAAAATAATTTAAGAACCTCTAGTTATAAAAAGAAACAGGCACTCTCGTATAAAATTGTGAAAAGCTTATATATATTATGTGAACATTATTAAAAACAGTTGACAACGGATAATGATAATCGTTATCATCTATATAGAAAGAAGATTTTTTTAAAAGTTAATTGAAAACTATTCTCAATTAAAAGATAACAATGAGAAATAATATTTGGTCGAGAACTACTCTCCCAAACGTTTTCCCTCAACGTTATTTTTTTATTTTATGAGTTAATCGGATTCATAATTGGTCACTTCTAGTTAAAAACGTAGATTCATAAGAAAATCATTATCGTTTGTTTTAATGACCGTGGGTATATTGTGAAGACAACGCTATTGTTCTCAATAAATTGGAAAGAGTAAGGAAGAGTTATGAAAAGAAGATACCTGGTTTTGGCACTGATCGTATTATCAATTACTTCACTTTTTGTCGGTGTAAAAGGAATAACTCCTTTAGATCTTTTTGATTTAACTGAGGAACAAGCACATATTCTCTTAGTAAGCCGTTTTCCACGCTTAATGAGTATTATACTTGCGGGAGTAAGTATGAGTATTGCTGGATTAATTATGCAGCAATTAACGCGAAACAAATTTGTTTCGCCAACGACAGCTGGAACAATGGATTCAGCTAGATTGGGAATATTAGTATCCTTGATGTTGTTTACATCGGCTAGCCCGTTTGTGAAAATGCTCGTTGCTTTTGCTTTTGCGTTATTAGGGACTTTCGTCTTTATGAAAATACTGGACAAAGTAAAATATAAAGATGCCATATTTATTCCACTTGTCGGCTTAATGTTTGGAAACATCATTGGGTCAATTACAACTTTTTTTGCCTTGAAAAATGATCTGGTTCAGAATATGTCATCATGGCTTCAAGGTAATTTTTCGATGATGATTCAAGGACGCTATGAATTACTTTATATCAGCATTCCACTTGTAATTATTGCCTACATCTATGCGAATAAATTTACGATCGCTGGAATGGGAGAAGAATTTGCGATTAATTTAGGACTTAATCATAAAAGAGTTGTAAACATAGGTCTTATTATTGTCGCATTGATTACATCATCAGTTGTTTTAACAGTTGGAATGATTCCGTTTTTAGGTTTGATTATCCCAAATATCGTTTCGATGTATAAGGGAGATCATTTGAAAAATAGTCTTTCTCACACCGCGCTACTAGGAGCTGTCTTTGTCCTCGCCTGTGATATTTTCGGTCGGGTCATCATTTATCCTTACGAGATTGCCATCGGGGTGACCGTCGGGGTAATAGGAAGCGGAATATTTCTTTATTTAATCTTGAGGAGAAAGGCATATGCGTAGAAATAACCTTAAATTAATTATTTTATTCATCTTAGCCTTGTCCTTAACTGCAGCATATATTTTTGTGAATTTAGGACCAGTTTGGGAGTATGTCCTACCTAGAAGGACCTTAAAAATTGTCGCAATCGTAGTCACGGGTGCTGTAATCGCTTTCTCCACTGTGATTTTTCAGACGATAACGAATAACCGAATCTTAACACCAAGTATTATTGGATTAGATTCTTTATATATGCTCATTCAAACATTTTTAATTTTTGTTTTTGGTTCGATGAATTTTGTTGTCACAGATAAAAATTTTAATTTCGTTTTATCTGTGGGATTAATGATTCTCTTCGCAGGCTTGCTATATAAATTTCTTTTTAAAGGTGAAGGACAAAATATATATATTCTTTTACTGGTCGGGATTATTTGTGGAACCTTCTTCGGTAGTATTACCGACTTCATGCAGGTGCTAATTGATCCAAATGAGTTTTTGATAGTACAAGATCGCATGTTTGCAAGTTTTAACAATGTGAATACTGATTTATTAATTGTATCAATTCTCTTTATTGTTTTAGCGGGTCTTTATTTTGCTAGATTTTATAAATATTTGGATGTCCTTTCATTAGGAAAGGAGCAAGCGATTAATCTTGGAGTGGATTATGATTATGTAGTCAAGCGACTTCTAATCATTGTGGCAGTTTTAATTTCCGTTGCCACTGCTCTAGTCGGCCCAATCACTTTCCTTGGATTGCTTGTTGCGAATATTGCCCATCAGTTTTTAAATACATACCGACATAGTTATTTGCTTACGGGTTCTATATTAATTAGTATAGTGGCTTTGGTCGGTGGTCAGTTTCTTGTAGAACGAATATTTACCTTTTCGACTACAATCAGCGTGATCATCAATTTCATCGGTGGAGTTTACTTCATCTATCTTCTATTAAAGGAGAGTAAAAAATGGTAATTGTAAAAAACGTTTCGAAGAGATATGGAAATAAAAGTGTCGTTGAAGATGTTTCTGTTCAAATTGAAAAGGGAAAGATCACGTCATTTATTGGTCCTAATGGTGCTGGGAAAAGTACGCTCTTGTCCATGGTGAGTCGTCTAATTGCTAAGGATACTGGTGAAGTACTAATTGATAATCAGGATATTGCCAAAGTTAAGAGTGGGGATTTAGCAAAAAAGATTTCGATTCTTAAACAGTCAAACTTTATTAATCTCCGCCTAACCGTGCGAGAATTAGTGGCGTTTGGAAGATTTCCATATTCACAAGGCCGATTAACGAAGGAAGATTGGAAGTATGTCGATGAAGCAATTGAATATATGGAGCTTCAGGATATGCAAGATAAATTTATTGACCAATTGAGTGGGGGGCAAAAACAACGTGCTTATATTGCTATGGTTATAGCCCAGGATACTGAATATATCTTACTTGACGAGCCATTGAACAATTTAGATATGAAACATTCTGTGCAAATCATGAAAGTGTTACGTCAGCTTGTTGACGAACTTGGTAAGACAGTTGTTATTGTCATACATGATATCAATTTTGCTGCTTGCTATTCTGATTACATTATCGCTTTAAAAGATGGCAAGGTCGTTCGTGAAGGCCAAACTCAAGAGGTTATTACACCTCAAGTGTTAAAGGAAATTTATGAAATGGACTTTACCGTGAAAGTAGAAAATCAAAAACGATATTGTCTTTATTTTACTTAATTTCGTTTTATGTTTTGATAGTAAAACGAAAAAGAAAGTATACTACTGAGTCCTACCAGGGCCCGAAATGGCTTCGGTAGCTTTCAATGCTGTTTTACGGTCAAAAAATAAAATATATTTTGTTCACAATGAGTTGAAGCATTGTGAAAAGGAAATAATAAAAATTTTTTTCATGGGGTGAATTTTTAATGAAGAAAAAGTTAAGTTTATTTTTCATTATTGCCATGCTGACAATATTCGTTGCAGCTTGTGGCTCAGATAAAGAAGCTGAGGAAGCAACAACTGGAGCAGCTACAAATGATACGGACGCTGCAGAAGAAACAAAAGAAATTACGATTACTCATCAGCTAGGGGAAACTCCAGTGAAGGTCAACCCTGAAAAAGTGGTTGTTTTTGATTTCGGAATTCTTGATTCTTTAGATAAACTAGGTGTGGAAGTTACTGGTGTACCACAAGCAAATATCCCACCTTATCTTTCTAAATATGAAGATGGAAAATACGAGAACGTAGGCGGCTTAAAAGAACCAGATTTTGAAAAAATTGCTGAGATTGCTCCAGATTTAATTATCATTTCTGGTAGACAACAAGAAGCCTATGAAGAATTAAGCAAAATAGGACCAACGATTTTCTTAGGTGTTGACACAACAAACTATATGGAATCCTTTACTGACAATATGGAAACATTGGGTCAAATTTTTGCTAAAGAAACAGAAGTGGAAACAGAATTAGCAGCAATTAACGATGCTATTGCTGGAATTCAAGAAAAATCTGCTGACGTTGGTCCTGCACTAGTGATCCTTGCAAATGAAGGGAACTTAAGTGCCTATGGACCTGGATCACGTTTTGGTATTATTCATGATGTCTTTGGTTTGCCAGCTGTGGATGAAAACATTGAGATCTCTACACATGGTCAAAATATTTCACCGGAATATTTAGTTGAAAAAGATCCGGAGCATTTATTTGTTGTAGACCGAGGAGCTGTTGTGGAAGGAGAATCTTCCGCGCAACAAACGGTTGAAACTGAGTTAATCAAAAATACGAAAGCAATGACAAATGGAAATATCCACTACTTGGATCCTAATTACTGGTACCTATCTGGAGGCGGTTTAGTATCCGTAGCCGAAATGGTAAAACAAATTGAAGAGGCAATTCAATAACGAGAATGCAGTAAGAGCTCGTCAATTTTAAGAAATATAATGATGATCGTTCCATAATTAAAACTCGACCAACTATGGTCGAGTCAGACTGTCGACAAAATCCATCGAAAGGGAGCCCTTTCGATGGATTTTGTCATTTTTGGATTGGAATTGCGTTAAAAACGTTGATTTCCTCTCCAGACGCTTGCTTTCCGGGGGGCGTGCGCCGAGCCTCCTCCTCGCGGATGCTCGTGCGGGGTCTCGGCTGTCACGCTATTCCCCCAGGAGTCAAGCGCCTTCCGCTCCCATCAACTCGTTTGGCACCCCCTAAAAGCAGGTGGCCAAGTCCAAGGGGCCATGTTCTCTACGTTCATGGCAGCAAACGTAAGCATCGCCTGCATATTAAGACCTCGTAAGGTTGTCCATCACATCCCCTGCTTTTCCTTCGCATTCGCAAAGACACGTTCAATCGTCTTCTTGCGTTTCGCGTAGATCTGTTTGATTTCATCGTTGTGACATAGATGTTCTGCCTCTTCTATGCAAGCTTCCCCAATAGGACGTTGTATAAGGTTTGGAGGGTGTTTCCTTTCCATGCACGGGGATAGAAACGGACATTCTGCACAAATCGATGAATTTGATTGCTATTGCCGATCTCCTTCCTTCGTTGTCGTCGTGTTCTTGAAGGCCTGCACTTGCGGGCAGAGATCACCATCCTAATACTCATCCTACACATAATCATGCTTTCAGATTGTTTGGGGACGAGTGTAGAAACCGAATCCTAGAAACCACGGATAGGCCATGTTTGTTTCCATTTCTTTTATGGTTTGACGCATGGAACGTATGCCAAATAGGTATGGTAGGAAGAGCATCTTAATTCTATTTTAAAAGAAAAAAGAGTGTAGGCAAACTCGAAAATCTTCGAGTTTGTCTACACTCTGACACGACCAACTATGGTCGAGTTTTTTTGAAAAGATAAGAAAGTATAAAATTTGGGGGGATACCATAGTGGTTGATGAGCATCAAGCCTAGACCGATTTATGGCCTGCTTTGACCGATATATTTGTATGAACATGCACCTGTCAAGTAGACATTTATAAAAACAGTCATTAAGCTGATTTTAATCGATAATTAACAGGGCTCGTTTTTAGTTTTGTTTGAATCCGTTTA
>NZ_SWLZ01000023.1 GCF_005502275.1 Robertmurraya siralis
TATGTATTGGAATAGTTTAACATATTAGGTAAATTTTATTAGGAATCGTGTCGAAAAATATTTTTTTGGCACTCCAACAGCGGTTCAAACCGTTGATATATCAATATTTATAGAGGGAGGACTTTTAGTTGGAAATTTACCAAGCAACTATCGCAGATATAAATGGGTAGCCACCCTGTTTGATCAATATCGACAGTTCTACCAACAACCATCAGATCTCGAGGGGGCAAAAAGTTACATTAAGGAACGGCTTTCAAAGAAAGAATCGATCATTTTTATAGTGAAAAATGATGGTAATTACATCGGTTTTACCCAGCTTTACCCCACTTTCTCTTCCATTTCAATGGCGAGGGCATGGATTTTAAATGATCTATATGTGACAAAAAATGCTAGAAAAAAAGGCGTTGGAGAACTGCTTCTACAAAAGGTAAAAGAGTTTGCCAGCGAAACCAAGGCAAAAAGCATCAGCTTAAGCACTGCTCCAGATAATGACACGGCTCAACGCTTATATGAAAAACATGGCTACATAAAAGATGTCCAATTTTATCATTACGAGCTCAATTTATAAAAGGTAGAGGAAAACTGCACTGTTTCTCCACAATTTCTCAGTACACTATTGATCTAATCAAATTTCGTGATGGAAAAGCATGCAAACGTTTTGTCCATTATCAACTTAGGTGATAGGATTGAAAAATTTATCGATTAAATTAGGCATTCTTTTTTTCATTATTATCTTTTCTCTAATTACTTCGATGCTCTTCTTTTTACATATGGGAATAGCCGACACAAAGGCGGAAGAGGAGGTAATGGCACTGCAAGCAAGAGGAAATTCCCATCGGGCCGTTCTTGAAAATCACTTCGCTGAAGACATTATCGACCATGTGATTCTGATGGAATCAGAGTCCTCAACAGATGTCGTCATTACCGATGAAAAAGGCACTGTAATTCGCTTCTCTGATCCGATAGACAACTTTGAAAAATATCTTCCGGCTCCTGGGCAGGAAATTCCTAGGGAAGGGCAAGTCATTGAAGATGATTGGAAGAGAGAAAGATATATTGCTACAGTCAGCCCTATTTATATCCATAATCATTTAATGGGCTATGTCTATATGTTTGAAAACACGGAATCGGTTCATTTAATGATGAAAAGTTTAAACGAACACTTTTTTCTTGCCGGCGTATTATCGATCATTTTCACCGTTATCATTATTGTCTTTCTCTCTAAAGGAATTACGAAACCTTTACTCACGATGAAAGAAGCAACCTATCAAATTAGCAAAGGAAACTTCTCTGTCTCCTTTCCGAAAACCTCTAAGGATGAGTTAGGCGATTTGGCACGCTCGATCGAAGCACTTGCCGCGGAACTAAATTACTTAAAGCAACAGCGGAGTGAGTTTCTCTCCAGCATTTCACATGAGTTGCGGACACCCCTTACCTATATAAAGGGCTATACCGATATTGTTAGAAAAAGAAACTTGAATGAAGAAGAGCAGCAGAAATATTTAACCATTATATCTGACGAAACAAATCGTCTCTCAAACCTTGTAAAAGAATTGTTTAACTTAGCAAAAATGGACCAAAATTCCTTTGTGATCCAAAAAGAGCGCCTAGATCTACAGCCATTATTAGAAAAAGTTTCGCAAAAACTGACACCCGCGCTTACAGAGAAAAAAATTCACTACATGTATCAGTGCCAGACACAACTCTATTTAATGGCAGATCCCATCAAACTCGAACTCATTTTATTTAATCTTTTGGATAATGCCGTCAAATACTCAGATACAGAATCGGACATTACTTTAAACGCTTGGAAGGAAAAAGATTCGATCCTTATAGCCATCACTGATAATGGAAAAGGCATTCCAGAAAAAGATCTTCCTTATATTTTTAACCGCTTTTATCGGGTCGATAAATCTAGAACGAGATCTCTTGGCGGAACAGGGCTTGGACTGGCCATTGTCCATGAACTTGTCCATGCCCACGATGCGGAAATCTCTGTTACAAGTAAAGAAGGCGTAGGCACAAAGTTTCAATTAACGTTTAAGGAGGTCAGCAAATGAAGACGATTTTATTAATTGACGATGAGGCAATGATGCTTGATTTACTGTCTTTATATTTAACTCCACTTGGCTATAAATGTGTGAAAAAGGAATCAGCAAAAGACGCGATCGCCTTTTTAGAGTCTGAACACGCTGACCTTATCTTATTAGATGTGATGATGCCTGAAATGGACGGTTGGGAAGCCTGCAAAGAGATTCGAAGGCATTGGGACATTCCGATCATTATGCTTACTGCTATGAGTGAAAAATCAGATATTGTCAAAGGATTAAAAGGTGGAGCAGACGATTATATCTCAAAGCCCTTTGATGAAGATGAACTCACAGCAAGAATCGAAGCTGTTTTAAGAAGAAAAAAAGGGATATCAAGCAAGCTATATTTTAAAGGCATCATCTTAGACAACGACTCCTACCAAGTTCAGTACAATGGTAAAAATATTCCGCTAACCCCTAAAGAATTTGCAATGATGAGTTTATTCCTAAGCAACCAAAATAAAGTCTTTTCAAGAGAGCATTTAATTATGACGATTTGGGGCTTTGAGGTGGCAACGGAAGATCGTACCGTCGACTCACATGTGAGGAATTTACGGGACAAGCTTCGAAAGGCCGGTTTCCCCCCAGATGATTACTTGCAAACCGTCTGGGGTGTCGGCTATAAATGGGCCAGTAAAAGTTAGGTAAAAGGGATTGGCCATACTTTAGACGTTGTAAACTTCAAACAAATTAAGAATTGAGCTTAATCTTATGTGAATAAGATTCATTCCTAAGGACAAATCTCTGGATTTACGACTATATGGTCATTTCACCTAAAAAAATCGTATTGCATCTTCGAATATCGTTTCTGCGATCATGATCCACAGCTGCTTTCCTTCGTACTCATCACAGTACAAACGATCAAGGCCTTTCTTTCGATATAAGAACCTACGGGGCTCCGATTGACTTATCGTCGGTTGTAAAATTCAAACTAAAAGCTTATTGCTTGCTCCTGACATAACACATTCCAAGAGTGGTGCACAAACGATAAAATCTGCCTCTAAAAGGAGACAGATAATCGTTTGTCGTGCTGGGATTTTCATGCGTTCTAATAGCTGCTCGATTGACCACTCTTTACACTCTTCTTTTCCGGTCTTATAGACTCTCGATTCAACCGATAACAACCTTGTCCTCCCTTTCTCAAGGTAAATTCCCACTCAATTCACTTTAAATAACTCGACTTTAACCACATCGCAATAAAGGGATTTAGAGAAAAAAATTACTGAGTGAAGAACATTCGACTTATTTTATTCAGCAGGAGACAATTCGTCTTCAGTTACCCATTTATGAAACTTGACTTCTTCTCCACTTGGAGTTGTGAAATCTACCATGTAGACAGTCGTTTCTTCAGCTGAATCAATGGTTGCTGTTGCGTCCTCCATACCTGCCATGTGGACAGCATCGGTTTTTACCTCTGTCCCTGGAGCCAAAGGTGCATCACCCGGATTAACAAGTTCCTCGTGAATGACCCATTTATGATTTTCTACTCTTTCCCCACCAGTAGTTGGTGTATACGAAATGGCATAGACAGTTGTGTGGTAAGCTCCGGAAACAGTTGCTTCGGCTCCCATCATTCCCTCCATATGATCCGCTTCAATGATCACTTTGCTGCCAACTTCATAGGTTGGATTTTCTTCATCAACCAAACCTTCAGGCACTTCCCCTGTTCCGGACATCTCCATATGACTGTGATCTCCACCTGTCGATTGTTCTGTAGGAGCAGTTTCATCATCCCCTTCTACAGCTTCGTCATCACCTCCATTGGAACATGCTCCTAAGATAAAAATGAAAGCCGCTAATAAAAAGATAGTCCATTTTCCATTTAATTTTTTAAACATTTGTAATTCCTCCTTAGTAAATCATAGTGAGTTTTATCACAATGCATACTTTAACAAGAAAGTATGCAGAAATGATGGAGATCCCCAGTCGAATTTTTTGAGCATTTTGTGACGGTTTCTCTCAAGCAAGAGTATCTCCAAATTTAAAATACATTGGTAGGATCATCCTATACTTCCAATCATTCATCATCGACAAAATTCGACAAGGTTCGTATACTAGATTTAACAATAAATTTTGGGTTGGTAAGCCATAATCTTATTGTTTCCTCCGAGTTTTCAACTCGGAGTTTTACATATAGCCAAAAAGAGTACTCATTGCAGTACTCTTTTTTATTGTAAATTCATCAAAACGATAGATTCCCAAATTTCTTATTTTACATATGGAATCCATTCAATCAATCAATTTGAAATCTTTATTAATACATATAAGTTCAAAATATTATTGTCTTCAGTTACTGGTCTTGTTACGGTAAGTTTTGCAGTAAAAAAATGAATAAAAGCGACAAAAAAATTTCGGCTAGCAAGAGAGCCTTCATCATCACGTTCTCCCTACTTGTTCTATAAGCTATATTATGGGCCGAAACAGCTATTTTATCCTTTGATGGTGTATAACTTAAATTGGTTAAATAATCGTCCGGATCTAAATTCCACAGACCGACTTTCTTCACTTCTACTATAAAAGATAGTAATGCGGTCGCTATCTATTTAATGCCTCTATGGTCATTACAGGAGTAGGTATACCCTAAACTCGCATTTAAAAACTCCGTCTGGAAACTCAATATATCCGATCGAATTTTCAGACGGAGATTTCATTTAATGGGTGCTAAAATTGCTATTGGCTAACAACGAACAGTTGTTCTAAATCTAAAATTTTGATTCTTTTATTCCCTTTCTGTTCAATATAGCCTGCTTCTACAAATTCTGTTAACTTACGACTAATCGTTTCTGGGGTTGTTCCAAGATAGGAAGCTAAATCCTTTTTACTCATCGGTAAATCAAATTCATTGCCATCTTTTTCTTGCTTGAGACTTTCAACTAAGTAAAGGGCGAGCCTCGTCTCTACCTTCTCTGTCGTAAACCTCATCGTCTGCCTCTCCAACATATCCAATCTATTCGAAAGCTCTGCTAACATTTTGAATGAAATCACAGGGTATTTTATTAAAAGTTCCTGCAAGCTCGTTTTTTGGATGACACACACTACAGTATCTTCCATCGCTTCCGCAAATGAATGATGAAGCGAATCCATGAACAATGGTTGCACATCAGTGAAGTCACCTGGATATAAAATCCGAATTAATTGCTCCTTTCCTGATTCTGAAAGTCTGTAAATCTTTATTTTCCCTTCCTTCACAATGTAAAGGGAGTCTGAAACATCCCCTGCATGATGAATGATCTCTTTATTCTTATAAGAAACAGCTTTTACTGTTCTCATAATTTCCTTTAAATGCGCCTCCCCTAACCCGCTAAAAATGGGAACCCTTGAAACACATGCTTGATGAATGAATATTTTTTCTTCTAGTTCCAATTTGAATCAACCCCTATTTGGAATAACACATTGCTTAACGTTTTAATTTTATTTCAGTTCTCTCATTTAAGAAGTGAACTTCCCCACTGTTTTCTATATGCAGTTTGTGCCTTTGTTCCAAGCTTTTTAGATTTTTGATTAAACCCAATAAGTCTCATTCCGTTCAAAATCACAAGCAACACACTTGCCTCATGGATAAACATTCCGGATGCTAAATGAATAGAGTCAATCAGTACTCCTATGAGTAGAATAAATACGGTTGCTACAGCCAAAAAGGTATTTTGCTTCATATTACGAATCGTTGCCTTCGACAAAGCGTAGGCGTGAGAAAATTGCATTAGCTTGTCGCCCATTAAGACGACATCCGCTGTTTCCATTGAAATATCTGTGCCACTCTGCCCCATAGCTAAACCAACATCTGCTGAAGCAATCGCCGGTGCATCGTTAATCCCATCTCCTGCCATAGCAACGATACGATCCTGTTGTTTGAACATTTTTACATATTCTACTTTTTGCTCCGGCAGTAACTCTGCATAGAATTTGTCAATCCCCAATTGAGTAGCCACTAGTTCAGCCGTATAGCAGTTATCTCCAGTTAACATAATGATATTTTCGACCCCGCTTTTTCTCATTTCGTTCAAAGCCTTTGCCGCATCCTCACGAATTTGATCGGCAATCGATATGACAGCGATCATCTGATCCTCTACTGCTACAAAGACCGCAGTATTCCCACCTATCTCACGTTCTTCTGCATATTGGGAAAGTTCATTTGGAAGTTCCACTTTTTCATTTTTCATTAATTTGCGGTTGCCAATCACAAGCCTTCGACCATCTACCTTGGCACGAATCCCATGTCCTTTCACTACTTCCCCTTCTTCCGGTGCTTTCGTTATAGGTAAATGTCGAGCCTTCGCTTCCTTGATAATGGCTTGCCCTAAATGATGCTCTGAAATCAGTTCAGCATGTGCAACTAATCGTAGTAATTCATTTTCTTCGAACTCCTGAAAAAGGCGGATATCGGTAACCTCTGGTCTTCCTTTTGTTAATGTCCCTGTTTTATCAAACATCAATGTATCCACTTTCGAGAGCTTTTCCATTACTTCTCCACCTTTGACCAAGACGCCATGCTTGGCCCCATTTCCAATCCCTGCAACATTAGATACAGGAGCACCAATTACTAATGCTCCAGGGCAAGCGATGACAAGAAATGTAATCGCAAGATGAAGATCTCTGGTTATAACAAATACGAGGGTAGCTAAACCAACTACTGCCGGTGTATAGTACTGGGAAAACGTATTAAGAAACTTTTCCGTTTTCGTTTTTGATTCTTGCGCCTCTTCGACTAGTTCAATAATTCTCGAAAAAGTCGTATCATCTCCTACTTTTTCAGCGATGATCTCAATAAAACCATTGTCTACAATCGTTCCACTAAATACATGATCCTTTTCATTTTTCCTTGCTGGAATTGCTTCACCAGTAATAGCAGCCTCATTTATAAAAGCGTGCCCTGATACAATCCTTCCATCTACGGGAATCTTTGCACCTGATTGAATCACTACTCGCTCTCCGAATTCAACGTCCTCAACTGAGACTATCTTTTGTGATCCATTCCGAACCACAATCGCCTCCTGGGGAGCCATGTCCACCAATTCTTTTAATGCTGAACGCGTTTTTGCCAATGTACCTGCTTCCAAAAAATCCCCAAATAAGAATAAAAACGTGACAACCGCTGCCTCGAAATATTCTTGAATAAAAATAGCGCCAATCACAGCAATGGTGACTAATAATTCAATACTAAAAGCTTTCATTTTAACAGAGTGATAGGCTTTCATGGCAATAGGGATACCGGCAACAAAGGTAGCCAAAATAAAGGCCATTTTCTTCATTCCCTCAATATCAAAACCGCTAGCGAACAAACCACTTATGATTAAAACAAATGAGATACTGGTCAGGTAATTTTTATTTTTATTCATCGCTTCGCGCACCCCATTTTTTCTATCATCAATCTCTCAACAAACCACTTACATTCAGTTTGTATTTCCTGCTCATCGCTGCTTCTGCTATCCACTTTTAAGCCGTTTGTGATGATGTCACATCCGCAAGCTCTTAACCCATCTTCCAAAATGTCAACAGCTCTGGCAAAATGTTTATAAGATGAATCCCCTGGACCAAAGGCAGCAGCTTTTTTTCCTGTTAAATTCATCTGTACCATTTCTTCGTAAAAATCGATGAATTCATCAGATAAGTCTCCGTCCCCCCATGTTGGACAACCGAGCAAAATTCGTTCATATGCTGGCAACTCTTCACCAAAAGCATCGAAGGCATCTTTCACAACTACTTGTTCACCACTCTTTACTAATTGCTCCGCTAAAGCATACGCCATCTGCTCTGTAGTTCCAGTCATACTAGAAAAAATAATAATCGTATTCACAGTCTCACTTCCTACCTTAAAGAACTTCACTATCATTATGAATTAATCATAGTCACATTCATTTGCAATTGAATTGATCCTCATCAATTTCATCTAAAAATTGGCTCAAAAAAAAAAGCTCCTGCACAAAATAGCAAAAGCCTTTCTTTGTTTAATCATTAAATTTATAAACCTTTTTGTTCAAAATAAAAATCCCGACAATAGAGACAACAAAAAATACGATGCCAGATATGGTGGTTGGAGCTAAGAATTTTAAAAAATCCATATTAATCCCTCACTTTATATCCTAATACGATATATTTATTGTATTTAAATTATATCGTGTTAAGATATATTTATCAAGATTAAAGGTGGATTTCTATGACACATGAATTAACGAAAGAAACGTACGAATCACTAGCTGAATTTAGATATCAATTAAAGAAATTCCTTCATTTTAGTGATTCTGAAGCACGAAAAGTGGGGGTCACTCCTCAGCAACACCAGCTTTTACTGGCTATTAAAGGGTTCCCCGGACGAGACACAGCGACACCACGTGAACTTGCCGAACGTCTGTTCATTTCACATAATGCCTGTGTAGGGTTGATTGATCGTTGTTCACAGCTCGGTCTTGTCACAAGAATAAGTAACCCGGATGATGGACGCAGTGTTTTAATTAAATTGACTGTAGATGGCGAAGAAATTTTGCAGCGTTTGTCTGAAATTCATTTAGAGGAAATCGCAAGGATAGGATTTCTGCAAGTAAAACAGAATGTACCGGATTAAATGAGTGTTTGAAATAGGAGCAGAAACGATTAAAAAGAAGCCTCTGCATTCCCGCAGAAGCTTCCATGATAATTATGAAACTTTCATAGATAAAACAGAATACCCTAGCTTTTCCAATGTTTCTTTTAGTTTTTCGACCCTCACTTCAGCCTCATTCAACTCCACTTTTACCTTGCTTGAATTAAACATCACTTTGGCAGATTCTACACCTGCCGTTCTCTGAAGAACCGTTTCGATTTTCTTAATACAGGATGGACAAGTTAGTGGCTCTAATTGGAAAATTATTTTTTCCATTTTGTTTACCTCCTCAATCGTTATATCTTGATTGTAAGGGAATTTGAAAATGAATAAATTGAGGAGGATCAAGAATGGGATTTAAGAAGATTACGCGCACTGAGCTTCCTTTAGAAAAAGACAAGCATCTGTGAATCAATTCACTGAAATTTTTAAACCGAAAATGCCTATCAGTAAATATTAGCAACCATCGTTTAACTTTTTCATAAGGATTTGATATTTTACTTTCATCATATCCATCTGAATTCTCTAAATTAACAAAGTAATATGGTGAAAAGAGTATATATTTTGCACATGACAATATGTGTAACTCTGTTGCTTCTTGTTCAAGAATTACGCCTATTGCCGTAAAGTTGAACAATACTTTCATCAAAACTTTAAGTAATGAACAAGCGTGTTAATTCCTGCAAATTTTACAGCCATGATTGCAATTATAACTATAATACTTAATACTACTCCTGCAGCTTTTTTACCAGAATTATTCATTCTATGCTCCTTCTTTAATTCATATTTCTTCGTCAAACGATAAATTAACTGGCTCGTCCAGCAGTTCACCATGTACCTCTAAATTAGTTGTTGGAATACTTTCATCCACTTCTTCAAAAGTGAATTGATCTGCCCATACAGTTCCTTGTCCAGACAGAATGATACCAAACGAAATAACAGCACTTTGAGTTGGAACATCTAAAATGATTGAGTAATGGTTCCAGTTTGTGGTTCCTTTAATGGGGCGATTACTCATATTATCAAATTGAAGTACATCTTCCATTGTATCGTCTACTCGCATCCACATCCCAGCGTACGTATCTACCTCTTGCGTACGGATGAAACAAGAGAGTTTAATGCGCTTTCCAACAAACTGATTAGCCTTAAACGCTTGCATCATGGTTGCGAATTCAGTCGAATCCGACACTGTTTTTGATTTTAAATATCCTGATGCTTTCCCCTGATGAACAACTTCATGGTCAATCCCCATTTCGTAATGAAATGGATTTGATCCACTTAAAAACCAACCTTTCACCTTTGTATCCATGTTTGTTTCCTCCTTAATTTTAATCATGTCTCGCATGATTCTTCGATACTTGCCTGGTGGTAACTTATAAATCTCTTTAAATGCTCTTGTGAATGATTCTTGTGATTCAAACTGATAATATAAAGCGATATCAAGTATACGCTCACTTGTGTAAATCAAGGCAGAAGAGGCATTAGCCAATCTTCTTATCCGAATATATTCAGTTATCGTCATGCCAATCGTGGATTGGAATATTCGGTGGAAGTGATACTTTGAAAAATTTGATTGTGCTGCAATATTCTCCAAATCAAGTGGTTCATGTAGATTTTCTTCCACATACAAAATAATATTCTTAATCATAATTTCATGGTTATACAACGAAAGCACCTCCTTTAAATGTAAGATATCAAAGTTTTTCATCCGTTTTTTGATATATCTTGCGACAAAGTAATTGCTGTATCCTAAAAATCACTAAAAAAAGGTCGATGTAATATCAACCTTTTCATACTTAAACTCCTATTGTTATTTTTCTTTTAACATTGAGTACCTTCGATTAGCTTTATAAAAACTAATCCCAAAGAAAATACTGAAAAAGAAGGGAGACAGCTTCAATAAAGCAAATGGAGTTTCAAAGATGAAAGCCTTCCAAAACAAATCACCTTGCATACTCCAAAGACCTGAATGATATAATTCCGAAAAATTCATGTAGGGAATAGCAACAGCTAGCATAAGCATACATAGCCAAAATGAATAACCCATCAATCTTTTATAATAATGGCTGTTTGATTGGCGATCCGAGAAGATTTCATTTTGACCGTCGTCTTCTTTTTGCCAGTAGCGAATCCTGCCAAACAAGCTATGCGTAATATAATTCCAGCCGAAGTCTTCATATATCCCTTTATACTCTTGAAACTTTTTCTTTGGTAAATACTTTTGATAATCCAGTCGCATCACATATCTCTTGTCAGTTTTTTTGAATGTATATATTCCTAAACTACTTATATTTGTACAACGATAACCTTTTTGCAACTGCTCGTTTAACCATAGTTCTTCCTTTTCAATATCAAAAAACACCTTAAACATCTTCATTTGATTCACTTCCTTCATACAAGGATAAAATATGCTCTAGCCTTTCTTGTTCTAATTTCAAAATCGTTCTTCCTTCTGCGGTGATCATATAAATTTTTCTCCTGCCTGAATTTCCAACAGGTTCAATCCAACCATGTTTACTCAAATTTTCAATCGCACCATATAATGTACCAGCGGCTAAAATAACAGTGCCATTACTTAATTCCTCTATTTTCTGCATAACGGCATACCCGTGAAGCGGCTCACGTAAAGCTAATAAAATATAATGCATCGTTTCGGACAACGGCAATAAATGATGTTTCATATTCCCACCCCTATATTCAGTTGAACTATATAGTTGAACTGAATAATAATATAGTACAGTTCAACTGAATAGTCAACACCATTTTTAAAACTCATCGAAGCAACTTGAAAAAATTTAAAACGAAAAAAGTCGATTTCCTAAGTAAAAGAAATCGACTTTTTTATAATCTTATTCATTAATTGACCGTTTCATTGAACAAGCAGAGATGACGAATATTGTTCTCAAACATAAACTAAGTTTTTATCCATAAGAATTTTATAGGAAAAGATAAAGCTATTTTTTCTTTGTTCATTCAGATTAAATATTCATTTAACAAGCAGTTCATTGTTACGTTTAATTTTTGGATAATTCAGTATCTTTGAGGATTATTTTGGATCAATTTTAAAAAAACATAGACCTTTGCTTGGGAGTGGTTAACTAGATTTCTTAAACTTACAGCTCTGCCCTAAACACTTTTAAATTTTTTCCATTGTTCTGCACTATTTTACAATTAAAATAAATTCTTACTTGTTTAATGAGAAATTAATCGAAGAGTTTTGATTCTCATTATAAAAACAAGTATTTATTTCAATTAATAGTTTAAAAATAGCATAGTTCCATTACTATCATGTATTCAAGATATGGAAATTTCTTTGAATTTCTGTGTCTATAATATGGAGTTTGTAATAATTATTATGAAAAACATCACTTACAAGGTTTAATACATAGCATATGCGGATTTAGATCGCTTCTTTTTTAAAAGCACTTCGACTAAAGGATCTTCTCAACAATAAACCTCAATTGCATGCTGACTTATTTTATTAATTTGTTTAAATTCCCCATTGATTTACTACTTTCAAAATAATGGTAACGCATTCTCTGAGTTTAACGACTAATTAAGTAAAGGAGGTGATACCATTGAAAAAACCATTACTCTATGCTTATCGTTATGGTTGTTAACAGGATGTACGTCTAATGAAACCGTCAAGAACGGTACGGAGAAAGTTGTAAAGGATAACCACGCGGCCGTTTTTAATGATATTCCGCAGCAATTAAAAGAAATTGATCGTGCCAAAATGAACACAGCTATCCGTCATTCAAGTAAATCGTACTTAGCTTTATTAGACTCTGCCTTTTTTGCCGACCGTGATCCCGAATCCTTTCAGCAAACATCTCACAGCCTCTATCGCCCTGGGGAAAAGTTTGAAATTAATCCAAATACTTTGTCCCGTGGTGGCAAATATGAAGTGAGATTTCTAAAGTTCAACAATACGGAGAATATATTTGAAACCATTTTAGAGGAAACTGTGCATCGGGATGACCCTCTCTTTACCATACAAATTCCTGACGAGGAAAATGTCGTTTATTATATTGAACAGATTGCCCTAAACAAAGATCATGAAGTGCGCAAACAAGAATACCATCGTCTTTTTGTTCCTTACAATGAACTAAATGCAAGAATTGAATTAAATAAAACTACGTATAGCGCAGGAGATACAATGACGATAACATTAGTGGAATTAGGAACCATCCCATTAGGATTTAGAGCTGGCAGAACCTTTGAAAAATGGGACGGTGAAAATTGGAAGCTTTATAAAGTTGATAAAATGGAGAGTGGGCAATTAATTTCAGTGCAAATGGATGATTTTCATTATCCTGAGTACACCGAATGTCGATTTGAAAAAGGAACCTATCGTATTATTGATAAACTAACAGAGCAAGATAAAATTTCCGCACTCTTTACAGTCGAGTGAACGGAACTCTTTAAATAGCGAGGGAAAAACAAAATGAAAAACATCTATCTATTTTTGCTGTTTTTATTATTAACTGGATGCAGTTCGGACGAAATCACCAAGCCTGACGTTAAAGGTGAAAACATTCATAATGAGATCCCGCAACAGTTAAAAGCCGTCGACAAAACGAAATTAAATACAGCGATTCAGTACACAAGTAAATCGTACTTAGACTTGCTAGATTCAGCCTTTTTTGGTGATCGTGATCCAAAATCCTTTCAGCAAACAATTCACCGCCTCTATCGTCCTAGGGAAAAGTTTGAAATTAATCCGAATACTTTGTCCCGTAGTGGCAGATATGAAGTGAGATTTCTAAAGTTCAACGATGAGGAGAGAGCGTTTGAAACCATTTTAGAGGAAACTGTACATCGAGATGATCCTCTCTTTACCATACAAATTCCAGACGAGGAAAATGTTGCTTATTATATTGAACAGATTGCCATAAACAAAGATAATGAAGTTCGCAAACGTGAGTACCATCGTCTTTTCGTTCCTTACGATGAACTAAATGCAAGAATTGATTTGGATAAAAGCATATATTCCCAAGGCGATACGATGATCGTAACCTTGAAAAATTTGGGTACCGTTGAGATAGGTACAGGCTATGGAATCATATTAGAAAAGTGGAATGGAGAAGGATGGGAACCATACAAATTCGAACAAATGGTTCCTGACATTGGTGTTATAATCAGGAAAAACGAATCTTTCTCCCAAGATGTCAAGCTGGATGAATTGGAAAAGGGAACCTATCGTGTCATTAAGGAATTGGATGAAAACGAAAAAATTTCAGTTTCCTTTACAGTGGAATGAATACATGTTTCCGCAGACAAACGATTTTCCGGCATCCGATTCATTTCAGAAAAATTTCTAAAGAGGAATTCGGCTATCTTCAATGGCTTTTTTATGTCAATATTAACTGTTGATTCGTGAAGATTATCCACATAGGCTTTGCAAAATTTAAAAGACGAATGGCTAAAATGGTGAGCAGATTTCTGCCTACAGCGATTTTAGCCATTTTTTCTGAGTCTTTCTTCAATAAATGGAGAAAATAAACTATTCCTCTGTTTTTTCCAGATTCTCTTGATATTCTTTAATTCCTGCAACTATCGAAGCAGCAACACGATTTTGAAAGTCGTCCGTCCACATTTTGGCCTCATCCTCCTGGTTTGTTAAATAACCTATTTCGAGTAACGCAGCCGGCATTTCCGTTTCCTTAACAACAAATAGATCCCTTTTCATTGCTCCTCTATCTCTGAAACCAGTCGCCTCCACCACATGTTTCTGCATAATCTCAGAAAAAGATTGAGAATTTTTATGATAATAAAATGTCTCGGTTCCCGATACGGAAGAATCTGAAAAAGTGTTTCCATGAATAGATATAAATAGATCTGCCTTTACCTCATTAGCGTATTTCGGTCTTTGCCGACTTTCCTGTGAAATGAAAGTATCATCACTTCGTGTCATCAAAACTTTTATATCAGATTCCTTTTTCAACAATTGCTCCACTTTTTTCGAAAGACTTAAAGTAAAATCTTTTTCATATTTCCCGCTAACACCTGTTGCCCCTGCATCTACTCCTCCATGACCTGGGTCAATAACCACCTTTAAACGATCGTCGCTACAAGCTGAGCCTATTACGATAAACAATAATAGTCCAAAAAGCCACACGATTTTCTTCATATTTCTGCCTTCTTTCCATTTTAGTTCTTCACTGACATTGCCTAGACTCATAAAACGTCATCTTCTTCATATTAACTTGATCTGCTTCTTCTTACACGATATAACCCATATTCATAATAATATTTCACGCTCGAATTGCTTTACCCTTCCACCATGAGCATTTTGGATACTTTTTAAAAGAATAACACAGAGATGCAAAGATGTACTTGGCTTTTTCTAACTTTTGTTATATGCCGGTGCAGCTTTTCTTTCCATGGAATCAAAAGACTTTTCTAAACTAAAAGACGTGCGAGACCAAGACTTCACACGAAAAACCGTTTTTTTAGTAAAATGACGATTCAATGAGAGATAGATAAACGTTAATCTATTTTGATAAAAAAACTTCGCTTTAAAGCAGAGCATGATTTTAAAAATTGCCCAATAACTTTTGCACAAATTATTGGTGCACCAATAATTTGTGTGCTACTATTATAATTAAGAAAATTCTTTTATTGGGAGGTCTCGACAAGTGGAAAAAATTGAAGATTGCTTTTGTTTTTTGTTAGGGAAAACTTTTCACAAAGTATCGCAAAAAGGAAAAGAACGGTTAAGCAACTTTGGAATTACGCCCGTACAATTTACCATATTGCATTTACTATGGGAGAAGGAGGGCCAAAAAAGCATTGACATTGCCAAACGACTTCATTTGGATGGCTCAACAATAACCCCCATATTAGATCGGCTAGTGCAAAATGGACTGATCGAGCGGCGCCATGATCCGAAAGATAGACGGATAAACTTAATATATTTAACGGAAAAAGGAAAAGAACTGGAAACTCCTCTAAATAATACGATGGATGAAGTGAATCATTCGGTAATAGAGGGATTTGATGAGGAAGAAATAAAAGTTTTCAAAAAAATGCTGACAAAGCTGGGATTGAACCAGGAAAATTAAATCTGGAAGGAGACATCCATGAAGTTCAAGTTTCATTATGCTTGGGTCATATTATTTATTACATTCTTAACGATACTAGCTGTGCAGGGAATTCGTTTATCCTTTGGTGCTTTTATTGAACCTTGGGAAAAGGATTTTAATATGGATCGAGGGACGATTTCTCTTATCTCAACACTTAGCTTTATTGTATATGGACTATCACAACCTTTAATCGGAAAGCTTGTTGATCGCTTTGGTGTTCGCGTTATTTTATCCTTCAGCACGCTGCTTGTAGGAATTAGCATCTTTCTTTGCAATTGGGCAACCTCTCCTTGGCAATTATTCATCCTTTACGGAATTATTGTCTCTCTTGGTGTTGGTGGGGCCTCTAATGTCGCTGCCTCAGTTGCGGTTACGAATTGGTTTACAAAGAAGCGCGGACTTGCCTTTGGAATCATGGAGGCTGGATTTGGCGCTGGACAGCTCATTCTTGTCCCTGCTTCACTTTTCTTAATATCGATGTATGATTGGCAAATGACAGTGATTTCATTAGGAGTATTCTTAATGCTCTTCGTATTTCCAATCGGCTTGCTATTTTTACGAAATAAACCGGCAGACAAGAATTTAAAACCAATTGGCGGAAATCATTTCGATGAAGAAAAAGAAGATCAACATTCTCTGGAAAAATCAAAACCATCATTTTGGCCCATTCTAAAGAAACGCCATTTTTGGTTCCTGCTTCTCCCATTTTTTATATGTGGATATACAACTACAGGGTTAATGGATACTCACCTTATCCCATTTGCTCAGTTATGTGGTTTTACACCTACTGAAATAGGTACAGCAGTCAGTCTTTTAGCTGCCTTCAATATTATTGGAACATTGATATCTGGTGTCATTGCGGATAAATGGAGTAACAGAAAATTCCTTACATATTTATATATTGGTAGAACACTTACTCTCATTCTATTGGCCATATTTATTAGTAATCTGGAATTTTTAACATTTTTCGTTAATAACCCGTCCTTATTAATCATCTTCGCTATCTCTTTTGGTGTCGTGGATTTTGCAACTGTAGCCCCTACGCAAATGCTGGCAACGCAGTTTTTTAATCGACAGTTGTTAGGGTTAATGTTAGGCTGGTTATTCTTCAGCCATCAACTTGGCTCAGCGCTAGGAGCTTATTTGCCAGGATTACTCTTTAATATCACTGGCAATTATAATATGGCTTTTTATTCGGCAATCATTTTGTTAATCGGAGCAGCGCTAATGTGCGTCATGCTTCCTGAACCTGAAAAGGTAAAAAGGGAGCCGAATTTATCAACAAATCAAATAACCAGTTAATTAGTAATTGAAGTGCACAAGTAAATTCTTATGGGGCTGGCTCTGTATTTTCTATTTGACGTTTCGTATGGATTCACTTCGTTCCATGCAAAGTCCATTACGATATTGCTTATGAAGCAACAAGATTGTGGAATTTGAAGTTTACGTGCGGATCTCCATTCAAATGACGATAAATCAAAAAGGCAAGTGAAGAAAAACAAATTTTCATCTCTTGCCTTTTTGTACTGGAACTTATTAAATAGCTCCAAGTTTTGTATCTATATTTCTATTTTTCCAACAGTAAGATTTAACAGAGAAACTAAAATGTCCCCCTTTGGACTTTAGGAAAACTAAGTTCAATGGTTGTTCCCTTTCCAGGTGAACTATGCACTTTTGCTTTTCCTTGATGCTTGTCAATTATCCATTTGGCGATCGATAATCCTAAACCAGCCCCTCCTCCTGATGTTCGAACTTTATCGCTTTGAAAAAAGCGATCAAAAATTCTAGGGATGTCCTCTTCAGAAATCCCGATTCCAGTGTCGCTTACCTGAAGATTAATCGAGGAGTTTATCTCATGACAAGATACTACTATTTCGCCACCTTTATTCGTATATTTCAAGGCATTGTCCAGTAATATAATGATTAATTGATGAATCCTCTCTTGATCCGCAAAAAATGTTATCTGCTCTGGCACCTTTAATTCTAAAGATTTTTCTTCATATAATGCAATATCTTCATATTGACGGATAATATCATGAAGCATTTCATCCAATCGAAAATCCTCTTTCTTTATTTCGATCTGATCAGAATCAGTTCTAGCAAGAGTTAATAAGTTAGCAACCAATTTGGACAGTCTTCGCGATTCATTCGAAATCGTTGAGATGTCGAGAACTCTTTCTTTTATTGTCGACTGTGGATTTCGGAGAAGTAAATCTGTTTTGACTTGAATTACTGATAATGGTGTTCTAAGTTCATGTGAAGCATCTGAGACAAATTGTTGTTGTTTTTGCCAAGCATTCCTTATCGGAATAAGTGCCCTACCCGCTAAAAAGTAACCCGAGGCAACTGCGGCAATCATTCCTATTCCACAGCTGACTAAAATCACGATCAAAAGCCTATCTAATAATTCTTTTTCAGAATTTACATTTCGAATAAATTGTACTGTCGTTATACCAAATTCTGTTTCCATATTAAAAGCAATATATCGATAAGTGAATCCTTCAATTTTCACGTCCTCTAATGCATTTAATTTTTGAGGACGAATCGAATCCTCTTTATCTACAAACAAATCCGCCTCTCTACTCTGCTCTGTTACGAGCTCATCCTTTATCCAAATAAGGGTCATAATCCTCGGATCTCTCCTTATAAAAGGCGGTACGTCCCAATTTGGCTCGCCAAAAACGACACGCTGCTGGAAATGCTCAACAGAATCTAAAAGTGATTTATTTACATCTTGATATAAGCGATTTTCCGTATAAAGATAAATAATACTTCCAAGCGTGCTGATTAGAACAAATAGGACTAAGGAATTTAATAAGGTGAGCCTAATATGAGTTTTACGAAACATAGCTTTCTCCTATTCATCGTTTAACATGTAACCGACACTACGAATGGTTTTAATATCCGCATGATATCCGAAAGGTTCTAATTTTTTGCGGAGATGATGCATAAATACCTCGACAATTGCGATAGTTGTATCACTCTCAAAGCCCCAAATACGGTCATAAATTTGTTCTTTTGTTAAAATGGCCCCTTTGTTTTGAATTAAATATTCCAACAGTTCATATTGTTTAGCTGTAAGCTTGATCGGCTCCCCTTCCACAATAATTTCACGTTCCTTTCCTGATAATTCAATTCCCCGATATCGAATCGTTTGATCAGTTGTTAAACTGCCGCTCCTCCTTAATAAAGCACGTATTCTCGCCTTCAATTCAGCCGCTTGAAAAGGCTTTACCAAATAATCATCCCCGCCACTATCCAATCCTTTTACCCGATCCTCTAACGAATCTCTTGCCGTTAAAAAAAGAACAGGTATTCTTATCCCTTCCTTGCGCATTTTTCTTAGCACTTCAAAACCGTCAATTTCTGGAATCATCACATCCAAAATAATCGCATCATGTATGTTCTTCATTGCCAAATATAAAGCATCTTCTCCATTGTTCGCCTGGTCCACTTCAAATTCATCTGAGAGAAACTGAACAATTGTGTTCAATAAAGAAGGATTATCTTCCACAACTAATAAATGCATATTATCGCTCCTAATAAAATTGCTATAACTAGAACTATTATATAGTAAAATAAATCCATCGCAAAAGAACTCAAATTCTAAAAAGCATCTTAAGGAAAAATTAAGGTTGGCCTTCTATAATGTGTTCATACATCAAGATAAAAGATGAATAGAGGAGGAATAACTGTGAATAAATGGATTTCTATTAGTATCATCGTATTGCTCATCGCAGGCGGTGGCTTTTGGTATTACCAAACTAAACAAGCCTCAGCAGCACCCGATACAGCTCAAATTATCACAACAACCGTTAAGAAAGGGGACATCAATGTCCAGGTAACTGGCTCTGGTTCAGTAACTTCCATAAATAGCACTGATATCATCGCAGCCTCTGATGGTGAAGTTGACGAGGTTTTAGTGGAAGTTAATGAAAGAGTAGAAGAAGGCGATGAACTAATCACCTTTGAGGATGGAAGTGACCCAATCACTGCTCCACATTCTGGTACGATCACTTCCCTTGATATCATAAGTGGAGACCGCATTCAGCCTTCTCAAGTTGTCGGTCATATTACAGACTATGAAATCTTACAAACCGTTATTAGTGTAGATGAGTTGGATATCACGAGTATTGAAGAAGGACAATCAGCTGAAATAACAGCAAATGCCTTTCCAGATGAAACTTTTGAAGGAATTGTAACAAATGTCGCAAAAGAAGGAACGTCTGAAAATGGCGTTTCTGGATTCAATGTAACTGTCCAGTTTACTGATCCAAAGGGTTTATTAATTGGAATGTCAACAGAAGTCATGATCACAACGGAAAGTAAACAAAACGTTCTATATGTACCAATTGAATCTGTCAAAGTCAATGGAAATGAGAAATATGTAACTGTCCAAGAATCTGCGTCAGAAGGAAGCGACGCAAAATCCACTAATCAAATGGTCGAGACAGGCATCAATGACGACCAAAATATTGAAATTATTTCTGGTTTAACAGAGGGACAAATCATCCAATTGCCAATCACAATTTCTTCTGGAAATCAATCAGGAAATGGACAAGGATTCCGTGATGGTGGTGGACAAGGTTTTCCTGCTGGTGGCGGTCAAGGAGGGCCTCCAGGTGATGGTTCAATTAGCCCAGGTGGTACAGGAAGAGGTGGACAGTAACATGACAAAACCAATCATTGAAATAAATCATTTATCAAAATCCTATGAGCTTGGAGGTGAAACGGTCCATGCCTTGCAGGAAGTATCTCTTCAAATTAATGAAGGGGACTTCCTCTCCATTATTGGGCCTTCAGGTTCTGGCAAGTCAACATTCATGAACATGCTTGGCTGTCTTGACAAACCAGATACCGGAGAGTATTTACTCGATGGAAAGAATGTCACCACCATGAAAGATCATGAATTAGCAGTCATACGCAATGTAAAAATAGGATTTATCTTTCAAAATTTTAATTTACTAAATAAATATACAGCATTGGAAAATGTTGAACTTCCTCTTGTCTATAGAGGAATCAGTGTAAAAGAGAGAAGAGACACCGCCATTGAATGTCTAGAAATGGTCGGATTAGGAGATAGGCAGTACCATTTACCAACACAGCTTTCAGGTGGGCAGCAACAAAGAGTTGCGATAGCAAGAGCTCTCGCTGGCAATCCTTCTGTCCTGCTTGCAGATGAACCAACTGGAGCTTTAGATAGCAAGACAGGAAAAGAGGTTTTGAAACTACTTAAGGAGCTAAATGAAAAAGGACATATCATTATTTTGATTACACATGATTTAGAGGTTGCGAGAAAAGCAAAGCGTGTGGTCAGAATTCAAGATGGTCAATTATTTGAAAATGGAGGTGACTGGCTTGAACCTGCTGGAATCCGTCAAAATGGCCATTAAGAGTATCAAAAGCAATAAACTAAGAGCTTTTCTAACTATGCTCGGTATCATTATCGGGATTTCTTCAGTCATTACACTAGTCGCAGTTGGACAAGGCTCTTCTCAATCGGTAACAGAAGAAATTGGTAGTCTGGGAACAAATCTTTTAACGCTAAGTGTAACCGATACGGAATCTGTACAACTTAACTTGGATCAACTTGAACATTTTGATGATTTGAGCGGTATATCTGAAGTTGCTCCGATTAGTTCTGAAAGAGTAATGGCTAAAAAAGGTGATAACTCAATACAGGTGTCAATAACGGGAACGACTTCTCCCTATCTATCTATAAGAGATTTATCACTTAGTGCAGGCCGTTTTATTTCTGATATAGAGAATGAATTAAGGCAAAAAATTGTTGTACTGGGATCAGATACGGCTTCAACCCTTTTTCCAAACACAAACCCCATTGGAGAAAACATTCAAATAAATGGAGTTTCCTTTAAAGTAGTTGGCGTCTTAGAGTCAGTGGGCAGCTCGCTTGGCACAAGCGGAGATAATGTTATCATTGCTCCTCTTTCTACGACACAGAGGGTTACTAAGAATACAACCATCAATACGCTCTACCTTTCCGCAGAAAATGAAGAGATGATAAACAGAGCAAAATTTCAGGTACAAGGAGTCATGACCACGTTATTTCCAAATTCAAGTGATTCTTACGCTGTATCCAGCCAGGACGACCTAATGGAAACGATGAGTTCTGTCACAGATACAATGACATTAATGTTAGGAGGTATTGCGAGCATTTCCTTACTCGTTGGAGGAATAGGTGTAATGAATATTATGCTTGTTTCTGTCTCAGAACGAACGAAGGAAATTGGTATTAGAAAAGCTATAGGTGCGAATCGAAAATCGATTCTTTTGCAATTCCTTATTGAGGCAGTTGTTCTAAGTATGATAGGTGGGCTTATTGGTGTTGTTAGTGGACTAGGCATAGCAAAACTCATTGGGATATTCTCTTCCTTGTCTATCTCATTCTCGCCTTCCGTTACGATACTTGCGTTCGTCTTCTCTTTTGCAATTGGCATCATATTCGGGGTATTTCCAGCAAATAAAGCTTCAAAATTAAATCCCATCCAAGCTTTGCGCCAAGAATAGCTGATTATCTGCTGTTCCTTCAGCCGCAATGCTTGCTCAATGAATCCTGAAAGAAAGTTACATCAATAAGAAATAAGCAAAATAAAACATAATCAGAATACTAATATACATTTAATCATGTAATAAGGAGATCAAAATCAATGAACAAAATAAAGAGTTGGGTTGGATTGATAGCAATCATTTTCTTAATTATGCAATCGACTATTGGAATAATCAGCTATTCGCAAGCTGAAGCAAGACAAGGCGCTCCAAATGAAAATAATAAAGTCATGATGGATATAGATGGTGCGGATGAACTTAGTAGTATTCCTCCTCAGAATAATATATCTGGTGAAGAGGATGCAGGAACAGATGTAAATCATAACATGACTACACCACCACAAAATGGACAAATGCGTGATTTTAATCGAAATGATGAGGAACAGTCGAACAATTTGTCAATCATCCTCGCAAAGTTCCAAAATAGCATTATAAGCTTATTAATGAATGTTTTAAGTCTCGGACTAGGCATTGCTTGGATCGTTCTATTACTATTTGCAAAAAGACAGCAAAAAACCACTAATATTGAGGCTTGATCGGTTTAGATTATATTCGGTTCATAGAGAGGTGATAAAAAATGATATTAAATAAATCGATAAAATTAGTTTTAGCTGGGGCTGTGATTGGATTTGCCAATGTATCTATTTATCCAGTTAATTTTTCTAGTGCTGAGGAGGCTGTGTCCTCTGAAAGCACTACCCAATTACAAACTTTAAGAATTGAAGAGTTTCAGCTTGAGGAAACATTTTCATCTAGTAAAAAAGCTTATACTGCTTTAGTTACGAGTGACATACACTCTATGACTTTATTATTGGAAGCAAAAGAGGAGTCAGCTTCCATTACGGTCAATGGGAAGGCAGTAGTCTCTGGTGAAAAATCAAGCTTCTCACTTAATGCAAAAGAAAACTTATTTACGATCATTGTCGCAAATGGCAGTGAAGTTTCTTCTTATACTATTACTGTCTCTCGTGCACAAAACGATAATATTCAACTTGCTGATCTTGTATTATCGAGTGGTGACCTTGTATTTAATCCAGCTGTAACAAATTATCATTTAAAAGTTGATAATGAAACCAGCAACATTACTGTATATGCTAAAGCAGCATCTGATACAGCTAAAGTTGAAATAAACGGTACAAAAGCAACCTCAAAAGGTTTGTCAGTTGACATTCCAGTGGGCTCTACGACAATCACGATCATTGTTACAGCTGAGAATGGCAACAAAAAAACATATCAAATTACGATAACACGCGAGGAACCATTACCAAAAACACCTACGCAGCCGATTACAACAGAAGCTTCATCAAGAATGTCTCAGTCTCAAGTGGGTTCTTTACCTGCTACCAACTCTGGTAATGCTCATATAGAGACTACAGCGAATCTCGATTCATTGACAGTTTCAAACGGGACCTGGAATAAATCTTTTACATCTGATCAGTATACTTATCATCTCGCAGTGGGAAATGACGTAACAAATGTCTCCATTACTGCAAAGGCTGAGGAAAGTAATGCAGAGATTACCATTGATGAAAGCGACATCTCATCCAGTTCAGATATCACAATTAAGAATCAGGAAAAAACTGTTATCTCTGTAGTCGTCACCAACGATGATGAACGAAAAACTTATGTATTGGTTTTTGATAAAGATATTGAGAAAGAAGAAGATACTGTAGACACAGATGTGATCGAATCTTTGTCAGCTACAGAGGATTTTTCTTCAGATAAAATAGACTTACAGCTAGAGAGAGAGCAACCAAATGATAATAGTGTATTAAAGCCAACAGATTCCCGTTCCCTTTGGCAAAGGATTCTAGCATTTTTTGGTTTATAATGGACTATAGTTTGGGAGAATCATTTTTTCATTAGCAGGAATAAGCTGTGCTTGCTCCTGCTTATTCCTGTTAAATTTTCATTCCACATGGTCTCAACTTCTTCCCATAATATAGAGGAGCTGTCACTCTTACAACATAGATGCAATCCTTAAATTTCCCCAGTAAACAGGTGAATTTATATGCGGCCTGAATTTCATCCACTTTAAGTTCAAAGCCCACTATCCCTTTCATTTCACTTTCCAAAAGTTGAGGTGAAAGGCCTATCCCATAAAACTGGATTCTCGCGGTATTTCTCATATTTTTGCAGTAATTTAATAAGGTCTTGCTTTAACTCTTCTTCGTTCAAAATACTTGCTTTTCCATATACATGCACAGCTTGATAATTCCAAGTAGACACATTTTCTTGCTGGTACGAAGAAGAAGAAATATAGGCGTGCGGACCTTGAAACATAACCAATTCATTTCTACAGGTTTCAAATGTTCTCCACTGAGGGTTTCCATAAGCGAAGTGCCCTGTAATAAAATGATCCTCCCCTTCTTTTATTAACTGCAAAGGAAGATGAGTGGCAATGGGTTTCCCTTGTTCGTTGTAACTATTGTGCCAAAAGAGTGATGAACAAAATCATAAATTTCATTAACGTTGTAACCTTATAATATTTTGGTATATACATATTCATCCACCCTCCAAACAAACTATTAAATTAGCCATTTCGTCATAATAAAGTCCGTTTGTTCTTCATTCCCCATATAAAAAGAATGGGCTCCAGTTTGGACAAATCCCATTTTCTGATAAAAAGCAATGGCATTTTTATTTCTTTCCCATACACCTAGCCAAATCTTCTCTTTGTTTCGTTCCTGTGCAATTTCATATGCTTTACTTAGTAGATATCTACCTAGCCCGTTCTTTTGAAATTTATTTCTTATATAAACCCTTTCGATTTCAAGAGCTTTATCGCCCATTTCTTCAGTTTGTGCATCATCGCAATTAACCTTTAAATAGCCGGCGACTTCATGATTAAAATAAACAAAAAAGAATTGCATGGAAGCATGGAGTAATTCCTTTTCCAACTGTTCAGTATTAAAAGCTTTTTCCAAATATGCTTTCATATTTTCAGGTGAATTTTGAGCTTTGAATGTGTCGTTGAACGTTTCAATACTTATTTGTTGAAGCATCTGTAAATCTTCATGGTTACATAGTTTTATTTTTACGGACATTTTAACAACTTTCTCCTTTCTATTATCAATAATTTCTCTTATTTCCCTTTTTTACATAATCCCAGTCTATTTCCACGTTTCTTCTTATCCTTTGAAGGAGATTAAAAGCAGTGTCTATCTCCTCCTCGGACAATCCTGCTAAGGCGACCACATTGGAATAATCATCCTCTCTTTTTATAAAAGGATAAACATTCTCTCCTTTCTCTGTGGGAAAAAGTTTTTTTATCTTTTTGTTATGAGTATCACTTCTCTTTTCAATAAAACCGTTTATTTCAAGTTTTTTTATAGCACGAGCTGCTGTTGTGCGATCAACCTTAATCATCTCAGCTAATTTTTCTTGGATGATTCCTTGATTTTCACATATGCGAACAAGATATAAATACTGCCCTTTTGTAAGGTCATGCTCTTTAAATTCAATATTACTAATGGAATCCAATGCTCTTGCTATCATTCCAATTTCACGAAGAATTTCCTTCATCACTAACTCCTTCCGAGAAATAATGTTGTAAATACAACAAAATATCGCACAATTAACTTTAACGCAAAATTGTTGTAATTACAACAATGAAATCATTATGTGGTAGAGGATTTTTCATTTAATGTTGCTAAAAGATAGATCATTCGTTATGAGCAATAGCCGTTATCGTTATAACGAAAAAGGGAAGCCCTCTCTTCTTAGGCCCCCTCTCCAATAAACAAACATATAGCGGCAATTATCACACTATCTATTAGTGTGTCATACCTGCTTTACATGATTGGTAAGTAACAATCCCTTCAAAAAAAGAGCGCGCTACTTCATTCAACAACCAGTATTGCTACATGCTCTTTGCTGTCTTACTATAATTGCATATTTATCGAATCATCCTTTCCTTTAGAACCATGGATATTGACTCATAATGGAAGAATAGAAAATCATCCTCCCTGATAATTCACCAATTAATACAAAGCCTGTAACAGCAAGGACATATTTGATTGGAACTACTTTTTTCCCAACAATCATATAAATAACGAGGGTAGCCGGTACCATTAAGCTGCCTAATACTCGAACCCAAAATAGAATAGATGTAATCGAATTAGTTGCAGCCACCTGACTTTCTACAGCACCATTTGCCATCATGACTGAACTACTAATAGTCACTAATAAAGCAGCTATGATAAATACAAGATACATGCCTAATATTTTCATGACATTTCCTTCGTTCTCCTTAGTATTGGCTTTCAGAGAGAAGTAGGATACTGTTAATGCCCCAAGCAGAAATCCTGTTAAGAGAAAGTTTGCAAACGTTGTCCAGTTGTTCCATGCTGGATGGAGTTGCATTGAAAAATAAACGGTGGCAGAAGCTAAGACCAAAACAAGCCCCAGCAAGGCAGTTAATGTGCCGACAGCTTTACGTATTTTATCCTGCTCGACTCTTTTCCACCAAATATAAGTAAATACAAGTAAGCATAGGTTAAACAAAATAACGGCAATGATTTCACGGCTGAGCCAAGAATGACCTGTGCCTAATAAACTTGAATAACTTTTAAAAGGATTGTTTAAATGAAACATGGACGATACTGCCCCAATGACAGAAATGACGAGCGCAATATATACAGTTTTATTTAATATTTGTTTCCCAATTGTATTCATAAATTTTGGGTTCAGCCATTCTAATAAAACAAGTGCCATAATAATACCTACTGCCCACTGACTAAACACAGTAAAGATAACTAATGGAAATTCATATTCTCCCATCTTAAGGCCTCCTTTTCTTCTCAATTAGCAGCAATAATGACCACATTAGGTTGACTTATTTTATGACTAGGCATATTGTACATGCTTTCAACCACTTCAATATCATTTCCATATTCAGCCCGTAACTCGTTTATTTCACCAAATTTAATGATTTGGGCTGGACAGGATTCTACACATCTAGGTATTAAACCTTGATCAATTCGTTCAACACACATATCGCATTTACTTACCTTTTGTTCAACTGGATCGTATTGAGGTGCTGAATAAGGGCAGGCCATTACACAGGAGCGGCATCCAAGACATTTTTCATGATCTTGTAGCACAATCCCGTCGTCTCTCTTCGTGTACGCTGAAACAGGACATACTTTCATACACTGAGGATCGTCACAATGGTTACATGACATCGAAATGAAATCCATTCGATTCGGATTTTCCACTCTAAACTCTCTTACTTTTCTCCATGTAATACCTTTGGCTGTTAAGTTTTCTGATTTACACGCAACAGAACAAGTTTTGCACCCATAACAATCATTTATATTAATCACAAATCCATATTGACCCATTTATTTAACCCTCCTTTCTCACATCAACAAGTGTATTATTAATTGATGTGCCTGTACCTAGCGCCTCTACCGTATCATTTGTAACATAACTACTGCTGCCGCCTTGTTGTTCCCACCAACCATTTTGCAAGCCAATAATATGTTCCTTTATATGAGTGGTTACGATTGCTTTTGCGTGATGCTCACCTCTATCATTAAATACAACGACTTTGTCCCCATCATTGATATTTCGCTTTTGCGCATCTTTTGGATGAATAAGTACCTCTGGTTCACTTTGATGAACTTCATTAAGCCATTCCAGTGTGCTAAAACTTGAATGGATACTGCGCGGCATTTTGTATTGTATAGCCATTATTGGATACTTCTCCAATAATTTATTGGACTTATTTTTAATGCTTTCTTTTGAGCAATAATATTTAACTATTGGACTATGATCCATATCTGCCCAATCTTCTACAAATAAATGTGCTTTCCCAGTTGATGTTTTGAATTGACCATCTTTAAACGGTACATAAGGTGTTGATACTGGTTTAACTGGACCTTGTTTTAATTGTTCAAGTGTTACTCCCGTTCCTTCTAAACATGCTTTAATATGTTCTTCTATCGGCTTATCAAATAATTCTCCGACTCCAAATCTTTTAGCAATTTCAGTAAGAATCCAGTAATCCGGTTTTGCTTCACCTGGTGGTTCAACCGCCTTTTCCTTCAATTGAATATAGTGGCTACGAGTGCCTGCCATTAAACTTGTATATTCAAAAACGGTCGTTACAGGCAAAATTAAATCAGCATATAACGCGGTTGAAGTCATTAAACTATCTGCCACCACAACGAATGGAACTTTCTCTAGTGCTTTTCTTACCATATTGGTATTCGGTACCTGGGTCATCGGACTCGTGGTCATAATATACCAAAATCCAATTTCCGTTGGGTCTCCATTAACGATAGACTCTCCAAGTTTAGCAACCGGAATGTTAGCCACTTCTTCTGTTACTTCTGCTGAAGGAACCGGTGGATTAATATTTACAAATTGGGTTACACCACCTGCATCACAAACACCTGCTCCCGGTTTTCCAATATTCCCAGTTAAAATCGCTAAATAGAATTGGCTGGCAGATACATAAGTTCCAAATTCAGTTCTTTGGGCACCAGACATATTTTGAATAATCATCGATGGTTTATTTTTCGCATATTCACGGGCCAAACGAAGAATAGTTTCTTTCGGAACATCCGTTTCCTTTGCTGTTGCTTCTACAGTCCATTCTTTTGCCTCTTCCTTAATTAAGTCATATACGGTTCTATATCCGTTTGGAATGGAAACTTCGTCTACACTTAGCGCCGGGGCGATATTTTTCTTATTATGACGTACAAGCATTTTTTGTTTCATATCATAAACAACATAGGAATCAGGATCTTCTTGATTTTCTCGAACAAGTTTCCCATTTTGGTCAACTAAATAAACAGCCCCCGTATGATTCATCAAAAATGATCGATCTATTAAATCTTCGTTGATAATAATATTTAACATTCCTAATGCAAGAGCAGTATCTGTACCAGGCATGATCGGAATCCACTCATCTGCCCTTGCAGCCGTTTCACTAAATCTTGGATCAATAACGATTAATCGAGCTCCATTTTTCATAGCCTCTTCATATTCCTTGAAATAAGCCTGCATTGTAACAGCCGGGTTATTACCCCAACAAATAATATATTGGCTATCTCGAATAGTATCTCTAGTGTCAACGTAACGAAATCCCACAATTGGGTTCATCGCTGCTGTTACTGCTGAGCAGCATAAGGAACCTGCAGGGCGCGTAGCTCCACCAAGATGAGTGAAAAGTGCTCCAGCCATACTGTTTGCAATCGAGTCCATATTACCAGATGCACTTTCCAATAATATTCCTTTATTTCCAATTTCCTTGATTGTTTTTCTTATATTTTCCTCAATTAAATCTAGTGCCTCGTTCCAAGAGATTTCTTTGAATTCACCTGAACCTTTTTTCCCCGTTCTTAACATCGGCATTTTAATCCGGCTTTCATTATTCACCCATTGCGTACGGCTCATTCCACGAAGGCAGCCTGTCACATTAAAATCTTTACTAGCCTCAACTTTAACAATTTTCCCATCTTTTACAAAAGCCGTCAGATTGCAATGCAAGCACTCCATTGAACAAGTTGATCGAAAAACTTCATACTTAACCGGTTCGCTAGCAAGTACCTCTGATGGCGACTTTATCGCATCTTTAATAGCTATGCCCCCGCTTCCAACAATGGCTGCTCCTCCGATTGTTCCAGCAGCCTTTAAGAAAGAACGCCTTTTTATTTTTTTGTTCAACAGTTCAGCTTGGCTTTTCCTCATTTCTTCTTTCATGAAACTCCCTCCCTCAGAGTCTAAAAATCTTGAAAGCAACAGTAACTTATTTTTTTCTACAATGTGCAATCAATAACGGCACTTTCACATATTTTCCTTTTACCTTCAAATCGTTGAAACAAAAATGATAGTTGTCATTTTCGGACAATTTAATAATTTCAAGTTCAGCTTCTTCCAGCCATTTCTGAAGCTGCTCTGCTTTAAATCCTGTCCAAAAATCATGACTTTCCTTAAAACGCCAATTTTTATTTGTAAAAGTAAGATCAGCGATAACTAACTCTCCACCTGCGACTAAAGTTTTGGTCATCTGCTTGATTGCCTTTAACGGATTAAAAATATGATGGATGAGCATGCAGGAAAAACCAACATCAACTGATCCTTTCATAAAAGATAGATCCATACTTACATCAGCAGAAATTGTTTTTACATTACTGAGACCATAATTTTTTTGTAAATTTGTTACTGTTTTGAGCATTTCAATCGAATGATCGATTGCGAAAACCTCTGAAACTAAAGGACTAACATCTTTTATTAAACTTCCTGTCCCAGCACCAAAATCTGCTACAATGGAGCTCTTATTTAATTGAACTAATGACAATAAATATTGATTTAAATTTCTTGGATATGTTTCTCTCCTGAAGTCTTCAAAGCTTTGGTGAAATCCATTGAAAAAGCCTTGAACTTTCGTTGAAATTTCCTTCTCAATATTGTTTGGATAATCTAAAATATCGAACCAAGTGAGTAGCATTCTTTGTTCATATAATGATAAGGGAAGTTTTAAGAGATCTGGATTAAACTCCTTTAAGATTTTCCTGATGAAAGCTTGCCTCGCTCTTTTTAAAAGGGAGCCAAATGCCTCTTCTGTGATATCTAACAGGTAAGCGCTCTCTTTGTAGCTCAATCCTTGGAGATCTACTAAACATATAGCTTTTTGATGCTCAATTTTAATTTCTTGCAGCATACTTCGGAGGAATTCTCTAAGCGCTTTTGTCTGGATCTTTTCCTCTAAAATCTCCCTACTCCAAATATTTGAAGTCACCTTTATACTATTTAAAAGCACATCATCCACTTTCTGTAAATATTTGATCGATAAATAATGAGCTTTCTCTAATGCCCAAACTTTTACTTTCTTCTGGTCAATTGAAGCATCCATGTCAATATTCTCACAAAGACAAGTAAAAGTTTCTTGAACAATTTCTTGAGCTGCATCGATATCATTTAATAAGTTATAAACATAATTAAATATATCTTTATAGTAATATTGATAAAAAGTAGCTACTTTGCTCATGTTTTACACTTCCCATGGGGTCCAATCGATCGATTTACCCATATTCTAAAACACTTTTGACATAAGCTTAGCTTGTTCGTGAATCATTTCACAATAATGATAAAAGAAAAAGAAAAAATTATGAATTCTTTATTTTAACCGACGGGGAAAATTAATTATTTTTCCCTATACGCACTAGATTTGAAGGAGATTTTATGAATCTGTATGATAATATCAAAGGGTCAATAGAAAATAAAAAATGAAAAGAGGTTTTTGCCAATGACAAGTCATACCGCCGAACGTTTTATTCAGGAATTAAAGCAACATCAAAATGAAGCAGATATAGAAAAAATGAAAAAATTTTTTAAAGATTCGGAGGAAAGTACGAAATGTTTTGGTCTGAAAATGCGCACCGTGTTCCAAACTGCAAAACAATTCATAGATATGCCTTTAATAGAAATCGAACAGCTTCTAGAAAGTAATTATTACGAAGTAAGAATGGGAGCAGTAAGCATTATGGATTTTCAAGCAAAAGCCAAGAAACAATCCGAAGAGCATAAACAGGCATTGTATGAGCTTTATATGCGAAGACACGACCGAATCAACAATTGGGATTTCGTCGATCGTGCAGCTCCTTCTGTTATCGGCTCCTATTTGCTTGATAAACCGAAAGATGCTCTCTATAAAATGGCAAGATCACTTAATATTTGGGAAAGAAGAACAGCGATAGTAAGTACGCTAAGCTTTATCAAGACTGGTAACACGGAGGATACCTTTGCAATTGCTGAGATACTAGTAAAAGATTCGGAGGAATTAATCAACAAGGCTGTTGGAAGTTTGATTCGGGAAGCTGGTAAAAAAGATGAGGATAAGCTGAAATCTTTCTTGAACAAACACGCCAGCACTATGCCTAGAATTACCTTAAGATACGCCATTGAAAAGTTGGATAAGAGTACAAGAGATTACTATTTAAATTTTAGAAACAGTTAATGCTATGCTTGAGTGAATGATTAAATGAGTATTCCTATTAAAAAGGTCTTTGCTAAACAACAGAGAAACTTCTTTCTATGAAATCTGCAGAACTGACCTCTAACTCAATTAACCAAGAAAAACCTCAAACTGGAACTCAGAAAAAATTAAGCCATCGAAATAACACTCGTTATCAGTATCGATTTTTCAAAGCGACCCTCACCAACATGGTTATAGAGGTATAAATTAATAATAAACTTAAATTTTTATTGCTCCGGTGATAAACTGACCGTTTAGTGAAATGAGATGCGGATGAACAGTTTCTCCTTTTATAAGAATTTTGCAAATGGGAAATAAAAATTAGAGTGTTAAGGAGTGTCCCAAAAGTTAGACTTTGCACCGCCTCAAAAAAAATTGAGGAAAGTGAATATCTTGAAAAGCGGCAATACCTTTGGAACAACCCCTATAGGTTGTAGGAAATCTACGCTCCTTTTTTCAAGGATGCTTCAGAATACCTACAAATTTTTTACAGATCATCATAAGTGATCAGTTCTACATTTAATTCTTCAAGCCATTTTCGTGTTCGTGGGTCGCACAACATATCCACTTCCATTGGTCTTGGCAAAGTAAGCGAGGAATTTCTTAAAATAAAGCCATCTAAGTATCCAGGGTGACAGACAAACATACAGTATCCTCCCTTATCTGCCTGTTCAACCGTTTTCTTTAATGACTCAAATGGGTTATAATCCATATCCGGCGCTATCGTTTCCATATTAATGCGAACTTGTTTATGGTTGATTTCCACCTCCCCTTCCATGGAAAAAGGAGAATACTTTAGTCCATATTTTTGCGCAACAATCTCCAATCCTTTAAAGAAATTATCACTGGCAATTGCATGCCCATCAATATAATGTGGCTTCTCTCCCATAAGCTCAATATACCTTTTATATTGAGCTTCAATCTCAAGGATCACTTCATCCAACACGACAAAATCTACTTTTGCCTGACGATATTCCTTTGATGACTTAAATTCTCCCTTCTCATTCGTAATACTTGGTATCAGCGAAGGATCTGTCAGAGGTTTGCCCACGGAAATATTGGTATGTTGTCCAAGACAGACATCCGTATCTTTTAATAACATAAGTCCATGAGAAACTGCAGGCATGTTCATCATCACCCCAACACTTCCAATAATGCCCTCTTTTACACTTTTGGCAATACCATAATTGACACCCTCAGAATAGCCTAAGTCATCAGCTCGTACTAATAGTTTTTTCATTTTTTTGCTCCTCCTTTTTTTCGTATTGTCAAAACTTTTATAAAAAATAGGTTATAAATGACCTAGTTAGAGGGCTTTGTAAGCAAAAAACTTGCCACCCCCTGAATTCAAAGGATTATTGAGGTTACCACACACCCAAAAATCTTAGAATGGAAGTGACAAGTTGTACCCTCAAATATAATCTATCTATTAATTTTTATAAACTATCAAGAACAAATCGTTCGAACATTGCTTCCTCTTCTTGTGGGGAAGAGTATGTTCGATAAACCCATAGAAACTCCCATAACTAAATCTTTTTGAAAGCTTCAGGTGGACGAACTTCCCGTCACTGTCGTCCCCCGAAAAACTTGACTTCTCGCGGAGCAAACCTTTGAAACCAGTTCGAAGACATAGAAACGCAAAAATAAAAGTCTCAAAATCGATGATCTACCCACAGTGTGGTGCTCCATCTGATTACTTATATGCCAATAATGGAGCCAAAGACCATTTCAATGTATGTGTGCTCCTGTCTTTTCAGCGATAAGAACTGTTTTTCTAAAGTGGCTATTTTAAAATGCCCTCACTGTGCCAAAACGCTTGATAAGATCAAGGAGCGAGAAGATTTTCACATATTTAAAATAATGCCTGTTCTTACTATTCAAAGGAAGTTAAATGCCCTGTCCTCAAAGGAGAAAAAACAGTTTTAAAAAGACCCGCAAGCTTTTAACTGGAATATTCCCATTTTGACCAATAGCATCTCTCATCGAAAGCTAAATCACAATTACTTTGGCGCCGTCAGGGGTAAAAATAAATTTCCTTCTAATATTTTGATCACCGAATGAGGACACACTTTGCTTTTTTTCAGCTTTCTTTGTCCTCATGAACCTTTTATGAGGACACACTTTGCTTTTTTTTGGCCTTCTTTGTCCTCATGGACCCTCTATGAGGACACACTTTGCTTTTTTTTAGCCTTCTTTGTCCCCATGAACCCTTTATGAGGACACGCTTTGCTTTTTTTCAGCCTTCTTTGTCCCCATGGACCCTTTATGAGGACACACTTTGCTTTTTTTCAGCTTTCTTTGTCCTCATGAACCTTTTATGAGGACACACTTTGCTTTTTTTTGGCCTTCTTTGTCCTCATGGACCCTCTATGAGGACACGCTTTGCTTTTTTTCAGCCTTCTTTGTCCTCATGAACCCTTTATGAAGACACGCTTTGTTTTTTTTTCAGCTTTCTTTGTCCTCATGGACCCTCTATGAGGACAAACTTTGCTTTTTTTCAGCCTTCTTTGTCCTCATGAACCCTTTATGAGGACACGCTTTGCTTTTTTTCAGCCTTCTTTGTCCCCATGGACCCTTTATGAAGACACGCTTTGTTTTTTTTTCAGCTTTCTTTGTCCTCATAAACCCTCTATGAGGACACACTTTGCTTTTTTTCAGCCTTCTTTGTCCTCATGAACCCTTTATGAGGACACGCTTTGCTTTTTTTCAGCCTTCTTTGTCCCCATGGACCCTTTATGAGGACACACTTTGCTTTTTTTAACGTTCTTTGTCCTCATGAACACTCTATGAGGACACACTTTCATTATTTTTGCTTTCTACGTCCTCATGCATCCCTAGAAGGGAAATCATCCAGAGTTATCAGGGCTGCCAACGATGCCAGCCCGATGGACAAAACTCATTGAGTTCGCTTAACAATGGATTACCCAACAGAGGTTTGCCTCACATTTTGTTTAGCAGAGCCCTTGAGTTTTAGAGCTGTTCAGCAATCGGCGGAGCGAACTCTTGACAAACTGAACTTACCAATGGTTTAAAATGAAAATAGCCAAGGGCGATTTGGTATGCCTTCTTTCTGTCCTCTTCACCCTTGTTACTCCACACACAAACCATTGGCATGTTGGTCAAGATCGATTGCGTGACCTTTCCACCTAATAAATGGGAGAGAACCTAAACATCTAAGTAGTTTTCATAGAACTTTGACACTACCTTTTATTTATCAATAACTCTAAGTATATTTAAGAAATATGCATGATGTTCTCTTGCCTTTTTCTCTTACCTTTTATTAAAACAAATTCATTAGGAAATTTTTCAGAGTTTGTTACAATAATGGCAGTTGTGGTTGCATAACCAGCTTCTTCAATTTCAGAGATAGAGAATGTCATGATCGGCTGCCCGCATCTTACTCTTTCTCCTTCTTTGACTAACGGTTGGAAGCCTTTTCCATTCATTTTAACCGTATCTATTCCCACATGAATTAACAGTTCTATCCCTTCTTTGTTTTTAAGAGCAATCGCATGTTTTGTAGGTGTGATTAACATGACTTCCCCGTCGAATGGTGCATATACTTCACCTAACGATGGTTTCATCCCACATCCTTTTCCAAGCATTCCTTCTGAAAATACGCCATCCTCTATTTCTTTTAGGGAAATAACCATACCATCCATTGGGGCGAAAATATCACCATTTTCTTTCTTTTCATCCTGAATTTTATCAATAAATTTTTTGAATATGCTCATGTTTACCACCCTTATTGTTGTTTTTGGATAAGAGGATCATCTTTTTTGAAGCCAAAGAAGTAAGTGACAACCGCAGCAACGACAATTGAAATTAGAACGGATATAACAGCATGAACAAGATTGGCAGTTGAACCACCAACATAGCCTAATATATTAAGGAAATTCGCAACTGGAATCATGGCATAAGCCGTAACACCAAAGAGTCCAGCATAAAACCCACCAGCAAAACCTCCGGCAATCATACCAAGTAATGGTCGTTTATAACGAATTCCAACACCATACATCGCAGGCTCTGTAACACCACCAACCAAGTTTGCAACAACATACCCAAAACTTAATCCACGTTGCTCCTTATTGCGGATACGCAGCACAGCGCCAATTGCCATACCAGCTACAGCAAAGCTTGCTGCCGTCGCACCAGGTGAAACTAACGCTTCTTGACCACTGTTAGTGAATACAAGGATCAGCATAGATATCATAACTAAATGCATTCCACTCAACACTAAGAACTGCCAAATCGCGCCGATAATAGCGATAGCTAAGAAACCACCTACATCAGAAAGACCTAAGATACCTTCTGAAAAATAATGACCAAGAAAAGAACCTGCAGGACCCAACACGGTTAGAGAAATAGGCAGCATTACAATAATGGTTAAGCTAGGTGCAAAAATCGTTTTTAAAATACTTGGTAAATGTCTATTAAAAAATCTTTCAACATAACTCATTACCCATACAGACATAATGCTTGGGAGAACAGTCGATGAATAGCTTTGAACACTTGTAGGGATTCCGAAAACTGAAAACTCATTCCCCTCAGTTGCCATTGACATCAATGTTGGATGTAGCAGTATTCCTCCTAAGAAAATAGCAAGTACCGGAGTGGCACCGAATTTTTTTGCAGCCGTATAAGCAACAGCAATTGGGAAGAAGTAGAATCCAGCATCCCCAACAAAATCAAGTAATATATATATATCGCTTTGATCACTAATAAGCCCCAGCATGCTTGGACCAAGCAATGCAATTAAAAATTTAAACATCGACGCCGCAAGCAGCAGCGGTATGAGTGGGGTAAGAGAACCTGCCAACCCGTCGAGAATTCCACTTCCGATGCTCTTCAGTGTGATCTTTTTCTTCGCCAGTTCAACATTATTATTTTTAGCGTTGTTCTCAAATCCGCCCACTTCTACTAAGCTCTGGTATACTTTATCTACCGTTTGCCCAATAATCACTTGAAATTGGCCACCTGTCTTCATGACTCCAATAACACCTTGAATTTTTTTAACTTCCTCCTCGTCAGGTAAACTCTCATCCTTCAGATTAAAACGGAGCCTTGTCATACAGTGGGTTACGTGGCTGACATTGTCTTTTCCTCCAATTGCTTTTAGCACATCTTCTGCTACTTTTTGAAACTGTTCTTTTTTAGTCATCTTTTTTCCTCCTATATAAAATAAAAAAACCCAAAGCCAGGATGAGTTGGATCTCAACCTAACTTTGGGTGATGCCTCCCTAACGAGTAACAATCCCTACTATTTATATTTTGGTGTTCTTTATAATCCGATTGATATGCATCATTAAATACAAAATCTCGTCATCTGTTGTTTTTGATTCAAGCTTTTCATCAATAAAATTACCAATCATAAAAGCACAATCATACACCTTTTCATTGTTTTCTTTCATTACTTGCAAAATTACGGAATTGTCATTCATAAATTGTGTTTCTTCTTTAATTCTTTTTAAATAATACCTCATATGCATAGCAAATCTATTATAATTAAAGCTCGCTCTATCTATGTTTATCGAGAAAAAGCCTTCAATCTTGTCTGCAACTTCGGAAATTAATGCCTCTGTATCTGGACCCTCTGTTACAGGTTCCTTTTCTTCTTGCGCATTGACAAAATGCATCGCAATATTCGTAACTTCACTTTCGGGTAGTATGGCGCCTAGCCTTTTTTTGACCAATTCTACAGCATATCTGCCAAGATTCGTTTCAATCGGGTATAACTGCTCAACATCATATGAAAACAGCATTTGCATTTTTTTATACTTTTTCAAACGAATAATGGCGAAATTTATATGATCCGCTAACCCAATTAACAGATTTGGATTGAGAGGCGATGAGAGTGTCTTCCGAGCTTTATCGACAATAAGTGCCGTCACCTCAAAAATATTCTCTGGAATTTCCTCCATGAGATTATAAAATCTATTGTCAATCCGATAAAATGTCATAGAAATTGAACTTAAATCCTTTATTTCATATGGCATTGGCGGAAATCCAATTCCCCTCTCAAAGGCGATTAGTTCTTTATTATTATTGTCTGTACAGATTGCAACGTTGTTATTAATTTTTTTAATTGCCTTCATCGCTTAACTCCCATATAGATTATTATAAATGCAAAAAACTCTTCGAAGCATACCAAATAAAGATAGGTAATGCCTCAAAGAGCAACAATCTCAAAGAGTAACAATCCTTTAAACTAAATCACTATGTTAACGCTTACGGCTATAATATCATAATGCATTTTGCTTAGCAATATTTTTTATTCACTCAAATAATGGAATTTTCTATTTATTAAGGATAGCAGAAACATGAGGAAGTGTAAATAATAGTTTTGAATGGTTCTGATTTCTAACGAACGCATCTGATCATTGAAAATATAATAATTTATTCAAGGTCCTACATGAGGAGGGTTTAATATATGCTCAGCAAAATCCTCCTTAAAAGGGCATTCTCCTAGAAGAATACTATTTGCTGCCTCCTCAAAGTTGTATTCAGTCACTTTTAGATATGCTTTTTTATCTAATAATAACCAACATGCTCCTTTTGCCCGACTTTGCAAGCCTACACTACCAGCATTTATTATTCTTTTATTACCAATAAAGCGGTTAAATTGTATATGTGTATGTCCACAAACTATGATATTCTCCTTAACACCTTGAACCATTTCCAGTACTTCTTCCTCAGGTGTATCAAACCTAATCGCTTCAGTGTCGCTCCGAGGGGAACCGTGAACAAATAATACTTCTTCAAAACCATCAATATATATAGTATAGCTTTCAGGTAGAGTTTTCAGGAATCCAATTTGAGTGTCTGTTAATTGTTCAGCACACCATTTGTTTAAATCCACTACAAAATCTTGTGCCTTTTCCTCTTTGTTACTGAAGGCTACTTCTCTATCAGCATTCCCCATTATGAAGTTAAAATTATCTTTATATTTCATTAAAGTATCCATAACTTCTCTAGGCTGGGGGCCCCACACTAAATCACCACCAATTACAACTCTTTGTACGTCATACTGTTCAATTTCTTTCAGAACAGCTTTCAAGGCATAGTAATTTCCATGAATATCATAAATAGCTGCTACACTCATAACCATTCCCTCCCTTTTTAAACTTTGACATCTTTTGATAAGGTTTTTGGCTACATATAAATCTATCTGGATGTTGGGTCATTATTCTCCTTCATAAGTCTCAACATAGAAGCACAGAAAACGGCTCTGAAGAAATGAACGAAGATTCATAGTCACACGCCTTATAGAAGAAAAAAAGAAGCGAACAATGATCGCTTCTTGATGTAAAGTCAAACGTTACTAATATTTGCAAAAAAGTTTTCACCTACGTGTGTATTATAGCCATAGTCAAAGCGTATATTTGATTCCATACATACATTTTCTCCAGTGGACCTGAGTAATTCATTTAATAATTTTGACCGTTTTTCTCCTTCAGTTTCTAATATTTGATTATATATTAATTATCAATTGGCTTGTTTTGTTCAATAACAAAAAGTAGTAGTGAGATGTTCAAAAGAAATTTTTCCAATTCAAGGAATGTAGGATATTCATCTTTTCCCGATACAAATAATGTAATTTCAACATCTCTTTCAATTGCTAGATCCATAACTTGAAAAGCTAATTGACTACTCAGCACATCCTTTCCACTACATACTATTCTTCTTTCTTTAATTATCATTACCTCACTATTAAAAAATATATCTTTTGTACAATCATGGTTTCGTGTATAGCAGGTTAAAGTTCTCACGGAATCTTAACTATAATTTTTATCCATCAATAGCTTCACCTTTTTCCCACCAATAACCCACAAAATCACCTCAATTTTCCACTTAAATTGTTATCGTCCTGTAAGGACAACATTTGAATGATTGTTTTCATGACCGCATCTTCTTCATTAGAACGTGTAATAAAATTCGCAGCATCTTTTAATTCTTGAACGGCATTTCGGACAGCAAAACTATATGTTGCGCGCACCATTAGCTCTAAATCATTATAACCGTCTCCGAATGCCATCGTTCCTCCGGTGTTACATTCAATAAACGCTGTAAGTGTTCAACTGTTGTGCCTTTATGAACATTCTCATTTGCTATGTCAATCCAGGCTGCTTCCGATGCGACAATATAAGCTGATTCAAAAAAGCGGGATAATTTTTCCTTAGTTTCAAAGCACCTAAAGGCTGGGTCGTGAATGGTAATCTTAACAAAATCCTCCGTTATTTCTCTAAAATCAGATACTTGTCTCACTTGTGCATAGGAGCTTCTGACAATAGCTGCTTCTTCAGGAGATAAAGTTTCTTTTATGACTGCACCACTTTTAGTACACGCAATAATCGTATGATCAAGACTGATTTCTTCAAGCAACTCGATAATTTCCAATCCCAATTTATTACTTAGCAGAGATTCATAAACAAACTCTCCATTATGCTTAATCCGAGTAGCGCTATCGCCTAAAATCCATAAATCTTTAGCGTCATCACCAAATAACTCTTCTACACGTTCACACTGCTTACCGGTAACAGGAGCGAAAACTACCCCTTTTTCCTTCATTATTTTTTTTACATCTTTGTACAGTTCACGGTTAAAGTCACCGCTATTATTTAAGAATGTTCCATCCATATCAGTTAGCACTAATTTAATCATATCATTTCCTCCTAAAATTTCTGCTTTTTAAAAAAATTCAAGTTAAATTATCTGAAAAGAGCTTCCTCATCCAAATCCTCTTGAGTGATTTCTCTGTCCTTGTAATAATATTTCATATCATGTTCATTAATGGTGCGCAACACGTTGCAAGGATTGCCAACAGCAACGGAGTTAGCTGGAATATCTTTCGTGACTACACTTCCGGCACCGATGACACTGTTTTCTCCAACAGTCACACCAGGACAAATGATGCTGCCAGCTCCAATCCAACAATTATTCTCTATTTTCACTGGATCAGCATACATATATCCTCTATAATTAGGATTGATTGGATGACCCACAGTAGCTATAGTTACTGCGGGACCAAACAAAACATTTTTTCCAATGAAAATTTTGGTATCATCAACAAAATTACAGTTAAAATTTATATAAGTATCTTCACCAATTTCAATGTTCGTTCCATAGCAAAAGTAAAACGGTGGCTCTATCCATGCTTTTGTTTCTCTTCCAAATATTTCCTTCATCAACTGAGCACGCTTCTCTAAAGCATCCGGTCCTGTCGAATTAAATACAACCATTCGTCTTTTAGCCTGTATTCTATCTTCTGGAAGACCCTCACAGTAATCTGTAAATAATTTTCCCGAAGCAATTCTTTCTCTCATTGTCATCAGTACATTTCCCTTTCTAATAATCTGATTTGCTTTCTAAAATTCCGTGTTATATGGTTTAACCACCTGTATTGGTGGTAACGAATTACAGCTTAATAATTTTTCTAAACTGATTACTACGAACAGAATTATAGGATTTACGGACCACACAAATACATGCACTTAAATGTAACACCAGGGAAATCAATTCGGTATTTAACCGTGCGATTAAAGTCACTATCCTTTTGTTTCGCTTCCCTTACATTTGCACCAGCAAATATCCCATCTTTCCTACTTTTCTTATTTTATCAAAATTGTATATGTTTCCTCTTGTTGATTTCACCAAAATCGAATATAATTCTATCAAAATCGTATATTTCAGGAGGGGTAATATTGAGTTCGCAGTTGGTAACGTTTTCTGATTTATCAGAAAAAATAGACTATAATCTGCCTGATTTTCCACTTTATGCGCGTAAAGGTGCTCTGCATCTATTCGATAGATATACTGCAGCGTGTCATTGGCATCCTGATTTGGAGTTTATTTTAATACTAGACGGAAAAATGGAGTATTTTGTTAATGGAAAAACAGTGCTTATTGAGAAGGGCAATGGAATTTTCGTAAACAGCAAGCGAATGCATTATGGTTTTTCGACCGATAAGGCTAACTGTACTTTCATTGTGATTACTATCCATCCTTTACTGCTTGGTGAGAGTACACATGTAGGTAAAGTGTACTTGGATGAAAAATTCGGAGCAGATACTGAAGACTATATATTGCTTACACCCAAAAGCCCTTGGAAAAATGAAGTTTTACTTTCACTGCATCATATTTACAATGAAATGAACAGTAATAATAGCAATCCACTTCGTCTTCTTTCACAGATTACTTCTCTTTGCGCCTGTATAGGAGATCATATACAAAACGTTCCTGGGCATCTAAACGATGATCAATCATGGATGTCTGTTTGGAAAATGACTGGATTCATTCATCAGCATTATGATAATAAACTAACACTTGATGACATTGCAGCATCAGGTTCTGTATGTAGGAGCAGATGTTGTGAGTTGTTCAGTAAGTATATTGGTCAATCACCAAATACTTATTTGGTTCGTTACCGTATTAAAAAAAGCTGTGAAATGTTGCTTGAAACAAATAGAACGATCAGTGAGATAGCATTTGTGTGTGGTTTTAAAAGTGCGAGTTATTTTTCATATGTTTTTCGTAAGGAAACGGGCTTAACACCACAGAATTACCGAAAAGAAGTTACCTCATCTTTACCTGCTAAAATAAAGTAGTCGTATGTTATATTTTTCTCAGCTAATAGTATTGTCTCATTAAATAACTCTTTTACTTTCTCTAAACCTTCTATTAAGAGCATTCAATCCCTTTAGCTGCCACATATTTTGTTTTGTATATTAAATTAGCTGCTTTTTCAATTAATTTATCTATTATTTAAAATTTTATCTAAAAATGAAATTTCGTCATTATTCACAACAAGGCATAATTGAAGAAATTGTACATCATAGATTTCCTTTATATGAAATTCCAGAAAGTACTACTGCTCCCTCTATAAATATTGATATATCAACGGTTTGAATCGCTGTTGGAGTGCCAAAAAATATTTTTCGACACGTTCCCAAATAAAATTTCCCTAATATGTTAAACTACCCCAATACATAGATACACTAAGCTGTCACTACTGGATAATGGTGGAAAGTAATGCTAAAAATTTATACGATGCACCATGGATCTCTAACGTAGCTTATGATGACGTACCCTCCCATGTCTCTGGGCATCAATGTGCCTACATTCCTTTGTTCGGTCTAGTCATAAGGCAGAGGCTAGCGAAGCTCCTTGTGGACTCAGGGTCGAATGGATAAAATAGTGCCAGCTTCTCCGTGTCATCCTTTTGTCTAGGTCTATTCAGGGGATGTAGAACTTACAAACTCTGCGAGACTTGGAATATCCTTCATCATTCGCTGAGCATCAAACGCTTTGTGCTTTGTACTGATTCCATGCAACACTTTTAATAGTTTCCCACACAGAACCACATTGGATTACTTCTTGCGCAAAGGATTAACTTTACGGTTTGTGTAATACAATGTAACTGTCTAAAGGCCTCATTGTAACGAATCATTGGCATCATGACCCGGACTTTCTTCTTCCTCGTTTAGAGATGCGCTTTTGACCTTTGTTCTGACCAGAGGAGTTTTCACGTAACGTTAATCCCGCGAGTTTCATTAATTGGTGTGGATCTTCGTAGTGTGAGAAGCTTCCGATATCAGCTAATAGCTCGATAATGGTGGTATCTCCAAGCTCTGGAACCGTTGAAAGCCATTCGTACTCTACAGATGTTTGTACGAACTTCACTAAATGCTGAGTAATGCTATCGATCTCTTGTTCAAGTTGGTGGTAACGACGGACCATTGGCTATTTCCATACGGGCCATCTCACGTCCTTCTGTTACTCCAATAGAGCTAGCTGTGACTTCAATAAGACTCAAGGCTTTCGGTCTTTGAGGGGATTTGAGCCCCTCAACCTCTCGATAAATCGTCAAGGGTTCATCAGGCCGTTTTTGATGAAGCTCACTTGGAAAAGGGGTACACTCAAGTATCGCCATAGCCATCTTCCCGAAAGACGGAAAGACCTGAGTAAAATTCAGGAAAATAGCGATCTAACCACTTAATCATCCTGTTTTTTTCAGCGGCTAGTTCCTCTGTCAAAAATTGATTTCTAAAAGTTGGAGCCAACACGAAGACTCTATCAAAAATAGAGTTTCATTCATAAATTCATTCATCCCCATTATTAAAAAATAAGCAGTGTTATCAACTAGGATCATTACATGGATATTATAGAAGTCCTTCTTAAACTAAACTGCCCTTACCATCTGGGCTTTGTCAACTGATCCTACATATAAACACCCATAAGTTCAAATGAGTAGCTTCACAACATCTTAGAATCCAGGAATATTTACATATATTAACATTCAAGGGCTTTTTATAGTATAATGATACTTGATCGGATTAAGGTTTATTAAAAATGAAATGGATAGGAGATGATAAAATTGAAAAAAGAGATTTTATCAGTTTACTATCTTAGAGTATTCGCTATGCTTTCAGTAGTTCTTATTCATACAACTGCTCAATATAGACATCTATTTGCTGTGAACTCTTTTCAACATCAGTTTTATCATTTTTTTAATAATATCGTTCGTGTTGAAGCTGGGATTTTTATTATGTTAGTAGGTATTGTTTTTTTCTATGCCTACAGAAATAAGCCATTTACTCCAAAAGAACTTTATCTGTATGGGAAAAAGCGTTTTATATTTATATTGGTCCCCTATATTGTTTGGTCTCTAATATATGAGATAGAGCAATTGTTTCTAGGTACAAGAATTTTTAATATTGGTGATATATGGGAGCGCATTCTAACCGGCGGCAGCAAGTATCAATTGCATTTTATTTACTTAGTCGTTCAATTTTATTTACTGCTCCCTTTCGTCATCATGATTGTAAAGAAGTCAAATCTGCTAAAGAAATATCTTTGGGTGATTGGAATTATCCTAGAGTTCTTTTTCTTTATGATGAGAGTAAATTATGGCTGGGATAATGTCCGTTTCGTGAATTCTTTAGGCGCATTTTTGCTTGGAGGCTGGATTGGTCTTCATTACGATGAAATTAAGGCCAATCTTAAAAATAACAAATTATGGATTTTGACAGCTTTATTTTTATTCACAAGTATTCCAGTTGTATTGATACGATATCAAAATATGTTTAATGAACGAATTGAAATTCCCGAAAGCTTTTACAAGTTATTGTCTATCGGTTTTATTGTGGGAGGAAGTTTCTTTTTCTTTTATTTGTTTGAAAAGCTTAGTGCTATATTCAATGAAACTACGACAAAAAGGGTTAAAAATGTTGCATCATATTCATTTGGTTTTTACTTGCTTCACCCACTTGTGTTATACCAAGTCATGAATTTCCTTCCTACTAGGGGAACAGGTTTGTCATTTCATATCATGGTTCCTTTACAATATATCATTACTATCTTTTTCTGTTATTTGATTATTTGGTTTGTTCATTCATACGTTCCGTTTGCAAACTTCCTGTTTGGAAAGCTTCCTAATAAACAAAAGCCGTTTTGGAAAGTGAAGCATAAAGAAGGAATAAGCGAATCAGCTTAGAAACACTGCCCTCTTCTAATTTAGCCCTTGTAAAAAGAAATCACTACTGATAAACATTGTCAGCTTACATTCTATTATTCACTTCTTTTGCACTACACTTCCAACTACTAAAATCTCTCACATATTTTCTATTCATTCATTTGGTCGTAAAGATATTTCCGGGTTTTGTGAATCTATCGGCAAATTTTTGAATCCTATTCCAAAGAATTATCCATCATTTTCGGATGTTTATAAAAACTTACATTACCCTACCTCTGTTCCCCACTTTTTCTCGTCCTGGACGAAGAGAATGCCTAGCTCGTGGTGGTCACCTTCGTATAGTGCCCGTTGGACGAAGCGTATTTGCTCTTGTGCATCAAGTACTTCCAGTTTGCAATGGGCACGATTTCGCTGCAAGGCCGTGTAGAATCCTGTCTCATCGTGAACGAGACTTCCATTCACTTTGAGCACAAGTTCACCGACCTGCAGCCCCATTTTACTTGCAGGCGATTCGGGGAGAATGCCTAATATCATCAAGCCTTTGTTACGTTTGGAAAAATAAAACGGCAAACTATCGTCGGTTATGCGATGTCTTAAGGCAATAAATTCCCTTCCTAGGATAGCTAACGACACCGTAACGATCGCTAAAATTGGGAGCCAATAGCTTCCGATTGCCATGAGAACCAAGAGAAGGCCTAAAGCTATCACTTTTTTCCCGACAGCTTGGACAGCTTTTATCGGGAGAATGCCCTGGATCCGTTGATGAAATCCTATTGTAAATGGAACGAGGAGCAATGAAAAGCTTTCTGATCCGATTGAAAAAACTGGCCACCATTCGAATTGGGCTTGTAAAGATGAGCCCGGGATTATCAAAAAGACAGGAATCATCCACAAACGCTTGACTTCATGTATTCCAACACGCTGTCCTCTTTTGCTAATGGTAAGCTTAGGAGAGGTTCCTTTTTTGCCGTTCATGAATATCAAGATGCCCTCACCAATGACAAGAAGCGCCAAAAGAATGGCGATAGACGGATAAATTTTCTCCTCTAATTGGAGAAACGCATTCTGAAACAGTGGTACTGACCACTTTTCTCCCCCTGCAAAAATGGTGAGGAAGAAAGCAAAACCAATCGTAAAGACAGGTGATAATAGTCGAGGATTCATGGCAATGCTTAATACCAAAGTAAGAAGTGCCACAAAAATAATCGTTGCAAATGGAATCGCTAATCCAACCCCAATCATGACGACAGAAATTCCAAGTCCAATGACGATTCCTAATGGTAGGAGCTGTCTCAGCTCAAAATAGGCATTCTCCGCTCTAACACTGAAGTTTTTTCGTTCTCTTTTAACTCGTGATACACCCAATACGGCTGCTAAAAAGAAACTGTAATAAAAAATCGGATGGAGAAAAAGTTTAAATGTACCCTTTAAAAATTCCATGAGCCAATCTAGTCCCACATCTGCCACCTACCTTTGTTCTAAATCTATTAAAATGATCCATTCATCTACTATAATGTAAAATGAGTTTCAACTTTTATTTTACCAAATGTTAGGGAGATAAGGCACCTGTTATATGAGGAAAGCAGCGATTTTTTAAAAGTGAGAGCATTCTACATTAAAAACAGGCAATAAAAAACCCTTAAAGGAGGTTCCTTCAAGGGAAGTTATTGATATTGTTTTAACTGTTGAAAATAGGCATCTTCATGGACAAGATCTGCTTCTCCATTCCAATCAAGATAAAGCTTTGCGACTGTGAAGACGAAGACGGGAAGCAAAAACATATTCAAGACCATTAATGCCCAGTTTGTAATGGCCATCAGCCCCGTTAAACCAATCGCTAAATAGGTTAATAAAAATGAAGCAAGAAAATCAACCGCAGCAAAAAGAAGTAGCAGTCCGCAAATATTCATAAAATGCTCTTTCCCAAACGCGATAGATTTTTTCAAAACTCCCTTTAAAGAGTCATCCTCTGTCACTTTCACAAATGGCATTCCCATCGAAAAGATTAACAAGACGAGACCAGGAATAATTAATAGAAAAAAACCGATCGTCGTTAAGATAGACACAGGAATACTAATTACATATAAAAAGAAAGAATATCGCAGCATATCAACATATATTTTTCCTGTATTCACCTTTTGCGTTCTTGTCTCTTGGACTACTAAACTAATCAGTGGGATTAAAATTAAAAAAAGACTCATGATCATAAAAATGCCTTGAAACAAATTACTCCAAAGGGGGATATTAAAAAAAGCAAGCGGAAGAGAAACAAAATTCACGACAATCGTATAAATAAGTTGAATCGGTAAAATAATCGTCAATCCTATTAATAGGACGCGCCAAAAATTCCTTTTATAAATCGCTAACGCTTCCTTAATTGATGCTAGCATTTCGTATCCTCCTACCTTGGGTTTCGAAGCTGTTTCCATACTTGTTCAGCATTTTCGTGCTTTTCAAGAGGAAGATCTTCCCCAAGTACCATTTTTCCTGTCTCTTCTGCTTCTCTAATATTTTCTGGTGTGTTTTTCATCATGTTTTTTTGATATTTTTTTAAGTTTAAATATAAACCTAAACCAATAGACCATTTATTCGAAGAAACATAATTCCAAATGATCTCTCTTTCTTTTTCTGTACGTAATTGAATTTCATTTTGTCGATAAGCAGCTCGCGATAGATCAACAATACACTGTCTCATATCAATTTGATCCTGCTCTGTAGCAAGCTCTTCATGATTAGTTCGATCCCAAATCTCAGTCGCCTTTTGCACAGTCATCTCGATATTGGACTGCTCCTCTAAAATCCTCTCCGCTGTCATTACATATGAATTGTATGAACTATTTAAATCTGTTGGTAATTTTTTCTTTAGATCTTTCAATATGTTTAATAATTGCTCATAATTTTTTCTTTTATCAGATTTCACCCACTTGCCACCCACAGCAATAAGGGATTCAATTGAAATATTGTAGTTATTAAAAATTAGAGCTTCTCTTTTTATCTCATGGAAATACGGGACAGTACCATCCTCTTTCATGATCAGTTGTTCCTTGGCAGGCGCAAACGTAAAATAATAATAATATTCACCATTGACTTGAAATTTTGATGGAAAGACGTCTGGCTTTTCATTTTGTTTATAAAAATTTTTTAGAGATGTACGAATATGTTCTGGAATATTCCCCATATTAAGCATGTTTGTTGCCTCCATTAAAAACTTCTATTCTTTGAATGTCTTATCATTTTTCTTTCAGTGGAGGATTTCTCAATCCCCCACCTATTTGTACTCATAAACCAAGCATAACAAACCTGCTTTTAGATAGTAAGCATCCTATTACCCAAACCAGCCTGCAATTTTCTTAAACCCAGATTTCACGACATCTACTCCGCCTTTTACAACATTACCTACTGCTTTTGCAGTATTGGCAATACCATTTCCTACTGCTTTGACAGCTTTAACAACTGTATCCTTATGTTTCACAATCTTTGCTCCTGCCCAAAGTACTCCACCAGCAATCGCAACGCCTGCCGCAATTGGCGCTCCAACTCCTGTTGCAGATAAGACGACTGCCCCGGACATGAGGGTTTCGCCAAGACTGGCAAAACCGTCTACAGTATCTCCATTGGCAAAATTCATGATCGTTTCTGCTCCTGAAATACCCGTACTAATTGCAGCCATCCACGGGGCAGCTTTTCCTGCAATACCTGTCCCCATATCAAAAGGCTTTGTTATTTTTGAGAAGAATGAACCTGAACCAAGAGCTGCACCGCTAAAGCTGCCACCTGTAGTTGTTGCAGTATTCCAAATGGATTTAATATCCGTCCAAGAGTTAAAAAACCCGCTTATGTGCTTAGCGTTGTCTACTCCTGACCATATATCTAATCCTAACTTACCAAGGCCCCCGTATAATGTGTTCCCATCAAACATATTTCCTAGCTGATTTTTTATGAGACTCTTCGCTACACTTTTACTTAAATTCTCCTCATAGCGATTCCAATCAATATCAATTAAAGTATGTTTATCGAGTCCCTTTATAGCTGGAAAGATCATGCTGTTCGTGATAAATTTAAGCCCTTGGTATGCCGGATCATCACTAAATGGATACTTTTTCGTACCCTCGGAGCTTGAATCCCCTTGATTCTGATCCGTTTCACCACTACCGGTTGTTGGAGCATTCGTGTCATAAGATGGATTTTCTATAGTAGATGGATTCGTTGTGGATGGTGTGGGATTTCCGTTTTGGCCGTCAGGGTTTGTTCCAGGCGTTCCCTCTGTGAAATTTCCTGGCGTTGTTTGACCCGGAGTGTATTGCCCCGGTGTCGCTCCTTCACCTGGCACGAAATCGCCTGGGGTAAACTCGCCTGGATTAAAAGTTCCTGGTTGAAAATCGCCCGGAGCAAATTCTCCCGGGCTAAATTCTCCTGGTTGAAAATCGCCCGGGGTAAACTCGCCTGGCGAGAAATTACCGGGAGTAAAATTTCCGGGTGTAAAGTTACCCGGTGAGAAGTTTCCAGGTTTAAAGTTCCCTTCGGCAAATGTAATAATAGGAAAGAAACTCATAAAAACAACCATAACTGCCATGAACACAGCAGTAATTCTGTTTATCCAAACTTTTGTCTTTCTTTTCATCCGCTCCATCCACTCCTTTCTTAGAAAGCTATGATTGAACTCTTACCATCCAGATACCTCAATAAACGAAATAACCGGACCTTTTCCCCTCTGCGGAATATCGCTTTCTCCGCCAAACTGAATGCCATCATGATTAACAGCTTCAAATTTTGTTTTCGCTATTACTTCAATGCGGTTTTCATCATATAAGAAGTTCCAGTCAAAATCGGTCACCTCACCAGAGTTCTCTGCAATGGTATTTCTTATCACTGATGGAATAGAATATTTTGCAGAATCTATTGCAGCAGAAATTTTAGCTGGCAAATCCTCATCATCTGGAATTTCCTTGCTTAAGACATCATTGACCGCTTTAATATAAGTCTCATTATTTGAAAGCCATGGATTGGAGGCTTTAATCGCAGACTCTCTGTCACGTACCTTATCAATGAGCGGCTCGTATTTGAAAATTTCAACACCGTCTTCATCAATGCCAATCAGCACTTTTTTCACATGATGTTTCACAACGCTATCAATTTTTTCATACACAACGCTCGTTGCTGCTATACTGGCATGCTCTGCGGCAATCGACGCCTGTTCTTTCTTTGTAAAAACCATGGCAATATTAAGCACTAGAATTAACATGATCCCCACAATCGCAAAACTGAATATCGTTAAAATAACGCCACTGCCCCGTTCATTGTCCAAGTATTTCTTCATTCAATTACCCTTCCTGAAGCAGAGTGAGTCAGTCCCACGGACGCAACATTTCTCCACTCTTTTGGTACAAAAACAAGTCCGTGTTTCAATTTTACTTCTGCGGTAAACTCTTTACCTGAATGTGGGGGAACATGAAACTGTTCAAATGTCATAATATCACTGTGACCAATTATATTCTCCGCCACCTCTTTTGCTTCGAATTCATTTTTGGTTACAGCGTATATTTTCGCTGCTTCATTTACAGCTGATTGAGCTTGCATAATCGTAATGCCTGAAGCAACAGCCTGCCAAAGTAATAGCATAAAGAAAAGGTAATAGGGCATCACCATAATAAATTCTAATGTGGCAGACCCTTTTTCCTCCTGAATTTTCTTTCGTAACTGGAGCATTCTTCCACCCCTTAATTTCAACGCCTTATCACTCTTTGACAAAGCACAAACCTATTGATCGGTATTTTCTACATTGTTTCTATATATTTCATTAATCTCTTTTTCTGCATCCTCGAAATTTTTCTCAGCTAATGCACGTAAGTCCTCACGTATTTGATCACCGATTTCTATTCCTGTACTAAATCTTTGATCTACTTTTTCAATCAACTGCTGATATGCATCTCTGCTTATATGGCCTTCATCCCGCAATTTAATTAATGGCTTTGAAAAATTTAAGTTTTCACGACGGTTCGCTTCCATCCATTCAATATGGTAGGCTGGGATATTCTTTAAAAATTGATCCAATTTGTTCGAATTGGCTGTATTGATGGATTTTTCCTTCCATTCTTTCCACTTGTCAGCGATGTCCTTCGCCTTTTGGAGCTGTTGTTTTAACTCTTCCGCATTTCTTGCATTCTCGTAAATTCCCTTAGCTGCTTCAGCCACTTCCTTTAGTTGCTGCTGTCCTTTTGAATCGACATCAAATCCGATGACGTTAACAATAGGCTGAATATTTGATTCCGCAAGCTCTTTTGCTTTAGCGATTGGATCCCCATTACAGGTTTCGATCCCGTCGCTAACCAAATAAATAATATTTGTATTGCTTTCACTGTTATACTGAGATAAATCATTTTTTGCTTGCTCAATCGCATCTGCCAACGGTGTCCAACCGGCAGGATTAACCCCGCTCAATGCTTGTTGAAGAGCGTTTTGCTCATATGCTTGCATATCATATATAAGTTCATTGCTGCTGCAGGAAAGCTCTTTATCCTTCTCTTTCTCTGTTCCCTTATGTCCGTAAACGCGGAGTGCGATGTTTGCTCCTTCAGGTAGCGAAGAAGCAAATTCTGTAATGGAGTCTTTAGCGATATCCATCATTGTTTTCCCATCCATTTCATTCCCCATACTGCCACTTGCATCAAGAATGATTTGTACATTCAGTTGCTCTTTAAAATGAAAACGCTCATCTTCGAGCTCTGGATTTCCGAACGATTCAATCTTTACTTCATCAAGGGCATCGGCAGGATTAGGGTAGTCCTCATGAAGAAGGGAAAGCGTTTTGCGCCAATATAATTCAATTTCTTCCTCTGTTGGTTCTTCACCAATTTTAGGTAGCTCCCTAAATAAACTAACAACTTCCTCTTGTTCTTCCGTTGGCAAATCAGCATATAGTTTTCCAGCATACAGCCCTGGTTCAGCGTTGATATATTCCTCGGCAGTTGTGGATGGTTCAGGAAGTTCAGCAATAAGTTCCTGTATACTAACAGCTTGCCCTTCCGTTTTTTCTTGTTGCACTTCATCACCATTCTCCGGTGCATCTGATTCTTTTTTCTCACTGCAAGCAGCTAGAACACTGATTCCCAAAAGAAGAATAATGGCTAATACATAGCTTTTTATTTGCATAAAAAATGTACACTCCTCAAAAAATGATAGTGGCAATTGAACCATTCAATTACCACCACCTTAGGTGTCTACTAAATAATATGTACTTCAAGTACATCTTTACAGGCTGTTCTGGACCTTCTCAATAATTTTATCAACAAGACCCTTTAGACCATCGCCATCTTTAAATGCAGCCCCCAGTAATGCAGCAATTGTGACAACAACTGCAGCAACTGCAACCCACTCAAGTGTTTGTGCACCTCTTTCATTTTGAAGAAGCCCTTTGCACTTCACATACATTTCAATACATTTCTTTTTGAACATTTGCCTTTCACCTCCTTTCAAGTGAATTCTCTTACTCTGTTATTCTGCTAATTTTTACTTAAACATGTTTAGTAAACTGTCATCACCGGTGAACATATTTAAAATAAGCAGGCCTCCGATCAAAATCATTACCGTCGGCATGACAATAAATGATGTAATCATGGTGATTTTCGGAGAGGCCTTTGCCGCCATTTCCTTAATCTTCTCTTTCTTCATTTGCCGCATCTCGTTTGCTTGTATTTTGAATGTTGTTGCGACCGGGACTCCCAGCTTGGAGCCTTGAATTAATGATTTAATTAATGACTGAAAAGCGAGATTATCATTTCGCTCCAGCATCCTCCTATACGCTTGCTCCCTTGGTACTCCAAGATCGATTTCCTGATTAAACCTTGAAAATTCTTCACCTATTGGTCCTTGAAAATATGGAACAATTTCCCTTAATGCTTGATCCAAGCCAAGTCCGGCTTGAAGCGTGACGCTGACCGTATCAAGGAAGTCCGGTAAAGAGAAACCAAGCTCATCCTGCCTTTTTGTCGCTTTTCCCTTCAGCCAAAAAATCGTTGCAAAATAGCCAATCAAAGGCAAGAAAAGAATTAAAAATTGCGCGAATGGGAAGCCGATAATCATTAACAATACTCCCATTACAAAGCCTACAAGCATCATAAATATTTTTAATCCTTGAAAACGTTCAACCGTTAAAGCGTATGGATACCCTGCTTGTATTAACCATCTTTCTACTTCATGAGATTCACTGAAAAAGTTGATTCTATTTCCTAGCGCAGAAAAATCATCGGCATAATAAAAGGTCTTTTCTAAAATTTTTTCTTTTCTCGTTTTCCCGCTCTTCATGTCAAAGCGATTGACCATCACATTTTCATGAACATGCTGTTTTAATTCTTGTTTTTCAGTCAAGTAATCATAGAAATACTTGAGGCCGGTTGCCAGTAGAAAAAAACTAATGACCACACTTATTAAAATCATTCCATCCATATCATTACACCCTTATATCCGTTACTTTCTTTACTAAGAAGAAAGATAATAACGTCCCTATCACAAATAAGCCGAGAAGAATAATGCCAATTCCTGAAAACAGCGGATCTAAAAATCCGTCTACTAAATTATTCATAATGAGCAATAAAAATATTGGTAGCACAGGTACGATATAAGCGATATATCGCTGCTCAGCAGTCATCGTTTTGATCTCTTGCAAAAGCAGTTTTCTTTCTTCCAATGTTTGCCCCATTTCATCTAGAACCGCATGCATATTTCCACCCGCATGCTTTTGAATCAAGAGCGAGGCAATAAATAATTTAAACTCTCTGGATGGAATTCTCCTTTCCAAATTTTTTAACGCCCGATTAAAATCAACACCGAGTTGAAGTTCTCCGTATAATCTTCGGAATTCGTCTTTTGCTGGTTCATTTAATTCTTGGGCGCAAATCCCGATGCCTTGTGTTAACGTCATTCCGGATCGAGTAGAATTGGCAAGAATTCGACAAATTTCCGGCAATTGATCATTCATTCTCTCTTGGAATTTATTTTTTCGAATCAAAAATAAGCCCCGTCTTACCATTTCCATTAGAACGATTGAAATAATAAGATTAATAGGAAATTTGATGGAGAAGAAACTGTTGAGCAATAAGGCTGTTACGCTGACACCTAAAAGTAAAATTCCATAAAATTCTGACGGCATCAATTGGATATTAGCCCGTTTTAACTGAAGATTTGTTTTCTTCCCATACTTGGTTTCATCGAATTTATCACCCAGAATCAAAATAAAACTTTTTCTCGTATTCCTACTGCCAAACCACTTGCTTACTCTGTTTCCCCATTCTTTTTTAGAAGCACGATAACCTAAGAGATTGTAGGCGCTCCATAACGCAAATAAAACAGCTAAACTATAAAGAATAGATATAATCACTATTCTTCACCTCTTCCTCTGCTTGGAAAATGGATTCATCAATGGCCGCTCCAAACACTTGTAATCGCTCTAAACAGTGAGGAACGATTCCTGTTGGCGTAAAGTAACCTAGCACTTTTCCATCTGAATCTATTCCCGTACGTTTAAAGCGGAATATTTCTTGGATTTCCGCCTCTCCATTCGGTCTCTTGACAACTTCTGAAATCGATATAAGCTTTCTCTGTCCATCAGGCAAACGTGTTCCTTGTATAATTAAATCTAGCGCCCCTACAATGTATTCACGAATAACCTTTGAAGGCAAATCCATCCCTGCCATCACAACCATCCCTTCTACACGTTTCAATGCATCGAGTGGAGAATTGGCATGGACCGTCGTAAGAGAGCCTTCATGTCCAGTATTCATCGCCTGCAGCATGTCAAATGCCTCTGCACCGCGCACCTCTCCAACAATAATTCGATCGGGCCGCATTCTGAGGGCGTTTCGAACCAATTGTCTGATTGTGATTTCACCAGTTCCCTCTACATTCGGCGGTCTTGCTTCCATGCCAACCACATTTGGTCGACCAAGCTTTAGCTCTGCTGAGTCCTCGATTGTAATAACCCGTTCTCCGCTTGGAATTGCCCTTGCTAACGCATTTAATAACGTCGTTTTCCCACTTCCTGTTCCCCCAGAAATAAGGACGCTCATTTTGGCAAAAACGGCTGCTTGAATAAATTGTGCCATCGCTTCATTTAATGAACCAAAGTCAAGAAGATCACTCATTTGATAAGGGTCTGCTCTAAATTTCCGTATTGAAATCAGCGTTCCATTCAAACTGACAGGTGGAATAACCGCATTGACACGGCTCCCATCAGGAAGTCTTGCATCCACCATCGGCGAACTTTCATCGACGCGCCTCCCCAACGGGGCTACGACCCGATCAATAATATGTCTAACATGAGCTTCATCGCGAAATTGAATTCCCGTTAACTGCAGCTGCCCTTTTTTCTCAATGTATACTTGGCTATGACCATTAATGAGAATCTCGGTAATTTCATCATCCTGAAGCAACGGTTCTAATGGGCCTAATCCAACAGATTCATCAATTAGTCGGGTTAGGAGAATCTCCTTATCACGCCTGGAAATAATCACTTTTTCCTCTGACATAAATTGGCTGATCATTCGTTCGATCGCAAGTCTCATTTCTCCTTGCGTCAAACTTGTCAGCTGTTCAAGATTCGTTTCACGGAGCAATCTTGTTTTATAATGTTCAAGCAGTTCATCAACATAATGACTATCGTAAGAAGAATAATGAACTGGACCTTCTTTACTTGCATTCTCTATTTTTTTCTCTGAACGGTTAAATAATGACATAAGAGGGCCTCCTCCTTTCTCGCTCTTATCGCAACCTACATGCAATCATCTCGGAAAAACCTGTTTATTTAAGAATCGTCAGTGTCCACTTGCGAATATCCTTTGCGAGCGGGATTAGCTTTTTCTCTTTTGGCACCTTTCTTAACGGTTCTCCTTTGTTGATAAAGGACTGGACCCCTTTAATATCCCTTCTTATTTCCGCAATAACTGGAATTCCTATGAAATTTTTTAAATCACTGGGAGTAAGCTCGTTTTCTCTCCCCTTCTCATTGACGACAATTTGCAGCCGTCCATCCGTATCCATTCCTAATCGATTGAATAGATCCTCCACATGCTTAAACACTTTAAAGGAAGGTGTATCGAGGTTCATAACATAGAAAATTTTATCTGCCTCTTCTAACGCTACATATGTATTTGTGTTCATATTCGAAGGGAGATCGACGATAACGAAGTCATAGCTTCTTCTGCATGCTCTCAACAACTTTGTAAAAAAATCATCGTTTAACCCTTCAGCCACTTCAGCATCTCTTGGACTTAGTAATATTTCCATTTTCGAATGGGGCTCTTTTTCACTGACATTGCGAATATGGTTTTCATTTAGCTCATTGATTACTGGTTTTAAATCGGCAAGAGACCGATTGCTTTCAAGCCCGAGATACATTTCAGCCCCGCCAAATTGTAGGTTCATATCAATATATAAAACTTGTGATGTTGATTCTAATTTAAGCGTTTGGGCAAAGGTGCTGGAAATCAGCGTTGAACCACTGCCACCTTTTCCACTGTAAAAGGAAAAAATCTGGCCTCTTCCCCTCCGAAGACCTCCTTGATGCGGTACTAAGTTCCCTTCAATCGTGGCACTTTGCTCTTTTGCAATCAGAAGAATCCTTTCGATCCTGTCACTAAATTGGCCCATCTCATCGGGGAGAATAAAGAAATCTGTTGCTCCCGCTCTCGACGCATCTCGAAGCAAAAGAAAATCCTGCTCTTTTGCAATAAAAACGATAATGATATTTGGATACTCACCATGTATATATTGAACTAGTTCAATCCCTGACTCATCGTCTGGATTAACTAATAAAACGACATCCGGAGATAAACGATCGATTTCCTTCCTCACCTCAGAAGGAGCAGCCTGAGTTAAATTAGGATACATTTGTAATGCTTGTTGAATAATCTGCTCACTTATTTGTTTATCATCGCTAACAAGCAGAATACTGCTTTCCGTACCCATATCCAGTACCTCCAACATTTAATCTATTTTCTTTTCTAGTGGCATTTGCTCTATCATCTTGTTGATCTCACTTTTACCCTTTCGTTATGCATCGCTACAAAGCAATAAAACCCTAGGATAAGGAGCGCCCACTCCTCATTTGATAGAATCATCAGGAGCATCAAATTCTCAACACGATTTTTTAACAAAGCCCAGTAAGTAAAAAAAACGAACATTTGTATTTTATTTTCATAAGCAAAGGATCATGACAAAATATTTTTAAGGTTTAATCATGACGATTTCATACTTTAACTAAGACATGCTAAAATCCACTCAATTAATCTTTACTCTTCTGTTTTTCCATTTTCACTCTTCTGCGGGGCTTCTTTTCCTGCTTTTTTATCTACCTTGTTTTCCGCAGCAGGCTTCTTCCCTGCATTCGTCTGTTCACTTGTTTCTCCCTGCTCCTGTGCAGGCTGTTCATTCGTTTCTGCCTGCTTTTCGGCAGTCTCTCCACTTACTTCTTCAACTTTATCTTCCTGTCCCACATTCGCCTTTAAAACTCTTATACTATCTGCGTAATTTTGCATATGTATTAATTTAGGAGCGTCTTCCTTCGAAACCTCTAAAGCTACCCCTCTAAACTCAGATTTTGTTTTATCCACTCGAAATACATGTACATCGGTCATATAAATTTCTGTTTTTGGCTGACCATCGAATTGTTGAGAAACAATAATATCAACCCGATCAAGATCTTCTAGTTCCTGATCAAAAGAGACTCTTTCATTTGCAAAAAGTGCGACCAACCGATGATTTGGATCCCCAACCTCCGAAAACGGCTTTAATAGATTGGTTGTAATCATATCTCCTTCAAATAGCGGCACTATCGCTACTTTATTCGTTATCTCCCTCGGGTCTGTAACATGGGTATCTGTAACAAACTTATTAGGAAGGTCAATCGTTTCCACCATCTCAGGCGTAATAATTGTTCTTGAATTGATATCACTTTTAGCAACAAACACCTTTGTGGTTCCACCTAAGTTGGCATTCAATTCATTTACTTTTTGTAAAAACATAAATCCAGCTATCGCTGCAAGTATTAATGAAATCGAAATGAATATGATAGCTCTTCTTTTTGACTCTAACATCCAATACCTCTCTCCTAAGTTTTTGAATAAACTGATGTATAGTGATACTTTTCACTTGAATTTTTTCCGAAATATTTCCTTATTGCCTATATATTTACTACCATCCGTTCACATTTCCGTCAAACTTTCTTCAGCATCCTAAAGAAGTCTACAGATAAAATAGTCCTACGGAAATTTCGAATTCAAAATTTCTAAAAGGCATAAAGGAGGATCGATTTTTAGGAAAAAAGTATAGGTTGTTTTTAATTACAACTAGACATTTGGTAATTCTTTTTATGTTTTATTACAAATGTTAAAATTTTTAGTTCTTTTATACGATTTTTCTAAATTATTCCGTAATACTATATATATTTTCCATATCCTTGAAAACTATGGATATATATGGATGGGATTAGGTGTTATTTTGCTATATTTTTTAAAATTTTTGGAAAGTTGCTGAGAAGAAATTAATAGGGTATGGAAGTAGATTCACATAAGTGCTTGGAGGGAGGTGGGATGGGTCTCTATAAATCTCGTCATTATGGTCAAAAGTCCCGCACAAACTCTCACAACCATGAGGTATATTTAATGATTTCCACTGCTTTTTCCGAGAAGCAATCGGTGCTTTTCGCATCTGTGACCATTCATCTGACTGCTACTTGCGCAACGGTTACAATCAGTCCGTTCCGAGCATTATCCAAAAAAGAGCGCCAAGTCCTATTGGCAATCACCTTAAGTTGATGACGCTGAAAGTAAATAAATAATTTAAACCAAGGCTTTTTGATGAAACGATAGAAGAAAATGAGCCAAAAATTCATCAAAGCCTAAAAGAAAAAGACCATAAACAAATTCGATGAAATCGAGTATGTCTATGGTCTAAACAAATTTTGTTCATTGTTATAATAGTGCTGTAACATTTAAAAACTTTTACATTAGTCAATTTCATAATTGCTCAAGTTTTACATTGTAAAATCGATTCACATAAATAAACTTTTCTCAAGATCATTGTATAATTTAAATACCATTACTCTTTCACCGGTACGAGAGCTTATATCTGTATGAAAGCTTTTCACTTTTTCCCCAGTTATCGTTAAGATTATGTTCTTAAGATCTTCAGCACCAGATTCAACTAGTTCTGAACGAGTCTTCTTGATTGTTAATAATCCTTCTTTTGTTTCGCAAACGGTATATTCTGCTGGTGTTAACACACCCTGCAAATTGACAATAATCATATCGCGTAATATATCTGTTTTCACAGATAGAGAGCCGCGTCCAAGAAAGTCCTTCTCCCATTGAGTAATAGCCTTGCTTATCTCGGATTCATAAGAACCTTTCGTCTTCTTCATATTCAAAACATCTCCTATAAAGTGAAAAAATAATTTCAGTTAAACACTCTTCGCAACGGTATATGAACTTGTCACAGTCAGTAGCTTCTGCATGAACCATCCCATTTTAGCATTTCCACTTTTCACTGCAAATTCACACTGTTACCTGAGGCGAGACTTCCACAATTGAGGGTTTCCCATCCTCATGATCAATAATTAAACCCCGAACTTTAACATTTTGCGGCACTAACGGATGATGATAAATGATATTCACACATTTTTCAATCCGATCGTGACTATTTTCGTTTAACCATTCATGGACCGTTCCCCTTAAAAATTCCGGTCTGCTATGTTGGAAAAGGTAATCCAAAGTTCGTATTTTCTCTTTCATTGAATCAAGCTCGATAAGGACATTGGCGGACAAAGCTTCACTATTTTTCGTTCCTACGACATAAATCTCCTCAACCTTTTCCTGATATATCGCGATGATAATCGACCTCATTATATCTCCATAAGGATTTGAGATGACCGGACCATAGCATTGAATCGTCAGCATGTTTTCCGGCAAAATATTCGTTATTTCCTGTAAAAGAGAGTGCCAGTCACATTCAATATCCGTCAGAAATAACGCTTTTTGAGCTTGTTCTAAATTCACATCATTCGCTCCTTTCCTTATATGGCTCATTTAACAGTTCGTTAATTGTGTATGGCTGCCAGTTTCGCCAATGCCCCTCTCGCTCAACACTGGCAAGCCGAACCCATCCGTTCCTTACTTTTTGTCGAAATGTTGAATCGGTTTTTAATAACCGTTCAATATGTTCACTCGGTGCTTGTATGACAATCAATAGCCGAAGCGGAGAGTGATAAGCCTCAAAATCTGTCGCCATAACTGATTGCCAAGGGAGGCCAGTCAACAAATCACTCGCGTTTCCCTGCATGACACCAAGGCCTGCTGTCACCGTTTGGGTGGCTTTGCTTCCACTGCCATAATAATGAGGTGCGACCGTCGAAGCGTAGTATTGCAGATTAATCCATTGAGCCACTGTTCCAGGCCCCGCAATAATGCTAGCTAGTAGAGCACCGTCTGCATCCTCTTGCCAATCATAATTATGGAGGAATGCTCTCCCTTCCAAGTCACAACCTTCAGTCAGTTCACGCTTTCCAATGATAAAAGCGGCATTGCGCGCTAAGCCCCACTCAGGCCGGATTTCACTCCAATCTTCGGCAAATCGTTTCGCCTCAGCGCTCGGTTTTTTAAGCTGCGATTGGAGTTGGGGCAATTGGGCAAGTCGCGCTGCATTTGCCTTATGACTGACGTCAGGCATAATAGCCTCAATGCGCGCAAACGCTTCTTGTGCAGCTTCGGTAAGCTTGGGAACATAAATCCACTCTAAATCATCGACCGTCGTCCTATGCTCAGCGGCAACGAAAACAGTGTCATCAGGTATTTCTATTCCTTCATAAGTAAGATTTTCTCTTACTTCAGGAAGATTGCATAAAGCAGCAAAGACCCTTGCATTAAAACCACCTGCAGCACCACCACAAGCGCCACAATCGAGGGCAGCCGCATAAGGATTATTGGTACTTTGACTACTATGTCCACATATGACAACTAATGGTGCGAAATTTTTTGTTAAACCCATCATTTTTAAAGTTTGGCGTGCATAGTTCACTTTTTCCTGATCCGCAAATCCAACAGGCAACCCAACTTCCCTCTTATCATCATGATGAAGCGAAAGCTCTGTATTCGGCTTACGGAGCCATCCCTCACGCAGATTACGTAAGAAGCGTCCTGCCCTCCTAGGGACAAAGCTCCGCGCTGCCATTTGCAGGCTAAGCCAAGGTCCACTCAGTTCGGGTAAGAGCAGACTCGCCAGGACATTTTGCTTCATCGTTTTAAAAGTATAGCTTAAAGAATGAACTGCCTGCTTTCGGTGTTGATATAATTGGAGCTCATGCTCTTCTGCCAGCTCCCTTATTTTATGCTGAGGCTTCAGCATAATCGGCAAGGAAGGATGACTGTGAGTATGCCCAAGCCCACTGGTTGCAATCGGTAAGCCGAAAAAACCAGCAATTCCAATCGTTTCAAACGGACCCTCTTTTTCGAGCTGGCGACGAAAAGGTTCCGAACGGGCATCAATGCAAAACGCCAATTGAGCCAAAGGTGTTTTTTTATGGCCGGTCTTATATTGACTAGAGATCATCTTCTGCCTTAATCGCTCTTCATGTGTTTGCTCCCACGCTTCTAACCAAATTTTCCTGCGAAGTTGATCATCAAAAATGGATGCAAACGATAAATATGCTTGTTGTTGTGCATCAGACATCTGTAACCATTCCTCCATTGGAAGCTCTCCCCAATGAAGCCATGATGCTAACAGTGAAGCAATGGAAGCCTTATATGCAACTCGTTCATTAGTCAAAGGCATGTAAGGATGGATAAGCGCCCATTCCATCGAAATTCGCACTGCCAAATACTCTGTTAACAACTCCTGTTCTGCACTTGATTGTTGTGAGCGCCAAAGCATCATTCCTGCCCATCCAGGAAGGGAAAGTAAATGTCCCTCAAGATAAGGTTGGATCTCTGACTCTGAGATTTCTAATGCAAGCAGCGCTGCCTTTAGCGCAGTTTGTGGCTTTTCTGGCCACCCCTTGAGACTTTGACGCTGGTTTTTACTAAGTGCCGGATCGTATTGAATCAGGCGTTGCCATGCACGATAGAACCCCTTCTCACGATTCGGCATTGTCCAGCCAGCTTGAGAATCATCCAAATACAATTTGCACCACTTGATGATATGGTGATCGAGAATGTTAATTAACCTTTCATGACTTTGATTCTCTATAGATGAGCTCAATGGTTGCATGGTAAATTTTCCACCAGAACCACTATTTAATTCATGCAGATGAGCGACCAACTGCTCAAGCTTAGATGATGATAAAAGTTCAGTTGGCAGTGGCTCCAATTTAAGCGCAGCCTGACAAAATCGCTCTGCCTCATCCCGTGGAATAGGAAAGGAATTTGAATCAAGCCACTGCTGTAAAGCCCTTTGCACAAATTTCTCATCAATTTCCCCTTTGCGTTTTGCCGCAAGAATCATTAATGCACTAGGATATATATCAACGTCACGGGTTTCTTTTAGCCAACTCGCCACCCCGGCAAAGGATTGTTTTTCCAAACCTAGCCACGGACTGCGTGCTGCAAAGGTTGAAATCGGCCAGAGTGGAGCGATTACCTGACTTGCCGCAGCAATTATCGCACTCATTTCTTGAAAATCGCTTTGTGAATCCTTTGTTTTCGAGGATTCCTTCATTAATACAGATGTCCCACTCATCACTGATTACCTCCTTTTTGTAAATATTGTTCAAGGTAGCTAGGATGACTGTCTACAGATTTAGCCTTTGCCTCACCCAATTTAACTAACCAAAGATAGAGCACGGCAAAGAAAACAGAAGATTGATTACGGGCAATCCATGCACCTATAGCACTACCAAACAGTAAAAGGCAAGCGACAATGATGACAACTGCCATTGGGGGTTGGACACTCTGAAACGCGGTTGTTTGCAGCAACTCATAAAAAAGATGATGGATCATAACATACACAAGTGCAGCGCCTCCAAGAAATAAGAAACCAACACTACGGCCAATCCTTCCTTCCCCAAAAGCGACAAGCTGTGTCCAAGAAACAGACAATGACCATCCTATAATTAAAGCGCTAATCAATTGATATCCTTCTCCTGGAGCCATCAGCCAAAAAGCTACCCCGGCAACAATTCCTAATGCTCGGCCAGCGAGAATCCATAAATAGGAGGCTCTTTCATTAATCCGATTCGATACCTCAAAACGGCGCACTGCTGAACCGGATTGTAAAAATAGCGTTGCTTTAAACAAACCATGTAAAATAAGGTGGATAATGGCTGCTATATATGCCCCTAAAGCGCATTGGATGAGCATAAATCCCATTTGTCCAATTGTAGATCCTACTAATTGACGCTTATAGTCCACCTGAACTAAACTAATTCCAGAGCCAATCAAAACAGAAATACCTGCAAGTATAAGTAATGTAATCGAGGCAATGTCTCCATTAAAAAGAGGTGAAAATCTAGTAAGCATGATTCCGCCTGCATTTACTAAACCAGCATGCATTATCGCCGAAACAGGTGTCGGTGCTACAACAGACTCAATTAACCACCTGTGGAAAGGCCACTGCGCTGCTGGAATAATCACGGCTAACACAATCAATAAATTAATCCCTGCTCTCTCCCAGTTCCCGAGCAAAACTAAATTTTCAATTGAAAGCGCCGATGACAGCTGCCATTGCCCGCTAGCTTGAAAGAGCCAAACCATTGCCAATACTAAAGAAAGCCAGCTTAGTAGAAATAAGCGCCCAGAAACCTTTGCTGCTTCACTCACTACTTTCCATTCATGGTTTAATCTTATAAGGAGAGTCAAACCTGTAAGAGTTGCACCCCAAAATAAAACCATTAAACGGAGATCAGCACTCAGCCAGGCCATGGAAGCAGCACCTGTAGTCAAGGTAAAGAGGGTAAAATATTTACGATAAGCACGATCCCCTAGTAAATAACGAACAGAGAAACGTTGAATGATAAAACCAATTGCAAGCACGAAAAAAACCATTAACCATGCTAAGGAATCTGTGTACCATGGCCCGATTTGACCATTGGCACTTGTGTTTGTAAGTGCCAACACGGAAATTAAAGGCGGCAAAGCCACGATCCAAATGTGAACACGAACAAAGCTTATAGGTACCCGTGGATGTAAAAACACTAGTCCACTAAGCCCCGAAATAATCAACATGATTAAAAAAATAATCATCAATGAAGACATAGTAAGTGAAACAAACATTTTGATTTCTCCCTTTTCAACTGACAATTCACATTTATGAATAATAGCGCAAAACAAAAAAGAATGAGGCTCACTAAACAAATTCTAAAAACAATAAAAAAACCGACAACTTTAGAATTCAATAATCTTTTTAGACCATTGAATTCTGAAAATTGTCGGCTTCACTCTAACTAACTTTAATAAAGTTTTTTGAAGTGCTACCTCGTTATCAACTTTTATCGTAACTTCCATGTTAACAAACAGTATCATTTTATTTTACTTCTCGATTCACGTTACCCCTCTTTTTTTATATTGGAGTTCTTTTTCATTCAAATCAATATAAACTATTAAAATAATGCTAAAGCGCCCAACACGATAAAAAGCACGAGTAAACATCTATCGATAATTAAGTTAAATATAAAGATAGGGCAAATTTGCAAAATAGTCAACCGGAAAGCATCAATAAGATTGAACTTAAATGTTGAAAAAGGGAGGGAAGAAGGCCAATCGTTCAAGCTCACGAAACTTTACGATAAAAATTTTTTATAGGCAGGCGTTGCTAAATATCCTTTTAACACCCACGCAAATATTCAATTCATAGATTAACGTCCTCCCGGTCAGCATGCCAAGATGCTTCTCCTTGTCCAGTGCCGCTCTTTTCAAAGCTTGGCGCGGCAATACAACCAATGTTTTCAATCAGCCTGAATAACTGCATTTTTTGTCTACACTCTCGACTCGTGGTGATTGCACGTGATCACGATAAACCTTTTAGTACGATACCCCATTGCGGATATGGGTTTTCTCAAACTCCGTCATGTTCGGATCGAAATATTTATCTGTATAGGCAGCAACAAACTGATCCTTCTCTATATAGCCAGACCCCCATGTCGGGTCCATCGTAAGCCATTTTCCGTCAACCTTCACTTCTACCCATGCATGATTTTGTGGCCAAAACCCGCCTAGTGCTGTCCCTTCAATAAATCTAGCTTCCATATTTACCGCTCTAAGTAAAGCAATTGCCAAATAAGAATAATCTTGACAGACACCTGTTTTTTCCGCAAGCGTTTTAAGAGCGCTATCATCCCATTCGAATTCTTTATTTTTCATCTTGCCAACATCATAAGAAATCGTCTTTGTAACGTAATCGTATACCGCTTTCGCTTTCTCACGCTCGGTCGTTTTTCCACTAATGATTTCCTCTGCCAGTTTTTTGATTTGCGGGTCGTCCGACTCTATACCTCTTGAAGGAAGAAGATCGCGTTTATCCTCGCCTGTAGACTCTAGCTCAAATTTCGCAAAGCCGAAATAGCGAAAATAATTGCTGTTTTCCTTTTTAATTTCTGGAACACTTACAGTCACCTCATAGGTGCCAGATCCAAATCGTAAATAAAAGGAGTCATCAAAAGAGAAGTTCTCAACTGGAATGACATCCAGTGCTGTATCCTCTCCCTTTTCCGTTGTAACATAAATATGGGTCGTATCTTTAGCAAATTCAGCGTTTTCATCTATTGAGCCTTTTATATGATATTGTCCTTCCGTCACCTTTCCTCCAAAAGTCGGGTACTCTAACGTAACCCCTCGCTCAATATAAGTATTGGAATATTCAATCGGCTTCATCACTTGCTCGGACTCATTATTGACTAAGATTTTCGTGCCAACCTGATAATAATCTTCCCGTTCTTTGTCAGGAACAAGCACTTCTAACTCATGGAGTCCTTTTCCGAAAAACAGTGGCATTTCATATTCGAATTTCCCATCCTTCACAGGGATAATGTGCTTCCATTGCTCAGAATCCTTCCTAATCACTAGCATCATTTTTTCCCCATCTGCTAATGCCGTTGCTTCACCCTTTAATAAGAAAATCTCACTCTCCTCCACATAACTTGTGTCCATGTCAACGGTCAATCCCGCACCATATCCAAAAGGGGTATAGGTTAAATCTCTCATCATCTTTGGATTGACGTTTATCACTTCAAAGCTTGCAGTATCATAATAATAATTTTCCTGATCGGTACTTGGAAGTTGAACCGTTACACGATAGTCACCCTCTCCATTAAAAAAGTGAACCGTTTCCTTAAAAGCTCCCTCCTTGATTGGAACATAATATTCATGTTCCATTCCAGCCGGACCTTCTTCATTTGAACGAACTTTAATCCACGCATAGTCTGACTTTAACTCATTGTAGTGTTCAATTTCCCCCTCGATCTTCACTTTTCCATTGGCAGCAAACTTTTGATATTTTGGATTGCTAAGTGAGGCGCCAATTTCCTCACTATATGAAGTCAATTCAAGAGGAACCAGTTCCAATTCACCATTTCTTTGTTCAACTAGCTGTTCGTATTTATCCTTTTCTTCTTTTGCTTTAGAATCACTTATTTCTGTATTCGCACATGCTGTTATCAAAACGAAACTAAGCAAACAGAAAAAAACAAATCGTAATCGCATCCGTTTCATATTCTCCTCCTTCATACATCCGTTGTGCATTCTTTTTCTAGTCGATAAGTTTTACGTATTTCCAAATCAATAGTTTCTAAGACTTATGAACTCTTTTCTCTCTATGAACAAGGTCCCGATTTCACCGACGAGTGCTATGACCTCCAAAACAGACTTTGGAGGCTCCGCCTCTTCTACAAATTTACCTTATGATAAACGATGATTATCATGCATTCACATTTTCGTCAGACTCTCTTAAAATCAGACAATATGAAAATGCGTACAAAATAAAATTTTTGCATCCAATTGCGCTTATTTTTCGTCTATACCATTATAAGCTTTCCCTAAAGCTTATTTTGACGATGACCGAACAAAGCGGCTTGTCATCACAGCAAATAAGAATCACGCATCTGCTATAATAAAAGAGAAGAGAAATACCCGTCTATTTTTAAAATGACTTCATAAGAATAAGAATGCAGATCTTTATAGAATGAGGAGATTTCAATGGAAAAATTAAGACCCCTATGGGAGAATATAGTACGGTTTTGGAAGAGAATGCACATCACGCAAATCATCCTTTTACTAGGTTTATCCTTTATTTTATTTACAATCATTTATTTTGCCGTCTTGGCAAGCCAAGCGAATGTCGAATCATTAAAAGCTGGCTTAAGCCAATCAACAGTCATTTACGATAAAAATGAAGAAATAGCAACAGAAATCACGACCAACAGAACGTCTGGAGTCGAGGTAGACGAAATTCCTGAACATGTTCGCAACGCAGTTGTCGCCATTGAGGACCATCGTTTTTACGAGCATAACGGCTTCGATATAAAAGGAATTACGCGCGTATTTTTCAAAAACCTTTTAGCTGGGAGAATTACTGGTGGTGGCAGTACAATTACGCAGCAGCTTGCCAAAAACGCGCTGCTATCACCTGAAAAAACGTATCGACGCAAAATAGAAGAGTTATTTTTAGCTGTTGAGCTTGAAAAAACATATAAAAAAGACGAAATCCTTCAAATGTATTTAAACCAAAGTTACTTTGGCAGCGGTGCATGGGGAATTGGTCAAGCCTCTAAAAAATACTTTAATAAGGATATTCAAAATGTATCGATTAGTGAAGCGGCCCTTTTAGCGGGACTCCTTCAATCGCCATCTGCAAGAGATCCGTACAAGCATTTAGATCGGGCAATAGAAAGACGCAATGTTGTCCTTTCCCGCATGCTGGAAAACAAGTTGATTTCTGAAGGAGAATATGAAGCAGCTAAAAAAGAAGAGGTTCATTTAGAAGATGGTGGTGGCAGTTTTATTAAACGGGATTACCCATTTTATGTCGATGCTGTCTTGGATGAAGCAATCAGAAAATACGGGTTAACGCAAGAGGAAATTTTAACAAGAGGCTATCAAATCTATACCAATATGGATCAAAATATACAAACTGCTCTTGAGAAGGTATATGCGAAGGATTCTGTTTTTCCAAAAGGAAGAGGCGGTGAAATCGTTCAAAGCGGTGCTGTCATGCTCGACCCTCATAACGGTGGTGTACTTGGACTTGTCGGTGGTCGTGGAGAATATGTGTTCCGCGGGTTTAACCGAGCCACGCATTTACAAGCCCAGCCTGGTTCAACGCTGAAGCCATTAGCGGTCTATACACCTGCCATTGAAGAAGGCTATCTCGTGACATCTATTTTGCAGGACGAACAGAAAACATACGGCAAATATACTCCTACTAACCCAAATGGCGTATACAAAGGGGACGTCCCAATGTATGAGGCTGTTGAAAATTCGCTCAATGCATCAACAGTATGGCTATTAAATGAAATTGGCTTAGAAAAGGGGCTTGACTCCTTAAAACGATTTGGGATTCCTTTAACTGATGAGGATAAATATTTAGGAATAGCTCTCGGAGGAATGCATAAAGGAATTTCTCCATTAAGGCTGGCGGAAGCTTACTCAACCTTTGCCAATGAAGGAAAGCGCCATGATGGACATCTAATTACAAAGATCGTCGGCCCGACTGGAAACGTAATCGCCGAGCATAAAGGCAAGTCTACACGCGTAACTTCAAAATCTGTCGTTCGCGAAATGAACTCAATGTTATTGAATGTAGTAGAATCTGGTACAGGTACCGCTGCCAAAATCTCCGGCGTTGAGATTGCCGGCAAGACCGGTTCTACTCAGCTTCCGTACGAAGACATCAATGGCTCAAAAGATCAATGGTTTGTTGGCTATACCCCGAATATCGTTGGAGCTGTTTGGCTCGGTTATGACAAAACAGATCGGGAGCATTACTTATCAAATAGCAGCTCTGAAAATGTTGTCCCGATCTTTCGCGCGATTATGGAACAATCATTGCCTTATTTTGAACCGGGAGAGTTTGATGTTGTCTCCGTCAACTCAAAACTTGCAGGCGTCAATAAAAAGGAAAAAACCGGAAGCAAAGAGAGCAAGGAAATCACCAAAGCACTTAAAGAAAAGACTGATGAGCTAAAGGAAGTCATTAAAGAAGAAAGCCCTAAATGGAAACGTGCCGTTGAGGAATTCAAAGAAGACGCAATTTGGCTCTATGACTATGTAAAAGAGAAAATCGGCAAGTAGCACGGCTTGATCTGCTCCCCATTAGGTAGACAGATTAAAAAATAAAAATCTGGCTATTTAATGGGGAGTTTTTTATGTCTAAAAGATCCTATCTACCTGAAATAAAATTAGAAATCTTAAAAATGTGGGAAGA
>NZ_SWLZ01000024.1 GCF_005502275.1 Robertmurraya siralis
TGAGTGAGATAAAGTGGTCGGGAAACCAACTTTATCCTACCATGAAGTGAGGTTTTTTTGTTACCACGCTTTAAGCTCTCTGGAACCCCCGGCATAGCCAGGGGTTTTCTAAACCATTAAACAAGCATAACGGGGAGGCTACGCCTCCCCGTTATCGTCTTTCTTATTCATTCGGTTGAAATTCTACCGCGACTGCCTGCATTTGGCCAAGCTCTGTCTTCACTACTTGAATAATTTCATTTGCTGCAGAAGCAGAAGGTTCATTAGATTTAACAGTTATGCGAACTCTCTCACCATCCGCGCGAACAAGAGCATCATCGTAACCCATAGCGACAATTAACGTTTCTAATACAGCTTCCTTCTGAGCAACTTGATCAAGATTTTGAATCTTATCATAAGCGTCACCACGTTCCTCGGACGGCAGCTCTGTTGATGCCATAATATCTCTTAATTCTTCCTTGTATTTGCTTCTTTCTTCATCAAGCTGCAAACGTAATGCATCAAATACTTCATCACTAGCCACGCTTGAAATTACTTCACCTTCTGTTTCTGTTTCACTAATTACCCCTTCTTCCTCTTGATTTGCAGCTTCTTCCTTCTCCTCTGTTGCCGCCAATTCCTGCTGTCTTTGATCTGGTGAAGTCATATAATAAACTGATAATACAACCACTAAACTTAACATTGTTAAAAGCCAAACCGTTTGCTTTTTTAGTAACATTTATAAAATCCCCCTTCATGAAATTAAATGTAAATTGTTCACACAATATATAAAATCGTTTCCTAAAATATTTAGGAGCGATGTTCTTCATTCGCTACTTCCTTGGCATGACCGATACGCGATGACTTGGAACATCAAGCAATTTCGTAACAGATTCGATAATCCATTTTTTAACCTGAATATTGTCAGCGCCTTTTGCTACTACTAAAACCCCACGAATTTGCGGCTTTTTTGTTTCTAATTCAATTGGAACCTCTTTTTCCCCATCCCGAATAATGACAATTTGACTGTCTTTAGACTGATCCTCTACTTTTCGTTGTCCACCTTCCCGGTCAGTTTCTTCGGTTGTTTGTGAACGAGTTACTGTGTTTTTTTCGTATACACTTTTTTCTGTCGCATCGACATTAACGACAACCATCACATCACTAACGCCAGCGATTCCCTCTAATGCATCTTTTAACTGCGCTTCATATCTGGCTTCATAAGAACTAATCTCATCATCTCCTGCTGTCTTCGCAGTTCCTATTGCTTCAACTTCACTCTTTTCTTCATTTTCATGATTCAACACTGGAATGCTAGCGTTATCTTCACCTAATAATGAATTACTCACTATCATAATGGCTGCCCCAAAAAGAAGAATAACAATGAAATACTGGTATTTCTTATCTATCTTTCCTTCCTTTGAAAGCAATCTTTTCAGCCAAGACAACGGGCCTTTTTCTTGCTCCATTGATTAATCGCTCCCCCCTTCTACGACGATTTCTATTTTTTCTTTTTCAACATCCCATTTTTCAGAAAGAAGAGATGCAATCGCTTGACTTTCTTTTGTTAGTTTCTTAGATGGGAGAGGCTCACTTGTATTGATCTCTACTTTTTTCACGACTTCAACTGCGTCTGTCTCAGTATTAGGTTCCTTTAGCTGGACAACGATTGATTGAATTTGTTCAAAAGACTCACTCTGACTGTCATCATCTACATCAATTTCTATATGGGCAATTTCTAATCCGTACTGATCCATCAACTCCTTCTCTACGTCCGATTGCAGTTGGACAGCCGTTTCTTCTAAAATATATGCATGGTTGGAGGCTTGTATTTCTTTTTTCTGCAATTCTATTAAATTTTCCATATTTTTTTCTTCACTATTGGATTGAATCGATGGGATCGAGGCCAGCGCTGATTCAAAATCGGAAGAAAGAAGCTTAAATATTGGAGACAAAATGATTGTTATTAACAATAGACCCGCCACCATTTTCGTATATTTTTGTAAACTCGTATTAGGGAGCAGAAGGTCTATTACAGTCGCAATGAGAACAAAAAGAATAATATTCGTAATCCATTCAGTAATGTAATCCATAACTACCCCCTAAGTACTTTATTTATCGCACCATCATTGTTAAATTCCCAGCTGCAATAATGACCGTCAAACTGAGAAAGAACATTAAGGAAACAATCGCCAATGCTGCAAACACGTATATGACGCTCTTACTAATAATATCCAAACACTTTATGATCGGCCCTCCTCCGAGGGGTTGCAAGATTGCTGCTGCAAATTTATAAATAAAGGAGATCATTAAAATTTTAATAGCCGGAAAGGCAACTATTAAGAGCAGAATCGCGACGCCAGCAATTCCGACAGTGTTTTTTAAGAGTACTGAGGCGCTTATGACGGTGTCAGTTGCATCAGTAAACATTCGGCCGATTACCGGAATAAAGTTTCCAGTAATAAACTTCGCCGTTCGAATCGTCACCCCATCTGTAATCGCAGTGGATGCCCCTTGGACCGAAATAACGCCAAGAAATACAGTTAAAAAAAGACCCAGCAATCCAATGCTCCAATTTCGCAGCAAATTTCCCAGTTGTGTCACCTTATAGTGATCAGTCAGTGTGCTAACAATATTCAACAAAGTAGATAAAAAGAGAAATGGCAAGACAATAAACTGTATGAAAGTTCCGCTTATATTCATAAGAAACAAAATAACAGGATGAAAAAAAGCTGCTGAAATCACTCCGCCTGAACTTGCAATAAGGGCTAGCAACAGGGGAATCAATGCCAGAATAAACGAAGTCATCGTATGAATGGCATCTGTCGTATATTCAATAGCCACATGAAAGCTATTTAAAGCGATAATGACCAATACCATAAAGACAATGGAATAAGCCACTTTACTAACAGTGCTTTGTTCAAACGCATTTTGCAGGGATTGCAAGAACATCGAAAAAATTGTGAGCATAATTAATGTTCCAAGCAATTTTCCATTCACTAGAAACTCATGAAACATGTACTTCATAAAACCTGAAAACCATTCTTTTATAGAGAATTTCTTCTCACCTTTTAAAAAGTCATATAAACTGCCCTTTTGACTTTCAGGAAGAAATCCGCCGTATTCATCCAACACATTCTCCCAATACCGTTTGAGTTCATCTAAATTTAACGCTTCCAGTTGAGCGTCAACTAGCGCCTGCGGATCTAATCCGTCACGCTCTTCTTCCGCTGCATGTGCTTGTCCATTTAGTAAAAATAAAAAAAGGATGCAAATGAACATTATTGAAAAAATTGTTGAAGAGTGCTTCATAAATTTCACCTTCTCATGAGAAAAGCATAGACAATTCGAAACGCCATTGATCGTTCTCCTTCGTGCTCATCGCCTGACATCACGAAAAATACGAATGTCAGAATTGTAATTTCCAATTCTTGATTGGCAGATCTTGTGAAGAATAACTTATAACTTACTGGCGCTACCGTTAAACTATTCTCAAAGTTATGATTTGTACTTTATAGCAAAAGAAAAGCATTAGTATGATTAGCGCAACAGATGGAAGTAACGAAGCTTCAGCTTGGAATTAATTTAATGATCGTTTCAATTAAAACGGATAAAATTGGAATCGCCATTGCCAGAATTAATATTTTTCCTGCTAGTTCTATTTTTGAAGCAATGGCTCCTTGTCCAGCATCCTTCGTAATTTGGGCGGCAAATTCAGCAATGTAGGCAATTCCTATAATTTTTAAAATCGTTTCAACATAGACGATATTAACTTTTGCATTCACAGCAATGACTTCGAGCATATGAATAACTGCATATATTTGATCAAGCAAAAATAAAAAAATCGTACAACCAACAAAAACAATAAGTAAAAATGCAAAATTGGGCTTCTGTTCCTTAACAATAAGTGCTAAAAAAGTGGATACTAGGGCAATTCCTACAATTTGGATAATTTCAATCTTTGAGCCCTCCCTTTATCCTTGGAAGAGGAACACCGATTTTATTTTTTGAAACAAGTCATCTACAATCGATGCGACCATAAACAAAATGTAAATGAAGCCAAACAGAGTGACCCACTGGGCATATTCCTTTTTTCCAACTTGGTCAAGAATGGTGTGCAGGAAAGCAACAACAATTCCTACTCCAGCTATTTTAAAGATTATATCTACCTCTAACCCCATGTGTTTTCCTCCCTAAACGCTAAATAAGTGATTTCATAAAGACATTTATAGCCGTTATGAAAGCGAGAGTTTAAATCTGAACATATATAATGGTGAGTACTCTGTGTTGCCGTTTTTAAATCCGTCATAGCAAGAGAATGACTAGCAATAATCCGGATAAAAAACCAAGGCTTTTAACCATTTTTTCGTATTTTGCTTGTCTATCATAAGCATCTTGTTCCTCTCGTTCCAAGTGTGTTAAAGTGAGTTGAATTTGCTTCTGCTGGGAGACTCGGTCATGCCGTCCCAACGTTTCACCAAATTGTTTCATGATTTCAAATTCTCCTTGCTTCAACGCTGTCAACTTCCATACTTCTTTTAAGCTTTCCTCCCATGCCTCTCTGACAGTTGTTTCAGTATTCGTCAATTTTTTCGCAAACGCATCGAAAAACCATGATAATGGCTTACTCATCTGAGCAGCAATTCTTCTTGATGCCTCATGCAATGGCGTGTGCCCATACATAATTTCCGCTTCAAGAGATTGCAATGCCGATTTTAGCAAGCGCAATTGCCTCGGCCTTTCATTTAGATGTCGCGATGCTTCAAAACCTGTCCATGTCGTTGCTAAAATAATGACGATAGCTCCAATCATTTTCATCATTTATGTCACTCTCACTTTTTTAACAAGCTCTGAACCGTTGCCGTCCTTAATAGAGGATATCGTTCCAGGACCCTTGAGCCGATTTAATTCAATAAAACGCTGAAAGATTCCCATTTCAATCAATGGTTGCAGAGTAGGGCGATTTTTCACCTCTTCATATGAATAACCATGGGTTGTCGTAAATAGCTTAATCCCAGCGTGGAGCGCTTCTAAGATTGCTTCACAATCTTCCTTTCTCCCGATTTCATCAACAATCAAAACATCTGGACTCATTGAACGGATCATCATCATCATCCCTTCCGCCTTTGGACATGCGTCCAATACATCGATACGGGGTCCAAAAGTTAACTGAGGAATTCCCTTGACGCTTCCAGTAATTTCTGAACGTTCATCAACAATCCCCACTTTTAAAGGAGAATAAGTGCGATCGCCACCGGAAATGATGCGCGCAAAATCTCGAAGTAACGTAGTTTTTCCAGTTTGTGGAGGTCCAATAATCATTGTGTGTTGCCAACCATTGTCATATATATATGAAGCCAGTCCATCTGCTATCCCGATCTTTTCTCTAGCGATGCGGATGTTAAAAGACGATATATCTCGAATCGCTTTAACAGAACCATTCTCTAAGATGACCTTCCCAGCTAAACCAATTCGGTGCCCCCCTGCGATTGTCACATAGCCTCTTTTTAACTCTTCCTCCATGGTATAAATGGAAAAATGACTAATTTTATTTAAAAGCTGAATCGCATCTTCCTCCTTCACAATATAAGGAAGAAAGTGAGGAGTTCCCTTCACGGCAATTTCAAGCGGTCGATTTATCCGAATTCTTATTTCTTCCATCTCACTAACTTGAAAAGGAGGAAGCACCTCAATCTGGTGAGTAATATTGAGAGGCAGCATATTTAATACCTGTTCCAAAATAAATTCCCCTCTCTTCATTTTTGAACTGTAAGATGAACCTATTAAAAATGTATGCCTGCTTGGACACTTTATGACTAGTTCAGCATAATCACTTTTTTAGAAGAAAATTTTTCGATTAAATATTGATGGGGTTAAATTGCTCATGATTTTCGTTCTGCCTCAATGAAACGGATGGAGAAAACCAGCTTTCTCCTAGCGTTTTCATCGAGTCAAAGTGATTTTTTTGCAAAAAAGCATGAGAAACTATGGTCTCTCACAAAATGAGCAAAAAACAACAGAATCATATAACATTAGGCAAGACATAAAATGTAATAATGGGAGCAAGAACAAGTTTAAATGGGTGGGGGAAGAAGAAATGTATAATCAACAACCGTTCTATCAAGGAGCACATAGAAATCCTTTCGAGGGGGAAATTATAGTAATTGGCGAAGGAAGCGTTACAATTCAACCAGATAAAGGAAGGATAAGATTGGGAGTCGAGATTGAAAACAAGGAATTAAAAAAAGCCCAATCGGATAATGCAAGAGCAATCTCCTCGATCATAAATGCATTGCAGCAAATTGGAGTATTGGCAGAACATATTCAAACAGATCAGTTTACGATTTATCCAATGTATGATTTTGTGGATGGAAAACAAATTTTTCGGGGCTACCGCGTAGAGCATTTGTTACTAATAACAGTAAATAATCTTGAAAACATCGGGCTTGTTGTTGACACTGCCGTCGAGCATGGAGCCAACCGTGTTTCGAACATCTCTTTTCAAGTTTCAAATTCCTCCGAAGTTTATCGAGTCGCTTTAAAAAAAGCGATAGAAGATGCTGTAAAAAAGGCATATACAATTGCAAAGTCTTTAAATCTAAACATTGTCCCGACTCCAAGGAAAATAACAGAAGAAAAAGTGGCTCTAAGAGAACCTAGTCCCTTATATGAAATGCAGATGGTCAAAGCTGCTTCCACCGAAATAGAACCAGGAACGACTGAGATAAGGGCTGTTGTATCCGCGATATTCATCACCAACGAATAAATAAGTGGCACGTTTTGCCTGCCGCCGCTTGTTATTTCAACAAAAAAAATCCCAAATGGACTTCCACTTGGGATTTTTACTCATTTAGTTTATGCGCGAGAGACGTAAGAGCCTTCTGATGTGTTAATGATTAAACGATCGCCTTCATTAACAAAGAAAGGTACCTGAACGATAAGACCCGTTTCAAGTGTTGCTGGCTTTGTACCTCCAGAAGCTGTATCTCCTTTAATACCAGGTTCCGTCTCTGTTACTTCTAATTCAACTGTATTCGGCAGCTCGATTCCAAGGGTTTCACCTTGGAACATCATAATATGAACTTCCATATTTTCTTTCAAAAACTTCAACTCATATTCAATGGCTGATGCAGGTAACTCAATTTGGTCATATGACTCATTATCCATAAAAACATGCTGATCGCCATTAGCATACAAATACTGCATTTTACGGTTATCAATTTGTGCTTTCGCTACTTTTTCTCCTGCACGGAATGTTTTTTCTTGAACTGCACCTGTTCGAAGATTACGTAATTTAGAGCGCACAAACGCTGCACCCTTACCTGGCTTTACATGCTGGAAATCCATCACACGCCAAAGCCCTCCATCTACTTCAATCGTTAATCCTGTACGGAAATCATTAACAGAAATCATCTTAAAAATCCTCCCAAGGGTAATGTAATAAAAATGTAAATTGGAAGCACGGAGTCTTTTTCCAAAATATCACAAAAAACTGATTTACATAATTCTATAATATAATGAGTTCTTTTGTAGAGTGAGTCAAAGACTCATTTCCTTTTTCGGTAATTACTGTGTCGTCTTCAATACGAACTCCGCCAAGTCCCGGTATGTATATCCCTGGCTCAACTGTAACAACCATGCCCGGTTCTAATTTGAGATCAGATTTAAAGGATAATGCAGGTCCTTCATGTACTTCAAGTCCAATTCCATGCCCTGTTGAATGTCCAAAATAGTCCCCGTACCCTTTTGCAGAAATATAATCTCTTGTTAAAGCATCGGCTTCTCTTCCAGTCATGCCAGGTTTTATTCCAGCCATCCCCAATTGTTGAGCACCAAGCACGATTTCGTAAATTTCCTTTAATTTCGCATCTGGTTCACCTACAGCTAACGTTCTCGTAATGTCAGAAACATATCCTTTATAATAGGCTCCAAAATCTAAAGTAACGAAATCGCCTTTTTCGATGATTTTATCCGATGCCACACCATGCGGAAGTGCCGAGCGGGTTCCTGAAGCAACAATAATGTCAAAGGAAGAAGAAGTGGCACCAGCTTTTCTCATAAAGAACTCTAATTCATTCGAAACATCTAACTCCGATATGCCGGGACGAATGAATTGCAATATATGTGTATATGCAGCATCAGCTATTTCTGCTGCTTCCTTTAATATCTTAATCTCTGCATCAGTCTTAATCAAGCGAATTTTTTCGATTAAGCCGGATACAGGCACAAGTTCTGCATCAACAACTCCTTCATAGTTTTTAAAGCTGGCATATGTAAGATGCTCCTGTTCGAAGCCCAGTCGCTTAATCCCTAAATTCTTCACTAGAAGAGCGACTTCCTCAGGAATTGTGCCAGTGTGTTTGACAATATCAAAGCCTTCACACTGCTTTGCTGCTTGCTCCACGTAGCGAAAGTCAGTAATAAATTTGGCAGCATCTTTACTAATTAAAACAACACCACTTGAACCGGTAAAATTAGAAATATAACGCCGATTGTAGGCGCTTGTTATCAGTAGTCCGTCAATCCCTAACTTTTCAAAACTATCCCTTACTTTTTGAATTTTATCCACTTTGGCTCTCTCCTTTAACTTTCCACTTGTAAGAATAGTAAAAATATACTTAACAAGAATATTTTATCATATTGTTTTTTTAAGTAACATGCTAAGACTCTGTCGGAGAGAGAAATCCAATTTGTGGCTGAAGCTGCCATCTCTTAGGAAGGCACCTCTTCAGCTTCTTGTCTTTTTCGCATTTGCAGCTCCTCATATTCATATGAGATGGAATAACCAATAAATATTCCATATAATATAAATAAACAAACCGATGTAATAATCGTCGTTCTGTTAAGTTCTCCAAACGGTTCTATCCCCGGAAAAATGGGATTTAATACAAAAAACACGAGCAAAAATAAAACAACTCCGTAGCCGATTCCTCCAAGAATACTCGTTACTTTTTTTAGGATAGCATAATAAATTAGTGCAACTCCGATTGAAATAATGCCGATAAATATAATGGAAATCACCGTTCCGAGCCATTGTTTTTTCCATTCCCCCAATGCCCATGGCTCAAGTATGACATTAGGACGGATCTCCGTGAAATGAAAAACATATAGCAAGTAGCCAATGCTACTCCATAAAATTCCCCCGACCAAACCTGTTAAGACAACCATTGTCATGATGGACATCGGTTCCTCTTTATTATTTTGCTCTAATTTAGGATTTCCTTTCATTCCTTCCACCTCCAATTATATTATGTCCTAGCAATAGCGTTCCTTTGCATTTTGGTGGAAATTCTTTTTATTCAAATGGCTTTATTTGTGTTTATGTTGATTTTTTTTTATGTGAAACATGAGCAAAAAATTGTTTAACAAGCAAAATAAGAAGAAAAAGTTTACGATTATGGAGGTTTTATTGATTTTCTAGTAGAATAAATTATAATAAATATTAATAAAACCCCAATTATTTCACAATTTTCAAAATAGTGTGCCAATAAAATAAATAAACGCATAGAATATTGATAAATTCTTCAATCCTATTGTTCGTTTTTCATTCACCACTTATTTGTTCAAGCCCATTGTGTTGACGTTCACATATTTATTTATAAAATAATCTTTAGAATGGTTTAAAATTAGAAATTTATGCTAATTATGCTTATAGGGAGGTGGCTTTATTGAAAAATCGAACTTCTTTTTATTTTGTAGCAGGTCTGATTGGATTGGCAATCATAGGGATAGTGAGTCGTTTTATCTCTAATCCTACTTCTTTTTTGACAAATATTTTTGTCTTTCTTATTATTGGATTCGGTATCTTCTTTTTAGTTCGCCGCTTCTATGGTGCAAGCCCACAAAGGCGCGAACAAACTGCTTTTAAAAAAGCTGCGAAACGGTCAAAGAAACGATTTCAGCAAAAAGACGCGCCTAAGCCTTCTTCTAAAAGCATTTCTGGGAATGTTAGTACCTTTAGGAGAACAGCCAATAAAGCAAAATCTGCAGCACATTTAACTGTAATTGAGGGGAAAAAAGGAAAAAAGAAAAAACGGGCCTCCTTTTAGCAAATAGGTTCGGAGCTATAAAAACGGGAGTTCAATTTAATTGGGCTCTTTTTTTTGATTACAAACTTAATTAATGTTGATGAAACATGGCTCGATATTTTCACTATCCAGTCTTCTTTCCCTCACACTCCCTATATTTCTTAATGATAATGCCGACGAACTAAAAATTAGTAAGACCAAGTTTTAAAAAATTTGGTTGTGCGATTGTAGCCAAGCTCAAATAATAATCGTTTTCTTTCTGGGGTTAGTTCAAAATCAGTTGTCAGCACCCCTTCAGTTGGGATAAAAATGATGTTTTTTTCATGCTTACGTGAAATGTAGCGAGAGTCATGGGCATCTTTCATTGTCTCAAACAATGCTTCAAATAGATTGATAGCATTATTAATTTCATTCTTTGGAAGCTCATTAAGATGATGACTCAGTTTAATCCCTAAAACCGGGCGTACTTTTTTCACATTCTCTTTGTCAAAAAGCCACATTGGAAAATTACTTAATACTCCACCATCGACAATAATACTAGGTGTGACACTGTTTTTAAGTTTTACTGGCTCAAAGAAATAAGGAAGACTACAGCTCATCCTGATCGCCTTCGCAACTGAAAAAGCATTGAGATTAATGCCGTAATTATGCAAGTCATCCGGTATCACCATTAAGCGCCCGTTTGTCAAATCGGAAGCAATGACCCTTAATGTCTGTGGTGGTAAATCAGCAAAGGTGCGAATACCTCTAACCGCCAATTTCTTTTCCAACCATTCTTCTAAATTATTTCCTTTATAAAGCCCCATTCGCCAATATAATAATAACCATTTCGCAACCTTCGTTGGGATAAAGGTTCTGCGCTGATCTAAAAAATTAACTAAATCCAATTCGTCAATAAGCTGATAAACTTCCTTGCTTGTGTAGTTAGCCGCAATTAAGGCAGCGACAATGGAGCCTGCACTTGTCCCAGCTACTCGTTTGAATTTAAGTCCCCTTTCCTCGATGGCCTGATAAGCCCCGATTAAGGCAAAGCCTTTGATCCCTCCACCTGAAAAAACTCCATCTATATACATAACGGTCACTCCTTAGATGTTTTTCATTTCTTCGTTGCAGGACCTATTGGACGATTCAAAATGCGGCAACATACAATATTACTTGCCTACAATCAAGGGCGACATCTCTTAGAAATAAGCTTTTTACATAAATAAGCAGGAGTCTATCAAAATAGTACAGTGGACATGAAAAAAGTGTTTTTCGGTAAACATAGAAAATTACCTGCATGGCTAAATCTTAAAACAAAATATATGTAAAAATTTTTACTGCTTGAGAATATGAAGTAGCCACCTTATTCAATAAGGTGGCTTCAGATGACTTGACGTCTTTTTTATTATTAGCTTTGTTATATGTCGGTGTTGATATTTGGCTCGTTTTCTCCTATCGCTTCATGGAATCAGAAGACCTTTCAGCAGACTGTCGACAAAATCCATCGAAAGGGCTCCCTATCGATGGATTTTGTCATTTTTGGATTGGAATTGCGCTAAAAACGTTGATACCCTTGCTTTCCCGGGGGCGTGCGCCGAGCCTCCTCCTCGCGGATGCTCGTGCGGGGTCTCGGCTGTCACGCTATTGGGGCCACTGAAAATCTTACGTTATTTTTGTCCCTATCATTCATGGGAACAAAAAAAAGCCATTTTCTCTCGTTTATGGAGAAAGAAATGGCCTTTTTTCCGCTGTTTTTACTTTTTTTCACTGAGTAACTTTATCATTCTTTTGAGATTGACTACAAATATCGTCGTTGCTCCTTGCATTTGCAAACCAAATAGACCCTTTGATGATGCAACATCATACCCGTGTCTGTTTTTTAATTCACTATTTTTGGCTTCAATTTTATACCGAGATTTTGCTAAATTCTTAAACTCTGTGTTCTAAATTTCCCCGTTCTGTCCGAATACTCCTCTCCATTTATACCACTGTAAAAGTCAGTTGAATGGACAACTCCCCCCATTTTTACTAAGTTTTTCAGTGGCCTCACGCTATTCCCCAGGAGTCAAGCGCCTTCCGCTCCCATCAACTCGTTTGGCACCCCTAAAAGCAGGTTGCCAAGTCTAAGTGGCCATGTTCTTTACGTTCATGGCAGCAAACGTAAGCATCGCCTGCATAGACTTCTTTTTAAGACCTCGTAAGGTTGTCCATCGTTTTCCTTCGCATCCGCAAAAACACGTTCAATCGTCTCCTTGCGTTTCGCGTAGATCTGTTTGATTTCATCGTTGTAACGTAGATGTTCCGCCTCTTCTATGTAAGCCTTCCCCAATAGGACGTTGTATAAGTTTTGGAGGGTGTTTCCTTTCCGTACACGGGGATAAAAACGGACATTCTGCACAAATCGCTGAATTTGATTGCTATTGCCGATCTCCTTCCTTCGTTGTCGTCGTGTACTTGAAGACAATTTCTTTATTCTCTATTCAAAAAGAGAAAGTGGATTGGAGCGGAGGATGGCGACAGCTGAGGGAAGCGGCTCGGCCCCGCCCGCGAAAAAGCGCCCATCCGGAGTGGAAATCAACCTACGCTATTTAGTTCATTCTATTTTAAAAGAGAAACTTTGGTTTCCCATGAAATGAGCCCAAAATCATTTTAACAACCATTCTATTTAACAAAGTCTGATTATAAATAAAAAGGCGATAAAGTTCGCAAATCTCCGCTTCATGCCCCTGTTTTCCGTTTTAAGAGCGTTCGCCAAGCGATGTTACTGCCCCTTCCATTAAAATATGTGGCACATGACGTAAACGAGCAAATCGAGTCACTATTGATTTATACACCGCACGACGCCTAACTATTTTTCAATTATAAAAAAAGTAACCTCTTGCGGCTCTACCGAAGAGGTTACTTTTTATCTGACTTTATTCAAAAAGAGAGTTCGACTCGCTTCAAAGAATTAAAGTCCGCATTTTAATTGCGTATTACAGTTGGTACATGTATTACATCCACCAATTTCTTTCACTTTTCCTTTACGGCATACAGGACAAGTATTGCCCACTTCAGAGCCGATTGTCACATCTGTTGAGCGAAGGTCACTGATCGTGTCTACAAGTACGACATGCTGCTTTGGCGTTTCTTTCTTTTCCTCTGGCTCTTCAAAGCTGTTTTCTTCCGCTTTCAATGTCAGTACTTGTGAATCACGAGAACCGTCGACGTAGACTGTTCCACCTTTTGCACCACCGCGGTATAATCTTTCATATACTTTTTGAACCTGTTCTACGCTATAGCCTTTTGGCGCGTTAACCGTTTTACTAATTGAGCTATCAATCCAACGCTGAATGACACATTGAACATCCGCATGTGCTTCAGGAGCAAGCTCCATCGCTGTTACGAACCAATTTGGCAGATTGTTTTCATCTGCTTCTGGGTGACTTTCCAAATATTCTTGCACGATATCTGCTTTTACCTCAATAAACTTCCCTAAACGTCCACTTCTGAAGTAAGAGAAGGAGAAGTAAGGCTCGAGACCAGTAGATACTCCAACCATTGTTCCAGTGGAACCCGTCGGAGCAACAGTTAGTAAGTGTGAGTTTCGAATACCGTGTTCTAAGATTGATTCACGAATATCTTCAGGCATTTTTTTCATAAAGCCTGTTTCTGTGAAGGCCTTACGGAGACGATTTGTTTCTTCTTCTGTGTCAGCAGTTAAGAATGGGAAGCTTCCCTTCTCTTTCGCCAGCTCTACTGAGGTTCTATATGCAGTAGTTGCGATCGTTTCGAACACTTTATCTACAAGCTCATTGCCTTTTTCAGAACCGTACTCTGTTTCACAGTAGATTAGTAAATCATGTAGTCCCATCACGCCTAGACCTACACGACGCTCACCTAGAGCTTGTTTCTTATTTTCCTCCAGAAAATAAGGTGTAGCATCAATCACGTTATCTTGCATGCGTACGCCAACTTCAACGGTACGCTTTAACTTTTCAAAGTTTACTGTTTTTGTTTCTTTATCAGCCATTTCAGCTAAGTTAACCGCTGCTAAGTTACAAACTGAGAATGGTGCGAGAGGCTGTTCGCCACATGGATTTGTCGCAACGACTTTTTGACCATAGCTTACCGCATTTGTCATGTCGTTCGCATTATCAATAAAGAAAATTCCTGGCTCTGCTGAGTAAGTTGCACAAATGTTGATAAGGTTCCAAAGCTCTTTCGCTTTGATTTTACGGTACACACGTACTTTGTGACCCATTTTCTCCCACTCGCGTACATCGCCAACATTATGCCATTCTTCATTATAAGTTTTCATTTCTTGAGCATTGTAATGTTCTACATCTGGGAAACGAAGCTCATACTCTGCATCGTTTTCAACAGCATCCATAAATTCTTTTGTTAAACATACAGAAATATTAGCACCTGTTAAAAACTCAGGGTTGTGAACGGAATAATTCCCACCAGTGCTTAGCTTTTCTTCTGCTTCAGCCATAATGTTTTCGCTGAATCCACCTTGTCCAGGTATATGTCTGTAGTTCAGGATTCCTTGATACATCGCTTTTTCCTGTTCTGTAAGTGGTGTAAATTTTAATTTTTCTTTTGCATATTTTTTAATTGTTTCATCGTTTGTCGTTTCAAGTAAGAAACGCAGAATTCTTGGGTTTTGCATTTTGGAAATAATAAATTCGATAATGTCCGGATGCCAATCCGCCAACATAATCATCTGTGCCCCACGCATATTGTTACTCCTCATCAATTGAGGGGTGTGGACATTTCTGCCACACTCTTGCACTCTCATGCAAGGTCAGACTATATCATCAAGGAAGAAATTTTTTCGAATTTCAACTAGTTTTGTAACTCCATGTTTATAAAGTTCTTTTAAAGATTAGCTTAATATTCTCTATGCTACTTATATACAGTTTCGAGCAACCTTTTTCTTAATTGATTTTGGTTCCTTGACTTTTATTAAGTAACTTTGCTATCTCTACTTGACTAAAACCTTTATGATGGAGATTTAGAGTTGAGTTGATTTAATTAATTCTTCCTTGTCTCGCGCCCCATAAGAACGTCGCCGTATCTTACGGTTTACTTCTTCCATATCTCTAGCATCCGTTGCCTCTCTTAACCCGAGCTTTAGGAAGTTTCAATAGTCGTTGAACCTTTATCTTCGTTTCCAAAGATACTTGGCTGCTGATTGCCCAATCCTTTTTATTTTCAAACCTTCACGCTCACCGTCACCAGTCACGTTGTAGTAAAAAAGGCTCTAAGGGTGTTCCAGCAATTCGCGAGATTTTTCTCCCGCCATGGTCTTAACGGGATCCACCTTGTTCAACTAAATGTGTAAGTTTCGCTATATCATCCAACCAAGATACTGAACCAGATGATTTTCCGTTCACACCTCGTGCCAGAGTGTTGCGCGGTCTTAAAGTAGAACCGTTTGTTCCAACGCCGCCGCCACGGCTCATAATTTCCATCACCTGCTTACGGTGTTCGGAAATCCCCTCGCGCGAGTCTTGAACAAAAGGCATTACGTAGCAGTTAAAATACGTTACATCTGTATCAGCACCTGCACCGTACAAAACACGCCCTGCCGGAATAAAATTTAAATGAACAAGTTCTTGATAGAACTTCTCAAACCACTCTTGTCTCTTTTCTTCCGTTGTTTCAACAGATGCCAAGCCTGTTGCGTTGCGTTTCGCAATTTGTTCGTAGTAAAGCTCTAACGGCTTTTCGATTACATCTAGTGAACGATTGATAACACCAGTGCTTGCTTCTTCTGGATCATCAAGTACACCACGATACTCTTCATCTACAAGAACTTGAGCCCTTTTTTCTTCCCAATCAATCTGTAAAATTTGACCAAGGCCTCTAGCTGGAAATTTCGGATCCTCTTTAATAGTCAGAACGACGAAATCCCCGTTCGTAAGCGTAATTTTTTCTGTATCCTTAAAAGTGTAGCGATCTAACATAACCAATCTAGAAACACCTTTATGGGTAATTTTCATGTCTGGGGTAATGGGATGAACTTGAGGAAACAATCGGATGTCCTTGTTCAAACGCTCCACATCAATATTTAATTTTTGTCCTAACGCAACAGACATACACACAACTCCTTTAAATTAAATCCTTTTTAGTCTATTGAATTATCGGTAGAAGAACACTAGTTAAATCTAGCTGTAATTCAAATTACTATTAAATTATCACACCGCTCCAACAAAATCAATATATAGTATGTCAAATATTTAAACCACTACTATATATTGTGTGTGCAGCAAAAAAAATAAATTTTGTCAAACACAAAAACGATTAAAAACTTGAGAAAAAGAGAGATCGTCCGATGTTTTCAGCATATATTGATAAATTTTAACATATTTCAACACTTGCGCTTTTTATAAACCGGGACAAAAGATTCATGTTAAAAAAGAAAAAAGATAAAACGAACTTTATGCCGTTTATCTTTTAAAATTCCATTCATCACTTTCATATCTTCGTTTTGCTAACATATTGACAGAGTCAAGCTGTTTCCGTGATAACTCAAATGGTGTCAGTTCGATCTGTAATCCATTTTCAAACCCCGTTTTAAAAGCGCGTTTTGCTTCTTCCAGCGACACTTTTTGCTGACTAATTTCATTAATGGCCACAGCTTTATTTTTAAATGCCTTTTGCATTCTTTCTTTCACTCTATCATTCGGATAGTTAAATAAGCTAAAGAGCTTATCTTCATCTAGATCAAGGAGAATCGAACCGTGTTGAAGGATAACTCCTTTCTGTCTCGTCTGTGCACTTCCTGCAACCTTTCTGCCTTCTACAACGAGCTCATACCAACTTGGTGCATCAAAGCAAACAGCAGAACGTGGATTTTTTAATGATTCTCTATCTTCCTCCGTCTTTGGAACAGCAAAATACGCATCCATCCCTAATTGCTGAAAGCCTTGCAGGATCCCCTCTGAAATAACACGATATGCCTCTGTAACGGTTTTAGGCATGTCTGGGTAGTCCTCAGAGACAATGACACTATAGGTGAGCTCATGCTCATGCAGCACACCCCTACCGCCTGTCGGTCTGCGAACAAAGCCTAATTCATGCTTCCGAACCGCTTGCATATTAATTTCTTTTTCTACCCTTTGAAAATATCCAATTGACAAAGTAGCCGGGTTCCATCCATAAAATCGGATAATCGGCGGAATGCTTCCCTCACTGTGCCAATCAAGCAATGCTTCATCTAATGCCATATTGAAGGAGGGAGAGCAATCTCCTGAATCGATAAAACCCCAAATTTCTTTTTTCATTTGTAACCCTCTTCTTTAATACGAAAATTCATGTCGATATAGTAGACACTGAATAATAGCATAACAAACCAGTGCGAAAAAAAAAAGAAATTGACACTGCTCAGATTGTCGACAAAAGGTAGTGAGAAGCCCTTCTCGCTACCTTTTGTCGTTTTTTTGTTTAGGAATGGTGGTATTTTTTGCTCAGATGCTTACTTCCCAGGAGAGGAAACGAAAAATTTGTCCAATTTCCTTTACTATCTTATTAAATCACCTATATAATATTATTTGGCACATTATTTGTGTGGAAGGAGAAAGGATATGAACGGATTTTATATTTTGCTAATATTGACAGTTGCATTTCTTGTATATAGCATAATCAACTGGCTCTACCAAAGAAAGATTGTTAAGACTCTTACAGAAGAAGAGTTTCGTGCAGGATATCGAAAAGCACAATTGATTGATGTTCGGGAACCGAACGAATTTGAGGCTGGACATATTCTTGGTGCAAGAAATATTCCCCTTTCTCAAATGAAAATGAGAATGAAAGAAATCCGTCCAGACAAGCCTGTATACTTATATTGCCAAAGTGGCATGAGAAGTAGCCGTGCCGCGCAAACCCTTCATCGTAAAGGCTATAAAGATTTATCGCAGCTTAAAGGCGGATTTAAAAGATGGACAGGCAAGATCAAAACAAAAAAATAGACAAACAAAGAGCTTTGCACATAGGCAAAGCTCCTTTTCATTTGGGACGATAATACGCTTTTGATGTTTCGCATTTCGCATAAGATAGTCGAAATATTATACAACAACAATATTAAGCACACTACCTTTTATTAAAAATTATATTATAGTTTTTGATAGCGCAAGATCGGTTTTCTCGCTGCCGTTGTTTCATCAAGACGACCTACGACTGTAGAATGCGGAGCCTCTTGAACAATTTCTGGATTCTCCTCCGCTTCTTTGGCGATTTGGATCATCGCGTCACAGAAGGCATCTAACGTTTCCTTTGACTCCGTTTCGGTCGGCTCAATCATGATGCACTCCTCCACATTCAGCGGGAAATAAATCGTTGGTGGGTGATAGCCAAAATCAAGGAGACGCTTAGCAATATCCAATGTTCTCACCCCAAGCTTTTTTTGACGCTTCCCGCTTAGGACGAACTCGTGCTTACAATGTCTATCAAATGGAAGATCGTAGAATGGCGCCAATCTTCTCATCATATAGTTGGCATTTAGTACCGCATATTCTGTTACAGCTTTGAGCCCATCTGGACCCATGCTGCGAATATACGTATAAGCACGGACATTAATTCCGAAATTACCATAATAAGGTTTAACGCGACCGATTGAGTGCGGACGGTTATAATCCAGTACATATTCGTCTCCCTGCTTCGTGACGACAGGCTTCGGTAAAAACGGAATTAAATCTTCCTTCACTCCTACAGGTCCTGAACCTGGACCACCGCCACCATGGGGGCCAGTAAATGTTTTATGAAGGTTTAAATGGACGACATCAAAGCCCATATCACCTGGTCTTGCTTTTGAAAGCACAGCATTTAAATTGGCACCGTCATAGTATAGCTTCCCACCGGCTCCGTGGACAATTTCAGCCATCTCTACGATATTTTCTTCAAATAGACCTAAAGTATTAGGATTTGTCAGCATCAATGCTGCTGTATCTTCTCCAACTACGTTTCGTAAATCTTCCAAATCTACTAATCCGTGCTCATTTGACTTCACTGTTACCGTCTCAAAACCAGCTACCGTTGCGGATGCAGGGTTTGTTCCATGTGCAGAGTCAGGAACAATCACCTTCGTTCGTTTCGTATCTCCGTTTGCTTCATGATAAGCGCGAATCATCATTAAGCCAGTCCATTCTCCATGGGCACCAGCTGCAGGCTGTAACGTAACTTCATCCATGCCTGTGATTTCAATTAAATGCTCTTGAAGGTCATACATAAGCTCCAAGGCACCTTGGACAGAGCTCTCATCCTGCAATGGATGAATATGAGCAAAGCCATTAAAGCGAGCTACATTTTCATTAATTTTCGGATTGTATTTCATCGTACAAGAACCGAGTGGATAGAAACCAGAATCGACCCCATGATTTCGCTTCGATAACGCAGTGTAGTGACGCATAATGTCGAGCTCCGATACTTCCGGTAATTCCGCTTCTTCCGCTCGTAAATAGCCTTCCGGTAAAAGCTCGCTCACATCAACCTCTGGAACATCCATTTCTGGAAGGCTGTAACCAACTCTGCCTCGCTTGCTAAGTTCAAATATAAGGGCTTGATCTTCTTTATGCATGGAAATCCCCCATTTCTTGCGCAAATGTATCGATCTCTTCTTTCGTTCTCAACTCTGTAACCGCTACTAACATGTGCTGTTCGAGCTCAGGGTAATCACGACCTAGATCGTAACCACCGATAATTCCTTTTTGCAGGAGAGCTTGATTCATTTCTTTCACAGGATTTGAAACCTTTACGACAAACTCATTAAAGGATGGACCGTCAAAAACAATCTCCAACCCTTTTTCTTGCAAAACCTTCTTTGCATAATGGGCTTTCTGGATGTTTTGTAGCGCCATTTCCTTCACGCCTTTTCTTCCTAAAGCGGTCATCGCTACAGATGCAGCTAATGCATTCAACGCTTGATTCGAACAGATATTTGACGTTGCCTTATCACGACGAATATGTTGCTCACGCGCTTGAAGAGTAAGAACAAACCCTCTTCTTCCTTCATCGTCAGTCGTTTGTCCAACTAAACGGCCTGGTACTTTTCTCATCAATTTGCTCGTGACAGCAAAATAACCACAATGCGGACCACCGAATGCTGTAGGAATACCAAATGGCTGCGCATCCCCTACAACAATGTCTGCACCAAACCTTCCAGGAGGAGTTAAGGCACCAAGAGCTAATGGATTACTAGAGACAACAAACATCGCTTTTTGTTCGTGGGCAACCTCTTCTATCTCTGCCAGCGGCTCAAGTCGGCCAAAGAAATTTGGGTATTGCACAATCACTGCTGCAGTATCCGAATCAACCATTGACTGTAACGCTTCCAGATCGGTAATCCCATCCTTTTGCGGAACTTCAATGACTTCGATATATTGTCCCTTTGCGTACATCTTCACGACTTCTTTTGATTCTGGATGAACCGCGCTGGAGACCAGTACTTTCTTTCTGCGTGTTTGACCTGCACTAAGCATGGCTGCTTCGGCGAGAGCCGTTCCACCATCATACATAGAAGAGTTGGCAACATCCATTCCTGTCAGTTCACAGATCATCGTCTGAAATTCAAAAATGGCTTGTAATTCACCTTGAGAAATCTCTGGCTGATACGGTGTATAGGCTGTATAAAATTCTGAACGTGATAATACGTGATCGACGATAACAGGCATATAATGATCATATACACCTGCTCCTAGAAAACTAGAATGAGACTTTAAATCAGCATTTTTATTAGCTAATCGAGTCAATTCTTTCAATAGTGCAGATTCCGATTTTGCTGCTTTAATATTATAGTTTCCCTTAAATTGAACACTTTTCGGAATATCATCAAAAAGCTCCTGAATGGAAGAAACACCGATCGTATCAAGCATTTCTTTTTGGTCGGCTTCAGTCATCGGTAAGTAACGATGCTTCATTGCGGATTCCCCTTTCTTTTCCTGGCAAATTTAGTTTTCATTCCTTTTAAGAGCGAGTTCGTTTATAAAATGGAGTTGGGATCACTTTCGCTTTTACTTTCTTGCCGCGAATTTCAACTGCCACTTCTGTATCAGGCGCACCAAATTTACTTTCAATAAGTGCCAAGCCAATATTTTTCTTTAATGTAGGAGATTGAGTACCAGTAGTCACATCGCCAATTTTTTGATCATCGATATAAACTGGATAGCCATGGCGTGGAATTCCTCTTTCTATCATCTCAATACCAACTAATGTACGAGGAACACCGGACTCTTTTTGCTTCTTTAACGCTTCTTTTCCAAAGAAATCAGCTTCTTTATTAAGCTTTACGGCAAATCCAATCCCAGCTTCTAACGGTGAAATTTGCGGTGAAAGCTCTTGACCATAAAGAGCTAAAGTTGCCTCGAAACGCAACGTATCTCTTGCCCCTAAGCCGCATGGCAAAACTCCGTCATCTTGTCCGGCTGCTAAAACTTCATTCCAAATCAGAACAGCATCTTCACTCGCGCAATAGATTTCAAAGCCATCCTCACCAGTGTAGCCAGTTCTAGAGACAAGCGTTTTCTTTCCTGCTATTTCCACTTCAAGCTGGAACTTAAAGAAGCCAATCTTACTTAGGTCTTCCTTTGCCAGCTTTTGCAATACCTTTTCTGCTATTGGTCCCTGTAATGCTAGCTGAGCCATGCTCTCAGAGATATTTTTGAGCGTAACCCCTTCATCGACATGCTTCTCTAGCCAATTATAATCTTTCGTAATATTTGCCGCATTTACCACGAGTAAATAATCATCTTCCCCTAGTTTGTAAACGAGTAAATCATCCACTGTGCCACCATTTTCATAGCACATAGCGGTATATTGAGCACCACCAGCACTCAACTTTGAAATATCATTTGTCATCATTTTTTGCAGATAAGAAAGACTGTTTGGACCTTTAACTTCAATCTCCCCCATATGAGAGACATCAAATAATCCTGCCTTAGTTCGAACAGCTTCATGTTCCTCTTTAATGCTGGAAAACTGTACAGGAAGGTCCCATCCGCCAAAATCAATTGTTTTTCCCCCATATTGTTTGTAAACTTCAAATAAAGGAGTGCGCTTTAGCTCAGACATTACATGATCCCCTTTCTTATTTTTACTTGGTATTTATCAAAACCCGCTTAAAAAAGCGAAATTTAATCGAAAAGCGGAAGCGCCTTGCTCATCGCCGTACAAACTGGAAGAGCTTCGACTTTAGATAAAGGAAACTTGAATCGTGAAGCGATTCATAGTTGACTTATCGCAGTGAAAGGACCTGAAATTTGCTAGGCGATTGGCGCTGGTGCTAGACCATTTTCAAAATCAAACGTTATATCTCTGTCCAAGAAAAAAAGGACAGAGCTCCCCCTTTTCATAAAAGAAAGGTCTCTGTCCTGGCACCTGAAAGTTTACTTACTTGAGTCTTCATGCTGTATGAACACTCCGTAAGCTTTCCCCTTTGGTGGCTTCATTCTTCCTGTCGAAGCACTCTCCAGAGTTGCGTCAAACAAGTGTACTTTTGCCTGAGAGATTCACAAATTCATGCTTGCTCCTTCGGCGCTACAACGTAGTCTCTCCCCTTGTTCTCATCCGCGTTTATAAAATTTTCCCAGTTGGTCATACTATAAAGTACGAGTTAATACGAATAAATCGAGATCATTACAAAAGAGGTATCACATAAAAACGAACATTTTGTTGTTTTGCGCATATATTCATTCATATCATAACGATTGTTTATCCTAAAAAAAACATATTCGTTCGCTTATAGTCAACATGTGACAAAATTTCTAACTTTCAAATACATCCTACCATGTACATAATATGAGGGCAATATCTTTTTCTGAAAAGCTACGATATTGTTGAGCAAGTGATTTAAGAATCATTACGTATGAAACAAAGGTTTCATATACCTTTCAGTTATGCTAAAAAGCCATAAGAAAACAGGTTTTCCATGGAATCAGAGAGAAAATAATCGAAAAGTCATCACTGACATATGACAAAGTTTCGAAAACAAGAGTTCATAATCATTTCATTTATTCACAGAAAACACGAGTTAAAAGGAGCAAATACTATGACGGTAGAAATACAATTCGATACATCATGGGCAGATGGTTTTTTTCAAAAAATTGAAGATGACGGTCCTTGGGGGAATTGGGACTTATACAAACTGGCAATCGAAGTGGAAAAACACACGGTCATTGATGATTTTGAGGGCTTACAGGCTCCAAAACATCTCCCTCAGCTAACACCATTACCGCATCAGCTTGAAGTAGCAAAGCGAGTTGTGGAAGATATGAATGGGAAAGCGATATTAGCCGATGAGGTCGGATTAGGAAAAACGATCGAAGCAGGCCTAATCTTAAAAGAATATATGATTAGAGGGCTCGTAAAAAAAGCCTTAATTTTAGTCCCTGCATCCCTTGTCACACAATGGGCCAATGAACTAACGAGTAAATTTTATATTCCAGCAGTCGCCCAAAAGAAAAGCTACGTTTGGGAGCAATATGATGTCGTCGTATCATCGATCGACACAGCCAAGCGCAATCCTCATCGCGACATCATTTTCCAACAGGATTATGATTTAATTATTATCGATGAAGCTCATAAACTAAAAAATAATAAAACGAAAAACTATGAATTTGTCCAAAGTTTAAAAAAGAAATTTTGTCTTTTATTAACAGCCACTCCTATCCAAAATCGCATAAGTGAAATCTTTAATCTTGTCTCCTTATTAAAACCTGGACATTTAGGGAATGAGTCCGCTTTTTATGAAAAATATAAAAGAGATTCACGTTCATTAGATGATAATGAGCATTTAAAACAATTAGTCAATAAAGTGATGATTCGCAATCGCAGAGCAGACACCGGCATTGAATGGACTGATCGGCATGTAGAAACAATTCCTATCGAGTTTTCACAGGAAGAACAGCAATTGTATGATGCCATTTCTGAGCTAAGGAGTGAGGATAATTGGATGGCGACGAGCGCTTTTTCAATCATGACGTTGCAAAGGGAAGCATGCAGCAGCCGTGAAGCTGTCTTCGTAACTTTGAAAAACATGCTTGCGAAACAGGAGTCACCAAGTCCTGCATACGAGCAGCAAATTCAAACACTCGCGGAAAAGGTACAGGCAATCCAAAGGAATTCAAAAGCAGAAAAGGCTCTCGAGCTGATTCGAAATATTGATGATAAAGTGATCATTTTTACTGAATATAGGGCAACGCAAATGTATCTTCAATGGTTTTTAAAACAAAATGGCATTACTTCCGTTCCATTTAGAGGTGGATTTAAGCGCGGAAAAAAGGATTGGATGCGCGAATTGTTCCAAAAACACGCACAGGTATTAATCGCGACAGAAGCAGGTGGAGAAGGGATTAACCTTCAATTTTGTCATCATATCATCAACTTTGATTTACCCTGGAATCCGATGCGGCTCGAACAAAGAATTGGCCGGGTTCATCGCCTTGGTCAAGAGAAGGATGTTCACATCTATAACTTCGCAACTAAAGGAACGGTGGAAGAGCATGTATTAAAGCTTCTGCACGAAAAAATTTCTTTATTTGAAAAAGTCGTGGGCGAACTTGATGATATTCTCTCCAAGCTTGAGTTCGGCAACTTTGAGGATTACTTAATCGATATCTTCGGCCACTCTACCTCAGAAGGAGAAATGAAAATTAAGATGGATAATCTTGCTTCAATGATTCAATTTGCCGAAGAAATGAAGGGGAGTGAAACGAATGCAGCAGCAGGAAATTCAACGGTTTCTTAAAAATTATTTTCAGGCCAACGGCTGTGAGATTATCGAGGAAGAAAAAGGGTATATGACGGTGCAATTAACGATTGAATTAGACAAGGAACTGATGAATCGACCGTTTTACTGGCATTATCTAGAAAAAACAGGTGGAGTACCCAATCCGATGAAACTGACCTTTATCACCAATCAAGAAGCAGCGCCAGAGCATATTAAAGGAGAAGTCATTCATTTTGGCTCCCCTCGCCTTCACCAAATCTTTCAATCAACGAAAAACTTGGCTGCTTACATTCGTTTATACGAAAATCATCGCTTTACATCAGGTCAGCAAGTTCCATTAAAACCGTGGCTAGGTCTTAATGTTCGCATCTCTTATCAATGTGATCGAAAAAGGGATGTGTTTAAATCACTTGGTTTGCAGCTTATCAATGGACAAATTGTAGAAAATTTCCATGATCGTCTTCTAAATTTACAACTTACACCGAAAATCCCTGATTATTCATTTACTCTTTCACCGCTTATCATGCCGAAAAGCGGTGTTTCAAGAATTAAAAATCAATTAGTGAGAGAAATTGAACAGGAGGATGACAATTGGGCTGTGGAAGCAAGGGAGCGTTGGAATAAAGATTTACAACTGCTGGAACATTTTTACGAGGAAATAGAAGTTGATGAAAAAGGCGAAACATATGAGAATGAAAAAAAGGCCCTTCAAGACCAATACGAGCCTAATGTGAAAATTTCTATCGTCAATGGAGGTCTCTTTTATTTGACCGATCGGGCAGTATAAGGAAAAAGCTACGCAAATTTTTTATTTAAATCAATAATTAAGTTATGTCATTAAAATTGAAACAGACACATTTTATTAAAACATAGAAAAAGGATAGACGAACACTTCCATTTCATCTATCCTTTTATGGGAAAAATGGCATTTTTTCGCATAACAAATTATATGTTCGATAATATATTGCTCCAATACGATTTGCCGCTGCACCCATTCATTCAATCATTTCGAGAGTACATATTTCAAACTCTCATCGTTTCACTTAAGGTTGTAGTAGAACATGCGATCAGTTTAGAACCAACGCAAACAAAAAAGTACACCACTATATAAGTATATAAGTGATGTACACAGCTTGTCAGCAAAAGGCAGCAAAAAATCGAATGGTATAAAATGCGTTCATTCTCCAGTCCCTTGCTTCAATGGGACTTTATCTTCTTTTCTTCTTCATGCTTATAAATGCATACGGCAGGAGACCAAACCAACGGTACCAAAAGCTTGCCTTGCCACCTTTTCTTTCTTGCTTAATCTTTATTCGCTCGTCTTTTGGCTGGTCAATATATTTCACGACTGTTTCTGTAATATACTTTACATAATCATTTGTTTTCACTTTATCGGCACTCCTAACAGACTCATTGTCAGTAGCAGTATATCCGAAAATAAATATTCTATTACCACCAACAACAAAGTAGACAGAAATTTGCTAAAGAGCTTAGTTTCGTTCCGTCCATTTCACCATTTTTTGCAGTTCCTGATCAAAATACCCTACTCCTGTAAGTTCCCCTTGAGATGAAGTAAATAATCGAAATGAAATTTGCAGTTGCTCAGGGTCAAGTTCTTCGATTTGGTACGTAACAGTGCCGTTTTCATAATGGAATTGCCCCGTTTTCTTAAATTGCTCTTCTGTAATTAACAATATTTCAACCTTTTTTAAAGATTGGAGAAACATAAATTGGTTTCTCTCAAACTCCGCAAGTTCAAATTGAAATCTTTTTTCCATCACATATTGCTGAAAGTGAACAGCTAAAAAGGATGAAAATAAAAGCAAAATACAAAGGGTTACAGGAAAGGTAAATCCTCGTGCATTCATTCTTCTTCAACCCCATTCTCTACAGAGCTAATAAAAGAAAAGATCGTCGCCTGATTAAAGTGGTGAAATAAGTCTTTCACTTCTATTGTGATTGCGTTTTCCTCCTTTGAAAAAGTGACAGAAGCAACATTTTGAAGAACAACCTCATGTCCTTTCCTGTTTACCTGTTTTCTTAAAACATTTTGATATTTTTGATAGGAAATGCTCTCTTCTCCCTTTATTAAAATTAATTCACCATTTACTACCTCAACGTGATCACTTGATTGAATATCCTTCTTCGTTTGACTGATAAATAACTCCCATTCCATTTTCTGAATTCTAGCCTCCACCGCATGATCATAAAAAATAATTTGAAATAATAGCGGCAGGAAGGAGATCATTAAACAAAAGATCGAGAATGAAAAAAGCATCTCTAGCATCGTGAAACCACTCTCACTCAAGTCGTTCGCATTTCTCCCTCTCTTCTGCAAAAGAGTTTTCATATTTAATACACACCTTTATCGGAGAATTCAATCCTGTCTCCCAATGAATACGGAAAGATTCATTTTCTCTATGGATTATGCCACTTTCCATAAAACCGTCCTGTAGATAGTGTTGAAGCACCTCGTACATTAAATGAGTTGCAGAGATTTCCTTTTGGATATCTAACGATTGCTTACTAACATGTAAATATAAAGGAAGAAGTGTAAGACACATTAACATCCAGACCGTTAGGGAGAGAAAAAGTTCAGCTAAGAAAAAGCCTCTACATCCTTTTAACATAGAACCGCCCCCGACCTAATTGGAACATAAGCTGATAAGCATCTTCCCCAATGTAAATGTAAATGGCCCCGATCGTGCTAATATTTCCATTCGAATGATAATAAAAGTGGAGATTTTGCGAACCAGCTCTGACCATGATGTTATCTGCGTATTCCCGTTTGAGAAGAAGTTCACCATTTTGCTTTCGTATATAATAATAATTTTCCGCGGTTATGAAATTGACTCTTACAAGCTTTTGATTGGTGATTGCATATTGTTGTGCATAAAGAAAATCAGCCTTTAGCTGTGAGAAAAACAACTGTTTCTCTTGTTGGAAATGATGGGGCTTTAAGGAAAGAAATGAGATAGATATCATGAGCAAAAATATACTCAACACAAACAACGCCTCCAGCATGGTAAACCCCTGCTCCTTACCCTTCATCTTTTTAAGTCCCACTTGTAACCTTTACCTCGCCTTTTGCATCAATCGTAATTCGAGCTCCATTTGAACACGTCGCCTGCTCTTCATTTAGGTATCCTTCCGATTGTAAAACCTCCATACTAGTAGGCACTGTTTTTTTATCCATTTCATATGCTTGTACTTGTGCCTCCACCATCTTTACCAAAGCCTTACAGCCTTTCGTATTGATGGTAGAATTATGCTTCGTAATATTGGGAATTGTAATTATTAATAAGACGGTAATGACAAGAAGAACGATCATCATTTCTATTAATGTGAACGCATTTTGCTCGTTTATTTTTTTGACAGCTAAACATCGATCCTGACTACCTTTTGCCTTAATTAAATTAAAGCCATCCTGTTTTAAAATTTTTTTCATCAAAAATACTCCTTTCTAAAATCCATCCAGCAGTTGAAACATTGGTAACAGTATCGCTAAATACATTGAAACAATAATAAGTCCGATGAGTGAATATAGGATTGGTTGAACAATTTTAAACGCTTTTTCTGTTTTATTCTCCAGCTTCTCAAGGCAATGCTTGCTGAAGAAAAGAAGTTCCTCTGAGAGCTTCCCATTTTCCTGACCATGTTTAACAATGAACGAGAGCTCTCCTGCAAAGAAATCATAATGCGTTAAAACGGCCTCAAACGATTCCCCTCTCATTAAAAAAAGCTGCATCTCTTGCCCAATTTGCTTATAAAACGGGCTTTGCACATATTTTTCAAACACTTTCAGTGCTTCATGAATAGAAAGGCCGCCAGCTAGTAAATAGCTGAGCTGCACACTGAAATAATGCGTTGTGAACAAACGATAGAATGAGCCGAAAAATGGAATGTTAGCAATAAGCGCTCTTTGCTTGAGGGGAAGAAGTCTTCTAAAAGTCATGAAGTAATAGCTAAGTAAGAGGAGCATACATAATAATAGAAGGATGACGAAGAATGGAGAAGCTTCTCCGATAAACGAAACCATTCTCATGAATATGTTAGGTTTTAAATTCATGGAGCTGAACAACAAGGTATATTGGGGGAGCAATACTTTTTCCACAAAGAAAAAAAGAAATAAAGTGACGGCAATCAGTATCGTTGGATAGACAAGCAGTTTTTTTAGCTTTTCAACGTCCTCTTGTCTTTTAAGGATCATCGTGCTGCCTTCACGAAATGCATCAGCTAATGAACCGTGTTCTTCAGCAAAATAAACATATCCAACTAATGTTTGATTGAAGCCTAACTTGTGAAGAATTTGATGAAAAGGATGGCCTTCTCGTAAATGGAGTAACGCTTGAGCAATGTCTTCCTTTTGCCTGCTTTTCATTTGATAGGTTAATGAACGGATCGCTTCTGCCAACGGATAGCCTCGCTCTAAAAGCTCACCTGTCTTCCTTAAAAATGCTGCCTGTTCCTTCATTCTCCATTTATGATTCTTCATCTATGATCCATCTTTCATATTCAGATTCCTTAATATAACCTAAAGCAATTCCCTTATTAATAATGCTTTTCAGATTTTTATAAGAATTCGTTTCTTGTCCGTGTATGACACGCATTAACGCTCTCCCGGTCAGTAGCTCAAAAATACTCGCTCTTTTTAATTGACTGCTAGAAAAGCAATAGGGTGAACAAATATCACTTTCACAATATGGACACTCCAATTCCACCAGCCTTTGTGCAGCAACCGCAACAAGTGTTTGCTCTACTTCAATTCGTTCAACCCCAAATTCAAATAAACGATAAATAGCTCCTTTAGCATCTCGTGTGTGCATCGTGCTTAGGACTAAATGTTCTGTAAATACAATAGGCACATAAGTTGTTTATACATATAAATAAGCCCTTGCATTAGCAAGGGCTATAGTTTTATAAACTCTTCTCCATCATATAAAATACTTTTTTCTTCTCCATTATTGCACTCTGAACATAGAATAAAAATCCTATCATGCTTTGTCATGTTTTCTAAATCAATCATGTTAAAATTCATCTTCTTTGTTTTCCATACACGATAACACTTGATGCATGCAGTCATAGGTGCTGGCATTAAGTCACCCCATTAACCCTGATAACTGCACATATAAATTTTGGTCGCAATGAATGTGTAACTGATGTTCAGTTCCTTCTTGGTCTTCTAAAATTAAGAACGCTTTTGAAGTATCCTTACGTTTTCCTCCGACAGCTGCTCCCGCAATAGTTCCTAATGGCCCCGCTACTACCGAGCCCGCAATTGCTCCTACTGCTGCTTTTCCTCCACTTCTTGCATGCGACTCTTCCCATTCAATGCCTTTCAACTGAAAAGGTGTCTTATCTGCAAAAGGTACTTCGATAATAATTTGCCCTGGTGCTTTACCCTTTGTTACGTTGGCTACTTGAATAGGGGTAGGCAAAGGTTTCTTTGTTAATATATGACCGCCGGATAAAATCTTAATAGGAAATCGTTGTTTAAAAATATCCTTAAATCCCATATTATCCCTCCATCTATTTTCTTTTATTTTAATATGTAAGATATCATTCTGTAAATAAAAATAGACCACTATTGATTTACGAACAAATGTTTGTATAATAAAATCAAAGGAGATGGTTAAATGAATAAACTGACTAAGGGTAGTAACTTACGATGGGAATCAAGTCGGATAATGTTGCCTGAGCATAAAGAAGAACTTATTAAGTTAGGAAAAGACAAAGAAAAAGTGCCTAAGCCAATTTTAGACGAACAAGAACTTGAGCAAATAAACATTGATATTTATAACTCACTTAATTACACCATGCCTATGCGACTTACACTATGGGATGGTGGATATTTTAAAGACATTGAGGGCGTAGTCGACAAAATTGATTATGTCACTAAGACTTTATTAATCGATACAGATAAGGAGATATTAAGGTTATCGATAAATGACATTAGTAAAACGGAGATGATCTAGGTGCTAATAAAGGAGGATGACCGTAAAATCATTGAGCAATCGATTTTATTGCCGATGCTTTTAACAATCCTAGATAGAGACAGGCGAATTTTTGAGTAGCTATCTGTTAAGTTTAAGCCGTCCTATTTTGCTCTCATTGAAAGTATCATTTTTCACAAAAAACATAATAATAATAATAAATGAGTTATGCATAATATTGTAATTTCTTTTGCGACTGAAATTTTTTTATTAATTTCTACAAATTTCGACACAAGTGATTTTTCAAAAGGTATATTATTTTTATAATTGATGTTAATATATTATAAGAAATAAAGGGAGGTATTAATTTGAAGAACGATGAAATCCGACCAGAAATAACCGACATTTTTAGGAAGTTAAATATTAATAGCAAAGAAAATAGAAAAAAGTATACTTTTGGTTCAACACTGTTAGATGATGAAACAAATAGTAAATTTGTCACCAAACATATTGTTGTAACTCCAACCGAAAGGGGGGAACAAAGATAAAATGCCTAATTGGAGTGAAATTTTAAATGAAATCAATATTTTTAACAATCCTTTTGATTCAATTAGAAGAAAATATCTAAGGGCCTTACATGAAATTACTGAGAGAAATGTAATAGTTTATTATTCAGGATGGCTTCAAAAACAAGAATTAGTTGCTGAACGTTATAATGGTTTTTCTGTTGACGATAGTGACAAAAACGGTTTCATGACAGTTATGAATGGATTAGACAAGACAAAAGGACTAGATTTATTCTTACATACCCCCGGTGGTAGTATAGCAGCTACCGAATCCTTAGTTGAGTATCTAAAATCTATTTTTGGAACTGATATTAGAGTAATTGTACCACAGATTGCAATGTCAGCAGGTACAATGATTGCATGTGCTTCTAAAGAAATAATTATGGGCAAACATTCTAACCTTGGACCTATAGATCCACAATACCGGGGCTACCCAACACATGGAATTATTGAAGAGTTTAATAGGGCAGTAAAAGAAATTACTGAGGATCCAAAGAAAATTCCAATTTGGCAACCTATCATAGCTAAATATAGTCCTACTTTAATAGGAGAATGTGAAAAGGCAATTGACTGGTCAAACCAAATGGTAAAAGAATGGTTAATAACTGGAATGTTTAAAGACTCTTCTAACAAAGAAAAAAAAGCTGACTACATTGTTTCTGAACTAGGAAATCATGCTTTAACCTATTCTCATGATCGTCATATTTCTCTGGGTAGAGCAAGAGATATTGGGTTAGCAGTTCAAGCACTTGAGGATGATAAAAAATTACAGGATGCGGTTCTTTCCGTTCACCATGCATGCATACATACTTTAACTGCTACTCCAGCTACAAAAATTATTGAAAATCATAATGGAGTGGCATTTATCTCTCAAGTTCAGAGAGCAATTCCAGTATTACCACACCAAATTGAAAAGCAGCCTCCTGGTCCCCCAGCTGCACAAGAAGTTAGCAGCCCTCAATTTGGAATAGAAGAAAATAATATCATACTATGACCCAATATTAAAAGCCCCTACTCAAAAAGAGTAAGGGCTTTAACTTTTACAACAACCGACCATTAAGCACCAAGTTAAGGTACTCAATTTCATCAAACGTCAGATTCTTTTCTGCAGCTTTCTTTTCCCATTCATCAGATGAAAGAATTCCCTTTACTCTTGCTTTTTTATAAATTTCTGCTGCTTCTTCCCACTGCCAATCTTTCCAGTTTGGTTTCATTCCGCTCAACTTCCTTTCAGGTTTTTTGTTGCTTGTGTTTGTTGATTGTTGCTTATTGTTAATGGATTTACCGAGATATGCAGCCAATTCTCTTGCGATTGCTTGACAGATTCGTTCAAAGTTTTTCCGATAAAGTTCTGCATCGACAACACTATTTACAAAGCATACCTCTATTAAAATAGCTGGCTCATAAGTCTGAGTCAGAATGGCAAGGTTATCCCGATACTTAGCACCACGATTTTTCAATCCACTTGCATCTGAAATCGCCTTGGAGACATTAGCAGCTAAGTTCTTTTGAGTTTTATACAGCACCTCCGTGCCAATTCCCTTACTTGAGTCGCCGCCAGCATTAAGGTGAATAGAGACAATCAATCCATTTCGGTCAGCGTTGTGATGTTTAACCAGTGTGTTAAGGTTCTGCTTCTGATTTGTAGAAGTGTTGTCTTCAAAATAAGTACAAGGTACCTTTGCTTCTTTGAGAATCTCATGCACTCGCTTAGTGACTCTGCGTGCTTCAGTCACTTCATTCAGAATGCCATTTGCACCCGAACTAGGATTTTTCCAATGACCAGGATGGAGTTCGATTTCTTCTACTGTCACCGCTGCCCATCTCCTTTACCTTGCAAAATAGCAACAGCACTTTTGAGTTGTTCCGGCACTCTCAGACCAGTTCGCCCAGCATTTTCTATGATGGATAACAACTCATTCCCCAAATAAAAAAAGATGATTGCATTTTGTATCATGCTACCATCTCCTATCGACTTATCTACTAAATGTCCTACAGCAACTAAGCAGAAAATCATTATTTTTTTTGCAATCCCTTTAAACCCAATTTTGCTACTCAACTTGCCCTCTACACCGCTAGCAAGTAGCCCACTTATATAATCTATGATGACAAGAGCAAGCAATATTTGTAGCAAGATACTCCACCCCCCGAATAAATACCCGACAATGGCGCCTATTCCAGTCGCCCCAATTTTATAAAACATTTCCCAATTCATCTTAAAACTCCTTTTCATTAAAATAGCCAAAAACCGTGATGTTTTAGGCAAAAGAAAAAGCACCCATAAAATGAGTGCTTCTAAATATTAGAGACCACCAGTTCCTGGGTCTTTATGACTTTCTTTAACGAAACCACCGTTGCATGGTTCATTCATTGATAGTCCCTCCTTGTTTTCTTTACTTTTACTTTCGACATAAACGAGGGAAATCCTGCATAAAAAATAACGCTAGCTTATGCTGCGTTTTATCCTTCATTTTCTAATTCTGAACGAACATCTTCTCGCCACAATAATGGTACCTGGTCGATTACGCGTAATCCAGCTTTGATTAAATCGCAATAAACTTTTACCATTACCCATTACCTCCTAGTAAAGATTCTGCTAATTCAGCAAGTGCTAATTGTGTTTCAAGTTTAGCTTGTTCTTGTGTTTCTGCCAACTCCGCAATCGCTAGTTTGAGCGTTAAGTTTTCTTCTTTTATTAATTCAGTCTCACTTGGTGGTATATCCTCTAATATTGCTTGTGGCGGTGTTACTGATACATCTACACCGATTCCATCAGTAATCTTTAATCGCTTGCCTTCGGGGATGTCCACCCACAAAAAAGGCACTCCTTGTGGTTCTCTTGGTGATGGTTCGCCACTTCTAACTGACAAAATATATCCGGTTTCATCGTGGATGATTAATGTTTTCACTATTTTACCTCCTTTTATCCATACGCATACCATCTATACTGAACATTTTCATGACGCACAGGTAATCTAAAACCTCCTGAATCTACATATGCATTACCTAAGAGAGCAAACCCTTGTATTAGATTACTATTACTAGACAGAGCACTTAAATCTTGTAGTGTTATTTTGAAATTCGGAAGATCATTTCTATATCCATCCGAGTTGTAGTTAACTACATGACTTCCCTCTCTGATTACTTCGATTTTCGAAGGAATAAAGTCTAAACCATTAATTTCTACAAAGTATGAACTTGTTGAGGTACCTGAGCCATAATAAAATGACAACCTCTCAGAAGATGAGGTGACGATTCCTTTCGCCCACTTCTTCCCAACCACCACTTTATCAACAAGTGTCTGCAACGGGTCAGTTCCCTCTGCGCCTTCACCTACTTTTCCTGCAAGTTCATTTTTAGAAGTCTGAATCTGATTAACCATCGTTGACATGGTGTCCTCATCCGTCACTGGACTACCGATAACACTTGCTAACTCTGCTTTTGCATTGATACCCTCCAAATTTTGCAAGGAGGTAATAATGTCTTTTATGGATGCTGTATTATCTAAAGGCATGGTTTACCTCCTTTCTATTCGAATGCGATCCATTTATACTCATTGTCACCACCATATACTGGCATTGTAAAAGAAGTTTCAGTGACTACTGCAGGAGACACTAATCTAAATGCTCTAAATTGCAACGTCCCTGCAACGTTACCCATAGCAATTATTCGGGCCGTATTATAATTGGGGTCACCCGTAACTAAGTTTTCTGGATGCAAGACAATTTGGTAAGGTCCATAACCAATCGCACTTATAATAATGGTATTGGGTTTAAAGTCTAATCCATTAACCGTTATATAAGAGACACGAGCACTACTCCCAGTTTGAGTGACAAAAGGAAGTGTTTCACTAGTTGAAGTTGCTGTACCACTTGCCCATTTCTTATTCGTCATCCCACTAATCACATTCTGAATATCAATCCAAGGAGCATTTAACGGAAGAGTGCTTCCAACCTTCTCATTTACCACAGTTATTAAATTACTCTTAACATCACTCTCATTACGTTCAGCTTCGTTGACAATATCAATTAACGCCTGCTTATCCGCACCACCTAACCCCCTATTCCGCAAAATAAAAAAATTCGCATCAGCTACCACCTCCACGAATCCTTTATCAAGTTGCGTTATTTGGTTTCCATCAATGTCCTGCAATGGCTTTGATGTTGCTCCGCCATCCGTTGAGATGGTAATGTTTCCAGTTAAATTGTCATCTAACCGGAAAAACAAGCGATTGGTGTTGGATAATTTATTGATGCGTATCTGTGTGCCGACTATGTTGGGTACTTGGTACATATAATCAGTTTGCTGTGATGTAAGGTCATTACTAACCCCTTTCAAAGCCGAATCAATCTTATCCATATTTTCATTTTGGTCAGCTACATTGTAAAAGTCATCCGGAGCCGGCTTTTTCAAGTCGTAATTCGGTGTGTGTGTCGCCATTAAATCACCTCATTCCTAAGTTGGTCATGCGTATATTGAGACAACTGAGCATGCGTATACTTTGAGAGTTTACTATACTGGTTGTAACGTAGTTGGACATCAATCACCATGTTGACGGGTGTAATACGTTCAAGCATGTCCACAACCGCATCAAACATTCCTCTTACTGTAAGTTCTACCCTCACACTAATCACCTTTTGAGCCACGTCGATCGATAAGGTGTGTCCATCCTCGCCGCATAGAGAGTTCATTAAATTACGCAATACCCTTCGTGTGTATGGCGCCTGCTCATTATAGCGAGTAAGCAGGCGAAATTTACGCGTTTCCAAAGTATCCGTTCCTGCGGGGAAGATATGAAGCATACGTTCTCTACGGCTTACTCCATACTCTGTTGACGTTTCGATGAATTGGTCATTCATGGCTTGCTCGGTTGCTTGCCATAATCGCTCAATCTGTGGGTTCTCCACCTTCGCAATCTCTTGATTCTCTTTAAATTCTCGTAAAACAGGTGGCAGATAGCTTAATACATCAATCTCTCTATCCATTTACCACACCCCTTATCGGAATAGCGTCAGGGTGCAAAACAATGTTTTCCTGCTCTCCGTTGAGCGTCGTGTCTGCAATGTCAATGATTCCCGGAATATTCAACAGGCGCGTCTCGATTTGGCTGATTCGTACAACAAGGGCGTCCTGCTCAGCCCATGTTTCATTTAAACTGGCAAAATAACTATCTATCGTTTCAAGCACATAGGGTTCAACCTCCGGCCATGACCATCCATCTTGATACGTGATATTTGAAGCAACATTGATTGTGGTCTCATCTACCCCGAACACAGTAACGACATGATCCATGGGTGCTAGTCCAACGCCCTCACCTTGCTCCCCAATAGGGTCAATCGTTTCTTGCAATGTGTCAATAAGGGTTTGGGAAGGCTTCTGAAAAAGGGAATTAATCACCACCAGTTTGACCGTACCTCCACCATTCCACGCCCGATAAACCTTTACGCCACCAACACCTTGCAGACTATTGACCTTGTCTTTATAGTCCTGCCGATTCCCACCAAAAGCCTGTGAGTTAAAAGAGTTAAAATACCGCCTGCGCAAAGCTTCGGTTTCCTCTTCATCTTCCCCAGGAATAAGAACCTCCGTTAACTCGGCAGAAGTAAGACCGTCGATATAATCAATCGGTACTAACGGACCTAAATAGAGATTCCCTTCATTTCCGAACGTTTCACACTCAAGAACAAACTCTCCTTGTGTAATCCGTTCTATCACTTCATAATTCATGTCATCTAAAGAAAATCGGCTACCAATTGGCACATCGATATTAAATACTCCTTTCAACCTAGCTCTTGTTGCCGGTTCCGGAGTGAGTCCTCTTTCGGCTGCCCGCTTAATTAAGTTTTCCCGTGTCGCTGTTTCCGCAAAGGTTTCGTTTAGGATGGAATCCAAAGCAATATAAAGCAGCTGCGCTTCAACCGAATTACCAGCTAATGCATTATAGACAATGGAACCCTCTCGTTTATCGATATCCGCATCGATTTGATCCAGCTTTTGCTGAAGCAAATCCTCATAGGTAATCTCCTCATACATTAAATATTCACCACACGATCTGCTTCAAAGTCTCCAAAACTGGAATGGACAGTAAAGGTAGCATGCACTTTCCCCTTACTCGTCTCAAAATGAAAAGCATCAACACTCTCGATCCGGTCATCCTGTGTCAATGCTTCGGTAATTCTTCTTTTTAATTCTGGTAAAACAAATGCAATTGGCTGGCCATATAAATCGTTGAGCTCAACCCCGAAATCCCATGAATAAATAAGATATTCATAACGCTCCGTATTTAAGATGACATAGACCGCTTGTTTGACCGCTTCCAAGTTATCGATATATCCGGAAATCCGTTTTTTCTCTAAGTGAAGCTTGTATGTTCTACTTGGCTCCTGTTCAAGTTCAAAATCGTTTACTAAGTCATCATTTACAACCGGAATCATGACGTCACCACCTTGTCCAAGACAACAAATTTTTGCCCTCCCTGCTGCCTAAACAGAATTACTTTATCACCATTTTTCAATTGATTGTGGACAGTGTACTTTTTTCGGACGCCATCCACCGTCATTTCTACCTCAAAATCCTTGACATTGTTAGTTAAGATAAGGTGCGTTGAATCTAACGTGAGTTTTTGTTCAAGGCTTATATTTAAAGGATTTGCACTTACTACGGTGCCATATTCAATCGATGTTGGTTGGGCTTCTTCCACTGCTCGCTTGGCAATTTTCTGAATCAGTTCAACAAGACTAGGCAATAAACTCACCACCCCTTAAAGTCAAATCCATCCAATGTTCACTTTCTTCAAAGGTATGCTTCACCTTCTCCACCATCATGTATTTTTGAACAATGATATCGCCAAGATTGAGACCGACAACTACGGCAGAACCACCTCTCACCCGCAGATCGCCAAAGGCTTTTTTAATCGTTAAATTCCGAGTCTTTTGATTGTAAAGCTGGAGAAGCGCATCTGCTTTCGCCTTTCCATTGACTCCTTCTTTAATCGTGTCAAAGTACTGCAGCACGCCCCAGTCATTCATATTTTTTGAATGTTGAGCGATATAGATTTCGCGCTTTCCCGACTCTTCATTCTCATAGGCAAGCTTAATTTTATTGTAAGTTTCTCCATCAATGGAAGAAGAGTAATCAAAGTTCTCTCCTGACTCTTCATCGATTAGAAGATCGAGTTTCATCGATTCAATATTTTTTAGCGTAAGCTTACCGTAATCATCGTAAAGAACATACATCTTTTTGCGATTTTCTAAAGTAATGTCGTGGGCTGTTTGCACAATATCAAATAAGGTTTTATTTTGTTCAACGCGGCTAGGAATCTTAAAACCTGTATTTTCAACAGTTCCGACATTGAGACGAAAGTCAGATGCAATCATCCTAATCAATTCGTCCAGTCTTTTATTACTGTAAACATAGGTATCTTTATTTTTAAAATAGCGCAGCTGGTCATAGGCTGTTACTTCAATATGTTGTTGCTTATCTCTTTTTTTCTGAAAAACAAAGCCGTAAAACAGTTTTTGACCATCCACTTTTACCATGACGGCATTTCCTTCTTGGAAGAAAATATTTGTATCTTTTAATACGGTAAATACAACCTTTCCTGGTACTCCCTTTCGCTCTGTTTCCCAAGTGATACCTTCTTCCACGGCAGGATAATAAATGTTTTGCCCGTTTTGAATCGCAATCTCGATATTAGCCAAATTTAATCACCTGCCCTGGATAAATCAAATTGGGGTTAGGGATTTTATTAAGCTTGGCGATTTCGGGGTATCTTGCCCCATTTCCTAAATACTTTTTACACAACGCCCACAAGGTGTCTCCACGAACGACTGTATGGGTCTTAGGTGGGGTTTTGTTTGTTGGACGACTGCTTGTTGTCTTAACGGTTTTTTTTGCCGCTGTCGCTTGCTTAATCACCGCTTTTTTGGTTCCGTAGGCGCGATATTGTTTTAGGTCAATATCAATCTCTAAGTCTAAGCCATTATCGGCATTTTCATTGATTGAATATTCCTCAATTGAAACACTCATATTTGTATCAAACAACAAATTCCCTGCCGGAGATACCCTAGAAACAATAAACTGAAACGGCTTTTTATCAACCTTCAACTTTTCAATCTTGTCCAGAAAAAAAGCCGCGTCTTTGAATCCATCCTTATACACTGCAAATGGGTATAATACTTGAGGAATCAAGGCAGTAAAGGAAATGTCCGTCAGACCGGCTGTTTTTAAAATATTCACTTCGCCATCATTGATGAGAGAAATCGTTTTATTTTGATTGTTGATTTGCATGTCCATTTCTGACGGTGTTACAGGTAGCTGCACACCGTCTAAATATACAGCATACATCAGTCATGATCCCCCTCTGCCGCAATGGTCATTGTTTCATAAACCTTCTCTTCAAGATAAGAGACAACTCCATCAAGGTCCATTTCATTGTTGATGTTATTGCTCATCCCACTCATATCGACTTTAATCTCAGCCGTAGTGAAACGATTGATGACTTCTCGTTCTGCCAAGTCTCTCAAATACTTGAGATCTTCTTCCGCCATATCCATCGATTCAGCCATCTTTTTCGTATTACCAGCAGTATCTTTGCCGGATTTACCAGTATCTTTCGTTGCCTCCTTGATACCCTCCATTCCACTTAATAATTCCTTCATTTCATCTCCTGCGGATTTTTTATCATCCCCAGAGTCTTTATTAAATAAGTTTGCTCCCCATGAATATCCTGCATCCCAAGCACCACCAACTGATTTCATTTTCATTTTTGGTGCTTCCCAATAATCAGCTGGAGTATCACCAACCCATTGATTTACATTAGACTTTATATTTTTTAAAGTACTAGTTATTGAACTGGTACTTTTCATTTGTCCTATTTTACCAATATCTACACCGGGGATCTTATTTAGGGCATCAATAATCCAATTGATGGCACCGATTGCCATGTTTGCTCCTTTAACGAATGCATTAGCAATATTTGTTGCTACAGAATCAAATCCAGAAACCATACTAATTGCCATGTCTAACACATTATTTACTAGACTTGCGAACAATTTTTTTACTGAATACATCGGATGCCTCCAAACATTAACAAAAAACTCAACTAGTGATGCGAGTATGTTAAAGATAAAGGCTATGATGTTCCAAATAACTGCTCCTAACATTGCAAATGCACCTGCAATTATTCCGGTTGCTGAAATAGATGTGCCAGCAAAATGGTTAACTGCTGCAACTGCAAGATAAATTATCAACACTAAGACCACAATAGCTCCAATTAACCATCCTATTGGATTGGCAGCAATAGCCACTCCTAAAGCAGCCATGGCAGCTGTCAATCCATATGTTGCGGCAGTTTGAGCAATTGTTGCAAAAACATGAGCCCATTTTCTAACAGTTGCTATTGCTGTTAAAGCGGATTCTAATATTTTTTCTCTATTTACCCACATCATCGCTAATCCATAGGCAACTAAGGCAACGGTAGCTGCTACTATTGCAGGTTCAGCATAAGACCAATTATCGTAAATAAAACCACCTATCGCAGAGACTATTTCAAAAATTCCAATCACAACTATAGCAAGAATTTTAACAGCTTGAATAGCTCCACTAACAAATTTTTGAAAATGATCGCTGTTTGCTAGGTTATTCAATTGCTGAAGTACATCTTGAAATGCCCATAATGCTTCATTCTTAAAACTGGTCCAAATTTGAGAAAAAGTTAAAGGCATTGATGCAAATTTTTCATTGATTTCATCCGCAGCAGAAAACATTGCCGCTTTAACTACTTGAGCTGATATTTCTCCATCAGCAGCCATCTCCCGAATTTTCCCAATTGGTACATCTAAATAATCCGCGATAGTATGAATAATATTTGGTGCGTGTTCAAATATACTATTTAATTCCTCTCCTCGTAGTACTCCACCACCAAGCGCCTGAGTTAACTGTATGGTTGCATTTTTCATCCCATCTACAGCAGTACCTGCAATAATAAATTGCTTATTCAATAGTTCACCAAATAATACTGCTTCTGCATTTGAAGCAAATGCATCTTTTGCATTCATCGCTAATTTACCCACGAGGTCTGCTGCATCTCCATAGTATCCATAGGAGCGCTGAGCGCTATCGAATATCATTTGTTGTAATTCCTTAGTAGTTTGCAACCCATCATTTATCATATCTAACCTTGCATTAATATTGGTCATACTGTCTGATAAAGAAATTACATCTCCTGCTGCTCGCAAAGAAACATATGTAGCAGCAACTGCTCCTATTTTCTTTAAAAGCCCATTTGCCTCATTGCTTCCTTGTTGAATACTATTATTTAATTGCTGTTGTTGTTGGTTTGCTTCTCGTATTTCTGATTCAATATCGTTGAAGGCTGATTCAGCTAGCGCTAAATCCCTTCTTGCTGATTGAATAGAAGCCGTATTTACAGCGTTGCTTGACGACCTTTGTAAATGTTCAAAACTACTAATGACAGTCTGCATTGCACTATTCATTGAGCGAAATGCCTGTGACATCTTATCTTGCACTTGAATTGTCGTCCTTATGGTCGCCATATATCCACCACCTTTGGCAAAAATAAAAAGCCACTCTTTAGAGTGACCTTTTCTAATTACTATTTTCAATTATCCCTAGTTCACTTTCCACTATTGCAATCGATGCAACCCCAGAAATCATTTGAGAATCGGCTGACTTTATTTGGCTTTCGATTTCATCCATGAAGGATGGTGAATAATTTCCAGTGTCAATCATCTCCATAGCTTTTTCAGCAGCTATTTGTCTGGCTACTGCTGCATAACGTAAATCACTAAAGGCACTTTCTAATAGCTTTTGATGCTCTTTCCCTAAATCATCTACAGGTATCGACTTAAATACACCACTTAAATCCCTGTAAGTATCCCTTACAATTTTTAGATTATCGTAAGCGTTGTATATATTAGCATTTCCATTTGACAAAGCTTCAAATGTTGGCTTCCATCCTTCATCCCATATCTTATCGTACATACCTGTTAATTCTTCAATCTTTGGTTTTGTTTTGTTTAAATAAAAATCTTTTTGACTAGCAGTTACTTCTTTAGCATCTTCACTTTTATTATCGTCTACCTCAACTGATGTAGTTGTATCATTTGGATCTTCTCCGATTATAAAACCAATTATGACTAGACCTACCATAAGTCCAATTGCTCCTAAACACCCAAACTTAAAAAATCTTTTCATTTTACCCCTCCCTATTTCTAAATATACCTAAAACAGGAAGGAAGTTCTATGATTTTTTACCTTTTCCTTCGACCTCTTCTTCCGCTCTTACTCTTTCTTTCCATTTCCTTTTGCTGCTTTTTCTCAGCGTCAATTTTAACTTGAACTGAAGCGATGACAAAGGCCTTTTCTTCTTTAGGTAAACTCAGATATTCAGACGGCCACTTCTTAAGCTTGTGTAAGCAATAATGTGCCACATTCGCCTCAGAGTCGCCGTCTTCTATTAGTTTTTTGCTTCTTCCACCAACTCATCCATGGTCACATCAAAATTGTTAACCTCTTGAATGATCTTTGTTAACTCTGCATATTCACCAGGAAGGAGCATCTTTTTTAGTAAATTCTCTGCCCCCATGACGCCGTAGCTGTTTTGTAAGTCAGCATTATTTAAATCAGGAAATTTAACACAGGCAGCCGTTAACTTTAATACATATAGATCGTAATCAGTTTCAGGTTGGTAAACATTTTTCTTACCAGGTAGTGGCATGCGCTTTGTTGCGCTTTTTCGAAATGCTGCATCCTCATCTGCAGTAACTGGTGCTACTTGCCACTTCATCGGTTTACCATCTTCTCCTTTAAACCTTGTTGAAACAACTACTTCCTTCATCTCAACTTTCTCTACGTTCTGAGCAAAAAATGCTTGTAAGTTACTCATCTATTTTCACCATTCCTTTTAATAGTATTAAAGAGCCCACTTAAAGCAGGCTCCATGTCTTACTGCATGCCGGCAAGTACATTAAACTTTTCCGGAATTTCAAAGTCGTCAAACGTGAAGTCCATATCCTCATCCAAGTATTCTGCATCTGCATCAAATTTTGCCAAAATACCACCATCAATGTTGCAATCCTTAAGAATAACCGTTTGCCGGCCGACAGAAGAAGTAGGATCTTCATTCGTTATCTGGATATCAAAATAAATATCCTCCCCAGTCTCCTTAAAACGATAAAGAAGTTCGCGGAAAATAGATGTATTGTAATGGAACGTGGCAGAACCGCTTCCACTCCATCCGGTAGATTTATGTCCTTTACCGGTTTGTCCTAAAATAGGAATCTCACTTTTTTGCTTTTCTACAGATGCCTCTAGATTAATAGCCTGCATGAAATTGTAACGATTGCCTTCAATTGTTACATAACATTCTGCAAGGCCAGCACTTACTGAATCCTTAGATCTCATAGATTGAGCCATAATTATTTACACTCCTTCCTATGCTACAGTTACTGTCATGTACAAATGACTCATTGCATTAACAACAGTAATCTTGTCGCTAACGACAACCGATTTTTTACCTTCGCCTTGTGCCACAATAACATCATCAGCATTGAAATCCTCAATAGCTTGTAAGGTTTCTAGTTCTCTGTGATGAGTTACTACATCATTCCAAAAGGACACTCTGCCCGAATCATTGTTTGGAATTTTTCCGAGGTATTTATCATTAAAAAGAACAGCGATATCATTCGCAATTTGATCCAAGACTCGAATCGTCTGGTTGCTGCTAAAATCGCTGTTCTTTTCTTCTGTGAAGGTTGTAAGAGTGTTAATGTCCTCAAGGACCCTAACCTCGTCGCCAACCTTATGAAAAATAAATTTACCCGCTCTTAGCGCATCCTCCAAACCGTATTGAGTATAATCAACATCAACAGTGTATTCCCCATCATAACGCTTATTCGTATTAGATTGATTTACTGCGCACCCTGCTGCTGCACCAGTTACCCAATAGACAAGAGATTGTTCTGGAGTGCCTTCATCCAATGTTTTATTTTCGACAGAAATGACTCCTTCATAATCTGCTGGGGAACGATAAACCACGGTTTGAAACTTTGCTCCAACGTTATCCCTCATTCGTTTAGTGAAGGCAACAAACAATGCATTGATTACAGGATCGTTAGTTGTACATCCTAAAGCATTAAAGTGATAAGATTCAATCTTATCTAAAAAGCCTTGATATACTTCACCAGTTGGATCTGCGCCATTGCTCCCTCCTGTAAATGGAGTGCCAGCTGTCTCTGCCAATTCTGCATCAGACTTCCAAGTTACAAAATCATTTGGAACCAATTCATCCATTGTTGCTACCGTTTGAACATCGATAACTGTTGTACCAAGTAAAGTAGTTACATCAAACTTGTCAGGATCATCAATATTCACAGTTATGACCGTTTTCAAATCATTACCTCTAGTACCACCGTATAGGGCAGTCGCAAAAGTATTTGCAGCCTTTGTACCTGAGTTCAGTCTATACAAATACGCAGTATGGATATTTCGGAATAAATCTCTAATACCTTTTAATTTTTCGTGGTTAAAAGAATAACCAAAAATCCTTAGACTATGCCTCTCTAAATCCTCTGCCCTTACTGTAAAGATTTCACCTTCTACTCCCCAATCCATCACGAGTGGTAATGCAGCAATTCCACGTTCTGATAGACTAGATGATGCTCTTGCTACACTAATAAAGTTTATATAAGCACCTGGTAACACTTTATTTTGTGAGGTAAACGTACCGCCACCTAATGCCATTTATTTCACCTTCTTTTTCATGAATTTATCAATTTCCTGCTCTACTTCTTTGATTGAGTATTTCTTATCATCATTTAAAAGCACTGTTAATAAATCTCTTCGCTCTTTAAAATTAGCTGAGGACAAAATTTGCTTTTTGGAAAACTTCGCCCTTGTATTAGTTTGTTCAGTTGCCAATCTTATTCACCTCTTATGGAGCCTTCGAACGATATTCCTTCCATCGAATCTTCCTGCTCCGTTACTTTTAATATGTGGAAATTGTAATTAACAAAGAAATGCAGGACACCATCCTCTATGTGAGACGATATATTGGTGCCATGTAATAAATCACCATTCCTGCAAGTGATGAATTCCATTTCAAGGTTGAGTTGTTCAAGGATGGTGTAAGCATCTCTATTTCCTGAACCAAAATAATGGATATCAAAAGGTAAAGTGTTTAAATAACGATTTCCTATTATCTTGGTCAAGCTAGGTTCCAAAGGCAAAATAAAAAAAGCAGGTTCCTTAAAGTTTTGTGGAACTGCCTCGTCGTAGATCGTGTATTCATCCCCGAAGGTATTATGCAATTTAATTGCAATGGCGTCTATTACATCATCAATCCCCACCGAATACCTCCCCCATAAATGCTTGGATTTTGCGTTCTATTATTTGCGGTGCTTTTCTTTCGACCTCATCAGCCGAGATGGTCATCATAAACTGACCTTTTACCCAACCTTGCCTATTAGACGTTCTATGCCCAAATTCAACGTATGCATTTTGTTATCCTAAAGGCTTTTTATCCTCTAGTTCTACATGTCACCATGTAGTTCGGCGTACATCATCACTGTATGAAACAGTGTCGGACACTCTTGCCAGGATTATATTTATTCACCTGGTACGCTCTACGGTGCTTACTAGCCTTTCGCAATCTAGTAAGTTACCTCGGTGTTGACTTCATTTTTGTGGTACTCTCCAAAGTCTTTCGCCCCTATCTCCTCTTGAATAGCGAGCATATAACATTTTATCGTTTAGACCTGTTATTTCACTAAGTTCTTTTATGCAAATGTTTTTACCGTAATAATCAATCATTACGTTTGAGGTTTTATTTCTGTACTGTTTTTCTTTAGTTATCCATCTGCAATTAGACGGCTCATAGTTGCCATTAACGTCTATCCGGTCAATAGAAAGTCCATCTTTATAACCTTTTGCTAATGCCCATTCCATAAAGGGTTCGAAATTCTCTTTCCATTCTTTGCACACTTTTATGCCTCTACCACCATAATTAACATATCTATCTACTTTTTGGTTGTAGCAGCGATTTTTCATGTCCCGCCAAATGGCAAATAGTTTGGTGTTAGACATACCGTGTGTTCTAGTTGCATTACCTAACCGGCCTTTATTTATCTCTTTATTTAAACAACCGCATGAAAAGGTTGAGCGTCCTAAAGAGTCATATCTTATTTCCTTAATTATCCCACATTCACATTTGCATAAATAATAGTACTTGTATTTCAGGTCGTCACGTTTAACTAGGTCAATAATGATTAATTTCCCGACTTGGTCTCCTCTTTTATATTTCGCCATGTTATCTCCCTCGTGAATTTTTGTTACCTTTATTTTAACATGACTTTGTGTTGAGTGTTAAATTCCACAAATGAAGTTGTTCACCGATTTTGCCCGATTTTACATGCCCCATTACGTTAAGGCATATTCCACTGGATTTATAACGTAAATCTCATATATATTACCTCGTTTTACAATTCGTAGTTCTTCCGCAAATGAAGCTGCATTTTTCCCTCTTCCGCTTCTTGATTCTGCTTCTTGGTGAGTTTTAGCTGTCCAGCCACGCCTTAGAGTACCACCAGTCTTTGTTGTGCTCGCCTTAAATGACACTTGCTTGCCGTCTTTGGTTGTAAAATTTACTTCATTGTTGTATTGCCCGACAGGTGTCCTTCGAATAACCTTAGCCAGCATTCGAGCAGCTAACTCCTTTGCACAATCCTCACAAAATTTATCAAAGTCTGCTCCTCGATTTATATTTTCTAATCGCTGTTGGAGTCTTTGTAGCTGCCGATAATCAACTCTTCCCCATCTAGCCATTACGCATATTCCTTAAATAGTTCTAATCGGATTTGTTGATGGTCCAAAAAAATACCAGGTTTACCGCTACGAGTGTATTCTGTTGTCACATTGTCTTGAGTAACGATGATTTTACATCCTGCCGGTATGTCATATTCATTACCTAATGACAATTGTATCTCTTCAGCTATAGTTGCAGGACCACCTGATTTCGAAGTGGCGGTCAATGTTTTATGAGACAATTTACACTTTAAATTTTCATGAAGTGTAACTTCTTCGTATCGAGTGATATGAGTTATGGGGTCTTTAACGGCTTTCCACTCTTTCACCGTACAAGTGCCTCTCCAAAGCATTTCAAGAGCCTTTCTTCGTGAGCTTACCATGTTAACACCCGATATTTAACAAAATCCACGTCATTGTGCCGTAAATAATTTACATACGCGTCAAAATGCCCCTCTGGTGTTGTTTTTTCATTAACAGCAAAAGAGACATTAGTATCTCCGTCTTGTACTTGTTTGGCTACAAAGTCGAAATTCAAAGACTCAATATTAAGTTGACCCATACTTTTTTTAGTTAAAAGAAATTCACCGACTACCATATCAATTGCGATTTCTTTCAATCCCTTTGGAATACTTGATAAATTAGTTTGGTTTTTAATGTGGTTTTCCACTTTATCAATCGCAAATTTTAAAAGCACAATATCCGTAGAAGCTGGGGTGCTCGACACCGAAATGCCAAGCGATTCCAACCTATTCTTTACATCTTCGAGCATGCTATCACGCCCTATTCAGCTTTTTGTTGTGACTCAACAATTTTCTTGATAATGCCTTCCTCTGTCGTTGCTTTACCGATGTCAATTCCATGTTCTTGAGCATAAGCTTTTAATTCTTCTGCTGATTTCCCTTCAAATTTAGAAGCTTGTTGCTCTTCAATCTTTTCAACGACTTCCATAATATTTTTATTAAGATGTTTTTCAACAATCACAAATTCTTCCCCTATAGAAAAACGCTCCCCATTATAAAAAATAGGGAACGAATTTTCTTTTACTGATACTTTAAGTTTTGTCATAAATCACGCATCCCCCTACACAATTGGTTGAGCTTGGAATACATTGTTTGCTTCCGGGAATGATGGAATTGCAGTAGCTGCTGCCTTAGTCCAAGTAGAAACAGGGTCTAAGCCTTCTTCGTAAACCATAGCAATAACTTTGTCCACGTTATGCACTTGCTCGTTTCCTTCTCTAATCATTCTGCTTTCTTCTGGCGTTGGCCCATATAAGGTTTCTCCAAGTACTCCACTGCCGAACATAACGAATTTATTTTCACCAAAATAACGAGCAGTAGTGTATGTTCCATTAGGATTCTGTTTACGATACTTTGAGTCGTAAACAGCAATTTGCGGTAAATTATGCTGCAACATGAATGCATTTAAATCAGCGCGTGTTGGAATACGTCCTGAGTCTTTACCAAATAGATACCCAATTATTTTAGAGTTCCTTAGAATTTGAGTAAGTACTTTCGTTGATGTTAGTGCGCGAGTCGCCTTCTCATCTAAAGAATCCTGCCAGCGTTCTAAATCCCCAATTATATCCGCATTAGGGTCTGTCCATAAGGCGGTTCCTGAAAGTGTTTCCTGGTGTTCTTCCGGCACATGGTAATCAACGGTCATATTCAAACCGTTTTCGTCTAAAGTCACCTTACCAGTAGTTAAAGCTTCCATGCGCATGATTTCGATACGAGCTTTAACACCCTGTACTAAGGTATCAATATCACCAAACACGCGCTGAGTTAAATATTGCTGCTCCTGTGGTGTGCGAGGGAACTGTAAAGCAATTAAATCTTTTTCAGTAATTTGCATTTTACGTTTAATATAAGCAGCTTCAAGTGCCTGTTTGGCAGCTTCACGTGACCCAATTTCAGCTTCAGTATCAAATGCATGTACAGATGCAACAACCGGCAATGAACTAGCACCTACTAAATATTCAAAATCTAAAGTTCCGTGTTTTACTTCAGGAAAAAGAGTTTCTCCAAGTAACGGTTTATACTGCCGTTCTTTTAAATAGTCTAATACTGTTTTGGAATCAAAAAGTTCTAATACATCTGGCATATTTCTTTTCCTCCTTATGTCGCTTTTTTAGCGGAATGTGATTTTTGTTAATGCTGTTTTTGCTTCTGTTGATGGTGGGGCAGGTAAGCGTTCTTCTAAAACATAAGCTTCAACAATTAAAGAACCTGGTTGTGGGCCATTTGTTACATCTACATCTGTATATAAGATTCCTTCTGCTGTTTCATCATTCGCTGGAAGAATTGTACCTGCTTTTACAATCTTCTTTCCGTCTGAATTGGTGACTACACCAGCATCACTCACCTGATAAGTAAAAGCTTGTACTTTTGAGGACGCTAAAAAATTGATACGATCCGCTTTCTGAATTGGTTTAACATATGGCATTTATATTTCCTCCTTCAATTAACCCCATGGGTCATTTTCGTTTTTAGCTGCTTGACTTCTTTCGTTTGCCATTTTCGCAAAGTCAGCGCCAATGTCTGATTGGTTTTCAGAATCACTATTGCCTCCACCCGGAACAAAACCTTTGAATTTTTGAGTGTCTTTCTTATCAGGCACAAACAAAAAGGACTTTGATTCTTGCAGTGATTTTAACTGCTCATCAAGTCCTTTAGAGACATTCCCATCATCGCCTAATTCAATTTTTGCTTTGTCAATGAGACCAGTTACTAAATCAGCGTCATGAACCTTGCCAGCAAGAGCTAATTTAATAGCGCTGGATAGCTGAGTATCTTTAAGTTTTGTTTCATATTCTGTCTTATCAGCATCGTACTGTTTTTGCAAAGTGTCTAATTTTGTCTTAAGTTCTTCGCTGCCCTCTGTTTGTTTTTTCAATTCCTTTAGGTCTTTATCTCGCTGTTCCAACTGTTTCTTCAAATCATCCAAACTTGTATTTAAGTCATTATTCTTCGTTTTGTAAGATTCTACAGTTTTCCCATGCTCAGTCATGATGGATTCAATCTTGTCCTTTTCAAGACCTAACCCTTCTAAAAACTCTCTTTTCATAACATTTACCTCCATTGGTTACGATTATTTTTACGTGGTTACGTCCACGACCAGCTTTAATAGTTAACGTCCATAAATGCTAAAATGACGAGTTTTAAACTGCGACAAATCTTTTTTCCCACTCAGGATATTTAATCTTACTATCGATATAAATAACCTTATCGTCACTGGCTCTAGCAATACGTCGACTGTAATCATCTTCAAAATATGGAACTGTTGTAGTTCTACAATACGGGTGAAATGGATTCGCTGTTATACCCGGCTCGAATTCACTCATTTTGAATACTTTCCCATCCATTGAACGGCAAATCAAACTTGTTTTCCTATCAAGTGTAGCGACAATTTCATAACGTTCTACCTTTAGTTCATTAAAAGATTCTTTTTGCGCTGATGCACTAAAAAACGCTGATTCAGTCATTACGAGACGAGCAGCGTTTGAACGAGAAGTATTAAGTTTTTTCGATATTGTTGAAATCACTTTATCAGGCGCTTGACCTCGAGCAATCGATTGAATCAGTTCTGTGTGCAAAGTATTTACCAACAGTTGCTTATCTCGCCATATTTTATCACTGAAGGTCAATCTATCTGTTGTCCATGGTTTTCTAATGATTCTATCAAGCTTTTTATCATCAATAACATGCATTGTAAAACCAATACCAAATGCGCTTTGAATTTCAAAAGCCGTGTGAAGATAAGTGCTTTGATACGTATCCTTCATTAATTGTTCTACTGCATTAATTTGACCTCCATACAGCTTTTCAACATGTTGCTGTAACTGAATTTGTAAACTCTCCAACCGACTAATATGAACTCTAGCTGAAGCATTCTCTAACTGTTTCATCCACTTTTGATTCAATGCATTTTTTTCTCCGTATTGGATATACTCTTCAACGGTCCATCTGAATTCCTTCAATTCATCTGTCTTCAGTAGTTGTTTTGCTTCAGATAATGATATTTCATTGTTTGTGGCAAAACGTATATACCATTTAGCAATATCCTTATCAATTTCGGACATTGTTCGAATATACACTTTTTCCATATCAGCAAGATAGGTTTCACTTTTATTGAGTTCAGCATTTAGTAATAATTCAAAACGATTGCGCCAATACTCACGACTCTTGGCCATCTAACTCACCCGGATTTCTTCGAAAAGTTGCCCTATATCCATCATACTCATTCATCCTTTCATTACGTTCTTTCTTTATGCGATCTAGTTCCCGTTGTACATCATCGACGTATGGATGTTGCGATATTCGAGTTTCAAGTGATAAATCCGTTGACTTGTTTAAGCTTTCGATAACCTCAGACTCATTCACAAGTGTATCCCGGTTAAAGATGAACTTAACTGATTCCCCCTCAAAGTCTCCTTGCCCTGTGTTCGCAAGGTGTTGGTTAACGAACCAAAGTAACTCCTCAAATGATGCCTGAAACTCTGTTTCGATGCCATTGGCGTCAAGTTCAATATCACTGTACATGCTTTGAATATTCATCTGATTTGGATTGTTGCTCATACGGTCATCTTTTGAATCATAACCACGGCCATTTTCAATTAGTGCCTTTTTAAAAAGTTTCAGGATGGATTCATAGTTGTCTTTATTGACCTCAATATAAAGGGTTTCTAAACCACCTTTTGCCCCATCGGCACTACGGACCTTAACAGCACCATACTGAGCAAGGTTTCGTCTAAATTCCCCTAAATCTTGCCCATCATAGTTATGCAGCACAAGAATAGTAGAGCGAGCATCTTCTTCCATGTTGTTTTGAAAATCACTCAACATGGTATTGATTCCATCTTGGAGACTTTTTACCCGTTTTATCAAAGGTGATTCCCTATTATTGAACCTAAATGGAATAAGTGGGATACGCTGCCAGTTCAAAGCCTGAGTATTACCCTCATCATCAATAACCGTTAAATAGGAGGAAGGCTGTTTTTCCACATCAGGAATTAAGCGACCATTAAACCAAACATACCTAGTGACACCATTCAAGGTGTAATAATCAGCATATTCTTTCACCACTTCTGTTTCACCCTCATATGTGTTGATAGTATATAGATGCACAAAAGAATGTAATTCAGTTTTGTCAGCATCTTTCCAAAAGGGTAATACTTCATAACTTTTGAAGTGCTTGAAAGCAAGTACACCAAACTCATTATAATAGGGATATAAGTACGAAATTCCACCATTTAAGGCATCTTCTCCTATGTTCTTCAGAGTACGATGAAACCGTTTATTAAATACATTCTGCAGCAGTTTTAAATAGGTTTTATTTTCAGTTTCAATAGTTAAGGGTTTGCCCAATTGATAATTAACCTTTTGGTCTACTAACTTAGCATATTGGTTATCCAGTACTTTATTGTTAGGGAGATTTTTAACACTTTCTAAACGGCCGCCCTTACCAATGACCTTTCTTTCGCGCTTCGTGATATCTTGTTCACCATCGTAATAATTGACACCTGTTTTTATCCATTTTAATTTGTCAGATTTCTTAAACTTCTGTATTTCTTTCTCTAGAACTTTAATATCACTTAGAATCGATTTTGCCGCATCGTCAATCACAACACTTAAATATTCTGACTCTGTTTTTATACCTTGATAAGGAAAATACCCTGTCATTTTTTCACCTTCTTTCTAATCAAAACTGAATAGATTTCCTTGTCCTATCTTCTCTGCAATTCCTGTTGTAGCATCAGGAGCATCATCGTGTTCATTCTTACCTTCTCGTTGGTATTCTGTCATAGCTTTATAATAATCCGGCCATTTGAAACGCCAATCAGAAGGGAAATAAATATGGTCCATTACCCAAGTTGCATTCGATATTATCCTAGCCTGTTTGTTTTTAGATTGATGGAATGCTTCGATACGAGTACCATTCCAATTATATTTTTCTTTCAATATGCGCTCTACTGAACGTGAGTACCCTCGTCCGCCATTGTTTGATTCGATATCAGACCAGTTTACTTTTCTTTCAAATAACATTTTTGCATGTTCAGGTTCTGTTTCCTCCATCGGCGCTTTTGTATAAAGAACATCCAAGACATAGGCTTCATTATCAAATGTAACACCATAGTTAATTGAACATAAATAATCTCCTCCTGTATCAGCAGTATCTGCGTAATTCTTAATTTCTTTGAACTCTGGTAACTCCCCGTCGTAAGTCTTAAACGAACTATACAATCGTCCTTTAATGTCGATAGGCTCCTGCTGATAGTTAGCAGAAGCGATATCCTCACCCATAGTCTTGGTTTTACGGTCATACTCTTTCTTGCTAAGAATCTCATCACAAAGCATTGTGTCGTCATCCTGCAAGGCTTTCATGTTCACATGCTGTAATTTATAACCTAATTTGGGCAACTCTTTTAAAGCTCTACCAGCTAAATCTTGACTATGCCATCTGGTCATAATCAAGATGATTTTTCCACCAGTCTCTAACCGTGAAAGCATGGTATTTGTAAACCAATCCCAGTGGCCTTGTAAAACAGTAGCATTGTTTGCTTCCAGTGCGTTTTTAATCAAGTCATCGATGATAATATAATCTGCACCAAAACCTGTTGCGGTACCTGTAGGGCTTGTCGCTAAGTAATTCTGGTGATAGCCTTCCAAGCTCCACAAGTTCATAGCGCCGTCACCATGCTTTATTTTGACTTTTGGGAAGATGTCGCTGTATACAGCCTTATTCTCGTCCGCTTTTATTTCCATAATCGCATTACGGACCGATTTAGAAAAAGTAGTCGATAGTGTTTCGTTGTAAGAACCGGTCATGATTTTTAATTTGGGATTGTTCCCAAGTAACCACTCAACAAAGTTACCAGCTGTGCGTGACTTACCATGTCTCGGTGGTACGTTAATGATCAATACATCGTCTTTGGAACTAGAAAAAGCTTGCAGAGTGTCTGCAAGCTCAATTAGGAATTTACGGTTATACTTATAAAAGTTAGGTGCTTTCAAATGGCAATATTCAAAAAAATCACGTCTTGCTAACTCAATCTGAGCCCCTAGCTGCACTTTATTCATGCTTCTCACTTCTTGCTAGCTTGCGAAGTTCCTCGGTTGTAAGTCCTTCGTATGGGTTAGAAACGTTCAGACCACCTGAAAGCTCAGTCTCCTTTTTGTCACGCCAAACATCAGGCTTACGATTCTTAAGCCAAAAGATTTGAGCTGTGACATCTGGAGCTATCTCTTTTGTTTTTTCTTCGACAAGAACACTCTTATAACGAGAAACACCTAGCTCTACAACCTTAAGTTCTTCTGCAGTAGATTCGGGATTTTCGAGCTTATACCGATTAACAGCTGCTGCTCTTCGTGCATAAAACTCTTCCTCAGACATCAATACTGATTCATATTTTTTCTCTGTAAATTCGTACCCCAATGCCCTTTTCAAAAGTGCGTTTTCAACCTCACGATCGACCACTTCCTTGCCCTTTTTTAAGGCGTCAGAAATGTCAGGATACTTCTTTTTCCAGTCATAAAGAGTTTGTCTTTTAATTCCCATGTTCTTTGCTATCTGCTCGTCGGTGAGGCCATCACGTGCCCACCCTTCAATCTTTAAAAGCCCTTCCTTCGTGATCCAGTCCAGGTATTTGCCTTTTGCCAATGACCTCACCTCCTGATTTACGTAAAAGAAAAAGCACCTCTATGGGTGCTATAAGTTAAGTATTATCCAAAAAACATTATTTTAGCACTTTGCTTTAATATCTCTTTGAATACTTCCAAAGAAACGTTACCGCCTTTTTCTTTAACTACTTCTAACGCTCTTTTCCAAACTTTATCATTTTTTGCATTTTCTAAAAAGTCGTATCCATCATTAGTTATTTTTAAGCTTGACCAAGTCAATCTATTATCAGCATAAAAGAATTCGCCTTTTATCAAATAAGCATCACGCATTAATTCTAAATGGTGATCTAAAAACTCTTTATCGATTCCATCTAAGTTGAACTTTCCAATAAACTCCGACTTAGGATGATTTTCTAAATTAATTAATATATCCTTAAAAAGGTTCAAATCTCTTTTCAATACAAACACCTCCCCTCATCTTCTCATTTCGACAAAAGGAGATATTTTCCTGCAATTTTTATAAAAATATGTTATTATTAAACTTATCCAACCCAAACCAAAATAATTGATTGATTGACGGATGCCTAGCGTCATAATCTAGCTTTATTTTGGAAAGGGGGGGGACGCTAGATGAATCAGCATAACACTGATTCACTCGCATACAAAGTGTTGGTAATCCAATTACTCAATGCGTGTGTTGAGCTAGCCAAGAGCCTTATCCTGTAATAGGATGGGCTTTTTGTTTTATTTACACTAACACTTCTAGTAAAGCCTACGGTTTCACCATCTTTAATTCCATCTAAGATAATTAAACGTAATGAATGCTTTCTAATTCTGTTTCACTGTATTCAAAAAGCATAAAACGCTTGTGAGCTCCAATGAACCCATTTGTTTTATGCCAGGTATCTGTCTTATTTCTTGTTGCTAATGTTCTAATAACCATCCCAAATACATCTTTTGCATCTTCTACATGAAAATGTCCTATGTGAACTTCTCTGTTCTTTGATTTACTCCATTCCACAGGGAACTCTACAGGGAATATATTATGAAGATTCTTTCTAGCTTTATCACCATGAGTAATACCAATAAAATTTTGACCGAATGTATGGATTTTTCTTTCGTCTATAGAATCATCGAAAATAACCTGAGGATATAACTTCTTCAACATCTGGACAAACGCCCAAGTAATTGTTAAATCATGATTTCCAGTTGAGTAAATAATCTTCACATTCTCTGATTGTTCTAAACTGAGTTCAATCATTGGTTGATAAAAGTTAAAAGCATCTTCCCATGCTTTGGGTAAGTCAATAATTTCTATTTGAGTACCATTTACTGTTTGGCCTTTGAAATTATCATTATGCAGCATATCTTGACCTATAATAAAAAGAACCTCTGACCATCGCCTGGATAACAAAAGGTTCATCGTTTTATGTTGAGTTTCTTTGTAATAGTCATAATCCGAAACACCAAAATGTGAATCAAAAAATGGTATTTCCAATAATCTTTCTTCCTCTGATTCTACAGGTGTAAAATCTAAGTAAATCGGTTTAACCTTTTAATTGTTTCAAGAAGTTTCTCTAATGACTTCCCTTCTTTTTTTGGCTTTACTGTTATTTTGCTACTGTAAAGAGTTTGTATCTTATCTTTTTTACTGTAGACATTCCATATATTATTCTTTGCTGATACAAGCTCCCATTCACTTGCATTGAATCCATGAGCATTTAACAGATAATTAACATCTTTCGCTTGTTCTGAACTCATTCTCAGCAACTTATCTGAACGATGCGAACCATCATGAAGAATCTCAATAGTTTCTTTGTAATCTGTTTGTTCTTCATCTTTGGAAATTCTTTGATATCGCCCTCTAATTGCAGGAGCAGTAAATTTAAAATTAAATCGTTTGGTCAACTCGTCAGCTATTTCCTTTGAAGATTTCCCTTCTTTTTTAAGCTTTAAGAGAAGCTTATCTTCTTCAGTTGTCCATTCGTAACGTTCCAAACCATCACATCCTTTTTAATCGACTGCCCCCCACTTTGGCAACAAATGTCGATTGATTCCCCACCTTTTCAGGTACTCCAATTTAAAAAACCAGATAAGGTATTGCCTTTACTGGATTCTGATTATACAACTTGGTATATCAGCATATAAAAAGTCGCCCCCTCTTGCTTTAAGGCAATACGTGGAACGTACTGACCGACAGGAATAACCCATATCTTACAAGAACAAGCGACTAAAGAGATTTATTCTCTCTAAACTAGATGTACTGCTTAATAATCGGCACGTCTGCTACTCCATCAACGCCACTAACATTAGATTCGTATATAGGTCAAATTAATAAGGCTTACATATACACCTAGTTTACAAAGAATAAAGGCGACACCCTCTTTTGAGAGTACCGCCTTCCTCTGAACTACATCTTACTACCAATAATTCGATAGGTTAGTTTCCGCTAACCTAAATTCTTCTAACTTAAAGATAACTTAACTAGTAAACTGTTTTCAAAAACTGTTACTTGTGGGAAATTTGGTTCAATTTTACACAGGAGTCACAAAGACATTTATTGGGTTTTCTTTCTTTATTACACCCATTCATGTAACATATTAATTTATTCATTATTTTTCAATCCTCCTACAAGTGTTTTTACCATTTTATTTTTCATTTAGCTAATTTATCAACAATTCCATCCCTTAAATTTGAAACGTGTCTTCTACTAACGCCTAAATGTATAGATATAGCTGTCAAACTCATTCCGTCTAGCAAACAATCCAAAACCACCTTTTCTTTTTCATCCGTGATGTTAGGAATATTCTCATTAATGAAAATTACTTCTTGAATAAACTTATTTAAGCGTTTAGATTTATTCACTCGTCTTATTGCTTCACTTTCTAACGCTCTTCCTACTACACCTTGAGGTTTCGGCAAAGTGGCCTCTATGCCATACTGTGCTGTTCCTTGAAAATCTGTCTCTTGAAGTTCTCGGTCTATTCTTTTTATCTCTTTTACCATCCAATGATAATCTCGTAAGATGCCATATATTTGGTGTTTACTGAATTTAACTGCCGTCGTCACTAACTACCCCTCCTTGACGAACCATCCTCTATATCAATTTTAACTTTGTACTTTAATGCGTTAATCTCTTCTTTCGTGCTTTCGAAAGCATTGCTCCACCGTTTCATATTTCCATAAGCTTGTGCTTCTTCTTCCCTTAATTCTGTTACTGCTAACTCCGCATGAGCTTGTTTGTTTTTAGGTGCTGCTATCTCAGCTTCTGCATATACTCTTTTGCGGGTAGCGTATATTTTTTTATACCGTTCTGAAAACTCAGCAGCTAACTTCCCGATTAAAACCAATTGCTTGGATAATACTTCAATTCGTTGGATACGACTTTCTAAGGGTATCTCTTTTAACATGCTGTTATACTTAACCAATTCTACAAGATATTCTTCAGTCCAATCCTTCTTTTGAGCCATCCTTTACCAGCTCCTTAAACATATTTCCACCCTGTTTTGGTTTTTTTTACAACCAGTAATTCATGTTTGAATTTATTTTCGAACATTTTTCGAACTAAAGGGAATCGTTCATTAGCAAATCCTTTTACATCAATTACAGCAATTTCCCCATCCTTATACCATACTTCAAAATCAGCCTTATATGTCCATGCCTGACGTGTTCTTACACCAGTTCCTCCACAAGTTTTACACTTAATCATTTTTCCTGTCTTAGGAGATTTAACTTTTCCCATATAGCAACGACCACAACTAATTTCAAATGGTTCTAATAAGGTGAACTGAGGTTGTAGATAAATCGCTTCGACATCTTTACGATTTTTTAAATACATATAGAATTCTGCTTCTGTTAAACTATCAAACTCGATATTGTCAATAACTACTTTTCTTGAAGCGATTTTACCCACGTTCCACACGCTCCCAATAAATTTTCTCTAACTCAGATTTTTTCAATCCTCGTAAATATTCTTCGCTAAATTTTGTCCATAACAGGATAACAGTGATTAATTCTTCTTTATTCATCAGTACCCCACGTCCTGTCTATGATGATTCACTTTGTTCTTTTTGTAATAGGCTTGTTCTACTTCTTCCCATGTAAAGCCAAGCATTTCACCCAAACCAAAGTACAATTGAATTAAATTTCTGTAATAATGCAATGAACGATCTAATCTATCCTGCGCAAACACATCCGTTGTAGCTCTGTATAAGTAAATAAATTGTTTTTCTACACTGTCACAAATAAATACAGCGTATTTAAAATCATTTAATTCATACTCGAGCCCTAATTCAAGAATAAAATGTAATCCGTCCACGTATTCTTCTAATAACGGATTTTCGTATGTTCCTACATCAGGCATTTCAGGTGGTCCATAATACACTTTTGTTCTCGGCTGCTGGTCCTTACTCCAAAACTTAAACCCTCGCCATTCATTCGCACATTCACCAAGTTCTACAAGTAAAGCAAGGATTAGCTTTTCAAATCTATCTTCACCTTCGTATTTTATTCGGTTTCTTAGTACCTTTTGAGTTTCAAAGAGTTTACTTAGGTTCATGTTTTTTCCTCCTTCCGTACAAATCATGTTTCTGTAACTGCCATTCCACCGCATTCTTTTCTATCCCTAATTCAATGGCTATCTGGAAAGAGGATTTACCCTCTCCCCATAGCCGAATTAAATCGATTAAATAATCATCATGCCATTGTCGCATTTGTAATTCTCGAACTGCTTCAAACTTGTAATCGATGGGACAATCTTCAAACAAAGCAATTTGTATTAGTTGTTGTTTGGTTGCATCTTCGAAATACATGCAAGCCACCTTCTAGAAAGGTAAATCATCATCATTGATATCTATCTGACCGCCACCTGCGAATGGGTCATTATCTACCCTCGTCTGTGGCTCTGTATTCGTATTGTTTTGCTGTTGAATGTTATTCCCCTTTGGTTCCAGGAACTGAACGGATTCAGCCACTACTTCTGTTACATAGACTCTTTTTCCGTCTTGCCCCTCATAGTTGCGTGTTTGGATACGACCATCTACTCCAGCAAGACTTCCCTTCTTTAAAAAATTTGCTGCGTTCTCGGCTGGTTTTCTCCATACCACCACGTTTATAAAGTCCGCTTCACGTTCACCTTGTTGATTAGAGAAAGGTCTATTTACTGCTAATGTAAAAGTCGCTACTGGTACCCCATTAGGTGTATATCGAAGTTCAGGCTCTTTGGTTAAACGCCCTACTAAAATAACTCGGTTCATCATTTGTCATTACCTCCGAATATTCGTTCTCTTGTGGAACGACTGAATTTGACGTATCATGAAAATTGGTTTTCTATGCTCTTTTTTGTTTGAAATCGTATGAATGTCCGTTAAAGATTAATACCTCATGCTGTTTGCTGAAGATATTCTGTTTTTTTAAATCCTCTTTCTTAACGTTCGGTTCCCAAACTACAAGGACTGTTAGTTCTTCTTCGTCAAATGTTTTCGCTGTATGACTCGTTACACGTCTAGTTTCTAACATGTTTCTGCACCTTTGGGAGTGAATCTTTTACTGTTCGAGTGAATTGCTTCTCGCTGTTTATTCGCGCTGGAGTAAGGTCTTTGTATTCATCTGCTATTACTTGCTTTTGCCATGCTAACCATTGGGCATTAGTCCACTTTGTCATATATCCTATCCCCATTTTCATCAAGATTTTTTTCTACCCATTCCTCAAACCATTTCCTAATCTCTTTCTTGGCGTGGGCTTCTTGATGACAAGAGATACATATACTGACACCATTTCGTTTAGTTCCTTCTCCTAGTTGTGATTTATATATGACGTGGTGAGGAACTTTTTCTAAGTGATATGAGCCACATCTTACACACTGATAATTGTCACGCTCACATATCGCTTTAATTGTCTTAGGAGAAAACTTCCCTCTGTCTCCCCTTTTGGGTACTCTTCGCTTATGCTGCGGTTTTGGAACAGGATTGAAGGTTAAACCCATTCCCTCACCAACGCTCTTAATGCCTTATTCTCACGTTCATACGTTTCTAATGTAGTTTTAGTCATTTCGATAACTTTCGCTTGGTTCTCGGCTTGATAATCTTGTGTATGGAGCTTATCTCGGCTATCTAATAGTTGGTGGAGATAACTATCTCTTTCCTTTTCCAACTTTTTAATGAAGTTTTGAATATCCTCTACTAATTCAGGAGTTGCTTGTGCTTTTAATGTGACTAACATGTTTTGATAGTTCATTAAGGTTTCACTCCTTTTCACTTTTTAATATTCCGTATCCAGCTAAGTCCTTCCAAGGATTCTCCCCAAGTGCATCTTTTGCTGTTGCAATCCTCATCAACTTATCAAACACCCTTACTATCGCTAACATATCGCTGTATTGTTCTAGACTTACTCCATTTGGATAGAGAAGTTTTAGAAATTCATCAGACTTGTTAAAGGCATCCCCATAGGCTTGGTTCTTCTTGTCTACTAATTTACCTATTTCTAATGCAATTTGTTCATATTTACCTACATTAAAATTCTGTAATGGTAAATTCTCAAAGTTCATATCAATAGGTTTTATTGGTATTTTTTTTGAATCCATTTTTACCACCTCATTTGATTAATTCCTGCAAATCCTTACGCATTCTCATGTGGTAAGTTCTATTTTCTTTCCGGCTTTCGATGGTTCTTAATTCTCCAATTGTTTTATTGATTACCTTTTCGGTAGGCTTAGGGAAGTTCAAAAAATCCTTTATCTTTTCAAGTTGTTCTAATTCATCTTTCAGCATCCTACGAGACTTTCTAAGCCTTTGTAGTTCTTTTGCCCACTTATAACCATCACTGGCGTTGAAAGAGGTTAGTTCAATTACATGGAGAATGTCTTGTATCTCGGAATCGATTTTCTTTAATTCTTCTTGATTGAGTTCTAACCTCTTGGGGTAGTTGATGTATACATCTCTTACAGCTTTCAATGATTGAATGATTTCCACGTACCTTCCCCCTTAAAAAATCCTCCACTCTCTTGATTTAATTAACCCTTTGAAGATTCTATCTAATGACAACAAGAACACCGCTGTTTCCGTTCTTCTTAACACCTGTGCCATTTCTTTAATTGGCTTACCTTCATTCCATAAATTATCGAACTTCTCTATCTCGGAAGGACACCAAAACCAATCAGTGTCCTCGATTTCTTCTAGTGATGTATAAATAATATTTCTTCGATTACGCAGGTAGTAATTTTCCATCCGTGCCTTGTTCTGCTTTTCGAAAGTTATTTCACTACTCAATTAGCTTCATCCCTTCTGAAACCCCTTCAATAAGATTTCTTATATCAATAGGCAAAGCTTTTAATTCAGTTGCTCGTTTACTTTGGATTTCCCACGCTTTTCTAAATTGTGCCCTCAAGATTTCTGGTTCTTCACTCAAACACAGTTCTCGCCAAGTGAATCTCTTAACCATTTCTCGTACATCTTCAGGCAGAGACTCCATCGCTTCTTTTTGTCGATAAAATCCGTACTTCCGAATAGCTTGTCCTATTAATCCCCATGCTTCCATTGCGTCTAGGGTTCTCGGTTGTGTTATTTGTGCTGCAGCTTCTCTTATGTCAGCAATAGTGGGAAAAAACCGTGATGTAGACAATACTTTAATTACTGCTTTTTCAGCTACTTCATACGAAAGGTCAGACAATGACTTTTCCCATAATATAGCTGTTGGTGTCATTTCTTTATTTTGCATATTAGGGAAATTTGCTGTTGCTATTCCTAGTAAATTAATAATCTCTTTGCGGTTCATCCTCACACGCCCAATCTTGTAAACTTTGATATGCTCTCGGTACGTGATTCTCAACAGGTTTACTTCTCTTCACTGATTCTTCCTTAACCCTCATTGCTAACTGGTCAAATTTGTCTCTAAGCTTGGACACAGACAAGATATTCGATTTCCAAAAAGAATCATTTTGCACCCAATCCATTAAATAACTAATCTGCTTTTCTGTTCTGTTATCTCTCTCCATCATCAACCTAACATCATTAGCCCAATTCTGTAGGTTCGGTTTTTTAAAATCTGGATTATTTGCTAAGATGTTTTCAAATAATCTTAAGGCGAGTTGATAGTGAATGCTGTCCTTGTCGTAAACTTGTTTGCGACGAGAAGGTTTATATTCTTTTGTATTATTCAATGTATTATTAATAACTGTATTATTATCTTTAACCTTTTCTTCCATAGGGGTATGGAACTTTTCTTCCGTAGGGTATGGAACAATTCGTAAATACCTATGGAAGATTTCTTTACTACCCTCTTTGTACTGAATTTCAGAAGATACATATCCTTTTTGAATTAACTGGTTAATCCATTTGGATATTGATTTCTTACTAACACCATACAATTCAGAAAAGTAATTATTTGTAGCCCAGCAAAATCCTTTTTCATTACACAATGCTGTGATTTCTCCATAAAGTAACTTAGCATTAGGAGTTAAATCTTTATCATATCGGACATTTGCAGGGATAATAGCGAAGTAATTTTTCTGCATCTTTTCACCCTCTCAATTCCGAATACACGTTCCCTGTGGTCAAAATGAAAAATATGGTATATAATTGACCGCAGGGAATATACTATTAAAAATGAACGTTTTTTGAGTCCGATGTTGGTAGCATCGGATTTTTTATGTCTTGATAAGTGATTCAATCTTTCTTTCAATTCTTTCCACATCACCAATCAATTCTTTGACATTTGTAGCTTCAGACTTCATTACTTTTAACTTAACTAAATGTTTTAAGGCTTGGTTGATTTTACTGAAGTAGCCCAGTGTTTTATAGATTTCATTTCCTTTATTGTCTAACTTTCCTGTATACTCCTTTAAAACAAACTGTCTTTCATCAGATTCAATATATAGCTTGTCCTCAACATGAATCTTCATCAAATCACCCCTTTCTTATCAAAATAAATTAAATCCTTAAGCTCACATTCCAGCACCTTGCACAACCTTTCCATTGTTTCAGCATCAAACCTCTGACTTTTTCCATTCCCAAATTTGTAAACAGTTCTATAACTGATACCAGTAAGCCTAGATAATTCACTGTATGACCTAATGTTTTTTTTAGCCATAAGAATTAGCAAATTGTTCCGGATTGGCATAACAACCCTCCTTTCAAATTATCACCATTGTAGTTCTATTTTACACTTTTGTAGGAAAAATCTCAAGAAAAAAATTACTACTTTTGTTCTAAAAACGAAACCAAGAGTATATATATTACGTATAAAAGATATAAAAATGTTGCACTATATAATTAAAATTTGTATAATAGTATCAAAAATGTGCACTTATGTTAGAAAGGAGTAAAAAAATGATTAAGAATCGTTTAGCTGTTGTAATGGCTGAAAAGGGAATCAAGAGTGTTTCGGAATTGCACCGGATGATTCAAAACAAAGGTTTGACTATCAGCCGTCGCACTCTCGATAAGTTTTATAACAACCAAAACAACAATGTTTCATATGACACTTTAGAGACTCTTTGTACTGTGTTAGATTGTGAATTACATCACCTTTTAGTATTGCAAAAAGACTAAAGTAACAACGTATTACGTAAATTTAAAAATAAAGGAGAATACACTATGGCCCATATTCGAAAAGATTCATCTAAACCAACAACCACAATATCATTGACACCTATTTTGTTAGAAAAAATTGAGGATTATCGTTTCAGTAAACGAAAAGATAACCGTTCTCAAGCAATTGCTGAATTAATCATAAAAGGATTAAAGTATGAGCAAATAATCGAGAGAAAGAAAGCCCGGATGCTATCTTAGAGTGGATAGCATCCTTTCTATTTAACTGGGTCTAACTTGTAATCCACTTGGATATAGACAACCCATTTCATTTAATAACTCATTATCATCACACGGACCAGCTACTGCCTGAACTTCTCCCTGACAGAATGGACAAGACATTTTTATTTCTTTTTCCTTTGTCTGTATTTGAGTTACCATTTCACTTTCGCATTGCATACACGCATATTTCATTAATGGTTTTTTTCTCATTTACTTCACTCCATCTATCTTTTGTTTCCTAAAATCTTCGAACTATTTAAAAATACTTTTTTAAAGTTTCCATAGCGATTTTCATACATCTTGCGTGATGCTCCCCAGTGTAAGTCCAACCACCACCAAACTTATCCGAGTAACCAATTTGACTTATCTCATTTAACGCTTCACTCAGGCGTTTGTTTTCCTGTAATAAATTATTTATAGCTACATCTTTTTCAGCGTGCTTTTCAGCCATTGCCCCGTTTTCTTCTTCTAAGCCTTCAATTTCCTGCTGCTGTTGCTCAATTTGTTCAAAAAACCAATCCAAGTGCTTTTTATTAACTGAAACGATTTGGATTCCATTAAAATCCTCAACCTGAGCACTAGCATATCCTTTTTTCAGTTTTTGTAAGTCCACTTCTTTCACCCCTTCTCGATTAATCAACAGAACCTACCTTGTGTTTATTAACCCCAATGACCATGTCGCTTCATAATTTCAATGATTTCCTTGATGTAAGGCTCGTCCAAATTAATAACCACATAATTATTAAAAGGTTGCTTTCCTTCTTGCATCCTGCCATCTTCTATCCAATTTTGTGCTTGATTAAACTCAACCCAAAAGTCATGCTGTATTGATTCTGGTACATATTTTTGAAAATCTCGCTCATTGATAACAGTGAAGCGACGTTCAAATCCTTCTTTTACCGTTCCTTTAAATGCGCTTTCTGGCATCCTCTTTCCCTCCTAATCAACTAACCTTTTAACCCCAGTTATGTTTTCGATAGTAACTGTATCCTTGTATAAATTGGTTAACCGTTCTATATAGCTGCCTTTGTAAATGGTTCCTTCATCAAATTCCTTTTTATTAAAGTAGTGCAAAGCACTGGTGAACTTTGATTCTACTTCTCTGTCACATACTTTTAGTTCTAATGATGTTAATGTCATTTCTTGATGTAGTTTATATCCAGAGCGTTTTAAGATTTTTTTACGCTGCCGTAATTTCATTGATTAACACTCCTATCAATTAAATAAGCAATATCAGCGCTATGATCTTCTAAATCTGTTTCAAATACAGTTTGCAAATCACAACACTTTCGATCATCACTATAAGCGTAGCGATTTTTTATAACGTTCAAATTATCCAAATTAACTCCTCCTACTTTTTAAAGCATTTTTCCAACCGTTCAATTTCTTCTTTTAGATTTTGAAGTCCAATTTTTAACTCAAATTCAACATCATTTCGCTTCTCGATTTCCTGCTGCTGTTTTTCATGCTTATCAATCATCGTCAATAGGACTGTCATATCGTGAACATCAAGCTCGGCACAACATTGTCCTAAAATGCACTGTCCCCTCATATTCTCCAAATGAGATTTTAACTCTTGGATATCTTCTGGCATCCTCTTTCCCTCCTTAACCCCAATGACCATGTCGCTTCATAATTTCAATGACTTCATCCGCATACGGTTCATCCGTGTTGATCACGAGATATTTAGGTAATCCGCGCTTTCCTTCTGCTAACCTATTTTTTACGATTGTTTCTTGAGCTTCACTTAAATATGCTTTACGAATTTTTGACAACTTTTCAATATCCTCGTTTTTAAATACTGTAAACTTTATTTTCATTCCTTGTGTATTAGCCATCCTCTATTCCTCCTAATCAACTAATCTATCTAACACCTTTTCCATAACACTTTTTACATGGTACTTTTACATTTACAGCTTGAAGACCATACCATTTTTCGACATATGTTAAGCCTGTAAATGTGAAGCCCATACCCCTACATGTCTTACACTTATTCACAAGACAACACTCCTATCAACGAGTTTCATATTTGGTTCGAAATGTTCATCATTATTACTAAAGCACTTCATACTTCGAGATAATTTCTAAACAGTTTCCATCAACATCGTAACCAAACAACGTTTCTCCTCTGGAAAACACATTTGTAAAAACTACTCCAAATTCATCAACTACTGTTTTTCCTTGAATATTACTCATTGCTTTTCCTCCTTTCTATGTCGCTTCATCTTTCGACTACGAAACTCTCTGCTTAATCTATTGCATTAATTTCTTTTATTCGATAATTCATCATTTCTGGATCTGTTCGTACAATATCTTCTACATGACTTGCGTTTACTGCATTTATGACTGTACGATAAAGCCCCCTCATTGGAGGAACTTCGTACACAACTTCAAAATCTGATGTTGGTAAATTCCACAAACTGAGCTGCCCTTTCGCTGGGATTGGTTCCGGAAGAGTAACAATATTTTCTAATTTCCAAGCGAACCGTCCTTCTGAATAATCACCGAACAGATATTCAAATCCATCTACTGTTTTTCCATTTGTGAAATCTGCCCATAGTAACTCATCTGTTTCCACTTGATAGCAATCTACTAGGTTACTTGTAGCAATTATTTTCCCAACTGGAAGATCGTTTGTTTGGACAATTCCGTGTTTATTCAAAGTCGCTGTAATTGGAAGGTACTTGCATGCTTCAATATCAATTTTTTTACTTGCATGAATCGCTAAAGGACCTCGATGCTTCGTAGCCCATGACCTAGTTTCAAATTGTTTTTCGCCAAGTGCGATCAACGTCGCCCAAGGTTGCTTAATGGAGATAACTTTCATGTCAAACCTCCTTAGGAAATTCCTTTACTCTTGTATTTCATAGAAACCAAACCTTAAATTAGTTCTAACTGTTCGAACTTGTTAATATGTTCAAGGTTAAGCATTGATTTTTTAGCCTTGTTGTAAAATTCTTTTTCAATTTCAA
>NZ_SWLZ01000025.1 GCF_005502275.1 Robertmurraya siralis
GTCCGGTGACGATAGCGAGAAGGTCACACCCGTTCCCATACCGAACACGGAAGTTAAGCTTCTCAGCGCCGATGGTAGTGAGGGGCTGTCCCCTTGTGAGAGTAGGACGTTGCCGGGCGAACATTTTATTAATTTTCCGCGGTAGCTCAGTGGTAGAGCAACGAGCAAAGCATCATGAAAGTGCTGCGAGTTGTACTCATCGAGCTGCTACTTGAGCTAACTTTCTGAGATGAGGACAATCGGGAAGTATTCAAGGTAGAGGAATGTATTATTAATTTTCCGCGGTAGCTCAGTGGTAGAGCAATCGGCTGTTAACCGATCGGTCGTAGGTTCGAATCCTACCCGCGGAGCCATTTTAGTCACTTTATTAGTAGTATAATTGTGAGCTAGAATGCATGCTTCCATAGCTCAGCAGGTAGAGCACTTCCATGGTAAGGAAGAGGTCACCGGTTCGAGCCCGGTTGGAAGCTCTTTGAAAATGACATTGCGGCCCCTTGGTCAAGCGGTTAAGACACCGCCCTTTCACGGCGGTAACACGGGTTCGAATCCCGTAGGGGTCATATTAAAGTTGCACTTGTTGCAACTTTGGAGGATTAGCTCAGCTGGGAGAGCACCTGCCTTACAAGCAGGGGGTCGGCGGTTCGATCCCGTCATCCTCCACCAACATTTTTTCGCGGTAGCGAAAATAATGTACTTCTTTATTTTTTCGCGTCAATGAAATAATATATCTTTTAATTTTTTGTGTTAATATGTATGCCGGCCTAGCTCAATTGGTAGAGCAACTGACTTGTAATCAGTAGGTTGGGGGTTCGAGTCCTCTGGCCGGCACCATTTTTATGTTTCGGAGGGGTAGCGAAGTGGCTAAACGCGGCGGACTGTAAATCCGCTCCTTCGGGTTCGGCGGTTCGAATCCGTCCCCCTCCACCAACCTTTTTTCGCAATAGCGAAAATAAGGCACCATTATTAATTACAAAGTCAGTAACAAATTTTCATTATAGGGCGCTAGTGGAAATAAGAGTTATATCATAAAAACATAAAAACAGGACAAGCTATAAGTAGTCCTTTTTATTTTTGAATTTTACATATTATTGGGCTATAGCCAAGTGGTAAGGCAACGGACTTTGACTCCGTCATTCGTAGGTTCGAATCCTGCTAGCCCAGCCAATTTTAGAGCCATTAGCTCAGTCGGTAGAGCATCTGACTTTTAATCAGAGGGTCGAAGGTTCGAGTCCTTCATGGCTCATACCTCTTAAGATAGTTATCTTAAGAGGTTTTTTGTTTTATCATGCTATCATGAATCTATGATAAAGGCGGTTATTTTAGAATTTCGATAGGTTTCAAAAAATTTCTAGACTTAAATTATTTCCAGAATAATGATTCGTGAGGGAAGTCCGATAAAGTGACTATTACATTAAATCATCATGTAAGTAAGTCTATTTATAAAAAATCATTGAAAGCCCGTATGTACATATCTAATTATTTCTACGATGTATAAGTCATTTATAGTCTCGAGCTATTATTGCTCTTCAGCTGATTCTCTTTTCCCAGCTTTAAATCTCCATTTTATGCGAATATTAACTTCAATATTGTTCAAAATACTCCATGTATTTATATGAATGTGTATGCTCTGGTATTTGGATTTTACTGAATTTTCAAACGTATATATATACATTATTTTGTCGAGTTGAGTCAAAGGAATGTAAGCGTATAAAATAAGAGTAAGACAAGATGGGAGGGAAAAGCAGGTGCGAAAGTTATCTATTATCGGGATGCCGATGGATTTGGGGCAAATGAGGCGTGGTGTAGATATGGGGCCAAGTGCCATTCGCTACGCGGGAGTAAATGAAAGGTTACAAATGTTATTTGATGAAGTGATTGATCTTGGTGATATTTCAATTGGGAGACCGGAGGTTCGGATTGATAAGGAGTCAAAGCTAAGGAATCTTGAATTGATTGCTGAGAAAACGGCTATCCTAGCTGACAAAGTAGATGAAGTCATTCAATCCGGCGCCTTCCCTTTAGTGTTGGGTGGCGATCATAGTATTGCCATAGGAACTCTAGCAGGTGTATCTAGGCACTATCAGAATCTGGGCGTAATCTGGTACGATGCTCACGGTGATCTAAATACGGCTGAAACATCACCGTCTGGTAACATTCATGGAATGCCCTTAGCTGTCAGTATTGGTTTAGGGCATCCGTTGTTAACGAAGATAGGCGGTTATCAACCAAAAGTAAAACCTGAAAATATCGTGATTATTGGCGCTCGTTCATTAGATGAAGGCGAGAGAGCACTCATTAAAGAAAAGGGAATTAGAGTCTATACAATGCATGAAATTGATCGTTTAGGGATGACAAAGGTCATGGAAGAATCAATTCAATATTTACAGGAACGGACAGATGGGGTACATTTGTCACTGGATTTAGATGGGTTGGACCCAACAGATGCGCCTGGAGTCGGAACTCCGGTGAATGGAGGGATAAGCTATCGTGAAAGCCATTTAGCGATGGAGATGTTAGCTGAATCGGAAATTATCACTTCAGCTGAATTTGTTGAAGTAAATCCAATCTTAGATGAGAAAAACAAAACAGCGTCAGTGGCGGTGGCTTTAATGGGTTCCTTATTTGGTGAGAAATTATTATAAAATGTAATAGAGAGACATATTTGATAGTAAGGGCTGCACCCCCAACGCTAGGTATGGGGGTGCAGTTTACTATTATTTTAGGGTTTCTTCGTATTCTTGATACTGATTTAACAAAACATCAAGTTCTTTGCTAAGCTTAAGTACTTCTTCATCTGTAAGTGAAGTCGAGGCGGCAATGGAGATCATTTGATTACGACACGATTCAATTTCCTGTAATAATTTTGTCCTCATAACACCATCCTTTAAATTCTTTATTCCCGATGTCCAAATTCTTAAACCTTTTTGTTAAAATAGAAGGTATATAAATAATCATGGTTCCATTTACTTACGTAACTTTGATACTTTAGCTTAGAATAGAGAATTAATAAATTGTTCTCGTAAATAAATGAAACTTTTTCTGCTATCGATTCGTATATCGACTAGCCGCATAGAGCGGAGGTAAATAGAAAAATGGATGCAATAGTCAAAAAAAGAATTAAGCAAGTACTGAAAGGCGATCAAAATGCCTATGCGGAAATAGTTGAAATCTATAAAGATAAAGTATTTCAACTATGCTTTCGAATGCTGGGGAATCGCCATGAGGCTGAGGACATGGCACAGGAGGCATTTATCCGAGCATATGTAAACATTGCAAGCTTTAATATTGATTTAAAATTTTCAACGTGGCTATATCGAATTGCCACAAATCTGTGTATTGACCGGATTAGAAAAAAGAAACCGGATTTTTACCTGGATGCGGAGGTCTCTGGTACAGATGGGTTAACGATGTACTCGCAAGTTCCTTCTGATTCAGCGTTACCAGAGGAAGAGGTCGAAAGTATTGAACTACATGAAACGATCCAGAGAGAGATCGCAAAATTACCTGAAAAGTATCGCTCTGTCATCGTTTTAAAGTATATCGAAGAACTTTCGTTAAACGAAATCAGTAAGATTCTGGATATGCCTTTAGGAACAGTTAAAACCCGAATTCATAGAGGGCGAGAAGCGTTGAGACACCAATTACGGAATGTTTAATGAGAGGTGAGAACAGTGAGTTGTTCTGAAAAATATGTTGCTTATATGCATGAATATTTAGATGAGGAGATCTCAACAGAGCATGAAAAGGAACTGAAAGAACATCTTCTAAAATGTCCTGAATGTCAAAAGCATTTTCAGGAACTAGAAAAATCTTTGGCTTTAGTAAAGAGTATTGCCCATGTGACAACATCAGATGACTTTACATTGAATGTGATGAATAGATTGCCAAAAGAAAAGAAAAAAGTAGGTTTCCAAAGATGGTTGAGGCATCATCCGCTGTTAACCGCGGCCTCTTTGTTTCTAGTTTTGATGGTGGGCAGTCTTTTTTCCTCATGGAACACAGGCCATAATTTGTCTGTCTCGAAACAGCCAAACCTGATTGTTAAAAATGATACGGTTATTGTACCAGAAGGCGAAGTTGTCAAAGGGGATGTTGTTGTTCGAAACGGCAGCCTTAGAATTGACGGACAGATTGATGGGAATGTAACCGTTATAAACGGAACGGTTATAAACGGGGAGAAATATTTAGCTTCCGCCGGAGATGTTACCGGAGAGATTGAGGAAATCAATGTGATCTTCGAATGGGTATGGTATCATTTGAAGAATATGGCGAAAGAAGCGATTAACTTCTTCGAAGAGTCGGAGCAGTCACAAGGTGTGACTGCTTTTCTATGGTGAATAATATTTAATGGATCGATATCTATTGAACTTTAAGGTCCTTTTTATTTGAGCATTGAAGAGAGGAAGTTTTTAACGAAAGCACTATACCCTCCAGTATGTATGAAGGGTTCATTCTCGCAGGTAACGTTTTTTTTCGATTTTTCCGAAGGCGCACTGAGCTTTTTTTGTATTGCGGATCTTTCACATGTGATTAAAATGGCGTTTCTTTGAAATATGGTATACTATAGGGTAAAATGAATCGAAATCAAAGCATGCTTGCTTTTAAATATATAATTGGAGGAAGTCCCATGTCGATTGGAAATTTCAATCTCTTTGATCTACTGATTAATGCCATTGACATTCTCCTAGTAACTTTCGTGATATACAAGCTCATCATGGTGATAAAAGGAACGAAAGCTGTTCAATTGTTAAAAGGAATCTTTGTTGTTTTGATTGTAACTTTGATCAGTGACAAGTTTCATTTACAAACGCTTAATTGGATGATGGAGCAAGTACTCATATGGGGAGTCGTCGCATTTGTGATTATATTCCAGCCAGAGTTAAGAAGAGCCTTGGAACAATTGGGAAGAGGCGGCTTTTTCTCGCGCTCTGGGCATCAGGAAGAGGATGAACAAGAAAAAATGGTAGAAGCCATTGTGAAGGCAACAGATTATATGGCAAAACGACGGATTGGAGCCCTTATTTCCGTTGAGCGAGAGACGGGGTTAGCAGACTATATAGAAACTGGAATTCCACTTAATGCGAATATATCATCAGAGCTATTAATCAATATTTTTATCCCAAATACACCGTTGCATGATGGCGCAGTAATTTTACAAAAAAATTCTGTTGCCGCAGCAGCATGTTATTTGCCCTTGTCGGAGAGCCCTTTTATTTCAAAGGAACTAGGGACAAGGCATCGGGCAGCATTAGGTATTAGTGAGGTTACAGATAGCTTAACAGTCATTGTTTCAGAAGAAACGGGCTCGATTTCATTAACGAAGAATGGCGAGCTGCATCGTGATCTGAAGCTCGATAAATTCAGAGAGTTAATAGGAGCGGAACTACTGTCCGGGGTAAAAGCTAAACAGACTTCTTCAGGTCGCTGGAACTGGAGGGGGAAAGCGAATGGATAAATATATTAATAAATTGATCGAAAATAAATGGTTTATTCGCGTGATAGCGCTAGTGTTGGCATTATTACTTTTTGAAAATGTGAATGAGGAAAATAAATCGGTTGTCAATGTTCCTCAGGATCAAGAATCTGAGGTCATTGAAGCAGTGCCGGTAACAAGCTATTATGATGCGGACAATCTTGTTGTAACAGGTGTGCCGGAAACTGTGAAGCTGACGTTATCGGGTCCTCGCTCAAATCTTCAGCAAGCTCTAGCGCAAAGAGGATTTGAAGTATACGTTGATTTAACAGAAGCAGAAATTGGTACCCAAGAAGTACAAATTCAGATTCGGGACATATCAGAAAGATTAAAGGTTAGCATTGATCCTGCGACCATTACGGTATCCGTACAAGAAAAAGTATCGAAGGAATTTAGTGTCGAAGCAGAGTTCGATAGCAATATTTTAGCAGAAGGTTATGTTTCAGATGTTGCCGTTGTAGAGCCGAATAAAGTAACGGTGACAGGGGCGAAGGATGTCGTTGAGAGCATTACGTATGTGAAGGCGACATTAGATATAAAAGGGCCAATTAATGAAACGATCAAAAGAGAAGCAAATATATTAGTCCTTGATCAAGCTTTAAATAAATTGGATGTTCTTGTTGAACCTAGCACGGTTCAAGTGACAATTCCGGTAAAAGCATCAACGAAGACAGTCCCGATCAACATTGTGCAATCGGGAAGATTGCCAGCGGGTGTCACGATTGAATCGATCAGATTGGAAAAAGATGAAGCGAAAATCATCGCCCCTGAGGATGTATTAGACAAAACCGATTCAGTCCGGGTAGAACTAGATGTAAGTGAAATTGAAAAGGATACTGAGCTGACCCTACCTGTCATTATCTCTGAAGGGGTTATTGCCGTTGACCCACAAGTCGTAAAAGTATCGATTCGGGCCAATAAAACAGAAGATCGAACGTTTTCTAATATTCCTATTGGTATAGAAGGACTATCAAATTCATATGAAGCTGTGTTTCGTGAACCAGCGAATGGCTCGACAAGCCTGACGCTATCAGGCAGCAGTGGAGACATCGCCTCCTTATCAGCATCAAGCTTTCGCCTTTTTATTGATGCATCAAATTTGGAACCAGGGGAGCATGAAGTCAAGATTCAGGTCGATGGACCGAACAATGTGGAATGGAAATTAGCGAGAGAGACTGTGAAAATATTAATAACTCAAGAAGATGAGTAGTGATTGAATAGGAAAAGGAGCGAGAATAGATGGGTAAATATTTCGGTACGGATGGAGTTCGCGGAGTTGCCAATAGCGAATTAACGCCAGAGCTTGCCTTTAAATTAGGCCGCCTTGGAGGATATGTTCTAACGAAGGATCAGCCTAGACCAAAAGTTTTAATTGGTCGCGATACACGCATTTCAGGTCATATGCTAGAGGGAGCGTTAGTTGCTGGGTTACTATCGATTGGTGCGGAGGTCATGCGCTTAGGTGTTATTTCCACCCCAGGGGTCGCCTATTTAACAAAAGTACTCGGGGCGCAAGCTGGAGTCATGATTTCAGCGTCGCATAATCCAGTTGCTGACAATGGGATCAAATTTTTTGGTTCAGATGGTTTTAAGCTTTCGGATGAACAAGAGCAGGAAATTGAGCAATTATTGGACATGGCAGAGGATGAGTTACCAAGGCCAGTCGGTGAAAATCTTGGACAAGTTAATGATTATTTTGAAGGTGGTCAAAAGTACCTGCAATTCTTAAAGCAAACGGTGGACGAGGACTTTTCCGGCATACATATTGCTTTGGATTGTGCTCATGGTGCGACATCTTCATTGGCAGCACACTTATTCGCTGATCTTGAAGCGGATTTATCGACAATGGGGGCTTCTCCTAATGGTCTTAATATTAATGATGGGGTTGGTTCTACTCATCCAGAAGCATTGGCGGCCTTCTTAAAAGAAAAAGAAGCAGATGTCGGTCTTGCTTTTGATGGAGATGGCGATCGCCTCATTGCCATTGATGAGAATGGAGACATCGTTGACGGTGATCAAATCATGTTCATATGTGCGAAATATATGCATGCCAATGGACGCTTAAAGCATAACACTGTTGTTTCTACTGTGATGAGCAATCTTGGCTTTTATAAAGGCCTTGAAGCAAATGAAATCAAGAGCGTACAAACAGCAGTTGGCGACCGTTATGTGGTTGAAGAAATGAAGAAAAACGGTTTTAATTTGGGGGGCGAGCAGTCCGGCCATATTATTTTCTTAGAATACAATACGACAGGTGATGGTCTGTTGACAGGGCTGCAGCTCGTCAATATTATGAAAATGACAAAAAAGAAGTTATCAGAGCTTGCCGCTGAAATGGAAAAATTCCCGCAAAAGCTTGTCAATATTCTTGTTACAGATAAACATCATGTCACCGATAACGAAAAAGTAAAAGCGATTATTGCAGAAGTAGAAGCTGAGATGAATGGCAATGGTCGTATTTTAGTTCGTCCGTCCGGAACGGAGCCATTGGTTCGTGTTATGGCAGAGGCGCCGACAGAAGAGCAGTGTCAATCATACGTAGAACGTATTGCTGAGGTTGTTAAAGAGGAAATGGGACTTCAAGAATAAAGAGAGAGATCCTATTAAGGATAAAAACATACTGCAGAAATTTTTATTTTGAACTCTAATATTTAGTGTTATACGTCTAGCGCAAGTAGCCTTTCGCCTATATAACTTTAGGTTCTCCTACGATAGATTAATTTCGATTCGCTATCGCTTATCGATTTTCGTTATCGAAAGACCAGACCCTTCCAGTTTGTGTGGCGATGTTCAAGGCACTTGCGCATTTGTTTTGCATAAGGGACTTTTGACAGCCCTTATGCATATTTTATGATTAGAGAGCTTTTTGCCATCCAGTTATTAGTTGACGTGAATAGAATTCTAGGTTATGATGAACCTGTTTTTGTAAGAAATTCTTTTTTCTTGTAACCTTTCACCATCTTGGTTCGTCTATTGTATTTGTAACAAGAATTTTTTTTGCAAAAGCTTTACTCAAAATAGAAAGGTGGGCAGAAGGCATTGATTTTTTAAAGCGCCTGAACTAATTACTGGAGCGAAGGAGTAGTTAGTTGACGAGGAGGAGGTTTATCGAATGTTCGGCGGATACCTCCCGGTTGTAGATGCCAACCGTCATTTCTTCTTTAAAACATCAAGGCGACTTGGTGGACAAAGAGAAGAAAAGCTGCATCACATCATAAGATTTTAAAATACAGAGATAAGGGGGCAAGTGCCCCTTATATGTAAAGGATTCTTGCCCCCTTGTTTGGGAGGAAGAATAAATATGTGCGGAATCGTTGGTTATATTGGAAATAATGATGCAAAAGAAATTTTAATTAAAGGCTTAGAAAAGTTAGAGTATAGAGGCTATGACTCAGCAGGAATCGCTGTAATGAATGCAGAAGGCGTACATGTTTTTAAGGAGAAAGGCAGAATAGCCGATTTGCGCAATATTGTTGATACGAAAGTGGCAGCGAGTATGGGGATCGGTCATACCCGTTGGGCGACACATGGTGTTCCAAGTGTGGTTAATGCTCATCCACATCAGAGTACAACAGAACGATTTACCCTTGTTCACAACGGTGTTATCGAAAACTACGAGCTTTTAAAAGAAGAATTTTTAATGGATACAGCTTTAAAAAGTGATACGGACACGGAAGTAGTTGTTCAGTTGATCGAAATCTTTATAAAAGAAGGGCTTACTGTGGAAGAAGCATTCCGCAAAACGCTAAAGCTTGTAAAAGGTTCTTATGCGTTGGCTCTTTTAGATTCAGACAATCCGAATACGATTTTTGTTGCCAAAAATAAAAGCCCGTTATTAGTTGGTCTTGGTGAAGGTTTTAATGTTGTGGCAAGTGATGCGATGGCGATGCTGCAAGTGACCAATCAATTTGTTGAATTAATGGATAAAGAAATGGTTATCGTGAAGCAGAACGAAGTCACGATCCAAACGCTAGACGGTGAGGTAATGAGCCGTGCTCCATTTACAGCAAAGCTTGATGCAAGTGACATTGAAAAGGGTACGTACCCTCACTACATGCTTAAAGAAATCGATGAGCAGCCACTAGTGATTCGCAAAATTGTTCAAGAGTATCGTGCTGAAGATGGCTCTCTACACATTGACGATGAAATTGTTGCTGCCATGAAAGAGTCAGATCGAGTATATATTGTCGCAGCAGGTACTTCTTATCATGCTGGATTGGTTGGAAAACAACTGATTGAAAAGATGGCGAAAATTCCAGTCGAAGTGCATATTGCAAGTGAGTTCGGCTACAATATGCCATTGCTATCTGAAAAGCCATTGTTCATTTTCATTTCGCAAAGTGGAGAAACAGCAGACAGCCGTGCCGTACTTGTTAATGTAAAAGCGCAAGGCTATAAAGCATTAACGATTACAAACGTACCAGGCTCTACTTTATCACGTGAAGCAGATTATACACTGCTTTTACATGCGGGTCCTGAAATTGCTGTTGCCTCTACGAAAGCTTATACAGCTCAAATTGCTGTTCTTTCCATTTTAGCGGCTGTAACTGCAAAAAGCCGTGGACATGAAATTGACTTTGATCTAGCAAAAGAGCTTGGGATCATTGCTAATGCGATGGAAGTTCTTTGTGATGAGAAGGATGACTTCGAGCAAATTGCCCGTGATTTCTTAGCTGATACACGCAACGCTTTCTTCATCGGCCGCGGTATTGACTATTATGTAGGTTTAGAAGGCTCTCTGAAACTGAAGGAAATCTCTTATATCCAAGCAGAAGGCTTTGCAGGTGGAGAATTAAAGCACGGAACGATTGCTTTAATCGAAGACGGTACACCAATCATTGCCTTAGCTACCCAAGAAATTGTCAACTTAAGCATCCGTGGGAACGTAAAAGAGGTCGTTGCCCGTGGAGCAAACCCATGCATCATTTCCATGAAAGGCTTGGAAATGAACGGAGACACATTCGTTCTCCCAGAAGTGCATGAACTATTAACACCTCTTATCTCTGTCGTACCATTACAACTAATCTCCTACTACGCAGCGCTGCACCGCGGCTGCGACGTAGATAAGCCGCGTAACCTTGCAAAGAGCGTTACGGTGGAGTAGGTAGATTGGGGTTTAAGGAAGTTTTTGTAGATTTGGAATAAAGTCGCGAAGCTTTTCCCCTTTAGATATGATTGTCTAAAGGGGTGTTTTTATGTCAAAAAGAAAAATTAGATGAAGTAAAAGACTTACTAAATTTAAAGAATAAACAAATGGAAAAACATTTAGATATATTGATTAAGTATAAGTTTCTTGATGAACCAGAAGAAAGTTATGAGTATCGAGGGTATATAAGTAATTTTAATCAGGTTGATGGATGGCCAATGTGGAAAGATATTAAAGAATATTGCAAGAAGAAATCAATAGTTTTATATTCTGTAGTTTATGATTTGAACTTTAAGTTGTTAGATTAAGGTTAAAAACATTCAATCTTTTTTATAAGAACTAACTCCACTTTAAAACCCAATTCATTCATTTTGGTCAGTCTTTGTTCAAAATAAATGGGTTTCTATTTATATAAAATCAATGTTTACAGCTCTCTTTTAATGTCTTCACCCAATAAACTCGCTCCTGACCAAAAAAACTCGGTTCAGGACAAAAAAAGTCGGTAGAGTAGAAACAAGGGTTAAGGAAGAAATAGGGAATTAAAGAGCAAGATTAAAATTGAAAAAAGCCAGAAGGAATAAGGGTTTTCGAGCCTTTATTCCTTTTTCTTTTCCCCTAAAACCTAATCCCTTAACTCTACTCTGGAACGACTTTTTTAGTCCAAAATGGTTGTAAAATCTGAACAAAAATTAGATGAATGTGGGGAAAATGCAGGAACGACTTTATTAGGCGGAGAATATTGGAAAACGGCTTGAGGCGTTGGGAGAGTAAGAGTTGGTAAGGTTTAAGGGAGGAGGGGAGTTGGAACGAGTTTTTTGGGTGGATACATAGTAGAGGGAAAGGTTTTAGGATTGTTAATTCTAATGGACCGATGTTTTTGTGATGCAGAATTGGAAATAAATAACCTACACTTTTACACTTGCGTTATATACTATCAAAAGATTTCTATAATATAGAGGCTTTAAAAAATAGGTGTCTATTAGACATAATCGTAGGAGGAATGCTATTGAATAATTAATATACAGTTTTAACAGGGATAGGTATTTGCGGAATCTACCAGAAAATGATTTAAAGTAGTTTTAAGATATGTTTAATATGTTAAAGGATAGAAAATAGGAGATGGTAACAGTGAAATCTAAAAGAAAAAGATACCAGAATGATCGACATATTGATTTAGAATTTACAGTGGAGAACTTATCAAAGGCTATTTTTGTCGTAAACAAGCATGCAAAAACAGCAGTTGAACCCAAGTTTTTATACGAGCTAAAGAAAAAAGCATTAGAGAAAATGTTAGAAGAAGGTAAAGCCAAAAAATTAGGTTTACACTTCGTAAGGACCCCCAAATTTTCTATACAATCTTCTACTGTATTAATTTCATGTGGAGCATATCTTTTTCACCTTCCCCCGAAAAAAGAAGACTTTCAAAAATTAAAGCATTTAGGGCATTTGAATGATGATTATAGAAACCCCAAAACAACTAATTTATCCTTAAATAGAGCAAAAGCACTGTTAATTGCTTATACTGGACTTAAAGAAACAAAACAGACTAATCCCTTCTTTTTTCAACATCTAAACAGTAATATAATCATTACTAAAAGCTATAGAGAACGTTGATTTTACTGCATAAAGTATAAAATCATATGGATTGGATAGTTAGGTATTTGATATTTGATTAGGTAGAGGTGATTTATTTGGAATTGTTCAAGGAAATAAAATTCTTTGATGACCATTTTGAAGATGGGGTTTTTTCGATACCCGATGGAAAGAAGGTGAAAGTTCGGGCTTTATATGAGTATTGTAAGGAAAAAGGAGTAGTAGCTCCAGACGAATTATCAGAAGAAGAGTTAAAGATGTTTGTAGAATGAATATGTAACTATCTAAAGCTGTTGTTTAGGTGGTTAAATTTGGTTATAATTAAGGGGATAGGATACTTCGCAATATCACTATCGCAAAATTTGCTTCGGCAATAAGTAAATCCATGTGAAGAACCACTCCGCTTACCAGGCTTCGGGTGGTTCTTTTTTATGTATCTAATTCATTTGAGTTATGATTGTAACTCAAATGGATTTTTTTGGATAATTTTTAAAAAATCTATTGACTAAATGAAACAAGTCGTTATATTATGACTACAGTTAATTTTTTATATATTTTTTGATATTTAAAGCTAATTTTACTTAGATTTTTCAATTTCATACGTTTAACTTTTTTATCCCAAGGGGGAAGTATGCCCTTCTTGGAACAGAAGTTAGGCGTTTGCATTGATGTCTAAGTAAGATTAGCTTTTTTTGTTCCTTGAAAACTGAATAATTTAACTTTTGTTTATTACGACTCCTAAGCATTTTTTACATAGGTTAGTGGTTGTAACTATACACAATCTAACCTAATAAATTTTTGATATTTGAAAGGAGTTAAAACAAATGAATGTACAAACTTTTGCGGTAGGAGAAACATTTCCACTCATTGATTCCATTTCGAGAGGTGAAGGAACTGCACTGAATTATGTTTCAGATGGTTCATTGTTCATCACTGTAAAATGGAGCAATATCACTTCAAAAGAAAAAAAGGAATTAAAAAATGGCGTGATTCGTTTCCGTTACGTTAAAGATGGGGAGTACCTTCTTTTACTAATGCGTATAGGAACTTTACCGCCAATGGAATTCCCTTTTGATCCAACTATTTACGGAAGAAAGGGTATTCCATTTAGCATCCAGTCGAACAAAATAGATATTTTTGTAATTGAACACACTTCGTCTAAGCTCATGGTTATGCGAATGATTGGATTTAGTGAAAAGTTCATGAACCTTTTAAAGGATACTTGGAAAGAGAATATCTTAGCAAAGGATTTTGCTTATAATAGCTGGCTAAACAATCTAATCAAAAGATATTCAACAAACGATCTTTGGGATATGGGAACTTCTATAGATTGGCAAAATTAAAAAAAACAAAAGGGAGAGTAACGCTATTATTCTCCCTTCACAAATAAAAATAACAATTATTATTGGAGGTTAGAAAAATGATTAATGCAAATTTAATTAGAATTAGCGAAATATCTACAACACTGGAAATAAAATCTCTATTAAATTCTTCCGATAAAGTTATTCACCTTTCTGTTACGAAATCAGAAGTACAGCAAAAAGAATACAAGAAAATAAATAAAGTGTTAAAAGTATTAAAGGATTCTCCTAAGTTTTCTTGTGGGAGATTATTTTTGACTTTTGAAGGGTACTTTTGGACTCCACTTGAAATCTATGAGAATAAAGAAATTAGAAAATATGTACAGGGATTATACAAAAAAGAGTCGAACCTGTTTTATTTTTTAAGTCCGATGGCAGAAAACAACTTTACCATAATGCGATGCTTGTTTAGAAATAATAGGATTTCCAATAAAGGTGTACAGGTTCGGTACAACGTTGAAGTTGATTGGAAAATTGCCATAAAAATCGTTGAATCATTTATCAATTATTCACAGCGTCATAACAACGTAACAGCACAGTCACAATGGGTTTTTAATAATTTAATGCCAACTGAATACTTTGCACAAGTTTGTGAATTGTTAGGCTTGGAAAAAGAATTAGTTACAGTATCGTAAGGAGTTAAAATATTTTAACAGCTCCTCCTTTCAAGGAGCAAGCAAGTCAATGTACCTTTCCAGATTTTTTCAATCTTTTTAATCGGAATAAAACTAATCTGGAAACCTTCAAGAATCTCTCATAGATTAATTGAGATATCGAATTTAAAGGAGGAATATTGATGAGTAATGTTATTGAATTAAATACTTGGAGAAAATCAAAAGAGGGATATTTAGAGCAAAGAGAATCATTTAACACTTCTGTTCCTGTTTCTTTCATGTACGGTGAAAAGACAAATGAATTATTTAGAACTATGAAACTTTTGGGAACAAAAGATTTATCAAGCATCGAAGTTCTTAGAGAAGAAATTGAAGAACAAAAGGAATCCATTAAAAAAGGACATGATGAAGAGGGGGGTGAGATTAACACAGATGTAATCTTTCCAGGGGGAGAGGATGAATTCATAGTTTGTAAGGAAGGGATCTTTCATTGGGATTGGGATATTGAAGATTACGAGTATTATGGACAAGCTAACGGATATGTTCAGAAAAAGACTGTTACGATGCTAAAGAACTTGGACATTAATTTAGGTTCTGAATATATCCGTCTAAATCGGGGTACTTCATTTCTTTTAGATGGGGAATATATATCCTATGATGATCAGAATCAACCTGTGATAATGCTTGTGATTAAGGCGTTAGGATGTATTCCAATTTCTATCCAATATGACAAGAAAAAAGTTCAAATTAGTCAAGTTGATTTTGCTATAGTGAACTATCTGGATATAGAAGAGATTAAGTGATTGTTACAGTTATTAGCAATTTATAAATATAGGAACCCTTAACCCTGGTCGCTTTTATGCCAAGACTTTTATTGGTTTCTCCAATTATTAATGCTGAATCATTGAGAATTGTAAAATAAGGAGCGATGTATATGGCTAAAGTAAATCCAAATTCATTAAGCGATGAAGAATTACTGGCTATTATTAAAGAAGAATATGATGCTATTCAGCCGAAGGGATGTCATGACTTTTTTAAAAGAAGAGTAAACACTCCCTCACGCACTTATCTAAGGAAGCGTTTTGGTATCACATTTAATGAAATCCTAATAAAAGCAGGTGTTCCAAAGGAAGAATTAAATTTGGTAAGGAGTAAAAATTCAGGTGAAAGTTTAGATAAAAACCAATACCTAAATAACCTTCAACAATTGGCAAATGAACTTGGTCGTACTCCAACTGTTGTTGAGTATAATAAAAAAGGGTATTCATATCGTAATCTTACGTTGCTCTTTGGCACTTATAACCAAGCATTAATCGAAGCGGGACTGAAACCAAATTTTGAACCAAAACCAAATAAAATAATTTCAAAGAAAGTATTGCTAACATTCTATAAAAATTTAAGTCAGACATTAAATAGACCTGCAACCATAAATGATTTAAAAAAATATTGCAAGGAATATAGATTATCTGATTTCCTTCATACTTTTGGCGGGATGTATGAATTAAAAAAAGAAGCGGGATTTAAAGAAAAAAATAAAACAAAGAAAAAAAAATATACAAAAGAAAAACTGATTGATTTACTAATAACTGAATACGAAAAATGTAAGAAACATTTAACCGCAAGAGAAATAAATGCAAATACTAATTTGCCTTTGCATTTTACAATATTGAATTATTTCAAGGCTGGCTCCTTATCCGATGTGTGGGCAGAGGTTGACAAAATAATGGTGGAAAGAAAAATATTAGAAAAGCAAAAAAATAAGAAAACGAGACAAAAGAATACTCAGCATTATGTAAATTTAGGTGAGAAAAATGTGAGCCACCAACTAAATTTTTTAAATCCAAACTACTACAAAATCTATAATAATATTTTTTTGAAGTTTGATGATTTAGTTCAACAAATTGACCATTTAGTCGTCGGTCGAAATGGGATTTTCCACTTAGAAACAAAGAATTATAAGGGTACTATTTCTATTGATAGATTTGGTAATTGGGAAAGAACCTTTAATGGTGTTATGGAACAGATTGACAATCCAGAAGGGCAGATTTTCCGACATGAAGAGTTATTGAATAGAATTTTAAAGGGTTCATATGATGTTGTAAGTCTGCTTGTTTTTTCACATCCAAGGTGTGCATTAACAAACATGGATAGGACAATCATAAATGTTCTAAAAGCAGAGCGAGTAGTACCATATATTAAATCTTATCAATCCCCTACAAAGAAGATTAACATTACCGAAGTATGCAATATCATCGAAAATCATATAGTAACTCCTCATAAAACAGCCATCTAAAATTACTTTTTTTCAACCAAAATGTCCAAACAGTATTTTAAGTTAGTTCTCTGCTAAAAGTTAAAATGAAAAACCCAGGAATGCTGTTATATCAACATTCTTGGGTTTATATATATTTTTTTGCAAAATGAAAATTACCAAATATAATATTAGTTAGAATCATAGGATATTTTTGTGGAAGGGGATAGAGCTTATGAATAAAGACAACCTTGAATTTGAAGAAGTACGTTACATATACAATATTCCCGATATAGGAATATTTGAATCAACAACTGTAATTGATGAACTTGAATTTGCAAGTGTTAAAGATTTAGAGAAAGAAATAGAAGAACAAGCGATATTCTTAAGGTTTATTCCGAACACATCTCAATTAGAAGAAGGTAGTCCACTAACTGACTATAAGGGCAGAGGTGGAGATGATAAATTTGTAGTTTGTAAGGAAGGTGTATTTGGATTTTATAATGATAAATATGAATATGCTGGGGGATTTTCAAGAAATAATCTTCAACGTGTAAGAAAGCTACATATTCCGAATCATAATTTTGTGAACTATGATTCCGATATTCAATTAATTATGCCTGGACATTATGAAATATTGAATACTGGGTATATCGTATTAGAAAACGGTGTTAAACATAAAATATTTGAAATAGAAATTGATGTTTATAATATTTATACTTCAGAACAAAAAATTAAGGTGAAAGTACCTGATAATCCTGGCGTTTTTTCAATAGATGAGTATGACCTTTTAGCCATAGATTTTACTAAGGAATATTTGAAACTACTGGGTTTATTTTAAGTGTTCATAATAGAGCCATCTAATTTATATTAAGAAAGGTGAACTTATCTGCATATAACCAGAAAAACTCTTCTGGTTATATGCAGAACTTAATTTATAATTTTACTTGCATGAAGCCTTGATCAATTTTTACCTTTTGTATCATCGGATTATCTTTCGAATAGATTTCAATAACAACAGTTATCCAATTATCGTTATTAACTTGGCGGAGACCAAAAATCCATAATCCACGCTCTTCTAATTGTTTTATTTGTTCATTTAACATTATTTCTAATTCAAATCTTTGTCCAATCTCAATCATATTCCATATATCAATTACATCAGCAACAGTAGCTAAAAAGCCCTGCACAACTTCAATTTGTTCTTCTGTATTACAGTCATGGTAGTCGTACCCAAAGCTATGGACAGAAGAGATCATTCGAGCAAGTTCTCTCCCGTTCATAACTCTTTGGAGAAACTTTGTATCTGCAAACTTTTGTTTTCCCTCATCTTTAAGCACATCTTCATTATCAAACAGACTTTCAAGTTCTGCCAGGTTAGTTTCTAATGCATTTAAAATAGAGAGTAAAGTTGCACTCTCAGCTTTTCCTGTGGCTTCTAATCTACGTACAGTCCTTTCACTTACTTTTGCACTTTCGGCTAACTGAGCTTGAGTCCATAACTTTAAATTTCTAAGTTCCTTTACTTTATTTCCAATGTGCATTGATAACAGCTCCTCATCGCTATATTTGATATTATTATATATCTTAGAGTAAGAGTATTTAAGGTCAGCGATAGGACAATAAGAGGTCAATGTTAGGACATTGAGAATTTTAATAGTTTATACAAATATACATCAATCATATACTCTAATCACAAACCTCGATTACTATCGCAATTATTTATTTCTAACTATAATATAGTTAAAAATTTGCGGAGGATGATTGAGATGCTACATGAAAAGATGACGAAGAAAGAGCAAATACTACGGCTTCATAAAAAGGGGATGAAGCAGGTGGAAATTGCGAAGGAACTAAAAACTTATACAAATTACGTATGGAAAGTGATAAATGAAAACAAGGGTAAAGATACTATTTAATGCTATAACAGTCACTCGCTTCAAAATGAGTGGCTGTTTTTTGTGCTAATTACGATACAGTTAAAAGCAGAACTTAATTTAAATTTTCCCTTACTACATTTACAAAATAACCTGATAGAAATGTAAGAAATCTTTATTGATTTAAGTTATCAAAATTCTTCCTCATAACTATGATAAAACGATCATTCGATCAGAAAGCAGGATTTCCATTCTGGAAAATGTAAACGAGGAGAGGATTAAATTGAAAAAGGAACAGATGAGTGATGACTTCGGGAAGATGCTGAAAAAACTGCGAGAAGAGAGAGGAATGTCTCTTGGCAAGCTTTCAGAGTTAACAGGAATCTCAGCTTCATATCTTAACCGATTGGAGCGGTCAAAAAGAAAGTCTCCAGGGTTTCCTAAACTAATGGCACTTGCAGAGGCATTAAAAGTGGAACCATGGACATTGGTTGGCTCCAGTTTGAGCTGGGACAAGGGTGAGACAATGAGCATTAAGGAATTGATATTCAATCATCAAATCCAACACAATGGAAATTTGCTCACTGCAGAAGAAAAAGAGCTTCTTCTTGAAATAATTGAATTCATCTTGGATGCTGAATGGTCAAAAGAAAGTATTCTATCCGATCTCCAAGAAATCGGGGAAATGATTAGCGAAATAAAGGAGCTATAATTGCCTCGGCGGTAACAGACTTACTGTTGCCGTTTACATACGGAATAGATATAAGTTATTAATGGTATAAATATAAACTTCATATAAAATAAAGATTTCTCCGATACCTGGTATATAGAGCTTTACATAACATATATAGATGTTATTCATATGATATATATATGGAATGGATGTTCGTTTAGAATGCTTGACTATAGCCAATAACGGCTTTATAATTCACAGAAAATAGAAAAAATGGGGTGGGAATATGGTTTTGAAAAACCGGCAGAAGAACAATTTTATAAGTAAAAGGCAAAGCACTTACCGAATCTGTAGATGAATTTGGTAGGTGCTTTTTTCATGTATTTATTTTTTACCAAAATTGATGAGTAAGGTATAACCAAATATCGAAAGGATGTATGGCATGAGTAAGAATGGTTCAATAAAAGAAAATATATTGTCTATATTCCTAAAGGAACATCCGCAATTGCTTTCAGATTCACTGGGTTTTCAAGTGGATAATATAATTCTGGAACAGAGACATGCTCATCGTAACATAGATATTCGGGGGGTTGATTCTAAACGAAGAATTCCCTTATATATTGAAGTTCAGCTTACGAAAGCAAATAACACATATTTGAATCGAGTGATAGAAATGATTGGGAGATATAATGAATCAGTCATAGTATGGATTGCAAAGTCATTTGATGAAGAAATTTTGGAAGAGCTAAAAAAATGGTTTACATCGTATCAGAAGGAGTTTGTTGATTTTTATGCATTATCGCTTCATGAAGATGCTATTGGTGTATTGCAAAAACTAAATGAAATGTATAGTTTGGACATATATAAGAACTTTCATTTACTAAGGGAAATGAATCCCCTGCTAAATGTTGAATTAGTGAACCTGCAAATTCATCCATCGCATTGTGGGCAGATTAATACAAATCCAACACTACCTGACTTTGATCGAACTGAAGATGTAAAGAGAGCAATGTTACAAGTGTTGCGTAGCAAGATACCGTATTTTCTTAATTTTCATTACGATAAAAAGACAAATCGAAATGATCGAATCCTTAGTTGCGGTGGGGGCAAAACTGGTTTAATTTATAGATGCTCAGCAAAAGATGTTCGAAATCTTGCATTTGTGGAGTTATACTTCGACAAAGCAGAAAATGATTGGTACGAAGCATTTGAAAATATTGCAGACGAACTTCGTAAAAGTGTCTACCCTCATCTTACATTTGGAAAGAGAAGAATAGGGGTATATTTCAAACCAAAAGATAGTTACGAGCAGACTTTCGAGGAGATTGTAGTTGTCTTTAAGAAAATGATAGATGGATTTTCTCCTTATATTCTTGGAGAAAAAGAAATTGGTATGACTGTTTCTGTAAAGGATCATGATAATAATATCATGAAAAAATTTGTTCAAGTTCCAATCGAGTTACCAGAGCAACCACTTCCAACTGAAGATAGTTACAGAATTGAAATTGAGGAATTATCCGAACTGTTGTTAACAAAGTAACACCATAGAAGGCTTCGTGTCTGTTGAGATGCGAAGTCCTTTTTTTGTTTCTTGTAACATTTTAAGAGAATAAGTCGAATAGCCAGGATAAAATTGAATTAAGAAATGAGTAAGAGTAAAATAAGAATTAAGTGAAATTCAGAGGTGAGTTTTTTGGAACTAAGACTTTTCTATCGTACACAGAGAGATTTAGCAATAGCTTTAAATCAATTGGTGGATGCGTACTGGCAAGAAGAAATCAAAGAAGATGAGCTGATTGAAGGCGTTAAAGTTATGTATGAATATAATCGGGAGAAGCTGATAAAGAATAATGAATTTACCAAAGTAATTCAACAGCAAAGCGGAAAAAGACGATTAGCTTTAATTGGTAAAATTTTAGAAAACGAAATAGGTTAATAGTCTTGTGCGAAAGGTAGGATTTGGGTGACAATAGAGTTGGAATATTCTTCAAGTTTAAACGGTGCTTCCTATTTACTATTTGAATTAAAACAGGTCGTAAAATTGAAGCGAATGAATTTAACACCAGAAGAAATTAGAAGAAGGGTAGTTGAAGAAAACCTCTTCCAATTTGAGAAAAAGGGGAGAATTAATAGAACATTACCTTCCATTATGAGAAGAGCCGAAGTAATAGATTCTGTATTAGCAGATTTTATAGTAGAGGGTTCAATTGAAATGAGTAAAGTAATTAATTTGTACGCCATTATGAAAACAGACTTACTGTTCTTTGAATTTATGAACGAAGTCATAAGCGAGAAATTTCGCAATAATGATTACCTTATTGAGAAAAAGGATATTAACGTATTTTTTACTGCAAAAGCTGAACAAAGTGAAAAGGTTGCCAGTTGGAGTGCCATTAATAGGGAAAAGTTGAAACGGGCATTTATGCAAGTGCTTTATGAAAGTGGACTATTAAAGGAACGGCGTAGCAATGAGTTAAATCGCCTTATCATTGATCAGCAATTAAGAGAGCATCTAATCCATATTGGTGATGCACAGTATGTCCATGCGATGGGAGAGTAGAATATGACAAACATCAATGCCAGACTGGATAAAATCATTCCTAAAATACGAGAAGACAAGTTTATTGAAGGAAGAGGACTTGGAAATGAAATTAGCTTTTATGTCTTTGACTATGAACCTGAACATGAATTAAAAGTCAGAGATTATGTGAAACACATAAAAAAAGAATTTTCTTATGAAGGTAGAAATAGACGAATAATTGAGTTTGACCTATATAAAATGCTCATTGAAATAACAAAAGAAAAGAGGATTTTTGATCGGATATTTGAAATGGAAAAAAGGCAAGGAAAAGATGCACTTTTTAAAGCGATGACAACCTTTGCCAAACCAGATGTTTTTCTGCAAAAAATTAAAGAGCAGATTGAAGATCACAATGTTGTCCTTTTAACAGGCGTGGGGAAAGTATACCCGTTCGTACGGTCACACAATATTTTGAATAACCTTCAAGAAGTATTGGATAAAACGCCAGTCATTATGTTTTTCCCAGGTCAGTATGATGGTCAATCGCTTCAATTATTTAGCAAATTTAAAGATGATAACTACTATCGTGCATTTCGCTTGGTTGAATAAATGTTAAGGGGGAAATTAGATGCTACTAAAAGAAATGTTTTTAAAAGATATTGAACGTGATATTCGTGGGGTTATTAAAGTTGCCCAAACAAACGAAGCAGATATTTATCAAGAATTAGACGAGTATGTTGTAACACAGGAATTACATAAACATTTTTCGAAGTTCTATGAAAACTATCTAAAAGGAGTCCAAGGTAAGACGGATAAGATGGGTGTGTGGATCAGCGGATTCTTCGGTTCGGGTAAATCGCACTTTCTTAAAATTCTTGCGTACCTTTTAGAAAACAGAGCAGTAGAAGGAAAGAAGCCTGTTGATTTCTTTGATGAAAAAATTAAAGACGCTCTTGTGTATGCCAATATGAAGCGGACAGCAGACGTGGATACAGAAGTCATTCTATTTAATATTGATTCCAAAAGCTCCTTAGATAACAAATCAAAAGAAGATGCCATTTTACGTGTATTTATGAAAGTGTTTTACGAGCATCGTGGCTATTACGGTGACATTCCTGGTGTTGCTGAGATGGAAAAGTATTTAGATAAGCAAGGAGTTTACGAAATATTTAAGAATGAATTCCATGCTCTTGCGGGTGAACCATGGGAAGAACGCCGAAACAGTTTCTATTTTGATGCAGATTATGTCATTGGAGCATTAGTAAAAGCGACAAACATGACAGAAGAATCTGCACGTAATTGGTTTGAAAGTGGAGTTAACAATTTCGAAATTAGTATTGAAAAATTCGCAAAAGATGTAAAGGAATACATTGATAGCAAAGGTCCAAATTTCCATCTGGTATTTTTAGTCGACGAAATTGGTCAGTACATCGGGGATAACCGTAACTTGATGTTGAATCTACAAACGTTAACAGAAGATTTAGGGACATATGCACAAGGTAAAGTCTGGATTATGGTCACTTCCCAAGAAAGCATTGACTCGATTATTAAAGTCAAAGGTGATGACTTTTCACGTATCCAAGGTCGTTTTGACACACGTTTATCTCTATCATCTATCTCGGTTGATGAGGTTATCAAAAAGCGTATTTTAGAAAAATATCCTCATGTGTTAGACAAGTTAAGAGCTGATTATCCGAATAGAAGTGCCATCTTGAAAAATTTAATTAGTTTTAAAGAAAGTACAGCAGATCTTCGTGGCTATGAAGATGATATTGAATTTGCGGAAGTGTATCCATTTGTACCATACCAATTTAAACTTCTTCAAAATGTCTTTGAGCAAGTACGTAAACATGGTTCTTCAGGAAAACACTTATCTGAAGGGGAACGTTCGATGTTATCCGCATTTAAGGAAGCGGGACTTCAATATAAAGATGCAAAAGAAGGTTCACTTATTCCATTTTATGCGTTTTACGATACCATTAAGGAATTTTTAAACCCATCCATTTCAAGAGTAATCGAAGGGGCAAGCATGAACCCAGCTTTAAAAGATGATCCGTTTAACATTGATTTGTTAAAAGTGCTGTTCATGATCAAGTACATTAAAGAGCTTCCAGCTAACATTGATAATATTGCAACTCTAATGGTCACACATATTGATGAAGACAAATTAGAGTTAAAAGAAAAAATCAAAGTGGCACTACGGAAGTTAATGTCACAAACACTAATCGGAAAGAACGGAGATAACTACCTGTTCTTAACTGATGATGAACAAGACATTAACCGAGAAATTAAACAGTTGAATGTTGATGAGAGCTTGGTAAAACGTGAATTAGCCCAATATATCTTTAATGACCTCTACGAAGAAAAACGGTTCACTTATTCAAAGGAATATTCTTTCTCTTACAATCAAGTGATGGATGAAAAACCTTATGGTAATCAAACGTCAAACATCGGTATTCAAATCTTGTCACCACTATCAGACCATTATGCTAAGTCTGACCAAGAGCTAATGATGATGTCATCTGGCAATGGGGAAACGATATTGAAACTTGGCGGCAACGAAACATATGTAGAGGAAATGGAAGAAGCATTGCGTATTGAAGAATACCGCAAGAAAAAGAACATTACTCAACTACCTGAAAATATTCAAAATATATTAAATAACAAACAAGCTGAAGCACGTGAAAGAAGACGACGAGTGCGGGAATTATTGGAAGAAGGGATAAAAGACGGTGCATTCTTCGTTAACGGCGACAAAATGGACATTAAAGGCTCTACCGTTAAAGAAAAAATGACTATAGCATTTAAGCATTTAGTCGATAACGTCTATACGAAATTAGGCTATGTGAAAGAGCATTTGGATAATGAGAGAGAGCTCATTTCTATTTTAGCTTCGGATGACCAACAAATTTCCTTTGACGAACAAATGATTCAAAGTCCAAATGCCCTTGCGAAAAGTGAAGTATATGAATATATCGACTTGCAGGAGCAATTGAATAAACAAGTACGAGTGAAACTTGTGTATGACCGTTTTGTAGACAAACCTTATGGCTGGAAACAGCTTGATATTGCAGGTCTTCTTGCACAATTGCTAAAAGAGCAACGCATTCGGATTCGTTATAATTCGGAGTATTTAGAGCCAGAAATCGACACAAACAAATTATTGACGGTTTTCGGAAAAACAACGGAAGCGGATAAAGGGATTATTACAAAACGAGTGAAAGTGGATGAAGCCCTTCTTCGTACTGCAAGAAGAATTTGTAAAGAAGTATTTAATACAACAGATTTAGCAGATGATGAAGACGGTTTGGCAAAGGATATTCGTTCGCTTATTGCCAAGCAAATTGATGAAATCAATTCATTCAAATCACGTTATGAAGGTAGAAAATATCCTGGTTTGAGTTTATTAAACAAAGGGTTAGAATACTTCGGGCAATTTAACAATCAATTGGATAATGCCTCTTTCTTTTTGAAACTGAAGGAAATGGAAGATGATTTAGCTGACTGGGAAGAAGACATTGTGTATGTAAAGAGCTTTTTCGAATCGAATCAAAAGGATATTTTTGACCGAGGATTAGCAGGACTTGTAAAGTACGAAGAAAATAAATCGTACTTATCAGGTAACGAAGTAGAAAAAGCGATGCATCAACTTCGTAACATTGTGGAAGATCCGATTCCTTATAAAAACATTCGGGACATCCCTGGTTTACTTCATGCATTAGAGCAACAAATAGATGCTGTGTTAGTAGAGAAAAAAGCGAATGCCCATGAAAAATTACAAGCTGATTATAATGAGTTAGTTTTACAAGCAACTCAGTATGGTGTTTCAAATGAAACGAAACAACGAGTTGAACAATATTATCAAGGATTAAAGGCGAGCCTTGAGCAATTTACAGATATATTCAAGGTGGATGCAACGATTTCGCAAAGTAATAGTTATAAAGAAAAGACACTAAAAGAAATAAGACAAGAAATTATAGAATGGCAACGAAAAAAAGCCGAAGAACAAAAGAAAATTGCGGGAACAGTTGTAGAGCCACCAATTGCACCAGTTGTTCAGAAACAGACGGTGAAAGTAAAAGAACTTGTGACGGTGAAAACCTTGTCGACAGAAGAAGAAGTTGATTTGTACATCAATACGCTTTCCCATAAACTAAAGCAAATTATTAAAGCAAATAAACAGATTGAGTTTATTGAATAGGGTGAAATAGATGAATAAAAGTGCATTGAAAAAGTTCGCAACCGAAGCACGAAAAGAGTTGCTGGAACGAGTAGAATTGCAAGCAAGAAAAATCGGGATTACAGCAGAATCAATCCAAAAAGCGAATGTAGAAAGTTCCGATGCCGTCTTTATCGACGGCAGACAGCTTTCGGATGTAGAAAGACGACAACGTAACAAACTGATTGCTCGAATTAACGAAATTGGTTTCAATCAAGTTATGGAGGAAACAGCATACACATGGTTTAACCGTTTTATTGCATTACGTTTTATGGAAGTGAACGACTATCTTCCTACAAAAGTGCGGGTTTTATCATCAGCAAATGAAGATAGTGCAGAGCCAGATATGATGAGAGAGGCATTGTCTCTTGATTTAGACTTGGATAAAGAATATGTTTATGAACTGAAAATGAACAACAAGACAGACGAGTTGTTTAAGTACCTCATTAAAATGCACTGTAATGACTTGAACCGTTATATGCCATTCATGTTTGAAACACTGGAAGATTATAAGGAAATCTTATTCCCAGAGGGGTTACTTGGTACAGATTCATTCATTCGTCGTATGACTGATACGGTAGTAATTCCAGAGGATGTCTGGGCTGAAATTGAGGTTATAGGATGGCTATATCAATACTATATTTCAGAAGAAAAAGATCAAGTATTTGCCAACCTAAAAAAGAATATAAAAATAACTAAAGATACTCTTCCAGCGGCAACTCAGCTTTTTACACCAAATTGGATAGTCCGCTATATGGTAGAAAATTCATTAGGGCGTATCTGGGTTGAGAGCTATCCAGAAAGTCCATTAAAAAATAATTGGAAATATTTCTTAGAAGAAGTTAACCAAGAAGATGATGTAATAAAGCAACTTGATGAGGTTCGTTATAAAAATGTGAATCCTGAAGAAATAACGTTTCTTGATCCTTGTTGTGGAAGTGGACATGTTCTCGTATATGCATTTGATGTTTTCTATGATATGTATCTTGAAAAAGGTTATATGGAGAATGAAATACCACAGCTGATTTTAGAGAAAAACTTATTTGGATTAGATGTAGATGATCGTGCAGTTCAATTGGCTTCCTTTGCAGTTACAATGAAGGCAAGAAGTAAATCACGTAGAATTCTTAAAAAAGCAATTTTGCCAAATGTTATTGCAGTGCAAGAGAGTAATTGGCTTACTGATGAAATGATTTCAAATGTTTCTGGGGATAATGAAGAATTTAAGGATCAACTTAGTTCTATTCGTAACATCTTCTTGAATGCTAAAGAAATTGGATCGTTGATTAAAATAGACGCATTAAATTATCAACATATTGAAGAAAATCTTAAAGAATATGCTGATAGAGAAAATGATCTTATAGAATTAATTGATAAAAAGTTAATTGATGAAAAGATGCCATCTTTATTGGTGCAGAGTAGAATTATGGAAAGAAAATATGATGTTGTTTGTACAAATCCACCATATATGGGCAATGGTAATATGGGGGAAGATTTAAAGAGATACATTCAAAAAGAATACCCCAACAGTAAATCTGACTTGTATAGTGCTTTTATTGAATTGTGCTTGTTACAAACGAAAAAAAATGGTTACTGTAGTCTTGTTACAATGCATTCATGGTTCTTTTTGAGTTCATTCGAAACTCTTCGAAAAGAGATAATAAACAATGTAACGATATCATCTATTTTACACTTAGGAATGGAGGCATTTGAGGGGATAATTGGTAAAGTAGTTCAGACTGCGGCATTTGTTCTTAAGAAACACCATTTAGAAGAATACAAACCAACTGGTATTAGATTAGTTGATTTTTATGATGGTAGAAAACACGAAAAGGAAAGTCAGTTTTTTAATTCTTCTAATAGATTTTGTTCTGTTAAACAGAATGAATTTAATAATATACCAGGAAGCCCCATTGTATACTGGGCAACAAGAGGAGTTTTTAAAGCTTTTGGCAATCCCAAAAAAGTAAGTTCATACGGGATTCTGCATGAAGGAGTAAAAACTCGAGACAATGAGCGATTTTTAAGATTTTGGCATGAGGTTCATTTAGATAATTACGAAAAGTGGAAACCATACAGTAAAGGTGGAGGCTTTAAAAAGTGGTATGGAAACAATGAATATGTAATAAATTGGTATCTTGACGGAAAAGAAGTAAAGAACTTCAAAAAATCCAGCGGAACAAATTTTAAGTATTATTTTCAAGACACAATTACATGGTCTGCTATTAGTAGTTACAAATACTCTGTGAGATATTTAAGTAATTCCATTTTTGGTGGGGGAGGTTCTGGTATTGTAAATATTCCAGTAGAATATTTCTATCCTATTCTCGCATTTCTAAATTCTAAGGTTGCAAATGAGCTACTAAACGTCATGAGCTCAACAATGAATTATGAAGTAGGTAACGTTTCAAATATACCTATATTATTTGACGAGCTGGAATTAATTGAAGTTAATAATTTAGCTAAACAAGCAGTAGAATTATCAAAAAATGATTGGGATTCTTTTGAAATGTCATGGGATTTTATTCAACATCCGTTAATTAATTACAGCTCGGAAACAAATAAAATAAAGCTATCTCATAGAAAGTGGGAAGATTTTAAAAAAGAGCAATATATTAAATTGAAGGGCATCGAAGAAGATATTAATCGTATATTTATAGATATTTATGCTATGCAGGAAGAGCTATTACCCTCAGTTGATGAGAAGGACATCACAATTAGAATGGCACACTTGGAAACGGATATAAAGAGCTTTATCTCCTACGCCATCGGCTGTTCATTAGGTCGGTACTCACTCAATGAGGGAGGTGTAATTTATACTGGTGGTGAGTTTGATCCATCAAGATATAAAACGTTCCCAGCGGATGAAGATAATATTTTGCCAATATTACCAGGTGCGTATTTCGAAGATGATATTGTATCAAGATTTGTAGATTTCGTACGAGTAACTTTTAGTGAGGAGACTCTTGAAGAAAATCTTGATTTTATTGCGGATGCAATTGGGCGTAAAGCAAATGAAACGGCAAGGGAAGCGTTGCGTCGTTATTTCTTGAATGATTTCTATAAGGATCATGTCCAAGTTTACAAGAAACGACCGATTTATTGGTTATTTACTTCAGGTAAAGAAAAGGCATTTAATTGCCTCATTTATATGCATCGTTACGATAAAACAACGCTTTCTCGAATTCGTACAGATTATTTGCATGAAGTGCAAATACGGATGGATGCAGAAAAGAAAGACTTACTCGAAATTATAGAAGGCGATTTTACAGCAAAAGAAATTAGCAATGCAAAGAAAGAGCTAAAGGCACTGGATAAAAAAATCGACGAGTTGAAAGCTTACGATGAAATATTGCATCATATGGCGGATATGCAAATTGAAATTGACTTGGATGATGGTGTCAAAGTAAATTATGAGAAGTTCGAAGGATTAGTGGCAAAAATTTGATTTAATAAGGAGAGGCAGTTTCTATTACTTGCTTCTCTTTACCTATTTTTAAAGTGAGTATTGTTAGGAAGATGTAGGTGAATAGCATTTGGCAAAGATTGAATGGGACACATTTCTTACAGATTTTTTTTCTGGTGTTGCTGTACTGATATTCGGAGCATTAATAGGGTGGATTACGGGCTTCCTTCAAGGAAAGAAAAAGTCATCATTAGGAATTGAGAGAAAAAATGAAATTTATCAACCTTTGTTGGATGAATTATTTCCATTAAGTCAATTTGAATGTAATGTTTTGATTACACAAGAAGTTCCTATTCTTAAGGAAATAGTTACAAATGAATATAAATATGGTCTGTCAAAAGAGTTACAGGGAAAATGCAATAATTTATTTTCACTAATAGAACAGTTTAATAAAATCAATTTAGTTTCAATTGCTCACAATAAAATAATGATAATTTTTCAAAGAGGATATGAAGAAATATTTGGGAGTATTGTTGAAGGAGTAAGTATTCATACGGATAGGGAAGGAAACGAATGGGAAGAAGAGCATATAGCTTTACCAATCGAATTAATCCGAAGGGGAGATTTCGAGAAGGATATCATTAGTCTTCTAAATAAAGAGGAGATGTATGATTATGAAGTTTGTGTAGATAGAGAAAACAGTAATTATGTTCCTGTTTACGGGGATTTAGTGTATATTTATGATTCGGTTTTAAATGCTACCATTAATGGGGAAAGTCACAAGTTGCCACCTTTGAAAAGGGAATTAAATATGTCACCAGCTGAATATATTGCTCTTCATTATGACTTTTTTGAAATATTTAATGAGGATAAACAAAAATTATTAAAGTTTGAACTGAGAGAAGAAATTAATTTAAAATCCCAAGAAATAATAGATGAATTAAAAGGAATTATTAGAAAAATTGTTAAAACATATGAAATCGAAGAAATATAATAATGCATTTCTCGAATGTAAATTTTTAACAATAAGGTTATGGAGCTGACCGAGAGTATTATTTGCAATTGGCAGTCAAACAGATGATTAATAATGGTATAACATTTCTTTAATTACCTTTTAGTATGGATAATTTCTCGGTTAAGCAGATTGTAAGGGGAGGTTACTATGATTAGAGACTATGAACAATTAGTAGATGATATAAAAAATAGAGGTCTGTTTTCAGAATATTTACCTTCCAATTTTAACTTAGAAAGCGATAGTATTGATTTATTCGATTTAGATATTAGTGATAAAAGCGAGTTTATAGAACCAATAAAATTTACAATGAGTAGATTTACAAATGATGGTCAACGTAGACTAATTTACATACCAGAGGTAACAGGTTATTTGACCTTATTGAATTATATGAATGAAAAAAATATTATAAACAGTTTAATTGAAATTTCCTTAGAAAGTGAGAACTCATTCTCTAAAATTGTGCAACAGAACGGTACAATGCTAAAACATGAGAGTAATTATAATTATCCGCCTACTGGTCAAGAAAATGATATAGTAAAATCAACATATATAGATAATATAGTAGAGAAAATTAATCGAGCTAAAGGTGCAAAAGGGATATTATTTATTGATATTGCAAATTTCTACGGAAGTATTTATACGCATATCCTTCCTGCAATACCGTTAGGATTCGAATCAGCTATGGAACAATATAAGATTTTTATATCGAATCAACAAGCCAGTGAGATATCAGATAAATATAGAAATTATGTTGGATTAGATGGGAAAATTCGGCTGTTAAATGGTGGAAGAACAAATGGGCTACTTACGGGACCTAAAGTATCATTTATGATTGCAGAGGCTTTACTTACACGTATAGACAAAGAACTAAATGAGCAAGGATTGAAATTTGTTAGATATATGGATGATTACGAGATTTTTATATATGATGACTTTTCTATAGAAAAAGTAAAAAGTCAAGTAACAAAAGTTCTCTCGAAATACTATTTAAGTTTAAATAATGAGAAAACAGAATACCGAAAGTATCCATATTATAAATTGAAAAACTTGGAAAAGATTTATCAAAGTTTTGCAGAAAATACACTCGATTCATCAGATATTATTGAACTCTTTAATAAGTTTTTTGAAATGGAAGAAGAGGGTATTAAAGGTGCTGTAAAATATTTGGTTAAAACAATAGATGACAACTTTGAAACTGAAAACTTCCAATTATTCTCTTCTTTTCTAATAAATGTATTAGTAAATGATAATCGTTCATTAATTAAAGTTTGTGAGTTATTAATTGATGAAAAAGAAAATTTGGAGATTAACAATGAATTTGTTGAATTAATCGAAAAATTAATAATTCAATACTCTGATACCCATAAGGATTTAGAAGTAATATGGCTTGTATTTTTATTGAAAAATCTCAATATAACAAGCATTAATCATGAGACTATTAATCACATAATTGATAGTGGAAATGAATTAGCAATAATAATTATTATGGAGGAGTTTTGTAGTTCACTAACAGAAAGCATTTTAACAAAAATAATAGATACTGCTAAATCATGGATATTAGTTTACCAACTCTACTTAAAAGACTATATATCCATGGATGAATTTAAAGGGAAGATAAAAATAAGGCATAATTTAAGATTTTATAATAAATTAAAGCACCATAGATTTACGTTTTATAAATGTATTAATACAGATACTTAGGATAATGTTTTAACATCATCACTTTTAACAGTTAGTATTTGCTAATGGATGTCAAAATCCGACTAAAATAGATGTTGGGGGTGTAATAATTGAATATTATCCAAATCATTTCTGCCCTTCAAGATATTTTTCAAGAGCCGTTAAAAGACGGGGAGCAACGAAAAATTGTCTTTTGGGTGGATAAGGATCAGGAGTTTATTGAGGAAATTGATCAATTGACAATGGATGGAGTTAAAGTCCAAACATTATCGGAAAACAATCAATTTTATATGAAGCATTTATTAGAGGAAGAAGATCCATCTTCTCATTATTTGATATACACAACGTTAGAATTAGGGTTAGAAGATAACTGGTTAGCAGATACAGTGTTCTATTCGAAAACGTTTTATGCAGACCGTATTTCGCTTATATTAAGTGAACTTCAGATAGATCCTTCTCTACGTTGCGTTATTAAAAAATATGAACGTTTCTTCCATAACAAAGAGCGTTATCGTAAGTTTCAAGCACTGGGTATTGAATCGTACAGTGAAGAAATGATCGAGCTTGCGATTATGAGTGTGCTTTGTAACGTAAAGGTTCCTGACTTTGAAGAAGTGTTAAAAACTGTGCTAATGGATACGCTGGAAGATAGCGATAATAAGTTTTTAACGCAGATGGACAAGTTTTTCGATGTAGAAGTATTTTGGAAGTATGTGTTCAAACAGTATGGTTATGAACGTGAGGCTAAGACATTAAAAACATTGTTTATACATATGGCCGTAACGGCATTTAGTCATTCTGTAAATGAGCAATATTTGACAAGTATAAAAGATTTTATTGCTGTGCGTAATCGAACGAACTGTCTTGTATTCATTGACCATTGGATGCACCATAAAACTGATTTTGAAGTGTTTGATGAATACGTGGAAATGGCAGAAAAGGAAATACAGATGTCACAAGTTTTACAAACTGTGCCAATTGAAGAGTTTAAAAAAGCCGAAACGTTCCCTTATATTGACCGAGCAATCATCATTTACATTGCCAATAGTTTACTTGAGAAACTTGAAGATTATGACGAGTACAAGAAATTAATTAAGCTAAGACGCTCAAAACACTTTTACGAACGATATGCAAATGTTTATGAGGCACTTTTTTACACCGTTAAAATGCAGGAATTCTATAAAGAGTATCAACAAGGAATTCCAACAGGTCGGGTAATAGATATTTACGAAGCCTATCAGAGCAAATATTATTTGATGGATACGTATTATCGTAAGTTTTATGTAGCTTATGATGAAGAAAGTAATCATGAGATACTTAAGAAATTAAAAGAAGTGGTAGAGCATTTATATACACACTGGTTTATGGGCGAATTAAGTACGAACTGGTCTCAAGCTGTAAAGGCTGAAATGATGGAACAATGGTCATTACCAGGTGTGTTAAACCAACAGCAGTTTTATTCTTCAATTGTAGCTCCACACATTCGAAAAGGTGAGCGAGTTTTCGTCATTATTTCCGACGCATTTCGATATGAAATTGGGGTAGAACTGACAGAACGATTGAACGCTGAGACGATTGGTACATGTGATATACAATCCATGCTTGGAGTCATCCCTTCTGTTACAAAACTGGGTATGGCATCATTGCTCCCACACAAATCAATAGATATTGATCCGAAGGGGCAAGTATTCGTAAACGACAAGGATTCATCAGGGCTGGAAAACCGCAAAGCCATTATTGAATCGACTGTTGAAGATAGCATGGCTGTCCGTTTCCAAGATGTTGTGAATATGAACAAAGCAGGCAGACGGGAAACATTTAAAGGGAAAAAACTGATTTATATCTACCACGACAGCATTGATGCAATGGGTGATAAAGCATCTACGGAAATATATACGTTTACTGCAGTAGAAAAAGCACTGGATGAACTATCTACGCTAATAAAAATTATTCGTGACGACCTATCAGGAACGAATATTTTAGTAACGGCTGATCATGGCTTCCTTTATCAAAGAGAAGCTTTAGAAGAAAGCGATAAAATAGAGAAAGTACAACTGGAAACAATCGAAATAAAACGCCGTTACGCTTTATCTAAAGAAAAACAGGACATTCCAGGGCAATTAACGATTGATTTGGCTTCTGTTATTAAAAATGAACAGCAACTATACGCTTATGTGCCAAATGGAATTCTTCGCAATCGTATGCAAGGTTCTGGTGTGAATTTCAACCATGGAGGGGCAAGTCTACAAGAAATAGTTGTTCCACTCCTATCCTTCAAGAATAAACGTGCTGGTCAAAAGGGAGTTCAGGCGATTTCAAAAGTCGATATTAAGTTGACAAGTACGGCACAAAAAATTACAAATAGCATCTTTAACTTAAACTTCTTCCAAACAGAAAAAGTGGAAGAAAAAACAAAACCTCGGACTGTTGTCATTTATATGGCTGACGAAGAAGGGAACATACTCTCAAATGAAGAAACCATTATTGGTGATCGTTCATTTGATAATCCTGCCGAACGTACATTCAAGATACAGTTTGTATTAAAAAGCATTCCGTATGATCGGAATAAGACCTATTATTTAATCATCAAAGATACAGAAACAGGAGTAATTACAGAAAAAGTTCCGTTCACGATTAACTTGGGAATTGTCGGTGATTTTGATTTCTAATAGATTGGAGGGGTGAGAATGGATGAAAAAGTAGAGGAGACAATGACACTTGATCTTGATAAAAAGTTAAATAGTGTCTTTGCAGGTCGGGTTGTTCGTAAAGATTTGACAAAGCTCATTAAGGAAGGGGCAAACGTTCCTATTTATGTGTTGGAGTATCTACTTGGTATGTACTGTGCCACTGATGATGAACAAAGCATTCTTGAAGGCGTAGAACGTGTTAAAAAAATCTTGTCGGATAATTTTGTTCGACCTGACGAAGCAGAAAAAATAAAATCACGTATTCGAGAACTTGGTCAATATTCGATTATTGATAAAGTTACCGTTGCACTAAATCCAAAAATTGATACGTATGAGGCGGAATTTTCGAATTTGGGTTTAAAAGGAGTTCCAGTTCCAGCCAACTATGTGAAAGAGTTTGACAAGCTCCTTGTAGGTGGTATTTGGTGCATGATCAAGCTCGATTACTTTTATGATGAAGAAGTACGGAATATGAGTCCGTTTACAGTAAATAACTTAAAGCCAATTCAAATGCCAAATATGGATATTAACGAGGTTTTTGAAGGTAGGAAGCAATTTACGAAAGAGGAATGGATTGATGTATTAATTCGTTCTATTGGGATGGAGCCAACACAATTAGAAGATCGTGTGAAATGGCATCTATTGTTAAGACTCGTTGCTCTTGTAGAAAATAACTATAATATGTGTGAATTAGGTCCAAGAGGTACGGGAAAATCTCATGTATTCAAGGAAATCTCACCGAATTCGATTCTTGTTTCAGGTGGTCAATCGACAGTTGCAAACCTCTTCTATAACATGTCTTCAAGAAAAGTAGGACTTGTTGGGCTTTGGGACTGTGTTGCTTTTGACGAAGTAGCAGGAATTCGCTTTAAAGATAAAGATGGAATTCAGATCATGAAAGACTACATGGCATCGGGTTCTTTTGCCAGAGGAAAGGAAGAAAAGTCCGCCTCTGCATCAATGGTGTTTGTAGGAAACATCAACCAAAGTGTAGACACATTAATAAAAACATCTCACTTATTTGCACCATTCCCACCAGAAATGGCAAATGACACAGCGTTCTTTGATCGTATGCATTATTACCTACCTGGCTGGGAAATTCCAAAAATGCGACCAGACTTCTTTACAGATAAATACGGATTTATTGTAGATTATATTGCAGAGTTTTTCAGAGAAATGCGAAAACGTTCGTTTGCAGATTCAATCGACCGTTTTTATAAGCTTGGGAACAATTTGAATCAACGGGATACCGTAGCGGTGAGAAAAACGGTGTCGGGTATGGTTAAACTAATTTATCCTCATGGTGAATACACGAAAGAAGATATTGAGGAGATTTTAAAATATGCCCTTGAAGGCCGCCGTCGTGTAAAGGAACAGCTCAAGAAAATAGGAGGCATGGAGTTTTATGATGTCATGTTCTCGTATCTTGATAAAGAAACGATGGCTGAGGAATATGTCTCTGTACCCGAACAAGGGGGCGGGAAATTGATACCCGAAGGCATGGGTAGACCTGGACATGTATATGTGGTTGGACATGGTAATTCAGGTATGATTGGAGTATATAAGCTGGAAAACCAAGTCGTATCAGGGACAGGGAAATTCGATAAATCAGGTGTAGGCTCTTACCGAGGAGCTAAGGAAAGCCTTGATACAGCATTTCGCTTCTTTACGGCGAATAGCAAATCAATTAGCAACACGATCAGTACAAAGACAAAAGACTACTTGATGCATATAAGCGATTTGCAAGGGATTGGGTTAACAGATGAATTAGCAATAGCTGAACTCATCGGTCTATGCTCAGGAGCCTTAGAAAAGCCAGTACAAGAATCATTAGTTGTCCTCGGAACCATGACTGTAGGAGGCACTATTTCGAAAGTAGAAGAGTTTGCGAACATGTTGCAAGTATGTGTGGATGCAGGTGCGAAAAGAGTATTAATACCAGCCATTTCAATTGTTGATTTACAAGCAGTGCCTTCAGATTTATTAGTAAAAGTTCAACCTATCTTCTACTCAGATCCAATTGATGCGGTGTACAAGGCGTTGGGGGTAAGTTGAAAAGTTGGAATATAATTAAAGTAAAGGGTCGGTTATACCGATTCCTTTTTTCTATATATCGAAAGAAAGTCGGATGGGGAATGTAATGTGAAAATTTATTCAAGAGATTATACTGTTTTAACAACAGAAGAATTAAAAGAATGGGAAATTTTAAAGGAAAAAGAGGTTGTTCATAAATCAGGAAAATTTGAAGTTAGGAAAAATAAGTATAGAGAATACCCTGTTGCAGTAAGACACTATGAAAGTTTGTTTCCAAATAATCATTTGGATATAGTAGATTTACAGAAAATTGATCAGCTTTCAGAATTAGCAGAAGAATTCCATGAATTAATATACAATTCTACTTCAAACGAAAGGTCTATTCTCAATTGGATTCGTGAAAAAAGTGCTTACTTTATAATTGCATCTATTATGAAAGGTCCTTATAATTTCGGTCATCATGATGCATTTATTTTTCCAGAATTTCAATTAGGAAACTCATATCAAGTTGATTACCTACTTGTTGGGCGGAATTCTGGGGGTTATGAATTTATCTTTGTAGAGTTGGAACATCCGAATAAGCATATTACTTTAACAGATGGTCATTTAGGTGATGCAATTAGAAAAGGAGAGAGGCAGGTAATAGACTGGAAATACTGGTTAGAAGCAAATTATGCGACACTTTATGAAACGTTTAATAAGTATAAAGATCCCAAGAAGTCGTTACCAGTTGAATTTATGAAATATGACAGTACCCGTATTCACTATGCTGTTGTTGCTGGAAGACGAAATGATTTTAACGAGAAAACTTATCAATTGAAACGACAAAAGAAATCAGAAGGTATTTTATTACTACACTACGATAATCTATATGATTCGGCAAAAGCTTTGATTGGTGAGTCTACGTATTAATTAACGTACTCGGATTTAAAGGCTATGCAAAGAAGCCAAATAGAGAAGAGTAGCTATTCGGCTTTTCTGCATAGCTTAGAATAGTTGATTAATAAGGCTTTTATCTTCTAAGCTCACTGACATTTCAGAGGGCTTTTCTTGTTTAGAGGGAAGGCTTAAATTGCTATTTGCTATTTTGCTTGCAATCTTATCTGCAAGTTGGTCGAGGTTGTTGATAGGGGGATTGTCATTCATATCTTGGCGAATCAGATGGCGGATATAGGAGCTGATAGTACGTTCAGTTTTAGTCTTTTGAAGATGTTCAATAATATCGTCATCTTCTGTTAAAAAACTGATGGTGATTCTTTCCCGATTCATAGTCCATTCTTAATCTCCAGAATTCGTAGAAAACTTTTTACGTTTGCAAATTGGGGATTAATAACGATACGTGCATGAGGAAATTCTTTTTGAATGATATCACATAGCATATACGCCCCTCCGCCAACAAAATCGAGACTGATGTTATTAAAAGTATAATCACGACTTTTCGCAAACTCGACTATTTCACGAAAATGTTGTTCCTTTATTTGTTGAATTAATTTCTTACTGTTCTCATTTATCATTCCCGCATGTGAAAGATAGCCAGTTTGCAGTATTCTTTCAAGATCATTGGGAGTAACTGCAACCCCGAATCGTTCGTTAATAAGTTTACCGATTTTTCCCTTCATGATATTAATCCCCAAGTTAGAAACGGTCATTGAGTCAAAAATAGGATTAATACCATTAAACATGCAATAAGTGGTGTTCAATCCTCCGATATCAACTACCGCTGTATATTTACCTTTCATTTGCTCCATTTCGTCATAAATAATGCCAACACCCTCGAATGCAACGACTACATCCTTTAAATGAAGATAGTAAGTCTTCCCATTGAAATCAAATAAAATTGGTTCTCCATGATTTTCAATGAAGTTTATATACTCTTTCTTTGAGGTTGCATCTTTGTAAGCTGAAATAGGGATGTTTATAGCTAATTGAATTTTGATGTTCTCTGTCTGAAGGTTTGTTAGTTGAAGAAGATCAGCAATTGCGGTGTAAATGCAGATTTTATGAAGGTCGATTTTCTTAGTAAGGTCAAAATTGCTGAAAGATTCATTTACGGTATCGCCGACCAGGTAAGATTTTTTGTTGTAAGTTACTTCGTAAGATCCTGGATTAACTTCAATCCCGACCTTTTCCACCTCCTGCATTTTTGTTCGAAATACTGTGATAGCATGCTTGTCTTTGCTTTTAAGAATCGCTTTAGTTGCATATTTTCCGCAATCAACAGCGATTAGAACTGGTTCTCTCATTGTTCAATAATCTCCTTTCTATTTGAATTTACTAATCTATCATATACACGCCGTTAAAAATTATAAGAAATTTCATAAAAAAGGTTGTCGGAGTCCCAAGAAATTGATGAAATGTCATAAATAATCAATTATGCTTGAAGTAGATTTAGGAATGGGAACTTGTTACTTTCTTAACGACAATGGGGAAAGGATGTTTTTATGTCATTAGCTAATAAAGGTAGTCAATATCAATTACAGAAATATGTAAATGTATTTACTCAAGAACTTAATAATGCTATTTTGCAGAATTCACCATCGCTATTAACATTTACCAATGACTCTTTTGAAATTCAGTGGAAGTCACCTGTAATGGAAGATGGTTATTACGAATATCAAGATGATTTTCTTAAGGTTATTACTAAAGATGACACAGTATTAAATAACTATAAGATAACTCTTAATGATTATTGGCCAAGAAGGGGACCTGTTTGGGATGGTATTGCAACAGTGACAGGTCAAAATAATAAAAAAGGAATACTGTTTGTAGAAGCCAAGGCACATATTAGTGAAACAACTTCACAAATAAAAGCGACTTCAGAGAAAAGTAGAAAACTAATACAAGCAACACTCCATGAAGTCCAAGCTATATTTGGTTCAACGAGTTCTATTGATCCATGGCTTAATGATTATTATCAACTTGCAAATCGTTTAAGTTTTTTGCACTTATTAAATGAAAAGTTGAAAATACCAACTTGGCTTGTATTATGTAACTTTGTCAATGATGATACACATATATCAACGAATTTAGATGAATGGCTTCTTCATTACCATACAGTCTTTAATAAAATGGGTATTGATTTTAATGCAGGAATGATGAGTAAGGTGATAATGTTATTCATCCCTGGAAAAGAGGAAGAATGAGCAGAGGTGTTATTAGTTATTTTCTAACTTTTGATATACTTAAGATAGTTGTGGCATATATGCAATAAATGGAGGTGTTTTGGATGGAAAACACGTTTGGTCTTATAGTACAAAGAGAACGAAACAAGCAGGGTTTATCACTTGCGAAGCTATCGAGTTTGCTAAATAACGAAATAGATCCATCTTATATAAATCGCTTAGAAAAAGAGCAGAAAAACCCGTCTTTTAAAGTGGTTTGTTTGTTAACAACAGCGTTGAACTTGGATGTCAGAGAGGTTTTTCGTGCATTTGGTTTTGAAAACTTAATTACTAATTATGATGAAGAAGCTGTCTTTGCAATAGATGAATTTATTCGGTTACATAAGATAAAGAACCCGCATAATAACCAAATAATCAGTAAAGAAGAGCAAGAAACGTTGATTAATATAGTCCATAATGTTTTTGAACTTTCGCAAGCGGAACTTGATTTAGGTCAACTTTCCCCTTTGTTAAAGGAAATACAAAAACTAAGGGATATACATTTGTGTGAAACTACTGAATTTATTGAAGTACCATTTATGAACACTACATTTACTGTGGATATAAAAGCAGTGTCAGCTCAAAATAGATCGTTTGATAGGGAGAAGGCAATAGTTGCAATTCAAGATTTAGTATCTAAAAAAGGGACAAAGCTTTTAGACATTAAGGATGGTAGCATTACTGTAGATTTAAACGGAGAAAGTTGGCTTGCACAAATAAAAGGGGAAAGAGTTACTTTCATAACAAGAAAGAAAGAAATTATTGATATATAGAGGATTTACTCTGTCAGCAAAATTTAAAATATTGTTTATATGAAATGAATTTTATTAATATTGCATATAGGCATTGACAAAAAACAACGCTCCTTTTATTATCTATTTAGATATTAGTAAAAGGAGATGATTTTGACTTGGAAAACTTAAAGGCAACGCATCAGCATAATAATAGTTTTGTAGTGAATTCAAGTTACTTTGAGCAACTCAAGAAGCAAATTACAGATCAGTGTCGATGGGATAGTAACATTTTTCATGTGTTTAATCACGAAGCGGGAACAGGGAAAAGCCAATTTACACTGGCTGAAATTGCAGAATTGGTAGTAAGGACAGATTATAAAGTTCTGTATGTTCAAAAATTTAAACGTGGCGATGCACTTATAGATACTGTAAAAACCATCAACTCCCATGCTGTTTATTCGGTAGCAGAGTATATTGACAGTAAGGACAATAAAGATAGAAATAGTAAAATAAAAAATGAAATTCGAAACAGAAAATTAAACGCAAAAGTGTTAGCCATTACTCACAACATGTATATGCGAGTGTGTTTCGGAAAACATCAGGAAATATTAGACGGAAGGCATATTCTTATAATAGATGAGTTTCCAGACTTTTTGGAAAGGGTAACGATTTCATTAAAAGATCTATCCAAGTTGTGGGAAAATGCCTATCGTTTCAAAGAGAAAGAGTTCATCGAAAAACTTGTTACCGATTTAAAAAATATTGTCACTCAAGAAATAACTAACCCTCATAATACTCGAAATTTGCCATACCTCGATTTTTCTTCGAAATACTTTGATCCTTATAAACAGTCCCTCCCAACGATAATAAAAAACTACCAGCAGTTGAAAGAAACTGAAGTTCTATCGAGAATCCTACAAATTTTAAATAATGGCTGTCGCTATAGTAATAATGTCTTACACACATTTAATAGTGAAATAAAGCCTAAACTCCTTAAAAACAATATTATTCTCGATGCCAATGCTGGTTTCGATTATCGCTACGAATTATCTAACCTCTTCGTTGTTCATCCGCAAGATAAATTCTATGATTACTCCAATTCAACCTTCACTCATTATTGTGTTAAAACAAGTAAAGAAGCCTTATCTCGTAATATTAACTTCTACCAAAAAGCCCTTGAGAAACTTGCCCTCTCTTACAAAGAAAAAATCCTATTTGTAACAGACAAAGATAATGAAAATACCTTGAAAAAGGAAATTCGAAATTATCTCGAATTAGTAGGGAAGACCGATAAAGAAATTCAAAATATAGAAGAGACCATCATAACTATTGAATACTTCGGTAATATCATTGGGGTAAATGATTATCGGGATTATGAAACAGTTGTGATAATGAAAACACCTAACTTCGATTATGTAGATTATGTCCTTCAACATGATTATTACAAACCATTAAAGCATCTGAATGAGGACATTCCAATCTTTAAAGATTCTACGGTTGAACAAATTCGAAAAACAATGATAGCGGGGGAAATTTATCAAGCAATGAAACGAATAAATCGAGATAACAGCAAAAATGCTCACTATATTGTTTTTACTGCAAATAATGATGCCGTTGATATAGTCAGACAACAGATGCCAGGAATTAATTATTATCAGTATGAATTAAACGTCGATTACACAGCAAGAAAAACTGAAGAAGAAACGAAAACTGAAAAAAGACAAAAGAAAATTCTGGAATTCCTTTACAACTGCAAGCAAGAGGGGAAAGAAAAAGTTACCAAGCGAGAAATAAGGGATGTAATTGACTATCACGATGTAAAGAACTTTGGAAAGTTACTAAAATCAATAGAAGTCTTTTTAATAAGCAATCAGATGTATGCAAAGGGGCAACATGTTTATATTAAACAAGAGGAAGAAGCAGAAGAGAAAATAGCAATATAAGTTTACTTGACCGCAGAGATTCTCTGCGGTTTTTCTATATCCAATAGTCGTAAAGCTCATTTATTTTGATTAAATGAAAAAAGTAGATTCTTCGATAAAAGAAATTTTACGATAAAAAATCTTAGTTGATAAATAACCATATCAAGGGTGATGAAATGCATTGATATTCTGCATAACAAAAGACAATGTTCATATTAACAGTGAATTTATTTCAATATCCATTGTGAAGATTGAACATTTCTATCTTATAAGGGTTTAATGCTTTCATCCTTTAGGAAAGGAAATGAACTTTTAATCATTGCCAAGCATTATTGGATGTAATGCAATTATATCAACTTGAATCAGCAGTTATATTTGCAAATAGAAGAGTAACTGCAATTGCCCATTAAGGTATTTGCTGAAAAACTTCTATTTGCATGACTTTTAATCAGTTCATTGCATTTTTGCTAATATATCAAGGAGTAGTGCATTTTCTTAATATGTTGATGCTTATATAAAGGTTTTAATGAACTATGAAAACAGATTAGTAGATTTTAACATGTACTTGATATAACTGCATAGCCTCTATAATCTGTTTTGCATAGATTAAAAGTTCTTTATTATTTACAATTACATTAGTTTGGTGCATGTTACTGGTTATTCATCTAAAGCTACGAGGCTTCTCTGGTGGATCCATAAACCAATAGTTGTTTATTCATTAAAAGGGGTTATTTCTTATAATGTCAATACCTTTAAGGAGATTGTTCAAATAATCAAGGTGTTGCTGGTTCTTGCATTATCATTATGGGGAATATGCAATTAAATAGGGCTTCTCTAATAATCGCAAATCAATTGATACTGTAGCAATGAACAATGATTTCAGTACATTAATACAAAAAAGTCGTAAAATAAGTATTCTCCCTTATATATAAGATATAGAAAATACGACTTTTAGAATTAAGAGAGAACTCAATTGATATCTTTCTTTTATTCAAGTAAATGAGCTTTACGACTTTTTAAAAGTATGCTCTCTGTAGGGTATATGTGTATTGTTTATATTAAATAAAGCAAATTTTATTGCATATAAGCATTGACAAGTATTTAATAGTTTTATAAAATTAAGCTATAAACTTCTCCTTATTCCACATTTCTTGAATCATTCCTACGATTTTAGATTAACACATTTAATTCCAACTATTTTTTACATACAGATTATAGGTTTCATAATTATCTATTATCTGTAAAATTAATGTTAAGGAGTGACTGCACTATGCAAAATCAAATTGATTTTGGATCAGATTTTTATGTTAGTAGGAAAATGGCACATCGGGAGCCATACAACATTCTCTCCGACATAAATTTCGTAATATTGTATTTTCCCCAAAACTCTTAGTAAATAAAAAACCGCATTTGACTAATTCTTATTCAATATCAATAGTTAGAAGGAAAGGTGAGAAAGAATGATTCTAATGAATAATGAAACAAATGAAGCTGAAAACGAAACAAGAGAATTAAAGGGAACAATAAATGCATTATGGCATTACTTCGAAAGGGACTTTATAGAAGAATCAACTGCCCAATACGAGCAAAAAGCAATATCTGGATTGTCGAATTTAGATTTTGCTCTTAACGGAGGATTTTCACCTCAACTGTATTCTTTAATTGGCAGAATGGGAGACGAACGAAATGCCTTTTTATCCTTTATGGCTGAGCATTTTGCAACAACTGGATATACAGTTTTATATTTTACAAACCATGATACAGAAAATAGCCTTTTACAAAAGATAATTGCCAGACATGATTACAAGGAACACCGAGACCAAGCTCATCATCTCCCCGAAATTATTAATAAAATTTCTTCATCTCCCCAAACTTTTCAGGAATATCAAACAAGCTTGTACCCACTCTTAACTAATATTCATGTTGAAACTTGCAATTATGTTGATTCTGATTTGTTAGTGGATATGATTAAATCTTGTAAAAAAGCGAATCAAAAGGTCGCAGTTCTTATTGATGAAAAAGTGCAGTTGTACAATCAGCGTAATATTGACCGATTGTTGCATCAAATTCATTTAAGAACCATCAATAAAATAGCAAATGAATATGAAGTACCAATCTTTATGAATGTAACATTGGCTAAAGGTGACTTTGAAAGAGTTACCGAAGGATTCAGAACCACCATAGAAATTGAAACAAATGCCGATAACATCATACTCTTTAGCAATTACGTGTCTCCCTATAATAATGAAACACTCCACTCAACACTTAACCCATATGTTATTAAACTGTTAATTCGAAGTAATAGATCCCCATATAAAACTCAAATTACTCATCTAACCTACCATCCTACCCATTTCTATTTCCAAGATGCTTAAAATCAAAAACAATTTGAGGAGGAAGAACTATGGCAGAAAAGAAACGGTCTATTGGTGATTTTAGAGAATTAGAGGTGTACAAAAAAGCACTTATCTTTAGTAACAAGATTTATAGAACAGTGGAAAGTTATCCGTCTTATGAGCGGAATAATTTGGTCAATCAGTTGCATAGAGCAAGTTCCAGTGTGTACAGTAACATCGCAGAAGGAAATTCAAATTATTACTATGGTAAAGAATATGACCGATTGAACACAGCGTTAGGGAGTATTGCAGAGTGTCGGGCTTTCTTGGACATGTCTGTTATGCAGAAATATATCACCAAAGAAACTTATGAATATTTGGATAAAGAAGCTGAGGAAATCGTCAAAATGCTGGTTGGTTTGATGAATCGTATTGAAAGAATTGAAGGAGAGGCTTCCTAATGAAAGTGCGTGACTTTCGTAAGAATGCATTGTATCAGCGTTCCCTTGATTTAAGTCATGAAGTATACCGAACTATAGAGGAAGATGGTGAGAATATTGGAGAAATCGAAGCATTGCAATTACGGAAGCAAGCAGTGCGAATAACGAAAAAAATAACTCATGCTATCGTTCAGCAAAATATAAAGATAAAGTTCAAAAATTTGAATGAAGCAAAAGTGGAGCTTGAATTACTTTTAAAACAGGTGTACAACCTTTGCGAAAGAAAATGGATAGATGAATTCAATGGATTCAATATTGATTTCTATGCAGATCAAGTAATGAAACTATTGAATTTCCATTTTGGAGAGTATAAGAAAAAAAGGAATTGCATTCAAAAAATAAAATTAAGGAGTGACTCAGAATGAAAGAAGTTACAGTAATAAAACTTACGGATGTGTATGAATTTAATTGTGATTACTATTCTAAGCAATTTGATTGTATCAGGAATGACTATGATAAGATAGGCTGGTTTTGGACAGATCGCCATTATATTGTGGATATTTTTGAAAATAGTGTTACGGAGGATTTACCGAGTGTACAGGAAGCAATTAAAGAAGGGGCTATCTTAAAAAAGATGTACTTTGTTGAAGATAGAGATTATGAGAGTCGTTACAATAAAATTTATGATATTTTGGGAAACGATGGTTGGGATGGTGTAGAAGGACAAGAAGATTATGGTGTAATTTTTGATAGTTATAGTGATGCAATGGATTATCAAATTTGTGTAAATTTTTTAACTAACAATTACCAAAGGGATTTTGACTCTTATGAGGATGCTATAGAAAAAGAACTTGCGTTGTATATTATTGATCGTATTTCTTATGAGGAGGTGGCAAGAAAACTCTTACGCTATCAGAAATATGGCATTCAAGGAGCTGTCTGTTATCTTGATATATTCACAGGGTTAATTTATGGAGGAATAGAAAAAGAACAGCTTTCTTGGGGGAAAATTCCGTTGGCATATTTAAGTAAAGATTACAATCGGGTTGAAAAAAGGATTGGAAGTGAACTTTCGAATTGTGAGAGAAGCATTGCTATGTATGATGCGTTTAAGTTGGCATGTATAATGGAATTTGAAGACTTTGAAGAGGCACTGGATGAATTCTATGATGAATATTATGAATCGCTTCCTTGAACTAACATTTTAGTATAATAAATTTTAAAAGGATAATGTGCTTCAGCTTGCGACTGCAAGAAAAGCACATTACATATTTGAGGATGTAAAAATAATAAAATTGGATACGTTAATTGAAAATCGAATTATAATGCTAACTTCATATCTCAATAATATATTCTTTAATTATATCGAGCATAAAATCCGCAGTTTTTGGAGTATATCCTGGTGATTGACAGAAAACCACATAATCAAATTTCTTTTCTGTACGATAGTTTTTCCAAGGAATCAAAGTGTATGGTATTTCTTTATCAATCCGTATAGGCGATATTTTCCCTTGAACAATTCTCTCGTATGACATACCAATATCTATGCCTTTAGGATATCCCTTAAATTGAAACGCTTGTTCTTTGTCAGAGAAGTTTTTCAAGTGTGCAGAAATAATATCATTATCCCACTTTTCATGTAATACAAAATCAACATTACTTATCCACCCACAAGCTAAAGCATAGGACAGGTAATTACTCATGAAAACCTTTTTTGTATCTAAATTATTTCGCCTTTCGCCAATTGGATGGTTAAGTAACTCGCCCATTATATATACATAACCACTATCCCCCAAACCTGTGTCGGAATGAGCATCTATGTGGGTTACTTTGAAAGGTGTTTTTACTTTTTGAGAACTAATTAGCTCATCCCAAAAGAAAAATGCTTCATGATGATTTGTAACTATTTTCCCTTTAGTCGGATGACTTTTACTTAATAAACATTTTTCTTCGAGAAAGAACCTAAAATCTTTTTCGCTCCAAGGATTATACTCATTTTCATCTAAGCGATTGTCCCCAGTTACCCAATGAGCTATATCATCTATGAAAAAATCCATATCAATGTCCAATATGCTATACAACATCTCTCTCCCCTTATATAAAACTAATTATCTCCTATAATTTCTTCTACCACATTCTATCATGATTTTAGTTATATTTGAGACAAAATGAAAGAACATCTAATTAGAGGAGTAGCTAAAAATGGTAGAGTCAGATTGAACAGTTATTAGAACAATAGTATAGAAGTGACTCAAAATCTAAACATTGTGAGACATTAAAATCAAACGTGAAATTGTGTAGCAAAACCTTATTTTAATATTGCAACATGTAATAGAAATAGGACTTGACTTTTTGCTACAAATAAAGATAATAAGTTCTTAAGAATATCCAAATTGGAGGGATTTCTGATGAAAATCGGGTACTCTCGATGCTCCTCGGAATCGCAAAATTTGGATAGACAATTAGTTGCATTAAAAGAGGTTGGCGTTGAAAAAATCTTCGCTGAAAAAATTAGTGGCAAAAATATGGAGAGACCACAACTGAAGGAAATGTTAAGTTTTGTTCGTGAAGGTGATGTTGTCTATATCGAGTCCATTTCACGTTTGGCAAGAAACACATTGGATTTCCTTACAATTGTTAAAGAACTGAACTCTAAAAAGGTGGAAATTGTAAGTTTAAAAGAGAACCTGGATACAGCCACCCCAGCTGGGAAATTCATGTTAGTCGTGTTTGGTGCTTTATATGAACTGGAGCGAGATAACATCAGAATGCGTCAAGCTGAAGGTATAAAAATTGCACAAGCCAAGGGAATTCGGTTCGGTCGTCCAACGTTTAATATTGATGAGCATTTTTTAAAATTATACCGTCAGTGGAAGCGAGGGCAAATTACGGTTACAGCAATATCTAAACAGCTTAACATTTCAAGAGCCACCTTCTATCGAAAAGTAAAAGAAATTGAAAAACAAAAGAACGAATAAGTCATTCTTTATAAGTCATTTGCGATTAAAAAAAATCGTTGAAATTGACTATGAAGAATGACTTTTTTATTTTTGCCCAACTGATTATTGCAACTAATTCGTTTATCCAAATCAATCCGAGGCTTTAATTTAAAAGGGAGTGAGTGTTTTGCCAGTGATTAAATCTAATCAATCATTGAAAAAGATTAATAAATTGATAGAGGAAGGTTACGGACAAGGAGAAGGAAAAGATTATAAACCATTTATTGACGTGATTCGAGTGTCTACCAAGGGAAGAGCATCAAGGATAAAAGGTTGGAAAACTCAGAGGGTACACAATTTTTTATCTGACTCTGAAACTCGATTCTTTTATTTATTAGATTTTGATGACGAGGTGATAGACATAAGGGAACATTATCCTTTGATTACAGATTTAGAAAAAATCACGCCTCAACTTGATGAGCAGTTATTAAAACGTTTAATAAACCAAAAAACGGGTGAGCCAATCATCTTGACAACTACATTTTTTGTGACCAAAAAAGAGAAAAATGGAGAAGTAAATTACTATGCAAGATCAGTAAAGGATTATCGCCAATTAGAAAATAATCAAGTAATTGAAAGGTTTGAGATCCAACGGCGTTATTGGGAAGAAAGAGGTATTAATTATGGAATTGTTACGAATAAAGAAATACCTAAAACGTTGGCAAAGAACATTGAATATATTCATTCCTCTTATTTTCTTGATGAATATGGGATTACATCATCACAGCAGGAACTTTATCAAGATATTTTGTTTCATTTATTAGTTCAGGCTGGTGATATGCCATTAAATGAACTGTTAATGAATTTTGACAAGGAAGTAAATGCAGACAAAGGTACAGGTCTTCTGCTTTTCAAACATCTAATAGCTCATAAACGGTTATTAGTCGATATGTTAAAAACCCTCGATTTAACAATGTCAGCAAATCAAGTGCTTATAAATGAGGGTGGTGAATATAGTGGTCATTTCCTTGAATCAGTTGATTCAATATAAATACAACCATAACCATATCGAAAGAGTCATTTGGATAGATGAAAAATACCAAGTGTGTTACCTTGTGAACATTTTCGACGATACATTACCGAATAAAAGGTTAATAAGCGATATCGAAGAAATGATTACAAATAAACATATTGAATTCATACAAACGGATCCATGGGCAAACCTCCATATAGACTCGCATATTAGTAAGAAATCGTTAGCGTTACAAGAGCAAGCTTGGAAAGTTATCAATAAACTGTTATCAAATGGTGTGGAAAACCTGTTGATAAGTGAAAAAAGAAATGAACTTATCCATGAATTATCGACAGAAATTGAACTCTCAAAGAAAACGATTTTGAAATATTTAAAACGATATTGGAAACGTGGAATGACTAAAACTGCTCTACTTCCAGATTTTCAAAACTGCGGTGGTAGAGGAAAGGATAAATCCGATAGTACCGTAAAGCGTGGGCGACCAAGGAAATTTGTTGGAACACAGGGAGTTAATATAGATGAAGAAACTAAAAACGTATTTAGAATCGCTAAAAGAAGGTTTTATGAGAAGAAAAACAATGTAACTCTGCGTTTTGCATATGAACAAATGATTAAAGAATTTTATAAAAAAGAGTTGAAGGAATGTCCTGAATTATTACCTACTTATAAGCAGTTTGTGTATTGGTTAAGAAAGGAGCAAGATGATAGAAAAACAATTATTCTTAAAAACGGAAAACGCCACTTCGATTTGAATTATCGACCACTTTTAAGTAGTGCTACAAGTGAAGTTCAATTTCCTCTTGAAAAAGTTCAAATTGATTCTACCGTAGCAGATGTGTTTTTAGTGAGTGAATTTAATAGAAATTGGATTATCGGGAGACCAATTCTATATTTTTGTAAGGATGTTTGGTCAAGGATGATCGTTGGCATCCATGTTTCTCTGGATGGACCTAATTTTGAGCAAGCACGAATTGCATTGATGAATATGGTAGAGAACAAAAAGGAGTTTTGTAAAAGGTATGGCATAGAGATAGATGAAACAGACTGGCCAACAGCCCATTTGCCAGCATGCCTTGTAGCAGATAGAGCAGAGCTATTATCGAATGCATCCAATATTTTAACAGAAGAGCTAAATATTAAAATAGAGAATTCAGCACCATATCGGGGCGATTTCAAATCTATAGTGGAACAGCACTTTAGATTACTAAACATACAGGTTAAGCCCTTATTACCTGGAGCAGTTCATTCGGACTTTCAAAAGCGAGGTGCAAAAGATTATCGCTTAGCAGGGAAGCTAACGTTAAAAGAGTTTACACAAATTGTAATTAAGTGTGTTCTATATTATAACAATCATCATGTTATTGACCAATACGTGCGAGATAAAGACTTAATACAGTCTGGAATAGAAGCAGTTCCTATAAAACTATGGAATTGGGGTATTCAAAATAGAGCAGGGAAACTAAGAACAATTTCAAAAGATTTAATGATGCTTCATTTATTACCAAGAGCAACGGCAACTGTAACGGGTAAAGGAATAAAATTTAAAAATATTTATTATGGCTCTACTTTAGCACTTAAAGAACAGTGGTTTGTTAAAGCCCGTTTAAACGGGAGTTGGAAAGTTGACATCACTTACGATCCGAGAGAAATGGATTTCATCTATATCAGAGGAATTCACAAAAACAGTTTTGAGAGATGCTTTTTATTGGATCATCAACATCGTTATAGATCTACCTCAATATGTGATGTGGATTATCTGCATCAATATGAAAAGATGAAGAAAACCGAACATAAACAAGAAGAATTAACGGGGAAAATTCAATTGCTGGAAGATATAGAAGAAATAGTTAAAAAAGCTGAAAAACAGGCTAAGAAAGAAGTTGTTGAAATTAGTAAGAGTAGTCGGTTGAAAGGGATTAAGAGGAATCGTCAATTTGAAAAAGAAACGCTATTACAAGAACGTGACTTGAAAGATAGAACGAATGGAAATAAAGAAAATTCCCTCGATCCTGATTTACTTTTAATCAAAAAATTTCAGAAGAAAGGATTGAAAGGAACGGATGAATGAAAATTTCCATCAGGCGGTGTATCGTGAACAGGTTATTAAAGAATATCAAAATCATCCATTAATAGAAGCACTCCCAGAAATCTATTCTAAATCAGATGTTGTAGAGCTACTAAGTTATTACCCGTTTTTCGATAAGCAAGAAAGAGAGTTTGATGGACAACATCGGCTCCACCTCATCCAAAGGCTATTTAATATATTTCAAGTGCTTCCCGCACATATTGATATGGAAAGTCGTATTTCAAGACTCATTAGACAAGGATACATTGGCAGGAATCCCTTAAATCCAATGTATGCCTCTACGATGATTCAAGGTCATGAAGCAATCTTGTCAAAAAGTAATACATGGTTCAATCAAGCTATTCCAAGAAGCTTTACTATTATTGGTCCATCGGGTGTGGGAAAAAGTACAGCAGTAGCAAAAATTTTAGAATTAATGCCTCAAGTGGTTGTACATTCGGAGTATAGAGAGCGTGAATTTAATTTTACACAACTGGTTTGGCTACGATTAGAATGTCCACACGATGGATCAGTTAAAGGATTGGTTAACCAATTTTTTATATCAGTTGATGGTTTGCTTGGAACTGAATATTTCAATAAATACGGTCGTGCAAATAAGTTATCAGTAAATACTCTAATTCCTATCATGACGCAAATATGCAGGAGCATTGGTCTTGGCATTTTAGTAATAGATGAAATTCAAAACATAAGTCTACGGGGTACGGGAGCAAATTTAATGCTGAACTTTTTTGTCACTTTAAGTAATGTGATTGGTACACCTTTAATCCTAATTGGTACACCTAAAGCAATGAATGTTTTACAACGTGAATTTAGGCAAGCTCGTCGTGGAAGTGGACAAGGAGATATGATCTATGAACGATTACAGCAGGATGAATATTGGAGAATATTCTTGGAGGCTATTTGGCAATATCAGTGGGTGCAAAAACCTGTTGAACTAACCGATGAATATGTCCATGTAATGTATGAAGAAAGTCAGGGAGTCATTGATATAGCACTTAAATTGTTTGCCTTGTCTCAAACAAGAGCAATTGCTACGGGAAAAGAAACATTATCCTCGACATTAATCAGTAAAGTTGCAGATGAAAATCTTAAGTTAGTAAAACCAATGATAAATGCACTAAAGTCAGGAGATATCAAATCAATAGCACAATACGAAGATATCTATTTACCGTTTGATGAAGCCATGCAAACGGAACGAATTAATTTGGAAAAAACCTCTTTTGTTAAATCTGCGAAACAAATAAATAGAAGCAGTGATACCAAGCAATTAAAAGAAGAAGCTATTTTTCGTTTGAACCTGCTCGGTCTTTCAAAAGAAAGTGCTAAAAGGGCTGTAAATCAAGTTTTGGAAGAGAATCAACTTACTGATTTACAACAGATAGTTAAAAAGGCTTTTCAAGCATCCATAGAGATCAAGACTGGAGGAAAGGATGATAATGTGAAAAACACCAAAGATGATTTAAGAAATATTGTGAAGACTGGAAAGGAACAAGGACTAACAAATTACGAATCACTAAAAAGAGCGGGAGTTATTAAAGATTTCAAGGGGGTAAGTTAGATGTTAATATTTTTTCCTACTCCTTATCCAGATGAATTGTTGTATAGTATATGTGCCAGATACCATGTACGTAGTGGGAATATAAGTTACAAAAGAACTTTAGATGATATTTTTGAAAATCGGGGCTTAACGGCTTCGGTTTTTTTACCATCTGGCATTGGCTCTTTAGTAAAGAGTATAAATAATGCTGGTACATTTAATGAGCAAAAAGTGATTTATAAGCATACGATGTTTTTGTTTTTTACTGCTTTTCATTCCGAAGAGAAAAGTCAGCAAATCTATCAATCTATGTGTAGTGACGATGGTAAATCCATTTATGTAAGAGCTGGGATAAATGCAAGTGGCGTATCTCAAAATAAAAACTTACGCTTTTGCCCAGAATGTATGAAAGAAGATAAAGAGAAATATGGCGAACATTACTGGCATCGTAGTCATCAAATTCCTGGAATTCACTGTTGTTTAAAGCATTTATCTCCTCTATATAACAGTGCTGTAAGAACAGTTCCAGATAATAAACACCAATTTCATATACCGACATCAAATAATTGCATCGTAGCAAAAGAATCATATGTATTCAATGGAGTTAAGAAGGAAACGAAAACAGCCTATTTGGATATTGTCGAAAAGTTAGCACCATATATAGAGCAGTTAATGAGTGATCCTTTCCCAAAGCATGATTTGCAATGGTTTGATCATAAATATCGGAGCAAGTTAGTGGAAATGAACATGGCATATTACACTGGCAGGGTTAAACAAAAAACATGGCGGGAGTATTTTTCTTCATTTTATGATAATGAAGTTCTTCAGTTGTTTTTTTCCTCATTAAGTAATGAAGGTGATTGGTTATCAATGATTGTACAGAAAAATCGAAAGTCGTTTCATCCAATACGACATTTATTAGTGATGTCGGCACTGGGCTTGTCGTTAGAGGATGTATTTATTCAAGAGATTGAAGAACCATTTGGACATCCAAACTGGTATTGTCTGAATACTGTATGTCAGTATCACCATCAACCTGTAATAGAGGAAGTTATCATTACATTATGTGAAAAAACAAAAACTCCAATTGGTACATTCACCTGTCCTCGTTGTGGATTTAGTTACACAAGAAGAGGACCAGATAAAAATAAAAATGATCGTTATCGTAAAACAAGGGTAAAGCAGTATGGCCATGTTTGGAATGAAAAGTTGCAGGAATATGCAGGAATGGGGCTTGGGTTAAGAGAATTGTCTCGGAAAATGGGAGCGGATACAAATACAATTAAACGTTATTTAGCATTAGACGAGAATAAAAAAGAAATTGCAATTGAGCAATGTGATATAGACTTTGAAAAGCAAGTTTGGCTTAAATTACAAGAGAAAAATCCACAAAAGTCAAAAACGGAACTGAGAAAAGAAAATAAGGCTTTGTATATGAAGTTATATAGAAATGATAAAGAGTGGTTAGAAAAGAATAGCCCAAGTCCCGTAAAAAAGAAATCGGTTGAAAGTGTTGATTGGGGATTTAGAGATAGAGAGATGCTTGAAATGGTAAAAGAAACTGTAGAGAGACTGCTTTGTACAAATGAAAAACCAGAGAGAATTACAATAAGTAGGATTGGTAAGAAGCTTGGAAACTTGGCATTGTTGGAAAAACATATGACAAAACTCCCTATGACAAATGTTTACTTAAAGTCTAATATTGAGACTATAATTGATTTTCAAAAAAGAAGAATAAGATGGGCAATAGACAATAGTGAAGCAGAGGAATCAGCGTGGTGGAAGATAGCAAGAAAAGCTGGTATACGTGATATAAAAAACGAAGCACTAAAGGATTATTACATGGAATATGTAAAATGTAAAAAAGTGAAGGACACCTGATACGAAGGTGTCTTTTTTAGTTAGAAAAAAATTGAAATTAAATGGTAGAAAAGAGAGAATAGTAATAAGGAATTTCTTGGCGGAATATTAAAATAATTTATATATTGGAGTGAAATAGTTTATGTGGGCTGATGATGCTTCAAAAATTGATATGCTGGCGTATCGACCATATGCCGATTTGATTACTGAAATTGCGATTAGCGAACGAATGAATCCGTTAACTATTGGACTTTTCGGAAATTGGGGAAGTGGCAAATCAACATTATTAAATTTAATAGAAGAACAAACAAATATCTATACCGATAAAAAAATTGCTGTAATAAAAGTGAATGCATGGATGTTTGAAGGATACGAGGATGCAAAGACTGCTTTAATGGAAGCAATATTGCAAGGTATGAAAGAAAATAAAACATTTTTTGAAGGCTCTAAAGATGGAATTAAGAGTTTAATGGAGAGAGTTAATTGGATGGCAGTAGGGAAAACAGCTTTAAAACAGGGTATTCCATTGGCAATAAGCGGAATAACTGGTTTACCACCATTAATAATGATGCCGAACTCTTCCGAATTTGATACTCCAGAGGAAGTACAGAAGCAAATTGACAAGGCACAAAATTTTAAGCAAGAATACATGAAAACTAATTCAAAGGAAAATGTTGTTGAAAATATACGAGGATTTCGTGAGGGTTTTAGTACATTAATCGAGAAATCCTCTGTAGATAATCTCATTATTTTAATTGATGATTTAGATAGGTGTAATCCTGATAGAATCATAGAGACTCTTGAGGCAATAAAATTATTCCTCTCAGTTCCAAGAACAACCTTTATTATTGCGATGGATGAAAGTATAATCTCATACTCAATAAAAAGAAAATACCCACAGTTAAACGATGAAGGAATAAATGTTTCAGATGACTATATAGAGAAAATTGTTCAGCTTCCTATCAAAATTGCAGAATTAGCTGAAAGTGACGTTAAGAATTATATGCTATTGCTTATCGCAGAAATGTTTTTGGAGGAAGAATCGTTAAATCAACTTATTGAAAAATTAAAAACGAAAGGTATTTTTATCAAGGGAGAAATAATATCTGGAACAGAGATATTGGATATTGTTCAAAAAGACATAACAGTCAATGGATTAAAATACAAAGGTGGTACTACTCAGGAGGAATTTGAACAACAAATTCAGATTTTTAATAGTATAGGAAGTATTGTTGCTTCTTCATTGAAGGGAAACCCACGTCAAACTAAAAGATTTTTAAACACATTTTATATTCGTAAAAGACTCGCAGAAATCCAACAAATAGAGTTTAATTTAGCTATTTTAGCTAAATTGATGGTATTAGAATACTTTGATAGTGACAGAGATTTATTTAAAGAGTTATTTCAGTGGCAATTTGAACATAGCGGTAAACCAATACAGCTAAGTACGCTTGAAAAAAGAATTTTGGATGAAAGTGAAGATGGAGAACCGATAAATATAGAAGATATCAGTAAAAATCCAGCCTGGACAAGCGATAAGATGAAAAGGTGGTTTGGAACAGAGCCGAGATTAGCTGATGTAGATCTCTCACCTTACTTTTATTTAGCAAGGGATTCAGTGGCGGAGAAAAGGTTATTCTCGACAAACTTGAATCAGGAGGAAAGAAAATATATTAATCAAATATGCAATCTGGAAACGCATATAGCATTACGAAGAAAGAAGATAGAGCAGATGCTCGAAATGGATGAAGTCACAAGAAATGAAATATTTAAAGGGGTATTAGAGAAGTACCACCAAGATAACACTCAATTAGAAACATTAATTGAATTTTATAAATTACTACCTCAATATAAGTCTAAAGTTTTTGAGGAATTTAAAAAGCTAAAAGTTAAAGACATCACCTTAACTGAAATTCTACTTTTCCAGCAACTGGACGATGAATCGTTCCAAATACTCAAAAAATATTATGTTGAAGAGAAAAAAGCAGATATAAAACTTTGGGATTTGGCAGGTGTATAGAATGGGAACATCAAAAGGATATTTACCACCAACAGGATATTTATGGCGAGACGTAAAAAGAGATGTGACTAAAATGGTGAAGGATAATTTCTCAACAACATCAGTTGATAAAGCTGTCTCAAATTTCGCAAAAGCGATGAATAGTTCTGGAGGTTCGGGGACAAATGCAGGTAGGGCAATACAGTCGAGTCGAAAAGCTCTTAGCTTTATTGATTCGGTAAGAAAGTATGGATTTTCCGAAACATTAGACAGATTTGGGTTATCCCATTTAAAAAATGAAACTCCTGAAAATGTTCGTAAAGGTCTTCTACAATATTTCAGTGATAGTGGAAATGAGTTCTATGATAGTATTTCAAACCAAAGTATGAATGAGTTGATGAGGGAGCTTTTTAAAGGGGTAAATGACATCAGCGAATATGAGGATGTATTGAGAGCAATAGATACAGGAGACTTTATTAGAGAATTTATTATTAAGTTTATACAAAATTGCTTTTTTGCTAATTTCACAGAAAAGCTTTTAAGTTTATTTGATAACTTGGAAAAACATAAGATTGCGGAGAAAAATATAAAAACACATATTAGGAATTCAATTGAAAAGAATTATCCAATAAGGAAAATCCAAGAAATAGATTGGAATGGTCAAGAAGGTAATAAAATCATAAATAACACATACAAAAAATCTCTTGAAATGCTATCTGCTTGGAGTGAGTTAAATGAATAATATATGGATAAATAAAAATAGGGATGATTTTAGTCTAACCGAAACAACATCGGAATCTTTTTTTATCTTTAGTATGTTTGATAAACAAAACAAGTCTAATGTCAAAACTGATATGGAGCAACTATGGAGACGGTTTGGGAAAAAGAGTCTTTCAAATATTAACGAAGATTTTCTTCTTATTGCTTCAAGTGTATTTTGTGCAGACAAGCGGATGCCCAGAAATCATTCCCTCGATAATTGGTCAAGAACTATAAAATTATTTATTCCAGTCTTGGAACTTGAGAAGTGGAATTCTGTTAAAAAAGATTTAGAACGTACAATAGGTTTTTTAAGTGGCGATAAATGGATATTTGAGTTTAGGCAGACAGATTTAAAATTTAGAGCTGATAAAACAAATGTAAAAAATATTATCTCTATTGATAAATTTGATTCAGTTAGCTTATTCTCTGGTGGGTTGGATTCTTTTTGCGGTGCATTATCACTTTCGGAAGACAATAAGAATACTCTTTATCTTGGTTTTAGAGAATACAGCCTTTTGACGAATAGGCAAAGAGAGCTATTTGACTCTATAAATAACTATTATTCGGAGTTAGAAAATGAATTACTTTTGTTTAATGTCAACCCACTTGCACCAATACAAAGAGGTGGAACAGTCCAGAAATTAACTGTTGAAAGCACCAGTCGTAGCAGATCATTATTGTTTTTAGCAGGAGCAATATCGGTCGCTTCCATTATAGGTGAGAAGATACCTGTGTATATACCTGAAAATGGATTTATTGGTGTGAACGTTCCTTTAACAGATAGTAGATCTGGAAGTTGTAGTACAAGGACAACACATCCTATCTTCATCAATTCATTAAATGAAATTCTTAATAAGGTTGGCATTGAAAATAGGATTGCGAACTTCTACTGGAATAAGTCAAAGGGAGAGATCTTAGCAGAGCATAAAAATAACCCAATTTTTAATAAGTTGGCTTCACGAACTTTGTCATGTTCCCATCCATGTTTATCACGATATGATAAGAAGAAAAGTGATAAAGTTGTAACGCCTTGTAATTGTGGTTATTGTTATCCCTGCTTAATTAGAAGAGCCTCTTTTGTGAAAATAGGAAAAGATAAAACAGGTTATAACCCCCTATACCAGTTGAGTAGAGACTTTATATTAAATCATAACAATATTCAAGGAAGAGCAAGTGATTTAAAAGCAGTTCTTTTTAGCCTAAGACGTTATATAGAGAATAAAGAAGATAGTGAATTTATTAGGAGTCTTTTAATAAGACAAGGCCCTTTAAATAGTGAAGAATTAGTTGGTTACGAAAGAGTGTATCGTCAGTCAATGGAAGAACTTTTGGAAATGATGCGGGAAAATGGGGAAGGTTTGTTAGAGTATGCTGGAATAAAGGAAGGTAATAATGAGTAACCTATCCGATATGCATGTTCATGTCGACTACTTTAAGAATTTTAAACAGATGTACGATTCTTTTGAAATAAATAAAATATATGCTTTATTTGTAACTAACTTACCTGAGATTTTTCAAAAGTGTAAATATGAATTTCCAGATAGCAAGTACGTTAAAGTGGGGCTGGGATATAATCCGCAATTGGTTGAAAAATATAAGTTTAATAAGAAACTCTTTGATGCAATGCTTCCTTTAACAAAATATGTTGGAGAAGTAGGATTAGACTATTCGAAAGAATTCGCTCACACCAAATTAGAGCAACAAGAAGCATTTGATTATATTTGTTCTGAATCAGCAAAAGCAAAGAAAATAATGTCTATACATTCTCGTGGAGCAGATGAAGATGTATTACGAATGTTAATAGACAACAAAGTGGAGTTTGCTGTTTTTCATTGGTTTTCGGGCAATAAGGAATTTGTTTATAAGGTTGTAGAAGAAGGTTATTATTTTTCTGTAAACTATTCAATGTTAGTTTCTAAGAAAGGGTTTGAAATAATTAAGACAATACCAATAGATCGACTACTAATTGAGACTGATGCTCCCTTTGGTAAAACAAGTATAAAAGGTGTGCGATATAATTTAGCTGAAATATATACTCAGTTCTCAAAGAAATTAGATGTAAATCAATTTGAAAATATTATTTATACAAACCTGTCGAGACTTTTATCAAAACAGATAGATTCCTCAAAATAAACATTTAGAGAAATTGTTGAGATATATAATTAAAAATAAATTGCAGTTAATTGAGTATCATTAAAAAGTGTAAAATAATTTTAAGTTCTAATTAAAGCTATGTACTTCTGATTTTCGATTAATAGAATCATATTTATGAAAAAAGTGAGTGAGGAGAATGACTGTTGAATTAAGACCTTCTGAAGCCGAAGTTATATTTTTAAATTTAGCATATAATAAATTTTATGATATACATGAAGAAGTATCCAATGACACATTTTGGGAAAAATCCCCGCAGTACCGTTTCCAAAGAATAAAAAATGCTTTTGAAATTTATTCTGAAATATTAAATTATGAACCAGTAAAATGGGTTATTGAGTCTATAAAAGAAAAACGTCCACCGATGGAAGGGGGGGTAGGGAGTGAATTGTTTAAATGCATAAGAAATATGCTTTCACACTTTCCTTTCTTTGATTCATGGAATGAGGTTTGGGTTAATAAATCTTTAGTAAATTGGTACAAAAAAGGGCAAACAATAGACAAGTTTTTTGTAAAATATATAGGAAAAGAAGATATAAAATATAGAATCTGGGATGCTAATAATCGACAAATGTCATACGTGACTATCTCTTTTCCAAAAGAATATAATGATAAAAATAAGATTTATCTTAAAGATATATTACCAGAAAGAGAGGGATTAAAATTCTCTTTTACGCTTATGAGAAGAATTATTGATACACAAGTTCTTTATGAAGGATAAATGCATTAGACATACAATGTTTTTAGGTTTAACCGTTTGTACCTGTTATGATAAAACGAGATATGCAACTCTCGTTTTACTTAACGGTAGTAATAAATGATAACTTTAACACTTTTACCATTAGAACTTAATTCTATTATGTCTTCACCCAATAAACTCGCTCCTGACCAAAAAAACTCGGTTCAGGACAAAAAAAGTCGGTAGAGTAGAAACAAGGGTTAAGGAAGAAATAGGGAATTAAAGAGCAAGATTAAAATTGAAAAAAGCCAGAAGGAATAAGGGTTTTCGAGCCTTTATTCCTTTTTCTTTTCCCCTAAAACCTAATCCCTTAACTCTACTCTGGAACGACTTTTTTAGTCCAAAATGGTTGTAAAATCTGAACAAAAATTAGATGAATGTGGGGAAAATGCAGGAACGACTTTATTAGGCGGAGAATATTGGAAAACGGCTTGAGGCGTTGGGAGAGTAAGAGTTGGTAAGGTTTAAGAGAGGAGGGTGTAAACGCTAGAATAAAGTTGACAGTTATTGCTTGATAAGATTTTACACTTTTGCTCAATCAACCTACTACTTTAGTAAAATAGGAATTGACGTTATTTTACTGGAGGTAGGGGTTTTGG
>NZ_SWLZ01000026.1 GCF_005502275.1 Robertmurraya siralis
CAAGTATGAACTATGATCATTTTACAGTGATAGGTTGATATTTTTTGCTGGTATATTTGGGTAAATAAGCGTTTCATCTTATCAAGCAAAAACTGTACACTTTATTCTAGCAGTCACACCACCCTTACCTATTCCTCAAATTCAGGATTTAATGCGCTATCGGGTTAAATTGAATCAATTTTAACTTTACTCTTCCTTACCATCTCCAACATAAGGAAGAGTGGAAAAAGAAATTTTCTAAGAAATTTCGGGCGCTTAAAGGATCAATTGTATTCAGGAAGATTCCAATATCAAATTAAAAACACCGTGTGAGTAAGGAGTCGTCGCATTCCTTACTTACACGGCTCATAATACTCGCAAAAATGCAGTCAAAAAACATCGATTTTTTATAATCGATTTCATTATGTACATCCACTTATTAAAATACGAACAAAAGTAGACAATAACAACATTGCCTCACTCATAGCACTTTATTATTTTATGATTTTTAAATTATCTAAGGGAAAGAAAACGGCTTTTGCAGTTCCCATAATTTTTTCCTTTGATATAAAGCCTATGCTTGGATCTCGACTATCAGTACTATTCCGGCGATTATCTCCTAGGACAAAAAAGTATCCATCTGGCACTACTTCTTCACCTAAATACTCTTCTAATGTAAAGTCTTCAGTAAAAGTACCGCTGTCCTTTAATCTATCTTTATATTCTTCTAAATAAGGTTCTTCATATTTCTCACCATTAATAAAAAGCTCATCATTTTCATAAACAATGCGGTCCCCAGGGATACCAATAATACGTTTAATATAATTAGTATCTTTTTTTGCTTCAAATACAACGACATCAAATCTCTCATAATCCGTTAATTGGGGGCCTATTTTATCGACCACAACTCTATCTCCATTTTCAAATGTAGGCATCATTGAGGCACCATTAACTTCAATCGGTTCAAATAGAAAAAAGTGAATGCCCCATGCGGAAACAAACACAATCCCTATTGTTTTTATCCATTCGAATAGTTCATTTTTTTCTTTCTTTTTCTCCACATAAACACCTCATTCTCTTTTAAACTGCTATTATCGTTACTGCTAACACTTCCTCTATCATACTAGCATTATAAAGTCTCACAGTGCAACGACTGCAAAATTAAAAGAGAATTTGTGTGTGGAAATCTTCTCTCTAAGTCTATTGAATCCATTGTTGCAATCCCTGTACAACAGAAAGGATTGGTAAGTACACCTATTACCCTTATTACATCCATGGTAGGAGAATTCTCTTTCATAGACTCACCGAATCTAATAAATTAAGAAAAAGACAGAACCTCTCATTTAAGAGTTTCTGCCTATAAGAGAACTTTTTTTACCTTAATCCATAACTACCCGCTCCGCTATCTCCGGCTCAGCATTTGAATGCCAAATTAGTCGCATCCCCTCGTCACCCTCATCGCTATGAAACTCAAGTTCTGTCGCCGTTTGTTCCTCATAGTAGCGTGTTGATGATAATGGTAACAACTTTAGCACCATTCCATTTCCCATCTTCAAATATAACTTATCCTGCTCTACAAATACATCTACATCAAAAATATCTCCCTGTTCATTTGAAAATCTGTATTTTCCAAGCAATGTCCCAGCCTTCTTCAGATCTAGTGGAATGATTTTCTTATTCTCTAAAGGCTTTGGTACCGTGTAAGCCTCCCCACTTAAAATCTGTTCGATGCTATTCACCAACTGCTGTGTGTAAGCATGATCCCGCTCGCCATTTTGCAGCATAATTAATGTGAGATCACGGTCAATGTAACGTTTAAGTAATGTAGAGTATCCTGGCCAACCTCCACTGTGGTAGACGCTTTTCCCAAGTCGCTCATCATCCTCAAGCAGCCAGCCCATTCCATAATCAAATGTCTCACCATTATTCATTGTAACTGGAGAAAAAATCAACTGGCGCACACTCGAATTAAAGAAATCATCAGCATACAGGCCCCTATCCAGTCGCAATAAATCATCAGCGGTACTATTGACCATCCCATCCCCTTGTAACCCATCTAAATATTTTACATAATTCAGTTCCGGAATTTCATCAGGCAAAACATACCCATGTTCAATCCTATAAACATACCCAAAAGCGTAATCATCTGGAACATTCCTTGGATCGACTCGGCGATTATAGACCTGCGTTCGCTTCATCCCGAGAGGTTGAAAGATTTGTTCGTCCAAAAAGTCGCCGTAACTCTGACCACTAATCCGCTCGATGAGGATGGCTAACAAAATATAACCCGTGTTGCTGTACAGCCAACTCTCATTAGGAGCAAACAACGGCTCAGGCTGATGCTCAATCAGCATACGCAGCACATCCTCATTGTAAGCATAACGCATAGGATCCCACTTGTTTGCAAATAACTCCATATAATCAGGTAAACCCGATGTATGACTGAGTAAATGTCGTACTGTAATTCCTGGATACGGCAGTTCAGGAATCCAGTTAGCAATGGGATCATCCCAATTCAACTTCCCTTGTTGTTGCAAACGGACAATACCTAAAGCCGTAATTGGTTTGGATACAGAAGCCAGTTCGAACATGGAACCCCTCGTCAAATGGCGCCCGTTCCCATCATTGTATTCCGCTCTCCCTATCGCTTCACATAACACTGTTTTCCCTTCAACAGCTACAAGTACCACACCATTGAAAAATCCTTGATTTTTAATCTCTGTAAATAATGATGTGAATTGCGGCTCCAACTCTTCTTTTCTCATTATTTTCCACCTCGATTTATCGTCACTTTCATAACCGTTTACTTCTCGGAAGAATTGAACAGTTATAATAGCTCTCCGATTTGCTGTATCAATTCTCCATTATTTCTTGAAATGCCTCCTTTGATTCCCATTGTAGTACCTAACGTAACTGTAGCTGCAAGTGATAAAATCAAATTCACCAAAACGATTTGCTTCGTTAATCTTTTCTCTGCCATAAATAAAGTAGTTTTTTCAAATCAATCAATAGTACTTATTTTTCTTCCAGTAACCCAACCAAAATAAAGATTTATACCTTGAATTTGTACTTGGCCCACTATGCTATCTTTCGTAGGAGATAGATGAAATAGTTTAACAAACTCTGCATAGTCTGAATACCATTTTCCAGTTTCACTAAATGAATGAACAAGCATTAGTGTATGCTTGGCAGTCATATTAGCGGCCTCCATCATCGCAGATGCTGCTCTATGTAATAATTGGTACCTTATTTTAAGCACTTGTTTTTCTTGCAAACCTAATATTTCGAGTATTGAATCTAGTCTATTTCTCTTCCCTTTACTAGGATGATTCCCCAGCCAAGTTTCCACAGTTACTCCAAAAGGCTCTGAAACCTTTCCTTCGACCATAATCGTTAATAGTTCAGCATTTGACTTGGCAAGAATAAAAAGATCGTTTTGAGAGCTTGCCCTCCCACCAGGTAAAGGCACTTTGTACTCTGGAAATCCAAACAATACTTCTACATTTTTGAATATTGGTAACTCACTTTGTTTGAATACTCTTTCAACACAAGCTGGTAGTTTCGTGGCTCCTTCCCAGCAATAAGCCAATTCGTAAGCCGAATATCCACTTTTCCACTGCTTATCAGGATTAGCAAGGCATTTTCTCCATGACTCTGGACCATCAGTTCGCACAAAGTAATCTCCCATTAACCTGCCTCCTATATATTTTTTCATTGATTAATAGTTTTATAATTTAAGTAATGCTCCACCGTTTTCAAATATGTTTTCCAATCCTTATAATGTTCTTGAATCTTCCTAACCAAGATATCATCAATCAGATCCTCTTCGTTATATATGCCGTGTCGACGCATGCTTTCTAGCCTATTGAAGTACTGTTGTACAGAAATAGATTTTAACTGCCTCTCTCCTTTTTTAAGAATATGTTTTTGCATTAAATAATCTTGAAAGTCCATTTCTTTCTCCTCACTTTCTGCATGAATTTTATGACGGTAAATATTATTTTGATTTTTCAAGAATAGCTCTCTCACCCATTCCTCTCCCTTTTTGGACAGATGTGTTACAAACTCCTGACCAATACCTGTCTTCACTGTACAAAATTTTTCCTGTTCAATTTGCCAGGTCTTTTGGTGGACCTGTGTAAGATTCTTATAAAAAAAGATTGGCAATTTCCAAGTAGCTTTATTAGATTCCTTACTGCATGAGAGTAATAAATCATCATTTAAGGTAATAAAATAACCGCAGCCTGGAATATTTAAGTCTTCAAATAACCATTGATCGGGTAAAAAAATATAATTCTTCTGGTTTCTTTTAAAAGCGGCTTCTGTGATGTGAGGATGATGTTCGAGGTTGTATGGTTCGATGATTTCTTTACATTCCATATAAGTCTCTATTCTTTTCTTTATCTTTAACCACCCGTAAATATAATGGCCAGATACTTTTTTATTGGATGTTGACTGAAACCCACCAAAGAATAGAAAAATGGATCCATCTTTTACATTGTGATTCTCCAGATGAGGCGCAGCATTAAATTGTCCAAACCCCTTACCAATTATAAAATTCTTATTTTCCACTAACCAAGGAGGCTTTCCTAACATCGGATCGAAATGAGTAAATAAATTAGGATCATCAATAGAAGCATACTCGTTTTTTCGTAACTTTACCTGGTCTTTCCCCTTGAAGCTTTTATATACTTCGCTTAAATTAGAACCTTTTAGGTTACAAAGATATTCATTTTTTACAAGTATATCTGTATATCGAATCTGATTTGAGTAACTATTTACTTTCTCTGGTATTGGAAACCATATATAATGCCCTGAGTCATGGTCATATGGGGACAAACATCCTCCACTCCCAGAGTCAAACCCTTTTCTGCTAAGAACTAATTTCATAAAATCGCCCTCTTTAATTTTATTTAAAAAAATTTTATAAACACTGTCCATTTATAATACAGGGCTTTATAAAAAAAAATTACCATTCCGATTCCATAAAGCTCCTTTACAACTCTTTCTTTGCATTGATCCATTTTTAAATATCAAAAGCCAAAAACTTAATTCAAGGTACTGCTTAAGAAATAGTCAAAAACCATTGTTTTTCGTCTTTCTAGCCTCAGTATTTAAATAAACAATCTAACATCATCAATGAATAGTTTTTGTTTCTCTTAAAATATTGAAATCCTGATCTATTAAAATGACATTATCAACCAGATACTTAGGATCGGTTGTATTTGCATTAAAAAAACCAAGTACTGCACTATAAAATTTTTCTGCCTCTTGCTCATATTCTTTTCCTTTAGATTGAATAATAAAAGCTTTGCCATATTCATTTATAACAGCATCTGTACCGGAAACAGAATCAAACCAAGTTGTTTTATGATATCGATAGAAGTTTTCACTCATGTACATATCAAGTGCTTTTTTAATCGCCTCTTCTTGTTGCACATGTTGGTTATCACTATTTAACTTTTCATAGTTTTTATTTTCTAAAGTATCTGAAGTAGTTGAAGATATCTTTGATGGATTATTAGCATTTACACCTATTATTACTCCAGCGACAATTACAATAAGAAGCATCCATATATTAATTTCGCGTTTCATTTTATCCTCCTATTCAATTTTGAAGAACATATTAGTTATTATTTTTCTTTTTTCAATATGTATTTATCAATCTATTCTATCAATAGTTTCTCTTTTACCATTATTAGTTAAAGGTTCCCTCCATTTTCAAACACTATATATAAATATTCAACAACTGTAAAAAAAAACCTGTTTTTAATGTAAAAAGACTCATTTCAAAATCGAATGAGTCTTAACTAAAATTCATTATTAAAAATTTTGCAAAAAAAGATACATAGTCTAATCGGTTGATTCTTTTTATCTGATTAGACTAACCTATTTTATTAAAATTGTTATTACCATTTAATTAACACTAAATCAAGTGTATTTCCAAAAAAGCCCTACAATCTCAAAGAATGTCAAAGACGATTGGTCAACGAGTTGGGCGAAAGATAAATTTACTAATAGGTGAGTCCCACAATTCCATCATACATCAGCAGATTAGGGGAACTGATACTTATGATTATTTATCTTCCCTTAATATATACTCGTTTCCATCTTGATCATAAAAAACGAACATACTTCCATACGGTATTTTTAATAATTCCTCCACCTTTACACCCTTTTGCTTCATATCCTCGTAAGCCGCTTCAATATCAGTAGTACTAAAGAGAACAGATGGATGAGCAACTTTAGATGGCTGTTGATTCTCCATTAATGATTTAGAATAAAGAATTAACGTGGTAAACTCATCCTCATTAGGGCCTACTTCAATCCAAGTCGCATTAGATCCCATTGGTTGTTCTAGCTTTAATACAAAGCCAAGTTTTTCTAACCAGAACGCTTTTGCTTGTTCTTGGTCTTCTACATAGATAGTAATTTTCCCAATTTTATTAATCATTTAAGTTCCCCCACTTACTTAAAATCTGAATCTTATATCTTTTTTTCCAGGTATTGCATGATTACACCACTTATCGTCTCACTGGCAGTATTGTTTTATACTGCTGAACTCAAAAAACCCCAGCCTTTAGGCTAACAAGCTGTATCTTCACCGGCACGCCACATATCAACGGTTTTGTGAATAAATTGTTCCAATCCCGTATCTTCCATCTTTATTGATTTTTTAATGCGAATACAGCCTTTCCCATAACTATAGCCCGCTAGTAGGGTTTCTGCATTTTCGATTTTTTCTATTGTACCCACATAGAGACTGACATAATGTTTTTGCGCATTTAAAGCAAAAATATAGTTGTCGTCTTTACCATAATTCAACATTTTATAGCGGATAACTTCTTCTAGTTCAGGTGCGTATGTAAATATCATTTGTCGAATTGCGAGCAGTTTCTCTTTTCTCCAATCGTCTTCAAGCATTTCCAAATATTCTTCAGCATTCTTTGCATCATATTGCATGTTGAAGTTTCACTCCTACATTTTCAGTTTTACCGTAAACAAATTCAGTTTTTTTAATAATCTTTAGGAGACTTTAAATTCTTTGGAACACGAGAGTCGTACATTTACTAATAAGGTTGTGCTGTACCATTAACTCTTCTTCATTTAGCAATGGTCATTAATCTACATCAAATGAATGATATTAACATCTTTACGATATTTTTTAATGTATTCAGCAAGCACTCTCCGATGGCAATGATGAGGCTTATGCTCACTGCAAAGTAAACATACTGTCTTGTTGCCTATTATCTCATCTATTTTTTCTTTTATATTGCGTTCAATTAGCAATTCTAAATATCTTTTTTCAAACGTATCTGAAGAAATCTCCTTTTTTCTAAACGCCTTTACTAGATCATCCGTTGGTGCAAGAAGAAGTTCATGAACATACTCAATCTTTCTTAATTCCATAATATATTGTAAATCATCTTTTTTTGAATAACCCGATAACTGTGAAGTATTATTTAGTCTGATATCTATTAACTTAGCTACATGATTACGTTCTAATAACTCTACGAAAGTCCGTAAATTTTTTTGTGAAAAACCAATTGTACATAAATCCATTGTCATCGTAACTCTCCGAAAATTTTGTTAAGTACCTATCGTCCTGAATAAGCTGACACTCTTATTACAAATAATGCTTGACTTAATTGGCATACAGCTAAGGGCAGTATTGGACATTGTCAAATCATTATAAAAGGTGGGTAAACCAGCGGTATTACGACCATGCGAAAGCTTTCAAACTTGTATATTATCGCTATACTATTCGCTTTGTCTTTTTTTCGTATATCACAACGGTCAAAATTGAAACAAGGACAATCGCAGCGTTTGCAGCAATAGTTCCCGGCCATGTCATCGTCATGGTGCCAAAAATAGGGGATGCTGCATTGAACATGGTATGGAATAATACGGACATAAAGACAAAGCCTTTTCCTGAAATTTTGTAGATTGCTCCGTGGAAAAACCGAAAAGCCATGAGTTGAACTACAAACATCCAAAAGTTAATGAGCCCTTCACCGTGATTCGTCCCCGCAATGAAGAAAAGAGGGATATGCCATACAGTCCAAATAATCCCAGTATAAACAGAAGATACAACAAATCCGTATTTTTTGGCGAGTTTAGACTGCAATATGTACATCCAGCCAGCTTCCTCTAAGCCGCCAATAATGAGATTACCAGGCAGCGAAAGAAAAAACGTATAAAATGGAAGCACCATTTCCGTGTGGTCTGAAACTGCAATATGGATCAAGAAGTACAGTGCAAGCCCTGCAAAAACAAAGAAATAGACAAATATATTGTTTTTGACATAGAAAACCGTTTTCAACCATTCCTTAAAACCTGCTATTTGTTTATTTTTCTTCAAAATGACATAAGAAGCAATAGCAGGCGACAAAATATAGATTGCAAAAGGAATATTCATCAAGAATTGCTGGAATGTGTAAACCCAATTGTGAACCGAATATCCAAATGGTCCAAGAGCAATCAAAGCACCTGACACAAGATAGGCGATACAAAAGGTCAGCAGCGTAAATTGTACTGTAATTTTTTTGTCTGTCACAATATCCTCACCTCACATTTTAAAGCATCCTTTTAACGGAACACACCTCATCTACCATCAATGTGACTCAGCTTTTTTATATTAACAAGTTCTGAATTTGCCCTTGAATCCAAAAGATGCCTCTAATGTCGTAAATTTAAGCCATCTAAATTCCGGATCAGCAATCCCCTTACTAAAAAACCGACGATCTGATTCTGACCATAACCTTTCTTTCAATGCTGCATCCTCGACAAATTTGACCTCTCCAATTAAAGTTACACTATCTGTGTCTTTAAAGTAACAGACTGAAGCTTTGGAATTATGTTCAAACTGTGTTGCCCTGCCATGAAGATGTGAACGCTTGGATATCAAAGAATATTTTTTTTTAACCCATAATCGCAAACTTTAGCCATTAAACATGTTTTAAGGTAACCCTGCTCATTAATTTAGAAAGCGGGAGAAAATAACGGCATCTACTAAAATATCTATCATACCCTGATTGATCACGAAGTTCATCAACAGATTAGTATAAAATGGATAAATCGTTAACAATGAGTCCTTTTGATATATCGTGAATGCTCTTGTTAAAGACATTTATGACATTACTTACTTTTCCATATTTTGAAATTATCGTCGAACATCTGTCATCATTACTGACAAGAAAAATCGCTTTATAGTCACTTTGAACAGGTTTGTCAGCCCATTCACCTACTGCATTAAAATGAGCGAATTTTTTTAACTTTACTAATAAGTAGAAGTATTAAAAAGAGCTTGGACTTATCAAGCTCTTACTTGTTACTCCCATTTCCAATTATCCTGTACCATTACTGGAAGCAAAAGAAAAACAAGAAATATCATGTTATGATGGTTCTGTTGCTTACATTAGAAAGCTCCATTTTATAATATTGCTTGTTAAATTAAAGTATACAATGAATATCATATATTCCCTTTTTTAATCATTGAGCAAGCGACCATTATCATTCCACTGGCCATACATTTTATTTTCTCTTGTATTTTCAATAAACTTTTCTAACCTTTTATTAAAAATACTAGGTTCATTTCTATAGCTTTGAATCGTATCAATTCTAATTCTTCTATATAGTTCCGGAAAGTTAATGAAATTCTCGTATAATTGTTCATCTTCTTTCAGAAGCGCTTCAATATCCTTATCTATAGTAAAAGATTCCGGTCTCATATCAGGGAGAATTTTCAGCCCTTCCTCTTTCATTAGACCTAATTTATCTAATCTCCTTACCCTTTCTTTATTTAATTCTGTCCAATTACTTGTTTTCTTTCTTGGGGAAAGCCTTTGAGCTAATTCAGTATCTGATATTTTTTTCTTTATTCCATCAATCCAACCAAAGCATAACGCTTCCTCAACTGCATCTAGATACTGGATGACTCCTGATTGTTCACTCATGCTTACGATTACCCAACAAAATCTTTCAGTATTTGAATTCGCCTCAAGCCAATCTCTCAATTCCTGCCTTGTCTTAGCTTTAATTAAATTCTTAACTTCCATTTTAAACATTTCCTCTCTAATTCAATATGAGCGGTTTTACACTTAGAGAAATGAACGATTGAAACTGGATGACTTATACTCCAACAAGCAGGTAGCCTTGCCATCCCGCAACTGTTCTTCATAACTCTTCCACTCATTAACATGATGTTTTCATCGGCAACTGAAATCTATATATTTACACAACTAAATGTATTCTGACACAAGCAATGTGTTTCCGCATACATGTCACTATTACTTGAATCTCTTCTATTTCTTCAAAAAACGAAACCTGCTTTCGACAAACTCTTCTTAAAAAACTTCTATCTTTAAGCTCAGGCTTAGGAATATATTCATATTCAATTTCATTTAAAGGACTAATATAGCTGGTACTATCTAAATTTTTGGACACCCACAATAACGTTAATTAAATTACCTTTACCAACTGTTTTCCTATATTCTCTCCTTTAAATAAGCCGATGAATGCCTTGGGGGCATTTTCTAATCCTTCTATAACTGTCTCTTTATACGTTAATTTTCCTTCCTTTACCCACGAGATGAGCTGTGCGCTTGCTTCTCTAAATTGGCTGCTATAGTCACTGACAATAAAGCCCTGCATTAACGCACTCTTTGTGACAAGCTGGCCCCCGACTCTTGGACCAATTGGCATCGATTCTGCGTTATACATCGATATTTGACCGCATAACGGAATTCTAGCTTTATAATTAATCCTTCTCATCACGGCGTCGGAAACTTCTCCTCCTACGTTGTCAAAATATATATCGACTCCGTTCGGACAGGCTATTTTTAAATTTTGATAGAATGATTCCTCTTTATAATTGAGAGCAGCATCAAAGCCTAATTCCTCTTTTAGCCACCTACACTTTTCATCTGAACCTGCAATTCCTACAACTTTTAATCCCTTTAGTTTTGCAATCTGACCGACTATAGAGCCTACAGCTCCAGCAGCACCGGAGATCACAATCGTTTCTCCTTCTTGCGGTTTCCCTATATTCATCAAGCCACAATAAGCAGTTAACCCAGGCATACCAGTGATGCCTAGAGCAGTAGTCAATGATACTTCTCCATAGTTTTCAAGTTTACGTATCCCTTTCCCACTTGATAACGAATAATCTGCCCAATCCAGCCTACCTTCAATCATATCTCCAATCAAAAATCGCTCATTTTTTGACTCAATCACCTCGCCGATTACTCCACCTGTCAATGGTTCATTCAATTCAAACGGATCGACGTAAGTCTTTACTCCATTCATCCTTCCTCTCATATATGGATCGACAGATAAATAATGAGTTTTTATTAGGATTTCACCATCTTCAATCGATCTTAGCTCTCTGGTTTCCAATAAAAAATCCTCTTGCAAAGGCATTCCTTTTGGACGTCTTGCTAGTAAGTAAACTCGATTTACTTTACTCATTTGAATCCCTCCTCTATTTAACTATATTCTTTCTTTCACCGCTTTTTCCTTTAATAGAATGAAAGCCGATCAGGAAATCTTGACCGACTTTCACCTCGTATTTACTCAACAGGCGCAACCGCACCATCTTCAATGGCACCGTATTGTGTTGCTAAATTAAAGCCTCCGTTTTCATCAATCTCTTCAACGACATAGACTTTCTTATCTTCTGGCAAGGAATCGATACCATCCTGCATATGCTCGTGAATCAGTTTTGCATCATCTACACTACCGGCTGCCTTCATTGCTTCCACAAAGATAAAAAGAGATAAATAGTGGAATCCAGCTTCTGAACCTGGATCTTTGTTGAATTTTGCTTGATAACTGTCAATAAACGGCTTTGTTCCAGGATAGTCTGAGAATATGAGCGGCATCGTTCCAATAGCACCTTCAAAGGTTTCATACGATCCTGAAATCGCTTTCATTTCATCTAACTTCGCCTGGTCCATTACGATAAAGCCACCTTCAAAGCCAAGCTCCCTAGCTTGAATGGCAAGTTTTGCCGTTGGCTCTGATGCTCCACCAATAAAAAGCACATCCGGATCATCCTTTAAAGCATTGGTTAAGATTGTAAAAAAATCTGTTTCTTTAGAGAAATCGATCGCAGTATTGTAAACGACTTCTCCACCTTTGCTTTCCCAATAAGGCAATAAAGCTTCTGACCAATCTTTGCCGTATTGTGTTGCCGTTGGCAGTGAAGCTATTTTCGGACCAAAACGTTCCATCGCATATTTTGTGAATGGCTCAATATACCCATCATACGTTGGTGGAATTCGTACCGTCAAGCTGTTACCGACTTGAGTAATATCCGGTTCACTGGAATAGGCTGCGACGATAAATTGGTCCTGTTCATTGAACACTTGCATGGCCGCAATACCGCCACTATGTGGATTGTAAATGATTGGTGTTTTATTCTCTTGAACAAGTCGCTTGGCATTTGCTGCCGCTTCATTCGGCATATACTTATCATCTAATGATACGATTTGAATATTATACTTTTTCCCATTTACTTCAAAGCCCTCTTTATTAATTTCTTCTTCCGCTAATTGCAAACCACTTAATGTATTTTCTCCGTAATAAGCAGCAGGGCCACTTAAAGGTCCACTATAGCCAATATAAACAATCTCCGCATCTTCATTTGTTTCTTTCCCTTCGTTTTCAACTGAAGATGTTGGTGCGGTTGTATCGTTACTGCAAGCAGCTAAAAACAACATGATCACCAAAATAAATAATGAAACGATTGTCTTCCCCTTTTTCATAGACCTCTCCTCATTTCATTGTATTATTGGGCTCTTTTCGCAAATATTGTTGCTTTTGAGCCGTAGTATGGATTAAAATGCACCATTTATCTTCCAAGCAATAGTCCAGTAGGCGAAAAATGCCGTGCAAAAATAATGTGTGCTACTGAACCTCATTTACGAAAAAAACGCAATCATAGCGAAAATCGGTATTATTAAGCACCGATATAAGCTTTTCGGATCTCATCATTAGAAAAAAGCTCTTCAGAAGTACCTTCTATCACAATCCTGCCATTTTCAAACACATATCCTTTATCAGCAATGGATAACGCAGCATTTGCATTTTGTTCAGCAAGGAGGATCGTTGTCCCGTCTTTGTTTATATGCTGTATGCTTGTAAACATTTGCTCTACGACCAAAGGTGCCAAACCAATCGATGGCTCATCTAAAAGCATTAATTTCGGCTTAGCCATTAATGCCCTTCCTATCGCAAGCATTTGTTGTTGTCCTCCACTTAATAAACGGGCTGATTCATCACGTTTATCGTAAAGGATTGGAAAAAGCTCATACACTTCCTTTAAACTTTCTTTTAACTGCGTTTTTTTGCTTCGATGTATATATCCGCCCATCATTAAATTTTGCTGTACAGACATTTGCGGAAATAGTTTGCGATCCTCGGCACATTGCACAATCCCTGCTTGCACGATGCGATCTGGTGACTTACCGTTGATAGGTGCCCCTTCAAAATTTACAGTTCCACCAGTAGGTTTTAGCAATCCGCTAATGGTTTTAAATGTTGTCGTTTTACCGGCTCCGTTTGCACCAAGTAAAACCACAATTTCCCCTTCACTGACCTCAATATCAATTTGTCTTACAGCTGAATACTTTCCATAGTTGACCGTTACACTATTTAATTTAAGCACTCGCACCGCTCCCCCCTAAGTAGGCTCGGATGACTTCTTCATTCTTATTGATTTCACTTGGTGTTCCTTCAGCGATCTTTTCGCCATAGTTTAGTACCATAATATGGTCAGCTAAATCCATAATCATGCGCATCTTATGTTCAATCAAACAAACGGTAATACCTTGGTTGACCATTTTTTTGATTAAATAGGCCAATGATTCTGTCTCATCTGGGTTCACTCCAGCAGTTGGCTCGTCAAGGAAAACAATCTCTGGTTCGGTAGCCAATGCTAGGGCAAATGCGACACGCTTCTTTTCCTCTTGGGAAATATTCGCGACAAGCTGATGGCCAATATGTGAAAGCTCAGTGAATTCCAATACCTCCAATGCCTTTTGTTTACATCTTTCCTCTTCCTCCTTTAACCGTTTTGTCCTAAATATGGCATCAAAAAAATTTGATCTCGTCCTTAATCGGTGACCGACCACGACATTATCAAATACTGTTGCCATTTCGAATAAATTCGTCGTTTGGAAAGTCCTCGCCAAACCTAACTCGGCAACTTTGTTCGCTGGTAAATGAGTAATATCCTCACCCTTGTATAAAATTTGTCCGCTGGAGGGGCGATGGACTCCGGTTATAAGGTTAAAGAATGTTGATTTCCCTGCACCATTCGGACCAATGATGGCATTGACCTTCCTCTTTTCAATGTTGAAATCAACATTTTTAACAGCAACCAATCCACCAAATTGCTTGGTCAGTTGTTTCGTTTGTAAGATCACGTTTTACCCCTCCTTCGCTCTTGCATCTTTTAAAACAGCAGATGTTTTTCGTTGATGCTGGTGATATTTTGTCAACACAAAACCGACAATTCCTCGTGGTGAGAAAATAATGAGAAGTGTGAGCAATGGGCCAAAAATAAGCATTCGATAATCCTGTAAAAATTGAAGATTTTGCGATAATAGCACGATTAAAAAGGTTCCAACAATTGGGCCGGATAATGTACCAATTCCTCCTACAATTAAATATGTTAAAAAGTCAAACATAATCGTTGTATAAGAAATTTCTGGTCCGATAAAGCGGATAAAGCTTCCGTATAGAGCACCCGCAACTCCTGCGAAAAAAGTGGAGAGAACAAAAGATAACAACTTATTCTTCGCTGTAGAAATTCCAAGTGATAAAGCGAGTTCCTCACTGTTGCGGATTGCAATGAATGTACGACCTGTTAGAGAATGAACGATTCTATAGACCATGAGAATACAAAGAAGCGTGACCACGAGGACAAAATAATACTGTGACAATGGTGTATCAAATGAGATTGGTCCGATATTGGCAGGCGATGGAATACCGATTAAACCACGTACACCGCCAGTTAACGAGTCCCACTTATCGATGATTAAATAAATAATATAGCCAACACATAGCGTGTAGATGGCGAAAAAGTGTTCTTTCGTTCTGAGAGCAATGATCCCTACAAATGTACCGATAATCATTGTGATAATAGGGGCAACTAGAAAGGCCAGCCAGAAGCTTAGTTCCGCCTTGACGGTCAATAATCCTAAAGAATAGGCTCCAATCGCGAAAAAGCCTGCATGTGCCAATGAAAGATAGCCCGTAAAGCCTGCTAGTAAATTCAACCCATACACAGCAATTGACCAAATACAGGCAAGGGTTAATACATGCAAGTAATATTGGTTTTGCAGGACGAATGGGATAACAAACGCTAAAACAATCAAGGCGATGACTGTATTCTTTTTTGTAAAGATGGACGACATCTACACGCCCCCTTTGGCAAAAATACCATTTGGTTTAATCGTTAAGATCAACACAAGTAACAGAAATGCAATGATGTCCTTGTAATCGTTTGCTAAATACGTCGCACCTAAGCTCTCCGTAAATCCTAGAATGTATCCGCCAAGGATGGCACCTGGTACACTTCCCATGCCACCAATGATAATGATGACGAACGCTTTTAAGATGACGAGATGCCCCATACCTGGGAATACTAGATTAATAGGAGAGGTTAACGATGCACCAATAGCAGCTAGCGCTCCGGCAATGAAAAACGTCAGCATTGCCACTTTGTTCGTATTAATTCCAACCAGATTTGCCCCTTCACGATTTTGCGCCATAGCAATAATCGTTGCACCGATAAATGTTTTCTTTAAGAAAGCATATAGAGCGATCATCACAGCAATAGCGGTGATGACAATGATGATTCTCTGCATCGTCAGCGTCAAACCAAAAAGATTCACAACCTGCCCATACGGTGTTGGCATGGTTCGATAGTCCGCCCCCCATAAAAGTTGGGCCAACGCCTCAAGAAATAATAAGATGCCAATTGCTGCAACCTTATCTTGAATAGGTGGTGAATGCCGTAACGGATAGAAGATAAATCGTTCCATTAGTACACTTAATACCCCAACTACTGCCATTGAGACAAGAATGGCAAGGAGATAATGAACGCCAAAATTGGTCATCATCAGAAGCGTTACATAACCACCAACCATATAGAGTGCACCATGGGCAAAATTCGGGATATGCAATATGCCATAGACAAGTGTTAACCCTAAAGCCACTAAGGCATACACGCTCCCAATCGTTAAGCCATTAAACAATTGTTGAATCAATAATTCCATTATCGCACTCCTTTCTTATTTACAAATTTTCTTGAACGGGCTCCTCTTCTTGAAGCTTTATCCAGATTCTTCCCATTCATCGACATTGGCTCCTTAAACTATACGCTCCTTTTAAGCAGCTACCTCCTAATAAAAGCGTTTTCATTTTCTTCTTTTCAGTTACTTTGAACAAGCACGGCTTGATTTCCCGAGATTAGATTCCTCAAGCGTTGAATGACTTTATCATTAGCTCTCGATGTAAAGTAGCGCTTCTTAAGATGTCCGATTGGATGTATCTGCCTCGACTCCCTTTTACTTTCCGGAAAACTGTGGTCCTCGCTTCTCCTTAAATGCACGAACACCTTCTTTATGGTCATTTGTCGTCACAACCGTAGCTTGAGTAATTCTTTCTAGCTCTAACACATCTTCCAATGTTGCGGTTAACGATTGATTGGCAATTTTCTTTATAAACCCGTAGGCAACTGTTGGACCCTGTGCTAATTCAGTAGCGTAAGCAGTCACCTCTTCTCGGAATCTCTCTTTTGTGAAGATTTGGTTTACAATCCCAAGGTTTTTCGCTTCTTCTGCAGTAATGGGCTTTGCTGTGAACAAGAGCTCCTTGGCACGATGGATACCGATTAAACGAGGAAGAAAGTATAAACCACCACCATCTGAAATTAATCCAACTTTTGCAAAGCTTAATATGAACTTTGTATCTTCTTCTGCAACAATTAAATCCGATGCCAATGCTAAATTGAACCCTGCACCTGCTGCATAGCCATGCACGGCGCAGATAATGGGCTTTTCCAATGCCTGCATTTGAATAATTAATTCATTTAATCTTCCAATATGCGCGTATGTTTGTGTTGGTGAACCAGCACCCATCCCTTTTACATCACCACCTGCGCTAAACGCTCGACCCTCTCCACGTAATACGATGACACGGATTTGCTCGTCATCTTTTGCTAACGAAATTTCAGCTTTTAATGTAGAAATCATCTCCGCACTAAATGCATTTAAACGATCTGGACGGTTTAGTGTTAACGTAAGAACACCATTATTCTTTTCAACCTTCACATGATCGGTAGAAGTGATCGTCATTTTTTCAACTCCTCATTCATTTTATTCAAAACTGTACATTTCCCGTTTGTAAACTTAACAATTTGATGGTAGACGCTCTTTTGGGAGGCAAATTTCAATTCGTCTCCATACCCAGCCGAATGTATTTTTCTTCCTACTCTACTCGTCAACAGTACTTTTTCACCATTGTCTTTATTTCCTTCATAAAAAAGATGTGCTGCTATTGCTGAATCTGTTAATGCCCATTGATTACTGCACTGGAACAAGCATTCGATAAAATACCCTGCTCCATAAAAATCCTCTAAATTAAAAGCCCCATGTGAACCTGAACAAACCAACAACACCGTCTCGCTAGAATTTGTGGAGAAGATATGCTTTGCAATAGCCATACTGTTCAGCATAGAAGCAGCATACATCTCTTTCGCTTCTTGAGCATGACGCATCGCAACGGTTCCATTCGTAGTGGAAAGAATGACCGATTTATCCTTAACATGTCTCTTTAAAGCTTGAGGATAAGGGTCTAAAAACCCATTAATCGTTCTCCCTAAATATTCACCTGCTAAACAATAATTCTGATGAACAAAATTCTTCGCAACCTCATGAGCTTCTTCACTATCTTTAACAGGTATAACTTCCTTCGCTCCATTTTCCAATATCATTGCGATCGTCGTTGTCGCCAATAAAATATCAAAAACAACGACCACTTTATCCTTTAATTTCTCTTCTTGTAATTCTTCTTTTTTCATTAATACATGTAGCTTTCGCATCTCGCACACCTTCTCTTTATTTCAAACTTTTTGTAGAGGATTCGCTTGCATATAAAATAAGATTTGTGACAAATTCATTCATATTGGCAAAGCGAGCGTCCTCTGTTTGCCCTTTTCTCCAACGGTAAAAAATCTGCTGACAAATCACTGCTAGTTTGAAATAAGCAAAGGTTAAGTAAAAATGGAAATCTGTTATATCGCGATTGCTATATTTTGCGTATGCTTGTATGAACTGATCTCGCGAATAAAACCCTTTTACAGTTGTAATCAGAGTGTCACCTAAACCTTTTTTGAGCATATCTGAATCATCAGCTTGAATCCAATAACTCATAGCTACACCTAAATCAGCTAATGGATCGCCTACTGTCGTCATTTCCCAATCAAAGACTCCGACAAGGTTTTGAAACGTTTCATCGAACATGGAGTTATTTAATTTAAAATCATAATGAATGATTGCAGGTGCTGAAGATTTTGGGATCGATGCTATCATCCATTTTTTCAATGCTTCAACTTCAGGGATATCTTCTGTTTTTACCCGTTCATAGCGACCAATCCATCCATGAACTTGTCGTTCCATAAAACCTTCCGGCTTCGTAATGGTTGGAAGCTTTGTTTTTTCATATGGAATCTCATGTAAACGTGCAAGATTTTTTGCCATCAAATCAGAAATCCGTGTGCATAATGCTTCGGATACCTCAATATGCTCAGGAAAATCCTGATCGAGTACAATCCCCTTCTTTCTTTCCATAATGAAAAATGGAGCACCTAATAATGTGTCATTACTAAATAATAACGGCTTTGGTGCCGGAGAGTAGGAGGAGTACAGTTCATTTAATATAAAGTACTCTCTTTGCATATCATGTGCTTTAGGAGCAACGGGGCCAAGTGGCGGCCTTCTTAATACCGCTTCCCAATTCCCCTTTTGTAATAAATAGGTCAAGTTTGAGCGGCCTGCTTGAAACTGCCGTATTTGCAGAGGTTCCTCTGGGAGTCCTTCCATATGTTGACTTAAATAGTGTTCCAGTTTATTTAAGTCAAGCTCCTCTCCTTTTCTAACTTGAATGGTCTCTTGTACCATACCCCACACCCTTTTTATCGGAATATTCTGAACTAATAATGTGTATAAACCCTTGTTCCTCCCATCAGCCGCTACATGGATTGCTGATGGGATCCGTTTGGTTGGCAAAACTCATTTGATTAGCATGAAGCCGCTGTTTCAATTCCTCTGGGATTGGAACTGATTGCTGTGTTTCATAATCGAAACAAACAGAGACACATTCCGCATAAGCAATTGGTACTCGAGCTAATTTGTTCACAAGCTCAAGGCTTAACTTAAAGCTTTTCGTCCCCACATCGATTACTTTTGTCCTAACAATTAATGCTTCACTTGCATATGCTTGGTGTAAATAATCGCATTTAATCGAAGCTAGTATCATATTAAACTTTTGATTTCTTTCTTTAAAAATCTCTTGAAAAAACTTAGTCCTTGCTTCTTCGAAGTAAAGAAAATAACTTGTATTGTTTACATGTCCAACAGCATCTGTTTCACAGAAGCGTACAAACACTTCTATTTCATGCTGATTTCCCAATGACCTCACAACCTTTTCCTCTGTTAACTTCTCTGATCGATCCCTTCGAGTATTAGTTTTAGATAAAGGTCTGATAGCTCCTCTGCCGATATTTCACCATCTGGATTAAACCAATAATAGGACCGGTTTACCATACCTAGAATCGCGAAAGAAAGGATATCCGTTCGAATCGTTTCATTGAATTCTCCTTGTTGCACTCCTTCCTCAAGGATTTGTTGAAAATTCAACCTAAATTCCTTTCGCTTCATCTTGATCTGATTTAAATTATCTTCATTTAAATGGCGCATTTCACGAAAGACGATGCGTGCCATCTTCCCTTCATCTTTAATTTTGCTAACCGTTAAGTGAATGATCGCTAGCAGTTTTTCTTTATAATTTTTCGATTCATCCTGAAGGATTTCTTTTTGCTCCATTAACAGTCTTTCTAAGTAACTTAGATGTATATCACGAAGAAGCTCTTGTTTACTCTTAAAATAATAGTAGAATGTCCCCTTTGTAACTCCTATTAAGTCGACAATATCTTGAATAGAGGTGTCACTGAATCCCTTCTTATCAAACAAATCAATGCTCTCTTTCATTATTTTTTCCTTCATCATATTCCTCCAAAAACTAGTTGTTGTATGAATCTTTATTTTTCAAAGATTCAATTTATTATAGCATTTCTCTTACTGTCGACTTAATAGTTTTCGAGCTTACGATAGCGGGACAACTCGTTTCGACTTAAGAAAAAACAACATTAAGCCTTCTCTATTAATACAGCAATTCCTTGACCTCCACCAATACAAGCTGTAATGATGGCAAGGCGACCCTTTCTTCTCATCAGCTCATAAACGGCTTTCGTCACTAAAATTGCACCAGTCGCACCTAGCGGATGTCCATGTGCAATGGCGCCACCATTTACGTTTAATTTCTCAATGGGAATATTTAATTCTCGATTCACGGCAATCACTTGTGCTGCAAATGCTTCATTTAACTCAACGAAGTCGATACCATCTAGTGATAATCCCGTTTTTTCAAGCAGTTTTTTCGTTGCGGGAACTGGGCCAATCCCCATAATATTGGGATCCACTCCGGCAACAGTAGATTCTCTTACATACGCTAGCGGCTTTAATTGAAGTTCATCAGCCTTTTCTTTCGACATGACCACTAATGCACTTGCTCCATCATTTAAGCCCGAACTGCTCCCTGCTGTTACTGTACCACCCTCTAAGAAGGCAGGCTTCAACTTTGCTAACCCTTCTAACGTTGTTTCAGGTCTTGGGTGTTCATCCTGAGCGAATACAACCGGCGTCCCTTTTCGTACAGGTATGGTGATTGGGACGATTTGTTCTTTAAATCTATCTTCCTTTACAGCTTCAGCCATTCTTTTTTGACTTAAATAGGCGTATTCATCTTGTTCTTCTCGGGAGATCCTGTATTGCTTTGCTAAATTTTCTGCTGTTATTCCCATAGGGGGATCGCCAATTTCCTCTGGTGAATGTTGAGATTTCCTGAACTTCGGTGGAGAGGCACTATATGGCTTTTCCGCTCGTTCCAGTAAATAAGGAGCACGGCTCATGCTTTCAATTCCTCCAGCTACATAAATGTCTCCTGCCCCTGCCTTAATCGCTTGTGCTGCAAGTGCAACGGCATTCATGCCTGAACCGCACTGACGATCGACCGTGAGCCCAGGAATATTGATCGAAAGCCCTGTTTGTAAAGCGGATAAACGTGCGATGTTTCCGCCACCACTTAACACATTTCCCATGATCACGTCATCGACACTGTCTGCAGATACATCGACACGATGCAACGCTTCCTTAATAACCTCCGCTCCAAAGACATGTGCTGGGACAGTGGCTAAGCTGCCACCTTGACGTCCAATCGCTGTTCGTACAGCAGAAACAATGACCGCTTCTCTACTCATTTCTTCCCTTCCTTTCTACATGGCACTTGTTCCACCATCAACGGCAATCGTCTCTCCTGTAACAAAATCTGACGCCGCTGACGCTAAAAATAGGGCAACCCCTTTCAAATCATGATCAGACCCGAATTTTCGTAACGGAGTTGCTTCAAAGATTTGGTCTCCACCTTTTTCAATAATGACGCGTGACATTTTCGTAGGAAAGAAACCAGGAGCAATTGCATTAACATAAATTCCTTTAGGTCCCCATTTAACGGCCAAATCTCTCGTAAAGGAAATGACTCCACCTTTGCTTGTGTTATAGCCAATAGCATCCATCACTTCAGGTCTTGAGCCTTTTAGCCCTGCCACTGAAGCGATATTAATGATTTTCCCATAGTTTTGCTGAATCATAACTTTACCAGCAGCTTGTGACATTAGGAATGTGCCAACGACATTCACATTGATGACTTTATAAAAGGCTTCTAATGGCATTTCCTCTGCTGGTGCTCCCCACGATGCACCACTGTTATTGACTAAAATATCAATCCGTCCAAATTTTTTTAACGTTTCCTCTATGACATGATCGACCTCTTCTTTATTCGTAATGTCACATTTTAAAGCGAGTGTTTCAACCCCTAACCCTTTTAATTTCTCACTAACTTCAAGACAATTTTCCAGTTTACGAGAGCAAAGGACGATATTGGCTCCAGCTTCAGCATAAGCTGTGGCAATTTGTTCCCCTAAGCCACGTCCACCACCTGTGACAATGGCTGTTTTCCCTTGCAAACTAAATAACTCCTTAACGTGCATGCTCCTTTTCCCTCCCTTGTTTGCGATACTTTTGCAACTCATATTTGGCAATCGCACGTCGATGCACTTCATCAGGGCCATCAGCAAGACGTAGTGTTCGAATATTTGCCCAGCTTGACGCTAGAGGAAAATCATCGCTCACTCCTGCAGCTCCTAAAGCTTGAATGGCATGATCAATGATCTTCAACGCCATATTCGGAGCGACAACCTTGATCATGGCAATCTCGGCTTTTGCTGCTTTGTTTCCGACGGTATCCATCATATAAGCAGCTTTAAGCGTCAACAGCCTCGCTTGCTCAATTTCAATACGAGCATCGGCAATCCATTCTTGAATCACCCCTTGCTCAGCTAACTTTTTTCCGAATGCTTCTCGATTTGTAACCCGTTCACAGAGGATTTGTAATGCACGTTCAGCAGCCCCAATCGTTCTCATACAATGATGAATTCTCCCTGGACCAAGGCGTCCTTGAGCAATTTCAAACCCCCTCCCTTCGCCAAGTAACATATTGCTAGCAGGCACTCGCACGTTGTCATAGACAATTTCCCCATGCCCATGTGGAGCATGATCATAGCCAAATACGGGAAGCATCCTTTTAATCGTTACTCCTGGGGTATCTAAAGGGACGAGAATCATGGATTGCTGCTTATGCTTTTCTGCATGCTCATCATTTTTCCCCATCACAATCGCTATTTTGCAACGGGGATCTCCAGCACCAGAAGACCACCACTTCGTTCCATTGATGACGTACTCATCCCCGTCTCTTTTGATGCTTGCACAAATATTGGTAGCGTCCGACGAAGCTACATCTGGCTCTGTCATCGAAAAGCATGAGCGAATTTCCCCGTGTAAAAGTGGTTCCAGCCACAATTGTTTTTGCTCTTCAGTTCCGTAACGAACAAGCACTTCCATATTGCCTGTGTCAGGTGCCGCGCAATTAAACACTTCTGGTGCCATACCTGAACGCCCCATAATTTCACAGAGTGGTGCATATTCTAAATTCGTCAGTCCCGCCCCATATTCACTCTCTGGCAGGAACAGATTCCATAATCCTGCCTCTTTTGCTTTTTGTTTCAACTCTTCCATAATCGGAGGGGTTTCTGAAAAAGGATTTTCTTTATTGATTTCGTTTACGTATGTTTGTTCATTTGGATAAATGTAATCCTCCATGAACTTGGTTAACTTTTTTTGATAGTGTTTCACTTTGTCTGAATAGTCGAAGTGCATTCCATCACTTCCTTTCAATCAATGTTTTGCAAACACTACTTTTCCTTTAATGACATCCTTTTCTTTTTGATTCACAGCACGCACACTAAATATAAAAGCATTCTCTGTCTCTTCTGATAAAACAGCCTTTAATGTGATGACATCACCTAAAAACACCATACCTGAAAAGCGAATTTGGTAGTCTTTCATAAACCCGATCTCATGATAGGGTGTGAATAATTTTGCTAAATTCCCCATTGTCCACATCCCATGAGCGATTACACCAGGTAGCCCAGCTTTTGATGCTTCTTCATCAATTGTATGGATCGGGTTAAAATCAAGTGATGCTCCAGCATATTTTATTAAATCCAAGCGAGAGACAGGCGGCAAAGTCACTTCTGACAATGATCCCCCAACTTTTATTTGCGTTAAGCTATTCATACCTTCATCGCCTTCCTTACAGCTTCCGTAATAATGGCCGTCATTTCTTCTGTAAAAATCAAGTTTCCTTCTGGGTCTTCGCCGTATCGTTTAATCACAACAAATCCCATCAAGCCATTGCCGCCTGTCTTTTCATAGTAATTTTGTAATTCGGTATAGCAGTACACTTCTTCTCCCACAAATAATGGCCGCTTAAAAATATAACGTTGCTCTCCATGAATTAATCCTTTACTTGGAAGTTTTACTTGTTCAAGAACGCCGAAGTCGAACACCCTTGGATAAGTTGGCGGAGCAATGTTACGGCCATACTTCGATTTTCTTCCATACTCCTCATCGACATAAATAGGATGAAGATCACCAATACTTTCTGCGAACTGTTTCACACGACCATGTTCAACGAAATTTTTTACTTTGTTTGATTTACTTCCGATTAAATCATGAAACATCGATATCCCACCTTTTTTTATCCTTCGGTCTGAATGTCGTTTAATAGCGCAATATCATAACAAGTGTCCGAATGCTTACCCGATAGCCTTTTAAGCCTTTGGACCACCTGCTACATAAATGACCTGCCCATTCACAAAGGATGACTTCTCATCTGCAAAAAAGGTAACGGCATTGGCAATGTCCTCTGGTTTTCCACTTCTTCCAACTGGAATCTGCGAAACACTTGCTTTAACCAATTCCTCAAATGGAATTCCAATTCTTGCCGCAGTGGCTTGTGTCATCTCCGTTTCAATGAAGCCTGGTGCAACCGCATTGCAAGTTACCCCGAATTTACCGAGTTCGATCGCTAATGTTTTCGTGAAGCCCTGTAGACCTGCTTTAGCCGTTGCATAATTTGCCTGGCCACGATTTCCTAAAGCCGATGTAGAGGATATATTGATGATTCTTCCGTATTTTTGTTCAATCATATATTTTTGTGCTGCCCTTGTTGCCAAAAATGCTCCTTTTAAATGGACATCCATGACTTGTTCCCAATCATTATCTGTCATTTTAAATAGGAGATTATCACGAATAATTCCAGCATTATTCACGAGAATATCGAGCGAACCGAACGCTTGAACAGCACCATCAATCGCTGCTTCTACTTCATCTGCATTTGTAACATTTGCCTTTGTTGCACGCAACTTGTATCCTTTTGCAGCAAATTCATCCTTCATTTGTGCTAATGCCTCTTCATTAATATCGATTATGGCAACATCTGCACCTTCCTCGGCAAATGCAAGGGCAATTCCTTTGCCAATCCCTCTACTGCCACCCGTAATAAATGCTGTTCTCCCTGTAAATCTACCTCGCATTTTCGCTCCTCCTCTTCTAAAATGTTTGCCCAATTTTGATGTGACCTTTTAATAGATTACGAGATATGATAAGACGTTGAATTTCATCTGTACCGTCATAAATTCTCCATAGCCTTGCTTCTCTGTACCAGCGTTCAATAGGCAACTCCCTCGTATACCCCATACCGCCATGAATTTGCAGAACCCGGTCGATAACACGGTTGCCCATATTGGATCCATATAGCTTTGCAATCGATGCGTAATGGCGATTATCTTCGCCTTGATCCAAGGTAAATGCAGCATTTAACACAAGCCATTTGGCAGCTTCAATTTCAACTGCTGAGTCGGCAATCATCCATTGAATCGCCTGTCTCTCGGCGATCGGTTTACCAAACGTTTCACGCTCCTTCGCATAATCAATCGCCATTTGTAGCAGTCTTTCAGCGGCACCCACAGCGCGGGCACCGACAATCCACCTTGCAAAACCGATCCATTCTAAACCGAGGTTATATCCTTTATGCAATTCTCCTAAGATATTTTCTTCTGGAACACGGACTTGATCGAAAACTAAACTTGCTGGCCCCCATTCGCCCATCGTATGAATGTATTCAGATTTCCACCCCATCTCCCGGTCTACGATAAAGCATGTCACTCCTTCTCTTCCTCTAGAAGATTGATGCAGTTCTTTGTCCGTAATCGCTATCGCCATCACAAAATCTGCTTCATTACCACCCGTAATGAATGTCTTCTCCCCATTTAACACCCACTCATTTCCATCTTTTACCGCTGTCATTCGAATTCTTTGTGTATCCGAGCCTGCGGCAGGCTCTGTCATGGCAAAGCATGATTTCTTCGTTCCCTCAATCGTCGGAATGAGATATTTCTGCTTTTGCTCCTCATTTGCGTAGTACAGAATGTTATCGGCAGATCCACCAAATTGGAATGGAACAAATGATTTTGATGTTTCCATGATGACGATCGCCTGCATCATTTGCCCCAAATTTGCTCCACCATACTCCTCTGGAGTGTTAATCCCCCAGAAGCCTGCAGCTTTCGCCTTGTTTACTAACTCTTTTAATTTTTCTTTTGATAATGACGGCTTGCCTTGAATTTCATTTCGTAAAACCTCTGGCTCTAGTGGGATAAGCTCTTTTTCAACAAATTTCCGAATCGTTTCTTGGACCATTTTTTGTTCCTCTGTTAAACGTAAATGCATGTCTCTCTCTCCTTTTGATACTAACTAGTCAGTATGTTTTATTTTTTATAAAGGCGCCTTTCGCAAAACTTGTGGCTTTTTAAAGCATAAATTGGAGAACAATCCAATTCTGATTCAAAAAACGATAACAGTCCGGCGAAAAGGGCCATAGAGTGCCTCTGAACTCGCTTTAGAGATGTAAATGCCGTAGAAAAATATGGGCATTTGCGAACAAACCACAAACGTTGCGAAAACAGCGTTTATAACAGGATGGACGAATGGCGTCAGGCTAAGCTCTTAATTGTTCCTTTAAAGTGCGCTTAAGAATTTTCCCGACTGCGGTTTTCGGGAACTCAGCCATAAATTCAACGAATCGCGGACATTTATACGCGGCTAATTTTTCACGACAGTAGGCGATGATCTCCTCTTCAGTTGCTTGCTCTCCTTCTTTTAAAACGATAAAAGCTTTGATCGTTTCGCCACGATATTCGTCTGGAATGCCAACTACTGCTGCCTCCATTACTTTTGGGTGCTTGTATAGTACATCTTCTATTTCAATCGGGTACACATTATAACCGCTCGCAATAATTAGCTCTTTTTTACGACCAACAATGTAAAAGAATCCATCTTCGTCCATTTTGGCAAGGTCCCCCGTATAAAGCCAACCATCACGAATCGTTTCATCCGTTTCCATTGGCATTTTCCAGTATCCCTTCATCACTTGGGGACCTTTTACAATTAATTCTCCAACTTCACCGATTGGCAACTCCTCTTTACCTGTTGCGATATCGACAATTTTTGAATCGGTATTGGGAATCGGTATCCCGATGCTCCCATGCTTTTGCAACCCGCTTACCGGGTTTCGATGTGTCACTGGAGATGCTTCGGATAGCCCGTATCCTTCTGCTACAGATGTACCGCTTAACTCGTTAAATGTTTCAATTACTTTGACTGGGAGTGGCGCCGAACCACTCGTACACGTTTTAAGAAAGCTTAAATCGAATTTTTTCACTTGATAATAGTTCAATAAGGCAATATACATCGTTGGGACAGCAGGAAAAACAGTAGGCTTTGTCTTTTCAATAATAGAAACGGTTTCTTCCACATCAAACTTTGGAAGAAGGATCATGTTCCCCCCTATGTAAAACGTTAAGTTCATACAACTAGTCATTCCATATACATGGAATAATGGAGAAATCGTTAAAAATCGCTCTTTGCCAAGCTCCGTCGATGTTTCCGAGGTCGAGTAGGATTGAAGGGTGTTTGCTACGAGATTGTAATGGGTAAGCATCGCACCTTTCGAACGACCTGTAGTACCACCTGTATATTGAAGGACAGCAACATCATTTTTCGCATCAATCTCAACTTTAGGGACTGGATAGCCACGACTCTTGAGCATTTCGTTAAATTTAGTTTCTTTTTCAAATGAGACTGGGATGATATTTGTGAGGGAAGTTTTGTCTTTGATAGCGGTCACTAATGGTAATAATGGTTCGAGTACAATGAGCGTTTCCGCTTCTGAATCGTTTAATACATGTAGCAGTTCCTCCGCCTTATACATCGGATTGATTTGGACAACTATCGCTCCACACACAAGCGTGGCATAATAGCTAATGGGGTATTGCGGACTGTTCGGCAGCATCAAACCTACACGATCGCCTTTTCCTACACCTAGATGATGGAGTGCTGCTGCTGCATTTTGAATGAGTTGATGTAATCCTTGATACGTCATCGTTTTATCGTAGAATGTAACCGCAACATGATCGGGGTATGTTTTCACAGATTGGTAGAACAGATCTTGAAGTGCGATTTCAGGGATGTCAATCGTTGTTGGATTTCCTTCTGGAACATGCTTGAACCAAGGTTTTTCCATGTAAATCCCTACTTTCCATATTATCCTTCCAAAAGATACTGAGCGGTCAGTATTTTCAGAGTATTCAATTAACATTATAAATCAACCGAAACCGAAGTCAATATTTTTTTGTAAGCGAATACAAAAATCTTGGTCATGAAATTTTCTGCAGATGTTCACGATGATTCTTTTTCAGCCATTTTAATATCGCCTTAATTTTATTGCAGCTACCTTTGATACAAAGCGAAACTTACTTTCAAGTGTGATGATAATTTCAATAATCAATGGAATATAAAAAAACTCGTGCTTCTTGTTAAAGTACGAGTTTTAACTGTATTGTGTAAAATGATATATTTGCATTATACACAGCTGCTTTCTCCCATATTCACGGTTGATTGTCGTTACCGTTAGACTGCTTGAACGTTTTAGAGTGAACTTTCTAACTCTGCTATCTGTACTAACAATTCAATCAATGGGGAGTTAGAATAAAAAGATAGACTCCTATCCTGTAATCGATTTAAATAACCTGGATGATAAGTTCGGAAAGATAGGGCTGGCAGGTAGGTGCTTGAACAATTCAATCGCTGATTCTTTCCGAAAGATATAGGTAATTTAAACTAAATATTAGGAATATATCTTTTTAGGTGCTTATCATATGAATGCCCCGTCCAGAACACCACTACATTAGGTTTAAAAATTTTTAGTTCCTCTTATCAAGGAGGAACTGTCCGATTGTGTCATCTAATAATGAATCAAAATAATCAGTTAAACGTTAACAGCATTCAAAGCCGAGAGATTGGAGGGATAAAGATGAGAGAATATCTTGGTCAATGTAAAATCTGCGGAAAAGAAATTTGCTGCGAAAATGGATTTTTTAATGGTGTATTACTTCCAGAACATGACTATCTATGCTTTAAGTGTGACGAGAATAAACAACAGGCATTGGAAAAGCGAGGGGACGATTCTAGTGTTTCGCAGTGAAACACTAGACCCTCTGTTTTTATTGGTGAACTGATACTGGGACAAATTCGAATTTTGTCACATCAACAAGTCCTAAATCGGTGATTTTCAACTTTGGAATCACAGCTAAGGACATGAAGCCTAAAGTCATGATCGGATCGACATTCTCTGCAATTCCCAATACTTCACGAGCCACTTTATTAACTTTACTTTGTTGTTCAACGATTTCTTCTCCAGAGAGATTACTCATCAGTCCACCTACCGGCAGAGCCATGCGGCAAATAACTTCACCATTGTTGACTAAGACGACTCCACCGTCTTGTTTTTTCAGACTCTTTACAGCTACTTCCATATCCTCATCATTCGTTCCCGTCACAATCAAGTTATGGGAATCATGGGCAATGGATATCCCAATGGCCCCTGTTTTGATTCCATAGTCCTTTAATAAACCAACGAATACATTTCCCGTGTTTTTGTGTCTCTCAATAACGGCAATTTTTGAAATTTCCTTCTCCGGATTATACACAAATTCGCCTGACCTATCGCGTTCCACATCAACGATCGCTTCGTTCGTCAATGCTTCCGTTTGAATCACTTCAATCGCCCTTGCTTTATTGGTTTCTAATTTTAGTCGAAGCTTCTCTTTTGTAAAATCACCGATATGGACACTGGATTGAACAGCAGAAATATCTGCTCTTGTAATAGGTAAAATATACTTTCCTTCTTTAGCGACAAGCTTCCCATCAATATAGGTTTGTTCGACAACAAGCTTGTCCAAATCACTGAAAATAATCAAGTCGGCTTTTAATCCAGGGGCTACAGCTCCGCGATCATCAAGTTGACAGCATTGCGCTGTATTAAGGGTGGCCATCTGAATGGCTTGGATCGGGTCTACCTTTTCTTCGACACAAATACGAATGGCATTGTCCAAATGTCCTTTTTCTAAAATCGTTTTGGCTTGGACATCATCCCCGCATAATACGCAGCGACGAGCGTTTTGAGGCGTAACCCCTTTTAGCAACGTACGTAAATTCTGGGTAACAGACCCTTCTCGTAGAAAAACATACATCCCGCGTGAAACACGAGCCTGCAGTTCTTCAACAGTCGAACATTCGTGATCGTTTTCCACTCCAGCCGCAATGTAGGCGTTAAGCTCTTTTCCACTTACCATCGGACTGTGCCCATCGATTCGTTTCTTTAAATTTTTCGCTACAAGAAGCTTGTCTAAGACACTGTCCTCGGCCCCGATCACACCGGGGAAATCCATAAATTCAGCCAGTCCCTCGACCATTCCTTTCTCTAATGGCGCCACCATATCTGAAGCCGTTAATATAGCCCCTGCATTCTCCATATTCGTTGCCGGCACACAGGAAGGGAGCATGTATTGAATGTCTAACGCCGTATGCTTTGCCGCTTCAATCATATATTCCAGCCCTTTTAGCCCTGCGACATTGACGATCTCGTGCGGGTCGGCCATGACCGTCGTCGTTCCATGGGGGACAAGTAAACGGCCAAATTCTTCCGGAGTCACATAAGAGGATTCGACATGAATATGGGGGTCAATAAATCCAGGAGCGATATATTTCCCCTTTACATCAACAACCTCTTTCCCTTCATATTCCTCCCCAATCCCAGCAATTTTCCCTGCTACGATCGCCACATCACCTGTCATGATCGTTCCTTGATACACATCAACAATGTTCCCATTTTTCAAAACTAAATCTGCTCGTTTTCGCCCTGCAGCTACATCAATTAGGTGTGCCAATTCGCTTTTTTTCATCTTGTTTTCCCCCTATGTCCGAAAATAAAAAAAAACCGAAGACCTTAACTCCCTATCATCTTGAGGAGCAAGTTCTTCGATACTATATGCCGAAAAAGAACAGGTTGCAGACTATCAATCTCTTCCTATTCATTGCACCTCATAGTCAGTTCATTTACGGTGAACTGGTAGAAACTTGCAGGCCGTATTCCTGCTATTATATGAGTGAACTTTATGCGGTTTTTGATTAAGTTGTATTATAGCATGGAATTATTGAAATTCAACAGGTTAGCAAATAATCAAATAATTCGTATAATCGCTTTTTGAAGAGGATTGTAGATTAAAGAAACAGTCTCATCATTTATTGGCTGGATGCTCTAACAATATCCATTTCTTCTTTCACCTTTCTAAAGACAAGGTCACCTCTTGAGAAACTCTAGAAAAGACAACTGAACTTTTCATTTTTTCAACGTCTTCACCATATAGTCATAAGTATGACCATTAATCTGTATCTCTTTATCTTTTTGATACCCTATCCGATTGTATAACTTTTTTGCATTGGGATTATCCTTGGCGACATTGAGGGATATTCGGTCATATCCCTTCTGCAACGCTGATTCTTCAGCCTTCAGCAGCAATTCTGTTCCAATTCCACAGCCCTGAAACTTCGGTGAGACAGAAAGTGTATCAATATATAAATCGCCAACATCCGCTTCTTGGTCAAAGAAAATGTTCTGATTCCTTGTTTTTCTTCTTAAACGTTCAAGTAAAGGCATGTCCAATTGCAAGGCATCTGCTCCAGAGTAGGTTACGATTATTCCAGCGATTTCGTTAAAAATATCCGCAATCAACACATTTTGATAGCTAACACGATTGTTTTCTTCACAAAAAAAGTTTGTGAGAGTCTTACGAATAGTTTCAACCTTCGTTTGACCAGTCAATTGCTCAGCAATATCTCCAATTGCAAGATGGATCAGCTCTACAACTTCATTTGCATCTTTTCTACTAGCTGGTCTGAACTTTAATTCTTTCGGGATCAATTCTTCCCAACGTAGTCCAGATACGGCACCGCCATCCGTGTTGTCATCTATAAAATAAACTCCATCGTTTCTATCATCTTCAAAATCATAATTTTTCTTTTTCATGATTACACTCCGATATCATATTTAATTCTATTATTATCGCAAAATCGAAAAATTAGCTAGTAAATAAGTAGTTGTTATTTGTAGTTTTTCTGACTTGCCATTTATTTTCTTCGGCCATAACACCCACTTGACAGAATTGCTTGTCCGAAGTCAAGGAAACAATGGCCGAAAAACCAGAAGGAGTTGCTTTTATCCAAAGAGTCACATGGCTTCCCTTCGCTATGTACTGGATATTGAGCAATGCATCTAGTCGGCAGTGAAAAAGACTTTATCTGAGGAGGTCAATTCAATTTGCCGAATTGAATCCAAATGAAGCGCTAACAAAAGACAGTGAACTCCTCCTCCGGCTCAATGCCTGTAAGGGAGCTCACTGTCTTTTTCTGATCAGCATATTTATATCACATTTATTGATCTATGCTGCCAATTGTTTAAAGAGGTTGCCTGCTCTATTCCGCGGCAACCTCGTGATGTTTTAATGAAACTAACGTTTCCTGTTTAAGCAAAAAAATTAAAATATGGTTGGTACCATTCCCCCATCTATGCGAATCGGGGCTCCTTTGAAGGCGGAGGCCATCGGGCTGCAAATGAAAGCAGTCAATCGGCCAATCTCCACAGGTCTGATAAACCGCCCGATTTCGGAATGAGGCAGGTTCTTCGTCATAAAGTCTTTCTCTTTAGCCTCGAAGGTCATCTCTTCGTTCGAATACACACTCTCGATGATCTGCTGCACGTTCTCGGAAAGGGTCGGTCCCGGCAGGATCGTGTTCACTGTAACTTCGGCGCCGCGGGTCAACTTGGACAAGCTCTTGGATAATGACAACAACATCGATTTGGTCACACCGTATTGAGGCATCTGTCCGGAAGGCATGACGGCTTCCTCACTCGCGATGAAGATAATTCGGCCGTATTCACGACTCAGCATGGAAGGCAAATAAAACTTGGTTAAATCGTTGGCGGCAAGAAAGTTCGTGCGGAAGTACTTCTCCCATACGGCATCGTCTACATCATCATAGGACATAATTTCATAGATGCCCATGCTGTTGACGAGGATATCGACGTGGGGAAAATTCGCGAATAAAGCTTCTCTCTGCCGCGAATCGACAAGATCGGCGGTTGCGTTTCGCGGCCCCGTTTCCGGGAACGTCGCTTGGATCTCTGCTACCGTTCGCTCTACATCATCGTTGTTCCGACCATTTATGAGTACATGAACTCCTTCTCTGGCAAGTTCAAAAGCAATCGCTTTTCCTATGCCTCTAGTTGATCCCGTTACTAAAGCCGTCTTATTCTTCAATCCCATATCCATCTGCTTTGCACTCCTTATGTTTAGGATAGGGATCATGATACATCGTTTCGCTTACTCAGTAACTAGCACAGAACGTCAATTCTCTTGCACGCCGCGCCAATTGGCGGGAGTCTCCCCTGTCCATGAGCGGAACGCGCGATAAAACGAATTAGGGTCCTCGTAGCCGACGAGAAAGGCGACCTCTTTGATCTCCAGCGCGGGATCTGCCAAGTAAGCGACGGCCATCTCCCACCTAGTTTTCGCAAGCAGCTGCTTAAAGCTTACGCCTTCTCCCGTCAACCTGCGCTGCAAGGTGCGCTCACTCATCCCTAACTCGGAGGCAACGGTTTGAATATCGATTCGCCCTCGAGTTAGGCATCTGCTCAAGATCCATTGCACCTTAGCGCTCACGGTGAGCTGGCTCTGTCGTGCTTCCAACGTACGATCCAGAGCGGGAGTCAAAATCTCGAGAAGTTCTTCATTATACGACGTGAAGGGACGGTCCAGATCGGCACGATTCAGTATTAGCCGATTGCATCCCGTACCCATCCGAATGCGGCAACCGAAATAACTTTCAAGGGCTTGAACGTTGCCCATGGGATTTATGAATTCGACGGAATGTGCTTTCAGAGGATGACCGGTTCCCCGGCGCCCGAACTCAAGCAGGTAGGCGAGTGTAATGCCGACAAGCACCGGCGGTCCGGGTAGCTCAGCATGCTCCCACTCCAATTCAATCAAGCATTGCTCGCCTCGTTCCTGAATCCTCAAGTATTCCGGAGGGCACAATTGCTTATAGCGAGCCATTCGGTTCAGCGCGTCCCGGTAATCGCGAGCGTGAAAGGTCGCCAAAGCAGCAGGCGGATACTGTGCTGTCTCGAACGCGGTCGCAAGTTTAACGATTCCAGTAGCGATGTCCCCGACTAGTTCGGAGTAGGCTTGCCAGATCGAATAATATTGTACGGTCGTGACTAACGGTTCGGTGATGACGGTGAGCGGTAGTCGTGCTTGGCGTGCTACATCAATGGGTTCTACCCCTATCCCTCTCAGGCTAGTCCAGAAACCTGGCGCGATCTTGATACGGTCTGCGGAAGAAGCGTTCATGGCTGTCGACCTCCAAGGACAAAGTCAAATTGCAACAATCCACGGAGCCCGTGGACCATTGATTCTTCTGATTTTAACCTAACCGGGCGTGGTGAGGCAACATGTTTAATTATTTTGCGGTGGTCCCAAAATATATTTTTTGCCGCTATCGTTCTTCGTCAGAGCTCAATGTTCTGGGTATTCTAAATAATACGTACTAAAAGCTGCTTGTACCGGCAAACAGCATTTGAATGCCCGTCAAAGAGATGCCCTGACACCGTGGATTTGTCAATCATCAATCCGTAAAGGATAACCAGAACCACGGCCGCCTTGCAGACGATGTTTAAGATTGCTTCTGCGAGTGCGGCTTTCCATACAGAATGGGCGGCCTTTGGAATCAGCTTTGGAAGCTTAATCTGTATCATCTGCCTCAGAGATGTCATCTAAAATGTACCTTAACAAATTAAATCCAATGGAGTTATTACTATTTTCTAAAATAATTGTAAATATTCGTGCTCAATCTCAAAATTGGCTTTCATGACTTTTGAAAAATTCAAAGTATGTACGGACGTTTTCTAATTCCGTCCAGCGTCTCACCTTAACAGGGTTTTCATCAAGATTATAAATTTTTGCTCCCCTCATGGATAACAGAAATGGAGAATGTGTTGATATAATAAACTGGCAACCAAAAAATCGAGCAGAGTCTTCAATAAATTTCATCAATTCCATCTGACGTTTGGGAGAAAGACTATTTTCTGGCTCATCCAAAATATAAAGTCCATTTTCGCCAATTTTTTCAGTGAAATACTTGAATGCACTTTCCCCATTCGAATACTCCCTCACATTATCCATCAATTCATTTCTAACATAACGAGACTGAGTTTTACTTCTGGCTGCGTTTACTTTTACGAGCTGCTCATAATCTGCCATAGACTTCATCTGAAAATGGGAATATTTCGCATCCAAATACTCCTCAAAAAGCTCTTCCCGTTTTTGGTCAATTCCCTCATTGAGATTTCGAATATTTAACATATAATCAAATACATCATCACTAGTAATAATCCTGCTATTTTCAGGAATGTCTGCTTTCAACTGCATATGACACATATCGATATAATCAGGGTAGAAATTAGATTTATTATAGATAGAGTCACGTTTGATTCCCGCTTTTTCTGCTATCACATTTAATGCAGTTGACTTTCCTGAACCATTGCCACCATATATGATCGTCACTGGCTCAAAAACAATCGATTCAAAGCATTTTTTCGATAAAATCTTAAATGGATAAAACGAGTCATAACACGTTCTTTTTATATTCATGAAAAAGTCAAATTCCAAATCCTCATTCGGAAATGAAAAAGCATGTAAATAAACCATACTTTCCTCCTTAACTACTGAATCTCTTTCACTCCATTATAATAAGATTCAGACTGAATTTTCCAATTCTGAGTAATTTTAGTATAATACAAGTATCAAAATGACTGATATGAAGTGTATGGCTATCTCTAAATTTTCCTTATTACTAAAACTTTGACCATAACATTTAATATTATAACCATCAATTCAAGCTAGGGTATGAGTCTCTTTTACCCACCTCGACCTAAAAAGTCCATTGAAATGGCTTCACTTCTGCAACACATTCTCTAACCAATTTTAAAAAACTTCTTATTTTCAAATTTTTCCCTCCCGTGAATGATCCATTTCTTTGAACAATGTTGCTGCTGCCTTTCTTCCTTTACTAGATCGACGGAGATAGAGGTAACTGCCAAGTCACTCGTTTCGACATTAAATATTTTACAAGTTAGGTGACACACTATTTGAAAAAAGAGAGCGTGTTCAGCTATTCATCCATAATTATCACCATTATAAATCACAAGCACTTTTACATCATAAAAGATATTTAACAGCCCCTCTGAATAAGTACACGACTGTGCCAAAGATTACTACTGGTTCCTGTAACTGTTCAGCTTATCTTTACCTGACGCGATGAATGGTTAATAGAAAGCTGTGGCAAAATCATACTATAACTCGCTAAATTATTTTTCTAAATATTCCTTGACTGGAATATTCCTTATGTGGAATAATAAATCCAACAACACGTTACGACATCATTATTTAGAAATTCGGAGGTGATATTCTTTATATGAAAACAAACGATTATTAAAGCTAGAAACATACACATGTTGGGAGATGATTCTATATGAACGTACAAACCTTCAGTGCACTAGCTGAATCCAATCGACTTGATATTGTTGACCTTCTTCTTGACGGACCACTTTCAGTAGGAGAGATTGCCCAAAAGTTAGAACTAAACCAGCCTCAAACCTCTAAACATCTTCGAGTATTGAGTAATGCTGGACTTGTTGAGGTTCATCAGGTCGCTAATCGTCGCATTTATAATCTAAGACCAGAACCGCTGCAAGAGTTGGATAAATGGCTTGATTCCTACCGTCGAATATGGGAAGCGCGGATGGATCGTTTGGACGATTATCTCAACGTATTACAGGGGAAAAAACCATTGAATTAAACTGAGGTTAAAAAATCAGAAAAAATGATTTATCAGGTTGGTCATGGACTCGCTTTGATCGTTTATAAAGCAAGCACTAAAAAAACAGCAAAAGCTGAGGCATCCTAGTAATCATTACATTGCCATATTAGAAAAAGTTAATATAGCAGAGAAAAAGATATTTATTAAGTGGATGGAGGAATTAAGATGAATGAAATGATTTCAAGAGTTGAGAATGAGCGGGTACTGGTGTTGGAGCGCATTTTCGATGCACCACGGGACCTCGTGTTCAACATGTTCAAAGAACCTGAGCATCTCAAGCATTGGTGGGGACCTACTGGTTGGGAACTTCCGGTTTGCCACATCGATTTCCGACCAGGTGGAGTTTGGCACTTCTGTATGAAATGCACGGATAAAAATCAAGGTGATTTTTACGGCATGGAATCTTGGGGGAAAGTTATTTACAAAGATATTATCGAGCCGGAGACCATTATTTACACCGATTACTTCTCGGATGCCGAGGGAACCATCGACGAAAATATGCCCTCAACCGAGGTCACATTGGAGTTCATTGATCTGGACGGGAAAACGAAACTTGTAAACCGTGCTGAGTATGCGTCTGCGGAAGCTCTCAAAAACGTCATGGATATGGGTATGCTACAAGGAATTACCGAGACTTGGAACCGTCTGGAAGAGCATTTGAACGAAAACAAATAAGGCAATTTATACTTACACGGGGTATATCATTAATAGAACCAAAGACTGCCCCCATCTTTGCTTCCTGATAGAATCGAAGATGGGGACATTTTTATATATTTTTCTTGATTCAAAAGTGACCAATCCCGCAATACTTTGATCCAACACAAGACAAAATTTAGATTAGCTTTGGCAAAAGGTCATCACAAGACGGCACTTCACATATTTCACTTCAAAAAAAGGAAACGATGCAAAAGTATAGCCTGACATGGCCTTTGAGAATAAGGACTTAAAGTTTTTCTAAAAACCGTTGCACTTCCTTTGGTGTTTTTAATATAATTACTTGTTTATCTTTAGACAACTGTTTGAGCCTTTTCAAAATTCCTGGCCTTTTTGTTTTTGGATAATTCCATATCCACATTAAAAAATCTAAATCAAATCTTTCTTTGCAGCCTTCTCCCATATCGGGTCTTGTTTTATTTCGGTACCTCAACATTCTTTTAAATGCACGATAGACACAAATTGTTCTATGAAAATCAAGGAAAATTATTGTATCTGCAGCATTTAGCCTTATCTCCATTGTTCCCCCGTAGTTTCCATCAATAATCCATTCTTCTTTTTTCACTAAATCATTTTGAACTTTTCTTTGTTCCTCTTTAGGAACGGCTACCCAATTTGGCTTCCAAAATAAAACGTCAAGATGATAAACATTTATTTTTAGCTTCTCACTTAATTGTCTTGCTAGTGTAGATTTCCCTGAGCCACCTGAACCAATAAGTACAACCTTTTTCATAAGAACCCCTTAATAAACAATTCTATATCGTTTATTTAATAATAACTTAACCTTCTAAAATATGTAAAAGTTTCTTCTCCTAGAATATCCCTCAGCACTGCACCTATTTGGCAAATAGCTATTAATTATGGCGCCTGTCAAAAGATTTTGTCCATTTAAAATGGTATCCATATTTTTGGCACTAGGCACTAGGCACTAGGCAATAGCACTGCACACCCCTTCAAGTGTCTACCCTATCCTATAAACACTGTTATCTCATTCGTTCCTTTAATTAGACAGTCCATTGAACTCTTATATTTTTCAGCAAATTCTTTACAAAATATTCGACATAAATCGCAAAAATGTTAACATTTTTTTAAGTTTATTAAAAATCTATATTTTAAGCCTTGAAAGTAAGCATTAGTTTTCAGCACTACATCCTTTGAAATTAGTTTTTCCTTCATCTCTTATATCTGAAAAGCTTCCTTTGCATAGAGAGTCATGAGATTACATTTTACCTACCATATATAATATATTGTGTTTGAGTATAGTAATAAATTACCAATTTTCTGATTATAAATAAAATTCTATTTATTAACTTCGATTTTCTTGTTAATCTATTTACAGATTTATACAAGAAGGAGGTGTTATGATGAAAAAATGGATTATCCGCCTTGGCTTAGTGGCAATCATTACAGTAACAATCACTGCCCCTGCCTCTGCCGATGGTCAAGAGAAACCTAATTTATGCAGGGATGCGCTATGTTGGATTCAGTACTAATGCTTATGAAATTAAAATTAATGGTGAATAAGGCGAGGATCTCATTAAAAATCTTGCAGCTTCGCCTTGTTTTTTTAATAGGATTTTTTATTAGCAAGCATAAAACACAAGTAAAACATACATGCCAACGCAAAAAATTAATCTTGTTTCAAGGATTCTTTATAACAATGGCTATCACCATTAATGATTATCATTAGAATTTAATAAGAATGGTATAGTATTGCTTTTACCAATTTTAATCCGATTTTATGTGGCTTGGATTGTCAATACTAAACTAGTAATAAGCAATTAGAAATGGAGAATGATATTTTAAAGCAAGCCGCGCTGATACTAGGACGAAAGTAAATGTGATTAAGAACAACCAGCACAAATACTCGATATCAGCCATGTGCAAGGTCCTACAACTCCCTAGAAGTACGTATTATTATGAAGCAAAGGAACGAAAGAATGAGGACGATATAACCTTAGACATCATAGAAATTTTTCATCAAAGCCGACAAAATTATGGTACGAGAAAGATTAAGCATGAGCTAAAGAAACGAGGGAAACGGGTTTCACGTCGTCGTATCGGCAAAATTATGAGCGAACAAGAGCTTGTTTCAGCTTATACAGTAGCTCAATTCAAACCGCATAAGAATAAACCAAATGAAGGTGAACAAGCAAAATGAGTTAAATCGTGAATTTACACAAGAGGATAAGTTGAAGTTGTCAGTACCTAACTTACGTAAGAGTCCATAAAAAATGGAATTACATATGTATTTGTTGATCTCTATAATCGGGAAATCGTTGGATTTAGCACAGGTGAGCACAAAGATGCTTTACTAGTTTATCGTGCTCTATCGTCCATTAAAGGTAATTTGCATACGTTTCAAATGTTCCATACTGACAGAGGATGCGAGTTTAAGAATCAGATCATCGATGAGGCACTAGAAACGTTTAACATTAAGCGTTCTCTAAGTTTGAAAGGCTGTCCTTATGATAACGCAGTAGCAGAAGCAACATTCAAAATCATTAAAACAGAGTTCGTAAAGAAACGTCATTTTGATAGTTTAGAAGAGTTACATAGAGAGTTTAAAGACTATGTGCACTGGTTTAACCACCTACGCATCCATGGTACTTTAGATTATCTAAGTCCAGTAGAATACAAAGTTACGCACCTAAGAAAACTGTCTAGTTTAGTGTTGATGATCCAGAATCTTTACTAGCTTCAAATCAAAACCACTAGTGTCTGCGCCCCAAAGTTAGAGTAATATCTAATTTTCGGGGTGTATTTTTATGGCTAAATACAGTGGAGAAAAATGGGGGTACAGTTTGTTGGTCAAGAAGTATGGTATAAAAAGTGATACAACCATTAAGAAATGGGTGAAAGTATTTGAGAAATTTGGAATGGAAGGGTTAATGCGCAAACAGAAAAGAACAACGAGGTTTGCTCAATTTAAGACGATGTATTAGACTATATGAAAAACACAGGTGCTTCGATCATGAATACTGCCCGCTAATTCGGAATAACTAACAACTCAATTCAAATACCGTTAAAAGGACCTTATTACGGCAGGTAAGTTTTTAAAAATATATCCCCCACCTTAATACCGTTAAAATGGAGAGATTATGCCGTTTTTATGGAAAAAAGATTTAAAAAACTTTTACGTGCCGTGGACCATGTACTACAACAGTATAATATAGCCCGCTAATAGTACGGCAATCCTAAACGTGCACACGTACCGACAGGCTTAACACACGCTACCAATCCGCTGATTTCAACGCCTGTCACTTTTTAACGGCTAACAGTATTATAAGCTATAAATGCGACACACGCCGTTTATCAAAGTGACAGTTACTTTTACCTATTATCAGGAAGATTTTACTAATACAAAATGATATAATTAGTTCGACTGTAAGGGAGGGAATGTTTTGGGTGATATAAAGCTATTTAGGTTAAACGGTGAAACAGTAGATGAATTAGAAGGGCAATCAGTTGCTGTTGAAAAATCGTTACAACATATACTAGAACGGCATTTAGAAACTTTTTTGGGTGTCCGCTTTCTAGCATCCGAACATAGTACGGGTAAAAGACACGCGGGAAGAATCGATACGTTAGGCATTGATGAAAACAATTCACCTGTTATTATTGAATATAAGCGATCACTAAACGAAAATGTTATTAATCAAGGTTTATTTTACTTAGATTGGTTACTAGACCATAAAGCGGAATTTGAACTAATGGTAATGCGTAGGTACGGACAATCCGTTTCAGATGCTATTGACTGGAGCAGCCCTCGCTTACTTTGTATAGCAGGCGGTTTTACTAAGTATGATGAGCACGCCGTACAACAAATAAACCGAAACATTGAACTTTATCAATATAAGCATTATACAGACGGACTACTGTTACTAGATTTAGTTAACGCTACAACCGCACAAACGGTACATATTGAAGATGATACTCCAACAACAACGCCTTCAAACCGTAACACACGGATAAAAACTGTATCGGACTATTTAGAGCAGGCTAACATGGAATTAACGGATAGATTTGAAACGGTAAAAGCCTATATGATGGCGTTAGGTGATGACGTTCAAATGAAAATACTTAAACATTACATAGCGTTTAAACGTATTAAAAACTTTGCTTGCGTTGAAATACACCCCCAAAGTGCTAAGGTACTGCTTTATTTAAAAGTTAAACCAGATAGTATTACATTAGAGCCAGGATTTACTCGTGATGTTAGCAATATTGGTCATTTCGGTACGGGCGATTTAGAGGTTACGATTTCTAACGGTGAAGATATTGAAAGAGCTAAACGATTAATAAATATGGCATACGATGTTAGTTAACACGGGCAAGCATAACGCAAGCCCGTTTAATTATTTCTTAATAAAAGCAGTACACTCCCGCCAACTATTCAGCTTACTTAATTCATCAACTACCACCATAAATCGTAAAGATTTTCCGAACAGTATTTTGGATAACGTATGGTGTAAATGCCTATACGTGAAGGCACGTTTAAATGCCAACAACCAACCGCATGAACTACGTTGCCAGTTTTACCTCCTGCCTTATTAAATACACACCGGTTTTATTGTTACTACACTATTTCTCATATTCATCACGGTCTTTGTCTTTAAATTCTTATTCACTTAACTCACTCGTGTTTACTGCGTTAGTTAATAATTGTTTAAGTTCGTTTATAGATAGCCAATGTCTTTTACGGTATAGCATACGATGACAGTTGGAACATACAAGGGCTATATCTTCAACCATAGTAGCTTCATATTCAGCCATTTCCGATGATATCGGTTCGTATAAATCAAACTCGCATACTTTGCAAATTAATTCAACTCGCAGACGATTATATGCACACTATTTTTCAGTGAAAGTCGTGTGTGTAGGCAAAATAAAAACGCCATGCCATGTACGGCAAAGCGTTGTTATTACTGCATTTAATAGATACCGGTGGTCGGGAGCGAACCGACACTCCAGAAGGAACACGATTTTGAGTCGTCAATTTACCTCATGGAAGGTATCAAACCTTGTCAGTATTGAGTTTGTCAGCTCATACTCCTTGAGTATGTCATACGATTGTTATTGAGCTTCCATATTAACATGATTTAGGAGAGCTGGCAAGCGTACTAGAGGAGACAGTTTTCTTCACCAGTAAAAGCTCCTCAGTGAGAAGCTCTGGAGCAATTAACTGAGTAGTAATCCAGCTCATAAAAGATAAATGCAACTGAGAGCTTCTGAGCAACACCCTTGAGGTAGCTAGTTCTAGCTTTATTTATGAGAAGCTACTTCCTTGCTTTCTTCCTCTTTTTTCTTCTTCTTCTCTTCCATTTCTTCTATAATCTTTTGTTCTATCAATCCAGTAAAGAAATCATCATAATCTTCTTTATTGTTTATCCTACAAAATCCTATATCTAAAGATTTCTTGTCTTTACGATTTATTATTTGTTCAAACAAATTTTGTACAATCCTTCTAGGTTTAGCAAACTCATCTGTATCAGAGGTTCCATGTAATATTTCATAAATTGTTTGCGTTTTTTTATTGTTTGGTACGTCTCCAATACCAATGGCATTTTCAAAGTTTGATACTGAGCAGAAAATTCTTATGTTTTCATTTTCTTTTAGTTCCAGTATGTTTTTACAATTGGTTAGTTGAGCTTTTAATGTTGATGAGGAGTGCTTAGTATGGTTATCCACATCATGTAAAACATCATAACTTGAGTTAAACTGATTAAGAATTTTCATCAAGGTACAAATAGTAGCTTTACCTCTAGCTCGAATTATGTGCACATTCTCATTCTTTGTTTTAGCTAGGTGTTTAAAAGCAATATACTCAGTATCCCCTTCAACAATTATAATTCTGTCAGCAAAGAAAAATTCATTCACATAAGAATCAACATAGTTTAGAATTTTCATATTTCTAATATCATCATCATCAAATTTTTCTCTTTCAGACCTATATAATTGGATTGCTTCTTTTTCACCAACACGGAAAACTTGAATAGACGTATGGTTCTCAGATAAATCTATAAGTATTGGTGAATGAGTTGAAATCATGAGTGGCATTTTTTCACCAATTTTATAAAGAGAACGACTGAGTGCTCTTACAGCTTCTGGGTGTAAGAAGGCTTCTGGCTCATCTATCAATAATAACTTATTGTCACTTTCACCCATTAGTTTTTTCTCTATCATGTTTTGAATGAGATATATTAAACTCATTCGCTGTAAACCAGTTCCTTGATTCGCCAATGGCATTTCGGATTGCTTTTTACTATCAATATGTACACTTGAGCTTGTAGACTTTAATATGTCAGATGAGGAAAATCCACCACTCTCTCCACCTACAACATTTAAAGATAAATGTTCGTTAGAAAACAAAGTTCGCAAGTTATCAGAAACATCACCACTTACTTCTTCAAGTAGTCTATCCGTACTTATTTTAAGTTTTCTTAAAAACTCAGGGTAAGACTTTTTGAGTTGAGCATACTCTTCTGCTAATTCTTTTTCTTCAGCGTTGCCTTCATCACCCTCAAGTTTATCTAAATTGTTTTTAAGTATCTCTGAATATATATTTTGTATTAAACCGTTAATATCATCTGGCAACATAGCTGGAGTTATGTAAAAGGGTTGATTGTTTAAAATTTCATCTAGTTTTTCTTTCAGTTCATGACTTGCTTTAATTTCATCACCAGTTTCATCATAAAACTTAGGAGATGTACCCTCAGTATATTTCTTTTGGATAGTGATTTTTTCGTCAGTAGACTCAAATGTAGCTTTTAGTATAATTTCCTTATTCTCCACCGAGAAGCAATCACTAGGAATAGCATTTGCTTTAGACGCTTTTTGAAAAAAACAGTTAATAGCTTCTAAGATAGTTGATTTACCAGTATTATTTCTTCCAGTTAGAATTGCAATTGAGTCTTTAGAAAAATCAATATTAAAAGTGTCTTTAAAGACCTTATAATTCGTTACACTAAAATTTGTTAATCTCATCTTTTAAAAATCCCCCCTAGTATATTACTCTATATTTTACCATATATATCCTACTAATTGGTTGTCTACTATTCCAAATTATGACTTATTTCTTGTAATTTCTACTAACAACATATATTCAAGTTATAAAAAAGAGAGCCAATAAATGACTCTCAATTAAATTTAAAATATATTCCTATGAAGTTTACAATACATCTTCTAACAATTGCCATTCGTCACTTGAAATATCATCATTATAGGTATTCATACAGATAAACAATTCATTATTACTTTTGTCTTTCCTTACGAATCCACCCTTTAAATTATGCTTATTCAAGTATGCTTTTAAAACTTCAAACTTTTTAGGTGAAAATCTATCTATATCTTCACTGTCACCACTTCTTGTAAACCCACCTTTTGTTTCTACAATCCAAACTTCTCCGTCTTTAGAAACAATATAGTCTGGATAGAATGACCTTGGTGTTCCAGAGTTATCTTGGTAAACAATTGATAAGTATTCATTTCCCTTGTCACCATTCTTATAGAACCATTCAATTTTGTCAGACTCATTACAATATTTTTCAAAAGATTTTTCTGAATCTGAACGCACCTCAGCAGAAGAAAGATACCCCTTATATACATTATGTTCGTATACTCTTTGCACTTTGTTTTTTGAATCGTAAGTAAATAAAACTTCTTGAGGTATTCTAAACTCTTTCTCTGAAGTAACTGGTAAAGCGAATGAAGTCTGATATGTTGGACTTGAAATAGCCAACCGAAAATCATCTTTTAGTTTATCAAAGTTGTTAATAACAAAAGCATAGACTTCCCTCGTGTCTAAACGTAAAATCTTATTTTCATAACGAACATTTTTATCAAATAAACGACGAATAATAGTGTTCATATGTTCGTAAGGTAAATTCAATTTTACACCTAGTGTACTAACACGATTATGGTACTCACGTCCGTGTCTGTGAGTGTTTAATGGTTCAATCATATCTACCCTTGCAAGATTTTTAAATTCTTCAACAGTTAATTTATGTATTTCTCCAGTGTAGGTATTTTTAATAATCATATCTGAAAATTTATATCCATTAGTCTCAAGACGTGTCTTGTTTTCTACCGTTTTTGTAGAAATTCCATATTCCTTCTGATAATAAAGCAACAAAGTTTTTAATGACTGAGTTGCGTCCTTAGATATTCCTATTACAGATTTTTGCTCACTCGTTAGAGTTATTTCCCTATGTTCTTTTTTCAAGTATAGCTTTACAGCGTCTAGTGCACCTTTTCTCAAATGTAACTTTACACCTTCTGTAAATTTTTCATCAAAGGTAAATAAATAACAAGAATCTAACAAGTCACTTTCATAATGCTTTAATTCTGGCATACGTCTAATTCGTCCAATTGTTTGTATCTCAAAAGTTTCGCTTGTGTTTTCTCGAAGCTTTACAAGAATATGTGCTCTTGGACAATCCCAGCCAGTAGCAATTGCTTGTTTTATAATAATAACAATTGGCTTAGCGTCCATTTTTTCAATATCTTCAAGGTTTTGTTTTCTATCACTTAACCAAACTGCTAATAAGCCATTTTCATAGGTAATATCTTTTGTCGCTAAATAACGCTCAACTTCATCTTGCATGACTTCACTCTTATTTGGGAGTTGGACAATAATTAAAGGATTAACTGATGATTTTCTTTCTTCAAAAGCCACCTTTAATTCATTCTGTTTATCTAAAGCTTTATCAAGAAGGAAACCAACTTGGCTCTCTACCTCAACTGAACGACCAAAGTCCTCATTGATAACTAACATTTTTTTAATAAGACCTTCTGCTATTACTTCCTCTTCCTTCACTTCAATAAGTGTAGCGTTAGAATAATTTTTTGGAGTTGCTGAAGTTCTTATAATCTTTTTAGGGTTAAAAAGAGTTATTATATCATCTGCTTTTACTGTATCGTTTTGGTGCGACTCGTCCACTATTATGATAAATTCAAGTCCATCATTATGAGCTTGTTTAATTCGCTCTTGAAAGTTAGCTTTCTCGCCTTCTTTCAAAGCGTTGTTCCCTTTCTTGGTTAGCTTCTCCCAGTTTAAAAAACAAGCGTCATTCTCTTTAAAACCATCTGTCATAATATCAGTTATAAGCTTTGTTGAGCTGTTATGGATATACTTATCCATTTTGGCTTTACTTTGTTCTTCAAGGTCTCCTTTCCCTGGAGTTAACCAAACAAAGACATTACCAAAATGTCCTTTACCATACTCACTCATAAAGTGTGTTAGCATGATTGTTTTCCCCGAACCAGTAGGACTTTTAAAAACAATCTCTTTATTTGAGTCTCCTATGCTTTCCATTATTTCCCCTACTGCTTTAAGTTGAAAAGTTGCAAGTTGCATATTTTATCCCCTTTTCTCCTTGTAATAGTAATCTGGAATTACATTTACTTTGATTTTTTTCTTTCTAAGAATTCCCTCTTGTTCACCGTTTGGAAGCACATCATGTCCAAGGTAAACTACTTTACACAACTCCAATTGGTCAATCTCTTGAGTGAACCTTTCCAGTTCTTCATCTGATAAGATAATTTTAATTTCTTTATTCTCATTGAAGTTTATAGCATTTTCTAGCTCAACCAATTCTCGTATATGCTCAAGAAGCTCATTAGCATATTCATAGAAAAATCTTTCATTTGTTGGAACAAAGTCTACTTTGAAATATTTTAGACTTGACTTATTACCAAGCTCTTCAATTACATTACATAATCTTTTGTATGTTTTTTCTCTACATATATTATTTTGGTTATTTGTTACCAAAATGAATTGACGCTCTCCACCATCTTCTTCATTTTTTTGTAATACAGCGTGTCCAGTTGTCCCCGAACCAGCAAAAAAGTCTAATACAGTAATGTCTTTCTTACTAAAGTATTCAATGAATTTCTTAATTAGCTTTACTGGTTTCTTTCCACTGTTAAAGTCAACTCCACCCTCATGACGGATATTTCCAAAGTCTCCAGCCATGTCATAGAAATTTGGAATAGGTGAAAACTTTGTTGAACCTTCTTCTAATTTTTCATTTGGAACACCTTGAAAATACTTTCCTTTAGTTGCATTTGCTCTTTTCGGACCAGTAAAGTACCTATAATCATATTGGTCGTCACCAATTCCATATACCTTATATACAACACCTAATCCATCTTCATCTTTTCTGCCAGATAAGTAATCTCTAAAAAATCTTCCAGAGGAATTGCCATTCAAGATTGTTCCAGTTGCCCACACTTCTTTTAGTCCTTCTTTAAATCCCTCTTCATGCTTAATCAATTTGTATTGACCTTTATCAAATACAACAACCTTTTTTCCTCCTAGTTGGATTTCTCTTCCTTCTTCCAACTCTTGAAAGGAGTAAATAAACTTATCATAAGAATAATCTTCTGGCTCCAAGTAAGGTTGTGCTTTGCTACTCCGTCTATACATAAGCACTTGTTCAACTTGTTTATGGTATTTCATATCTGACTTTAGTGTTTTATCTGCATACCTAACTTGAATATAGTCTGTTTTTTCATAGTTTTGCTCGTCAAAAATCTCATCACATAATATTTTGAGTTGTGAATACTCTTTGTCGTCAATACTGATAAAAATGAAGCCTTCTTGAGATAGTAGACTTTTACATAACTCTAATCTTTTACTCATAAATGACAACCATTTGCTGTGTCTGTATTCATCATCTTCAGCTACATAGTCGTCATCATACATAAAGTCTTTATTTCCAGTATTGTAGGGAGGGTCTATGTAAATAAGGTCAATTTTCTCCTTATGTGTTTTTGTGAGTAACTCTAACGCAGCTAGGTTATCTCCCTCAATTAAAAAATTCATTTTTTCGCCATTGTGAATAAACAACTCTTTTTCTTCTGTTAAAACGGGAGTGTTCGCTTCTAAGGTTAAATCAATTTTCTCTTTATGCTCCTCAAAAACAAGACCAAATTTTTTACCATTAACGTCTTTTTGAATCTCACCTAAATAGCTCAATAATCGTCTAGTATTTTCGTCACTTGAATTTTCTTCAACAAAAGTTTTAAGTTGATTTATTTTCTCAAGTAAAGCTTCTCTTTTTTGTTTTGATATATTTGTACTCATTTATTCTTGTAACACTCGCTTCCTACTCAATAATAAATTATCAATCCTACCAACTATTTTACTATAAACATTAGTGTTTTTTTAGTTTTCATTAAAGAACATAAAAAAAGAGAGCTACATCACCAGCAATAGCTAGGTAAACTGGCACCTATGTCAAGGACACTATAGAAAAGAGCTTAAGCAACTAGAAGGTGATTCCTATATTGGATAGGGGTCATCTTTTTTAGATTCCACTGATATCGATAATTGTTATAGTAAACCATATAATGATTTATTTTTGCCTTCAATTCTTTCAACGTTTTAGCCGATTTATAATCAACATCATCTTTTAGATGCCCAAAGAATGACTCTTGAGGAGCATTATCCTAACAATTTCCTCTACGAGACATAGATTATCCAAGACCATACTTATTTAATAACTTTTGATATCTTGGACTAGTGTAATGACTTCCTTGATCGGAATGGATGAAGGCTTCTGGATGTAGAGTCACTTTCTTGTTGTTCATTAATTTCTGTATCGTCTTAGTTGCGATGTCTAAAGTAACCCGATCGGAAACATGATAAGCTAAGATTTCGTTAGGGGCGGCATCTTTTACGGTCGACAAATAAGACATACAATTCCCGTTATATGGCAAATAAGTAATATCCGTTAATAATACTTTTCCTGGAACGCCTTGCTTGAACTCTCTGTTTAATTTATTCGGAACGACCTGGTGCTCCTTAGTTGCTTTAGCAATCTTTTTATAAGGATTCGGTCTTCTATGTGGGCAGACAATGCCATATTTCCTCATGATTCTCTGTATCTTTTTACGACTATAGATAATACCATAGTCCTTTTCTAGTATCATTTTTATAGAACGTGACCCTTTCTTATATCCTCGATGATTAAATGCCTTTAATATCATCTTTTTTGCCTCTTGGTCTAATCGTTCTCTTGCTTCTCGGCTGCTGGATGCCTTTAAGTAGCTATAATAGCCCGAACGGGATACATCTAATAGCTGACAAAAATACGAGGTCATTCCTTTAAAACGATTCTTTTCAATGGTCTCATAAATCAACTGATATACTTTACTCGGTTCTAGATTTTCTCTTGCGTTTAGCAGCCTCCTTTCTGTCACTTCTAGCTTTTTTAATAGCTCTACCTGCCCCTCGAGTAGCTTAATTCTTGCTTCCTGTCTCTCGATCACCTCAGAAGGGGTAAGCTCTCGTTTTAATGGTCTGCCCGAACTTACTTTCCTTGAATCTGTAAGACCGATTAATCCATTCTTTTCATATGTCCTCTTCCACCTACAAGCAGCTTGTTCTATTCTACTTTGTCCTATAATCTCAATATCGAAGCCGTTCTCCATAAAAATTTGACGCGGAAGTTTACCGGACAGATACTCATCCATAAATCTATTTTTAAAGGTGTCAGTATATGTAATAGCTTTTTCACTAACACGTTGAACATTTGGATTCTGTTGTAGTGCTTTAATCTCTTTAGCTGAATATGTGGATAGGCTTACACTTAGTTGGACAGAATTTTTAAGGTCAAGTAGACTACAGATAATATAATTGAGGAGAATCTACATGGCCAAAAGAGAACGCCGAACATTTACTGAAGATTTCAAACGACAGATCGTGCAATTGTACCAAAATGGAAAATCGAGAAAAGAGATTATTCGTGAATATGACCTTACTCCTTCTTCTTTAGATAAGTGGGTGAGTCAGAGCCAAAATTCAGGTTCTTTTAAGGAGAAAGACAATCTAACAAATGATCAAAAAGAATTGATGGAACTCCGGAAAAGAAATAAACAACTAGAAATGGAAAATGATATTTTAAAGCAAGCCGCGCTGATACTAGGACGAAAGTAATTGTAATCAAGAATAATCAACACAAATACTCGATATCAGCAATATGCAAAGTCCTACAAATCTCTAGAAGTGTCTATTATTATGAAGCAAAAGAAAGAAGAGCAGAGGATCCCGTTGTCTCTGATGTGGTTGATATCTTTCACGCAAGCCGTCAAAACTATGGAACACGAAAAATCAAAGTAGAATTAAAAAAGCGTGGTCTTATCGTTTCCAGACGAAGAATCGGCCGCATCATGCAGGAGCAGGGCCTTGTTTCTGCCTACACAACCGCTCAATTTAAACCACATACGAAAACCTGTAATGAATCAGAACAGAAAAATGAATTGAATCGTGAGTTCGCCCAGAAACAAGAGATGAGCGCAATCGTAAGCGATTTAACGTACGTAAGAGTTAATCAAAAATGGAAATACGTATGTGTCTTTGTCGATCTCTTTAATCGAGAAATTGTTGGTTTTAGTACAGGACCAAATAAAGATGCACTACTCGTATATCGTGCGCTAGCTTCTATCAAGGTCGATCTAAATAAGATACAGCTATTTCATACAGATCGTGGAAATGAATTTAAAAACCAATTGATTGATGATGCTTTAAAGACATTTAATATTCAAAGATCCTTAAGTATGAAGGGCTGCCCGTATGATAATGCAGTAGCAGAGGCAACATTCAAAATCATCAAAACAGAGTTTGTGAAAGGCAGGCATTTTAATGGTTTAGATGAACTAACAAGGGAATTACAAGACTATGTTCACTGGTTTAATAGCATACGAATTCATGGGACCCTTGGATATGAAAGCCCAATTGATTATAAGCAAAGACACCTTAAAAAAATTGTCTAGTTTTGTGTTGACATACCAGTATCTATGTCTTGCTCTTTCAAGTATCTCTCATAGACCTTTCATTCGTTTAAGTAATACTTCAAGGTATGAGGTCTTAAATTTCTGAGCTTGCAATCCTCCTCAAAGAATTTAATTGAGCTTTCATAGTCACACGAGTTAGTCTCTTTAGTTACCTTGGCAAGCTCAACTGTGGAAAGTACATTACTTCTTCTAGCCATTATTCTTCCTCCTTGTACTGGTTCGTATGACACCACAAGGAATACGACTCATGGAACACGACTTGTCAGTAAAAAATCGTGTCTGTATACAACAAAAAAGCTCCCACTCAAATGAGTAGAAGCCTTGTCATTACTGACCTTATGATACCGGTGGTCGGGGTCGAACCGACACTCCAGAAGGAACACGATTTTGAGTCGTGCGCGTCTGCCAATTCCGCCACACCGGCATATTTTGATTGTCAAAAGATAAATAACATTATCTCAAGACAAAGAATATCATATCACGATAATATTAGTTTGTCAAACTAAATTTATGTTCGGATTTAAGTCAAATATTTTTGAGCAAAAAATTGTCACACCTTATTTCCAAACATGCGTTCACTGTTTTTTGTGATTCTGTCGGTGCTTGATTATCACCCCTGCTAGTGTTGCCTTTAACGCTTATTAATGGAGAATGCTGCTGTTCCATTTAAATATGTTGTCTCTTGCGAAGCAGGCAAGTTCGAGAGAGAGGTCTGCATCCTTATCTTGAATCGCAAGGGCGAGGTTATCCTCTCTCATCAGCCATGTTGTCGTTGTAGTGTTCAAATGGGAGACACGACAGAGCTTACCATAGAGTACGAAAGATATTACTTATTTGCATTAGAGTGAAATCAACGATTTTTGCCGGCGAAGGCATAGATGGAAAAATCACATAAAAAATAGCGATTGCCCAACCTAATACAGTTAAAGTTATGAAAGCAATCTTTTCATTTTTTTCGACTGTTTTAATTTTCGGCCATTGGAAAATGAACATCAAAATAACGAGTATCGTTATACTGACAATATATACCCATTTCATCCTCTTCACCTCTATTTTAAAAGCCTCAAGTTTCGCTTCCTTTTCCTGCTCTCAAAACACGGGCATCGATGTCAAAATCCACTTGAACAGTCGGAAATTTCTCATCCCAATCTCCTTTTATTTTTTTCCATTTTTTAGGATGGTGTCGGCGAAATTCTTCCCCAAAACCGATGATATCAATCTTCATTTCTTTTTGAACCGTGTCTAGAGTGTCTGTTAGACACTTTTCAATCTTTTGGACCAACTCGTTTTCCAGTGCTTTAAGTTTGTCTAATCTCTTCAAATCCCAACTCGTTTGGTTTTGGATGACATCATCTATTGTTACAATTTTAACCGTCATTTTTAATGATTGGCCGTCTATTTCCGGAACTAAATCCGTTCTTCCTTTAATTAAATTCATCGATATGATCTCGTCTGCTTCGTCAGGTTCGACAGTGACAATCGATTCATTGATCTCATTTCTAAACCAGAGCACTCCTCTTGATATCTGATCATTAATGACTCCGATCATCTTCCCTTGTTTTAAAACTGCCGAACGATGAATGTATGCAATAGATTCCGAGGGAAGCTGCCCTTCTTCCGGAGACAATTTATCAATCATCGGAAGAACGATCGCGCCTTGTTCTCCCTTCAGCATTTCCATTAAATCGAATAATGTCGCCTTCATTAATACTTCGGATTCCGCTAACTTTATCAGCGCTTCGGAAACACTTCGTTCCAATGACGGACGTAAGGCCATAATTTCCTTTGCCTTCCCGTCACTAATAAAGACATAACTTCTCAAACGGGGCTCAGGATGGCGGACAAAAAAATCCAATTCATCGCTTATTCCATTCTCAGCAAACGCTTTGCTGATCACGATCGCCTCTGCATGGCTCCACAGAATTTCCCGGGGAAGCTTTTCATTAAGGTTCTCGATCGCTTCTGGTATGGAGCTTCCTTTACCGATTTGGAGAACTGTGCTTTGCACTCCCCCTTGGTTATTGTCTTCTCCTCCACCACTCCCATTACCGCTCCCGCCAGGAGAATGTATTTCTGCTGTAAGTTCGATCTGCCCTTCTTTATTTTTATCGAGAGCGACTCCGGTAATAATCGCAAGATCATTGGTTTCCCTTCGATCCCAACAGCCCGTAAGCAGCACAAAAGCCATAAAAATAACGCCAATCATGATTGCACGTCTCAATTTGTCCGCCTCACTTTATGCTTAAAAATCGTTTTGCGTATGTACGCTACTATTAAAAGAAATATAGGGATCAACAGTCCGTACACTAAAGTATCCATTATTTCATGGGAGACTATTCGAAAATGCTCAGCTGCTTCCGCCGAATTAAGAAATACCTGCATGGCAAATACTCCGATTAAAAAGCCCATTGGCAAAACGAGCGAGCGATAGTCTGAAAGGTTAAGCCATTCAGCAGTTCCGATCACCACGACATAATAGAACACGCAGAGCTTAATAAATGTCCCCGCAATCCAAATCGCCATTACGATTGATTCAAGATGTGACAGAAATTCGGCTAGGCTAATATATCTGGACGCGCTCATGAATGGAGCGTTAAAGTTCTCGGTCACATTCCCGAATAACCAAATAACGATAATATTGGTCACCACCAACGTTAACGTAACGACGAGTACCGAAAGCATTCCAAACTTCAGCCCCTTTTCACGGTCTGTTAAAAAAGGGAGAAAAAAATAGATGATGCCAAATTGAGCGAACCACGTGCATAACACCCAAGCCCCTTTTAGTGAAGGCATCAACCCGTTTTCCATCACAGGAAGCATTCTTTTTACCTCTACATCGGGTAGGACAAGAATGATAATGACTAAAAACAACAAGAAAAAAACTGGAAAGACCATTCCTGCCAGCCTTCCCAAAACTTCCAGTCCCCCATGTACCGCAAACGCACACAATATCACCATCATTCCAATAATCACGGATTTTGGCGTGTGCGGGAGAAATTCACTAACGACATATTCACCGTACTGCCAGAACATCACACTCAATGAAGTGATTAACAATAGCAGCAGGAGCAGCCCAAGCATTTTCCCCCAAAAGGTTCCAAGAATATGTTTGCTGTATTGCATAATCGTATCTTTGGGATAATACTTGTTTAACTTGTATGCGATATATACACTTAAAAACCCTAGAGGAGAAGCCAAAATAGGAGAGATCCAAATATCCTGTTTTGCAACATTAAAGACGGTAGCCGGAATAAAAAGAATCCCCGTTGCCAAAATAGCATGATACATCAATAATCCCATTTGCAATGCTGATATTTTTCCTTTTTCAATCACTGCTCTCACCTCATCATTACTCGCCGCCTTTATCGGAATGCGGCTTCTGATTGGAGCCTTGTCGGTGTTTATTATATTCTCCCGTTAAATGAGGACGCGTATTTAATTTCCATAATGGAGCTCGCATGAGTGCATCCTTCATATCTCTTCCTTTCATCGGTGCCACTGGTGAAAGGTACGGAACTCCAAAGGAACGTAATGTGCTCAGATGTGTCATGATTGCAAGAAGCCCTATCATGACCCCTACCAATCCAAACGTTCCAGCAAGCAACATGATTGGAAAACGCAACAATCTTATGGGAATGGCAAGATTGTAACGTGGAATGGTAAAGGAAGCGATACCAGTAATCGCCACGACCATAACCATATGATCTGAAACTAAGCCGGCGTCCACAGCCGCTTGTCCGATAACCAATGCACCTACAATGCTGACGGCTGCCCCTACTTGTTTTGGAAGTCTAAGTCCTGCTTCTCGCAATCCCTCAAATGTAATCTCCATAAGCAATGCTTCCACTAAGGCTGGAAATGGAACAACCTCACGAGAGTCCACCATTGTAAGCAGAAGGGTTGTAGGAACCATCTCCTGATGATATGTAATAACCGCAACGTATAAAGACGGTAACAGTAGAGAAATAAAGCAGAATAAATAACGGAGCCAGCGAGTTGCCGTGGATATCAAAAAATGATGATAATAATCTTCTCCTGATTGGAATAAGGAAAAGAATGTTGTCGGGGCAATCATCACAAAAGGCGTACCATCAACAATGATAACTACACGTCCCTCAAGCAAACTCGAAACGGCAGTATCAGGCCGTTCCGAAATAAGCACCTGTGGAAAAGGGGTGTATGGATTGTCTTGAATTAATTCTTCAATATAGCCGGATTCCAATATCCCATCGATATCGATTCGTTTTAGCCGTTGATTGATTTCTTCAATTAACGTTTCATCCGCAAGATCTTCGATATAAGCAAGGGCAATCGCGGTCTGCGTATAACGCCCCAATTTTAACGTTTTCAATTTTAATTGGGGACTTCTAATCTTCCTCCTCAGCAAGGAAGTATTGACCTCCAATGCCTCAGTAAACCCTTCGCGCGGCCCTCTAACAACCAATTCACCTGTCGGCTCTTCAATTGCTCGTCTCTCCCACTTTGCCAATCCCAAGGCAAATCCTTGTTCATCACCTTCCAATAACAATATCGGATTCCCAACGGATAACTGTTCGATACAAGCCTCAAAAGAGGAGATCTTCACTACCTCTGCAACAGACAATGTCTGTTCAATCAAGGTTTTGGGATTAACAGTTCGCTTTTCGGATTTTTTCATAAGCGGAGTTAGCACATTGTTATCCATTTCTTCAACATTGGAGAGACCTTTTATGTAAATTAACTGAGCCTTTGTATGACCAGCAATTAAAAATGAACGGAAAACGACATCAGAACATTCTTTATAAAGCTCACGCAAAATGTCCAAGTTTTTCTCCAAATTAGAAAATAGTGGCTTTGGAATTTGTTTATCATCTTGCTGTTTTTTATTAATGTTCTTATTGAATTTAATCTTTTTTCGAAAAAACACCCGAATCCCACTTTCTCGATGGTAACCATTATATTCCTATATACGTAGTATCACACTTACCAAGCAAAATATACCATTTCTGTGCTTGCCTGTTTCTTTACTTGGACCAGTAAAAGAGGACGCGTTTGGACTTGAAACTACTTTCGGACCAAGCTTATAAATATTGAGCTACTCTCTTTCTGCGTAAAATCACGTGTTTCTCGCATATGATGCTAACTAATTTGTTTGGATTAAGTAGTTATAAACAAAATACCTATAAAAGAAAGCGCTTTCATTTTTTCTAAGAATTCTTTTCAGTAGTCAAATTAGCGTATTTCATACAATACAATCGAGTTGCCCTTTTTTTATGAATGCTTTCATGAACTACTTTCCTTGATGAATTTATGTACGCTCCTTAAACAAATAAGGGAGCGTTCGTTTTATTCATACTTCTTCGTGAAAAATATGATTATTCTCCCATTCCTCTCGAAGCAGTCCCATACGGACGGAATCATAATATTTGCCATTATAATAACGAACCTTCCTGAGCCTCGCTTCCTCTTTCATGCCAAGACCTTCGCCAAGTTTAATCATTCTCATATTTCCTGACCAGGTTGTATAACCAACACGAACTAATGGCAAAGTATGAAATAAATGATTAATCCAAAGTTTAATCACTTTTTTCCCATAGCCTCCATTCCAATAATGCGGATCATAGATCACAATCCCCATTTCAAGCCAAAGCGAGGGCTTATGCTCCCAATAATAACCGACCGTTCCGATAACCAATCCCTTCACTTCAATCGCCCAACGCCGTTCATTATCGACATAATCATCCTTCTGACGTAAAAATTCCTCATATGAAATACTTTTATGTTCATAGTACGGAGCATCCCATTTTTTCCACTCGGGAGAATCCTCTTTATAGATTAATTCCCACAACCTACTTAAATCATCATTTGTAATTGGTCTAATTATTAAATCATTATCCTGATAACTCACTTCATCACCTAGCTCCCCATTAATAAAACAAATCAAACTCTTCCTTTAAAATGGCATATACCTTTAAATCCCAATATTGCCCTTTTATATACATGCTTTTTCTATTAATTCCTTCAAAAGTCATTCCTGCCTTCTCCATCACTCTTTGCGACGCTATATTCTCAACAAAGCATCTTGCTTGAATGCGCATGAAAATTTTTATAGATATCCCCGATGACCACTATATTCACTTCTCTCAATTAAAATCTATAATCTTACAATTTAACAGAAAGATGGGAATTTTTCAATAGTCATTTTTTAGATCAAAAAAAGATTTAATCAAGAGATTAAATCTTTAAATATCGTATGTATGGGATTAAATGGTGCCGAGGACCGGAATCGAACCGGTACGGTAGTCACCTACCGCAGGATTTTAAGTCCTGTGCGTCTGCCAGTTCCGCCACCCCGGCTAGTTCAAAACTAGCATCTTTATTTTATAAAAATGGAGGCGGCAACCGGATTCGAACCGGTGAATAAAGGTTTTGCAGACCTTGGCCTTACCACTTGGCTATGCCGCCATATTAAATTGGAGCGGAAGACGGGATTCGAACCCGCGACCCCCACCTTGGCAAGGTGGTGTTCTACCACTGAACTACTTCCGCAAATGGCTGGGCTAGCAGGATTCGAACCTACGAATGACGGAGTCAAAGTCCGTTGCCTTACCACTTGGCTATAGCCCATTGATTAAGCAGTGTTTAATAAATCAAATTTAAATGGGGCGATCGATGGGAATCGAACCCACGAGTGTCGGAGCCACAATCCGATGCGTTAACCACTTCGCCACGACCGCCATTATAAAATTGGCAGGGGTAGTAGGAATCGAACCCACACCAAAGGTTTTGGAGACCTTCGTTCTACCTTTAAACTATACCCCTATATTATATATATGTTCAGAGTGTTTCTTTAAGAAGAAAATTATGAATAGCTATTTTGCTTCTTTTTACTACAAAAAGTAGTGGTTCCTTATTTTCACTATTGAGAAAAGGTTGGTGGAGGGGGACGGATTCGAACCGCCGAACCCGAAGGAGCGGATTTACAGTCCGCCGCGTTTAGCCACTTCGCTACCCCTCCAAGGTATATATATTTTATACATTAAAGTTCATTAAATTATAACATATTTTGATATAAAAATGGTGGCTCAGGACGGAATCGAACCGCCGACACAAGGATTTTCAGTCCTTTGCTCTACCGACTGAGCTACTGAGCCATCATATGTAAAGTAAGTGGCGGTCCGGACGGGACTCGAACCCGCGACCTCCTGCGTGACAGGCAGGCATTCTAACCAACTGAACTACCGGACCAATGATTTTTTGCGTAAGCAAAAAAATCTTTCTTTACTTCTTCAAGTCTTACTTAATTGAAAAAGTCGATTGCGGAGGCAGGATTTGAACCTGCGACCTTCGGGTTATGAGCCCGACGAGCTACCAGACTGCTCCACCCCGCGATAATAGTATATATCTAGTTTAGCTCATGCTTCTAGATAGTTTAAGGACTGTCCCGATTTCAGTTAGTAACTCAAGGAGCGACTCAATCGGTACAACTCGCAGTTTATTCAATGAAGTAACGCTTGTTGCTCCACCCCGCGATAATAATATACTCAAAATCTCCACGTTTGTGAATATTAGAGGTGTGTTATTTTACTGCGCTACGCTTCGTAAAAAACATGGTGGAGGATGACGGGATCGAACCGCCGACCCCCTGCTTGTAAGGCAGGTGCTCTCCCAGCTGAGCTAATCCTCCGGAACTGTTGCAACAAGTGCAACTTTAAATGACCCCTACGGGATTCGAACCCGTGTTACCGCCGTGAAAGGGCGGTGTCTTAACCGCTTGACCAAGGGGCCAGATATAATAATGGCGGAGAGCAAGGGATTTGAACCCTTGAGACAGGTTTTGCCCGCCTACACGATTTCCAATCGTGCTCCTTCGGCCACTCGGACAGCTCTCCTAATGGCTCCGCGGGTAGGATTCGAACCTACGACCGATCGGTTAACAGCCGATTGCTCTACCACTGAGCTACCGCGGAAAATTATTAACTCATTCCTCTAGCTTGATTGCTTCCCGATTGTCCTCATCTCAGAAAGTTGATTCAAGTAGCAGCTCGATGAGTACAACTCGCAGGACATTCAGGATGCTTTGCTCGTTGCTCTACCACTGAGCTACCGCGGAATAAAAAATATATATAGAATATTCGCCCGGCAACGTCCTACTCTCACAAGGGGACAGCCCCTAACTACCATCGGCGCTGAGAAGCTTAACTTCCGTGTTCGGTATGGGAACGGGTGTGACCTTCTCGCCATTATCACCGGACCAATTATTTATTAAGACATATTCTATTATACCGATTTACAGTATTTTTTCAAGAGAAAATTTAGTTTGACTCTGAAAAATACGATTGATAGATATCATTGCATTACAAAATCGCTTTGTACCTTCAAAACTAGATAATGGATGAAGAAGAGAAATTACAGAGAATCTTATCAAGCGGATTTTTTCCACTTTTATTTGGTTAAGTCCTCGAACGATTAGTATCAGTCAGCTCCACATGTCACCATGCTTCCACCTCTGACCTATCAACCTGATCATCTTTCAGGGTTCTTACTAGCTTGCGCTATGGGAAATC
>NZ_SWLZ01000027.1 GCF_005502275.1 Robertmurraya siralis
TATGGAGAAGAATTAGTATCTTATGAAGAGCTAAAAAAACAAATTGTTGAGTACATAGATTACTACAATAATAAGCGTATAAAAGTAAAATTAGCTGGTTTAAGTCCAATACAATACCGAATTCAAACCAGCCAATCAGCTGCTTAATAAAAACTCTAACTTTGTGGGGTCACCACCTTGATCAGCTTCTTTTTTACTAGGCTTTGTACGATGTCGGTGTTGATTTTTGGCTCATTTCCGCTCTCATTCCATGAAACTTTTAGGAGCAAACGAGATTTCTCCCACCGTTTCATGGAATGAACAAACCTTTCAGCTATACTAAGAAGGCGCCACACGAAATAAGCCTAAAATTGTTTGATTAACCATTCAATTTAACCAAACCTTTACTAAAACATTTTCTTTCATTGCTATCTCTTGTCCATTTCCTTAACACACCTGAGATAACCTAACGATATTAATTTTCTACATCCGTTTTCAGCAGCGAATATATAAACAGATTATCAAATTTACCCTTAGTAAACTCATAATCCCGCAATAACCCTTCTCGAGTAAATCCCAGCTTCTCAACCAGCCTTTGTGACGGAAGATTAGGTGGTTCAATTAAGGCTTCTATTCGATGTAGCGTCATATATTCCATCCCATATTGGATGATGGCTTCAATCGCTTCTCTTGCTAACCCTTGGCCCCAATATATTCTACTAAGTTCAAAGCCAATTTCCGTTCGATAATGCTGTGAAACTTTGTTATGAAATCCACAGCTCCCGATCACTTCTCCTTGTTCTTTCAAAGTAATTCCCCAGCGAATTCCTTTTTTTTGATTGAAAAGTGATTGATACCATGAAATTTCGTCTAATGCTTCATCAATCGTTTTAAACGGCTCTAGTCCATAATACTTCATGACTTCTTCATCCGAAAGATAGTCAAAAATTTGCTGAGCATCTTTATTCGTCACTTCCCTTAAAACTAATCTTTCCGTTTCCAACACTGGAAATAATTCAGTTGCTTTATCCATCCTTTATGCTCCTTGCTTCTCTATTTATGCTTGCAGGCACTTCGTGACAGTATCCCCAAAACCTCTAATATTTGATAAATACGCAAAACCAGGCGTTGAGCCGAAACGATTATACATACGAACTGCTACTGTTTCATTTTTAGGGATAACAAGAGCAGCGACATTTGTATAACCTAAAATTTGATAGGAACCTTTAGGTACACGCTCTCCCATTTCAGTTTTCTCCACATCTCTATCTTTCACAAACCACAAAAAGCCGTTTTGAGGGCAGTCGTCCTTTAAGGCAGGACTTTGAAGTGATGTCGCCAATTGGAATATTTCTTTGGCTATGACCTGCTCTCCGCCTATCACTCCTTGTTTTAAATGAACATATCCCCAATAGGCCAGTTCTCTAGTTGATACGTACATATTCATCAGAGAACCATCTGTTTCTTTTTCAGTTGACCAAAATCGGTCGTCCTCATCTCTTATCACTTCTACTAATTTCTCCGTCTGCTCAGCGTACCAGCCAGTTTCTTTAAAACCTAAGGGCTGAAAAACCTCATCTTCAAGAATTTGAGCCACTGTCCTTCCTGTTGTCTTCTTCACGATCTCAGTTAGTAAATAAATATTTATCCCGCGATAAGCCCAATTCTCACCAGGATTGAATTCCTTAATCACTTTTCCTTCTTTGACATTCAAACCATGAGAATGGGTAAGCAAATGGCGAATCGTCACTACATCATTATGGACGGACAAATATTTGGAGAGTGGGTCATCAATCGAGTCTATATAACGATAGTGGATCGCATAAGCAACGGCGAACCCAATATAGCTTTTTCGAACGGAAGCCACATGAAATTGTGAGTCTTTTTGAACCCTCCTTGCATTGTCTCTATTTGCATGCTTGCCCCAATACGCTTCAGAAACAATTTTATCTTTATGAATAATAAGCATACTCGAGCCTGAGCAATCAAGAGCTTGTGCTGTATCCTTCACATGGGTGACCACCTCAGCAAATTTCCCGTTAAGCCTTTTTTCTATGTTCATTTTCCGCTCCTCTACCTGATTCGTCATAGATAATTTACCTTAACCCTATGCCAAATAGATGGCCAATTTTTCGTTTTAACTCTTTTTTCATAGAGAAAGTATTTTTCTTTCATAAAATCCGGGGTTGGATTAACCTCCAACTCAATAACGTCACGAACTCCATGGGGAGCAATTAATACGACATTGCTTTGTTCATCCAGCCTCACCCCTAAAGCCGTCACTGTTTCAGGAAACCTTGAAATGGCATCAAACGTCGATAAATACGGATGATTACTATTTATCAAATGCATCCTTGCTTGATTTTTTACAGACCAAGGAACATCAGGCTTGATCATTTTCAACCTTTGTTCCAATTCTTTTTCATAAGACTCTTCAATATTAGCTCGATCGTAATAAACTACGTCCACGTCAGAAAGCGGCGTTCTTCGCTTAAATCCATGAAGAACATCCCATATTTTAGCACGGACAAAACCAGCACAGATCCACCAGTCTGGCAAATTCAATCCTTTGGCTATTTGTAAAACCTCGATCATCCATTGGTCCTTTTCAATCATTGCGATTATATCTTTTTCATTTTTTAGCATTCTTGAACCCCTTATCGTCTCTCTAGCTTCCATCGGAATACAGCCTCTCAAAGACTTTATCTTTTATACAAGCAAATTTAATGTCTTCTCCTACAGTACACTTCTTTAGTCAATCGTGAAAATCCTTCCAAACAAAGGGATGAATCAATTACATTTCCTCAGGTGCTGCCATTCCAAGTAATCTTAACCCTTCTTTGAGAACGATCTTGACTGAATATACGAGCGATAGTCTCGCCTGTTTTTGTTCAGAATCATCCAGTATACGAACGGAGGCATAGTATTTATTAAAAGCTTTTGAAAGATCAAGTAAAAATTTAGCTATTTGTGACGGGTCATACTGTTCATAAGAGCGTTTAATGACATCTGGTAATGACATTAATGCAGTTATGATCGGCCAAGCTTCTTTATCTCCGATCATTCGTTCCTTGTCTTCTTGATAATTTCCTTTTCTCAACAATGATGCTGCACGAGCATGCGTGTATTGTACATATGGCCCCGTCTCTCCTTCAAACCGAAGCATATCTTCTAAAGAGAATTCAATATCGTTAAGGCGGAAATTTTTCAGATCGTGAAAAATGATCGCCCCGACTCCAACTTGATGGGCCACTTCCTCTTTAGCCACTAAGTTCGGATTCTTTTTCAAAATATCCTCCCGAGCGAGTTGAATCGCTTCCTCAAGCACCTCTTCTAATAACACAACTTTCCCTTTTCGCGTCGACATTTTCTTACCGTCTTTCAAAATCATGCCAAACGGGACATGCGCCATTCCCTCATGCCACGGAAAGCCCATTTTCTTCAGCACCGCGAATAATTGCTTAAAATGGAGAGACTGCTCATGGCCAACAACATATAAGGACTCGGTGAAATGATAGTTTTCCTTGCGATAGAGAGCTGCTGCTAGGTCGCGGGTCGCATAAAGAGTCGTCCCATCCTTTTTCGTAATTAGACAAGGTGGCAACTCTTCCGCGCTTAGCTGAACAACCATCGCTCCTTGTGATTCTTCTAAAAGCCCCCTGTCCTCAATCATTTGCACGACTCGCTCCATCTTGTCATTGTAAAATGCCTCTCCATGATAGGAATCGAAGTGAATTCCTAGTAAATCATATATTTTTGTGAACTCCTTTAATGATTCATCTCTGAACCATTCCCATAAATGACGTGCTTCTTCATCTCCATTCTCTAACCTTTTGAACCACGCTCTTCCTTCATCATTTAGTTCAGGAGTTTTTTCGGCTTCTTCATGAAATTTTACATATAGCGTCAAAAGCTCTTTAATCGGGGCTTCCTTCAATTTCTTCTCATCGCCCCACATTTTATAGGCGACGATTAACTTGCCAAACTGTGTCCCCCAATCACCCAAATGATTAATTCGAATCGGAGAATAACCATATTTTTCAGCAATTAACGCTAATGAATGGCCAATAACGGTAGAGCGTAAATGCCCCATGGAAAACGGCTTGGCAATATTAGGCGAGGAAAAATCGATTGTAATCACTTCGTTCTTTCCTAAATTGAGATTCCCGTATTGCTCTTTCTGCAATAGAACTTCCTTCACAACTTTACTTGAAACATCCTTTCGATTTAAAAAGACATTTACATATCCGCCAACTGCTTCCACCTTTTCAAAAATAGGTGAATTTATCTTTTCTACGATAGCAAGTGCAATATCGTTCGGAGACTTACGATATATTTTTGCTAATTCAAAACAAGGAAAGGCCATATCGCCCTGCTGTTCAAACTTCGGTTTCTCAATCATTTTCACGATTTGCTTACGTTCCAATTGACCATTCAAAGCTGGATATAAACATTCAACTAAATCATGTTTAAAGTTCATTTTATTCCCTCCATAAAAAACCGTATTGTCAAAACTTTTATAAGAAATAGGTTATAAATGACCTAGTTAGAGGGCTTTGTAAGCAAAAAAATTGCCACCCCCTGAATTTTAAGGTTGGATGAGGTTACCACACGACATCAAAATCCCTAAAATAGGAAGTGACAAGTTGTACCCTCAACTTATAAACTATCTATTAACTTTTATAAACTGTTAAGAACAAATCATTCGAACATTGCTTCCTCTTCTTGTGGGGAAGAGTATGTTCGTAGAAACTCCCGTAAATAAACCTTTTCGAAAGCTTCAGGTGGACGAACCTCCCGTCATTGTCGTCCCTGAAAAACTTGACTTCTCGCGGAGCAAACCATTGAAACCCGTTCGAAGACATAGAAACGCAAAAATAAAAGTCTCAAAATATGAGGACAAGGTTGCTCTATTCTGGCTATTCTTTGTCCCCATGAACTCTTTATGAGGACACGCTTTGCTTTTTTTTGGCCTTCTTTGTCCTCATGAACCTCCTATGAGGACAAGGTTCGCTTTTTTTTCAGCTTTCTTTGTCCTCATGAACTCTCTATGAGGACACGCTTTGCTTTTTTTTTGGCTTTCTTTGTCCTCATGAACTCTCTATGAGGACAAGGTTTGCTTTTTTTCAGCCTTCTTTGTCCTCATGAACCCTCTATGAGGACACGCTTTGTTTATTTTCAGCTTTCTTTGTCTTCTTGAACCCTTTATGAGGACAAGGTTTGCTTTTTTTAACGTTCTTTGTCCTCATGAACCCTCTATGGGGACAAACTTTGCTTTTTTTCAGCCTTCTTTGTCCCCATGAACTCTCTATGAGGACAAACTTTGCTTTTTTTTGGCCTTCTTTGTCCTCATGAACCCTTTATGAGGACACGCTTTGCTTTTTTTTTTGGCTTTCTTTGTCCTCATGAACCCTCTATGAGGACACGCTTTGTTTATTTTCAGCTTTCTTTGTCTTCTTGAACCCTTTATGAGGACAAGGTTTGCTTTTTTTCAGCCTTCTTTGTCCTCATGAACCCCCTATGAGGACAAGGTTTGCTTTTTTCAGCCTTCTTTGTCCTCATGCATCCCTAGAAGGGAAATCATCCAGAATTATCAGCCTTGCCAACGATGCCAGCCCGATCGACTAAACTCATTGGGTTCGCTCAACAATGGATTACCCAACAGAGGCTGCTTCACTAGCAGAGCCCTTGAGTTTTTGAGCTGTTCAGCAATCGGCGTCAGCGAACTCTTGACAGACCGAGCTTGCCAATGGTTTAAAATGGAAATAACCAAGGGCGATTTTGTATGCCTTCTTTTTGCCCCCTTTGCCCTTGTTACCCCACACACAAACCATTGGCGTGTTTGTCAAGAGCGATTGAGTGGCAATTCCACCTAATAAATGGGAGAAAACCTAAACATCTAAGTAATTTTCATAGAACTTTTGACACTACCAAAAAAACTCCCGTCTCTTAAAAAAAGAGACGAGAGTTTTATAATCCCGTGGTACCACTCTAATTGTTTTTAGAAATCTAAAAACCACTTCCGCTTGATAACGGGGCTGTCCCCGTCCTTTCCCTACTTACGTTCAGGAAAGAATCTCCAAAGTGCGCTTCATCATTTGCTCCGCATTAGGCTTCCACCATCCCTAACTCGCTCTTACTTTCACAAATAACTACTCTCTTTGTCATCGATTGTTTTTAAGTATTGTTATTATTATATCCATTCTTTTCGAATTTTCAAGATCATTTTTTTAATCCGGTCTTGAAATAACAACGATTTTACATCCCCGCCCCTGTTCGTCCTTATGATCGAAAAACAACAGGTTTCGTCGATGTATTCCTACACATATCTTCTGTTTTCTATTCATGAAAGCTATTAATAAGAAAACGCAGTGACAATGACTCCTCGTATCAAAACGGATTTTGGACCGAAACCGGTTCTTTTTTGCATGGAGGGCAAAATAATTGATTGGCATATTTATTAAATATAGGTTTTCAAAGTGCAGAAGTCTGAACTTGTGACCATTCCTTTTTTGCTGTATTTCTACTTATTCTAAATAAAATGGGTGGACCATTTCAGGCGCTTTATCATCTAAAACTCGGTACGTAGAGCGTCCAATATGAAGGGGTATGGCAAGTTTAGCAAGGTCAGGCAGTCCATTTTCTAAAAACACCTCTTTATCCTGATAACGTTGCACCACTTCTCCAACTATCCATTCCTGATCGGCTATCGTCGTGATGCTCTTCACTTCACATTCATAGGCAAAATAGGCATCCGTCAAAATAGGGATATCTGCTTTAATGCCGTTCTCATAGGAGATATTAAATGTTTGAAATTTATCAATTTCTGAACCGCTGCACGAACCAACAGCTTGAATAAGATCAGAAAAATTTGCTGGTAAAAAATGAACACCAAACACACCGCTTTTCTCAATCATATGGTACGTGTGTGCTTTCTTTTGCAGTGAAATCCCATACATACCTGGATTTGATCCTATATAGGTATGCCAACCAGAGGCCATGATGTTCTGTTCCCCATTATAACGAGCTGTTACGACAGCAACCATCCCGGGATAAGAATACCAAATTGGTTCTTGTATTGGGGTTCTCATTTTCGAAAATCTCTCCTTTTTCCGTTAAGATCCAGTTAAAAATTTTATTAATTACAACAGATAGTAAGGTTCATTCTGTTTACAGCTGGACTTTGAAAAGTATCATTCAGATTGCCGGTCCTCCTCCCCTCTCATTCTAAGATGTACTTAACTATAAGCGAACATTCCTTTATGTAACGCATTTTAAACCCTATAGTTGCTATAGGGTCAAGTGCTAAACTTGAAAAATTTTATTTTACAATCTCAGCAAAATTAATTTAAAAACCTACATATTCGGGAATGAATCACGATGTAATTTACACCTTAATAATTATGAGCCGTTCGATTTTTTTATCCTGATTTCTGTAATAAAACGGTCTTCTCTTAGGGCACTGTAATTAATTGGGACTGAGACTTCATACACATTCCCTTCTGTTTGGATTTGATTAGAGTTAATATATTGATACAATTTTTGATAATGGTTGATGTATTGTTGAAGAGACCAATTAAAAGCGATGCATACATATTCTCCTGATGAAATGGTACCAAATTCAAACTGTTTTTCTTTTGAGCTTAATTCGATATTTTTGTGAGGGATAGTTGTATAAAAAAAATCGTATTCAATTTGATTCGTATTTTGATAATCTTTCATTTCATATGTATAACCGCATTGGTTATCAATCATTAAACATTTATCCTCAAGTGTGTCGGCTAATTTACGAATGTGGAAGTAAGGTACAGAATTTGGGCTCGAATTGGAAGTGGCAATTTTTAATATAGTTTGCTCGTCTATATAGCGTGTGTAAATTTCCTTCTCATCACTTTTTTTGCATATCTCAAGCTGCTCAGCTAATTGAAGCTTCCTCCTTTCAAGCAACTGTTCTGCTTGAACAAGCCTTGCCTTTTCTTCTTGTATAGCTTTTTCTTGTTTTTTAAGGGAGTGCAGCATATTTTCAGGAGTATCTACTAAAATCTTTTTTATTTCTTCCAATGGTGTTTGGATATATTTTAATGACTTTATAATGTCAAGATAAAAAAATTGTCTAATATGGTAGAATCTATAACCATTTTTCAAGTCAACATGATCTGGTTTGAATATACCTAATTTATCGTAGTAACGAAGAGTCTGAACGGATATATTATTTAATTTGGCTGTTTCACCAATCGAATAATATTCTTTCAAATTGATTTCCTCCCAAATGTAAGAAATTTAATCCCTGCCCAAGAAAGTAATTAGCAACTGAACGGTTCGTCTTCAATCGGTTCAATTATACCTTCTCGAATCGCTGTTACAAGCACCCTTTCGATATGCAAACATTTGAAACAGTTTTTTAACATTATCCTTTTTATTTCTTACCTAAAACTAGATTTGAAAATATTTGCTGAATTGTTTTGATAACGCAGTTCAACTGAAATTTGCATATCCTTGCCCCATTGATTTATAAACGGATTAAAGTCTATATACCGTACCATCCTTAATTGGATAGCTGTCCGTCATATTTTATCAAAATAGTGCATGTATATTTTTTTATAACATGTTACATTCAAAATGGAATATCATTAACGAACAAGGAGGCAAAAATTTTGAATATGAAAGTGGAGATTCTTCCAAATTATCGACTTGCCTATATGCGAAGAGTTGGTCCCTATGGTCCAGGCAATAACGAAGTAATGGCCAGATTAAAAACATGGGCATTAGAGAACAACCTTATGTCATCAGCGATCCTTTTCGGTATCCCACAGGATAATCCACAAGTAACACAACCTGAAAAATGCAGATATGATGTCGGCATTGTCATAACAAAAGCATATCAACTAGATGATTCAATAGCTGAGCAAACATTTTCTGGAGGAAAATACGCTATTTATTTAGTAAAGCATACAGAAGAGTCCCTGCAGCAAGCATGGTCAGAGATATTTCCTCTCTTGCAAAATAGCGGACATCAAATCGACAAGAAACCCATTGTTGAAAGATATTCTGCAGAAATGCTCGCTCATGGATATTGTGAGCTCTGCGTGCCAATCCTTTAACGTAGAAAACTTAGAGGGGAAAGTTACCTCCCTTCATTCATTCGTTTTCTGTTAATTCTTATGTCAGAAACGTTTAGTTTACAAAAGCTTCCTCACCCTTAATCAAAATAAACTGGCTCAGCCAAATTTCGAAGATACTTGAAGACCCATTTCAATTGAGATTCGGTGTTTCTCCCTAGTGACAACAAAGGTAAATCGTCTTCAGGGAAGAAGTTAACTTCACTTGTCTCCATCCCTTTCGTTGCTTCTCCACCAATGATTTCACATTGGATAAATAGCTTGTACACATAATAAGGCGACGGAGGGTGTGGGTGGCATTTTTTATCTTGCACCCCTAATAGTTTGATTGCTTTGACATCAAAACCAGCTTCCTCTTTTACCTCTTTGACGGCTACTTCACTAGGGGTTAGCCCTATATCTCCCCAACCACCTGGCATGGCCCAAGCGCCATCACTTTTTTCTTTTACTAATAAAATTTTGTTGTCTTTAAAGACGACCGCTCTAATATCTACCTTCGGCGTTGCATACCCTGTTTCATTAGCAAAAAGATTTCTTATGACTCTTTGGTCCAGTTCAGTTTGTTGTGACATCATTTCAATGCTTATATTGCGGATCATCTCGAATCTCTCTAAATCATAAATATCTTTTGAGTACGTCAATCCCGCTTGTGCAATCGCTTGAAGCTGCTTCGCCCACTCAAGCCACTTTGTATCCATCCAGATCCTCCTACACTTATATTTTCTAAACTTTGATAAACAGAAGTGTTGATAAAACCATTTTGGCTCATTTCGCATGAATGTCCGCATCTTTTTAGTATACCTGATTCCATGAAACGTAGGAAAAATTTCTATTGCCCCTTTGCTTCATGGAATCAGAAAGAAAGATAAGTCGAAAATAAACATCGACATATAACAAAACCTTATCTAAAGAACATATTCAATAAAAAGTATGGTAATCCTCTGACTTTGTAAAAATTTCAATGTACAGTTAAGCTTTGTCCAATAAGTAATGAGCACCGGACAAGGCGACAACATAGAAAGTGTTCGCTTCCGGGTAAGGAAATTAATCCATGTATTAATTGGTATAAAAACACCCTAATATTCCTAAGCTGCCAAATGATCTGCTCGATATAGCAGCAATGGCAAAATGCTCAAAGCAAACATGTTCACACGAAAAGCAAGCGAACCATCAGTCGACTTGCTCTGCTTTTTTCTTATACCAAATTAAAGCAATGAAATGAAGATGGTTATTAAATTGACCCAATAAACATGAGTCACAGCTGGCACCCCAGAAAACTCGTTTGTAGTTCATACTCCCATAAAAATAATAGCGTTAATCCTTCTTGGATCAACGCTACTCAATCGTTTTGTCTTGATTGCAGGGATATTAACCACTCACTTTACTTACCTTCACCCCTTGGCCTCTCTCTCCAGGTTGCTTCTTCCAGAACCATGTTATCACAATTCCAATTACAAGAATGACTGTCGCAAAGTAATAAGGATAGTTAATATCGATATCGAACAACATACCGCCGATAATCGGGCCACTGATGTTCGCTAAACTGGTAAACATGGAGTTCATTCCTCCAACAAAACCTTGTTCATTTCCAGCAATATTTGTCAAATAGGAAGTAACAGCTGGTCGAAATAAATCGAAACCGACAAAAACAATAAATGTAACGAGTAAGATAGAGAAATAGGAATGAACAACTGTCATGAGATAAACAAGCACGGCAGATAAGATTAAACTGTACCGAATCAGCTTAATTTCACCCCAAATCCGTGTTAGCTTATCAAATAATAATACCTGTGAAATAGCACCAAAAATCGCACCACCTGTAATTACAATCGCGATATCGGCCGGTTTGAATTGAAACTTATGATCAACAAATAAACTAAAAAAAGACTCGAATGCTGCTAAGCCAAAGGATGCAATAAAAATGAGAATAAACGCCAGAAGATATTTTGGTGCCAAAATCCGCCGCAAACCAAATTGACCTTCGGTAGCTTGCTCAGTATACTCTTTTGAGCGAGTTGGTTCCGATAATAACATAATCGATAGAACGGCCGCCGTTGTACCTAAGCCGCCTGCAAAAAAGAACGGTATACGTGTACCAAATTCCGCTAAAAATCCGCCAATCCCAGGACCGATTATAAAACCTGTGCTGATTGCAGCCGACATATAACCAAGAGCTTTTGGTCGCGTATCCATATTCGTAATATCTGCAATAAAGGCGGTGACTGCCGGCATAATAAAGGCCGCACTAACTCCCCCCAAAATCCGAGAAATAAATAGTACTTCAATTTCTTTCCCAAGTCCGAATAACAACTCCGAAATACCAAAAATGAATAAACCAATAACAATCATTATTTTTCGGCCGAATTTATCAGCTGCTTTCCCTGCAAACGGGGAAACAATTAATTGAGCTATCGCAAATGCCGCCGTTAAATAGCCAACGGTTGTACCTGTAATCCCTAATTCATTCATCAAGGTAGGCAAAACTGGAATGACAAGGCCAATCCCTAAAAAAGCAATAAACAAATTCATTAATAGTAATCCTAACGTGACTTTATAACTTCTCATCCTGTATAAGCTCCTTAATAAACGACTTTCCGTATTTACTCTTTCCATCTTAATGTATATAGTAACTATATAGTCAAGGAGGTAAATTTTAAATGAGTAAAAAAAGCGGCAAATATTTAACGACAGGAGAATTTGCGAAACTTTGTAAAATCAATAAACAAACCCTCTTTTATTACGACCAAATTGGACTTTTTTCTCCCGAATTCAAAAATGAAAAAGGCTACCGTTTTTACTCTATTCATCAAATAGAACTCTTCTTTGTTATAGAATTATTAAAGGATCTTGATATGTCATTAAGTGATATTCAACATTACATGCAAAACAAATCACCGGAAACATTTTTAACGATGATGTATCAAAAAAAGGATGAGATCGTGAAAAAACGGCAAGAGATTGAGATAAAGGAAACGATGATCGATGCCAAAATCAGACTCATGCAAGAAGCGGCAAAGCTTGATTTCAATCGAATCATTTTGGAGGAATTACCTAGAACAACCCTTTATTTGAGTCGAAATATTGAAAATATTGCCGATGAAGGTTTTGTTGAAGCAATTTCAAACTTTGTCGATGAATTATATTTATCTCATCTCGATACAGGGTACCCTATCGGGGTCTTAACGAAGCGTGAACAGTTAGTAAAAGGGGAGTTCTCCAATTATAGCTATTTATACATGGAACAACCTAAACCAAAGAAAGGGTATTCCTATTTTGAAACAGTTCCAGGAAACTATCTCACTGGATACCATATCGGCGATGAAAAAGCAATCGATCAAACATACAAGCGTCTTTTTTCTGAAATGGAACGGCTGAACTTAACATTAGGAAACTACGCTCTTGAAGAATATATTTATGATACGGTCGTAAAGAACGAGAAAGAAGAATACATTACCAAAATCATGATCCACGTGAGAGAAAAAGATTAAGTGACTCCACATCACGCACCAATTTGTCGACAAAGGCATCGAGAGTACTACCTCTGTGTCTTTTGGCATTTTTGGCTGGATTTGCATCTGTTGATTTCCGCTTTGGGGGCGGGTGATGATCCTCCTCGGAGCAGTCACTCCTGCGGGATCTCTCCTTGTCCCGCAAATGAGGCCATTGAAAAAGTTTTCAGCGGTCTTTTTTTCGATTTTCTAGAGCTGCTGTCCCTCTGTTCTGTCTCCCGTAGAAAGCAAATAACGTTGTTCCGACAGTTTGTTTTCTATTGGTGCCATTAATCGGATTGAACTCTTGCATTCCTCAATTGTTCTGTCCGAATTCAACTCTTATTCGGACTGGAGTTTTTCTCGTTTCACTCGTTCTGTCTGGATACACCTCTCGCAAAGACTCGTTCAATCAACTCGTTACGGCATGCGTATATTTCTTTAACTTCATTCTAAGACCTTTTGCTCTTTTCTTTGACGCGACCAGATTACAACCGGAATGAGGATTAAAGATAAAGCTCCACCGGCTAATGACAATGTTTCATAATTCGAACCAGCAACGACCATTCCCGAAAAAGCTCCGCCTGAAGCCCCTGCCAAGGCAATTAATACATCGACTTTCCCTTGGGTTTTAGCCCGCGTTGCCGTGTTCGTTGAATCTACAATAAGAGCGGTTCCTGTTATTAATCCAAAGTTCCAGCCTAATCCAAGCAAGGACAGGGAAACGATTAGAAGAATCATTGAATCACCTGGTGCAATCGCGGCAACAATCCCTGACAAAAGCAAAGTAGCTGTCGATGCGATTGCCATCACAGTACGGCCAAACCTATCAACAAGAACGCCTGTCACTAAGGATGGGAGATACATCGCACCAATATGAAAGCCGATAACAAGTCCTACGGCTCCCAAACCATGACCATGATGCCCCATATGGACTGGGGTCATCGTCATAATGGAGACCATGACAATTTGCGTCAGCACCATCATTGTCGTGCCAACAATAATCCCCTTCTTATTTTCCTCTTCGTGCGCATCACCTAAAGCTCCCATAACAGGACGCTCTTGAGTTGATGCTTCAAGCGTTCTGGCAATCATCAACGGATCTGGACGAAGAAAGATGAAAATGACAAGGCCAGCTAGGATAAATGCAGTGGCAGATAAAATAAACGGACCCGCAAGAGATGGAATCCCGATTGATACAGCAAACTCTCCCATTACATTGACTAAATTAGGTCCTGCAACAGCTCCAAATGTAGTTGACACCATCGCAATACTGACTGCTGTGGCCCGCTGCTTTTGCTTTGCTAAATCGGTACCTGCGTAACGTGCTTGCAAATTCGTCGAAGTGCCTGCACCATAAATAAACAGAGATACAAATAAAAGAATAATATGATTCAGTAAAGCGGCTACGACCACTCCGAATGCTCCCAAGCCACCTATTATAAAACCTGCTGTAAGACCTAGGCGACGTCCAAAACGTTGAGAAAGTCTGCCAACCAATAACGCCGATCCTGCCGACCCGAATGTAAACAAAGCAACAGGAAGTCCTGCCACCGCATCTGTTCCAAGCATCTGCTGTGCAAGAAGCGCTCCGACTGTTATACCTGCCGCTAGTCCTGCCCCACCAAATATTTGTGAAATAACAACAATGATCAATGTCCGTTTATACAGTTTTTTCTGTTTCTCTGGCTCCATTTAATCTTCCGCCAAACTTTTTGACACATGAACACCTACTCTTTTTTCTCGATCTCCCATACCATTTCAACATCGTTCTTGAACGCTTCCTATCTTGTTATAACATCATCCTCACTTAGCTCCATTCATTCTGCATAAAAAGATCGCTAATAGATCGTAAATTAGTAAGGTATTTTGAAGAAGTTGACTATTCCTATCCATCACTGTACTTCTTAGAAAAGCAATTTCATTTATCTTATCATCCTGACAATCATTAGGGTAGAGAAAGATTTCTATTTTTAAAGAGAAAAAAGGAAACAGCGGGGTAAGTATCTCCTTTAAGCAAAATTTAAAGGAGATACTTTATAAGCATTTCTTACATTAAAAATGAGGAGATTCACTCAAAATTGAACTGCCATTTAAAATACTTTCCTTTGATAAATGACCGTGCTCATCCCCCAGGAGATACCATAAATTACGATAATCACCAGGGCGGTTCCAGTATATAAAACAAGGTCAGATAAATTCATAATAAAATTGGAAATGGCCGTTAAACGTTCGGCAAAAAATATCACAACAGGTGGCCCTGCAGCCGCTAACAAAAGAAAGCTAATAATGACTACTGTTGAGATGTAACCTGGTTTAAGGATATAGAATAACGGAAAAGTAAATGCCGCAAATGTTAAAAATAAGCCTCCTCCAATTGCCATATCCGTCAGTGTAAACGGTCTATCGAAAAAAAATAATGCCAGACCTGTCAGGCCGCAGGCTAAGCCCATATAAAAAATGGCACCAAGGTAGCGCGATGCAATGATTTCTTTACGTGTATAAGGCAAGGAATTTAATAATATATTCGTCTCTGATTTTTCGTCATAAGCATATGCGTTTAAGGGAATAAAAATACTGGCAACGAGAAAAATTAAAGCGGGATGTTTATCCATGTAGATAAAAAACAGAACAATCGGAATAAAAAGTATAAGTTGTTTCTTCTGCAGTATGATATCGCGTCTGATAAGATTAAACATGATGAACGCCACCTTTCATGTAATACATAATATCTTCAAGAGAAGCCTTTTCAATGACAACCGCATCCCCGAAAGTGTTTTGTACATCCTTTATATTATCTGTTAATGCTTCAAACCCTGTCGGTGCACGATGAACTTGTATAAAAAACTTTTCCGTATCCCTATCCAAAAGATCCGTCCCACCTTTAACAAGGGCATAATTTTCAGCTACATCATGAACAGAGCGATTGAAGATGATTTTCCCGCTCTGTATGAATGTAATATAATCAGCAATTCGATCCAGATCAGTCGTAATATGCGTGGAAAAGAAAATGGTGCGATTCTCATCAACCATTAATTCCTGCAATAGAGCCAGCAGTTCTCGCCTAAAAATCGGATCTAAGCCCGCTGTTGGCTCATCCATAATAATCAACTCTGCATGATGTGACAGTGCAAGTGCTAAGGAGGCTTTCATTTGCATTCCTTTAGAAAATGTTTTGATCGCTTTGTTTAACGGTAACTCGAACTGGTCAATATAATGATCAAATACTTGATTATCCCATCGTTTATAAGCTGGTCCCACAATTCGTTTGATATCTTTTAAATTCAACCCTTCAAAAAAGACATTGCCATCATAAACAAATCCAATTCGCTCCTTAATTTCCTTCTCATGTGTCCTGTAATCCAGTCCAAAAAGCTTAACCTCACCGGCATCCGGCCTTAACAAGTTCATCATCATTTTTATCGTTGTCGATTTCCCTGCTCCATTTGCACCAATAAACCCTGTTACAAAGCCTTGCTTCACATCCAAATTTATATTTTCAACGGAAAAACCTTTAAATTTTTTCGTTACATTTTTTAGTTCAACCACGTTCTCCATCATTTCACTCCTCATATAGTATCTTCAATAATTGTTGTAGTTCATCCAGTGATAAACCAATTTCTTTGCCATTTGTAATCACGGAGCTCATTTGATCCTCAATCGCTTTCAGCTTCTTCTCTCTTATGACCTCTAAATTTTGCTCTGCCACAAATGATCCTTTGCCAACAATCGAATAAATAAAGCCCTCTTTCTCCAATTCCTCATAGGCCCGTTTCGTCGTTATGACACTGATTTGCAAATCCTGTGCAAGTTTTCGCATCGAGGGTATTGCTGTTCCTTCTTGTAATTCACCTGCTAAAATAGACGATTTAATTTGATTCATGATTTGCTCATAAATTGGCTCCTTGGAACTATTAGAGATAATTATTTTCATGCCAATCCCTCTTTTTTGTTTTTAGCTTTGTTAAATAGAATTGTTGATAAAATGATTTTTGGCTCATTGCATGTGAAACTTTGGTTTCACATGCCTTTCAGTATAACTGAAAGGTCTTCTGATTCCATAAAACGATAGGAGAAATCTCGTTTTCTCCTATCGTTTCATGGAATCAGAGAGAAAATGAGTCAAAAATCCACATCGGCTATAACAGAGCCTTGTTTTTTAATATTAACCTTTGAGTGATTCAGTAAAGGGCATATTATTCATTGTTACTAATTGGTTAAGCTTATAAATGATATAATGTATATATACTATATATACATTATATATACTCTGAAAAATTTATGCAACCTTTTTAGGTTAACCATATTGTTAATAAAACGATTCATTGACTCATTTCTTATTGGCACCTCCCTCATGATCGATTTGCTTGTTTTTTCCTTTTAAAATGATATCCAGTGAAGATAGTGCAAAAGATTAGATAATTATGGCCTGTTAAAAAAAGAAAGAGCACGAGACCGAATTTAATCCTTGGTCTTGTGCCCTTTTGAATATATTGAACCCCATCTCTATTTCCTTTACAATCCCACCTGTAAGGATAATGTCACACCACTCCGAATTTACGTACTTATTCCACCTCTCTTAACAAAGATAAAATCGATTGTTTCGCAATCATTTGATAAAGAAGTCTGCTGCCGAACATGAGTAATATAAACAAAAAAAGAATGGATAAGAAAAAGTAATATAAGTAAAATGAAATGGGGAAAAATAAATTGATTGAGAGTAGAACTGTTATAAACACAATAAAGCCTATGATAGTGGCCAGAATATAATATATCACCATTTCGGCTGTTAAAAAATAGTAAACTTTTCTTTTTGACATCCCCATCGACAAGTAAATACCCCAGTCTTTTCTTTGAAGCTGGTACTTACTAAATACAATAATAATGATACTCGTAAGCGTCAAAAGTGAAGCAACTACAAAAGAAAAAATCCCAAGAAAGCGTAAAAGTGAAGTAATGCTCGTTTCTTTTTGGATAAATTCCGGTATATTTTGGAGCAAGCTTCCTGGCACTGTTGCCATTAATTGATTAACATTATCATCAATTTCCTTGAACTCTTCCTCTTTTATATCTTGCTCTAAAAAAATGTCTAACTCATGATAACCGACAAAAAGGTTTAAATCTTCCAGTGTACTCTTAGCAATCACAATCGTAAATTTATCATACCTGATGTCCTTCATCCCATCCAAATGCTTAACAAGCGCTTCGTTTCTTGCATCATATACTTCAAATTGCTGTTCAATTTTGCGTATATTTTCCTCTTCCTTTACTAATTTAACAAAGCTAAGCTCTTCGCCAATCAGCTTATGTAAATCTGAGTCTTTTGTGCCATTTTCGCTTGGGACGAACAACAGGATTTTCCCTTTAAAGTCTTCGTAATCTCCCTCTGGATAGACTTGTTTGAATTCTTTTTCATCAACAACTTCATATTTTACATTCGGAATGATCCATTTATTTTTGTATCTTAACGCTCCTCCGTTTTGATTGATCCACTGATCGATCGCTATTGTTTTTTTATCTGCCCCAATTAGCGGAACAACATCCTCCAGAAAAGGATTTTTTTCCACATGTTTAACTCCGGGAAGACGGGTCAATTTCATCACGTTCTCTTCAGAAAAAGTTAAACGTTGATCAAATAAGACAGGTAAATGATCTACCATATCAAATCGATAGATTTCTTGTGAATTTAAGTAGTAGTATTCATCCACATCCCAAATTCCCTCTGATTCTTTTTGCAAAACAATAGAAAATACGAACACGAGAATGGATAAACAAATAATAGAAACAGTAAAAGTAAATTCCTTAGGGAATAAAAATAATTGTCTTAATAATTGTTTTAATGCAAAAGGCTTTATTTTCTTTTCGATAAAGTGGTGAAGAGAAGAAATATTTCTCTTTCCCGCCATTATACTCCTGATTGAAAGATGTTTAGAACAAAATACAGACCTAAGAGAAATAATTAAGATCCATAAAAATAACAAAACAAAATAGCCGATCATGATCACATATGTATGATGAGGATATGAAGATTCTAGGCTTTCGATAAAACTCATTCTGATCATGTTAGTTTTAAAGACATACTGAAGTGGTATTGCCAAAACAAGGCTTGTCAAGAAAAGAATAAAAACTTGATAACAATAGATTTTATACAAGCTTATATCTTTGACACCGATTGCCTTCAAAATGCCTATTTTTTGCATTTGTTTTCTATTAAAGTATGTAAATATGCTTGTTAAAGCAACCGTTGAAATGAAAAGAAGGATGCTTTGAAAAACGATGGATAAGTTCCGAACGGTGTCATAATGCTTTAATCCCTCATCAAATAACTTAAAATTTTCAAATCCCTTATATTCATTTAACAAATCATCCATTTTTTCCATTGAAGTATTTTTATCACCCTCAAGCTTGACCAAGTAATTACTCTTAAGCTGAGGCTCAGCATACGTACCCATAAAAATATTTGGAAAGGCATGGACTCCTTGCTCTAAATCAATCGGGGCGTACCATCGAGAAGAATAATTATCTAGAATTCCGACTAATTTGATTTTCCATCGCTGATTCTCACCCTGCAGAGTTTTTGTTTCGCCAATTTTCCAATCTTTATCAATTAAATTTAAATAAGCAGATTCTATCGCTACTTCATTTTTTTCTTCCGGAAACCTGCCTTCCTTAATTTTTATATGGCTCAGCTCTAATGCATCATCATCCAGCCAGCCGATAACAGCTTTCTTATCTTTATTTCCAAAATGATAGAAATCAATTAATTGATAAGCGCCTACCTTCTCTATGCCTTTTTCGAGATCACTTTTTTTAGTCACTACATCAACCAAAATCCCACTATGTTCCCCATATTGCGAATAAGCGTTGGTTAACAGACCCGCTCTAATCGTTTCCGAAGCTGAAAATATCGAGAGGATAGAGGAAATGACCAATGTCAAAGTAAATACAAGCAAAACAAGCCAGCTTTTTCTCGAAAATAAAAACTTACATCCCAGCTTAAACATTCGATTTTATCCCCTTTAAAACTCCATCTTTCATGGAGTACAAATAATGCGGTGTTGGAAATAAGTTCGTTTCATGCGTAACAATCACCAAGGACAAATTTTTGTCCTTGTTTAATTTGATTAACAAATTCACAATACTCTTAGTTGTTATTTGATCGAGGTTCCCAGTTGGCTCATCAGCAAAAAGAATATCCGGCTCAGTGATCAATGCCCTCGCAATAGCAGCTCTTTGTTGTTCCCCTCCGGATAAAAAGCTTGGCCGCTTATCTAAGTGATGGACAATACCTAACTCATTGGCAAGTTCTTTGATCTTTGCTTTCAAATCAAATTCTTTCTTTTTTTGAAATTTTAAAGGAAGTTCTATATTTTCATAAACTGTAAGCTCGGGTATTAATTGAAAGGACTGAAAAACAAAGCCAAATTTTTCACCTCTAATGAGTGATTGCTTCGCATCAGACAATTCATAAAGCGATTCATGTTGATAATATACTTTTCCGCTTGTAGGAAACTCCATGCCACCAATAATGCTTAGAAAAGTCGATTTCCCGGAACCACTCTTTCCTTCAATAACATGAATCGTTCCTTTTTCGACCATAAAATTGGTTTTTTCTAAAACTTTTTTCTGCCGATTACTTCCATAATCCTTGGTTATCTCAACTGCTCTTAAAATTGCTGCCATCTGTTTAACCTCCATGGATTTTTTTGATCTTAATTTACCAGAATCAATTTCACCATGTACAACCGCTTAATAAAAATCTATATCCGAACTTTCACCAATTAAAATGCTGTAAAAATCGAATGACGTTCGTTTTTTAATTGAAGTGCACAATGATGGAATGGATTCACCAATATATTTATATAACGTAATATCCTTCGAAATAATTTCTTATGACAAAGAAAAAAGACGAGAATATCCGAATAATAGGGCTATTCGACCTGAACGAGCAATGTGAACGCTGTAACTGTCCGAATAGAGGTACTATCCACTATGTTATTTGCCCAAATGGAAGGAAGGTTCTCTTTAAAAAATACCAACACAAAACGAATCGCTCCGGTTATGAACAAAATTTCAAAATCTATGAATGTGAAGATTGTACAGGTTGTCCCTTGAAAACCCAGTGTACAAAAGCCAAGGGAAATCGACAAGTCCACTGGAATCCGATTTTTGAAGAAATGAAAGCCAAAGCGAAAACAGCCCTTGAGTGTAAAGAGAAGGCAGGCAGCAATCTACGCTCGACGAAACATCGAAATAGAAAGCGTGTTCGGTCACATCAGGGGCAATCGGTCGTTCCGTAGGTTTTCCTTGCGGGGGCTCGATAAGGTCCACGTCGAGTTTGGAATTGTGGTGTTGGACCATAACCTATTGAAAGTAGCAGGCATCCGCCAGCTACTTTCAGATAGAAATCAATCCAACAAAAAAGCAAGAGACGAAAAACGGATCGTTTTTCGCCTCTTGCTTTATTTTAGGGGCTTTTCAGACAACCTCATCTCAGTTTGTCGACAAAAGGCACCGAAAGTTGAATGAACTTCGATACAATTGTTGATTTCCACTCTAGACACTTGCTTTCCGGGGGGCGTTCCGCCAAGCCCCCTCGTCGCTTGACGCTCCTGTGGGGTCTCGGCAATAACGCTAAAAGCACCTTCCGCTCCAATCAACTACTGTTTTTAACGCACGACTACCGACACCATCAACATCATATAGACACTTAATACGCATAAGCTGCTAAAAAAGAAAGAGATGATGATCGGTGTTTTTTTGAAAAACGACCAGCCCATTAATCCCAGCAAGCTGATTGATAAGACGAGAAAGAACACCGTATTTAGATTTCCCGCAAAAGCAATGGTGCTTGATGCATCGATCATTTCATCGTGAAAAAGGCGAAATAATGGTGATACTGCTTCATTCGACATGTAGTTTCCATATGGCGGTGACTTTTGTGAAAAAACAGCTGTTATCGCAAAAATAACCAGCAATATAAGCCCTTCTAAGCGCACCCAAGGGATAGGATTAAAATGAGAATTTTTTAATATTAAACTTTTCACTAGTGCCCCATTCACAAATGCATAAAAAATAAGTGGCAGCAAAAACACATGCTTGATTAATAGCCCCTGACCATATGAGACCCGCCAAGAGTTCGGATAATCATCCACCATAATACTCATCAGCATCAGCCCACTAATAGCTGTTATCACGAGACAACTAATCGCCACCATTGAAAACCAGCGTAAAAACTTAAGCCAGTTATGGTGATTTACTGAATTCCAGCCTACAACAAGAATCACTCCAACCCAAATACTAGAGGCTGTCAGATGGATAAAGTCACTGATTATTCCTCTGACCGGATCTACTGCACCTGCATGGCTGGACCATGCAACCGTAAGGATAAGCCCTAGCGTAAGCCCAATTCCTAGAAAAGCAAACACTCCTTGCTCTGAACGTCTTGCGACGAGCATTAATAGAAGCAAAAGAACGGAAGCAAGGAGGGTAAAATTCCAAGCTGTTCCTACTGTATAGGTCGTTAACACCATTTTCAGCGAATCAACGAAACCGAGTCTTGGAGCGAGCAATCGCGTAATATCTAGAATCGGTATAAATGAAACAATAGGGACGGTGATGACACTAGCGCTCATAAAGCCCTTTGAGATTCTCAGATCAGGTCGATAATTGTTTGGGACAAGCAATAGAAGAAAGCTTCCCGCTAAAAGCGAAAAGCACACATACAATAGTACTTGACTAATAATCGTCATGACTTCCATCTATTATTTCTTTCTTTTTGTAAAATAGATTAATCCGCCTGCCACCAAAACAATGGCAAGAACAACGAAAACAATTGTCAACGACGATGACTCCTTCTCGTCACTAGTCTTTGTAGAATCCAACTCTTCATTATCCACAGATTGTTCAGATGTTTCAGTACCATTATCTTCTTCCTGGTCTTCCTCAACCATTTCGGGAGCATCGACTGTAAAGGAAAATTCACCATCTAAAGAGTGACCGTCTGCGCTAATAACACTCCATGTCACTTGATATTCACCGTTTGCAAGCGTCTCAGCAGCCACTGCAGTCAATTTATCTTCATCAATCAATGTATCCTGCAGTTCAACGGCTTGTCCATCTGTTGTTGTTACTTCAAGAAAGCTTCCCTGCTCAATTCCACCATCGAAATCAAGGACAATTTCATTCAGGGCTTCGGTTACTACCGCGCCGTCCGCAGGATTAGAGCTTTCTAAATGCGAGTGTGCAAAAGCATTGTTTGATATTGATGTTACGAATAAAAACGCGATTAGCGCGATAAAAAAACGTTTCAAAACAATTCCTCCTTGCTGATTTTGCCTATCTTTTTATTTGTATAGCACTAGATGATATTATAAATACAATCGTAATATTAAATAATACCCCGAAAGAGTGATTTTTTTATTATAACCATTAAAAAAGTGTAAATAGGTGTTAAAATATAGACACAATTTTATATAGTATTGTTAAAGATTATGATGCAGCCTGATTTTCGCTATATTTTAATTCAAATGCACAGCTTTCACCTAGCACTTGCTCAAGTCAGAGCAATCAACACGATCGTCTTTAACCCTATTTCCTCCGTAAGAATGAGTAAAAGCTTAGAAAAAAGGTGAGAACTTGAAATATAAACATATTAAATGGCTGATTTTAATTACACCATCGGTGACAATTGCCTTATGGGAATATATACGCCACGAATTTCTCCTTTCCTATATCTCCATGGAATTGGGAAATTATCTCTCACCTCTTTTAGTCTTTATCGTTACACTTTTATTTGTACGTCATCTCTTCTCTATTTTAGAAAGAATGCAGGAAGAGCTTAGATTGGAAAAGACGAAGAAGGCGGCGCTCGTCGAGAGAGAAAAATTAGCACGGGAACTTCACGATGGCATTGCTCAATCTTTATTTCTATTATCAGTAAAAATGAATAAGTTTGGCAGAAAGAATGAATTGGAACAAGACCCTGATTTTCAAAGGATTAAACAAACCTTGCAGCATATTCACGAGGATACCCGCCAAGCAATTACGAACTTAAAATATTTGCCTGACAAAGGACCATTAAATTGGACGGAAGCGTTCTACCAGTATGTTGAGGAAATTAAGAACCATCATTTGATCGATGTCCACTTGCAATGGGAGATTCAGGAGCATACATTAACCTCAAAAGAAAAGATTGAGCTATTTGCCTGTATTAAGGAAGCGGTTATGAACGTCATAAAGCATGCGAGAACCAATGAAATATGGATTGATGCCAAAGAAACGGACAATGGATGGTATTGCGAAATTAAAGATCGCGGAATCGGATTCACGGATGAAATGATCGGGCCTAACCAAGGATACGGACTTCAAATTATCCAAAACAGAGCCTTTGATATGGGCTGGGAGTTTTCCATAGAAAGAATAGAAAACGAAACGATCGTTACCTTAAAAAAGGAGTGTACGTAAATGCAACCGTTTCGCATACTTATCGTCGACGACCACGCACATGCCAGAGAAGGGATTCGAGAAATTTTAGAGGAGTTTGAGGACTTTCTCATTATTGGAGAAGCGAAAAACGGAAAAGAAGCCATTCAACTTACTGAACAATTATTGCCTGACATTATATTAATGGATATACAGATGCCCGAAATGGACGGGCTTGAAGCAACGAAAAGAATTAAGCTTCAATTCCCTGCAGTGAAAATTGTCATGATCACCGTTTCTGATGATATTACTGATCTATTCGATGCTTTAAAGAAAGGGGCGCAAGGATATTTACTAAAAAACATCCAGTCTGATCAATGGGTGGAACATTTAAGAGCTTTCGCCTTAGATGAAGTGCCGATGTCCAAAGAAATCGCCTTCCAAATTTTAAAGGAATTCCCGCAAAAAAAGGCGCTATCAAAGGAAAATATCCCTCTGTCCACAAGGGAATTGGAGCTGCTTCAATTAGTGGCCAAAGGGCTGTCAAATAAGGAAATTTCCAAGGCACTCTTCATTTCCGAAAACACGGTTAAAAGTCACTTAAAAAATATTTTAAGTAAGCTTCATTTGGACAATCGGGTCCAGTTGACGAGTTACGCTTTTCAGCAAGGCTTGGTCGACTAGACTAGCTTAAAAATATTCTAAACAAGAAATGTTTTTAGGGCAGGTTCAAGCAACGGATCTGCCTAACCCTCTTCTTGTCCAAAAATATTAGTTTTTCACCGATATCCTCTTAATTGTTTTTCCTTTCCACTACCACCTTGTCTAAATCAAGACTCTTTCAAAGACGACATAAAGCTCTGTTATTCAACATGTGGAAATATCAGTGATATGGTCAATCCCGAACCTAAATCGGATTTTGCATCTAACTGAATGGCTAAATCATTGGCCATTTTGCTTACTAAAAACAGACCCATTCCTGTTGCTTCTCTTGTATAAGCTCCACTTCTTCCAGTAAAGCCCTTATCAAATATAAAGGGTAAATCTTCAGCGGATACGCCTGGTCCATTATCACTAATATTGAGAATTATCTGCTTACCCGCTTTATCATAAGCCGTTTCAAACCTCAGAGCTGGCTGTGCCTGATGCTGATTAACGTATTTCGTACTATTGGCAATGATTTGTTCTAATATAAAAGCCAGACCTTTACGGTCGGAGATAATTTCTGCTTCTTCACCGGTAAACTGTACTTGAAAGCCGGATTCATCTAATAGTGATTGATGGTTCTCTGCTGCTTGTTTACAAAAACGGAGTACATTTATTGGCTCGAATATATAATCTTTATGAGCTGCTCCAAGTCTTGCAAAATACAAAATTCGCTCAACATCTCCAAGCATTTGATCTCGAATGTGAAGCATGCGTTGTCTAACAAGGGGAGACATTTCATCACCACGATTATCAATGACCAACGTCATTAAGGACAGAGGCTTTTTAATTTCATGAACCCAGCCTTCTATGTAGTTTTCATAATCGGCCAACTCCATCACTTGGTCATTGAGTTTTTCTTGATACTCTCTGATTAATTCTCCCATTCTCCGAATATACAATCGATGTATGTTAGGAATGGTTTGGCAAAATATTTCTTCGTTTGTCTCATTTGGTTCTAACAAAAAGGCTTGAAAGGCGGATTCGATGATTTTTTGCTTTCTAATCATCAGAAAGACTGGTAAACATATTATGATCAGCGTATAGACAATCATTAGTCCAACTAATGCCTTAAAAGTATCCGGGTAAGCCAGCCAAGCAAAAAAAATAAATAAAAGATTTGTAGCAATGATGATGAAAAACCATAACTTATATGCATGAAAGCAGTCATAGATTTGCTTTATCCATCCCACGGTATCATCTACCCCCTAAGTCGATAACCCTGTCCCCTTACAGTTTCAATTTGCTCTTCCAGATTTAGTTGACGCAGCGTTTTTCGCAGGCGTGTAAGGTTGACTTGAAGGGCATTTTCATCGATAAATTGGTCAGTTCCCCATAATAATTCACTCAATGCCTTTTTAGATACTAAATCAGGTCGATTCTGAACTAACGCCAATAAAATTTTTCCCTCATTTGGGGATAATACTAATGAGTGAGTGCCCTTATACAAGGTAAAAGTATTGGGATCGAGTGAAAAACTGCCCCCGTCGATTAAACCTGGCTGGCCTTCAAACCTTCTTAACAGATTCTGAATGCGCGCCAATAATCGATCGCGATTGCATGGTTTTGTGAGATAATCATCTGCACCTAAATGAAGACCATGCAGTTCATCTTGAAGCTTATCTCTAGATGTAAGTATTAAAATAGGACCGAGCCCCTTTGATTTTAAACTTTTGCATATTTCAAATCCGGATTGTTCCGGTAAATTGATATCTAATAAAACTAAATCCGGTGCTAAAGTAGCAATTTGATGAGCAATATCATGGAAGCTGGTAACGGCTGCAACTTCATATCCAACTTTTCGCAATATGTCCATTAACTCCTCTCTCATCCAGACATCATCTTCAACAATGATAATTTTTGCCATCTTTAGCACCTCCTCTTATGAAAAATGTGTAAAAATCTTTTAATCGATATTGGGCTTCCAACGTAATTTGTCGATTTCATGAACTGCTGAACGGGCTACTGCTACTCCATATATTGCCACAATGAAAATCACCATACAGGCAAAGGCAAAAGCAAGCGGATATAGAAATGGAACGTCCTCAAAATGAATAACCACAAATGAAATCATGGCCTTTATTCCAACAGCTCCACTTACGCATGCAAGAAACATCGGTAACAGAAAGGTCCATAACACCTGTTTCTGCATTGATTTTTTCATTTGCTGACGTTTGGCTCCCAACATGGAGAGTGTTACATAACGTCCGCCCGTCTGCTTCATTTGAGTCAAAAATTGTAAAGCCAATACCGTACATGCAATAATTAAAAATAAGAATCCCATATATAAGACTGTATAACTTCCAGCAACAATATAAAACAATTTACGTCCAAAGTTTTGTAAATAACTTTCAAAGGCGAAGCCCGAAGATTTCAATATGTCTCTTGCTTCCATCATCGGTTTCATCAACCCCTGCTGTGCCTGCATCTTTTGCGGGATACGAAAGTTCCAATAGGAAGCATACGTATCAGGATTGACTAATTGTTTGAACATAGGATCGGGAACAACAAAAGCCGAAAAAATTTCTACGGAACGATCAGCTACCAATCCTCTCATAGGAATAGATGGACGAATGATGATGGCCTGATCATCAATGCTTAGCAAACTTCGCCCTTCCTTTACAGCCTTCTCAAGAATACCATTAAGTACCGGCATCTGATCAAGATTTTCCATAGGCATGAAATCCGGATTAAAATATAAGGCAATTTCATCTGAATTTAGGTTCAACGGCTGTTCTCCTACCGCTTTTAAAAGCCCATTATATGAGGATTCGGAAATGAGGTGAGGGGTTGTTGTATCCATTTCCAGAACTCCTAACAGATTAAGAGCTTCAGGGTTTTCCGAACTAATATCATAACTTTGCATTTCTCCGGATAAAACCTGCTCTTTATATGGGGCTGGCAAAGCCATCGTTAACTGTTCTTTTAATTTAGACCAATCTACCAATGACAAAGGCATACCATCCTCCATGCGCTCGCCCTCATCCTTCATTTTTCCCATTTCCAAAAGATTTGCGTCCTCTACATAGGATACCATTTTTCCTGTACTCAAAAACTCTCCAACCTTCTTGCTGTCTCCATTAACAGTAAAATCATAGACCGACGAATTCCTATTATATAAACCGTCCAAACTCAAAATGGTTGAAGCACCGTTGGCAATCAAAATGATCGATAATGTGATAAGAATCGATGTGACCGCGACAGAAGTAGAGCGATTCGCAACGTTCTCTTGAAACTGCCTTAATGTAAAAGTGTGCAACCCTTGCAGCGATTTATGCTTGGACAGGCTTGCCAACAAGCCAAGTAGCTTTCCCAATCCCCTCATAAAAAGGATTGTTCCTATGCTTCCAAGAGCCAGTGCCACAAACAGAAGCAGTCCTGCAAAATCAGAAAAGCGATACAAAACGATCCAATAGGCTGCACCTAATAACGCTGCGCCTAGTAATATATGAAGGATATTGCCTTTAACATGGCCCATATCAGTTGTCTCATCCATTTGCTCATAAAGCAATTGATGGATCTCTTGATAAAATATTCTTCCCCCAAGAATGGCTAATGCTGTAAACTGAATCAATAAAAAACCAATGATCGTAAAAATAATCGCATTGACCGATAAGCTGATTTGATGACCGATAATTCCCTGTCCGACTAATTTAGAAACAGTCAGACTGATCATTTCCGCTAAAATGCCTCCAATTAAAATGCCTCCAGCAAGTGCCAAAATAGAAGTGATAAACCCCTCTGCTAAAAGCTGGCGAACAAGGCGCTCCTTGCGCATTCCTAACATGAGATAGAGCCCAAACTCTTTACTCCTTCGATTTAATTGGTAGCGATTCGCAAATAAGACCAAGAAAAACAGGATAAATAACGCAAATACATAGACAATGTTCATCTCAGTTAACAGCTTATCAATCGCATCGCTTTCAAACTCTCTTAAAAATAAGATCACATCTTGTTTCCCCAGTGAAAGAATCATATAAAACGAGGCTACTGCAACTACAAGGGTTGCAAAGTAGATCAAATTTTCCCTGCGACTTCGTTTTGCATTACGGTAGATCAACTTAGAGAACATTTGCGCTTCCTCCCCCAAGCTGAGCTAACACCTTTAAAATTCTCTCATAAAATCTCTCGCGCCTTTCTTCTTGTTTGCGGCGCAGCTCATGAAAAATGACACCATCTTGAATAAAAAGAATTCTTGAGCAAAAGCTTGCTGCATTCGGGTCGTGGCTTACCATTAAAATCGTTCTGCCACTATCCTTATTAATGCCTTCCAGCTTATTCATCAAAGCTTTCGCTGATCGTGTGTCCAAGGCGCCTGTAGGCTCATCCGCAAGTACAATATCTGGCTCCGAGATTAAACAGCGTGCAGCAGCTACCCTTTGCTTTTGCCCTCCAGACATCTGCGCTGGAAATTTGTTTAAAATCTCTGTTATCTCTAAATAACCTGCTAGTTCTTCTAATTTTCCCCGCGCTTTTGTATAGTTCATCCCATGAATGGCTAAAGGTAATAATATGTTTTCCTGCCCTGTTAAATTATCCAACAATTCAAAGTCCTGAAACAAATAACCAATTCGACTGCCACGATATTCAGATAAATCCCTGCTATCAAAAGCACTAATATTTTTGCCATTTAAAAGGACACGTCCTGAGGTTGGTTTTATAATGGTAGCAATACAGTTTAATAACGTTGTTTTACCTGAACCACTTGGCCCCATGATCCCTAAAAATTCCCCAGGGAGTATATCGAACCGAACACCGTTTAAAGCTTTTGTCAGATTGTTTTTCTTTCCATAATGTTTTTGCAAGTCTTGGACCTCTAACAACTTCCCTTGTCGAACCATGTATAACTCTCCTTTTTAATGCTCATTTTTCCAAAATTCCCATCGATCGATTGAGCTATACACATTATAACCAACGAAAAAGACTAGAAACACTTACAAGTAATGTAAGGAAACCATTCTCCCATTTCACTTGTCATCATAAACGCAATGCACCCATTCATGTCTTTATTTCTGCTCCTAATAAAAGCAGAACAAACGACGAAGGAATGGAATGTTAATAGTGGGAATTTTGATAGCGGGGAGTAAGAGTTTGGAAGCTGACAAAAAAAGAAATGAAGAAAAATGACTCCTGATTTCTTCACTTCTTTTTTTGTATTGAAAATTTTCGGACTACCTTTTTTTTATTTTATATTACTATAAAGCACACTTAGGCAAGCTTTTATTTTTTCACCGGTATCCATATCTCACTATAGTAATCTGCTGAAGATGGATCCGCATCACTTAAATAAACTTCCATTTCTGGCCCTCCAGCATGTTCATACCCAGTTGCCGGGAACCACTCAGAGAAGATCCTTTCCCACACCTTTGGCATGGCATCAGGCATGGCACCGTGCACTGGAAAGACTGCCCAAGTTGCGGATGGAATTCGCCGTTCCTCCCACCCAGCAGGGAGGCTTTCAATATTTTTTTCCGCACCAATGAAATAGGTGAGATTCTCTTGTTGCTTATCAAAATCCATACAAATTCCAATAAGTCCAAGGGAACCACTATTTTTAGCAAGCTCTCTTGAAAACCCGTTTCGATTCGACTCATCCCAAAAAGCCGCTATCTCCCGATGGTTTTCACCTCCGATCGTAGTTGTTTGAATACTCTTACCCACAACAGTGAAACAATTCTTTTCAACAATTTTATAATCCATCTCAACATCACCCTTTAGCTGAATTTGAAAGGAAAGCTTTGGATAGGCCTTCAAAAATTGACTGTTTTTCTTAGCAACCGATGGACTGATGCCATGAATTCTCCGAAATGCTTTCGTAAATGCTTCCGGACTCTCGTACCGATACTTCATCGCAATGTCAATCACCTTACAATTAGAATGAATTAACTCCTGCGTTGCTACTGTAATACGCCGATTTCGAATGTATTCACTTACGGAAAAACCAGTCAGCATACTGAACATCCGCTGAAAATGAAATTTTGACATGCAAGCAACTGCAGCGATATCTTCTATAGAAAGACTCTCTTCTAAATGACTCTCTATATACTTGATACTATCTAACATTCTTTGAAGTCCCTCCATATGAACTCTCCCTTCATACTCAGTCTAACAACAATGCCCTAAACCTTCCTGTTCATCTGTGCTCTTTCATGACAGGTTCATTTTTTTAAAAATTATAGCATTAGTCTAACATTAGAAACACGTCATTTTAGTTATTACAATGACTTTGATAATTCTTCTTTGCTAAAGGGCTATAAATCGATATTTTTAGTAAAAAGATGAAAAAATCCCCGTCCTTTATGGCGGGGATAAATACTTATTTGATTCTCACCGTTAAATGTTCAGTCCTCCATCATCATCGCATCTGCTTTTGTTGCATGAACAGTGCCAAATGGATGGTTAGGAGGAGCATAAATGGAGTAAAGCTTAAGTGGAATATTGCCCGTATTGGTTACATTATGCCATGTTCCAGCTGGGATCATAATTGCAGAGTCATCTTTCACTTTTCTTTTAAAATTTAAGTGTTCTTTACGTTTTCCCATTTGAACAATTCCCTGCCCCTGTTCAATACGTAAAAACTGATCTACATTTGGGTGAATTTCCAATCCAATGTCTTCACCAACATCAATACTCATCAATGTGACTTGCAAGTGATTCCCTGTCCATAGTGCTGTGCGAAACGTTTTATTTTGTTTCGAGGCTTCATTAATATTCACGACAAATGGTTCTTTGCCATAGTCCTTTAGCTTTAATTTATTATTCCAGTTTTGTTGCTGCAGGTGATAAAATCGCTGCGTATCTTCTGTGGCATTAGGCATTGTCCAATATCCAGGATATCTTGGAACGTTGTACAATGGGGTATTATTATAATAAAGATGTTGCGATGGATACACATAAGGAGTGTAGTACATGTTCAACCACCTTTCCTAGGTTTGATAAAATATCATATGCGAATAGCTGAATGATGTACTCTTTTAAAAAACCGTTGCATAAAAAAACAGCAGCAAAATCGCTGCTATCTCTTATCCTTCTGGCATTGGCGTTGGAGTAGAAGGGATATCTAAACTTTCATACTTTTTGTCAATATTTTCACGAATGGTTTGAAGATCGACTCCTTTTTCAAACTCTTGCTTCGCCTCACGGGCGATATCAACGCAAACCCCTCAACCAAAGCCCATCGTATCTAACACTGCTACATCTTCATGAACGGAATCAACGAAACATTGGGTATTATTCGTATGTCCATCTTCCTCATAACAGCCGCAATAGCACGGCATGTAATCAAGTACTTCTGGATGTTCAACTGCAAACTGATAGGCTTCTAAAACTTTCGGGCTATCAGTCAATGCTGTCACGACAGACCAGTCATTACTTCCTATTTTATATTCCAGCTTCGGCTGTTGTGGCTCGGCATGTTCATGTCCATCTTCAGCTTCTTGTGTATGGTTTGACGAGCATCCCGATATAATCAATGAACTGAGAAGCATTGGGAAAATGAATTTCTTCACTCCGCCACCTTCCTTTCTGTTTAATTAATATATGGCTTTGTTAAGCAGAATGATTAAAGAAATCTTTGGCTCATTTCATATGAAACCTTGGTTTCGCCAGCCATTTAAGTGTACTGAAGAGCGCGAAAACGAGCCCAAAACCAACACCGACATATCAATGTCTAAATTATTTAAAAATCACCAAAAAATAGCTAAATCTATGATTCTAGCTATCACATTCACCTGCCTTATTATATCAAAGTAAACAACACGTTCAGAAGTACAGCAAAATTTCTTTTTGACAAATTTGAGAACTTTACAATGGTTACAATCTCTCCAAGAATGCTAGTGTGGCTTTTAGTAATGTGTTCTTGGACTTATTCAGAGCATAATAACGTCCGTCCATCACATTGGGCATTGAAATTAAGAATTAAATGAATTAAAGACCTGTCCAACTGCATAGGATTTTACTGACTCTTCTCCCCTATCCGACTGACAAAACTACCTCTATTTACACAAATCCAAAAAGGATTTTAAACTAACACAAACTAGCTTCCCATCCATAACTCTACCTAATTAGACATATTCTTTGGAATTTTGCAAATATAAGGTTTACAAATACAGGAAACTACTATACGATAAAACTGGGATTTCAATTACCAAATAATTGGAGGCAATGCAATAAAATGGTTATTAGCTTTTACATTGTTGTTTCCACTCTTTGCATTTGGTTTTTTAGAAAAAGGCGAGGCTGCAGCATACATTTCACCACCCTCTCAAACAATATACGGATCTCAGGCTGTTGCAAAATGGAATTTCTCTTGGTCTGGAACATCACCTTTCAAAATTTATTTCAGAACAGACACTACTAATGGCTATACATTGATAAATGCTAGAAGTACAAGTCTCTCCATGTCTTACCAACGTGAGTATAGTTCCAGTGCCTCGTATGTAAGCTACACACCCGGACTCCTGGTGGAAGATAACAATGGCCATCTTCAAGTAGCAAGCGCAAAAGTATATAAGTATCTCACTAGGCCATAAAATACTCCAAGTTTTTATCTAAACTGTCCACCTAAGAATGATTGTAGGTGGACAGGCTTTATAGGGAGGCAACTAATCTATGAATATTGTTCAATTAACAGATGTACAGGTGGAATATACTGGTCTTCATACAGTGCAGGCTCTTAAAGATGTCACTTTATCCGTTGAGGAAGGGGAATGGATCACGATATTGGGTCCGTCAGGTTCAGGGAAAACAACGCTGTTGAATATGATTGGTGGCATGGAACGACCTTCAACCGGAGAAGTTCGTGTTGCAGACATGCAGTTAAATAAGCTTTCAAATGAAGAACTTCAAGATTTTCGCAGAGAAAAAATCGGTTTTATATTTCAGCATTACCAGCTTTTAGAACAATTTACCGTCCTTGAAAATGTAATGCTCCCGCAATGGCCTTATTTGCCGAAAAAAGAAATTGAAAGTCGCGCAACTGAAAGATTGTCACAATTGCTTCTAGCTCACCGATTGCATCACTTGCCTGGGGAATTATCTGGAGGAGAAAAGCAGCGAACCGCGATTGCGAGGGCGATGATCCATTCTCCACAAATATTACTGTGCGATGAACCGACAGGAAATTTAGATCGCGACAATAGAGATAATGTTTTGGCATGCTTGCGAAGCCTCCATCAAAACGGGATGACGATTCTCATCGTTACTCACGATGAGGAAATAGCTACATACGGTGATCGAATTCTCTTTCTCCGAGATGGAATTCTGAAGGAGAGAGTTGAGGCATGAAAGGTTTGATCTTTAGGCAATTTAAACATCGTTTCGGGGCATCTTTATTATTTTTATGTGCTTTTATTCTAATATTTACAATCACACCTTTTGTGATGTTATTTTTAGAAAACTCGCAAAAACAAGTCGAATCCGACATCAGCTTTTATGGTCGCGGCAGCTATGATTTGCTTGTTCGACCCCTTGGGATTGAAAGCGAAATAGAAAAGAAACGTGGAATTGTCCATGAAAATTACATTGGCTTCGGGAAAGGCGGCATTTCCATCGATCAGTGGAAGGAAATTCAAGACCGCTCCGACATTGAAATCGCTGCACCAGTTGCTTCTCTAGGATATTTTACTGGGATTCGGTCAAATATCGGAATTCAAATGCCTGAGTCTTCAACAAGATATGTAGGTCAATTTAAAACGACTGACGGGATTAACCATTACCCCATCAGTGAAAAATATGTCTGCGCCATGCTTGAGACCGCTGGCACACTCCCTCTTGAAGTAAAAAGATTGTATCCAAAGTTTGAAATTATTTACTCTCATAGCTTATTAAATCTTTGTACTGGTGAAGCCGTTCAATTTCCACTGCCCGTTACCTATCATTTACTAGTCGGAATTGACCCAGTCGAAGAAGAAAAGTTAACTGGCATCGCCTTTGAGGGAATTAACGAAGAGAATCCCAAATCAGGATATGCAGCAATGAACCAATCTGCTTTCCCTCATGCTACACTTATTCCTGTCCTAGACAATCAGGATGCGACAGTATCTGTGGAACTTCATGCATTGACTGAGGAGTTGGATATTGGTCCTGAGGATACTAAAAAATATCGGAATGCACTCGAATTATCAGATGAGTATAAACGGGATGATGTGAACTTTGTCAGATTTGAAGACCTATGGAACCGAAGTCCGAAAGCTTATAACGATTTCCTTTCTGAAATCGAACAATTGCCACCAACTAACTCGAAAAAACTGACCATCGATATGAGTCCTATGGTAAACCCCTTTAATCAGGATAAAGCAATTATGTTGAATGCAGACGGTGAAATGAGCGAGCTTATTGCAGGAAACGGCTATGTTCAAGAATTAGACTTTAATTATACATCAGAATATTACCGTGCAAGTCAGCTTATATACGAAGAAAAAAACGGGATGCTGACAATCAAAAAGCTCGGTGAAGAAAATAATGTGCCGCTTTATCGGGAAATAGAAAAAGTCGGGATGACCTTAACAGAATCACTTGAACATAATGAGCCTGTCTGGATCATTGACCCAGTTGGAGAGTTTGCACCAGGCAAAAGACAGGACACTTTAGCATCTAGTCCACTCGGAATTTACCAACAGGCACCTGTAACATTGAAAGACAAAGATGGTAAAGAGAAGACTGTTCAAGCAACCGCCATTCCTGGAAGTTTTGTAACACCGGCTGCTTCAGGCGTAACCAACATTCACTTAGCAGCGTTGATTAAAGGAGAAAAAGCTATTGATGCCATTCGCGTAAAAGTAGCTGGAATCGACAGTTATACGAAAGCTACTGCGAAAAAAATTGAAAAGGTTGCGAGCGAGTTAGAGGCAATGGGGCTTCATGTCTCTATCGTAGCTGGAGCGTCTCCACAAAAGCTAGATGTCAACGTAGAGGGTCTGGGCACTGTCACCGAATCATGGACAACACTTGGTGCAACTGGGACACTGGTGAATCAGTGGGATTTAACGAATATGGTTCTTAGTATCGCTTTCTTCTTTGTGGCGGCCACTTACGTCATTAACCGCATACTATTTTGGCAGGTTACCAAAGAACGTGAACTTAAAATCCTAAATCTTTTGGGTTGGAATCGAAGACATGTTATGAAATTTTTACGAATGGAGGTCTTCTTCTTAACAGGCATTGCCTGGATTATTTCACTAGCTGGGATCACGGTATTTCAAACATTGCGAGATACTTCTGTTTCAATTTATATATGGCATTCAGGCTTAACGCTAGCTACTTTTCTTTTTTTATCATACTTTGCCGGAAAAATTGGAAGAAAGAACACTCCGCAAAGAAAGAACGGAAAAATTGGAAAAGGCTTGTTCTTAAAAAATATAAGTTTTTATCGCAAATATATACGCTCTCCATTTATTCAGCTTATGTTTGTTAGTGGATTGTCCACATACGTTTACTTGTCACTAACTGAAACCGTTCAGCAAACAAGTGTAACAATACTAGGAGAATATGTAAATTTGCAATCGAGCAGCTGGCATATCCTCCTGATTATATGTGCCTATTTACTTGCTATATTAACCTTAGCTGAAGGTTTTACTTCATTATTAACCGCAAGACAGCAGGAAATTGGAATTTTTCGTTCAATAGGTTGGAAGAACCGACACATTATCCGCTTCTACCTGCAAGAAATTGGTTTATGGTCAGCGTGTTCTATTATAATTGGCAATGTTTTATGCATCATCTTGTTTTCTTCACTATTTGGCATCAATCATACAATGTGGATTGTCTGCTGCGTATCTGCCATCGGGTTTTTCTTAGTAGTTATTCTCTTTGCATTGATCAATCTAGTTTTCTTTCTAAAGAAAGATTTAACTTCAACTCTACAATTAAGAAGAAGAAATTCATTTAAAAAGTTGGGCAAGGAACAGATTAACCCTTCTAAATTAAATCAGTAGCTTATTCAGACTTACGAACTATCAAGCAAGCAGGAAAACAAATAAGTTGTTTTCCCGCTTGCTTTTCCATTTTCCATGATTTTTCTCATTAAGATGAATGGTTACTATTTAAATTGTACGGAATCCGCTTTGTTCTTATAAATGTTAGCCCTATTAAAAAAGTAACGTTAGTTTCTAATCCCTTTAGTTGATATCGATTTTACAAATTATTTAAAAATGAAAGTTATCTGGATCGGCACCTGTACGTTCATTAATATTTAAACCACTTATTCGCTGCATATCCTCTTCAGCAAGCGTAAAATCAAAAATATTTGCATTATCAACAATACGACTCTCTGTAATCGACTTGGGTATCGTAACAACATGATTTTGTAAATCCCAGCGTAAGATGACCTGAGCAGAGTTTTTATTATACTTGTTTGCAATTTCAACGATAGTTGGATCATTTAGAAGCTGCCCCTTTTTTAAAGGAGACCATGCTTCAAGTTGGATTTTTTCTCTTTCACAGTATGCGCGAACTTCCTCTTGGGTTAAATGAGGATGATACTCCACTTGGTTCACAGCTGGTTTTACTTCACAAACAGCTAAAATATCCTCTAAATGATGAACATTAAAGTTACTAACTCCAATTGCACGGACCTTTCCTTCTTTATATATTTTTTCCAAGGCTCTCCATGTATCAACATATTTGCCCTTTACAGGCCAATGAATTAAGTATAGATCAAGATAGTCCATATCAAGCTTTTCAAGAGTAGACTCAAATGCTTTTATAGTAGATTCATACCCTTGATCCGAATTCCAAACTTTTGAGGTAATAAACAATTGATCGCGCGGTACACCACACTCTTTAACTGCTCGGCCAACTCCTTCTTCATTATTATAGAAGGAAGCTGTATCAATGCTGCGATACCCATTTTTAATGGCTGTTTTTACTGCATCCACAAGCACTTGACCATCTTCTACTTTAAATACTCCTAAGCCCATCCACGGCATATGAACACCATTATTTAACACTGTTGTATCTTGTAAACTGTTAACCATCATATTTCCCCCTGCTTTTATTTCTCTATCAATATTTTTAACTCCGGCACAATATTTTCTGGTACTTTACCCGTGACACCTGCTACCAAGTTTTCTGCAGCTTTCATTGCCATATCGAACCGAGCTTTTGCAGTTGCCGAGCCAATATGAGGTAGTGTAACTACATTGTCCATTTTCAGTAGTGGATTATCTTTTTCAACAGGCTCCTCTTCAAATACGTCTAAGCCAGCACCACGGATTATTCCATTTTGAAGGGCTTTAATCAGCGCCTTTTCATCAACAACCTTACCGCGTGAGCAATTGATAAAAAAAGCTGTTGATCTCATCAAACTAAACTCTTTTTCTCCAATTAATTGATAGGTGGAATCTGTCAATGGCAGCATCACCAAAACAAAATCCGAATTTTTCAGTAAAAATTCTGTTTCACAATACTTGATTCCATATCTCTCTTCTAAATCGGGCTTCCTCGTTCGGTTCGTATATAAAACGTTCATTTCAAAACCCAAGGCTGCTCTTCTGGCAATCTTTTCGCCTATTCTGCCCATTCCAATGATGCCTAATGTAGCATGATGAACATCCTGACCATAAAAATCGTCTTCTATCCCCCTCCATTTTCCACTTTTTACAAACTGATCAAGCTCTGCTAATCTCCTGGCAGAAGTAAGTATTAACCCAAAAGCTAAATCGGCAACCGTTTCATCTAACACGTAAGGGGTATGGGTTCCAATGACATTTCTTGCCTTCATGGCTTCAATATCAAAAGCATCATATCCAACTGCGACATTGCTAACGACCTTTAATCGCGGTGCATATGCTAAAAACTCTTCAGTGATTATCCCTTTGGGTGTCATCAAGCCTTCAACATCTTCCACTTCCTTTAGTAAAACCTCTTTTGGAATAGGCTCTTCATGGTTCCATATTTTATAATCGCAGTAATTAGCAATTAATTCTTCCACTTCTTTAGGTATTGGTTTCGCAATATATACTTTTGGTTTCACTTTCTTGCTTTTCCCCCTTACACTTTTGAAAAACCCATAAAATTACCACTCGGCAATACTGCCGTCATTATGACGCCACACAGGGTTCCTCCAATTATGACTGGTTACCGCTTGTTTCCTTACTTGCTCTTCATCAACCTCAATTCCTAATCCTGGACCTTGCGGAATCTTCACAAATCCATCCTCATATTCAAAAACAGATTTATCCTTAATATAGTCCAGTAAATCACTGCCTTGATTATAGTGGATACCTAAACTTTGTTCCTGAATAAAGGCATTATGAGCAGTTGCATCTAGCTGTAAACACGAGGCAAGCGCAATTGGTCCTAATGGACAATGTGGAGCAAGAGCAACATCATAAGCCTCAGCCATACTAGCAATTTTTTTACACTCCGTTATCCCGCCTGCATGGGACAAGTCTGGTTGAATAATATCTGCATAGCCATCAGAAAGCAAATCTTTGAAATCCCAACGTGAAAACATCCGTTCACCGGTAGCAATCGGAATAGTTGTGTGATTGGCAATTTCGCGTAATGCTTCATTATTTTCAGCAAGAACAGGCTCTTCAATAAACATCGGACGAAACTGTTCTAATTCTTTCGCTAAAATCTTGGCCATCGGTTTATGAACACGACCATGGAAATCAACTCCAATTCCTATATACTGACCAACCGCTTCACGTACGGCAGCAATTCGTTCCACTGCTTGATCAATTTTCTCATAAGAATCAATATATTGAAGTTCTTCGGTGCCGTTCATTTTAACAGCAGTAAATCCTGCCTCTACAACATCCTTAGCTGCTTGACCGACATCTGAAGGACGATCTCCACCAATCCAAGAATACACTTTAATTGAATCTCGACATGCACCACCTAATAGTTGATAAATAGGCGTGTTGAAATATTTCCCCTTAATGTCCCAAAGTGCTTGATCAATTCCTGAAATCGCACTCATAAGAATCGGACCGCCTCGATAAAATCCTGAACGATACAATGTACTCCAGTGATCCTCAATTCGAAGCGGATCCTTACCAATTAAATACTCCATTAATTCCTCGACACATGCCTTTACTGTATGTGCTCTACCTTCGATCACTGGTTCTCCCCAGCCGGCTATCCCTTCATCCGTTTCTATTTTTAAAAATAACCAACGAGGCGGAACCTGGAAAAGTTCAAAACTACGAATTTTCATAACAACTCTCCTTTGCCATTTCTTTTATTCTGGAGTACTGCTTTAAATATTGGCGTAAATAACGTAATAATGGCAATTGTTAAGAGCACAACTGTAATTGGCCTTGTGAAAAATATGCTTATATCCCCTTCTGACATAACAAGAGAGCGTCTGAAATTACTTTCCATCATTGGTCCTAAAATTAAACCTAAAATAATCGGAGAAGCTGGGAACTCAAATTTTTTCAAGAAGTAGCCAATGACTCCTGCAACAAACATCACAACTACATCGAAATAATTGTTCCCTAATGAGTAGGAACCAACCACACATAGGACGATGATCATCGGTATCAATACCGCTTTAGGGATCAATAAGACTTTAGTAAATAAACGGATACCAGCTAAACCAATGAATAGCATAAAAACATTTGCTAGTAGCATTCCGACAAATAATGTGTAAACAATTGGCCCGTTAGTCTCAAACAACATTGGACCTGGCTGCAATCCTTGCACCATTAAAGCTCCTAAAAGAACTGCTGTAACCGCATCTCCAGGTATCCCTAACGTTAATAAAGGGATCATTGCTCCACCCGTTACACTATTATTAGCCGCTTCCGGTGCCGCAACACCCTTTAAGGCCCCTTTGCCAAATTCCTCTTTATTTTTCGAAAACCGCTTGGCTTCGTTATAGGCAACAAATGCCGAAATATCAGCTCCTGCTCCAGGAATCATCCCAATAAAGGTTCCTATTCCTGATGAACGAAGCATCGTGCCAATTAACATTTTAAATTCTTGCCATTTTAACTTTATTTTTTCAACCTTCATAGCTACTTGTCGAGAGGAAAACAAATTTTCCATTGAATGAAATGCTTCTGATGCAGCAAATAACCCAATCATCACAGGAATAAAGTTTACTCCTGTCATTAAATCCATCGAATCAAAGGTGAATCGAGGGAATCCTCCAATCGGATCTAAGCCAATTGTCGCAATTAACAATCCGATTAGACCAGCAATCAAACCTTTAGACATTGATTTCCCAGAAATACTCGAAACAATGGAAAGACCAAATAAGGCAAGAGCAAATGATTCAGGTGCACTAAATTTCAAAGCAAAGTTGGCTAGTTGAGGGGCAACTAAAATTAGAACAATAACACTCAATAACCCACCTATCGTTGAGGCAATCGTAGAAACGGTTAATGCTTTATTTGCTAATCCTCTTTTTGCTAAAGCAAAACCATCCAATGCTGTAGCGGCTGATGCAGGTGTCCCTGGGGTGTTGATTAAAATTGCCGTAAGGGAACCACCATAGACAGAACCAAAATAGACACCAACTAAAAGCAGTATCCCTGATACGGCTTCCATTCCAAACGTCACAGGTAAGATTAAAGCAACTCCCATCGTAGATGTTAATCCAGGCAAAGAGCCGATAGAGATTCCAATTAATAAACCGATAATTATTACAAGTAGAACTTGCCATTGCAAAGCGTTGGCTAAACCTTCTGTTAGTAAACTCATCAAAGCTGAATCACCTCCTGGTTACGAAAATAACGATCCTAATGGAATTGCTACTTTCAATAGTTTCTCGAAAACAACAAAGATAAACAAAGGGGTTCCTAACGATACGCTAATAAGCGCCATTTTATTTCGGACTTTTGAAAATACTAATAAAGCAAAAACAAATAGCGCTGTAGATAGGTAGAACCCGAGATAAGGGATCAGAATAAGATAGAGCAAAACAAATCCCATTGTGGCCAGTGCATAACCGATCGTGCGCTCTGTCCCTTCTTTTTTACTCTGATCACGAAATCCTTGAATTATTAGTAACCCACCAAGTAAGACAATAAGTCCACAATACACCCTCGGCATAAACGCTGGCCCAACATCCTGTGTCGCTGTTTCTGGAAACTGAAACGTTAACGAATAAAAGAAGCCTGCGATCATAATTACAACGACCCCACTAATTATGTTTGGAATTTTCATCTGCACCCAACCCCCAAATAAGTAAAGCTTTAAAGGGTTAAGTCCACCCAGAGAACCTCTAAATCTCTAAGTGGACCCACCCCATTTGTTTTAATAGAAATGCTTGGGATTTTCCCTTTAATGTAAGTCTAAATCCTTGATCATCTTTCCAAATAATTCGTAATTCTCATCCATAAATTGCTGAAACTCGTTTGAACTTTTCAATTGAATACCAAGACCGCTATTTTCCATGAAGCTCGTGAACTCTTCTTGTTCAGCCGCTTTCATAAATGCAGCTTCAAGCGTTGCTACAATATCATCTGGGGTATCCTTTGGAACGGTTAACCCTCTCCAAGTACCAATATTGCTGACTTCTAAACCAGCTTCACTAAAGGTGGGTACATCTGGAATAATATTTGATCTTTCATCAGACATAACAGCCAATGTTTTAAGGTTGCCAGCATCAAGCTGTGTCTTTACTTCTGCAGGACTAACTGTTACGGCATCAACATGACCGCCTACTAATGCTGTTACTGCAGGTGCAGCGCCCTCAAAAGGGACGTGATTTAATTCGATTCCAGCTTCTGCCCCAACGATTTCAGCAGCAATATGCCAGATTGAGCCTGTACCAGCGTTACCGATTTTCAGACCTGGATTTTCCTTTGCATAGGCAATAAATTCCTCTACCGTGTCATACGGTGCATCTGCAGGTACGGTCAGTGCAGCAGGATCTAGATTAATTAGGGCAATTGGCTTAAAATCATTATGAGTTAATGGGGAAAGCCCTAAATGTTCAAACATCGTTAATTCTACAAATACCATTGATACGGTATATCCATCCGGCTTAGCGTTCGCTCCTTCTGTCATCCCAACTGAACCGCTTCCACCTGTTTTATTAACGACCCCAATTGATTTCCCTAAAAACTTTTCTGCTGAAGCAACTAATGCTCTAGCCGTTGTATCTGTTCCACCACCCGCAGCTGCAGGAACGATCAAGGTGACTGGTTTACTCGGATAATCTTTATCTCCTGAATTATCTGTATTACCTGAACTTTCTTTAGTACTACAAGCAGCTAAAACAAAGATTAAAGTTGAAACAATAAATAAACCCAGAAATTTCTTCATTGAGTTTTTCATATATAAACCCCCAATTTTTTATGTTATTTTTTATAATTAAACGCTTCCATTACGATTAAGTGAAGGTTCTTATGCTTCTTGAACCAATTTCTTGAGCCCCATAAACTAAGGAATACTCAACTTGTTCATTCGTTGCCTCGATTATTTTCCAATCATAATCCAAACATTTTAAAAGATGCGTAAATACTTTTCTTAATGGATTAGTTCCACCAACAATAATCCATTCCATTTTTTCAAATCTATCAATTGATTTTAACAGCGCTTGAATATCCTCATAAATCACAGATCCTACGAAGTAGTTTGCTCGTTGATTCGCATCTAAACTAGAAAACAACTGCAACAGCCGAATATGGTAGAAGCTTCTTGTTAAACCAAATTGTTTCGAAGCAGTAAACCCTTGCTCTAACATCTTTTCATCAATACAATTGATGAGGTCTTGACTAAGTGCATCTGAGAGGATGGTTTCTTTTTGCATTGCAAGCAGGATCTCACCACCCAATGTTGATAGACATGAAGTCAATGTCTTATTTTCATCAACTACAACAAATTTTGTATGAGAACCAGGAAGAAGCATAATTCCTTTTCCCTGTACATCTATTTGTTTTAACAGGCCAAAGGTTTCTACTTCTTCACCACGCATAATATCAAACTGATTAATCGAATCGAAAGCATTTCCAACTTCTGTACTAATCTTATTTTTCATTCCTGGCACAAACACACATGGAATATTAAAAAACTCTTTCAGATGACTCACTTTAGAATGATTAACGAAATCTTCTAAACTAGCTGGACATGTGATGTGAGGTATCTCGTAAACCCCTAAATTTGAGGTGATCATTCCTGATGCAATGATATAGTTTATGTCAGAAGGCACTAGTTGGTTGTTCTCAAGAATTCTTTGAATTCCTGCCTTTAATTGATTAATCAAATTTCCATTGTGCCCTTCTATCGCTGTATTTCTGACACCTATTCGAATTTTCTCAATATCGATCACTTTGTTTTCATTCTTATTGAATAATCTAATACGAGAGTTTGTTGTTCCTGAATCAATTAATAATACATTCATTTTCTTTACCAACTCTTTTTTATAGTCTATTGGAAGGTTGAACTTTGTTAACAATATTCACAAATTTACTTGCTCGTTTTTCTATCTCTTCATAATTACCTTGATGGACAAGTGTATCTTCAACTAGAGAACTTCCTATCCCTAAGGCACTAACTCCCGCACTAAGATACTCCTTCACATTCTCTATTGAAATTCCACCGACTGCCATTATGGCTATATGTTGTAATGGACCTTTGATATCAGAGATAAACTTCGGTCCAAGTGTTCGAATTGGAAAAATCTTCACCATCTTCGCACCATATTCATAGGCAGTGAGGATTTCTGTCGGGGTAAACACACCCGGAACTATTGGGACGTCATATCGGTTTGCCATTTCGATTGTGCTTTGCTTAAGTGTAGGTGTTAGGATAAAACTAGCACCTGATAAAATGGCCGCTCTCGCAGTCTCAGAATCCAGCACCGTTCCAGCACCAACATGTAAATCGGGATATAATTCTTTGATCTTTTCAATTCCCTTCAAAGCACCCGGAGTATTCATTGTAACCTCAACAATTCGAATACCACCTCTATAAAGGCTATGGACTACTTCCACAATTTCATTAGAACGATCAGACCTTATAATAGAAACTAACTTATTTTGCTCAATATCATTCAATATGGAATTCAATTTCTCTCACCACCTTATTACGTTCCTTAATAAGGAACATCATTCCAAAACAAGTGTAAATTTTTACCGTTCCTTATTAAGGAACGGCGTTTCTTATATTTGATTCCCTCTTATTATAGAGATAAAAAGAAACCGCTGTCAACGAAAATTCAGAAAAAAAAATCATCTCCCTAATAATCTCGAAATTTCTTGAGACACACGAAGGACCTCCTTGGCGATTCTGCTTAACTTTTCTTTACTTATTCTCATTAGCGGGCCTGCTACACTGATTCCTGCGACCACTTCACCTTTATGATTTAAAATTGGTGCTGCTGCACAATTAATTCCTAATTCATGTTCCTCATCATCAATTGAGTAACCTCTCCTCTTAATCTCACTTAGATGAGCTAACATTTCTTCTTTATCGGTAATCGTTTTATCTGTAAATTTTTTCAACCCATTTTCATCAATAATCTGTTTGATCTTTTCCTCTGGAAGAAAGGCTAATACAGCCTTGCCTATCCCCGTACAATGAAGCGGTGCCCTCTTTCCTATTTTGGAATACATCCGAATCGTTGCAGAACTTTCGATTTTATCAATATAGACGATCTCATTATTGTCTAAAATTGCTAAATGAGCAGTCTCTCCGGAAATTTCCACAAGTTCATGAAGATAGCCAGATGCCAACTTTCTAATATCCAAATTCTCTGAGACATTTTGACCGAACTCGATTAATTTTAATCCCAATAAATACTTATCCGTCTCCATATCCTTTTGAACGAATCCTTTTTTTAACAGCGACATCAACAAGCGATGTGCAGTACTTTTTGATACATGTAATTGTTTGGCTAGGTCCGTTACACCTAATCCTTTTGAATTTTCTTGTAGAATTTCTAAAATCGTTAAAGCACGGTCTACTGATTGTACAGAACCTACGTCCTTATCCATTTTCCTGCCCCACCTTATAGTTCTATTATACGGAACATAGTTCCGTTATAATTTTACCATAAAAAAAGAATTCTGATAGCTATTTTATAAAATGATGCGGATTAATTCTTTAAATGTAGCGATTTAAAAATCTATAAATGATAAACATCCACTCCTGCCAATCTAGAAAAAGAGCAAATTTGGACAAAAATCTCCATATTCAATAAAATGAAGATTATTTCAATTCTTTATTTCTCCACACTCAAGAGCACAAAATGACTGCCGAGCAACTCCTCCAGCATATCCCTTACTTTCCAAATTACCATTAAATGTGTGTCATAACTGAATACAACAACATTGCCCCAATACCGAGGCATCAAAGCGTGCGATTCACCTCTCGAATAAAAGTGAAAATGGTTTTTAATGCTTGTTTAAAACGACCTTTTCCTCCTACAAAATAAAAAACGTCCTAATCGCATAGTCGATTAGGACAAGTATTAACGTGATACCACCCATTTTTCCAAATAGCTCACACTATTTGCCTCTGTCAGTACATGTTCATACTGCCACTGTTGTAACGAGTACACATCTCGTCGTAGCCTACTTTCAGTTCAGAGCAAAACTCAAAGACCATTATCAATAAATATAAATTATTTAATGATTTATTGGTTTTTTTCATACCATTTCAGTGCTTTTAGTTCTATGTCTTTGACAAGATAATCCTTGCCATTTATGTACGATTCAATATCATATGGAAATTGCTGTGCTAATTCTTCTTTTGTATTACCATAATATTCCATTTCATCCGGATGTGATTTTAAATAATCGCGAAAAGCAAGGTGACGTTTTATTTCATAGCTTCCCTTCTGATAGATATGAACGTGATGAGAGCGATTGTCTCCACCCTTTTGAAAGTATCTCCGTCCAACTATTCCGTTTTCACCTTTAGGATCATATCCGATTTCTTTCATCTTCATATTATATCGATCGATATGGTTAATATTTTTTACAACAATCATTATGTCTATTATCGGTTTTGCTTTTAACCCTGGAACCGCGGTGCTGCCAATGTGATGAATATCTATAATATCCTTCCTAAAAATATGATTTAGGCTTTCTGCCTCTTCTATAAACATCTGAGCCCATTTCTCATTGTATGGACATACTTCCACCTTTCGCAAGTTGTCTCTCTCCTCATCATTTTATTTTTTCGGTTTTATCATAAATGAATTCCACTGAATCTCAATATGAATGATTATTCTCGTTTTTATGAGGGATAATGGATTGATTTCTTCATGATACTGTAAGACAAAATTATTTTATAATAAACATCCAATAATATACAGAGGGCAATCATGAGCTCCTTTATTTTCATACTAGATAAAGATTTAAGCAAACTTAAAACATAATCATCCTCGTTTAGAAGAACTCCCAATGAGATACCTTGGTCCATATACAAAAAAATGCCAAGCATTTTTCCAATGCTCGGCCTTTAGTTAAGAGGGGAGTAAAACACACTCACCTATTCTTCCTATTTATTATGTTTGCTATTAATATGGATCATCCATATTTCAGCATGATCATGAAAGCTTTCGGGCCACAACCACCAATCGACCGTTTTCGGTTGAGTAATCGCATGTGGACAGGACAACAAGCTTGTCACCATACTCAGGAGTCACACTCGTATCATAAAGAGCACGCTTTTTAATATTTTGAACATATGAGTCGAACTCAGCAGCTGTTTCAACATGTTCAATCTCATAGTATTTAAATACGTTGTCCGATTTACGATAAACCTCTGAAAGGAAAACTGCAACTACCTCATACTCTGACTTTTCATAAAGTGTACTGAACTGAAACGTAGTATGCTCCTTATAAAAACTTTCATCTTTGTACTTCATTAAGTCTGCAAACATCAAACCACTTTTTATGTGATGTCCATGGATTAGCAAAATGCTTGAATCCTTTATATGACTGTGTTCGTCCAAAAAGAGGAGTCCGTTTTTATTTTTCTTTTTATCAAAGTCATGACCAAGATAGAAATCCGGATCTCGTGGGTTCTGCATGACTGGATAGTCAATTCTTGTACCAGCAATTTTCAGCCATCCAATGATATCAGAGTTTCGTCTATAAAGCTCCTGAAATTCCGGAAGTATAGCAGAAGGCAGGGATGTTACCACATCCCCGCCTGCGCCTGATTCCTTCAGCCTAGCCAATTCTTCGAGTTGTCTCTTAGCTTGATAATCACTTTGAATACTACTTGCAATCCCTGCAAGAGAAAAAACGAGCAGAAGAGTAGAAAGGACGATAAGAATTTTTTTTATTTTTCCCATGTTTCCTTACCACCTTTCCTTTGATACTACATAGATTTTTTCTTCCTGCTATTTGGTAGACAGAGACAAAGTGTTATCAAGGAAATAAGAGCCAAAATCATATAGAAGGTTAGGGATGGGCGATCATCTCCTGTTTTCGGAACATCATCCAATTTATTGTTGTCAGTTCCTTTTTTACTTCCCATTCCTTTATTAACTCCAGTTCCGTTGTTTCCTTCGGTTCCGTCATTTCCTCCTGGACCGTCGTTTCCTCCGGTTCCGTCATTTCCTCCTGGACCGTCGTTTCCTCCGGTTCCGTCATTTCCTCCTGGACCATCGTTTCCTCCGGTTCCGTCATTTCCTCCTGGACCATCGTTTCCTCCGGTTCCGTCATTTCCTCCTGGACCATCGTTTCCTCCGGTTCCGCCACTTCCGCCACTAGAGCTTTCTTTCACCAATTGGATATCATAGCGTACGATATCCTCCTCAACCGAGATGGTATCACTGGTATATCTCTTATACCCTGCTTTAGTTACAATTAAATAGTAATCCGTATGCGGGAACACCATGTAGGCATAGAAACCAGTTTTATCACTTTTCTGGGTTGGACTGGCGTTGTCATTAGGAGCAAAACCAGGAATTTCAGGCAAGGTTACTTTTGTATCCGGAACGATGCCATTGTCTCTGTTTCTTTGTGTATCTGCATAATACAGTGTTACTTCTGCACCTTCAATTACCACACCAGTAGCTTGATCGGTAATCGTACCATAAGGATCAACCAATACTTCTGAAATATTCAGTTCACCATTCGCCTTAATATTCAGTTCCGCTTTGCTGATGACCAGTTCCTTACCTGCTTCAAATTCATAACGAACTTCCATGTTATAGGTTTGTTCGCTTAACCCCTCTGCAGAGAAAGTACCATACGTAGTATTTAAAGGAAATGCCTTAGGATTTCCGGATGCATCCGTAATATAATTTCCTGACTCATCCTTTAGGTAAATTTTCAGAGTTTCAGCAAACTGATTTTGTATCATAGAAGATTTTCCATCAGGTTGCTTAAAGAGTACAATTCCTACTCCCGCAATGTCTGCCGGAATCTCCTTACCCTCTGCGATAATACTGTCCTCCGTATCAGCCTTTTGCGTGAATGGAACTGGTGTTTCAACACCACCGATGTTTACCATTTTATTGTAAGTAATGGTATATTCTTCATCTCTGTTTACAGGATAGCGATATCCACCATTTTCATCGGTTTTTATAATCACTTCTTCTTCGGTTTTTACATTTTTCACTATAATTTCTGCGTTTGGAATCACCTCACCGGTGTTGTTGTTTCGCAGAATACCAACCAGTACCGCCGGAGTTGCAATTACGGTCACTTCGTTAGATTCCTCATAAGGAATCCCTGAAGGACATAAAGCTGGACGTAGATCAATTTGAACGACTGATTCAATCGGATTTACCATTAAATGAAGAAACGATCCGTGATTACGAAGAAGCGGCTGACTTAGTGAATGATGATTACTTACAGGGGTATGATTATATTTGGACAGAAAATGAACGACAAAGACTGCAAGTACAGTGGCTTCAATTATCTTACAAAATCATCGCCTGGCACTATTCTCAACAGGAATGGGAAAAAGCGACTGCCCGCTCTCTGGATGTTTGTTCCCGTTACCCTCTGGAAGAAGAAGCCTCTTTATGGCTGATGAAAATTTTTGCAGCCAAAGGCAAGAGAGCTTCTGTTCATCAGCAATACGTGCGCCTAAAAGAATTAATGCAATCAGAACTACTTGAACAGCCTAGCCTTTTTATTACAGAATGGTATGAACAATGGAAACAGGATAATAAAGAGGGAACCTACATATGAAGTAACTTAATTAGTAAGCGTTTTATTAAACTTTTCATTGGCTGGTATGATTTCGGTTTCAACCGGACTCATAGCGGCCTATTTTTTTATTATCATCGATTTTTATTGATGTGTTGTCCTCAAAATAACAGGAATGATCCTCTAAAAAAAATTTCTTTTTTTTAGTTTTAAACTTATACAACGATTTAGCGGAGGAAGGTATCAAAGCATAAATAATTGAATTATATAATTAAGAGGTACCTTCTGGAAGAGATGCTACTTCTTCAAGTAGATGGACCGTTGAACAAAAAACGAGGGGGTGATATTAATGTGGGAAATTCCAATGTACTTAATCTTAGCACCCATTTTAACCATCTTTATTTCCTTACTTTGCACAATTAAATTTAAAAGGTATTTGATGGCACCTGTAATCATATTTTTTATGCTTAACATCCCAACAGTAGTAATTCCATTCATTTATAATGTGGGCTGGCTAAGTATTTTTGGGTGGGCAGTTTTTTATGCGATTGTATCACTTATTATTTCCTTCATTTTGTGGTGCTTTAAGAAAAGGAAAAAACTTGTTTTTTAAACTAACTTGTTCTCCGATGTCGTCAAGTCTTTACATGTAAAAAACGAAGGAGAAAGCTGATTTTTAGTCCATTATATTGATACTTTTCAAGGATTTGAACTCGTTTTTGACAATTTATTGATGGCTATAAAGGTACGATAACAAAAGAGCAATCTTCAAGAATCGTTAACATGCAAGAACGGCAGCCGTTTGGCTGCCGTTTTATTGATGATTATTTTTTCGTTAAAGAATCCACTACAAACTCTAGTTGATGTTCCAGTGTAATTGCGTCGTTAAACCAAAAAGATTCTGAATCAAATTTGAAGACATTCCCGTTCTTAACAGCAGGTAGTTCCTTCCACACACTTGTTTGAGTAAAGGACGGGTCTGCAGCATCCTCGCCTACGCCAACAAATATATAATCTGCTGCATAATCAGAAATAACCTCTGGTGAAATCGCTTTATATCCAGGTCCGAACACGTCAGTTTTTACTTTTTCAGGCGCTTTGATTCCTAAAGCTTGGTACATTACCTCTGTGCCACGGCCCCAGTTCTGTCCATAAATGTAAGTTACCTTTTCAACCTGCTCAATAACCAAAACGGTTGCATCTTCGCCAATCGCAGCTTTGACCTTTTCCTTTGCTTCTGCTGCCTTTGTATTCCATTCATCAACCCACTCTTGTGCTTCTTTTTCTTTTCCTAAAATTTTCCCAATTTCAAGATGCTGCTCAAGATAATCATAGTTCGTATTTGTTAATGCAACTACAGGGGCAATCTCAGAATATTTCTTTATATTTTGGTCATTTGTAAACGTAATAATTAAATCTGGTTCCAACTCGATTAATTTCTCAATCGCCCCATCCGGCACTACCTCAACCTCTTCCAGTTGATCACCGAAAAATTTATTTCCCTTTACCCACTCATTCACCGCCACAGGGGTAACACCAAGCTTTAATACATTCCCAACATAAATATGTGCTAAAACGGCAACTTTTTTAGGCTCAACAGGAATTTCCACATCTCCATTTTCAGCTTGATATACTCTTGTTTTAGCTTCAGATTCAGAAGCAGCCTCATCTGTTTTTTCTGTATCATTGCCACAAGCACTTAATAACCCAATAATCAAAAGTGCCATTATGCTTATAAAAAGAATTTTTTTGTCCATTGACTTTATCTCCTTGTATTTTTCAGTTGGCTCTTTACCCACTTCATTTCAGACATTCATTCACGAAAACAGATACTTCAAAGTTGCGCATCGCACCTGTTTGGTAATTGTAATTGATTATCATTATCAATAAGAATGATAAAGCATATTGTCCTTTTTGACAATATTTTTTTACAACCTTCTCTAAATTGTTCTATTAAAAATCTTTCAGGGTTTGTATTAAATACTGCAATGAGTTTTACTATGGTATTAGCCCTAAAGGGAATACATGAGCTTAGGGATTAGGAATGCTTTGGGGAATACGCCAATTGTTAAAACGCACATTAGTATGACTTTCGGAATTATGGATTGGGAAAACGATAGAGCAAAAGAGAAAAACTGGACCCGTATAGGATCCAGCTTGGATTTGTATTGATTTTTAGTTTGAACTAAATAATTGTCTGCCTACCCTTTTCTCACTTATGCTCTTCCCTCTCTCTTTCCTTTGGAATAGATAAGGTTAAACTAACTGCACTGTGTACAGATTGCCAGATTTTTTTCTTCTTTCTCCTAAACTAATAACTAATTTAACTGTAACACTCTGCTTCCATGCGTTACATCACCAAACCTAAGCGGCTCAATGTTTTCAAATGAGGTTGAATTTGTAATAATGACAGGTGTATAAATAGGATATCCTTTTGCTTTAATTTGTTCTAAATTAAATTCGGCAATTAAATCCCCTGCTTTTACATGCTGTTCTGGATGTACATGTGATGTAAATAACTCACCATTCAGTTCAACTGTATTTATACCAATATGAATCAATATTTCTGCACCGTCTGTCGTTGTAATTCCATAGGCATGTTTAGTTGGGAAAACTGTAGTCATCACTCCGTCTGCTGGTGCATATACTTTTCCCTCCGATGGAATAATGGCAATTCCTTTTCCTAATAGACCTTCTGAGAATACTCCATCTTCAACATCTTTTAAATCGATTACTTTTCCATTGATAGGACTGTTAATTCCTTTTTCTGAAAGGACTGGTTTTGATGCTACTGTGTTATTACTTGGTTTATCTTTCTTGATTGTACCTTCTTTTACTTCTTGGTCATCTTTAAATCCTAACACAAACGCAACTACTGCTGACACGACAAAACAAATTAATAAACCAATTAAATAATGAATTAAAGTATTGCCAGCAAATGCAGGTATGGTTGTTAATCCACCAAATACAAAAGCATTTGAGATAACTCCATTACCTCCCATATAAGCCCCACCTGCTGCACCACCAATAATAGCAGCTATAAACGGACGTTTTAATTTAATCATAACACCATAAATGGCCGGCTCAGTTATACCTGCAAAGAAGATGGATAATAGTGCAGAAGTTGAAAATGATCTCATTTTTTTATTCTTTGTTTTTAATAGAACACCAAATGTTGCACCTGCAGTACCGAAGTTAGCTGCAGCTGTCCATGGAACAATGCGATCATAACCAACTGTACTGATATTACTGATCATAATCGGATTCACAGCCCATTGTAATCCGAATACAACAAATACATTCCAAATACCACCCACAATGAGACCTGTTAACCAACCATTTGCTTCACTAAAATAGTTAATACCACCAGCAATCCACTCACCCACATACACTCCGAACGGACCAAATACAATAACTGTTAACGGAACAATGATTGCAAAAGAAATTAATGGAACAAATAAAATTTGAATACTTTTTGGTATTACTCTTTCTAAATATCTTTCTAAATAGGAATAAATCCAAATAGCTAACAGAATAGGAATAACCGTTGATGAGTAATTCATCAATATAACGGGCATGCCTAAGAAAGACGACATTGCACCATTACCTTGTTCACCCATCAACGCTGTAAAATCCGGATGCATAATAGCCCCACCAATAACAGCCGCAATATATGGATTTACGCCAAATCTTTTAGCCGATGTAAAAGCTAATAATATTGGTAAGAAGTAAAATACACTAAGTGATGCAGCAGATAAAATCCCATACGTTCCAGAATCTTCACTTATCCACCCTAATTGATTGCAAATCATTAATATTCCACGTAATACCCCTGCACCAGCTAATGCAGGTAATAATGGTGTAAATATCCCAGATATTACGTTGAAAAACCGACCAATGAGATTTCCCGAGGACTTTTCATTTTCTTCCGGCTTTTCTGGATTTGATGTATTTAATTGAATATTTGTCATTTTTAATAACTGCTCGTATACTTTAGAGACATGTGTACCTATAATAATTTGGAATTGACCGCCTTTATTCACAACTGATAAAACATCTGGAGATTGTTCTATTACACTTTTATTTACTTTAGAATCATCTTTTAATTTGAATCGAAGTCTAGTCGCACAATGAGTTACAGAGGATATATTGCTCTCACCGCCAACATTTTCAACGATCATTTGAACTAGATTTTCGTAGGCCATTGCTTTTTTCCCCCATCTTTTGTTAAATTTAAACGCTTTCTTTTCTTGTAAAAATGAATAATAGAAACACTATTATTCATTTTTACAAGAGATTAACATAGGTATGCTCGTTCAGTATCAGCTATCATCTTAACTCGATTCGCATGCCTTCCACCTTTAAACTCAGCATCTAACCAAGCCTTTACAATCATTTTCGCTAACTCACTACCAATAACTCTTGAACCAAAAGCCAATATATTCGTATTGTTATGTTCTTTCGACAATTGCGCTGTATATGGTTCACTGCATACAACTGCTCTAACCCCTTTCACTTTATTAGCAGCAATTGAAATACCTACTCCAGTACCACAGATCAAAATCCCACAATCTACATTTCCCGCTGCTACTTCCTCACCAACTTTTTTCCCATAAATAGGGTAATCTGTTCGTTCATTTGTTTGAGCTCCATAATCCACTACTTCATGACCTAAACTTTCCAAAAACTCTATAATAACTGGTTTTAATTCAATTCCAACATGATCATTTCCAACGGCAATTTTCATTTTTTAAACCTCCGGTAATTGTCTAATTTCGTTGACAATAGTCTTATAATCTTGTTCTTTTCCAAACAATGCAGAGGTTCCTAAAATAAATCCCTCTACTCCTAAAATGCTTAATTCTTTAATTTTTTCACGAGAAATTGCTCCATCAACCATAATTGTAAAATTTCTTTCCTTACGTAATTTAGCTAATTCCACAATTTTTTCATTAACAAAATCTAAATATTTTTGTCCTGCAAATCCTGGATTTACAGTCATGATTAATACATAATCAACTAAACCTAATAAAGGTTCAACAGTTGCAACAGATGTACCAGGATTAATAGCAATACCTGGCTTTACCCCGTTGGCACGAATTCGATCGATTGTTCTAGTGGGATGCATATCTGTTTCTGGGTGAAAATAAATAATGTCAGCACCTTTTTCTGAAAACAAATCGATATATTCCGAAGGATTTTGAATCATTAAATGCACATCAACTAATTTATTCGTTTTTTCTCGGATATACTCAAAATCTTGCAATCCCATCCCAAAATTTGGAACGAAATGGCCATCCATAATGTCAATATGATATATATCAACATTTGCTTCATCGAGAGCTAAAACTTCTTTTTCTAAGGATCTAAAATCAGCACACATCATCGATGGACATATTATCTTATTCATATTCACACCCCTTAAGAGTAATCGTTTACCCTTAGAAGATAATTATTCATTATAATCAAATAATTATCAATAAAAAAATTACTCTTTCATTTTTATTTGTCAGTTTTGGGTAATCGTTTACTCATTATGCAAAAAAATAGTAATAATAGTGATTATTATTAGTTGTTTAGGGTAATCGTTTACTCATTATAAAAAGGAAAACCATTTTGTTCCCTTTATGTCGTTTTACGTACGATTAATTCAACTGGAATCTTAATATGTTTCTTATTAATTACTGCGTTTTCTTCTGTCAGTAAATTGTAAAATAGCTCAGATGTTACCTCCGCTATTTTGTGCACATCTTGTCTAATTGTAGTGAGTGGAATCTCTGAATAATTGGCAATAGTATCATCATCAAATCCCACTACTTTTACATCTTCAGGAACCTTCAAATTAGAATCTAATAGCTCCCTTACAACACCAAGTGCCAGCCAATCATTTGTTGCAAAAACACCGTCGAACGTTCTTCCATTCTTCAATTCTTCATGAATTGCGTTCCTTGCCTTTTCAATATTGTGTTTTCGATCATCAGCAGTTTCTACAATTGAATGAGAGGTAAAAGGATACGAATGCTCTGCTAATGCCTTTTTAAATCCCTCTACACGATCATTAACAGATGATAGATTACTTTTTTTTGTTAATACAATAATACTTTTACATCCTCTATCAATCAAATGTTTGGTTGCTAAGTAGCCACCATTGAAATGATCCGATTCAATCATAGCTAAGTTATTTGTCATTCTAGGACGTCTATCAATAGTAACAATAGGAATATCTCTGCTTAATAGTGATGCTTCTATCTCCTCTTGACCTGAAATACAAATAAGACCATCTACCATTTTAGAATCTAAAGATGTGATATAAGCCATTTCTTTTTCTTTGCTTTTATCTGTGTTACAAATAAAAGTAGAGAATCCTCTGTCAAAGAAATAACTTTCAATTTCATGCACAATTGTAGAAAAAAATTCATTACTAATATCAGGAACAATAATCCCAATAGTCTTAGACTTATTCATTCTTAATGTTTTTGCAACCGTATTCGTGCTGTACTGGTATTTTTCAATTACATCAAGAACCTTTTTCCTTGTTTCTTCTGAAAATCGTCCGTTATTATTGATAACTCTGGAGACAGTAGCAACAGATACATCACACAGCTTTGCAATTTCTTTTATTGAGATTTGATTTGATTTCATAACTCATTTCTTCCTCTGCGTAAACGTTTACCCTAATACGATTTTATTTTAACAGTTTCTTCTTTGTTTTGCAAACGTTAATTTATTCGATTCATCGTATACTAGTTTTTGTGTTTAAAATCATCATCTATATAAGGAGCCATAATTATAATGTCACCAACAATGACATTCTTATATATTATTTCGTATTGATTAACCAAAATCATCCAGTATTTATTTCGTCAATGAAACGGCGAGTATTTTCTTTGAGACCAATACGCCATTTGATTGACAGGAGAGCACAAAGAAGCTGGCTTGTAAAACCAGCGAAAGATAAGTGTTTACAGTTCTTTAACAGTAAAAATGAAACTTTTCAAAATCAACTATCAAGGAGATTCCTAAAATTAATTCCTTTCTTTTTATCATTTTGAGGAGGGGAGATAATAAAAAACACAAAATTTAATCCATATTCATTTTTTTAATTACGCCTTCTATCTCTTGTTCTAATTCTTGACTTAACTCATCTTCATATATATATATTAATAGCAAATTTTTTACATTATATACTTTAAATGAGACTGTATTTGCTGACTCTGTTTCTTTTTGAAATTCCTCCAAAGCTTTTTTTCTTTTTTCTATTGAATTAAACTCATATATTAATAGTAATTTCTCATTCAACATAAATGTTAAGGGTTTTTCGTTTTCTAGTCTCGAACCAAAAATTCCAGTCAGGGTTTCAGATGTTTCTTTAAGGGCTATGTTTTCAATTTCAAAAGCTTGCTTTATTTGATTCACCGTTATAAGCTCTTCCGAATTCACAGATTGGCATGCTGTTAATAATAAAACTAATAACAACCCAATACATAATAGCTTTCTCATAATTTTTCCTCCAATATACGTCTTTTTATAGTTAAAAGAAGATGCCCGTAAGAAAATAAAGGACATCTTCTATTTTACTTATCACTCTTCCTTTAAATTAAACCTTTTCATCAACTCTTTTTTAAATTTTACTTTCTTATCACTGGTTGTTCGGTGTTCAGTGTCAGTACTAACTTTATTTATATCTTTTGAATCTTTGGAAGTAGATCAGAAACATGCCTAGGGGTTTTAATAAAGGTCAAAGCGTCGAAAATTAGTGTCTCAAGTAAGACCTCATATGTTGCACATAAAAAGAGAGAGGTAGTTTCAAATTCTTCAAAATCATAGATACTATTTAATAATACAAATTCATCCAAATCATGTATGTTGGCATATACAGCATTTAAAAAACTTGAGGCGGCTTTAATTGGATATATAACCAATGTATCCTCATCTGTGTTACCACATCGATTACATTCATAATGTGCAGCTTTACTGACTTCAGAGATAAATGAACAAATAATACATTTTCTGTCCTCACTTCTAGTAATTATTATAAATCGTGCACCAATATTAAAAATTGATTTTTCAATAATAATAAAAAAGCACACCAAAGAGATGTCATCATGTTATCCCAAAGGTGTGTTTCTTAAACGACTTTATTAATTTTTAAACAACGATTTTATTTTTTAAACAACTTTATTATCTTTCTACAAAAACTGTAGCTTTGAAATAAAGTTTGATTAAAAAATGCTATTGACTCCTTATTTAACAACGGATACAAAAAATACATTTTTTGAAGAAAGATTGAACAAAATGTATTTCCTTTTAATAACTATGTTAGATTATTTTATAAGAAAGTTTGATTATTTCTAGCTCCATAGCCAACTAACGCCCCCGTTAGTGCAATAAGAACATATTGATTTAAACAAAATAATAAGTAATAGCCCATAAGGGGTAGCTTCATACCTTAACTACAGTTAAAATACCAGTCATACACTAACCGTTTTTGTTACCTTTATTTTTTTGAGGCCGAAAAAGGGTCTCATCGTTTTCTAGCTTAGAATCAATAAACTCCACAATACGTTGAAGATCGTGTATTTGATTCATAACTTTTTCTTTATATTCTAAAAGGGTGTGACTGCTAGAATAAAGTGTACAGTTTTTGCTTGATAAGATGAAACGCTTATTTACCCAAATATACCAGCAAAAAATATCAACCTATCACTGTAAAATGATCATAGTTCATACTTGC
>NZ_SWLZ01000028.1 GCF_005502275.1 Robertmurraya siralis
AGGAGAGAAAAATCGGAAGAAATAAAGAAATTCTTTAGAATTAGTGAGTGAATGTGGTGCAGAAGGGAAACCCTTTCAGTTGGCCTTTAAGGCCAAGGCCGGTAAGAGAGGCTTTCAGCCGAAGAGCAAACCACCAGTTCACACTGGTGGTTTTGATTTTTCCCTGCAAATTTGCACGTCCACCCCTGATAAAATACATCGCTTATTCGGACTGTTCCTGTACTCGGTTTGGTTTTTTCGGTCGATTACATTTCGTATTCGGACTAAATCTCTACTCAGTTCGGGTTTTGCCGTCGAATTCGTTCCTTATATCCTGTACACCAAAATCTCCGCTTTTCCTTATCTATATTTTAAAATTGCATGACGAGCAAATAGCATTCAGCTACTTTTTCCTTTTACATATCCCACAAACTGAGATACACTTATTTTTCGGGTATACTCACTAGTATATGTGCGTGATCCTTACATGCTATTGCTTTTATAATTTCAACACCCTTTTCTCGTATACTTCTCCATAAATGACTTGTCTTTACCAAATACCTTCATAAACTAATCTATATCACTTAACATTAATCAAAATAAAAATTTATTCACTTCCGAAAATATAAAAAGTCTAATAGCTCTGTATTTTTAACAAGGTACTAGACAAATAGGCTACAATAATCGCGCCATCTTCTTATTTTGTTATTAAAAAGAGACACCATCCTACTTGGATTAGCGTCTCTTTTGCTAAACAAATCAAGCTTTTAAATTTTAACCCCGTTATTTAGCTTTAACCGGAACCCATAATTCTACTTCGGAATCAAGTGGATTTCCATTTAGTAAAATTTCAACAATGGCTTCTCCATGAAGTTCATATGGAAATTCTTTGTTAAGAATTTCGTTAAATGCTTGATCTTCAAGTCTATCAAAAGCCAATCGAGATAGACCTCCTTTTCCTGAAAGAACAAGATAGTCTCCTTCTTTAAACAAAACCTCCTCTGTATCAGCTTTTACTGGTTGTGATGTTAATACACCAGCATAGTAAAAAGTGTTTTTTCCATCCGATTTTACTACAGCATAGCCATTTTTACTCTCAGAAATAGGCTGAAGAGATGCCATCTTTCCACTTTGAACCACACTCTTGAAGAATTCCGTTTTTTGATCAGAAAATTCGTCCGAGTGAATGAATGATGCTCCCTCTAGTTTTGTCTTAAATCCTACGAAACGAAATGAAGCTTTTTTTTCGACTTTGAAATTGTTCACGAACAATTCCTCCCTCTAATGTATTTAATGACCGTTTTAATATAGCATTCCATTTATGACACCTGTTTGTCATAATTAATAATGAGGTGATTTTTTTTTATGAAAATAGAACGTCTTATCGCGATTATTATGATTCTTTTAGAAAGAGATAATGTCCCTACAAGTGAGCTTGCTGAAAAACTGGAGGTAAGTAGGAGAACCATATTTAGAGACATTGATACTTTAAATTTGGCAGGATTGCCAATTGTGGTAACTAGGGGTTCGAACGGTGGTGTGAGCTTGATGAATTCCTATAAAGTTGATAGAAAGCTATTTACTCCTAAAGATGTCCATAAAATAATAACTAGCTTACAAAGTTATCAACAGTTACTGCAGAATAAAGAAATTTCTACTATTTTGACTAAACTGCACAGCATGAGTGAGAACAATGAAAACCTATCACACAATGTTCATTACGAACGCGTTTCAGTTGATTTAACGCTAAATGAAGGGAATCATTCATTACGAGATATACTCAGTAAAATTGAAGCAGCAATGTCTAATTTTCAATATCTAATATTTAATTACGTGGACAAAAATGGTCAAAATTCTCTTCGAAAAGTAGAGCCCTACCATATAGTATTCAAAGAAAGCAGCTGGTATTTACAAGCTTTTAGTATGGAAAGAGATGATTATAGAATATTCAAAGTGGCTAGGATGGGAAAAGTAACGATTTCGGATGAAACATTTAGCCCAAGAAAATTTGCACCAATACGCATGGATGGCTCAGACTGGATGGAAGAAAAAGTACCTGTGATGATAAAAATTGATAAATCTATTAGGGATAGAGTCATCGAGCGTTTCGGAGAAGAGTATATAGTTGAGAAAAAAGAAAGTGAATATATAGCGAAATATCCAATTGTAGATAATGAAGAAGGATACAATGTATTACTTAGGTTTGGAAACAAATGCGAAATCATTGAACCCGTTACGATTAGAGAAAAGTTCAAAAGATATTTGCGAGAAATAGCGCAACGATACGAAAATAATTAGGAAAAAACATTGTTTTTGATTAAATAAACAGTACTTTTATCCTTCTAGGGCTTGTCAAGAATGTGTAAATAAATATCTAGAATAACTTACACACTTTTCTTGACAAACCCAATTGGTAATTTTTTACTGTATTAAGTTATCATTAAAACCATCATTTCTGTTCCTTTTCCCTTTTCACTTTTAGCCGAAATTTTACTATTGTGTAATTCAAGAATTTTTTTGACGATAGAGAGGCCGAGACCATTGCCCCCTGCTTCCCTATTCCGAGATTTGTCCGCTTTATAAAAGCGTTCAAAAATATGTGTTAGTGCTTCCTTATCTATGCCAATTCCTGTATCTCTTATTACCACCGTAGCATGTCCTTGCTCTGAAAGAAATGCCTTTACGTCAATGGTGCCATTATGAGGGGTGAATTTTATACTATTATGAATTAGGTTGGTCCAAACCTGTTCCATCATATCCTCATCGGCAGTAACGGTTATATTATCAAGCGAGATGTCCATATTAATCATTTTTTCCGACCATTGTGGTTCATTTGCTAGAATAATTCGTCGAAGTTGATGATCTAATCGGTATTTTCGTTTTTCTAATTGGACATGTTTTGCTTCTAATGAAGTCAGCTTTAATAAATTCTCACTCAGCTTAGACAGTCTTACACTTTCCTTCTCAATAATTTTCAGATAATGATCTCTTTCTTCCTTTGTCAAATGATCATTTCTTAGTGTATGTGCAAAACCTCTAATCGAAGTTAAAGGTGACTGAATTTCATGCGATACATTGGAAATAAACTCCTGGCGTATTTCTTCCATTTCTCCTAATTTGTCTGCCATATGACTTATATTATGAATAATTTTATAGTAAGGATGATCTTCATTATTAAAGTCACCAAATTGTTTTTCATAAAACGAAAGATCAATATTGAAATTACCTTGAGCCATCATTTTCATCGCATGAATCAGTGGTAATACGAATTGCTCTTGCCTTGCTTTTATCAAAGGAATTCTACTCACCATAAAGATCAACCCTAAAAAAATGAAAAATCCTAAAGAAGATATGATCAGCTGTCTGGTTAGGTCATGAAGAGTAACCTGTAACAAAGTGCATACCCACTCTGTTATCCAATACGCGCACAGCCAACACAAAGGGAGCAGAAGGATGACCCCCATTATACTTATTACCCTTAGCAATTTTTTAGACCAGCTCACTTATTTTCCTCCAGTCGGTAACCTAATCCTCTAATAGTCGTAATCTTAAAAGGGCACGCCTCATGGGAGAACCGTTGCCTTAGGCGTTTAATATGAACATCAACGGTTCTTTCATCACCTTCATAGTCAAAACCCCATATATCTTCAATCAATTGTTCTCTTGAAAGTATTTTCCTTTGATGTGTTGCAAGCTTAAACAATAGCTCAAATTCTTTTAAAGGTAAGGTCACTTCTTCGTTTCCTACTGAGACTTTATGCGAATCACGATCAATGACAATATTTCCAATCTCTATTTTATTTAAAATACTAATTTGGTACCGTTTGAGAAGCGCCTTAACCCTAACCACAAGTTCAGCCGGAGCAAAAGGTTTGACTAAATAATCATCTGCTCCTATATTAAAACCTTTTACTTTTTGCGTTGTTTCTCCTTTGGCAGTTAGCATCAAAATGGGAAGCGTATCAGAATAATAAGATCTTACCTCTTTACAAAACTCCCATCCGTCCATATTTGGCATCATAATATCAAGGATAACCAAATCAATATTATTTTTCTCGAGAATAGAAAGTGCTTTTTCTCCATCTTCTGCTTCTACGATGGTTATACCTTCTTTCACAAGAATAGCACGTAATAATTCTCGGATATGTGGATCATCATCAACTACAACTATTTTTGCCATCTTACTCATTCCTTTTCATTTTCTCTAACTATCTAACCTCAGAAGTTACGGACTGATGAATAATGGTATCTTATCACTTATAATTAATGATTACATTATGCGCGTTTCATGTAGGCTCGTACTGTAAGTGGTGCAAAAATTGCTACGATAACTGCTGCTCCTATAAGAGAGATAGCAAAATCCCATCCTACTATACCAGAATTAGTTAACTCTCTTATTGCTGTAACTAGATGTGAAACGGGATTGATGTTTGAGAACCATTCCAATAGCTTCGGTAACGTTTCTGCAGGCACAAATGCATTAGACAAAAATGTTAAAGGAAATAGTACAATCATTGACATCCCTTGTACACTTGAAGCTGTGCGGGCAATAACACCTAAGAACGCAAAAATCCAACTAACTGCCCAAGCACAAACAATAACAAGTAATCCTGCAAGCAGAAGAAATGAGAATCCACCTTCAGGCCGATATCCCATTATATATCCCATCGTAAAAGTAAGTGTTGTAGCAATGGTAAAACGTACTGTATCAGCCAACAAAGAACCAGCTAATGGAGCAATCCGTGCGATTGGCAATGACTTAAATCGATCAAAAACCCCTTTATCCATATCCTCACGTAGCTGTACACCCGTCACTACAGATGTCGTAATAACAGTTTGGACTAGGATGCCCGGAATAATAATAGGTAAATAGTTACTGACATTCCCAGCAATAGCCCCACCAAAAATATACGTAAACATCAGTGTGAACAAAATAGGCTGTAATGTTACATCAATTAATTGTTCTGGTGTTCGTTTAATTTTAATTAAACCTCTATATGCCATTGTAAATGAATTTCTTACAGACTGACGAAAACTACTTCTTTGTCGATTGAGTGCATTAGTACTTGTGTTGCTCATGCTGATACCTCCTGACTGTCTTTATTGTCGGAACCAACATTTGTTTGACCAGTAATGGATAAGAAGACCTCATCTAGTGTTGGTTTTTGCACACTGAATTCCTCTAACGGAATATCTGCTTCCCTAAAAGCTAAGAGTAAATCTGTCATTCTATTAGCATCTTTCATTGGTGCTATAATCTTACCACCTTCCATTGATACGGTGGACTGGACATTGAGTACTTTTTCTACTAGTGAAAGTGCACGCTGCTTATCATTATCATTTTTCATACTCAAATGTAAGGAAGAAGACCCTACGGATTGTTTTACCTCATTTACGGTACCTTCTGCGACCACTTGACCACGATCAATAACAGCGATCCTGTCTGCTAATTCATCTGCCTCTTGTAGATACTGTGTTGTCAGTAACACGGTAGATCCCCCATTCACTAAGCGACGAATCGTCTCCCACATTTGATTACGGGTTCTTGGATCTAATCCAGTAGTAGGTTCATCCAAGAAGATCAGCGGAGGCTGAGAAATAAGGCTAGCTGCTAAGTCTAGCCTGCGACGCATTCCACCGGAGAAATGTTTTAATGGACGTTTCGCTGCCTCTGTTAGACCAAATTCCTCTAATAATTCTACTGCCTTGTTTTTTGCCTCTTTACGCCCCAAACCTAATAACCGTGAAAAGATAATTAAATTTTCAGTAGCACTAAGAGACTCATCCACAGAGGCATATTGCCCTGTCACGCCAATTAACTGGCGAACAAGGTGCGGATCCTTTTCCACATCATATCCAAAGATTTTTGCCGTACCTCCATCTAGTTTTAATAAGGTCGCTAGCATTCTGATACTAGTCGTTTTCCCCGCCCCATTTGGCCCCAACACGCCATAGATCATCCCTTTAGGGACACGCAAATCGACTCCATCAACTGCTTTATGGTCTCCAAATTGTTTAATTAAACCCTTTGCCTGCACAGCATACTCGCTATTTTCAATTATTTTAATTTTGCTCATCATATCATTCATATACATTCACCCTTTCAATATTATCTAGGTGTATATTAAATCTACATTATGAACGGAGTGTGAACTTTTATTTAGGAGGTTACAGAAATTACGTTCATAAAAAAAGAAGCATCTCTGTGCTTCGTTTTTTATACGTTATATATGGTAAGCTCACAATATTTACAACCTATATGTAAATACTGAAGCTGCAAATCTTATTTCGAATCCTCAGCCTGCTGATTATCATTCCCATGCTATTTTATCTAAACGGAAACCGATAACGTCAAAGGAAATTAGATCTTAAGAACTGTAAATAAATATTAAATAGCATTTGAGGCTTTTGAAGGATTTAGTCTGTTTAACCCATATATATAGAAAATATTATCTAAAAAATAAATATTGATAATGACATTTTTATTTGAGTTCGTCCAATCTCCTTTTCGTATTCTAAAAACTATATATGAATCCATCCAATAAAATGATCTAAGCAGTAAAAATGTTTATTTAATTTCATTAATTAGTCTGATATCTATGGCAATATCTAAACCGCATATACTTGTGGCAAGGTTCCCCACTATTAATGCTAAACTGCATCCTTAACAATCTTTCCCGATTATAGTATAAGAAACAATCTTATTCGGACTGAACCTCTACTCGATTCGAGTTTTCCCATCGAGTGCGTCCCTTGGTTGACATTTTTTGAAAGAAAGCAGCTCTAGACTTGATCGTTCTCAGCGTGCATCATCCTCAACCGGCTTTTAAATAAGAGATTTGTGAACCAAGAATCGTTTGGGCAACATTATTAATTAACAAAGCTAAAGCTTGTATTTAATTGCGATTGACACGTTTATACTATAATGTATAATTTTACTATAAACATAGTGAATTTATACTAAATAATAATCTCGATTGGAGGAGGTACAATATGGCAGTAATCGCAACGATCGGTTCTCTACTATTTTTCTTTTCATTGCTTTATTTATTCATTCATTTTCTCCGTAAACTCAAAAATCGTAATAAACAGCTTTCCAAAAAGACATTCTATCCAGCGTTTATCGGCGGCTTGCTTCTCTTTATTATCGGTACATCCAGCGTAGACAACGAGACCCAAGAACAGCTTGCAGAAGCACAGGAAGCAAACAAGGCACTTCTTGCGGAGAATCAGGAACTTAAAGATACGATAAAAGAATATAAGGCAAATATTAAAGATTTAGCTGGAACAAACGAAAAATTAAATAACGATTTTCAGGAGCTCGCCTCCAAGGCTGAGGCTGCCGAGAAAGCAGAACTAGAAAAAGAGAATCTAACTCAAAAAATTGCCGAGCTTGAGGAAAAAAATAAATCTTTAGAAGACAAAATCACCTCTTTAAACGGACAATTAGCAAGTAAAACAACTACTACCGCTTCTACAGCTTCTTCACAATCAAAAAAAGCACCTAAGAACTCGTCTTCTAGCGGGAGTTCAAATCAAAAGACAACAACCACTGCAAATACAACAGAATATTTCGCGAACTGTACAGAATTAAGAAAAGTCTACCCTAACGGCGTTGCATCCGATCACCCCGCCTATCAGCCAAAAATGGATCGGGACAAAGACAATTGGGCCTGTGAAAGATAAAAAAGCCATTAATGAAAATTCCTTTTTGAGAAGCAGATTTTCATTTCCACTGTCTTCGCTTTCAAGAGCAGAGTGTCCTTGGTAAAGCAATCGATGTCGACAATCATAACAGTGTTAAACTTTAGAAGGTTTGCGTTAAAAGTAGGTGCCCTCATGAAATAAGTTCAACACTAAACGACTAAAAAGCTTTAGCTCTCAAACGAAGAGCTAAAGCTTTGTTATTCCCCGATATATCCTTCTAAAGTCCTGCGAACAGCATCTGGGCCTTCAACCTGTGCGGTTTAAAATAAGTAGTTGAAAACAGTGGAAAAATAATTTACACAATACGTTAACTAGATCCTATCATAAACCGTTATGTATTTTTTCTATACTATTATAGAAATTTACTAAATTGTTAAATAAAAAATCATTGTTCGTAAACTGACTCTTCTCCATTATTTCCTTCATTTCTGTGACAAGCTCATGAATATTGGCTGTGCTTGTCCCTTTAAACCGGTTCGTAATCGTTGTATTTTCCAACGCTGTCATACGACTGTTTTGCTCAGACAGGAATTGTTCTCTCCATTCAGGGTGAGCCTTTGCTTTTTGTGTAAATTGAATGAGAATACTGGCAAAATTAGTGCCCCCACCCTCCAATTCAGTTTGTAATTTCCCATACAATTCCGGATCAAACCTTTTCATTAAATCCTTAGTTGAAATATAATCACTTGGAGCACCAACGGGTCTTTGAGGTAGTTCAGCATATCTTGCAGTACCTGTTTTCGGATCAACCTCTCTTGTTTTTGATAGAGCAGCCAATAAATTCATTGTTTTCATAAACTCCGATGATTCCCCTTTAGACATATAATGCTCTGCCAAGTAATCAGCTTGTGACAAGCCCATTTCTAATAAAGCTGCCCTTTCCTCATCACTATAATCCATATTCGTTGGAAAAATATTAAACTCTATTATTTGATATACCGTCCGCTTTATTTCTTCACTTTTATTTTCTAATACTTTATCAAGAGAAGCATTAATTTCACTATTAAAGAAAAAGCGCGGGGTCGCGTGGTGAACCGCATCTTCCGGAAGTTCTCTCGTTGGCGTCACTGAACTAAGCTCCAACGAATCATAACGTACAAAATTGGTATCTTTGACTGTATACATTTGCGGCTTTTGATGGTGACCATTTCGAAGCTGTATATTTGGATAATGACTTGACCCAGATCTAGATTGGATTTCCATATTCCATCCTCCCCAATAAACATATTTTTCCTTTATATCGGAATATTTTAGTAGTTATTAAGGATATACAGCTTAACATGAGTAAAAAAAGGGTTACCATTATCTGAACCATTTATCATTATAAATAAAAAGAACCTTCCCACAAAAGTAAATTTGTAGAAAGATTCTTTTCCGTCATTTATTCATAAACGACCGTTTTGATTTTAAGCTGGAACACTCAAGCTGCGAGCTAACCATTTAAAATAGCAATATTAACTGGATATCACGTCAAAATTTGCGATTTTGTCTTTATTTCGAAGCCAGTTCTAAAGCTGTACGATCTCTAGACATATTTTATGCTTGATTAGCCCAATCAGCAGGAAAAGTCACATATAGAAATCTGGCAAAGCCTGAAACAGAAAATTGTATTTTACTCCTCTTAGGTATGAAGATTACTTCTCCTTGCGAAGCACTCATTTTTCTGCCATCGATTATAATATCCAACTGGCCTTCAATAACGTAGTCAATTTCATCATAATTTAATGTCCAATCAAACGTCGTATCTTTCATCTCCATTATTCCACAGCCTAATTTTGGGCTTTCATCCAAGGAAAACAGGTCTTTTGTATAAACGAAATCCTGATTATTACCTGTATTTAAACGATCTTTTTCAGATACTTTAACAGTTGGCACACGAACAGAAATAATCCCGCTTGGATCAGAGGTTTTATCTATTATAGAGTTCGTTTCATCACCGCCCAACTGCTCGGCGATCAGCTTTCTTACTAACTTTTCTAACGATGCTTTATCCAACGCTTGCAAACCGTTCACCTCCGTTTAATTTTTTTCAGGTTTTCCATACATACTGTTGGCAATAAAAGTGGCAAAGATGATGGCGGTGACGCCTCCCACTAATTTACCGACAATCATTGAAAAGATCATATCCTGAGCAACACCTGCCGCAAACCCTAAATGATCGCCGATTACGAAGGCAGCACACACCGAAAAGGCCACATTGATGATTTTCCCTCGATTGTCCATATCCTTCATCATCGCAAACATCGGAATATTATTTGCCAATGTCGCAACCATACCTGCTGCAGAAACTTCATTCATACCAAGGAATTTTCCCAACTTCATAAGAGGCTTATTAAAGAGCTTTACAATAACTTCTACCATGACATAAGCACCAGCTAATACAATGGCAATACTACCAACAATGGCAATCCCCTCTTCAATTGGAGCAGTACCCGGGATAAGTGTAAGCGGTGTTAGAGCATGAATAATTCCAATGGCCAATCCGAGTATTGCAACAATAACAACTCCATGTCCGAAGATCGTAAATCCTTTTATCATTTTTTCTGGAATCTTCCATAAACCGAGAGCCAATAAAACAGCTACTAAAATGATCGGAACTAGATTACTCAAAATCATTCCGATTGAAAACCCTGCTACCATTCCTCCGATAAAACAGCCAACTGGAATTGCAATCATTCCTGCCATTATCCCTGTAGCTAAAAACTTATGATCCTCTTTTCTGATGATCCCTAATGACACCGGGATGGAAAAAACAATCGTCGCCCCCATCATCGAGCCTAAAATAACGCCCGAAAAAAGGCCAGCCTCTTCCGTTCCTGCCATTTCAAGAGCTAATTGGTATCCTCCCATATCAATCGCTAGCAAACTAGTTGCAAACATGGCAGGATCTGCACCTAAAAACCCATAGATCGGGACAATGATCGGACTCAATACTTTAGCTAGCACCGGAGCGATAACAATAATTCCGACCATTCCTAATGTTAAGGAGCCCATTGCATTGATGCCCTCTTCAAATTTTTCTCCTAATCGCAGCTTGCCATTTAAACATTTATCAATAGCACCTATAACCATAAAAATAACCATTAAATAAACGATAATTTCATTTATTCCCATAATTGGATTCCCCCGATTTTTTGTTCGAGATTTTCCAGATGATGAACGAGATGGTACATATTCGCATCTGAAGTGATCGCCGGTTCAACTTCTTGGAGAAAGACCTCAAAATTTTTCTTCGATCGCAGCTCGTTTCTTATCATTCCTCATTTTCAATTTCGATAGAATCAACTACTCCTACAATGACTGCATCAACTGGAGTTTGGGAATTTTCGAGGGATGCTCTCGCTCCTCCACCTGTCGTCACTAACACTAAATCATTTACTCCAGCACCCGCATTATCAGCAGCAATAAACAGCTCATTATCATGACCATAAATAGGTTTGACGACAAGAAACTTCAGACCATTTAATTTCTCATCTTTCCTTGTTGCCCATAAACTACCAACTACTTTTCCAACCTTCATTTCATTTCCCACTTTCAATAATTTTTAAATGGTGGGTTCGAATAAAATCCTTTGCCAATGGCGTAATAATGCTATTTTTATCAATCATAATTTCTGTCGTACTTTGTAAATATAGCTTCTGCAAAGCCGCCTCTGTAACGAGCCTTTTCTTAAAAAAGTAAATTTCTTTTGCGGACGACTGCCCTTCATCCCTTTCAATCTCCATTTGTACATTCAAGCCCTCTTCTTCAAAAGAGATGCCAAATTTTTCGAGTTTCTCTTCATATTCGTTGTACATTTTGTATAATGGTGCCGGTGATGACTGCTTGTACGCATAATACTCAACACCTTTACGCAGAACAGCAACTTTCTTCCCTTTTAAAAGTGAAGTAAGAATAAATTCTTCTTCGCGAGTGCTGCTCACTCCATTAGCTAGATTTGCTAACATTTTGATGGATAAGCGAGGGATGATAATCCTCTCAAACTCGCTATCTTCCATGTCTTCGGCAAAGTACACGAGATTGTACTGTTCTTTAAGAGCTTCTTCTAGCTCCAATTCCTCTGTAGAAGAAACAACGCAAACCGTCGTCTTTATTTCTTCTTTGTTTTTTAGCTTTTTAACGATTTCTTCATACAATCGATCAACTAAATCATTCATTTCCATCATCATCACCCTTTAGGTTCTTTCTTAATGATGCGACCTAAAGTACCTTTATAAAATCCGCATGCATTCGCTTCATCATAATCAATATGAAGGACTGTACGATAACGATCGCTTACACGAACTAGCACATCATCAAAAATAAGCGGACGTTTCCCATAAACATGCACCTGTACCGTTTCCTGATCCTTAACATCAAATCGAACAGCATCTTCTGGACTCATATGAATATGCCTTTTCGCAACGATAAGCCCCTGCGGCACTTTTACTTCATTCCGTTCTGCCCTTATTGTAATGGCAGGGGTATTTTCGATCTTTCCACTTTCTCGAACTGGCACATTGATCCCGATCGATACAGCGTCAGTTAAAGAGATCTCAACTTGAGAATGCTTTCGTTCAGGTCCAAGAATAACTACATTTTCTAATTTCCCTTTCGGTCCAATGATCGTTACCCTTTCTCGACAAACAAATTGACCTGGCTGTGAAAGATCTTTCATCTTCGTTAGCTTATAATCTTCTCCAAATAACTGATTAACTGCTTCTCTATTTAAATGGATATGTCGGCCTGAAGCTTCAACTTCAATAAACCTTTCCATAACTCTATCAATGACAGTATCAACTAATCTTTCCATATTCATTTCGGTCAATCACAGCATCCTCCTTACGGGTTATACTGCCCTGCGTGATATTTAAGCATCATAATCCAGAATAAAGACGAAAGGCGATTTAAAGCTAAGATGATATCATTTCGTTTTGCCTCACCTGTCTCCTCTTTAAAGGCCTCGTACGCCGCTAGCTCTGTTTCACGCGTTGTACTTCGCAGTGTATTTAATCTCACCAAAACTTCACCCATCTTATAATCAGGAATCAAGTGGGCTATGCCATAATATTTCTGTGGGTTATGGGAGATTTCTCGCACTTCCGCTTCGTTCATATTCTGCAAGGAAAGCTCTAGCAGCTCTTCTTCCAGCACTTCACACCTTAAGATTTGCCGTACAAATTCCAATATCTCTTGCAAATCTGCCACTAATCTTTTGCACTTTAATGCATGAAACGAAGTTTGTGTCTCCAAGATTTTTGACTCTAACGAATCAAGCTTCCCTCTAAAAATAATTCGTTTATGATCCTTAAATACTAAAACATTGCCGTATAAAGACGTCATATGCTCTGGCTTTTCTTCCAAAACCCCTCCATAAAGGGTTGTATATTTATAGTGAGAGCTTCTTTGTACTTCCTCTCTCACTTCTATATTCATTTCAGAAGTATCCTCAATGTAGTTAAGTTGAATATGATGCTCACTCAAAAAACCTTTAGCTGAAGGGGTGACAATTGTCCCTTTAGGAACGTCAATCGTTTTAAAGGCTTTTAGATCTTGTCCTTTTAATCGCTTTCGTAATTCACTCTCCGTGAGTAGTCCAGCCAAATTTGTCACTTCCTTTTGAAAGGGGGCGAACCCTGATAGAAAAGCTTTTGGACGAATAATTAGGCTTTTTCACCTGAAATTTTTTCTACCGGATCAGCCCCTGCTTCTTACTCTTCTACATTTGGCAAAATAGCGGACACTTCCGTATGAGGACGTGGAATCACATGCACTGAGATGAGTTCCCCTACACGCTCTGCTGCTGCAGCCCCAGCATCTGTTGCTGCCTTTACAGCACCCACATCGCCACGAACCATAACTGTTACTAAACCTGCACCAATTTGTTCCTTGCCAATTAATGTTACATTCGCAGCCTTGACCATTGCATCCGCTGCCTCAATTGCTCCAACAAGACCTTTCGTTTCTACCATTCCTAATGCATTTGCGTTTGCCATTTTTATTTCCTCCTCTTTCAATTAAATTCATTTATTTAATAAAGATACGATTGCTAAATGATGCCTTTTGCAATCATCTCTTCTTCCTATTTCATTTCTTCTAGCACTTGCTTCAAAATTCTTTCGATAAGTTCCTTATGCGGATGATCATCGATTTTCTCAGGCTTCTTATCTCCGCGGATGTCTTCCAGTTCTTTGACACCCCACGCAACACGGCGAATATTAATTAAGTTTAATGGACCGATATTATCAGAGGTTGAACCGCCTCCAATCGCTCCACATCCTAAAGTAAGTGCTGGAACAAGACTTGTGGAAGCACCAATACCGCCGAGAGTAGCTGAAGTGTTGACCAATAACCGAGAAACTGGTTTCTTTAAAGCGAATTCCCTGATGACATCTTCGTTCTGTGAGTGAATAGCCATCGTATGGCCGACTCCTTCATTATGCAAAATTTCAATGCATCTTTCGCACGCTGCTTCCCAATCCTTTTCAGTATAAAAGGCTAGAATGGGAGCCAGCTTCTCTCGCGAATACGGTACATTCTTCCCGACCTTCGTCTCTTCTGCGATAAGCACTTTTGTGCCCTTTGGAATTGAAATCTGAGCTAAGTCAGCTATTTGTTCCGCTGTTTTGCCCACGATTGCCGGATTCATCGAACCATTATCTCTAAGGATGAATTTCTCAAGTTTTCTTCCCTCAGGGTAGGATAAGAAATAAGCATCCTGTTTCATAAATTCAGCCATTACTTCTTCACGAATGCATTCTTCAACTATGACAGACTGTTCAGATGCACAAATGACCCCATTATCAAAGGTCTTGGAATCGATAATTCTTTTGACAGCTAGTGGAATATCAGCACTTTTCTCAATGAATGCTGGACCATTCCCCGGTCCGACCCCTATCGCTGGAGTTCCTGAAGAATAGGCAGCTTTCACCATAGCCGAACCACCTGTTGCTAAAATCAAGGAAATTTGATCATGTTTCATCAATGTATCCGTTCCTTGAAGAGTCACATTTGAGATACAATTGATCGCATCTTCCGGACATCCAGCCTTCTCAGCAGCTTCCTTAATAATTCTCGTCGTTTCCAGTATGCAATTTAAGGCACTTGGGTGTGGTGAAAAAATAATCGCATTCCCCGCCTTAATGGAAATCAGCGCCTTATAAATGGCGGTTGATGTTGGATTAGTTGAAGGGATTAGGGCAGCAATCACACCAACCGGAACACCGATTTCTATTATCTTCTGGCTTGGGTCTTCTTTAATAATTCCCACTGTTTTTAAATTTTTAATAGAGTGATAAACAGCTTGAGAAGCAAAAGCATTTTTTATTACTTTATCTCTCCAATTGCCAAACCCAGTTTCCACAACTGCAAGCTTTGCTAATTTTTCTCGATTTTCGAAAGCTTCATCAGCGATCGCTTTGACAATAAGGTCAAGTTTTTCTTGGCTTAATTGCGCCAGCTTTTTCTGAGCTGCATTGGCTTTGACAATTAAATCTCGCGTTTCTTGAATAGACAGCAAATCTCTATCCTTGAGTTTCATTCACTTTCCTCCTCTCGATAATGGTCCGTTATTTTTTGTATTAAAAAATCTTTTCTACCATACTTAATATCTTTCGGACTGACATCTTTTAAATGAAATGAGCGAGCTAATTTTCGCAATTCTCCCACCGTTAGGCTTTCAAGCTCTTGTTCAGCGATAAAATCATTGGAAACCGGATTGCTGAGAGGACCTTTTTTCTGCTCCTCTTCATTTTGTTCAGCAGATATAGCAGCCTCCACGTCTATTACTTCCAGTTCGTCTTCCTTACGATTTGGTTGCGCTGTTTCATTAACACGCTTGAAGTTTGAATGCTTGAGCACATTCATTGTTTCTTCATGTACTCTTGGAATGACATGGGAAGAAATTAATAACGCAACCTTTTTTGCCGCTTCTCCTCCAGCGTCAACCGCTGCTTGCACGGCCGCTACGTCGCCTATGAGCTTCACGGTCACAAGACCACTGCTTATTTTCTCCATATTTAACAAAGTAACATTCGCCGCTTTTAAGGCAGCGTCTACAGCCTCAATCGCACCTACATACCCTTTAACCTCAATGAGCCCAAGAGAAGTTGTTTTCATTTTTTCTTAGCTCCTAATAATTTGTTGGATTTTCTGCAACAAATTGGACTGCTTCTGCAAATGCATCACACGCTGCTTTGCATGCAGATTGACTTCCTGTTAATAAGCCACCTCCAAAGTTAGTTTCTGATGGAGGTCCATAAAATGCTGCTATCGTAACATTGGCCGCTTTTAAGGCTGCATCTAAGCCATACATTGCCTCAAGTGGTGGCGCTATTAAGTATGCAAGCGCCTCCCCCTCTTTAATTCCGGCTACTTGAGATAAATAGGAGCCTGTTCTTGATACGCAATGGGCAAAATAGGGAATCGAATTGTCATCATTTGCACTGATGAAATGAGCGCCGTTTTCAATAAAGTCCACTGCTGCATTAAGACCGCTTCGCACTTCTGCCGGGCTTGGACCAGCCAAAATCCCAATTATTTCTCCAGCTAGTTTGGTGGAAGCATTGGCGCTTCCTGCATAAAGTGATTTTGCGTAGACAACCTCAACATCTGCCGCTTTCGTAGCTTCATCCAATGCAGTGTAAGTTACATCATCCGTATCAGCTGTGATGAGACCAAGACTTTTATGATATGGTTTCAATTCCAATTCTTTGGCCATATCAGGACTGATATTGGAGATGATTTTCACGCTTAAGATATTTGCTTGCAGTCTTTCGTTCTTCATCTATCTTCTCTCCTCCGTCCTCTACTTTTTCAAATCTATACCCGAAGCTTTTTTATCAAGCATCGTTTTAATCACTTCCGCTATATGAGCTCCTGCCTCCACAGGCGGGGTTCCACCTCTGTGAATATTTGAGATTACAGTTCTTCTCGCCTCCGGCATATCTACTGTCGGTTTATATGCGATGTAAGCACTCATCGATTCTGCAGTTACAAGTCCTGGTCGTTCCCCAACAAGTAAACAAACAACATCTGCATTTGTTTCCTCGCCAATCACATCCATTGCCGGCACCCGGCAATGTTTCACAAATAAAATAGCGTCAATCTCAATACCGTAAATTTTTAAACCTTGCTTAATCGCTGGAACAACATCTTCCATATTGGCTTCAATCGCCGCTGAGCTTAGTCCATCTCCAATCACAAGCTGAACTTTCGGTTTGCCACAGGCTTTTTTCATTTTCTCGACCATTTCTTTAGAGAACTCTCTTCCTAAATCTGGTCGTGTTAAATATTCATCTTTGTTTTTACAAAGAGTTTCAATTTGCACAAGTCCGTTCTTCTCAACAAAATCTGTTGGGACGTATGAAAAGACAGCGTCTTGTGCAGCAGCATGATCCGCTCTAAAGCGCAATGATGTAATGGTTTTGTAGCGAGGTCCCGAGCGCCACACTCCCAATCTTGCAGGAGTCATTTCTTTCATTTTTAAATAGCCCTCACGATTCATCGGCTCTGGTACTAGCAACTGTTTCTTCAAGTCAAATTCAGTAATGTCATCAATGCATCCAGTGTCGCATTCGTTCCCACCTTGTTCGTCTTTTAATGCAACAGCCGCATTCGCTGGTTTCTTTTCTTCTTCACTTCCGCCAACCATATCCCTTAAAATATTTTCAATATAGGCTTTAATTTCGTTTTCATTTACCATGATTTTTTCCTCCTTCCTATACTAAGAATGCTGATGCGTCTCCTGCTTTATAAGTTAGTTTTCCGTTCTGATCAATGAAGCCCATGTTCATCATCCACTGCTCAAATTCCTTTATCGGCTTTAGTCCTAGCAACTCTCTTAATGCTGCCGTATCATGGTAGCCTGTACATTGATAGTTCAGCATGACGTCATCTCCATGCGGGATTCCCATGAAATAGTTATTGCCGGCAGCAGATAAAAGCACCGCTAAGTTTTCAATATCATTTTGATCGGCTTTCATATGATTTGTATAACATGCATCACAGCCCATAGGAATTCCTGTTAATTTCCCCATAAAGTGATCCTCTAGACCTGCACGAACAACCTGCTTTGAATCGTATAAAAATTCTGGTCCAATAAATCCTACAACGGTATTAACAAGGAATGGATCGAATTTTTTAGCAAGTCCGTAGCAGCGAGCTTCCATTGTTAATTGGTCTACTCCGAGGTGTGCATTTGCCGAAAGCTCAGAACCTTGTCCGGTTTCAAAATACATAACATTCGGTCCATATGCCGTTCCTTCCTTTAAAGCTAATTGACGTGCTTCCTCCAATAATTCTGCGTTTATGCCAAATGCTGTATTCCCTTTTTCAGAACCAGCAATGGATTGGAAAATTAAATCAGTAGGAGCTCCTTTTCGTACAGCTTCCATTTGTGTCGTAACATGAGCGAGGACGCAAATTTGCGTTGGAATCTCCCATTTAAACTTAAACTCATCGAATCTCTTCAAAACTCTTGATACGCTTTCGACTGAATCATCTACTGGATTCAGGCCTATAACCGCATCCCCAACTCCGTACGTTAGCCCTTCCATAATAGAGGCGATAATCCCATCTGGATCATCTGTCGGATGGTTTGGCTGCAAACGGGCTGACAATGTTCCATCAAGCCCTATCGTAGTGTTAGCTGTGGCAGTAACTCTAATTTTTTTAGCGCCGTAAATTAAATCCAAATTAGACATCAATTTGGTCACTGCTGCCACCATCTCCGATGTTAGTCCTCTAGAAACACGTTTTATCATGGACTCTGTTGTGTTTTCATCTAAAATCCATTCACGGAGATCCTGAACCGTCCAGTTTTTAATTTCGCTATAAATTTTTTCATTAACCGAGTCCTGTATAATTCTCGTTACTTCATCCTGTTCATAGGGTACCGCTGGATTATTACGTAAATCAGCTAATGTTAAGTTTGAAACGACTACTTTAGCAGCGACTCTTTCCTCCGCTGACTCAGCGGCAATCTGAGCCAGCTTATCACCTGACTTTTCCTCATTTGCTTTCGCCATTACTTCATTAATTGTTTTAAACTGATAAGTTCTATTGAAAAGCTTCGTTTTTAAAATCACAGAAATCCTCCTCTCAAATCCTGTTTAATGAAATACTAATGTTTTAATCACGACCGGCAGCACTTTTCCGTCTGCTATTGGTTTCCCAATATCGATGTAGTCTCCGTTCTCTACCTTTATTCCGTCTAGACATATCACCTTTTCTTCATTACCTGTTTGGGAAAAGAGTGTTTGCCCTAGAACTTTCCCAATATCTTCTTCCGTAATGATAATAATCGGGGATTCTTTCGACATTAACTCTGCCAAGCCTAAAGCTAAGCCAGTCCCCAATTTTTCAATTTCTTTAAAAGTAGGGCTATGTTTGCCTCGCAAAGCAATAGCAACATGTTCTAGCCTTCCATCAACCTTAAACCATTCCAATTTCTCTTTTATTCTTTCACCGAACTCTTCTGGAGCCAGTCTCTCTTCATCGCTTGCCAATTTCAAAACAGGAATATTTTTGATTGGAAAAAAATCTCCCGTATACGTAATCGTGCTTCCACTGATCTCGGTTGTATGCGAGCCTGCTCCAACAACTGTTGCTCTAATCGTTTCATCCGGTCTGACTAATGTGAAATTTTCTAAAATACTCGATTGACGAATAGCTGTACCAAACAAAATCCCTATATCTCCATACAGAAACGGGTCTCCTTCATAATCGTTATAAATAGAGTCCGCAACACCTCCAGTAAAGGATATGCAATTTGCGTTTTGATTTCTTTTTAATCCTTTATGGGTAAGACATCTTTCGTAAAAAGGAGAATGAACCTCCATCCCTACACTTACCTTGACTAATTGAACCATTTCCTTAATTAAGGGAGCTAATTTATCCTCGGTTGCAGTATCTCCTAATCGGATAGACAGTTTTTTCATCTCAATAAGCTCTTGAATTTTTGGAGAGATGTATGTAATTTCTTTTGTCTGTCGATCAACTTTCACTAGTCTCCCTCCAAGGTCTAAACACCCTGTATCTACTACTTCTCCGTTATGGATGAAAGCTAGATTACTGGTCCCACCTCCAATATCAATGTTAATCACCGAAGTTGAGTGTTCTTGCGAATAGTTATGAACTCCCGCCCCCTTTGCTGCGATAATGCTTTCTAGATCAGGTCCGGCCGTAGCCACAACAAAATCGCCGGCAAAGCCACTTAATGCTCGTAACACCTCATTGGCATTCTCTCTTCTGGCAGTTTCCCCAGTAATAATCACTGCCCCTGTTTGAATTTCCTCCTTTTGTATTCCTGCAGCCACATATTGCTGTTCTACAAAACTCTCTATCTTTTCCATGTCAATTCTGTTATCTTCTAAAATCGGAGTGAAAATAATCGCACTTTTGTAAATGACCCGCTTATCAACAATCACGATCCTTGGTACAGTAAAATTGGATGCCATGTTTTCAATTGTGAGCATCGATAAGACTAATTGTGTAGTAGATGTGCCAATATCGATCCCCACACTTAACATGTTCTCACTCAATTTGCTCACCTCCCTTAATTCCAACTAAGAGCAACATTTTTTCAATTACATTTTTGCGCATCCCACACGGCTTGGCTGATAAGGAGACCGTCGTGCTGGCGCGCGAGACTAGAGGACCTTTTCAGCAAAGGAAAATTCCACATAAAATGAGGCAAAGGTTGTTTAATCAACAATATGGTTTATATAGAAAAAAGGCTTAAAGTTATAGCTGTTTCCAAATCGGAAATAGAACTTATAACCTTAAGCCTCTTTGCTTTCGGACTTCTGCCGCAACACTGCGTCATATATCAACATATTAACTTTTGAAATGTTAATTATACAGTAAACCTAAAGAAGACATCAGTACCCTTTTCTCTTTTTGTAATCCCTAATTTGCCCCGCAGCTTATCTCGTACGTAACTTTGAACAATTGAAAAACCAAGGCTTTTTTCTATTTCTTCTGTATATATAAAGCCTACACCATTATCTTGAACATTGATCGTTACAATCTCATTTTGTTTGTTAACATCTACAATAATTTCGCCTTTCTCCAATCCTTTAAAGGCATGATCATAACAATTTTGTACTAATTCGTTAACAATTAACGCAATGACAGTTGCTTTATCACTCTCGATTAAAAATTCCTCGTTAAATGTGAAAAACAGTTGAATTTCGTCACTTTCCGTATAGCTAGCTTGCAAATTTTTCAAGACGAAATCGATGACCTCTATTAAGTTGATCTCATCGCTCAATTGTTTTGACAATAATTCGTGTGTTGCCGCAATTGATAGGATTCGATTAAGACTGTCTTTTAAAATTTTTTTTGCCTCTTCACTTTCACTTCTCCTCGACTGTAGCCGAAGCATGGAGGCAATTGTTTGTAAATTATTCTTTATTCGATGATGAATTTCCCGAATAGCTACTGTCTTCATTGAAATTTCTGCATCTTTATCCTTTAACTGAGTAATGTCTTGCAAAATAATCGCTAATTTCCTTTCACCATTAGGTACCATCACTTTTTTCATTAAAAAATAAAAGTTTCCGATTTTTATCTCATGCTGAGTGTTATCCGCTTGTAAAAACTGTTCAAAGGTCATATCAATGAGCCTTAGCTCGTTAAAATGTTTTCCTTCATTTTCTTCTGTAAATCCTAGGCTGTGAAAAAGGATATCTGCTTTCACATTTTTTGTCAGAAGTTTTCCTGTATGATCAAAAATTAGAATGGCATCATCCAAGTAATCATTTAAATTTTTTATTAAAATTAATGTTGACGACATATCATAATTGGCTTTATGGTTCATGCTGAAATGCATAATATTATAACTTATGTCTCTTTCCATAATTAATGTGCCAATGACCTTTTCACGGTTAAAGATCGGGTAAATGTTTTGTGTTATGTAACGTCCTTCTTGAGTTTTTGCTTTAATATTCTTCGACACTTTTCCCGTTTGCAACGTTTGCCACACTCCAGGCTCATTGCCAATTTCAGCCCTTTGCCCGGTAGGAGAATGTTTATAGATAGATTTTATTCTTGGCTTAACATGATAGACAACGATTGCACCGTCTTTTTGCCGTGAGGGAATGTCGATAAAAATATCGCAGTCTAAAGAATCACCAACTACATCAATAGAATCGGCAACCTCTATTATTTTATTAATATCCTCTTTCGTTAGGCTGCTATATTTTTGACATAAAAAAGGGATGTTTGTTTTTCTATTCATACATAATCACAATTGTTCGAGCAATTTCTCCCATTGAACAACGGCGATTCATACTCAATTGCCTCAGCATATGATAAGCTTCATCTTCCGATATTTTCTTATCCTTCATTAGCAAGCCTTTCGCCATATCAACAACTTTTCGATCTTCAAGCTTTTTTGATATTTTCTCATAATCATTGCCTAGTTTATTGATTTCTTGACCTCTGGCAATCGCCACCTCAACCGTTGGAATAAACGATTTTTCGTCCAATGGCTTTACTAAATACCCCAGTGCTCCAACATCTTTGGCTTGCTGAATATAGTCAAGATCATTAAAGGCACTAAGCAGTAAAATACCGCCTGCAAGCTTATCATGTTTAATAATTTTACTAGCTTTTAGCCCGTCTAATACAGGCATTTTTATATCGATGATAACTAAATCAGGTACATAATTTCTACATACGTCAATTGCTTCAAAGCCATCTGAAGCCTCGCCTACAACATCGAAGCCTGCTTCACATAACAAATCACGAATGTCCATTCTTGTAATAGGTTCATCATCGACTATTACAATTTGACTTTTCATATCGCTTCTCCTTAATCAAAAATTATTTAAATGGTTCCTTGCAAATAATCTTTTAATTCTTTCATTCCTTCTTCTAAAGATATGGAAATAGGGAATATCCGATCTGCCCCTGCCAATTTTAAATACTTTTCAGAAAGGAGAATATCCTCTTTACTTTTTGCTAAATCAATTTTTGTAATGATTCCTATTACAGGCTTCGGAAAAACGGAGCCAAACGATGGAGGAAAATAGTTATACTCTTCCGTACAATCGTGCACAAGCCCAATAAAATCAGCGTCAGCCGCAGAGACAATTAACGCTTTATAATAAAAGCGATTCTCAATGTATTCTCCTGGGGTATCAATCGCATACTCAAAAGGAACGATAGCCTGTGTCTTTTTGTATTCAATGTTTTCACCATGTAGCTTCTGACATAGTGTTGTTTTCCCACTGCCTGTTTTGCCTATGAAAATAATCTTTTTCATCATAAAGCATTAAGTCCTTGTGATGGTTGGGATTGAGAATTTTAAGATCTCGGCTAGTCCACTTATGACCTCTTTTAATGCATGTTCAATTGAAGATACATCTCCCGTAATGACAACGGAGCCGCTGAAGCGATCGACAAATCCAATCTCAACGCTACCTGATTTTGTCGCAATATCAGCAGCGATAATAGAGGCTTCACTAGGTGTGATCGTTAATATTCCAATCGCATTCATACTTTGATTATTAAGGCCTAACTTTTTTTTCAAATCTGGAGTAGGATTTGCAATAATATGGGCTAAAGTGACTTGTTTCCCAGGAACATATTCCTGTATAACCCTTGCCCTTTCTTCCATGTTCATCCATCCGTTCTTCTATTTGATTTTGTCCAATAAATTAAGTATCCTCGATTCATTGGATTGAAAAAAGGAGCCTTTGAAAAAGTTAAACATAACTTTTTTCAAAAGCCCCTTTGCCCTCGAAGTTTAATCAGCACTACCTTGTGCCTTCTCTAATTATTTTATCAAAGCTGGAAACGTTGTCAATCAAATTTTTGTGAATTATTAATGAATTTATTTGATTGATTCAATAATCTTTTCTAAATCTTCTATGGCTGGAATCTTACAATTCGTTTTCGTACAAGCATCGATTAATGCGGCTTCACTAATCACCCTTTTCTCTTTAACAACTTGATCGTAAGTTACACCACATTGCCGAAGTGATGTAGGCATATCGAGCTCTTTTTGTAAAAGGCGTATATGTTGATTTAAATTTTTGACGCCGATTCTACAATTCGTAGAAGAAAGACCCAGTATCTTTGCTAGTTTTGCATATTTTTTCGCAGCATTACTATAATGACGATTTGAAAAATCCTGGATATCAGCATTAAATTCAATCACAGTTGTTAAAAGAAGCGAATTCATTCTACCATGTGGAATATGAAAATGGGCTCCACTAGCATGGGCAATACTATGATTAATACCAAGCCCTGCAATATTAAAGGCGATCCCCGCCAAACAAGAAGCGTGATGCACTTTTTCCCTTGCTTCAAGATCTTCACCATTTTTATATGCCCTTGGTAAATACTCAAAGATTAATTGAATCGCTTTTTCCGCAAAGGCATCTGAAAAATCAGTAGCATTGATGGAGACATAAGCCTCGATACCATGGGTTAAAACATCCATCCCTGTATCTGCTGTTATAGCAGGAGGAACTGATTTCACTAAATTAGGAGCAAGTATTGCCTCTTGCGGTAATAATGAATCAGAAACAATAGGATATTTCAACTGTTTCTCTTGGTCAGTAATGACAGAAAATGATGTTACTTCTGTCCCTGTACCGCTTGTTGTCGGAATCGCAATTAGCTTTGGCTCTGTTTTTAGAATCGATAGTTTTATCGCGAAATCCTTGATGGCCTTTGCAGCATCAATTGTGGAACCGCCTCCGAAGGCGATAATAACACCAGGGTTTAATTCCTCGATTACCTTCACTCCGGAAACTACGGTCTCGATTGGTGGATCGGGTACGATCTCGCTAAAAACCTCAAAATCATTGTTCCTACCTTTCATACGAGCTAACACTTCATCCAACATCCCAGACTTTTCGATAAAAGGATCTGTGATTAAAAAAATATTTTCATTTGTTAGTTGCTCTAGGCGATCGAGAGCATCGTCTCCCATAAATATTTTCGTTGGTAAATAAAATTCCTTCACTTCTGTCTCTCCTTTCTAATCATCAAATGAAAAACACGCAGGGCATCTTCAAAACGATTCAAGTACAAATGATACCTGCTAGGGCTGAGATTTTTCGCAAATTCCTTCGTCATTCTTCAATAAATAAGACCCTTTCTTGACTTATCCCAAAAGTTTGCTCGGGTCCTCCCTGCTTGTGCTTGAGGTAAATACAATAATGGGAAGTAAACCTTCTTTTCTAAACTTGTTAAACGATATTGTAAGTAGAGCGATTTTGGGCTCATGTTCTGAGAACCAAAGCTTCACACGACTTTCATTATGAGTAAAGAGCAACACCAACATATAACAAAGCCAAACAAAAAAAGAGAAGCCTTACAGAAAGATGAACTCATCTTATCTATAAAGCTTCTCTGCTTTTTTCTACACGTCATTGTGTTCAGTTCAAGATTACTACTAAGATTTATTTTTGTCAAAGCTTATCACAAATTCGTAACGATTCCATCTGCATGTATGTTATCATTGTTGTTTTAAGAAGCTTGTCGCTTTAACATTATACTCGGAATTTGCTTATCGCTTCTTGTAATTCTTGGGCCATGCTGCTTAATACCGAGGCGGAAGCGGTGATATCCTCCATTGAAGCGTTCTGCTCTTCCGATGCTGCCGCTACATTCTGAATATTTTCCGCTGATTGTTTGGCAATATCTGATACAGCTTTAATCTCAGAAACCATATTTTGAGTGCTCGCTTGGACTTCATTCAAAATCGCTGAAACTTCCTTTGAATTATTAACAACATTCACGATCATTTGAACAATTTCTTTAAAAGTGTCTCCTGTTTTATAAACAAGTTCTATGCTATCCTGAACGGATTGTTTATTATCATTCATAGCGGAGACGGTTCTTTCTGTCTCATTTTTTATTTCTTGTATAATGTTGAAAATCTCTTTCGTTGCATCACTCGATTGCTCGGCTAGTTTTTTCACTTCATTTGCAACCACTGAAAAACCTTGTCCATGTTCACCGGCTCTTGCTGCTTCAATTGAAGCATTTAACGCCAGTAAATTGGTTTGCTCCGCAATATTTGAAATCATATCAACGATTTGAGTTACCTGGTTTGATTTTTCTCCCAATCTATCTACACTGCTTGCTGTTTCAGTGGTCGCTTGATGAACAAAGTCGATTTGTTTTAATGTATTGGCGACCACCTCACTCCCCGCATTCGCCTTTTTATTTGTTTCCGTTATTAATTTTGTAATTGTGGCAGTTGCATCCAGGGCCTCCTCAATGACATTTGATATTTCATTCGCCCGATTGGTTGAAATCGTTGTATTTTCAACTTGTTGTTCAGATCCTGTTGCTACATCCTGAACAGCCAACGTAATTTGCTCAGTAGCTTTGCTTGACTCCTCAGCGCTGGCAGATAACTGCTCAGAAGTAGCAGCAACCTGCTGGGACTGTAAACTAACTTTTTGAATAATTTCGGCCAAATTATCTTTCATTCGATTTAAATGCGCTGCCATTTGACCAAACTCATCCTGACTATTCGTCGTTAATGTATAACTCAAATCTCCATCTGCAATTTTTTCGGCCATTCCGTTTACATCGTTTATATTTTTTACAATCCATCTACTATAAAACAGAATAATGACAACTACGAGCGCCACTCCTATTAAACTTACAATCATTAAATTTCTAAATAATGAAGACAAAGAAGCGTATAATTCTTTATCTGGAACGACAAGGCCGATTGTCCAATCTGTAAGCGGTTCTTTTTTAAAAAACAGTGAATAATCTCCTGTCTGATCTTTAAAATGGAGAATTCCATCGTCGTTCTCAACTATTTGATTGCCTAATTTTGCAAGCGCTGTGTTCGGATCGTCTTGTATGTTTACTTGCATTGCCTTTTCAGCTTCAAGATCTGCTATATATGTCCCATTCTTATCTATTAAAAAGGAGTAACCGGTTTCCTCTACTTTCGTATCACGAATCATTTTTTGGATTTCACTTAAATCAATGTCGCCTGTAGCCACTCCCATGAAGTTATCCTGATCATCATAAAATGGAGCACTTGCTGTAACCATTGATACATCAACATTCGTATCTAAATATGGACTTGTAAATACAACACTTTGATCAGTATCCTTGACAATCGTGTACCAATCCTGCGCCGTATAATTGAACGCTGGATCACTGTACTCCTGAGTTGTTTTTATAGAACCCTCTTCCCAATAAGCAAATGCTGAGAAATACTCAACGTCATTTTTATATTTGAACGGCTCAAAAAATATTCCACCACCGAACGTTGAATCATTTGACGGAATAGCATTTAATAACATTTCTTCATAGGTGTTTAAAGAGTAATCCTTTGGGGATATTTCAACTTGTCTCGCGATTAACTCTGGTATTTTACTATGTGCTACCAAGCTTTTTCCAATTGTCTCTGTAATACTCTCCAGTTGATTATTCATGCGCTCTTCAATTTGCTGCTCCAGTATATTTTTTGAACTGATATAAGAAAAAACAATTATTGCCCCTAATATGAGTAATAATAACGGCAGAATTAATGATAGAGTACGCATTTTCACACTTTTGAATTTCACTATTTTCCCCACTTTCTAAAAGTCATTTCATCTTCTTTAATCGATGTTTCTTTTTAACTTAAAATCATGGAGTTTTCATTAGGCTTGCCAATCCCCTTATATTACCACCTTCTTTTCGGCTGAACTTTGAGTTCTCCAATTGTGATAGACGGTTTAATAGTTTGGCCCCCTATGCACTATTTCGGTCTAAATTTACCATCATATTAAACAGGCAAATAGACCTATGCCTTTTAGTCTGCAACTAAAGGTAAATGATAATTTGCAATTGCGTGAAAATAAAAAAAAAGAAGCTTTAATAGAAAGAATTTCTTTCCATAAAGCTTCTTTGCTTTGTTTACACGCCATTGTGCCTAACTCAACTTTACAATAAGGGCCCTTTTTCTGTCAATAATTTGACAGCTGGAAGCATCTTCACTTCATACAAACCACAACATTGTGATTTTAAACAAAAAGGCATAGTGAGGTTCTTTTCACTACGCCGTTAACAAAAAGATCCTACCTCGAGATCATTTTGTTTTTTCTACACGATCTTCAGATAAATGACCTGACTTAAGGCTAAACCTTTCACAGTGGCGGGACCGTGTTGGACTTTCACCAACTTCCTTTACCTGAAACCGTTATATTTTTGTTTATATTTTTATACTAACAAATTCATCCATAAAATTCATCTATAATGATCCGTTTTTCGCAAATCATTCATAAATTTTTTCCTCCTCCATTTACACCCATACATCATTGCCGCTCCTGGTTGAAAAATGAACAGTTAATCAAACGGTCATATAAACTAAACGACGAGGGCGCTTTTTCTTAAAACGCCCTCGTCGTTTACTAATTTAATATAGAAATTTTAACTACTTTTCGTCCCCATCTTATTGCTTGAGCATCGTTTGGCATTAATACGTCAATTTTATGACCCTTAATGGCACCTCCCGTATCACCTGCGATCGCTTCACCATAGCCTTCCACCCATACTTTGGAACCGAGTGGAATAACAGAAGGGTCTACAGCGATTAATTTCATATTTGGATTCTTTCTAATATTATACCCCATATACGTTAATCCTGTTTTTGAACTTTCATGACTATAGGCAGTAGCGGTAACATACATGGTATTTTTAACGGTGCTATTTTCCTTTGGCGCCCTACTTTTAGCCTGTGTTTTATTTTGATTAACGACATTAGCTGTCTTAACTGCATTTTGACGTTCTTGTTTTAACTTGTTTTGAGCTTGAGTTAATTGTTTTTGAAAAAGTTCCTTCTCTTTTTCTGCGAGATGGATCTCGTTATTCACCGCATCATATTTTGCTTGAACAGCAGCCAATTCTTGTTGTCTTTTCTGCAAACTGTTATCCAAGGTTGTTTGACTAGCAGCTAATTCGGTATATTGTTTTTCCAATTTTTCTTCTTGTTGATCAATCGCTATTTTTTCTTCTTCAATCTTTGCAAGATCCGCTCTCTGTTGTTCTAGCAAATCTTTATCCGCTCCCAGGATCGTCGTAACTGCTGACACCCGTTCAAATAAATCAGTAATACTCTCAGCATTGAGTAGAATGGCTACAATCGCATTCACCTGATCATTATGCTGCAAAGAAACCAGCCGATCTTCCATTACTTCTTTACGGGTATGTACCTTATCCTGAAGCACAATGATTTCTTCTTTTTTATCTTCAATTATTTGTTTCGTTTTATTTATTTTTTCTTCAAGAGCATTGATCGTTTCAGTCGTCTTTACGATTTCCGTCTCGATGGCTTTCAACTCTTTTTGAACATTTTGCAGTTCAGCCGCTATTTCCTGCTTTTCAACTTTTTTTTCATTTATCTTTTCAGCATTTTGCTGAAGTTTGTTTTGACTAGAAGTGATCATTCCTTGACTTGTTTCTGCATTTGCCACAATACTTGTTGAAAATAAAACTACACTTGTTAGAGCGATGGCTCCCCTTTTTAAGGAATGCATAAGACAACCCCTTCCTAATACATTATTTATAACATAGGAGCAGGGGTATTTTGATTACAATTATATTAAAATAGCGATACAAATCGTTGCAAATATTAAATTTGAATGTTTACGACACTTATTCTTGCAAAAAAAGCCCCGCAAAAATTCATACCATTTTCGCGAGGCACCATTTAAATATTAACAATCCATAAAGTTTACTTTAAATCCTTTCGCAAAAGCGCTTTTCAATCATTATAGCTTGCGCCCATTCGTTTCAATCACTTCTTTATACCAAAAAAAACTGTCCTTTTTAATGCGGCGGAGATCGTGTTCCCCTTCTTCATGTTGATTCACATAAACAAAACCATATCGTTTTTGAAAGCCGTTCAACCAGCTTAGAAGATCAGTAAACGACCATGTACAGTAGCCAAGGACATTGACTCCGTCGGAAATAGCTTCCTGAACGGCTTTTATGTGTACTTGCAAGTAATTGATCCGATAATCATCCTTGACGAGACCCTCTTCCAGCTTATCGTATTCACCTAAGCCGTTCTCGCTAATTAAAATTGGCAATTTATAGCGATTGGCAATCCGTCTCAAAGCAATCCTGAGACCAGTCGGATCAATATTCCAGTCCCAATTCGTCCTTTCTAAATGGGCGTTTTTAACTGTTTTAAAAAGGCCGGGTACCCCGGTATCTTGAGAGGAACCTTTTTTTCCGGTTGTATTCAATTTTCCTTCGGCAATACCATCAAGCGGATTCTGTTCAAAAGTTGTCGTTTGATAATAGTTTACTCCCATGAAATCCGGTTTCCCATCCTTGAGTAATTCGAAATCCCCGTCTTCAACAGATGGTGTTAAACCTTTCTCCTCTAAATACTTCCACGCAACTTGTGGATAGGTGCCCCACGCATACACATCCATCCACCAATGGGCATTTAGTTCCTCAGCATTTTCCGCAGAAAGAATATCATCTGGTTTTGAAGAAGCTGGGTAAGAGGGTGAATAGGCAAAGCTCGGCCCGATCTTGCCATTTGGTACATACTTTCGAAATTCTTTAATAGCACTAGCATTTGCTAGATTGGCATGATGATTCACCTGATAAAAAAGCTTTTCATTTTTTACCCCTGGAGGATGCAGAGCTGTTCTATATCCAAAACTAGTAAAAATATTTTGCTCGTTTAGACTCACCCAATACTTTACTCGGTCGCCAAAATGCTCAAATAAAGTAATCGCATAGTTTGTGAAATCCTGAATAATTTCCCGCGATTCCCAACCGCCATATTCATCCTGCAATGCTTGCGGCAAATCCCAATGATAGAGTGTTAATATAGGTTCGATCTTATTTTTAATAAGCTCATCTATTAAGTTACTGTAAAAATACAAGCCTTTTTCATTTATATCCCCTTTACCTTGAGGATAGATTCGTGTCCAAGCAACAGAAAAGCGATACGCTTTTAATCCCATCTCTGCCATGAGACGCACATCTTCTTTATATCGATGGTAATGGTCCACAGCGATATCACCTGTTGTCCCTTTAAACGTTTTTCCGGGAATACGGACGAATTGATCCCAATTGGATGGCCCTTTTCCGTCTTCATCCCATGCTCCCTCTACTTGATAAGCGGCAGATGCCGAACCCCATAAAAATTCATGCGGAAATGGTTTTAGTCTTTCATGTATCAATTTCTAACACCCCCGTGCTTAAATTTTGATCGTTCACATTTTACTGGTTAGAAAGATTCGCTGTTCTTCGCAAAAAATGATATAGAGCTCCAATTAAATTGGAGTCATTTCCAAATCGGCATGGTTCAACGTGAATATCCAAGCACTCATGATTCGGTTTCATAAGTTTTAACTTTTCATTAATTTGCTCAATAAGCCCTTCACGTTTGCTAATCGCACCACCGATTAAAATTTTTTCCGGGTCAATAATATACTGTAAATTATAAATACCTACAGCCAGGCGCTTCATAAATTTCTCTATTTCATCCTGCACTTCCTGATCGCCTTCATCCGCCATCTTAAATATTTTTCGCCCATCAAGAGCAGCAGGTTCCAGGCCTTTTCGCTTCGCAACTTGGATAATCAGCCCTCCTGTTGCAGCTAACGCACTCCACGACTCCCCGATTGGCTGGTTTAAATAATCTTCAAGCAACATGTATCCAAATTCCCCGCCGAACAGGTTTTTACCATGGCGAATTTTTTGATCGAGGACAAGCGCTCCTCCAATGCCAGTGCCGATGATAATGCAAATATAATCCTTAATCCCCTTTGCAGCGCCAATCCACCCTTCAGCTAACCCTGCGCAATTTGCATCATTTTCTAGCTCAACACGGAGCTGTGTCCGTTCTTGAATCATTTCTTTTATATTGGGTCCATGAATATATTCAATGGCTGTAATTCCTTTAATAAAGCCCGAATCCACATCTACTGCTCCAGGCATGCTTAAAGCAATGCCGCTTATTTCATGGTTTTTTTGAAAATTTTTAACCGTGGAATCGATAATATCAAGAAAGGAATCAAGCCCGTCCTTCGGAGTAGCAACAGAAGATTTCTCTAAAAATGCGCCTGTCTCATCCATTAGAGAGTATTTTATTGCAGAACCTCCCACATCAAAAACTGCAAAATAGTCCACCAAAAAACCTCCTATCACCCCATACAAATCTTGTTGTTAATGTATAATTAAAAGGTTTGAAGCTTTGAACCAATTACCAGAAGGTTTTATTCGTGCCGCATGATTCCCTAACGATGAGTTCAGAGTCAGTAAACACAGGCTTTAATTTTGATTGTCCTTCAATCAAATCATTCAACATATAAGCTGATAATTTACCGATTTTCTCTTTATCCTGTTTAACTGTAGTCAGTTTTGGGGCGCTGTATCGGCAAGCAGCAATATCATCACATCCAACAATTCGGATATCTCTTGGTGTTTGAAGATCAGCTTCTTCAATAGCCCTTAACGCACCCAATGCCATTAAGTCGGATGCAGCAAAAATAGCTTCTGGATAATTCTTTAACTTGAGCATGTTCTTCATGGAGACATAACCGCTCTCTTCTTGGAAATCCCCATATTGAATCCATTCCTCATGAACTTCCAGGCCAAACTGATTCATAGCATCGGTGAATCCTTTCAATCTAAGATTGGAAATAACGGATTCACGCATTCCACCAATATAGCCAATTTTTCTAATGGAATTCAAATAGAAATGCTCTACCACTTTTCTCGATAAATTGACATTATCTGTCATGACATAACTTGCTCTTGGTCCGGTTAATTCGATATCAATCCCAATACAAGGAAAACCGCTTTCTGCGAGCTCATATGTCGCACTCTCTACTTCTTCACCAGCAATGATTAAACAGCCGTCCAAATTAAAATGCTTACATCTTGCTAAATAGCTGCCTTGAAAATGTTCATTGGAAAACATTAACAAATCATAACCTAACAGACCAATATTTTTTTTAAAGGTCGAAATAACTTCATTGAAATACGGATGGGTCATATCTACATTGATCTTACCAGCGTAGATAAGACCAATGAGATTTGACTTCTTTGTTGCCAGTGAACGTGCAGAAAAATTTGGTGCATATCCCATTTCAGTAATAACGGTCATGACCTTTTTCTTTGTTTTTTCACTGATTCCGCCATAGTTATTTATCACTTTTGAAACCGTTGAACGTGATACTCCTGCCATTTTTGCAATATCATCTATCGTTAAACTCATTATGTTATCCCTTCTATTTCCATCTAAATTCTCTCTTAATGTTAGATTACAGGGAGTTTGAAAATGAAACAATAGCAGGGTAGGAAAAATTGGTTATTTTACAGACCCTTCCGTAATACTAGATATAAATAAGCGGTTAAACAGCAAGAAAATAACTAGTAATGGAACAGTTGCCCAGAAAACACCAGATAAAATCATGCCAAAATCAATATTATTGGTATTGCTCAACTGAGCCAACGCTACCTGAATCGTATACATTTCTGGATCCCTTAAAATGGTGAACTGCCATAAGAATTCTCCCCAAACAGCAGTGAAAACGATAATTCCTAAAGTAGCAAATGCCGGTAAGATAATCGGCAAGACAATGCGCCAGTAAATTTTAAAATTGGAGCACCCATCCAATTTCGCCGCTTCAATTAATTCATCTGGAACACCCTCAGCTATATATTGCCTCATGAGAAAAATTCCTAAAGGATTTAAAAAGAATAGAATCATTACTCCTGGTAATGTATCCAAAAGACCCGCATTAGAAATTAAGAAATATTGCGGAATGAGCCCTAGCTGCGGAGGGATAATCATCGTAACTAAAATTGCTACAAAAAGAGCATTTTTGCCTGGGAATTTAAACTTGGCAAACGCAAAACCAGCTAATGAACTAATGAATAGAACGACAATGGTCACCACAGCACAGAGAATAAAAGAATTCCACATTCCGCCAAAGAAGTCAATTTGATTCAGCACCTTTTTAAAGTTTTCAACCATCATATTTCCCGGTGTAAGAGTTGGTGGAATCGAGTTATAAGCGGCGCTCGGCCTTGTCGCCATCACAAACATCCAATAAAAAGGAAATAGCGAAACAAGGGAAGCGAGCGTTAAAAATAAATAGACGAATATTCGGCCGATGGAGAATTTTTTACGTCTTTGATTGTGTTGTTTACTCATCTGCCCCACCTCTCTTTTTCCTTCCAAATCCTTGTGTTAACTTAAGATTGAAAACAGCAAACACGGTGATGATGACCAATAAAATAATGGCGGTTGCTGACGCAGTACCAAAGGACTGCAATCGAAATGCATCTCGATATAAGTACATAACAATCGTCATTGCTTCGTCCCTTGTAAAGGCATCCCTACCTAAAAACACAGTTGGCTCAGAGAATAATTGCATTGCTCCGACCGTTGAAGTAAATACCGTTAAGATGATAAAAGGCTTTAGCATTGGGATCGTAATATAAAAAAGTTGCTGAAATTTATTGGCTCCATCAACTGTCGCTGCCTCGTATAAATCATTGGGAATGCTTTGAATTCCCGCCAGATAGATAATCGTGTTATACCCGACCCAGCGCCAGAAAACCATAATTGAAATGGCAATTTTTGTTCCCCATTCCGATGCTTTCCATGCGATTGGATCAAGTCCAAAGAAGTTGGTCAACACGAAATTGGCCAAGGAGGATTCATGATTACTGAACAGCACACTAAAAATGAGCGCGACCGCAACCATTGAAGTTAGATAAGGCATAAAAATGGTGACACGGAAAAAACTTTTAAACTTAAGAAAAGCCATATTCAATAAATAAGCGAGGACTAGACCAACCACTAATTGCGGAGCAGTGCCCAGTATCCCCATGATAATCGTATTGTAAACCGACTTCCAAAATAGGGGATCCGTTAATACGGTTTGAAAATTAGCCAACCCGTTAAATGTCATTGGACTTAAACCGTTCCATTTCTGGAAGGCCAAGAAAATGCTAAAAAGGGCCGGATATAGACCAATAAGTGTAAAAATAATGAAGAAAGGCGCTATATATAAATATCCAGAAATCATGTCCTTTTTCTCTTCTGACCTGTATTTCTTTCTTTTAAATATAGTTGCTTTCTTACTAATCGAGTTCATTTTCACGCCTCTTTTCTCTTCGCTGTTTTCGTAATGAATATCGTTTTTTGTAAACGTCCGACTTTTTTCTATGATAGAAAGCAAACATTTACACCTGCATATTATTTAGGTACGGCACTTTTCGCCGCCTCGATGCTAGAGCAACCATTACGAAAAAAGCCTTTCTATTTCAACATAGGACAGTCCTTCCAGTTGTGAAGTTGTCAATGTAAAGATGGTCGGCTTACGTCTCAAGCTTTTTTCAAAGGCTTGCATCTGTAAGCCGACCGCTATCATTCTAGTAAATTATCGATTTAATAAATCTTGAGCGCGCTTCACAGCAGCTTCCCATTCTTTTTCTGGATCTGCTCCTTCATTTTGAACGTTCTTAAGAGCATTCAAAATTTCGTTATGAATCGGGAAGTACTTTTCACCTTTATATGGAATGCCTGCAATGTCTTGTGCAGCTTCAGCAAATACAGGCGCTGTTGCTTGCCCGCCGAAAAATTCATCTGCATTTGACTTGAATTCGTCCATATCATATACCGATTGGGCCGATGGGAATAATCCATGGCTTTGGAATGACTTTAATTGATTTTCCGGTGAAACAAGCCATTCAATAAAGTCATAAGCTGCTTGTGCATGTTTCGTTTCCTTTGGAACAGCAATATAAGAGCCACCCCAGTTTGCAGCAAATTCAGTTGGCAATGTCGCAACATTCCACTTCCCAGCAGCATCAGGGGCATTTCCTTCCATCCAACCTTTTAACCAGCCTGCACCAAGCTCTGCCGCAAACTCACCATTATTAACCGCGTTAGCCCACTCCGGACTCCACATTTCAAATTTTCCTACAATTCCGAGATCATTTAAACGAACCGCATAGTCGTATGCTTTTTTAACCTCACTGTCAGCTCCTAAATTCAATTCATTATCAGGAGTTAAATACGCTGTTCCTGCAGCATCTAAGTACGCTCTGAACGCCATTTCGATACTATCAACAAAGGGCTTTCCAGTTTTTTCTTTCACCTGTAAACCGGCTTTCTCGAATTCTTCTGGAGAATTAATGAGAGTAGCTACCTCTTCTGGATCAGTTGGCAAACCGGCTTCTTCAAATAAATCGGTACGATAGTACAATGCTTTCGGTCCAATATCTGTTGGCAAACCAAATAAGAAGTCACCTTCCGTATTTTCTCCACTCTTCCATTTCCAATCCAAATACTGATCCTTCACATCGTTTGCGCCGAGATCATATAAATTCTCGAATCGATCTTGAGCAACCTTAAAACGGTCAAATTGATCAATCTCTAGCATCGCAATATCTGGTGCGCCACTTCCAGCCGATAATGCAGTAAACAATGCATCATGATGATCGGCTGTTTCAGATGATTTTACTTTAATTTTTATGTTCGTATTTTCCTTCTCATATTCCTTTGCCAATTCTTCATACCCAGTCGCACCAAAAGTCCAGAAATCCAACGTAATTTCTTCATCACTATCCTTAGGATCACTTGTTGCATCCTTATTGTTTCCGCTACAAGCTGCTAGAGACAGCGCCAGCAGTGACGAGATTCCAAATATGGCCATTTTCTTCATACTTTTCAAGTTTATGCCCCCTTAAACAATTTAATATTTTTATAGTTTTTATCCTGTAAAGATTTGTTAAAGAAATGAACACCTCCAATATAAAACCATCACATTTTAGGAAACCGGTTTCGTAAAAGACCAAAACTCAACAAGTAATCGCTTACATTTCCATAATAATGGCATATTATTTAAAAATCAACCCTTAAAATTAAATAAATTAACATAAATTATTTGAAAATAAACAATTCAACATCTTTAAATCTCTTAATTACCTTGATAATCATCATTTTTAAAAAGATTTTTTACATTTTTTTATTATTTTAGAAACCGGTTTCCTTGTTATCCCAAAAGAAGCCTCTCACCTAATTAATTACCTGCGAGAAGCCCCTCGATTTACTTTATTGACTTACTCCCTAAGAGAAGTTTGCTGACATTATTCTTTAACTCTAAAAGTGTCCTTGCTTCTAAACCAGTTTTTGAATCGTATGTAATTCTTCATCACTAATTTCGATTACTTCTTCAAACATCTCCACCGATACCCGTGATATCGATGCTATCTCAACGATTATTGAAGAAGAGGACTTGTCAAACTAATTTTTTAGACTTGAAAAGCCATTATTTTTTCTGCAAAGGTTCTACTACAATCTCCACTCTGCGGTTTTTCTCTCTTCCCTCTTCCGTCTCATTCGATGCAATCGGCATTGTCTGGCCCAACCCTTTTGTTTCAATGCTTATTGTTTCCAAATTTACTTTTTTCTCTAAATAGCTTTGCACTTCTCGTGCTCTCTCTTCCGACAACTTTTGATTATATATTTCGTCTCCTTGACTATCAGTATGACCATTTATCCAGACATTGGCACCTTCATACATATTAAGCTCCTCACTTAACTGATCAAGCGTTTCAATGACATCCGATTTTAATTCACTTTTGTCAAAATCAAATAATAGATTGCTCGGAACTTCAATTACGATTTCACTCTCTTCTACCGAAATCGTTACATTTTCATCAAAATTACCCGGAGAAAACGTTCCCGGTTTGAACGTGCCCGGCTCAAAATCGCCTGGTTCAAACGTGCCCGGTTCGAAGTTGCCTGGCTCAAAATTACCCGGCTCGAATGTGCCTGGCTTAAATTGTGAGTCCTCTTCATCCTCCGCAATTTCGTTCACATTATTAGAACCTTCATTATTTTTAGCTGTTTCTTGGTTTTTCTCACTGCAGCCTGTGATCAAGAAAACAGTAAAAACAAGCAAAAAAATAAAATTGAATAATTTCACGTTTATTATTCCTCCTTAATCATAAAAGCTTAGCTATTTTAATTTTACTTTATTTTCTAAAATAAAATTAAATATTCACCCAAAACAGGAAGGAAGTTATGGTAGTGAACAAATTTAATTATAAGAGAATGGGAGAAAAGTTTGATGAACGAAGACAGGAGGGACGATTGGGCAGTGGCTCCTTATATAACTTCTATCATGCCTTTTGCATTTGCTCCAGTTAACTTTGACTCAACCTTTCATTGACAAGCGAGCAGCATCCACTTAGCAAAAGCTGCTATAAAAATTAAAACTCTGCCATCAATTCTCCATAATGACCATTCTAAAAATCTTTGACACAAATTAATATTTCACCCGTCTAATAAGGTGAATTCAATTATAAGGGGACCCTTACTTTATGACAAATGTTAGAGAGACTATTTCAGAATGGTTTTACCTATACAGCAATGATGTCTACAACTTTTTGGTTTACTACACCTGTACAACAGATGTAGAGGATTTAGTGCAAGAGGTTTTTATAAAAGCTGGGCGCGGTCTTCACTCTTACAAGAATCAATCTTCACCCAAAACTTGGCTCTTCACCATTGCCCGAAATACAGCGATAGACGAAGCCAGAAAAAAAGAGACAAAGATTAGCAAAAACAGTACAACATTCGATGAGCGCTTTTGGGAGCAGCAAACAAGCGCTAATCCGGAGCATATCCTTTTAAAAAATGAGGAACAGAAAGAGCTTTATCTCTCCATCTCTAGATTGAAGAGGAAATTTCGAGAGGTGATGATCCTAAGGGGTATTCAAGGATTATCCGTACGGGAGACAGCGCAAATATTAAATTGTAAGGAAACAGAGGTACGCACAAATTATCACCGCGCCATAAAGGCATTGCGGCAGCAAATCAGTGAGGAGGACCTCAAATGAAAAATAACCAAAATAATTTAGAGGATAAGCTTAGTAAATTACCCACTCATAGCATGAGTAAATCAAAACAAGACCGTATGCATCAGCATATCATGAATGCCCTAAACGATGTAGAGGTCCAACAACCGGAAGGGAGACATCCGCTCATGAAAAGGTTACAAATAGGAGTTGCATCAGCAGCGGCAATTGTTTTAATTAGTATATTAGGTTTAAGCTTTGTGATGAATCATGGAGAGCAAATAGGAGAACAAACTCAAACACCTAACGCGAATGAACGGGAAAATCTGCAAGAGCAGGACGAAAAAAATTCGGAGATTACTGAAGAAGAGCAGGTATCCGTTGAAGAAAAAGCAACAGAAATATACGATGCCCTTCGCAACCGAGATATGGATTTATTATCAAGTTTCGTCCATTCAGAAAAAGGGCTGTTCTTATCCCTCTATGACTACATCGAACAGTTTTCCGCTGTTTTTGAAAAAGATGAAGTTCCTGCACTTTTAGAAGATAACACGGAGTATTTTTGGGGCTATGGTGACGCCAATATGGAGCTTAAATATACGCCGACAGGTTACATGGATAGGTACTTAAAACCAGATACTTTCCTTAACTCTGATAATAAAATGTTTGACTCGGAAACACAGCGCAGCGACTTGAACGAACGCATTCAAGCAAAATTCCCTAAAGCAAAAATCGTCGAGTTTTACAAAGAACCCGTGTATGAAGATTGGAAAAGTGTATTTCTAGTATTTGAACCTAATAATGCTTCAAATTGGGAACTCGTCGCGATTATTAGTGCAGAATGGACACCTTAACTAAAGTGAATTTTGTAAAAATAGAGAACACTGTTTGTTAAAAGGGTTCAATGTCAAATGTTAACCGTGAATACCGAGAATCATTCCTCTCGGTATTCACGGTTATTTGTTACATCCTTAACCCTATTTATTATTATTTCTCAACCTTTTTAAAGCTGTTAACTTGATTGTCTAAATCCATTACGATTTCACGATTTTTCGCAACCTCATCGGAAATAACGGAAATAGAGCTTAATAAATTCGCTGTATTCTCATTAGATAGAATCATTGCTTCTGTACTTTCCTCAACAGCAGCTGTAATTCCTTGGATGCCATAAGCCATATCTGTAGATATCTTTCTTAAATCTCCTGAGGCTTTTGTTAAACGAACGAGCATTTCGTTGATCGTATCCACATCCACCTTATATGTTTTTGCCTGCTCCACAAAAACGTCATAATCGTCCAACACTTTCTTCGTTATGTAAGACATAATCTTATTAGCATTTTGAACAAGATCAGCTACTGAGGTTGTAACCAATGCACTCGTATTTTGGATGTCTGTTGCAGATTTCTTTGTACTCTCTGATAATTTCCGCACCTCTTCTGCTACTACTGCAAAGCCTTTTCCGGCCTCTCCTGCTTTTGATGCTTCAATAGATGCATTAAGCGCTAATAAATCGGTTTGTGATGAAATCGTTAAAATATCTGCAGTAAGCTGCTTAATTCTCTCTACAGACTGGCTATTCTTGATCGCCGTATCCATTGCCTGCTTAATCTCCTCTACAACCGATGCCATCTCTAATTTACTCTGATTGGACTGGGCGAGAATCTCATCAGCACGCTCGACGATCTCAACAACCTGATTGGAGTTTGACTCTGCATGATCGGCTAGAACATTTGCTTCTGACAGAACTTCTTGTGCTCCAGCATCTATGTTCTGTATCATACTACTCACTTCTTCCATCCCTGCCGACAGCTCATTTAAGCTGGCAGAAATATTAGAGGTGGCGTCCTGACTTTGCCCTATCTGCACACTAATATTTTTCGTGGACTTATTAATTTCGTTGGAACTCGTTTTGATTGCAATGATTACATTTTGTAAAGTCTCTAAGAAACGATTTATGCCTGTTATAATTTGACCCACTTCATCTTCCGATCTGCTTTCTAATCGAACCGTCAGATCCCCTTCATTGTTCTCCAGTTTTGCGATGATATTCCTCAGATTTGTGTGAGCATTTTTCAGAGGAGTAATGATCGTTTTCAAAGAAAACCAAAAAGTAACAGCAACTGTGATAATAAAGATTGCCGCCATTGACCACACAATAACAGTCGATCGACTTATTCTTGAATGAATCAAAGAGTTTTCATGGTCGATACGTTCATTTAGAATTGTCTGAAAATGATCTCCCGACTCTCCCATAGCAGCAGACAATGTTTCTAAAGCATTATAGCTTCCATTAGCTGCTGCCACATCATCCTTTTGAATATGTTCAGCCATCGTCCCAGCCTGTTGGAGGAAACCTTCCATGTCCTCCATGTATGGTTTATAGGCATCATGAAGTATACTGTTCATTGCTTTTTCCGAGAGTTCATTCGTTATGCTTTCAATCTCATTTAGGCTGATATTTGCCTGTTCCGTATGAGTTAAAATCGCTTCTGATATTTCTCCTTTGTCTTTTTCATTCCCTAAAATATAGGTTTGTACAGACAAATCAATCTGACCCATTTCTTTTGCCAATTTAACCTGCTCTTTTTCCAGTTTGAGAAAAGACTCTACCATGATATCCGCAGATAGTTTTACTTGTGTGTTTGTTACTCCACTTAATATCGTATTTAATGCAATAAGAACTGTTAAAAATATTAGGATAAACAATATACGATATGCAATCGATTTTCTCACAATCTCCAACCTCTTTCTACGATAGTTGATTAAATCAAAATCCATATATATTATAAAGACAGTACGCTCGCTGCGTCCCGTTAATTACATCATCCTGTTTTCAGTGATATTCCCCAACAACAGCAACCGCTTACATCAGACGACAAATTTTTTAGCCTTTTCTTTCCAGTTGCTATATTTAAATTGTAGTCTAGCATAATTTCCCTTTCATTTTGGAATTTGTTCATGAACGGTCGTTATTTTTTCATGAACGGTAAATTACACGGTGACATAAGAGCATTTTTAAGTTAGCTGGGCTAAAACTTCCTACTTTTTATCAAATTTCACTTATAAATAATACCCCCTCTAATTTCAGAGGGGGTATTATCCTTGGCACCATTTTATTTAATTGACGTCAACTTTTTCTATATTTTTAAAAGACATATAAGCGACCATGAATCCAATCGCTGCGAGAGTGACAGGAATTATGATCACATTAAATAATGAGAATCCATTAATGTCAGATCCAACTACACCAACTAATAAAACCGCAGTTACAATGGTTGTCGATACAGACTTTTTTATCATTCCAAAATAAAGGGGAATTAATCCTAGCCCTGCAGAAAATAATGCAGTAAACAATACTTTTACCGCCTGCTCCGCAATAATCCTCATCGTGATTGTATCTATGATAAAATGAGCGAATGAATTTATTCCGTAAAAGGCAGCACTAACAATAAAATTAGATATCACAATCGCTATAAATGTGAAGCTTGAAATTAAGATAAGCTTTGCCAACATAATCGTATGTCTCTTTATAGGATACATAAACAAGAGGTGCATCGTTTTATTTTTATATTCGTCAATGATCAACCTTGCAATGAGAACCCCGGAAAACACAATAAACGTTCCCCTTACCATCGTGTCGATCGCTATCAACATCATTTTATAATCTATAAAGTAAGAATCTCCTTCGATACTATCTATAATAGGTAATATACAGGCCAATACGATCATCATGATGTTTGCAATAAACGCAGCTTTGACATATCCAAACATTTTATGTTTTTTTATTTCCAAACGAATTAATTTAAGCAATTTTTCCGCCCCCATTTATTAAAGTTAAAAAGTAATCTTCTAAAGAATGATTTTTAACATTGATCGAATGAATGGAAACGTCCTGCAAAATCAATGATTTTGCAACTTCATGTTGCGATATATCTGTTTCATATATTCTAATCATCGATGGATCGACAATTTTGTAGTTTGAAATATTCAAGGAATTCTCAAGAACGAGAGCAGCCTTTTTACTATCATTTGTACAAATTTCAATATAATTCGTATTTTTGTTTCTAATGCTTTCCATCGATACTTCTTCAACTAAACGCCCTTCACTAATAACCCCAACCGTATCTGCCATCAATTCTATTTCTCCAAGAATATGACTTGATATCAGCAGCGTGATCCCGTACTCCTTTGAAAGCAATTGGAATAAATTCCTCAACTCCTTGATTCCCACTGGATCAAGCCCGTTTATAGGCTCATCCAGTATAAGCAATTCAGGCTTAGTAATAATGGCTCTAGCAATCCCCAACCTTTGTTTCATTCCGAGAGAAAAATCTTTTACTGCCTTATCGTCAACATTATGCAAATTTACTAAATCTAACGCCTCATCAATGGCTTTTTTATCATAATAGCCCATATACTCGCAGTGTAAATCTAGATTTTCTTTTGCGGTAAGTTTATCGTAAAAGACAGGATACTCAATAATACAACCAATTCGTTTCAACAACTCATAGGACTGATTTGTTACTCGCTGACCAAACATATTAATTTCGCCACTCGTGGGTTTTATTAAATTCATCAACATTCTCATAACTGTCGTTTTTCCTGCTCCATTTGGGCCAAGAAACCCATAAATTTCGCCTTTTTTCACCCTCATATTGACATTTGAGATGACTTCCTTCCCTTGAAATGTTTTGGTTAAGTGATGGGTCTGTAAAATGTATGTCATCAAAAAAACTCCTCTCTATTTCTTCTCTTCATCATACCGAGGAGAACTTTCATTTTTATTAATCAATTCTTACGCATTTCTTAAGAATTTAAACTTTTTGATCAAACAGCTTCATCTCTTGTAAAACGAATAAGCAAAAATCAATACAAAAATTGAAGTTAGTATTTAGCCCGTCTAAGTTTAATCGTGAATATGGTTTTTTCAAATGGAATACTGGAGAGCGTTATTTCGCCTCCCATTTCTTCTACTAATCTTTTGGTAATAGTCAGCCCTAATCCGCTTCCTTGATACTGTTTATTTCGAGAGTCTTCAAGTGTATACAATCTTTCAAATACTTGGTCTTTATGACTTGCTTGAATGCCTTTTCCTTGATCCCAGACGTCAATAAAAATAGACTCCTCATCATCTCGAACTTCAATGCCAATGATGTTTCCATCACTTCCATATCGAATGGCATTTGAAATTAGATTTTGTAGGATTCTGTTCATGGCTACTTCATTAGCAAAAATGTATAGAGGTTGTTCAGGTATAGAAACATCTACTTGAAACCCTTTTGCTGTTAAAATATTATAAAATGATAATATATTATTTCTGCAAAGTTCATTTATATCAAGACGGCTAATAGACAGGTTCCGATCACCAGACTCTAATTTTGCTAAATCAAAAAACTTGTTCATTAACTCTAACACTTCCTGCGATTTACGATAAACTTTTTCAAGCAAAGCTTTTCTTTCAGCTTCGGATAGCTTTGCATCTTCCAGCACCATCTCAATACTGCCTAATACAACAGTCAAAGGCGTCTTTAGATCGTGCGAAATATTTGACAGCATTTTGCGCATCGCTATCTCCGTTTTATTATATTGGGCCACAGTCTTTTGATTATGTTCCAATAAATGATTGATTTCAATCAGCAAAAGCTTCAAATTGGCATCATCCGTTTGTAAAATCAACTTCTCATTGGTTTTTTCTGTAAGGATTTGCTTTAGTTTCTTGTGGATATATTGAAGGTCTGCCTGTTTTTTTCGAGCCATTTTCACCTGTAGGAAAACGATTGTAAGTAAAATAAAAATAATGGAACCTACTATAATATTCATATTAAATTTCTCCAAGCTTATATCCAATGCCCCAAATCGTTTTAATGTACTTCGGATTTGAAGGGTCATCTTCAATCTTTTCCCGCAGCCGCCTCATATGTACATTAATGACATTCTCATCCTTATAATAGTCATCATTCCAGACAGATTGATAGATTTGCTCTTTAGTAAAAACGCGATTTGGTGAACTGATAAACATTTTTAATATCAGAAACTCCTTCGCTGTCAACTTAATTTCCCGACTTTCTTTTTTTACTGAAAAATTTTCTAAGTCTACCGTTAGCTCACCGATGTTCATAATAGCTGTCACATCTTTCTCAACAGCTTTGGAGTAGTTATTGGCACGGCGTATAGCAGCCTTTACTCTTGCTGTCAATTCAATCATCGAAAAAGGCTTCGCAATATAGTCATCAGCACCTAACCCAAGACCTATTGCTTTATCCACCTCACTATCTTTTGCCGACATAATTAAAACAGGAATCACACTTTGCTCCCTTACGAACTGTAAATAATCCATTCCATTCATTTTGGGCAGCATGAGATCTAGCAAAATTAAATCAAAGCCTTCAGCAGAAAAGTATTGAAGAGCAGACTCACCATCAAACGCTTGAACGACCTTGAATCCTTCCTTCCCCAATTGCGTCTTTACCATCTCACTAATTTCTAAATCATCTTCCACCAGCAATATTGAATGTGGCATCATCGATCTCCCCTATCAAAAACCTTAATAAGATTATCATTTCATACTTTTTACTATTTTTGCAATTTTATTTGATGTTGGGTTACTGCCTGTTTACCAATTTATACACTATAGGCACCTTTTCATGTCGCACAATCAAGCGCTAAATCTTCCCAACTCTATGCAAACCTCCCGCAATCCAATCTGATTGCAGCTTGTTAACCGCTTCTTTTTTTCACACAGTGATGAGCCATCCCGTTTAATGCTGCACCCACCCATTGCAAATTCACGGACACTGAACCAAATATTGCGTGCTGCATATCGCTATGGCGCAAAATTCCTTTCCGATGAAAATCAATGTTTTTTATTAGCCCCTGCAATGTTAGCAGAACCGCCGAACTTATGGATCACTTAAATCATCTAAACAGCTTCACAAGTTTTCCTGCACATCAAAAAGAGAAGCTTTCCACAATTTTTCTCAACTCATGAAAAGCTTCCTTTTAAATCCTTAATATTAATGTTTTAGACAAAACCCTTATATATTTGAATTGTAATGCTTTTAGAAGGACTCGATAAATAAGACACTATCAAATGCTGTAAAAATATCTCTTCCACCAAAAACATTAGTGCTCTTGATGAAAGAAATTAAGTTCTTTTATTTTATCGATTTATCCACCGTAGTAATCTCTCAACATTCCTTTTACTTACTTTCCCACCTGTAAAGCGGTCAATTTGCCTAAATGGCATGTTAATAACAATTCAATAAATTTAGCAAATGTTGTTGTGAAAATCTGGATATTATAATATAATGGTACCAATAAAACCTAATTGGTTTCTTTGGTTTCAACAGGAGGGATTTTCATTGCGTAATAGGATTATTAATGAAACGATTAGTTTAATTCAAGAAAAAGGGTTCAGTTTTACTGTGAGTGAGTTGGCAGCAAATTTAGGAACAAGTAAACGAACAATTTATCAACATTTCTCTTCAAAGGATCAAATTGTTGAGGAGGTTATTGAAACATTTATTCATCGCATAAAGCAAAATGAACAAGAGATTGCATTGAATGAGAATTTAAATGTGTTAGCTAAACTAAAACTTATCCTTTGTAGTACCCCTGAAGAGTTCGAGTTTATGAACATTCGCTTATTGTCTGATTTAAAAAAGAACCATTTTCAACAATGGGAAAAATTAGACCATTTCTTAAGAGAGGAATGGTCAACTGTTCTTACTTTAATGAAACAAGGTATTGAACAAGGATTCATCCGAAATATAAATCTAAATATCTTTATTGAGTTATATTTAGGTGCAATTAATCAAATTTATAAATCTCCGATGGCTTTGCAAGACACATTAACTATTAAAGAAAAATTAGAAGCGGTTATGGATATATTGTTGCATGGCATTTCAAAATCAGAGGATGACAACTAACATGCTAAAGGCATACCGACGATGAAAATTATTCAAGCACTGTCTGTCGCCTTGCCATTACATCTCTTACCTGTAGAATAAACATTTGTTTTCAATAAGTGCTTTTTATTCATATTTCAAAAATAAGGGAGAATTTTTATTCATGAAATTTTTAAAACCATTTTTCCTCGTTACAGATATCGGCTTTATCATTTATTGGATTGTTACATATTTCAGTCTTATTCCTAAAGATTGGGCATTTAAGGATTATGATAATCCTATTATTATCGCTTGGAACTGGTCGTTTTTTCCATTAGATATTTTCATTTCAGCAACAGGACTTTATAGCTTGTACTTATATAAGAAAAGCAGCACAAAATGGAGAGCGTATGCCTTAATTTCATTAGTGTTAACCTTTTGCTCAGGTTTACAGGCTATTGCTTTTTGGGGATTCAGTTTAGATTTCGATATAAGTTGGTGGGCAATGAATTTGTATTTAATGATCTATCCATTGTTTTTTATTCCATTTTTTATTAATCATGACACATCAGGCTTTGAAGAGTTGCCTCGTAAAGTAAATACAGTGTGATGGTTGATGAAATTGTAACATCAATTAACTGAAAGAGTTCTAGGGGGACAATAATACTCAATGGTTAAAGTAACTAAGTCATAGTCAATACACCCCAACATGCTTCAAAAGTTTGGTGAATCAACGTTTTGGACGTTGTTGATTGTAATAACTTTAACGATGATTTACCGTTTTTACAGGATTGAACTAGTCAGTTCTTTTAAAGTCCTTCAATTAATCCCATAATGGCTAATCCGGTTAAGGATTTACTTATCGATCCAATCGTAAAGGGAGTTTCAGTTGTTACTATTTCTTTTTATTCCCCTGTTAACTCTAAGACTATTTTTCGAACAATCCCTCTGTTTTTATATTAGCAACTTACTCTTCCTAACAACAGCTTAAAAACACCTTGATAAATCATAATTCGATTAATTAAGGTGTTTTTAGTAACTTTAAGTATTAATAATGTACGAAATAATAATACCCATCTGCTTCACCCGAGGCTGTTTTTTTAACTGAGTATCCAATACCAGTTTTAGAGATTCCAAGATATCCATCCCAATTAGAATATTTCTTTAGAGTTCCTCTTACTCTCTTATAATAAGGTTTAAAACCGATATATCCTCTATCACCTTTTACAAGGGAAAAAGAATAAACACTAGAATCAGAAGCACTATTAGTCCAAGTAAATCCTGCGTTTGCTTTAATTGCACTAATTTCTAATGGTGCAGAAACGTTATAGGATGCGCTAACTGTTACAGAAACATTCTTATCAATTCTACAAGTAGGTGTCGTACATCCTATGTCTGCTGTTACCTTTATGGTTGATCCAACATATGTGGGCATTGTTTCAAATCGTTCAAAAATCCAATATTCTCTGTAGTCAGCCATAATCCTGATATCTGAGTCAGTATTAAATTCGTTATAAAGCTTTTCAGTCTCATCAATAGCTTTCACATCTTTAGTTTCAACTTCATATTCCTCGATTGACACGGGAACTAGTTTCCCATCAACCTTTTTAAGTGGAGTTACATATTTACCTAACTCCGAATCATAAATTGCATTGTCTTTGCTGATAACTTGAGTATTATCTTTTATTTTTTCGATTTCATTTGCAGATGCTGAACTAACAAAAAGAGAAAATAGAAGACAAGCACTCAAAAAAACTACCACAAATTTAGACTTCTTTACCAAATTTCTTCCTCCTTCACTATAATATATCCAAATTTTACAACAATTAACAAAAATAGTAAAGCAAATTATCTAATTTTGTCAAAAATTAGATAATTATGTCATGGGATTAATCTCTTTATTTATTCTTTTTAGAATAATCAGAAATAAAAAATGATACTTTAGTCACTGTAGAGATTCAACATGATAATATATTCCAGTTTTTTGGTCTATTATTGGAGAAATACCTTCAGGTATATCTTTCGAATCCGCCATGCCTACATAAATTTTGTATTGATTTCCAGTTTTCGTATTTAAGATCCAATTTACATCAAAATTATGATTATTACCTTGAATTACTACATCTTGCTCTGAGTCGTACCAAGAGTATTTATCGTTCTTTTTATAAATGCTTGAAACTCCAACACCTAATCCATCCTCTAAATTTTTTTTATAAAACACAAAGATTTCACCATTCTCTAAAATTTCCCCCAATATATCTTCTTTTTTTAGTCCCTCTGCCTTTATACCTTGCCTTATCGCCTCTTCTTTATCGGTAAAAAATTCAAGGGTGCTACTACCAAATGCAGAACAACTTACCAGAAACATGACGGTAATAATTACAAACATTTTTTTCATCCATTCTTCCCCCAATAAATAAAAGATATAAATATATTACATCAGTTTACAATTTCTAACAATCGTAATTAATGCTTAATAATTTAAAGTTGGACACAGATACTAGCATATACTTCCATCCTCTTAATTGAGGGGTTATTTTTTTTACAAAAAGTCACTAGTGTTGCATTAATTTAATTTCTCTATTAAAAATACTTAAAATGTTCAATAATTTCATTTTGTGCAAAGAAAAAATCCTTTATATATAGATAGGTCAGGTGGTAATCCCGTCTAAATCCAATAATAAAGGAGCATACAGATGGATAATATTACACGAAAAACTTCATTTGGATAATGGTTTTCACCAATAAATATGAAATTATTTGATGAACAGGTGAAAACAAAGAAATTAAATTACTATAAGAAAAAGTTAGCGACAGAATCATTTCTAAATAGACCGATGAAGAAAATATTGTGGTGACAATTTATGAGCAATATAACTTTTAATGCTGGGAGCCAAGATAGGTTATGATTAATGTAAAGAATCCGATAACAAATAGTATTCCTTTCCTATCTTTTATTTTTCGGAGCTGTTTATTTTCAGAATAGCAAATCACTAAAATATGCACTTCCAAATAGTCCTAGACATAAAAAAAGCGGAAGGTCCACTAGAAATGAATGATCGCACTTCTAAACCGTCTGCTTTTTATATTTCAACAAGTATTAAGTTAAATATTCCAAAGACACACCCTAAAAAAGCATAAAACACGTTTAAATTATAGTCAGCAAGTTCAAATCACGCACTGCCTTCACAGTGTCCAAAATGCATGCCGCAAAACATCGTTTTTCATTCTTCCTTTCGGATAACCCCATCCTTTTGTACCCACCAGAACGACACCGCTATCCCTGTTCCAATCACTAAAAACGGTGCGACAAAGACTAAAAATGCATCCATCCTATAACCCCCTCAATGCTTATGCTCTGAGTTTCCTCTAACATAATCCTTATTAAATAAAAATAGCTTCAATAATAAATACAGGGAAGGGATGAGTAAGGCTAGACCTGCAATAAATGCAATAATAAGAGCCAAAGCCATAGCCTCATTCGTAAAGCTATCATATATCGTTAGATGTGGGTAAAGTAAGTATGGGTAATGAGATATCCCATAACCATAAAACGCAAATGCAAATTGGCCAATCAGCAAGCTAAAGGCTATACCATAATTTTTCCGTCTCCAGAGCAGCCATACTGTTCCTATGAATAATAAAGCTGAAATTAAAAACATCCACCAAAACGATAAAATCTCCTCATAATGATCCGCATTATGAAATCTTAACTCGTAAATAATTCCTCCTGCTGTAATGATGGTAGGCAATGCCCAAATTAATGCATAACGGCGGAGCAATTCAGTCGCAGGTGTATCATTTGCTTTATCTGCATACCAGGTTAAAAACACAGCAGAAATATACAATACAGCTGATAGGCTCAACACAACAATACTCCATGTAAGCGGACTCATAAATAAGGCCATATAATCAAGAACCGGGTTCCCATTTTCAATAAAAATGAAGCCGCCCTCTGAAATTGTTAAGACAATCGAAAGTGCTGCTGGTAATAATAAACCTGACAAACCATACATGAAAGCATATCCCTTATGTGAACGTGCTCCATATGTCTCAAACGCATAATACGAACCGCGTATCCCCAATAAGATAACAGCAATACTAACAGGTACCAATAAAGTCGTTCCATAATAGTAGGCGGTTTTTGGAAAAAAACCGACAATTCCAACAAAGAAAAAAACTAAAAATACGTTGGTTACCTCCCAAACAGGGGATAAATATCTCTGAATAATTTTCGTAAGAATATGTTGCTTATTGGTAAAGATTCCATATGCATTAAAGAAACCAGCGCCAAAATCAATGGAGGCTACAATAATATAGCCGAATAGAAATGTCCAGAGAACAATAATCCCAATAATTTCTAGGTTCAGATTCATCTATGCACTTCCCCTTTTCTATCCATCAATTCTCTTTCCACTGGATTCATCCGAAACATTCTAACCAAAACAACTACTGAGCCCACACCTAGAATTAAGTAGAGACCACAGAATAAAAGCAACATAAGATTTACATGATTACTCGTAGTAGCTCCTTCTGCTGTACGCATGATTCCGCGGAGAATCCACGGTTGTCTCCCTACTTCTGCTAACCACCAACCCGCTTCGATAGCTATAATTGCTAGTGGTCCGCCCAAAACGATTAACCACCGGTACGGCTTTGACTCAACAATAGACCACCCTTTAGCTTTGCCAATAAGGAATAACAGGGACACCCCTATCATCATCATCCCTATTACAACCATAATATTGAAGAGATAATGGATATACAATGGAGGTATATCTTCCTCAGCAAACTGATCCAAACCTATCACTTCTGCTGTCGGTGATCCATGAGCTAGAATACTCAATGCATACGGAATTTTTATTGCATACTTAATTTCTTCATCTTCATTCATAAATCCGAGTAGAATCAGTTCAGCACTTTCACTCGTTTCAAAATGCCATTCTGCCGCTGCAAGCTTTTCAGGTTGATATTCTGCCAAATATTTTCCAGACAAATCCCCAACAATTAAAGAAGTCAGAGAAAAGATTAATCCAATCTTCATGGTTAAAAGGAGTGCCTTTTTGTGATAAATATGGTTCGAACCTCTTAGCAAACGAAATGCCGCAATAGAAGCAAGTACAAAGGCTGAAGTCATAAAGGCTGTACCCACGACATGGGATACTTTAGTAGGCATCGCTGGATTAAACATCGCCATGATTGGATTGACATTTGCCAGCTCTCCATTTATTAAATCAAATCCTTGCGGGGCATTCATAAATGCATTTACAATAGTAATAAATACGGCAGAAAAGGATGCTCCGATTGCAACAGGAATTAATAGTAATAAATGCTTTCGTTGATTTTCAAACCGATCCCAAGTATACAAATATATGCCTAGAAAAATCGCTTCAAAAAAGAACGCAAACGTCTCCATAAATAATGGTAGAGCGATTACATTTCCCGCCAACTCCATGAAATTCGGCCATAATAAAGAAAGCTGTAATCCAATTGCTGTACCTGTAACCACCCCCACAGCAACCGTTATAATAAACCCTCTTGTCCACCTTCGAGCAAGCAATATATAATGTTCGTCATTTTTCTTTATACCTACCCAGTGGGCAATCATGATCATTAGAGGTACGCCTACCCCTAAGGTTGCATATATAATATGAAATGATAATGTAGTTTCTGTCAGGATCCTACTGTAGTAAACTGCCTCCTCATTAATCAATCCATTCCCTCCTTTATCCGCCTACAACTCTGCCAATAATAGATAAAAGCATAATTGCCGCCACAATAAAGGTTAGCCATACTAGTTTCCTTTCATGTCTTTGATACATGGCATTGCTTTTTCTAGGTTGTGTGTTTTTTTTCATTTGCTTCATCGTCATTCATCCTAACCTTCTATTGTTATAACGATATTATTATGTGCGAATTTCCATATTTTACCCTTCAATAATAAAAAAACACGGATTACTCCTGTTTAAGAGCAATCCGTGTTTTTTCTAGAGGAATGAAATTTTCTATTACTAGTAGATTTGTCGATCATTAGATTAGAAAGCGAGATACAGCAAAGTAATGTAAGTTTCTTATGATATTTAATTAAGTGTACAGCAATCCGTCAATAGAAAACGGCCATATTCTCGTATTCTTAACTTAATCCTCCATTCCATTAAAATGATAAAAACTCTGCCAATTGTTGCTCATGCTTATCGAGTATAATCTGCCCCGCTTTGATCCCCTTCTCACGCAGAACATCAATATTCTGTACGATAAATTCATTACTGCCAACAACATAGTAAAGTCCATCATTGTCTGCAGCAAGATTCTTCACTTCTTCATAGTAGTCGTGACGATTATCGACAAACTGTGATGTAAACTTCTTATCAGGTGCTGATACAAAAACATCTGTAAATAAGAACTCTTTTGCTGAACGGATGTTTAAAGAATGAACACGACTCACGTTGTCTGCTCGTCTAAAATATTCAAGTACAATTGATCTGAAAGTGGCCAGACCTACACCAGATGACAATAAGTAAACATTTTTCCCTTCTCTTTTCAGTGGTACATTTGAATGCGTTTTAAATATGGCAACTTCATCTCCGACTTTAAGATTCTTTAATATCGTTTTAAACTCAGAGCATTGCTCTCTAATACGAGTTGTGATGCCAATCGCTTCTTCATAGGGTAAAGTGGAGATTGACATATGGCGAATCAAACTGCGGTTTGGTTTATCTCCAGCATTAAACCCCTCCAGTGCAAAGTGGGTGTGAGAACCTTCTTCCCATGTAAAGTCTTGCGGACAGGCGAGCAGGTACGTTCGAACTTCCGGCGTTTCTTCAATAATCTTATTTATTTTTGTCCAATATACTTTCATTATATATCCTCCCTCCATGATAAATTGCCTTACCATCTAATATAGATATAAAAAATAAATGGATTGAAACTATAGCTCTTAAGAAAATGCACCTAATAGGAAATTGAATATTCCTTCTTCTAAACACCGCAAATAGAATGGCGGTTATAATTTGGGCTAATGATCTATTAGATTTCTTGACTATATGAAATTTTTAAAACGTAGTGACTAATATACAGCTATCGGCCCATACGGACCCTCAATAATTTCTATTTTCGTTTCAAAAATGTCTGTCAAAAGTTTGGGATCCATAATCTCTTCTACTGTTCCAAATGCCGCAATTTGCCCATCTTTCATAGCACAAATTCGATCAGAATATTTAGCTGCAAAATTTATATCATGCATAACAGTCAGAATAGTTCTTCCAAAATCATTCGCAACATGTCTTAAATACTCCATCATTTGAACAGAACGAGCAACATCGAGATTGTTCAGAGGCTCATCCAATAGTATATATTCCGTCTCTTGGCACAAAACCATTGCAACATATGCTCTTTGTCTTTGACCGCCTGATAGCTCATCTAAATATCGATCTTCCAAATCTGTTAAATCTAAAAAATCGATATATTTAGAAATAATTTCTTCGTCTTCTCTCGTCAATCTCCCCTTTGAATATGGAAATCGTCCAAATCCAGCTAGTTGTCTAACCGTAAGCCTCGTTACAAAATGATTTTCTTGTCGCAAAATAGTGACGATTTTCGCTAAATCATTTGATTTTGAAGAAGATACATCCATACTAGAAATCATAATTTGACCTTCATCCATGTTTAAAAGTCTTCCAATCATCAAAAGAGTCGTAGACTTTCCAGCACCATTGGGTCCAATTAAAGAAGTAAACCCAGCCTTTGGTATTTCAATATTTAATGGTCCGATATTTACTTCATCCGTATACATCTTTCTAGCATTATCAATTTTTATCATAGAGACCTCTTCCTTAAAATTACAATTAGAAATAGGATTCCGCCAAACAGTTCAATAAATACGGAAACAGCTTGAAGATTGATTACATGGTACATGAAAAAGTAGGCAACTGTTAAGACAAAGAACCCTATAGCAAGAGCCATTGGAAAAATATATCGATGGTCATAAGTTGGCGCCGCTTGATAACTCAAAATGGCAACTAAAAATCCAAAGAAAGTAAGAGGGCCCACTACAGCCGTTGAAATGGACATCAAAACAGCAACTAATACAAGTGCATAAATAATATTAGATTGGTATTTAACGCCAAAAGTAGTAGAGACATCTTTACCAAGTGACAATATATTTAATTTCTTAGAAAAAACAAAAAGCAATAAGGCAACAGCGGTGACCATCGGAATAACAATTGGAAAATATTCAGCATCCGCATTATTGATAGAACCAATCAATCTTGTCTGCAATAGGTCAAACTCAGATGGCGCAAGAAGTTTTCTCATAAAAGCCGACACCGTATTCAACCCAGTTCCGATAATAATTCCAACTAAGAGCACAAGCTGTAAATTCCCATATTTCCCCGAGAGCAGCCATCCATATAGGAGCAAACTCATTAAAACCATAAGACTAACTTGAAGAAAAAATGGCCCAATCCCACTGAAGCTCACCATTGCACTAGCTCCAAATAAAAACATTGTACTCGTATGAATAGCTGAGTAAAGTGATTCGAAGCCTAAAAGTGAAGGAGTGATAATTCGATTATTCGTAATCGATTGAAACGCAACAGTCGATAAGCTGTGGCAAACTGCTGCAATAAGCATGGCAACCACAGCTCCGATTCTTCTTTCAACAACGGGAATAAAAGAAGGTGAATCGATCGGAACCGGATTGTTATACACTAAAAGTCCGTAGGAAAAAAGAAGACCAAGAGCAATTAATGAAATGAGCAGAAACCAATATCGTTTTTCATCTTTCTTCGTACGAAAAGCTCTAGCAGTTCTACTTTCATTATGAAGGCTAATATCGAGCTTAACATTCTCTTTCTTTCTATACTCCAATGCGTTCATCCTAGCCTCCTTGATTTCCTTTGTCTCATTAAAATCGTAATAAATACGACTGAGCCTACTGTGCCAAGGATTAAAGAGACCGGCACTTCAAAAGGCATAATAATGGTTCGAGAAATGATGTCACAAAGAGTAATCGTCCCCATTCCGCTCACACATACCCAAGGCAGATTACTTTTAAGATCGTCTCCCCTTATCATGGAAATAATATTGGGAACAATTAAACCTAGAAATGGCAAGTTCCCAATTACTGCTGCAACAATACCAACTGCAACTGCAATAAGGCCATTAGCCAAAAGAAGGAGCGTATTATAATTGACTCCAAGACTTGTGGCAACATCTTCCCCCAGACCAGCTAAAGTTAACCTATTCGCATAAATAAAAATAAGAATTGTAACGATGACAATAATCCATAAATACTCATATCTTCCGGCTTGAACAGAGGCAAAAGAACCAACAAACCATCCTTCAATTACTTGTGTCATTTGGAAAAAGAGTCCTACAAAGGTGGAAACAGCAGAAATAACTGCCCCTAGCATCAGACCAATAATCGGAACAATTAAAGAGGAACGTAGTCTAACCCTTCTTAAGAATAAAAAGAAAATCATCGTTCCTACAAAAGAAAAAATGATTGCACCAGTCATTCTAAGTACTAAAGAGGGGCCTGGAACAAATAAATAAATAACAAGGAGTCCCAAACCTGCCCACTCCATCGTACCCGTTGTGGTAGGTTCAACTAAACGGTTCTGTGTAATTAGCTGCATAACGAGTCCTGCCATTGCCATGGCGGCTCCAGTAAGCATAAGTGCAACTGTTCTTGGGACACGAGTGATGAAAAACATTTCCATTCCATCTTCTTGCCCAGCTATATCATAAACTCCAGTAAACAGCGAAATAACACCTAAACCAATGACAATGATAATGGCTAATATAAAGGGTTTTGTCCAAATCTTATTGTGGTTATAAAACCGGGATTGAGAATATCTCTCAATCCCGGTGATGATATTTTTAGGCACTGCGTTAAACTCCTTCACACTACTTAGCTAAAGTATTAGCCATGTTTTCAAATAACTCCATAAAAGTTTGCACTGATTCATTTAAATAAGTATCCATTGGTGCATAAATAATTTGTCCTTCAGTAACAGCCGTTGTGTTTTGAAGAGCAGGTGAATTGTCGATTACATCCTGAGCAGGGACTTTATCTGTTTCACCGGATATTGGAGCATCACGGTCTAATACGAAGATCCAATCAGGATTACTTTGTGCAATCGCCTCAACTGAAATCTCATCACCCTGGTGATCTGTAGTCGTATTCTCAACTTCTAAAGCTGGAATCCATCCAAAAATTTCAAATAACGGACCCCAAACACGTCCAGTGTGCGGAGCTGAAAAGTTTATATTTCCACCTGAAACGATAACACTCATCACTCTATCGCTGCCATTATACGCAGACTTAGCTTTTTCAATCGCCTGCTCAAAACTAGCTATCAATTGTTCAGCCTCTTCATTTTTATCAAAAATTTTCCCCAAATTAATGGTAGTTTCTTTAAATCCATTTACTAAATTTTCTCCAGGCGCACTGGCTTCCTCAGAAACGTCAACATTTAGATCAATAACAGCAGCATTTGGCACTAATTTTTTTATATCTTCATAATATCCGGAAAACCTTTGACCTACGATAACAAGCTCAGGGTCTACAGCCGCTATTATTTCAAGGTTTGGCTCACGGTGATTCCCAATATCTTGAACGTTTTCATCTATTACATACGGTGAATCCGAGGTCATTACCGCTTTTGGTACAGCAGCTAACTCAATATTCCAATCAGCCAACGTTTCAAACGTTCTATTATCCAAAGCTACTACATTCTTGGGATTTACAGGAACCGTAACCGTTCCGTGTGCATCAGTGATTTCAACTGTTGCAGGTTCGACAGATTCCTCTTCTTGCTCACTTGCTTCAGGTTCATTATCCTTTGGTTCACTATTTGCATTATCCGCACTTGAACATGCCGCCAACATCAAAATAAAAATGGCCATAATGACAGTTAATTTAAACTTCCCCATCTCTCTTACCTCTTTCCTTATGTATTATAAATTTTTAAAATTCAGAGCCTATTGAACTGATAAATTGACTATCTATGTTCTTTTTTATGCCCTCATAAAATACTCTTTATCTCTATAAAACACAGGCATATCTACAACATAAAACAAGATAATAATTATCGCTGTCAAGCCAGCTCCAACTTTTTCAAATAATCATTTCAATTATTCCTTTTTGATTGATAATGATTATCATTACTATCACACAACTATTATCTTACTTCTAATTGATAATGATTGTCAATATCATTTATGGGAATATTTATAATAAAGGATATTTTATCTGAAAGCGCCTCCATCTATTTTGCTTATGGTCAATCGTACCTAATCGAAAAGGAGGAATACAAGCGTCTATTTATTTTATTTTCATAGACATTAACTTCCTCGTTAATACAATAAGACAGTTAAGACAATCATACGAATCAACAATGTCCACATCTTGGTTATAGCCATACGGTTCACTACCAGAGGGTAATTTTCCACAAGCTCCACCCGGACATAAAAAAAAGGATCGAAAATATCCCCAAAATAAAAAAAGAAGCCTCTCAAAAGTTCAATGAACTAATGAGAAGCCTCCGTTAAAAACCTCAATGTTAGCAAAATGTTAACTTTTCACTCTTATCTTACATAAAATCCTTATATATCAGGGTTTGGTGACATAATGTCTAGCTGCAACGGCTAGCCCCTCGAGGTCATAAGCCACTCTAGGAATGAAGGCAAAGAGCGCCTTCTTTCCTAGATCGTCATATGCTTGTCGGGGCTGAACAAGCCGTTTCCGCTTTTCGTTATTACATCATGCCGCCCATCTTTGGCGCGTATTTCGCACCGTTTCAGCACCTTTCAAACCCTCTATTTTATTGTATTTCTACTAACCTATATTTCTATTCATTTTCGTGTTTTTTCAAAACTT
>NZ_SWLZ01000029.1 GCF_005502275.1 Robertmurraya siralis
AGAGTAAGATTAGCTCTTATGTTTAAAAAACGTTGGCTAGTTTCAGCTTCTCAAAGAAAGATAGCCTCCACTATAATTATTTGTTGACGTATGATTTGTTTAGTTTTCAAAGTGCAATTTCGAAATGATCTTAAGGAAGAAAATTTCTATTCGTCGCTCGAAGGCGACTTTTTAATATTAGCAGAATCTAAAGAAAGTGTCAATAACTTCTTAATAAATTCTTTTTTGTGTGCCTGTATCTTTCGCGGCAACAGATAATAATATACCACTATAATTTATCTCGCGCAATACTTTTTTATAATTTTTTTCATTTGGATCAGCTCCGTTAAATATAGCCTTAGATTTTTCACCACTCCAACGATTAATCAAACAAAATGAATTATGGAAGTTTCCATTCACTTGATTAGAACGGGTACATAAAAAGGGCAAAGGTCCTATCGCCTTTGCCCTTTTTATACAATTGTTATCGATGACGCATGAGCGGGAATAACAGAACATCTCTAATTGATGGAGAATTTGTTAATAGCATGACTAGGCGGTCAATTCCAATTCCTAAACCACCGGTTGGAGGCATCCCAAATTCCAACGCTTCAATAAAGTCATTATCCATCATGTGAGCTTCGTCGTTTCCTTGCTCCCTTTCCTTAAGCTGATCCTCAAAGCGCTCTCTTTGGTCAATTGGATCATTTAACTCAGTGAACGCATTCGCATGCTCGCGCGCAACAATAAATAACTCAAAGCGATCCGTAAATCTTGGGTCTTCCTCATTTTTCTTAGCAAGCGGTGAAATTTCTACTGGATGTCCGTAAATGAACGTAGGTTGAATAAGCTGTTCTTCCACTTTTTGCTCGAAGAATTCATTAACAATATGACCGTAGAGCATCGTATCTTTTATTTCTACATTATGTTCTTTTGCCAACTGCCTTGCTTCCTCAACAGTCATTTCCTTCCAGAAATCAACACCGGTATACTCTTTAATTGCATCTACCATATGCAGCCTCTTCCACTCAGGCTTTAATTCTACTAGATGCTCTCCGTACTGCACCGTTGTTGTTCCTAACACTTCCTGTGCAATATGAGCGATTAGATTCTCTGTTAGACTCATTATGTCTCGATAATCAGCATAAGCCTCATACAGCTCTATCATCGTAAATTCAGGATTATGGCGTGTTGATACGCCTTCATTTCGAAATACACGACCAATTTCGTATACTTTCTCTAAACCACCGACAATGAGACGTTTTAAATGTAACTCAATCGCAATACGCATATATAACTGCATGTCCAATGCATTGTGATGAGTAATAAACGGACGTGCTGAAGCTCCGCCTGCAATCGCGTGCATCATAGGAGTCTCTACTTCCAAATACCCATGATCATCTAAATAACGCCGCATCGCTTGAATAATTCTACTTCTTGTAACAAACGTTTTTCGGCTTTCCTGACTAGTAATCAGATCTAAATAACGTTGACGGTAGCGCTGTTCCACATCTTTTAAACCATGGAATTTTTCTGGCAGCGGGCGCAAGGCTTTTGTTAACAGCTGAAAGTCTTGAACTTTAATAGAAAGTTCTCCAACCTTTGTTTTAAATAACACTCCTGTTACACCGACAATATCCCCTAAATCCACGCTTCCGAATATATCATACTGCTCCTCACCTACAGCATCCTGCCTCACATATATTTGAATTTGGTTAGTCAGATCTTGAATATGAGCAAAACCCGCCTTACCTTTACCACGCTTTGTCATCATACGACCAGCAATCGTCACTGTCATGGCTAATTGTTCAAGAGCCTCTTTCTCCACCTCACCGTACTGGTTAATCAATTCTTCCGCAAGATGAGTGCGTTCATAACGCTTTCCAAATGGGTCTAGCCCCTTTTCTCTCATATCATGCATTTTTTCCAGCCTAACTCTCATCTGGTCGTTTAATTCTTCACTCACTTAAATCATCTCCAATATTAAAATGTTTCTATGTAATTCAACCTTCAGACTTAAATTAAGTAATGTATCTTTGAAAAGAAAAAATTGTACCTTACTATTTTACACAAAATTGCGCAAAGAGACACCTAATATAATAAAAACTGCCAGCAACAACCGGCAGTTTTCTTTTCCATCATAATGAAAGAAGCAAGAGAAGTCAATCCTTAACCTACTTGTACGAACTGTTCCTTTGCTTCTGATTCTAATACAAGCTCGTTTAATAAGTTGACAAGCTCTTCCCTTGTGTTGCATTCGTTAATTCCATTACGGGCTTTCGCAGTCCCTTTTATCCCTTTTAAATACCATGCTGCATGCTTTCGCATTTCACGAACTGCAACATACTCACTCTTAAGAGCAATTAAGCGATCTAAATGAAGAATGCAAACATTTATTTTCTCTCTCACAGAAGGCTCCTCAATTAACTCTCCTGTTTCTAAAAACTGAACCGTTCTATAGATCATCCACGGATTCCCTAATGCCGCCCTTCCGATCATTACGGCATCACAACCAGTTTCATCTAGCATCCTTTTCGCATCCTGCGGTGTTTTGACATCTCCGTTGCCGATAAGCGGGATATTTATAGCCTCTTTCACTTCACGAATAATATCCCAGTTCGCATTACCCTCATACATTTGTACTCGAGTACGGCCATGTAATGAGATTGCACTGCCACCTGCACGTTCGACTGCTTGGGCGTTTTTCACTGCAAAGATATGCTTCTCATCCCAACCCATGCGCATTTTTACTGTTACAGGCTTATCAACCTTATCGACAACCGCGGAGACCATTTCATAAATTTTATCAGGATCAAGCAACCACTTTGCACCTGCATCACATTTGGTAATCTTAGGTACTGGACACCCCATATTAATATCAATAATATCGGCATTTGTATTTTTATCTACAAATTTAGCAGCCTCAACAAGCGTTTCCTTTTCTCCCCCAAAAATTTGTAGGCTTAATGGATTTTCCCGCTCATCGATATATAACATATTCATCGTTTTGGCATTTTTCAAAACAATTCCTTTATCACTAATCATTTCAGCACAGACTAGGCCAGCACCAAACTCCTTCACCGTTAAACGAAAAGCCGAATTACAAACACCAGCCATCGGCGCCAAAACGACCTGATTTTTCATTTCTACATTTCCTATTTTAAACATCCATTTACCCCTTTACCCATCCTATTCTTCAGGTGGTGTTAAATCATCTATACTCACTTTCAATATATCGGCAACTTCCAGCAAAAACTCTTCCGTTGGCATGCGATTGCCACGTTCTACTTCTCCCAAAATAGAAACTGATACACCAAGCTTGCCTGCCAAACCCTCTTGTGTATAGCCCTTTAATTTGCGAAAAGCGCGAATACGTCTTCCCCATTTTTCAGCTTCCATATTCGTACTCCTTCTCTATCAGATATTTCATCTAAAGTTTCTCGTAACAAATAATCCGCCCTTGGGAGCCTTTCGTTCGGACTAATCTCGAGGAGTGGAATTAAAACAAAAGCTCTTTCGTGCATCCGCGGATGAGGAACAACAAGCTTCTCTGATTCAATATTTTCTTGGTTGTAGAGAAGAATGTCAAGGTCTATAATTCTCGGTCCCCATCGAATGATCCTTTTTCTCCCAAGATTCTTTTCAATTTGCAAACAGCAGTCCAATAGCTCAAAAGGCTTTAACGCTGTTTTAATCTCAATCACCATGTTTAAAAATGGATCCTGGTTAGTATAACCCACCGGATCAGTCTCATAAATAGAAGAACTATGCTCTAACTCAACCTGAGAATGTTTATGTAGTAAAGTTATCGCATCCATCAAGTTTTCATAGCGGTTCCCCATGTTCGTTCCAAGTGCAAGCAAAGCTCTATTTTTCAATTTATCTACTCCTTGTAATTTCTACCGCAACCGAGTCATAGTGACCTGGAATCGGAGGATCTGGCTTAATCACTTTTACCGTGCAGGATACAGCCTTCGCGAATTGCGCAAGGCAGGTGGCGGCAATTTTTTCTGCTACAGCTTCTAAAAGCTTATAGGGCTCGCCTTCAACAATTTCTTTACACATCATATATAGCTCTCCGTAGTGAATCGAGTCAGATAGCTCGTCCTTCTCACCAGCACTTTTTAAATCAGCTTCTACCACTAAATCAACGATGAACCTTTGTCCTAGGCGTGTTTCTTCCGGAAAGACACCATGATAGCCATAGAATTCCATTCGATTTACATAAATTTTATCCATTGACTTCTCCCTTTCCGAGCAATACATCCATCATTCTAGCCATGCGACTCATCTCTTTCACATCATGGACACGAACCATTTGGCATCCTTTTTGAATCCCAAAGCAAACCGTAGCCCCTGTCCCTTCAGTCCTTTCATCAACCGGTAAATTTAACGCTTGACCAATCAATGACTTTTTAGAAGTTCCAAGTAATACTGGGTACCCAACGGAAACCAATTTATCCAGCTCTCTCATCATTTGAAGATTTTCTTGCAAATCTTTAGCAAAACCGATACCAGGATCGAGAATAATTTTCTCATCGGCAATACCGGCGCTTTTCACAATTTGAATACTTTCAAATAGATCATTTACAACATCCCGGTAAAAATGCTGATAGTCTCGATTCTCTCGGTTGTGCATCAAAATAATCGGGACGTTGTAGCGGGCAGCTAATGACGCCATATTGTTATCCGCCTTCGCTCCCCAAATATCATTGATAATATGAGCTCCAGCTTCCAAGGCACCTTCTGCGACTTCTGATTTATATGTATCAATCGATATCGGAACATTCACCGCTTCCGAAACAGCTTTAATAATAGGGACTACACGACTCAATTCTTCCACAACGGAAATTTGCTCATAACCAGGACGAGTGGATTCTCCCCCAATATCAATGATATCTGCACCATCAGCAACCATCTGTTTTGCATGCTGAACAGCCCTTTCAATATGAGTAAATTTGCCTCCATCTGAAAAGGAATCAGGGGTAACATTCAAAATTCCCATTATTAGCGTTTTATTGCTATAGTCCAGTGTATAAGGACCACATTCGATCATTTTTTTTTGATTGGTAGACATGATTAACCTCCAAACCGTTTTACACCTTTATTGTAGCATTTAAAAGACGCTATTTCTAAATTTCTTACATCCGACCCCTTCAGTTTATTGGAACATCACCTTTTCCACTTCCCTGCAAAAAAACAAAATCGCAAAGAAACTGAGTTTACCGTCTTTAAAAAATGATGATCAAAAAGGAGCAACAGCCATTTCGACTACTGCTCCTTATATATATTTAGATTTTTACTCAGTATCAAATTGGTACAGTGGAGTGCTTAAATAACGTTCACCGTTACTTGGGATTACTGCCAGCACCTTTTTCCCTTTGCCTAGTTCTTTTGCCACTTTTAACGCAGCTGAAATTGCAGCGCCTGATGAAATACCACCTAAGATCCCTTCTTCTTTAGCAGCACGGCGAGCATATTCAAACGATTCCTCGTTTGTAATTTTTAAAACTTCATCATAGACGTCAGTATTTAATACTTTTGGAATAAAACCGGCACCAATTCCTTGAATTTTATGCGGTCCTGGTTTTCCACCTGAAAGAACAGGAGAATCCGCTGGCTCCACTGCGTAAATCTTAATATTTGGATAGTGTTCTTTAAGAACTGAGCCAGCACCTGTAATTGTACCACCTGTTCCGATTCCTGAAATAAAAGCATCTAACCGTTCGCCAACTTGCTCAACAATTTCTTTACCCGTCGTTCTTTTATGAACTTCTGGATTCGCAAAGTTTTCAAATTGCTGTGGCATAAAATAGCCATGTTCCTTCGCTAGCTCTTCCGCTTTGCGAATTGCTCCTCCCATGCCTTCTGGCCCTGGAGTTAATACTAGCTCCGCTCCATAAGCGCGCAGTAAATTTCTACGCTCTAAACTCATTGTTTCTGGCATAACCAGAATAGCTTTATATCCCTTAGCTGCAGCAACCATCGCAAGGCCAATTCCAGTATTTCCACTTGTTGGCTCAATAATGGTATCTCCCTCTTTTAGCTTACCCGCTTCTTCTGCTGCTTCGATCATCGCAAGGGCAATACGATCCTTTACACTGCTTCCCGGGTTCATATACTCTAGCTTTAAATAAACATCTGCACTATTTTCGTCTACAAGGCGATTCAATTTTACAATAGGGGTTTGACCTATTAATTCTGTTATTGAGTTGGCAACACGCACCATTCTACACACCTCTTATTCCGAGTATTTTTATTGGATTAATTCAAATTTACCAAGCGTATACCTAAATGTCAATCCTTTTACTCTTAAAATACAGAATATTTTTTCCACTTGCAAGAAACAGCTAAGGCTAGCGAATGTAAGCTTACAAAAATACACGAGCAATTGCTCGTGTATTTTTCAGCTTAAAAAGGTTTTTCGGCAAGCGAAAACAACTTGCCTCAACGACAAATTATTTTCAATCGCAAAGCTCAGGTATTCATTACTTTTCCCCGTAGAACCACTCAACATCCACTTCATTCCAAAAAGCTTCAACAGAGGACTCCCCCTCCATTTGCTCTAAAGCGATGACTCTGCGGATTTCGTCCTTTACTTCTTTAAAACTGTATTCTTTTCCAGTAATTTTCTCATGAAGCAAAGCAATCGCAAATCCTTCGTCAACAGGAATTGCCTCACTCCACTCACCTGGTTTTAGTTTATCGACAGCTTTTATGTAATGCTCGGAGATATTTTCATCACCTGACCGTACAAATCCAATATCTCCTCCTTCAGCAGTGCTAAATTCATCTATAGATCTTTCCATTGCTAAAACAGCAAAATCGGATCCATTTTTCAATTCTTCTATTGCCTGCTCTGCTTCTTTCTCTGTTTTCACTATGATTTGTGAAACATGATAGGACGTGGGAATATGATAAAAGTTTATATTTTCATCATAATAAGATTTCAAATCCTCTTCTGGAACATTAACATCCTTTGTTAAAATTTCCTCCAGCATTAAGCTCGATCTTATTTGCTTTCTCCATTCTTCTTCGTTCGCAGCTTCATTTGACGTGGAGCCATACATCGTTTTGATCAAAAATAGTTCGCGCTCAACAGCCTCTTCTGATATGGAAATATCATATTTTTCAGCCATTGCTTCAATTACTTTTTCATCAACTAATTCCTTCAATGTATCCTTTCCATATCTCTCTTCCATTACCTTTAGCCAATCCTGCCTTGTTACTTCCTCTTTTCCAACAGTCGCTACAACTTCGTTACCGCCGAAGCCTGTCCCCAATTTCGTTAGAAAAAAAGCAACAGTCAAACAATTGATTGTAATAAGGCCAGCTATAATGATCCACAGCTGCTTTTTCTCCCACTTTCTCTCCAACCTTTTCTCCTCCAATTTGTTCTTTGCCCCGAATCAATAGGATCGAATCACAGCAAAACAAATTCGCTCACTGCTCATTTTGCTTCAGCTAATAACTGTTCCAGCTCTTCACGTGTATATTGATACTTTTCATTACAAAAATGACATTGGGCTTCCGCTTTTCCATCAGTCTCAATCATATCCGTAATTTCATCTTGTCCTAAACTTACGATAGCATCTGCAAAACGTTCCTTTGAACAATTACATTCAAAAGAAACAGGTTGAGTTTCAAGAAAACGAACATTTTCTTTTCCTAAAACTTCTTCTAGAATTTCTTCTGGACTTAATCCTTGCTCAATGAGTTTTGATATTGGCGAAATCATTTTTAAACGCTCTTCTATTTTCGTAATCGTCTCCTCATCAGTACCAGGCATAAGCTGAATGACAAAACCGCCGGCAGCCAAGATGGTATTATCCGGATTCACCAACACTCCCACACCAACTGAAGAAGGGACCTGTTCCGACTTAACAAAGTAATACGTAAAATCCTCTCCTAATTCCCCTGATACGAGCGGCACTTGACCAGTAAAATAATCTCTTAAGCCGACATCCTTAACAACCGATAAGAATCCATTTGTTCCTACTGCTCTTCTCACATCAAGCTTTCCATGCTCATTTAAATCAAAGTGAATTTGCGGGTGCGTAACATAGCCTCTTACCTGACCTTTGGCATTCGCATCTACCAAAATCGGCCCAAGCGGACCGTCCCCTTCCACTTTTACCGTAAGCTTTTCTTCTCCCTTTAACATAGAGCCCATCATCACACCTGCTGTTAACGTTCTGCCAAGAGCAGCTGACGCAGTTGGCCATGTGTTATGTCTTCTCTGTGCTTCCCCTACTGTTTCAGTGCTCAGCACCGCATAAGCCCGAACTTGATCATCATACGCTAACGCCTTTACTAAATAATCCTTCACCTTAATACCCCTTTCAGCCAGCCTTAGTTGCTTTTAAACATGTTATTTCTTAGCATTTCCATATTTCGTTTATAAATTAACTGGAGCCCTTTTAAAGTTAAAAAAGGATCAACAACATCTATCACTTTTGCTTCCTCTGCAATTAGTCCTGATAAGCCGCCTGTGGCAATGACCATCGGCTTTTCCTTACTTTGCTTCTTCATTCGCTTCACAATTTCTTCTACTTGTCCTACGTAGCCATACAGGATCCCAGCTTGCATCGCAGCTACTGTATTTTTGCCCACCACTCCTTCAGACGGTGGAACAATTTCAATTCGCGGCAACTTTGCTGCTTTCGAATAAAGAGCTTCCGTAGAGATATGAATGCCAGGTGCTATGGCACCACCCATATATTGCTTATACTCATTAATATAACAATATGTAGTGGCCGTTCCAAAATCTACGACAATTAAAGGGCTTCCATACTCATGAATGGCAGCAACCGCATTGACAATCCGGTCAGCCCCAACCTCACGGGGATTTTCATATTTAATATCCAATCCCGTCTTAATGCCAGGTCCGACAATTAGCGGCTTTAAATGAAAATAGCGCTCACACATTCTTTCTAGCGCAAGCATAATGGGAGGTACAACAGACGAGATAATAATCCCTTCTATCACGGATAAATTTAAACCAACATGATCAAATAAGTTTTTAATCATAATTCCATACTCATCTTCCGTTCTGGAACGATTTGTTTCCATTCTCCAATGATGCTTCAATTCATCTTTATCGTACACACCTAAGACCATATTCGTATTTCCAACATCAAAAACAAATATCACGTAAATCACCACTTTAGTGTATTTTAAGAAGTTTTCTTGGTCATCTATAACGTTGTCGATTCAACCCTTTTCTCCCATTCTGCCAACATTTTATCATAAATGAAGAGCCTGTTCGCTGTTTTAGTGTTTTCATCTTTCGATTCAGGAGCAATCTCGTAGCCGATCAGAAAAGGTGCCCCTCGTAAAGGACACCTTAACGTGTAGCCAATGTTAAAAACACTTCATTTGATATAAGCTCTTTGAATTAGTTCTTTTTATCTTCATCTTCCGTAGCAGATGGAGATTCTTGCGTGCCTGCTTTCTTCTCATTTTCGTCAGAATCAGACTTTTCTGCTAGATCCTCATCCTTCTTAGTGCTGATATTTACCTTTACATCATCTTTGCCAGCAGAATCTGTCTTTTCTAAATCAACAGACGCGGTTGTTCTTTCAGGTAATGTACCATGGTCAAATAAATGCTTGATTTGTTCCGCATCTAGTGTTTCTATTTCCAGCAAAGTATTGGCAATTAAGTCAAGCTTATCACGGTTCTCAGTGAGAACTTGCTTCGCTTTCGCATAACACTCTTTAATGATGCGTTGAATTTCTAAGTCAATCTCATAAGCGATCGCATCAGAATAATTCTGTTCATTATGAATATCTCGACCTAGAAACACTTGGCCTCCTTGCGCTTGACCAAATTGCAACGGGCCGAGCTTATCACTCATACCAAACTCAGTAACCATTCGACGTGCTAAAGCTGTTGCCCGTTGGAAGTCATTGTGAGCACCTGTACTTACCTCACCGAAGACAATCTCTTCTGCAACACGACCACCAAGCAAACCAACAATTTTATCAAGAAGCTCTGGCTTTGTCATAAAGTAACGGTCCTCTTTTGGAAGCATGACGGCATAACCACCAGCTTGACCTCGAGGGACAATCGTTACTTTGTGAACCATATCCGCCTCCTCAAGAACAACACCTATAACCGTATGTCCAGCTTCATGGAAAGCAACAATATTCTTCTCTTTTTTGGAGATTACTCTGCTCTTCTTCGCTGGGCCAGCAATGACTCGGTCAGTTGCTTCATCAATATCATCCATATCGACTTTCTTCTTGTTTCTACGGGCAGCAACTAGAGCTGCTTCATTTAGTAGATTTTCAAGATCCGCACCAGAGAAACCTGGAGTACGTGCAGCAATCGCTTTTAAGTTAACTGATTCATCTAACGGTTTGTTACGTGCGTGAACCTTTAAAACTGCTTCACGGCCATTTACATCAGGACGATCTACCGTTATTTGACGGTCAAAACGACCTGGACGCAGCAATGCTGGATCTAAAATATCCGGACGGTTTGTCGCAGCAATAATAATGATTCCTTCATTTACGCCGAAACCATCCATTTCAACTAGCAATTGGTTCAATGTTTGCTCGCGCTCATCATGCCCTCCACCGAGGCCAGCTCCACGCTGACGACCAACTGCATCAATTTCATCAATAAAAATAATACAAGGCGCGTTTTTCTTCGCGTTTTCAAATAAATCACGAACACGGGATGCCCCGACCCCGACAAACATTTCAACAAAGTCAGAACCACTAATAGAGAAGAACGGAACCCCCGCTTCTCCTGCTACAGCTCTTGCAAGCAATGTTTTCCCCGTTCCTGGTGGTCCAACAAGTAAAACACCTTTTGGTATTCTTGCTCCGACTTCAGAGAACTTACGCGGGTCTTTCAAAAATTCTACAACCTCTACAAGCTCTTGCTTTTCTTCATCTGCACCAGCTACATCTTTAAAACGGACTTTTTTCTTCTCATCATTATAAAGCTTGGCCTTGCTTTTACCGAAGTTCATAACACGGCTTCCGCCACCTTGAGCTTGGTTTAAAAGGAAGAAGAACAAGATAAAAATAATGATAAACGGAATAATAGAAGTGAAAAACGTTATCCAACCACTCTGTTCCTTCGCTGGTAAAACCTTTACTTTAGAAGCTGCGGCTGCCTGATCTACTTTCTCTAATAGCTGTTCGCTATTCCAAACATATGTGATAAAAAACTCGCCTTCTTGATAATTGGCAAGGCGTCCTCTTACTTCATATACCCCTCTTTCAGGCTGGAGCGAGATCTCTTGAACCTCACCAGCTTCCAAATGGGCAATAAATTCGTCATAGCTTATATCTTTTGTCGGCTCATTGTTTCCATTAAAGAAACTAACAACGCCAATTATTACGAGAAAAATCAATAAATAAAATATGGTATTACGGAAAATTCGATTCATCCCTTACCTCCTCCCACACATCAACAAACTATAGTAAATAGTATCATAGAGATTTACGCCAACACAAGAAATTGCCCTCTCAGCTAAATCTTGCGTTCCATCAAGCCTTCGCATATTTTAACGCTATACATTAATTCGTATTGCGACTTATCTAAAGACTTTTTTGCACTTCATTCAATCCTTCTTATTTTACGCTTCTTCACTATTCGTATATACCTCCGGCTTTAAAACACCAATATATGGTAAATTTCGATATTTTTCCGCATAATCCAAACCATATCCGACAACGAATTCGTCAGGGACGATAAAACCAACATAGTCAGCACTAATATTTGCTTTTCTACCTGTCGGTTTGTCAAGTAAAGTAACAATTTTAATTGATTTTGCTTTGCGGTAACGGAACAACTCCACTAAATAACTTAACGTTAATCCGCTATCAATAATATCCTCAATAATGAGAATATCCCTGCCCTCAACCGAAGTATCTAAATCCTTTAATATTTTTACCTCTCCTGAAGAAACCGTAGAATTCCCATAGCTGGAAACATCCATGAAATCCATTTCCAAATACGTCTCCACTCGTTTTAACAGGTCCCCCATAAAAGGCATAGCACCCTTTAGAACCCCAATTGCTAGTGGAAAAGAATCCTGATAGTCCTCTGTTAATTGAGCAGCAAGCTCTTTAATTTTTGATTGAATTTCTTCTTCAGTAAAAAGTACCTTTTCAATATCCTTTTTCATCATTCGTTGTGCCCCCTAGAAGATCATTGCTTATATAAGTTAATAGAATGTTTCGGTGTTGACTATTTTGACTAGCTCCTGTCAAAGATTGCTTTGATTTTCTTAATCCAGGTACCCAAAGGATTTCATCGAAACGATTCGTCACAACCGGCCAAGCATTGCGCTTAACCTGCGGAATCTTTTCATCAATAAAAAGAGCCTTCAGTTTCTTTGTTCCATCCATCCCCATCACGGTCATTCTGTCACCGTTTTTCCTCGAGCGAATAACAATTGGTAATTGTTCTTCCGCAAAATCAATTAGAAATTGATCTCGGCCCAATCCTTCTTGTCGTTCACCATTGATAAATTCCATTCGTATGATATCCCCATTAGGAAGTACTACTTCACCTGGCTCGCTCAATTCGAATGAATAAGGGGTGGGGTCTGTTTGTACTTGAAATTGAAAGGTACATACCTGATACGAACGAACTACCTTTAACCCATTTGGGAAATCAAGTGAGCTAGAGGGGTGTGGACTTTCGAAAATGGATAATATTTTTTCAATATGTAAAGCGGATAAAGAAGCTGGTCTAACTTTATAAAGATAGTTTAATATTAGTTGAATAGCTCTCCTTTGTAAAGGCAAAGGCATTGATTCAAATCCTTTTATATCAACAGTTATTTCATTATCAGTATGTTCTAAAATAACGTCTTTTAGCTTCTTCTGTGCTAATGAAATAAGAAGGGTTTCATCCTGATCCAACTCTTCACTCAAGCGTTGAAAATGTTCATGCACATGCGGATTTTCCTGTCGTAAAAAGGGTAGAACCACCTTGCGGAATCGATTTCGGCTGTAAATGTCTTTGTCATTACTCGGATCCCTTCTGGGGTTTAATTCATAGTGCAAACAATATCTTTCGATTTCTTCCCTGTTCAAACATAAAAATGGACGAATAATAATGCCATTGTGAAAATCCCGTAAAAAAGGAATTCCAGACCTAGCTTTCCCCGTACTTCCCCTTGTTAACCTCATTAATATTGTTTCAACTTGATCGTCTCCATGATGGCCTAGAGCAAGTACCGAAAGCTGATGCTTTTCAAGCACTTCCGCAAAAAATTCATATCTTTTCTCTCGAGCAGCCGCCTGCGGGTTGCGCCCTGTTTCTTCTATATACGATTGGACGTTAATCTGTTTCATTTCAAAAGGAATGTTTCTTTCTTCACAAAAACCCTTTACAAATAATGCTTCTTGTTTCGATTCATCTCCTCGAAACATATGGTCAACATGGGCCGCCACAATATAGATATTCCATTGTTCCTGTTGACGCCACAAAAAATGAAGCAAAGCAAGCGAATCCGGTCCACCAGATACCCCTATTAATATCCTTTTATTTTGTAAATTAAATTGTCGCTTTTTCAGAAAAGCTTTTACTTTTCTTTCCAAAATAATCTCTTCCTTTTTACAACACATCAATGAAATTTTATCTATACAAGCTTACCATTAAAGAACTTGCACATACAACTCTTCTGAAGCGATTTAAACAGGGCACATTTTAATAATTTTTATGGGGGTTAGCACTTTCTTATGATACTTTTTCATTTGTTCTCCTATTTTGAATTTTCTAACCTTTTTAACCTATTTGCCCATATATATAGATCATATAGAGAATAGAGATGACCATCACAATCAACGTCGTCTCTAACCACCCTCCCTTTCTTTTATGTTGAGACTGTCTCGATTTTTGTATGGGCTGTTTAGCACTTCCCTTCCTATAAGAAGACTGGGCATGTTTAATTGGCTCGTTCAAATTTCTAATCATATCGAAACGCATTTCCTTGGCTGATTGATATTTACCATGTAAGGCATTTACAATCACTGCTTCATACTTTTGAAGAGGCTTCGCTCGGCGAATCATCTCCTGCAACTGGGTAACCCCACCTGTCGATTTATTGAATCTCTTCGGATACGCTGTATTAATCAAAATCATGGCAACAGCAAATAAATCGTAAGTCGGTTCTGCTTTACGCGTTCCAAGTCCCCAGTAACCCCGGTCATAAAACTCTGTAAATTCCTTTATTGCTCTGCCCTGTATAGTAGTTCCGCCGACATCAATACAACGGATTCTTGGAGGCGGGCCCATCACTATCAAGTTTTCGGGTTTTAAATCGCCAAACACCCACCCTTTTTCATGAAGCGTGTGCAAATCACTCAGCAGCTGCAACATCAATACATCGATCCAACCCGTTCCCTTTTGTTTGATAAATGTTAACAAATCAGGACCAGCAATATATTCCATTGCATAAAATGAAATGGTTTGACGCCGGACTGTCCAATCGTCTACATCAATCAAAGAAGGCCCGAGGGATGACCCTTGGACCTTCGCAAAAGACTTGAGGACATTGACCTCAGATGTAATGGACATTCCGTTATCACTCATTTTAAGAGCAACCCTCTGATTATGAAATTGTGCTAGATAAACAATTCCATTTGCACCAAACCCTAATTCCTTTATAATCGTATAGCGGTTTTTATGCCATTTTCCTTCAATAATCGTACCCGATTGAACTTTACATAGATTCTTCAAAGAACTGTTCATCATCACGAGATAACAAACTCCTTAAGGATCGTTTTTTCCTAAAGTAGGAAAGTGCTTCACGAATAGCAGGACCTGTCGGCGTAATTCCTCCCGTTGAGAGCTTTGGGAAAATACTCGTTAACGATTCTAATTGAGGAGTCCAATCGAGCAATTTTTCGACATCTTTCTTTTTCCCGGGAAATACAAAGACGCCAAATTGATTATTCCCTGCACGCGCATTTAGGCTTAAAGATAAGTCGAGCAATGCTTCTTTAACAGTTGGCAGCTTATGTTTCATGCTTGCACTCGTATCGACCAGAACCAATACTTCCAATTTTACATTTTCGCCAAGCTCATCAACAACTTCCATTACTTCTCCTCTTTGCTCAGGTGGTAAATCCTCCATCGTCTTTGTGCTTCCCAAAATCTGTTGCAGCTCCTTATTCACCACGCCCTGCAGCGTTTGAGTCATCGCTTTTCTCGTCACCATTTGGACCGTTTGCGATAAGCTTTGAGCATAAACTACTTGGCTGACTCCACCTCCAGACATGGCAATTCCCTCTATTTCCTTCATTCCTTGCTCATCAATTGTATCTTGTTCCATCACACCAATTACATTTACGGTTACACCTTGTTCCTTAGCTAAGGCTGCCATCGCAACCGGATCTTCCCCTTGGTTGGAGCATCCATCTGTAATCAACAAGATTTGTTTTAACGTACCTGGATTCATACTTTCTCCTCCTCATTTCAGGTTGTTACCATTTTCGTCATGAAAAGGAGCAATTATACCTGTTCTTATAAGTTGATTTCATAATGTTCTAAGTTTTTTAAAGACACTCTCATCTCTGTCTCGTACTTTATGCTTGTTTCTGGTATTTATGGATTGGTATGGTCGCCCATTTTGGCGTATTATGCTTAATTTTCGTTACGACAACTGTCATATCATCCTCGATCGTATTTGATCTCGAGCGGATCACCTCTTCCATAATCAAATCTGCTACTTCCTGCGGATCGTCTGTAGCTAACTCACCAATTTTCCGCTTCATCCACAAATCATAATTCTCTACGTGCTTCGGTCCTTCAAATACTCCATCGCTCATCATAATAAGCAAATCACCGGCCTTCAGTTGTTCTGTCACAACCTCCACATCAAATTCATGAATGATGCCGATTGGCAAATTACTCGCTTGGATTTTTTTTACAGTATTCCCCCTCTTAATAAAACTTGGAATGGAGCCTACTTTTAAAAATTTTGCGGAGGCATCTTGTAAATCGATCATTGCTAAATCTAATGTTGAAAAAATCTCATCTGTTGTCCTTAACGATAAAATTGAATTCACCGATTTTATCGCAAGCTTTTCCTCAATCCCCGATTGCAATATTTTTTGTAAAAGCTTGAGCGTCTCTTTGCTTTCGATATGGGCTCTTTCCCCATTTCCCATGCCATCACTGATCGCTACAGCATGCTTGCCACCACTTAGACTTATCATTGAGTAACTGTCCCCGGAAATAAATCCCCCATCCTTCGCAGCATGTGCTACCCCTGTTTCAATCGTAAATGCCTTAGCCGAACGAAATGTGACATGGCAAAAACCATTCGGATAAGCGGAACATTCCTCGGAATTAACAATGATCGTTTCCCCTAAAATGTCTGATAAAACGGGGGCAATTAGCTTCTCACATTCGCCGTGACCGTTGCAATAGGGAATGGTCATATCAATATCTACATTGCTATGTTCAAGACTATATATCTCAACATGTTCAATATGGATCCCAAATTCCTGAAGGGCCTCATAAATTTGTTCTTCTTGTTTATGATGATTATCTCTCTCCCTTTGAATCTCCTTTGCGAAATCTCCCATCACCGTGGACACGCCTAATAATTGATCTGCTACAAGCCTCCTACTTTCTTGAACTTGCTTTTTTAGCTTTTGATTCGCTTGAAAAAGCGTAAGCTCCTGCTGAATCGTATTCATTACTTTTTGAGATTTCGTACAATGCTTACCCCAATCCCGTGCTAGTTTTGGTGAAATAGTTCCATCATTTTGATCCATTTCATGCATAATTTCCTTCATATAATCATAGGTTGTATTAAAGTTACGCGCCCAACAATGCTCCTTTTTAAAACACATTTGACACGTCTTTTCTGTCACATTGCTCAAAAAGTAGTCAAGCTCTCGACTTTCCGGATCATCCCGTTCAGATAAATCGTCATAAGAGGCAAAGCTATTGGATAAAGCTTGAAAAACCGATGAAAACTGCTCGACTCTTTGGGCAGTCACATCCCGCATTTTTCTCATATAATGCTGCTGTTCTGCTGCATATTCAGGCGTCCCAGGAATATATTTCGCCAGTTTTGATGTTAAGCCCTGAGGGGTTAGAAGAAATAAAAGCATCGCTGCCGCCGATTCCAAAAGGGTTTTATCAAGATTACCACTACCTTCGCCATACATCCCAATTAATAAAGTAGAAATAAACAAACCAATGACGACGCCGACCTTTTTGCCTTCCTTGAGCAAACCACCTAATAAACCTGCAAAGGCTAGTAGACTCATATGATAAAAGCTTGACACATTTGCAAGACTAAAAATGAGACCTGTTACGACTCCCACTGTCGATCCAACAGTCGCTCCTGCAACAAATGCAAACACAAGCACTAAATAGCGCGATGTAATATGTTCTAACGACAAATCGTAGACGGACCAGCCAATGGTTCCTGTCATAATGGAGGCAAGCATAATGATGAGACAAACAACTTCCTCTGTTTTTAAGGTTTGCCTTCTCTTATTTGCCAAAATAAGGGGGATACTTTGTAAAAAAATAAGGGTTAAGATAAAGCCTAAACTCGCCTCTACCCCAGCCATCATTCCATCAAACAAAGAAATTTGTCCCGTGACAATAAAACTTTTCGCCAATTTACTCACTATAATCGTGGCTAACACAAAAAACGGAAGCGCTTTAACCTCCTGTTTCAACCAATTAAGGGCAACACGAAAGAGAAACAAAAAAAATACAGTACTGCCAAAAGCGTATGCAGCATCTACTACTGATAATGTAGCGGCTCCTACGACCAATCCTACAAGAGCGATCGGAGCCCTTTCCTTTCTGATGACATACACCGCTGCAAAAAACGGGAGAATAAACGGGGTAAGTGTTGATAAAATAAGAGCTCGTCCAAGTAGGAAGCCTATTACGAACAAAATATATCCCTTCTTTAAAAAGAAGGCTTCTAATTTTTGCAGAAGCCCTCTTATTCCTGAGGATACGTCAAGCTTCGCTTTGTTGTTTAAATTCAAACCGCTTACTGGTTCGATCAATGTCTTTACTGTCTTGTCCATAACAACTACACTCCTTACTATTTTTAATAATTTATCCCATCTTTGCTAATTGATTGAACCAGGAAATGACGACAACTGTTCAGGCCTTTAATGGATGATGAAATTTATGTGTTGCTGATTATTATAAAAGAGGGCATTATTAGAAGTTTGTCAAAATTGCGGACATGCCTATATTTTTCTTTCGACTCCATTCACGTTAATGTACGAAAAGGAAACAAATTGCTTGCCTATCTACTCTGCTAATGTGGCTAATGATGGTGAGTGAGCAAACAATTTGATGATTTATACGTAATGAATAGTATTTTGTACTCAAGTTCAATTGGAAACCAAAAAATAAGCGTCAAAGAAGTTCAATAATCCGGACGCCATGAGAACATATCATGTTATCGTTAGATACTCGATTTTTATAAAACTGGTTGAAAAAAACGACAAAGTGTTCCTCACACGCAATTGAGAGAGAGCTCAGCGTTGCGAATTAGATTAGTGCGGGGATTGAGAATCGTTGTGGAATTTTACATTTAAGACTATTTTCATTTAAACTAATCTACGATCAAAAAAAGAGCAGCCTAGTGGATGCTCTTTTACTTGTTCTAATAATGTTAAAAACCGATCTATATTTTAATTCAGCAGCAAGTTAGCCTCTTCTAGCGCCTCTTCCGCCACGTTTCGATTCTGTGTTACGTTTTAAAGAAGATAGGCGGTCTTCACTATCCTTTAAGAAACGAGCCATTTTTGATTCAAATGATTCTTTTGTAGCGCGATTATCATTTGTTCTTCCTTGTCGGGAACGTCCTACTGAACCTCTTGCATCACCGCCACCTTTAAAGCTTTTTTCAGGTCGCGTGCTTCTTTCAGGCTTATCTACAGCTTTTTTAATTGAGAGACCGATCTTGCCATCCTTTTCCACATTGATGACCTTAACTTCTACTTGGTCACCTACTTTAAGATGGTCATTGATGTCTTTTACATAATTGTCTGCGACCTCACTAATATGAACAAGCCCCGTTGAACCCTCTGATAATTCTACAAACGCCCCAAAATTAGTAATGCCTGTTACTTTTCCCTGTAACTTGCTGCCTACTTCGATTGACATAAAAAAAATTTTCCTCCTTAAGAATTTAAAAAGTCATACTACGGCCAACTTCCACTTGCCAAAGACAGAGTAATGGAATTGTACACTACTATATATTATACAGAAAAGGAAAAAAGAGTGTCAATAAGACGGGTTATTCTGAAGCTTTTTCCTCTTTCTCCTCTGAGATATTAAAAATAACTTCTCCCTCTTCTGATAAGAAATAATCTTTTCTTGCCAGTTTCGCAATATATTCATCATCATTAAGCTTAACAATCTCTTCCTTGAGGATCATTTCCTTTTTCTTTAATCCAGCAAGCTCTTCGTTTAACTGTTGTTGTTCTACTTTTATTTCTTCTAAAGAAGAGGCCTGTGAAATGAGTGTAGAGATCATAAAATAAGAAATAACAGATGCTAGTACAAAGAACATAGCTAATCGCCGAATCAATAATTTTCTTCTTCTCGATGCACTGACTTCATTTCTTTCATGCTGTTTAACATACTCTGACTGCAGCTTAGTTACTCTCTGTTTCTTGATCACACTCATTTTCACACCTCCTGATTTATCATGACCGTTATTTTTTTATTTTTTTCAATTTAAAAATTAGCTTGTTAATGGTATTCTTGCTTTTATGAAAAATTCCTGCAAAATAATTATATAACTTCTCGACCAATTTTTTAATCTTTTTCGGCAATAAATTCCAAAATAGCTTTAAAATCCACTCAAATGGCTTCAATAATACTTGTACAATGAATAATAGTACCTTTCCACACCCTTGCGCAAGTGCTAAAAGTCCTTTTCCTCCCATCAGCATTAAAGAAAATAAAAGCATTACTAAAGAATAAATGGGACGAAAAATTAAAATGCGAATCATTTTTACAAAAAACCGATAAATAGAGATTACCATGGAAATGACAATCTCTAGCAATCGTAAATATCCTTCTTTTAATAAACTTTGGTAAGCAGCAAAGCCGCATAAAAGGGCTAGAAAGATATAAAACCTCAGCTCTCCTTTATTTACTAGAAAAAGCACATAAAAAATCGACAATCCTTGAAGAAACCAGAAAAGGATATCATGACAAAAAACAATCCATCTTTTTCTCTTCGAACGTTGAAGAAAACGGTTGTACGTATCCAACGAAGCTCCAAAATAACTCCCCATTCCAATCATGGCAAGCATCGTTAAAAATTGTGTTGACAGTGTCATCGGAACAACTTGCTAAAGAAGCCCTTAGCCTTCTCCCCATGCTGTTCATCAAGATAGACAAGATCATATACCTTCCCTTTTAATGAAACAATCCCTTTGTCGACATCAAGGTTTTTCATTTGTAAATTTTGTCCTCTTATTGCTAAAAAGCCCATAACAGTCTCTAGCAAAAATTCCTCGTTATCAAAACTCTCCACTTGCTTTACACCCGTAATATCGACGAGCTTTCTTCCTCTCATGATGACATCATGCTCTTTTGCGGGTCCCTTTGTCGTGTTCATATCGTGATATTGACTCATTTCTCATCCCTCGCTTTTTACAAATACACATTTGTACAAGTGTATGAAGGAACAGCAAGTAATAGAACAAGCTTTAGCGTTCCCTATGAACGAGACATTGTACTTTTTTAAACAGAATTATTGCTAAAGCTATCTTTGAATAATTTCTGCGAAACCAAGGGGTCTAACGAAATGAGTCAAAAATCAACCCGACATATAACTTAACCTTTTGCTTAAAGACTAAGCGAATGGGAGCAGACTCCCAATTCGCATAAAGAGCATCTTAGCTTTCTACTTTTTCCTCTTTTACGACAGAGTACATTGCAGCCGCATCTTCTTTCCTTACGGTTTCTTGAAGCCGCTCAATCTTAACGGTTACAAGCTTTTGTCCAAAACGAACGGCAAGCTCATCGCCGACTTTCACTGTTGAACTAGCCTTTGCTACCTGTCCATTAATGGTAATTCGTCCCTGATCACTTACTTCCTTCGCCAACGTTCTTCGCTTTATTAGTCGGGAAACCTTTAAAAATTTATCTAAGCGCATACCCTTCACTCTCCTATTTGTATTTATTCATGTCATTATCGTCCATCTTACAACTCTTTGCTTTTGGCCTCATTCCAAAACGCATCCAATTCCATTAAGGTATAATCGGCAAAATCTTTGCCATTTTCTTTCGCCCTTTCTTCAACATATGTGAATCGACGAATAAATTTTTGATTGGTATGAAACAAAGCTTCCTCAGGGTTTATTTTATAGAAACGTGCCACATTAATGAAAGCAAAAAGGAGGTCACCAAACTCTTGCATCAAGCGCTCCGAAGAATTTCCCTTCATTTCTTCCTCGAATTCCTCAAGTTCTTCTCTTACTTTCAAAAACGCATCTTCGACATTCTCCCAGTCAAAACCAACTTTAGCTGCCCTTTTTTGAAGTTCATAAGCCCTTAACGTATTTGGCAAATGCTTTCCCATCTCTTCTAAATGCAATGTGACCGATTCTTTCCCTTTTTCCGCTTTTTTAATCTCTTGCCAATTCTTCACCACATCCTCAGCAGTGTCTGCTTGACTATCAGCAAACACATGAGGATGGCGTCTCACCATTTTCTCACTTATCGCTGCAATCACATCATCGATCGAGAAAAAACCGTCATCTTCACCAATTTGTGCATGGAGCATCACTTGAAGAAGCACATCCCCTAATTCTTCAATCATATGATCGATGTCCTCTTCATCTATCGCTTCAATTAATTCATAACTTTCTTCAATCAAATACTTTTTCAAAGAATGATGCGTCTGTTCTTTATCCCAAGGACAACCGTTTGGACCGCGCAATTCAGCAATAATTTGACGCAGCTTTGAAAATTGCTTATATAGAACTTCCTCACTCTTAACAGGCGGGACATAAACTGATGTTAAATTATTGAGGGACACTTCTCGATCTAATTCATATAGGGGGATCTTCGTTATCTGCTCCTCTTTGCCCCCTGCCGCAGTCACAATATAAACTTCATAGTCATCCGGAAGCTTCTCCATGAGTGTCAGCTTAACTTCCGATGCCATAAAGCTATCATATATTTGCCCGATAATCATATGCTGCCGTAGTTCCAGTTCATCCTTATGCAAGCTTGTTGCATCAAGGAGTTGAAACCCTTCAATCGGATCTACTTTTACCGCCTGAAATAGCGGATCGAGAAAGCTTTGCCCACCGCCTATTTCAACTTCGATCCCGCGTCCTTCGCAGCCTTCTAATAGCAATTGCACCGTGCGCTCAGCAACAAGAGGATGACCTGGAACAGCATAAACAATAGACTGCTGTTCTGCAAGCTGAAACAACCGATCACAAATCTCTTCATACACCGCTTCAAAGGAATTATGCTTTTCGTATGTATCGTCAAAGGATGGAAAGATATAACCTTCCGTCTCCAGTTCTTTGACAACTGGATGCTCTCTTGTCCGTAAAAACACGTTTTCAGCTTTAGTTAGGAACCGATAAATCCCTAATGGTAATTGCTCTAGGGTACCGGCGCCCAGCCCAATAATCACGATTTTATTCAAAGCGCTCTTCATCTCCTATTTCTTTTTGGTGGGAATAAATGCATGATTTTACTTCCAAAAGGAAGTAATACTAATTCTTCTATTGAAAACACCTTTGTCCTGATAATCACCAATAAATAAGTAAAGGCCCCTAAAACCACTGCAGCTAACGATTGCATTGTGGCAATTAAGCGTGGATGACCAAAGGCATACATAAAATCTGTAATCGACAAAAAGCCATGTAAGACGATATACATCACTGCTGCTGCGGTCAGTGCTCTCGCTGTTAATGGTAAGAAATTCATCCTTCCTTTTCTTTTCCTTCTCATCCGAAAAAAGAGAATGAGCAACACTGCGGCAAGGCTCAGATTAGAAGCCCACGCTGCGCCCGTTGTACCATAGGTTGGAATTAGCATAAGATTAAAGGAATATTTACAAACAAAGCCAACGAGAACAGCAATCGCTGGAAAAACCGTTTCTCCCAAGCCTTGAAAAATAGCAATGAGCGTCATAATAATGGAGCTAAGCAATATCGTGATTGTAATGATTGATAGAACTCCAGAGCCCTCACTGTTTTCAAACAGCATAGTATTGGTTGGCTCCATAATCGCCATTAAACCAACAGTGGCACCCAGCCCAACAACAAAGCTGACGCGAATCGCTAATTGGATATGCTGCTTAAGCGTCTCCACACTATTTCTCATGCGCTCGCTTGCTATTAAGGGGACTAGCGAAAGGGACATCGACGTTGCCACTACCGTCCCAAGCTGAATGAGCGGCTGTCCCCTGTCATAAATGCCCTTTATTCCTTTAGCATCTTCTCCATTTATGCCAGTCGATATGAGTAGCGAATACAAGTTCAAAGAATCAGCTAATTGCATTAACAGTAAAAGCATACTGCTGATACAGATGGCAAAGCCTTGTATCACTAAAACTTTTAAGAGTGCCAAAACTTCCTTATATTTGAATAAACGACCCGACTCCTTCAATCGAAACACGTCAAAATCTTTTTTTATCCATATGAAAGCAAGTAAAATAACAACTCCAACGATTCCCCCCGTAACCGAGCCAAATACCGCCCCAGCCCCAACTTCATAAAGACTAGATCCAGCTCTCATGAACATCACGGCGGTAATTAAAATAGTTGCGACGCGAACAAACTGCTCCCCGACCTGCGAGTAAGCAGTCGGAACCATATTTCCCTCTCCCTGATAATAACCTCTTAGCATCGCTGCGATTGGCATAATTAAAAAGACAACAGATATGACCCGAATCAAAAGAGCAAGCTGTGGATCATCCATAAAACGAGCAATTGTTTCTGCCCCATAATAAAGGAAAAGAAACATAGCAGCACCGATAACAAAAAAGAAAATAGTTGATACGACCATTAAACGTTGCTTTTCCAACTGACTTTTTTGCTCCGTGTACAGCTTAGATAAAATAACTGGAAAACCTGTTGTTGCTAGCACAAGGGCTACCCCATAAATTGGGTAAACCTGCTGATATATGTAAAAACCTGTATCCCCGACGATATTTTGAAAAGGGACTCGATATACTGCACTCAATATTTTCGTTAATAAAGCAGCAATCGCTAAGACGAATGCTCCTCTCACTAAAAGCCTTGATTGTTGTGCGGGCTGCACAAGCACAACTCCTTCCGACACACTTATAAAAGAGAATGAATTGACTGTATTATAGCATAGACTCGAAACATGATGAGCAAAAGTAGAGAGGGTGCATATGGAATTCCTGTTTTAGGATAACATCAAAGGATTCTAGAACTAAATATTAAATTCGACAATAATGAAAAGAGTTCCCATAAACAAACGACTTTGCTTTCCTTAACCACAAAAAAAGGTAGCATTATAACACGCTACCTTTTTCAAAATTGGCTATGTTGCATGATTTGACTTATTTCGTGCCTGTCACGCACCCTTTGCTGAGTGTAGATTTTGCGAAAACCATTCGTGCAACTAATCCGAATAAATCATGATAAATCTTTGAACTACAGCTACCTCAAAATTACGACTCCATTTGGCGTGCAAGGAATCCTGCCGCCGTTTCTACTGCTTTTTGTTCAACCTCACCTAATGTTTTTTCTTTTGAGAAGATGACAACTGCCCCTATTGGATCTCCATTCGCGATGATCGGACCAACTGTATAAGATGTCACCGTTTCTTCATTTCCATCAACAAGCGAAACTTCCCCTTGACTTGTTTTTAAAACAGAGCTTCGTTCTTCCATTGTTTTTCCCATAAGGTCACTGATATTCTTATTTAAATAATCCTTCTTTGAACTCCCTGCTACCGCAATATAAGCATCTCTGTCACAGATTAAAACGGGATTTCCTAAACTATCAAACAGTGCTTCTGCATATTCTTTAGCAAAGTCGCTTAGTTCACTAATAGGAGAATATTTTTTTAAAATGACTTCTCCATCGCGGTCAACGAATATTTCTAGTGGGTCCCCTTCACGAATGCGAAGTGTTCTGCGAATTTCTTTCGGGATCACGACACGACCCAAATCATCGATTCGACGAACAATACCAGTTGCTTTCATCCAATGTTGCCTCACTTTCATCTGATGATTTTGTAGTACAAGCATGACTTCAACGGATGTGAAATCTTTGCCATGTTTGAACTTAGTATCTTTCATCTGGAAAGTTCTATACACAAACAAATATTTTTTCTCCTGTTTAGTATTTCTTCCATCAGAGTGAAAATATTCCACTATGGTTCTCTTTACCCTTGGTTTCTTGAAATAAAACGAAAGGACAGGCCCATTTTTCCAGTTTAATACCCGCAACTATATAAATTCGCCCTCATACATATTAAAAATCGCCGCTATATTATGAGACCGTTTTTTCCTCATCTCGCTTTGCCTCCTGGAGACCTTGGACCATTGTAAAAGCAGCCTGAAGCCAATGAGCAACTTCGACTCCTTTTATATGAAGAACCATTTTCAATCGATTGCCTTCCATGCCCAAACCAACCATTCGTCGGAATTGATTACTAATTTCAAAGATTTTTTGCCCATTAATTCGAGCGCTTTCCTGTTCAGATAACAGAATCGTGACTTCATCCTTTACTTGTTTAATCGATTCCACACCCACCATAATCGCATGCGCTTTAATCTCTGCAATTTGGAATAAATAAGAGACTTCCTCTGGGTACTCTCCAAACCGATCGATCATTTCTTCCTGCAGTTCTTGAACTTCTTCCAACGTTGTTGCGCCACGGAATCGTTTATACATCTCTATTTTTTGGTGCCCATCAGCAATATACGTATCTGGGATATAGGCATCAATTTCTAAATCCACTTCCACGCTTTGCTCTCTCTCCACCTTTTCAAATTCACCTTTACGTTCCTCGATAGCCTCTTTCAGCATTTGAGAATAAAGATCGAAACCTACTGAGTCAATAAATCCATGCTGTTGGGCACCTAAGATGTTTCCAGCTCCTCTGATCGATAAATCGCGCATCGCAATTTTAAAGCCGGATCCTAACTCCGTAAATTCTTTAATTGCTTGAAGCCTTTTCTCAGCAACCTCCGTTAGCACCTTATCCTTACGATACGTAAAGTAAGCATAGGCGACACGGTTGGAACGCCCGACACGCCCACGGAGCTGATAAAGCTGAGATAACCCCATTCGATCTGCATCAAAAACAATGAGCGTATTCACATTCGGAATGTCGACCCCTGTCTCAATAATCGTCGTGCTGACAAGAACATCAAATTCCCCTGCCAAAAACCCAAGCATGACGGATTCCAGCTCGTTTTCTGTCATTTGACCGTGAGCATACGTTACCCGAGCATCTGGCACAAGCATTGATATTTCCTCCGCCTTGCGCTCAATATCCTCAACACGGTTGTAAAGGAAGTATACTTGACCATTCCGAGCTAACTCTCGTTCAATTGCTTCTCTGACTAGCCCCCCGTTATACTCCATCACATACGTCTGCACGGGGAAACGATTTTCTGGAGGAGTCTCAATAACGGATAGATCACGCACCCCAAGCATCGACATATGCAAGGTTCTTGGTATTGGTGTTGCCGTTAAGGTGAGAACATCGACATTTGTTTTTAACTGCTTGATTTTCTCTTTATGCGACACGCCAAAACGCTGCTCCTCGTCAATAATAAGCAGGCCCAAATCCCGATACGTAATCCCTTTTGAAAGGAGACGATGGGTTCCAACAACAACGTCAATTGTTCCATTTTTTAATCCATTAATGGTTTCTGTTTGTTGCTTCTTTGTTCTAAAGCGACTTAATAAACCTATCTCAATCGGATAATCCTGAAATCTCTCACGCATCGTTTCGTAATGCTGTTGTGCCAGAATTGTAGTAGGGACAAGAATGGCTACTTGCTTTCCATCTGCAATCGCTTTAAATGCCGCACGGATCGCCACCTCTGTTTTTCCATAACCGACATCGCCGCATAGCAATCGATCCATTGGACGTTCCTTTTCCATGTCCTTTTTAATTTCCTGAATGGAGCGAAGCTGATCCTCTGTTTCTTGATAAGGGAAAGATGCTTCAAACTCCCTTTGCATATCACCGTCTGGTGAAAAGGCATACCCTTTGGAAGCCTCTCTCTCGGCATAAAGCTTTATTAAGTCATCCGCTATGTCTTGAACAGACGATTGAACCTTGCTCTTAACCTTTTTCCAATCATTCCCGCCTAACTTATAAACTTTCGGTTCCTTGCCTTCCGAAGCAACATATTTTTGAACCAAGTCAATTTGTTCAACTGGAACATAAAGCTTATCACTACCTTGATAACGGATATGAAGATAGTCTTTATGAATTCCATTTATTTCTAACGTTTCAATTCCTAAATATTTACCAATCCCATGGTTCACATGAACAACATAATCTCCAATTTTAAGCTCCGAATAGCTCTTAATCCGCTCAGCGTTAGATAGCTTCTGTTGGCGTCGGCGCGTTTTTTTCGGCTTACGATTAAAAAGCTCCTCTTCTGTTATGACCGCTATCTTTTGAATAGGGAGTTCAAATCCTGTTTGCAGATCGCCCTCCATTATTTGTACTTTTTCAGCTGCCAATAATTGGCTTTCACGAACTACAACTGCGTCAATTTCATAGTCCTCCAGTACGCGCTCCAGCTTATCTACCCGCTTTTCATCCGCACCGAGAAATACTACCGCATAATTTCCTTTTTTCAGCCTTTCAATTTCACTTTTCAGAACATGCATTTGTCCATGGAAATTTTGCATTTGCTTACAGGATATATTGATAATATTTTGTGGATTTGTATTTGGAACATGCCTTAAAAACAAAGACATATAAATGAGCGGATGCTTTACCTTTTGCATCCTTGATTGAATTTGATGACTGATCATCAAATCATGAATAATCTTTCCTTCACTAAGAAGACTGAAATACCATTCTGCCTCTTCTTTATCCAGGGAATCATTCATTTCCTGAACTCTACTAATTTCATCGACAAAGATTAGAGCATTTTGCGGTAAATAGTCCAATAGACTATTAGACTGGTCATAGGCCAACGAAAGATACTTAAAGAGCTGCTCCGGTTTTTGCCGGTTTCTCAATTGCTCAATTTCATGATTTACATTTTGTGTAAGAGCAATTTTCGCTTTTTCATCCTTTATCTTTTTTAAGCTTTTACCTAAACCTGCTTCAAGCTTATTCGCAACCTGCTCATAATGCTCTTTTTGAAACGGGGTTTCCGTCGCCGGTCCAATGAGTATCTCCCCTAATTTATCGCGAGACCTCTGGTCCTCAAGGGAAAAATATCGAATTGATTCAATCTCAGTGTCAAACAATTCAAGGCGAATCGGATCTGCCTCGGTTAATGGATAGATGTCAATAATTCCACCCCGGATGCTAAATTCCCCTGGGGATGATACCATCTCTGAACGAACATATCCCATTTCAACAAATTGTAATAACTGAGCCTCAATATCAATATCTTCTCCGACCTTCAAAGTAATTTGTTGTTCCTTCCACAATGACTTAGAAGGAACAATCTTTCGTAGACCTGAAATCGGGACAATAATGATTCCCTCATCATACTGACTCCAATAATTTAATACATCTATGCGCTGGGCTCTTAATTCCGGACTGGCGACACTCATTTCCGCCGCAATTAATTCATTGGCCGGATATAAAAACACCTCATCTTCATCAACGAGCTGAGTAAGATCATCATATAGCTTTTGAGCCTGTAATAGATTGTAAGTCACAATCAATAAAGGCTTCTTCGTTTCATTATAAACGGATGCTAAAAATACCGTTCTTGCAGAGCCTGATAGACCCGCAACCAATTGTTCCTTAAGCCCTTCTTGAACGCCTGCAATAACCGAGCGAATATCATCCTGTCCTGTAAAAAGCTGTTTAAGACCTAACACAAGGCTCCTCCTCCCATGTCTACTGGAAAATATCTTTATAGTAAAATTCCTATTCCTTGTAAAAAATAGGAGCTGTGAAACTATTTTGCTCAAACAAGTTTTATCAACCGTTCTGTTTAACAAAGCCAAAAATAAAAAATAATTGCAAAAATCAAAACAGAAAAATGCTTTGGATAAAAAGTCCAAAGCTTGTATTAATGAATGAGATAATCATTTTGATAAAAAGCCGGGTTTCGTTCCAACGATTCATGGCAATCTTCACATATTGATTTAATATGCACATCTCCCGTTAAATCATAAGAGACCATTTCCATTCTTTCCTCATTGGTTAGCTTATGGAGTCCTAGTCTCTCCATATCAACTGACATATCATCAATCTTGCCCATCTGGACTCCACAATGACGACAATAATATTTAAGAGCCACGTATAGCCCTCCCTTTTAAACCATTCTATATTTTATTATGAACGATTTAAAAGGTACTTATTCAGGACTTATATCAGATTATTTTACCAAACTCTAATTAATTATTGATTAAAGTCATTCATCACTTGAAGAAAGGGTTTTTCCAAGGTAGCTTCGCAGGCCTCTGAACATTTTTGAATAACGACTTCAAGCTGCTCTTGCTCCTCTTTTGTAAAACGCCCTAACACATAATCTGTAATAGGCTGCCCGTTTGTTGGCCGATTAATCCCTACTCGTATTCTATTAAATTCCTGTGTGCCTAAATGAGCAATAATAGATTTTATGCCATTATGTCCTCCAGCACTGCCCTTCTGTCTCAAGCGTATTCTGCCCACCGGAAGATCGAGATCATCATAAATGACGATTAAATCTTCAACCTCAATTTGATAATAATCCATCAAGGGTCTGACTGATTCGCCAGATAAGTTCATATATGTTAATGGTTTTAATAAAACCACTTTTTCTCCGCGCACATTTCCAATCCCGTAAAGTCCTTTGTGCTTTGATTGAGCAAGGGGAATTTGCAACCTCTTCGCCAGCTCGTCAATGACTTCAAAACCGATATTATGCCTTGTCTTTTCATATTGCTTTCCTGGATTCCCCAATCCCACAATTAGCTTCATCATTCTTCACCCTCACAAGCTTATTCTAAGCAATCAATGCACGTTAAGGGGCTGGCCTTTTTTGGCCAGTCCCTTCATTCTTCTTCCTTACTCTCCCGCTGATTCAGCTTCTGTTTCTCTTCCCTCTTCCTGAGCAGGAACGCCATCCTCTTGTTCTTCTCCAGAGTTTATCTCTTCTTCCACTTTTGGCGGAAGAATGGAGGCAACGGTTTGCTCCGAATCGTGATCAATTTCAAAATTTTCAGCATTCAAATCAGCTACTGTAATGGTTTCGCCAACTTCAAGACTTGAAATATCTACCTCAATGACTTGTGGAATATTTGACGGTGTCGCCGTTACAGAAACCTCATGCAACGATTGCTGCAAAACGCCCCCATCCTTGACTCCTGCCGCTTCACCTACTAGAGCAATTCTCACATCCGCTTGAATTTCTTTATTCATATCTACAGCCCGCAAATCAGCATGAACAATTTCATTCTTAATCGCATCCGCCTGATAGTCACTTAAAATAACATTTATTTTTTGTCCATTTAAGTCTAATGGAAAAACTCCATTTCTTCCAACCTCACGCATCGTCTTTATAAAATCCGCCCCATTTATGTATATGGGTTTCGACTCTAATTTGTTTCCATAAACAACGGCTGGAATGTTTCCTTCATTTCTTAATTTCGTTAAAGCAGAATTCCTAAACTCCGTTCTTTCAACGGCCCGCAGCACTGTATTCATTTCAATAATCCCCTTCCTTATTGTTAGATCCATTTCTAGAGAATCTTCTAAAAACCTCGGTTTACGAAGTTTACTCTCTTCTATAAAAAATGCCCATAATAAGTCAGGAATAAACATCATTATGGAATGAATGATGCTGCGTAGAAATTTTTTCATAAAGTAAAAGGGGGATGACTCAAAAGCAGTTTTTTCTTTATATGCTACTCTCATATCGAAGCTTAATTTCTTTGTGAAAGAAAAAAGAAGCCATTTGTCGACAGCCTGATTATTTACATGTAGACGGAAAGGCTTGCTTTTTCGCAAGCCTCAAACATTTATTAATCAAATAAAGTACTAACTGATTGATCTTCGTGAACGCGAATAATCGCTTCCCCGATTAAAGCAGCCACTGATAATTGTTTAATTTTACCTGTCAATTTTTCTTCTGGCAAGGCAATGGAGTTCGTCACCACTAATTCTTTGATTTTCGAATTTTCGATTCGGTCAATCGCTGGTCCAGATAAGACTGGGTGGGTACAGCATGCGTATACAGCGAGCGCCCCGTTCTCTACTAATGCATTTGCAGCCAAAGTAATTGTTCCAGCCGTATCAATAATATCATCAATTAAGATTGCGACCTTGCCTTCGATATTTCCGACAATATTCATTACCTCTGCCACATTTGGCTTAGGTCGACGTTTATCAATAATCGCAATTGGAGCTTTTAAGCGGTCTGACATTTTACGAGCACGAGTAACACCGCCGTGATCAGGCGATACAATAACAATGTCCCCTCCAAGGTCCTTGCTATCGAAATAATCAGCTAAAATTGGTACTCCCATTAAATGATCCGTCGGAATATCAAAGAAACCTTGAATTTGTGGAGCATGTAAATCTAGCGTAATTACGCGAGTTGCTCCAGCTGTTTCAAGTAGATTAGCTGTTAATTTCGCTGTAATTGGTTCACGGGCACGAGCTTTACGATCTTGCCTAGCGTAACCATAATAAGGCATAACAATGTTAATGGTTTTTGCTGACGCTCTTTTTAAAGCATCGATCATAATAAGCAACTCCATTAAATGCTCGTTTACTGGAGAGCTTGTTGATTGGATCACAAACACATCACAACCACGAATGCTTTCTTCAATGTTAATTTGAATTTCGCCATCGCTAAAACGTTGAACAGAACACTTTCCTAATTCTACACCGATGACTTTCGCAATATCCCTTGCAAGCTCTGGGTTTGAATTTAACGTAAATACCTTTAAATTCGGGTCTAAATATTGATTTGGCATGATGAACCTCCAATTGCTTTTCTTTTTTGGCTTACTGTATTACTTCAATCAGCTTCTTTTGGTACCTATTTAAATTTATTTAATTTGTCCACATAGCCTTCCTTGTTCACTTGTCGTGTTCTGGCAATCGCCAATGCCTTTGCAGGTACATCCTGCGTCACCGTTGAACCAGCTGCAACATACGCCCCCGCTCCGACTGTAACAGGAGCAACCAAGTTGGAATTACAGCCAATAAAGGCTCCGTCTTCAATTTTTGTTAAAAACTTATTTCTGCCATCATAATTAACCGTAATTGATCCGCAACCAATATTCACATCCTGACCAACTTCAGCATCCCCAATATAACTCAAATGGGACGCCTTGCTTCCTTTTCCGAAAACGGTCTTTTTAATTTCTACAAAATTGCCGATTTTTACTTCATCATGAATAGTAGATTGCGGGCGAATATGGGCAAATGGACCTATATTGACATGGTTGCCAATTAAACTGTCATGGGCGACAGATTGACGAATCACCGTACCTTCTCCAACCTGACAATCTGAAATCTCGCTATTTGGTCCAATCATGCAGTCAGACGCAATGCTCGTCTTCCCTGAAAGAACAGTTCCCGGTCGAATAATAGTATCAGCTCCGATTTCAACATCCGCACCGATGTATGTATTATTCGGGTCGATAATGCTCACGCCATTTCGCATATGCGCTTCATTAATTCTCTTTTTCATAATCGTCTCTGCTTGTGATAAAGCAACTCGGTCATTAACCCCCAACGTCTCTTCAAAATCCTCCGTTTGGTATGCAGTCACGACCTCTCCAGCATTTTTCAAAATTTCAATCACATCTGGCAAATAGTATTCACCCTGCACATTTTCATTCGAAACATTTTTCAAAGCTGCAAACAATGCTTGGTTATCAAAGCAATATGTACCAGTATTAATTTCCTTTACTTCTCGCTCCGATTCTGAAGCATCCTTATGCTCGACAATTTTTTCCACTAGCCCTTGTTCATTGCGGATAAGTCGTCCATATCCAGTTGGGTCCGTAGCATTGGCCGTTAATACGGTAGCTTTTGCTTTTTGTTCTTCATGCTGTTTAAACAGAGCCTCCATTGTTTCTGCTTTAATTAAAGGGGTATCACCGCATACAACGAGCGTAACGCCTTCCTTATTTGCCAATAATTCTTGCGCCTGCATTACCGCATGGGCGGTACCAAGCTGTTCCTCCTGCAATGCATAGCTGCACTGTTCGCCAAGTTGGGATTTCACTAAATCTGCACCATGCCCTATGATTGTAACGATATGGTCAATATCTAGCTTCGCTACTTGATCGACGACATGTTGCACCATCGGTTTTCCACAAACAGGGTGTAAAACCTTGTATAACTTTGACCTCATCCTTGTCCCTTGACCCGCGGCTAGGATGACCGCATAACGTTTAGACATCGACAGTCCTCCATTTTTTCATATTTCTAGGACACTCCACTTCAACACGGAAGAAGATGATTGCAAGCACAAACACCTGTGTTCTATATAAATACCTTGTTCACTAAACCCGAGTGTTAATTTTTCCTGATCCTTACATTTATAAGGATTTCACTACGAAAAATTAAAAATAATCCATTAAGAATATATCCTAAATACATAACTATTTCAAGGACGCACCATAAAGTACAAATTTTTGACATATAGGATTATCAAGGACGCTTTAAGGCTTTACTAAAAAAGAAGTGCGGGAATTTATGCAATTTTTTTAACAGCCTATGTTGTTTTTTTGCTCATCTCGTGAGAAACAACAGCTTCTTACGGCTTTCAGCATAGCTGAAAGATCCTTTGACTCGATAAACAAGGGGGAAATAAATTTTCCCCTGCCGTTTCATCGAGTCAGAGCTAAAATAAGCCAAAAATGGTAGGATTAAAAAAATTGTTTAACAAAAAGAGGTTTAATCTTCTAAAAAAAGGGGAAATAGTTAGAGGGAGTATCAGTGGCAAATTAGTCTTACAAGTCAGGACAAGCCTTCGCAACCATATAAGAATTTCCTTTGTCTTCATCGCCGTCCAGACGATAAATAACCTGTTTTTCGTTAAAAGAAACGGTAGCAACACCGAAAGCGGGGGAAGCTAGTTAGACCGCTTATGCTAAACAAAGCACATTCATTTAAAGAACGGCGCTCAGTTCCTAAACGATAAAAAAAGGCGCTACTTATGAAGTAGGCCCTTGTTGCTATATCCTACGAAGCTCCGGCTTCTTCAAATTCAACTTCTAATTCACCTAAACGGTGGTATTCAGCCAAAACAGCCTCTTGGATTTTACCGCGTGTTCCTGAATTGATTGGATGTGCAATATCTCGAAATTCTCCATCTGGAGTGCGTTTGCTTGGCATCGCTACAAACAAACCATTATTTCCATCAATCACACGAATATCATGAACGACAAACTCATTATCTAATGTAATCGAAGCAATTGCTCTCATACGTCCATCAGTATTTACACGGCGTAGTCTAACGTCTGTCACTTCCATTTTGTTCACCACCTTTGCAAATAGATAAAAATCTAGTTAACTAATTCAACATAACTTCCAATTATCCTTCTTTTTAACGGAAAATTTTTTCAAAATTGAGTCGATCCATTGAATCCGCTTCCAATTGAATCAGACAATATTGAACTTGTTAACCCGCCCCTATTTGCTCGGTTGAACATTTACAAAAACGATGGAAATAAGAACCCTTATGAACACCATAAAGGCCCTCTCAATCATTATTTTACCAAGGCAATAACCTCAATCTCTACTAAAGCATCCTTCGGCAGTCTCGCTACTTCTACACAGGAACGCGCTGGCTTATGATTTGAAAAATACTGTCCATACACCTCATTAATACTTGCGAAATCATCCATATTTTTAATAAAAACCGTCGCTTTCACAACTGTTTCTAACGATGCTCCCGCCTCTTTTAAAACAGCCTGAAGGTTTTTAAATACTTGATGGGTTTGATCCTTCACATCACCTTGAACCATGTCCCCAGACGCTGTCAACGGAATTTGTCCAGAGCTATAAAAAAGGTTATTAACAACAATCCCTTGCGAATATGGTCCAATCGCTGCTGGCGCCTCATTAGTTTGTACGATTTTCATAAACTCACCCTCCAAATATCAAACTTCTACTTTTTGAAAATAATTACCTTCACTTACTGTAATCTTTTTTTCCTTCACATCTACATCTGAAAGCTTCACTAAAGAAAGATAGTCATCGATTAATCGTTCTTCTGTTTTCTCTGCTTCTACTAAAACAGCAATACCAGCTACAGCTGCATTAAATTCTTCCAATAAGCTAATCATGCCGTTAACGGTTCCGCCCGCTTTCATGAAGTCATCGACAATTAAGACGTTAGAGCCTTCTTCTAAACTGCGCTTCGACAGCAGCATCGTTTGAATCCGTTTGGAAGAACCTGAAACATAATTAATACTTACGGTCGAACCTTCCGTCACTTTACTGTCTCTTCTTACAATAACAACAGGGACATTTAACTGGCTTGCCACCGCATAAGCTAACGGAATTCCCTTTGTTGCAACTGTCATCACAACATCAATTTTCGTATCTATGTATGCAGATGCTAATAACCGTCCGGCTCGCTGAACGATGGATGGATCTCCTAGCAAATCCATCATATATAAATAGCCCCCTGGCAATAGACGATCTGGATTTGCAATTAAATGACATAATTCATCAATAAATGGCTTCGCTTCCAATTCTGATACTTTCACAAAATATTTCACCCCGCCCGCTGCTCCCGGCACCGTTTGAAGTGTTCCAATTCCTCTATGTTCAAAGGCTTCTTTAATGATCGCTAAATCTTCACTAATGGAAGATTTAGCGGAACCATACCTTTCTGAGAAGAAAGACAGGGAGACAAGCTCTCTTGGATGGTCCAGCAAATAATGGGTCATATCAATTAAACGTTCACTTCTTCGGAATTTCACCAGATAGAACCTCCTTTTATCCGAATATTTTAACGTAAATATACCATTAATATACGGATTTAATCAAGGGGATTCCTTTCACCTAGTAATCTCACTGCAAAAACCTGATCACAAAACCCTCGCAATCCGTTATATAATCGATGCATTCTTGAATCATGCTGCACAAGCGCAAAAACTGTTGGACCACTTCCACTCATCAATACTGCATCGGCACCAAATCGGTGCATTTGCTCCTTAATCTGTGCAACCTCAGGATATAAATTCAATGTGACACCTTCCAGTACATTTCCGACATTTCTACAGACACCGGCAAAATCCTGATTTTTAATGGCTTCAATCATACCATCGGTATTTGGATGGACAACGTCTTTTAATTGAAGGCGGCCATAGACATCAGCAGTGGAAACCCCTATTAGCGGTTTTGCCAAAACAACCCAGCAGCTTGGAGGTGATGGCAGTTCCTTAATCTTTTCTCCTCTTCCCGTCGCTAAAGCTGTACCGCCATACACACAAAACGATACATCCGAACCAATTTGCGCACCGAGCTCTGCAAGCTCGTCCAAAGACAAGTCCAACTGCCATAGCTTATTCAAGCCTCTTAAGGTGGCCGCTGCATCACTGCTTCCTCCAGCAAGGCCAGCCGCAACAGGAATCGTCTTTTCTATATTAATTTTTACGCCTTTCTTAACATGAAACTTTTCTTTTAAAAGCTTTGCCGCTTGGTAAGCCAAATTACGCTGATCATCTGGTACAAAACGATTTTGTGAGACAATTTTGATTTCATCCTCTGACAGCAGCGTCAACTCAAGTCGATCTGCTAAATCGATTGTTGTCATAATCATTTCAACCTCATGATAGCCATCTGGCCGTTTATGTAAAACATCTAATGATAAATTTATTTTCGCTGGTGCCTTTATTAAGACCTTCAACACTTCCACCTACTTGAGTAAATTCAATCTGATACTAATGCATCCGCATAAGCAGTAAGATTCTCCATTTTTTGTCCTATTTTACCACAAAACGATACATATAAGACCCGCTCATCTTGACATTTTAAAAAACGTACTTGAAATTAGAGCCATAAATCAAGCCGAGGCAAAAAAGCCCCGACTTTACGTAGTGAATCCATTTGGTTGTAAACTCGTTTTTGCTACTGCTTTTTCGCTAATTGCTGTTCAGCAATTTCTATCGCTCTTTTTACCATATTTCCAGCATCTTTTGCACGAATTCCGCCCCAGCCTTCCTTTTGGACAACATCATAAAAGCCAAGCTCTTTTGCCAGTTCTTCTTTAAACTGCTCCGACATCATTCCACGTCTTCTGCCCAAAATGAACAACTCCTTTCTCCACTACGTATTCTTATTATGAATAAGGAGTTTCATTTTCATGAGAGCCTAATTTATCCTAAATGAACGTTGTCTTCAGATCAAGTAAACATCGATTTGGTACGAAACACATTCAAAAACATATAATATTGAGATAGCTCTAAGAAAAACCAAATAAAAAGCAGTAAACATCAATTGTTCACTGCTCGCATAAATAATATAGGCTTTTTTAGCTTAACGCTACCTGTCCTGTTGTATCTTCATAGAAAGTAATCTGAACCGTTTCTGTAAGTACATCTGCATAGCTGTACGATACACGCTCAAATGCATTTTCATCCTGATCTAATTCAATCACAAATACGGATGGATAAGTCTCAGCCAAAATACCAGAACGTTCAATCGTTTTCCTACGTCCACCGTTGGCCTTTAATAACAATCTCTTCCCTAAGTTTGAGTCAAGGGCTTTCTTAATATCAATCAACGTTTTTGCCATTCGGTCCACCTCACTGTGTAAAGTATAACACACTGACATAAAATAGTCAAATAAAAATATAAATTATAACAGTGTTTAAAAATAGTTGTCAATAGATTTTATTCCACATTTTTTTCTAATTTTCTACAATAAAGTTTTTTTGCGTAGCAAAAAGAACTTTCCTTAATATTGCGTTAGCGAAAATAACCTTCCTCCATATTGCATTAGCGAAAATAGCTTTCTTAAGCTTCACGTCAGAGAAAGAACTCCCTTGTTGTTGTTTCACACTAGCAAAGATCGTTCACGCAAACAGCAATAATTCTTCTTTGCGGTAAAAAACTTTCTCTTAATAGACTTTCCTTATTTGACAGAAATATGTATGTCAGCAAAAAATACGGTAAAAATGTTGAAAAATATGTATTTGTTTTCTCATTGAGAGGGAGCGAGAATACTTGGCTCGACCTCTCTCAATGAAATTGTTGAAATCCATCTCTTTTTGTCGGAAATTTTACTTCTGATTTTCAGAATGAAATGGCATCCCCGTTCTTAATATCCCTTTGGTTTCAATACCACCAAGTCCTTTTTCACCTGTTAAAGTATTCCGCAGCACATCCCAAACATTAATCCTTTCCATAAAAGGGGTAAAACTAATCTTTGCGACAATATAAACCGGGTCTAAAGCATGAATATTAACGCGAGATGGAGAACTGGCAAAATTAGCTCCGGCATGTATGAGCGACTCAAAATGGGATTGGCAAGCACCAGCAAAAATCACCAACTGATCTAAGTTCGGAATCCTTTTCCTTGCCTCTCTCACCGTTTGAACGAAGAACTTCGAATGCCGATAAGCGTTGATATCTCCAATCGCTCCCTTTGATTTAGAGTAAGCATCATGTCCGGTAATGACCAATATATCTGGGCGATAATATTCGATAAGATGACTTATTCTTTGCGGCATTTCTTTTTCATTACAATGAATCCCAGTCACAGGTATTCCGATCTTCTCATAAAGACTTAAACATTTTTTCAGATAAGATGGATCTCCATCGATATGAAGAACACGGCCGGGGAGTTGAAAATAGTTGACCTTCATTTTATAGCCTTCCGTCGTATCGTATTCCTGTCTTTGCTTTAATAAATCAATATCCTGCTTAAACAGTCGAAAGGATTGCTCTTCTAAAGAACGGAACTCCTGCGTTAGTTCCATCCTCTTCATTTGGTCAATCAGCAACAGATCTTCATAGGGAGCATCCGCGATTAAACGAAAATCCTCACCATACAGCACCACTTTTTTTCGACCATTTTCTTCTTTAATATCGATGACACGGAATAAAATGTCACATTTATAAGAAATTCTCCCAACAACATCCATGAGGTTAATCGTCACTGAACGTCACTCCAATTAGCACAAATAGAGCCCCCTTTTTATAGAGGGATGAACAAACAAAAAATCTAGTTGTTTTTTTTAAAATATGCATTGGACAAAAAACATGTGCTTTTAACGGAGCATTTAGGAAAAGGTAAGAGAAAAAACACTGTCAAATCACATAGCTTAAAAAAATGTTCTTGAACGGCAATCTTAACGACTTTCTCTTTTGTTATTAGCATTTAACGGCTCCAGCGCTTGCGAAATAGCTTTCATGTTTAAAGGGTGTCTAAGCAGCTAATATTACTGCTTAGACACCCTTTACTTAACAGTTTTATTGAAAATGCGGCAGCAGAGCATCGCTTAATACGGCAAATTCCTCGATCGACAAAGTTTCTCCCCTTCTTGTCGGTTCAATATGAACCTTGCTTAATGCAGCAAGAATTTCCTCCTTTTTCTCTTTTCCTTCAGGGAGCTGGCTAATTAAATTGTTTAAAATCGTCTTTCTTCTTTGGGCAAAGCTTGCTTTTGTGATTTGGAAAAAGAATGCTTCGCTCTTTACGGCCACCTTTGGAGTAGTTCTAACTGTTAGGCGGATCACGGCCGAGTCCACATTCGGCTGAGGAACAAAAACTGTTTTCGGTACAATCATCACGGTTTCAGCCTCCGTATAATACTGAACTGCAATGGAAAGAGAGCCGTAATCCTTCGTTCCTGGTTTCGCTGCTATTCTTTCTGCTACTTCTTTTTGCAGCATCACAACAATTCCTCGAATTGGTAACTTCTCCTCCAACAGCTTCATAATAATTGGTGTCGTCACATAATAAGGGAGATTCGCTACAACCATGACATCCGTAAACCCGGCAAATTCCGTTGCCATCATAGAGGCAACATCTGCTTTCAAAACATCTGAATGGATGATAGTTGTATTCCCATAAGGGGCTAATGTTTCTTCTAATATCGGCAGTAGCCGCTGGTCAATTTCAAAGGCAACGACCTTTTTACTTCTGCGAGCAATCTGCTCCGTAAGGGCACCGATTCCTGGACCTACCTCGATTACTCCTGACTCATCAGTAAGATTTGCGTGATCAACAATTCGATTAAGAATATTGGTATCAATTAAGAAATTTTGTCCCAAGCTTTTCTTAAAAGAAAAACCGTATTTTTCTAGAATCTCACGTGTCCTAACGGGGGTCGCAATATCTTTATTCATCTTTTTCCTCCTGTTGAATAACTTGAATCGCTGCTGAGAATGCTGCCTCCGTTATTTGAAACATCTGCAGCCGCTTATGCAACTGTTTACCATTGGTATACCCGATCTTCAACAGCTTGCCTAGTTTTTCTCGCCTTTCTTTTGCACGAGGTCCACCGACTAACCCAGCATTCATAAGATCGTCTTTCGTAATGATCTCTTTTGCATCATCCATCATATGATGAGCATCCTTTAATGCCCGGCGAATTTCCTCCGGAGAAGCATGCTCTACGCCAACTCCCCTCCCATGCTTATGGAGCGCTGCTTCCTTTGTTATAAAAGCATGCTTACAATCTGGAACATGGTGAGCAATGGTTTGTCGTATTTTTTGACCCGGATAATCAGGATCAGTAAAAATGATCACCCCTCTTGTCTTTTGGGCCAACTCAATCTGCGCGATCGTTTCCATAGTTACGGCCGAACCATTCGTTTCAATCGTATCTGCATCTATCGCTCTTTTTATCGCAGTTGTATCATCTTTCCCTTCAACCACAATAATCTCTTTTATTTTCATAAATCCTCCTCATCCATTTACCAGTGATTCGTACGCAATGAAACCCTACCTGAAAAATCTTATATTTTTTTTGAAAAAAAACAAATATATTTGAAACATTTTTGTAATCTTAATCGTCTATATTAGTGTAAAGAAAAATAGGCCAAAAAACAAAAAAAGCAGAGGATGCCCCCTGCTCAGCATGACTTTTTATAAGTGCGTACAATCTTAATTCAAGATCTTGATTTTAACATTTTTCCTGCCCCAGCGATAAGCAGCAGACTGGGAAGAAAAGAATACATCAATCTTATTTCCCTTGATGGCTGATCCAGTATCAGCAGCTATTGCATAGCCATATCCTTCAACATATACCTTTGTTCCCAAAGGAATAACTCTAGGATCGACTGCAATGATTTTTGCGCCTGGGTTTGCCTTCAAATTATATCCAGTTGCGGTAATACCTGAGCAGCCATTACAGTTAGCTGTGTAGGCAGTAGAACTTACTGTAAATTCTCTACTCACATTATTATTCGTCCCACGTGATACGGTTTGTGCAACGGCCTTCGTTCCAACCGCTACAACTTGATCACGCTTTTCTTTCAAAGTTGACTCTTTTAGTAATTTTCGGGATACTTCTTTCCCGTTTTCCAAGACAACTTCGTATTCCTTCTTAAGCAGTCCCTCTTGCCCACTCGTTACGGTTTTTTCCGTTCCCTTGGCAAGTTTACTATCTTGTTTCGTGACAACAGCAAATCTAACTGGTTCTTCCACTACATCGGTGACCTTTTCAACTCGAATGACGTTAATAATAGCGTCTTCTTTGACTGTTTCATCCATATTCGGCTCAACTCGGTCTAATTCATTCAGCTTGATTTCTTGTTGTGATAAAAAGTCAGCGACCGTAGTCGAAGTGGACCATACTTGCTTTTCTTTTCCACCGTCATTCAGTGTGACAGAAAATGCCCTATCTATTTTGATTTGTAAGTCGTTTTTTATCTCTGTATCGATTTTTGGTTGAATCTTATCATGTTCGTTTAAAGAAACATTTTGCTCTTTTAAAAATTCTTCAACCGTATTAGCTGTTGTCCAGACTTGTTTCTTTTCGTTTTCCTTAACCATCTGAACCTGCTTTGCTGGTTTCCATTCAACCTTTAAATTGTCCTTGACCTTCGTATCGGCTGATGGAGACACATAGTCTTCTGAGTGAAGAGAAATATCTAATTCCTCCAGTACTTCTTTAATTGTTCCTGCGTGTGTTTTAACAATCTTTTCTTGACCGTCTAGCGTTAGTGCTACAGTTTTTTTCGTAGTTTCATAGAAAACAAACCCAAAAGCTGCAACAAAAACTACGAAACTAGCTCCTACAACGGCTAATTTCTTTTTACTCAAAGACTTGGAAAACAGGTTTTTCATGTTCTTGATTACGATGAAAAACGCCTCCTTCTCTCTCGAGTGATTATATAGAACTTAACCTGCACATGTCAACCCTCCACCCTCCAAACATATTCCCTATTATGCGAAATATATCCAAAAAAGGAAAGAGGGACTTATCGACATGGTTATCCTATGAAGAAAAGGAGACATGTAGAACTTTTTAGAATAGGAATTCATTTGGACAAGCATCCTTGTATTTCGACAGCATTCTATATCATTTTATGGCGAATAATTTTTTTGCATTTGCCGTTGTAATTCGGGCAACTTCCTCATAAGAAATCCCTTTTAACTCTGCAATTTGTTCAGCCACAAGTTTGACATAACCTGGTTCATTTCGTTTTCCTCTGTAAGGATGAGGAGCTAAATAAGGACAATCCGTTTCAATTAGCAGTTTTTCCAGCGGAACGGCTTCAGCCACTTCCTTTGGTTTTCTTGCATTTTTAAACGTAACCGGTCCTCCGAGCGAAATATAGAAATTCATGTTTAGGCATTCTTGAGCTACCTCAACACTCCCACTAAAACAGTGCATGATCCCTCCAACTTCAGAGGCACCCTCCTCTTTTAAAATCTCCACAATATCTGCTGTCGCCTCCCGATTATGTATAACAATTGGCAAATTCACCTTTTTCGCAAGCTGAATTTGCTTTCGAAACACTTCTTTTTGAATCTCCCTTGGCGACTTATCCCAATAATAATCAAGCCCCATCTCTCCAATTGCCACCACCTTTGGATGGCTTGAAAGCTCTTCGATCCACGCTAAATCCTCGTCATTCATATCAATGGCATCAACTGGGTGCCAGCCTACACTGGCATACATAAAATCATATTTTTCTACCAGTTCCATGGCTCTTGTAATCGTCGGGCGATCAAATCCGACAATGACCATATTCTCTACTCCATTTTCTTGTGCCCTTGTAATAACTTCCTCTAAATCCTCGTCAAATTGTTCAGCATTTAAATGGGCGTGTGTGTCGAATAACATCAAAATTCCCCCTTCATTTCATATATTATTTTTGTGTTACAAAATTTTCTTTTTCTTTTCTTTTTCATGTATCAACCTAGTAATATTTTAGAAAAACAGTAAATAAACATAGAAATTATCGCAAGAAAGTGATTTTTTTAGAATAATCTTATTGTATCAATTCAATTTATTATTTAAACAAAATAAAGCATAGAAATGTTTCGTGCAAGTTTGTTACACGTGAAACATTTCTATGCTCCTTGCAGACATTTTTACTTTACTCGCGCACCTAGTGGTAGAGATTCAGCAATGGTAGCAAGCGATAGTTCGCCATCCTTCGAGCCTGCCAAAATCATTCCTTGTGAAAGCTCCCCTCTAAGCTTAACTGGTTTTAGATTTGTAACACAAACGACTTTTCTTCCGACAAGTTCCTCCGGCTTATAAAATTGCGCAATTCCCGATACAACCTGACGCTTTTCATAGCCTAAATCGAGCTGCAATTTAAGTAATTTATCAGCTTTTTTCACGGGCTCTGCTTCCAATACCTGAGCGACACGTAAATCAACCTTCATGAAATCATCAATCGTAATTTCTTCACTGTCGGGCACTTCTTCTTTTTTCTCCACGACCGGAGCAGGAACGTTTCCTTTCATTTTTTCCTTAATAAATGCAACCTCTTCCTCAATATCCAGACGAGGAAACAACGGATTTCCTTTTGCGACTTTGACACCCTCTCCAATTGCCCCGAATGTCTCTAAGCTTTCCCATGTTGTCAAAGCTTTCTCCACATTGAGTTGCTCAAAGATGCCATTTGGTGTTCTTGTTAAAAACGGTTGTAGCATAATTGCTACCCTTCTTAATGACTCAGCCAAATGAGCCATTACCGATCCTAACGCTTCTGTTTTTTCTTCTTTTGCCAATACCCACGGCTGTGTTTCATCTATATATTTGTTTGTTCGGCTCACAAGCTGCCAAAGAGAAGTTAATGCCACTGAAAATTCCATATTTTCCATTGCTTCTTCATATTTTTGAACTGTGTCAAGATTGACCTGCAGAAGCTGCTTATCATATTCTCCGTCTGATCCCTTATACGCAGGAATCCTTCCATCAAAATAGCGATCGATCATTGCAACAGTTCGATTCAAGAGGTTTCCTAAATCATTTGCTAAATCAAAATTGATTCTTTCAACAAACCCTTCAGGTGTAAAGACTCCATCTGCGCCAAACGGAACTTCACGAAGCAAATAATATCTTAGAGCATCTAAACCATAGCGATCAATAAGGGTAACCGGATCAACGACATTTCCTTTTGACTTAGACATTTTCCCATCTTTCATCAATAGCCAGCCATGAGCAAATACTTTTTTCGGAAGCGGTAAGTCTAATGCCATTAACATAATAGGCCAGTAAATCGTATGGAAACGAACGATTTCCTTCCCGACCAAATGGAAATCAGCAGGCCAATACTTGTTAAATTTCGCTTCATCTCCCGTACCGTATCCTAATGCAGTAATATAGTTAGAAAGAGCATCAATCCATACATAAATAACATGCTTCGGATTACCAGGAACTTTAATGCCCCAGTCAAAAGTCGTTCTAGAAACAGCTAAATCTTCGAGCCCTGGTTTAATAAAATTATTAATCATCTCATTTTTGCGAGATTCCGGTTGAATGAACTGTGAATTTTCTTCATAATATTGAAGCAAACGATCAGCATATTTACTTACCTTGAAGAAATACGACTCTTCCTTTACCTTTTCTACTGGTCTTCCACAATCAGGACATTTTCCTTCATTAAGTTGTCTTTCGGTAAAAAAGGATTCACACGGTGTACAATACATTCCTTCATACTGATCTAAATATATATCCCCTTGCTCAAGCAGTTGAGCAAAGATTTTTTCTACCACCGCTTTATGGCGCTCCTGTGTTGTACGAATAAAATCGTCATAGGAAATATCAAGCTTTTTCCAAAGATCCTGTATTCCTGCCACAATTTCATCAACATATTCTTGAGGAGTAACTCCTTTTTCTTGAGCCTTCTGTTGAATTTTTTGTCCATGCTCATCCGTTCCCGTTAAATACATCACATCATAACCGCGCAAACGCTTATAACGCGCCATCGCATCGCCTGCTACTGTTGTATAAGCATGACCAATATGTAGGTTTCCGCTCGGGTAATAAATCGGAGTTGTTAAATAAAATGTCTTCTTTTGTTCCACTATAATGGCCCCTCCTCATAGGGATTTAGATTAATCAGGTTCCTCCTTTAAGAAGATCCCTCATAAGTCGTATTTATATATTTTTAGAAAAAAATGGACGAATTGTGTTTAACTGGATTATAAATTGGGTACATTTACAATACTCAAACGAATACTCTTACAAAATAGATAAAACTAAAGCCAGTACACTCGTCATCTTTACCTATTCTATCATCAAAATATACATAAAAATAAGAAAATGTGCAACCTGCTCTTCCCTTTATCATCGTACTGTGTTTTTACGGCTTCACCACTGCGAAAAAATTTTCAAAAAAAAGAAAATGACCACCATAAACTAGTAAACGTATTCGTATAATCTCTTATACCGTTTAAAACAATAGATTTTGACATTCCAGTAATTACTAAAAAAATGAATATAAAATTATTGACGTTTATGGGAATAACTGTTATTATTGTATCTAGAAAGAAATTTGTCGAATAATGACGAAAAGAAATAGATAGAGAAAAATTTTTGGAGATTGAGAGGAGATATTTAAATGAAATCTACAGGTATTGTTCGTAAGGTTGATGAGCTTGGTCGTGTGGTTATTCCAATCGAGTTAAGACGTACATTAGGTATTGCAGAAAAGGACGCATTAGAAATCTATGTAGATGATGAGCGCATTGTTTTGAAGAAATACAAGCCTAACATGACTTGTCAAGTTACTGGAGAAGTTTCTGATGATAATGTAACATTCGCTGATGGCAAGCTTATTTTAAGCCGTGACGGCGCTGAAAAGCTTTTAAAAGAAATTCAAGAAGCTTTCCAAACAACAAAAGCTTAAGGCATTTTTTGAAAAACCAATATGTAAAGGCTTCTTTTCTTAAGAAGCCTTTTTGTTTTGCCAACTAGCCCTTGATATGGTAGGCATGATAGACATCTCTCTTATTCATATTTCGATCCTTTGCCGTTTGTTTAATTGCCTCTTTCGATGAAAAGCCTTGTTCTGTCATATAGTGCTTAATATGCTCCTGAAGTGAAAGCTCTTCCCACCATGTATTTTTTTCTTCTGCCCGCTTATTGCTTCCTTCAATAATGAGGCAAAATTCCCCTCGAACTTCATCACTAGACGCCCACTGTATCACTTCACTAATGGTACCTCGAATAAATTCTTCATATCGCTTTGTTAGCTCTCGACAAAGAGAAATTTGCCTTTCGCCAAATACGGCATAGAGTTGCTCAAGCGTTTCCTTTAATCGATGCGGAGATTCATATAAAATGAGCGTAGACATCATCTTTGACAATTCTTCCAGCTCTTTCATTTTCTCTTTCTTTTGCCTAGGCAAAAACCCATAAAAATAAAATGGTTGTGTCGCTAATCCCGAAGCTATTAGAGCTGTTAAGGCAGCATTTGCTCCTGGAAGGGGAACGACCGTTAATTGTTCGTTCACTGCTGCTACAACTAATTCATAACCCGGATCCGAAATCGTTGGCATCCCAGCATCACTTACTAACGCTATTTTCCCACCCTCTTTAAGCCTTTCAATCAGCTTCGCTCCACTGGCTTCTTTATTATGTTCATGATAGCTCACCACAGGGGTGGAAATCTCAAAATGATTGCAAAGCTTTTTCGTGTTTCTTGTATCCTCTGCAGCAATATAGTCACTTTCCTTTAAAAGACGCACTGCCCGAAAACTCATATCCTCTAAATTCCCAATTGGTGTGGGAACTAAATATAGAATTCCCTTTTGTTGTTCATTTTCAAAGCTCTTTTGCTGCCACATATTTTTACACCCCATCTCATTTACTGCTTATCTCCAAACAGGATATCCTTTATTTCAGCCGAATACTCATTATCATCATGGTAAACAACAAGAGGCGGGAGAATCTTCAAGTCTGCCTTCCCATCTTTTATTGCTTCTACTAACAGCGTATTGGCTTCCTTCCCTTGCTTCGGATAGACAAATTGAACTTTTTTAGGCTCTAACCGATATTGTCTCATCAGTGTAATCATATCCAATAATCTCCCGGGTCGATGGACAAACGCCACCTTTCCGCCTTGCTTCACAAGTTGGCTGGATACGCGAATGGCATCCTCCAATGTACAGAAAATTTCATGACGGGCAATAGCTAAATGCTCATTTTCATTCATTTCTTCTTTCGATGGAGTTGGAAAATAAGGAGGGTTGCAAGTAACGACATCGTACTTACCCATCCCCAATTTTTGCGGCATATCGTTAATATTTCCATGAATCATCTGCAGGCGACTATCCAGCTCATTATACTGGAAGCTTCTCTTCGCCATATCATACAAGCGTTCCTGAATCTCAACACCTGTTATCTCTCCTTTTGTTCTCGTACTGAGAAATAGAGGTATCACACCATTTCCGCTACATAAATCAATAATTTTCCCTTTCTGAATCGGGACATAAACAAACTTGGCTAGTAAGACAGCGTCCAATGAAAAAGCAAAGACAGACGGACTTTGAATAATCCGCAAATCTTCTGCCAATAAATAATCCAAACGCTCATCTTCTTTTAATTGGACCATTCTTTTTCCTCCAGGTTTTTAAGTTCATCAAACGCTAGAAGCGCCTTTGAAGTATTTCCTTAATAAATGCGCCTGCTTCTATCATTTTTTATCCTCAACAAGGGCTAGTGCACGATGAGTGACAGGCATTAATGATCGTTGAAGTTAACTTGTACGCAGAAAAATGGTCTCCCTCATAAAGGAAGACCCGAATTACTTTTTATTAAGAAAAGATAAGCAAAAAAGACAATCGCCTTCTTTACGAGGGCTTCCAAAATGCAAGTTACAAATGTGGAAACCTTCCTGATAAAGTCTTGCTAAATTATCATACCCTTCCCCAATATCTACCGCTTTCTCATCAAGCTGCCCTGCAATTTTCGCTTGTTGCTTAGCCTGACTCTTTTTCCCTGCATTAGAGGTATGCTCCAGCCGACGTCTTAGATGATCATTCTCTAGCTTTAATGAGTTGTTCTCTTCAAGAATTTCTGCTAAATGCTCTTTTAACTCACCAAGCTGTTGATACAGCTGCCCAATCTGTACTTCCATATTACTCACTGAATCAAAGATTTCCTTTTTATTCACGCCTTCCACCTCTATCGTCCGTGGATCTCCTACATAGCGCCTTCCTTTAATATTTCATCCAGTGTATATTCGAGGACACGCTCTTGTTCTATCATTTCTACTTGTAAAATACGTTCTAATATATTTAATCCAACCACTTTCCCTAATCCTGCCGGTGTACCAATGATTTCGCCCACATCTGGTAGCTGTTCCTTAGCCGTTTCATATTCGTCGTTCTCATACTTTAAACAACACATAAGTCGGCCACATAAACCGGAAATTTTCGTTGGATTAAGGGATAGGTTTTGATCCTTAGCCATTTTAATGGATACAGGTTCAAAATCCCCTAAAAAGCTGGAGCAACAGAGCATTCTGCCACATGGTCCAATGCCACCCAGCATTTTCGCTTCATCTCTTACCCCAATTTGTCTCAGCTCAATTCGAGTTCTAAAAATCGCGGCCAGATCCTTAACGAGCTCTCTAAAATCAACCCGTCCATCGGCAGTAAAATAGAAAATAACCTTATTGCGGTCAAAGGTATATTCTACATCTACCAGCTTCATATCAAGCTCATGTAAGTTGACCTTCTCACAACAAACCTCATACGCTTCCTTGGCAGACTGTTTGTTCTCTTCGACGATAAGCCGATCCTTTTGATCTGCAATTCTCAGAACTTTTTTAAGTGGGAGAACTACATCGTGTTCTTCAACCTGCTTAGGGCCGATGACCACTCGACCGTACTCAACTCCCCTAACCGTCTCCACAATGACGAAATCGTCCTTTTGAATTAAGAGATCTCCGGGATCAAAATAATAGATTTTCCCCGCTTTTTTAAAGCGGACTCCCACTACATTATACAAATGATGATCCCTCCTGCAATTGTAACACAAGCTGCTCTAACAGCAGCTGTGGATTCATATTTGCGTGCAGCCTTCTTTTCGCATCTAAAACGGCGGCCATTTGACTTGCCAATCTTTTTGCAGATGTTTGCAGCGCAAATTGTTCGAGACGATCTCTTTCGTCCAAATAAACAACCCGGGTTTGCTTCCCGTGTTGTATATATAATAAATCCTTCAGAACTAGAAGTAGCAAGTCTAATCCTTGATCGTATTGCTCTTTGTCTTTAAAGTGTAAGAACCAATCCTCTTGCAGGGAAACTAATGCCTCCAATGGATTCTTTCTTAATACTTCATATAATTTTAACACTATTTTTTGAGCTTGTGCAAACCATTCATCATTACTTAGTGCAAGTCCTTCATCCAAATTATTGGTAAGCTGGGCAATAATAGGGGCCTTTTTTTCAGAAACTCCCCTTTCCACTAGTTTCTGGATAAGATGTTCAGGGGATAACTGCTTAAATGTAACAATTTGACATCGTGAAAGAATAGTCGGAAGTATTTTCTGCGTTTGCTCAGTTAGTAAAATAGCTGTTGTTTCAGAAGTCGGTTCCTCCAGAAACTTTAAGAGACTGTTAGCAGCGTTAACGGTCATGCGGTCAGCATGAACAATCGTGTACACTTTTTTCTTCGATTCAACGCCAGTCTTAGCAAATTCCTCCTGCAACATTTGTATTTGTTGCTTTTTTATCGATGCCCCATCCGGCTCCACTATATGAATATCCGGATGATTCCCGCTATTAATCCGTTTACAATTATGGCAAACTTCACATGGTATATATCCATCAATAGGATGCGTACAAAACAAACTTTTCGATAAGAGGAGACTAACATCTTTTTTTCCTGTCCCCCGCATTCCCTCAAATAAATACGCGTGGGCTAACCGACCTTTTTTTATACTATTCTTCAACATTTTCATAACGGTTGGCTGGATCGTTTCATAGCTTTCCCACGTGTTCACTATATCATCTCACTTATTTTTATTAACTATCTTATATACATTTAATCCTGACTCCATAAAACATTGGGGATATACATTTTATGGAGTCTGAACAATGCATTGATAACCTTTGACATATTCTTACTAAATTATTGCATTTAGAAATTGTGGAATTGCTCAATTGGGAGCACAAACACAGTCGCTCCTCCCACTTCCACTTCAACTGGATACGGTACGTAGGAGTCCGCACTTCCTCCCATCGGAGAAACAGGCGCCACTAGCTGATCTCTCGATTGGCAGTTGTCCTTAATGATTTGTAAGGCTTTATCAACACGTATATCTTCTGTTCCGATCAAAAATGTCGTATTTCCGGACTTCAAAAACCCACCAGTACTGGCTAATTTTGTTGCTCTAAAATTATGATCGACAAGCGCACTTGATAAACGATTGCTATCTTGATCCTGTACAACTGCAATAATTAATTTCATCCTATCAACTCCTTAGTATCCATTTATATTATGTATATTATAACAGGAATTTATATGAATGATTTTCTTAATGAATAAAGCCTCTCCAATTTTTTTATTAATTCATCATGCTTGACTGCGAATAAGGGCCTCAACCTCCTTATAGGCTTGTTCGTATACATGCTCCAGCTCCTGTTCAGCATTTATTTGTTTGATTCTATGTGGGAATTTCTGCAAAAGGATGTGATAGCCTTCCCGCACATCCTCATGGAATTGAAGTTCCTCCAAATCTAATCGATTCACTTCCCTCTCATTGCTTCTATTAATTCTCTCTAATCCTACCTTTGGGTCGATGTCAAAATATAAAGTTAAATTCGGCATCATATCAGCAATAGCAAATTGATTAATGCTGTACACCTCATCAATGCCCAATTTTCTTGCATATCCTTGATAAGCCAATGAGCTGTCTACAAAGCGATCACATAAAACGACATAGCCTTCTTCTAAAGCCGGCTGAACCTTTTCCACTAAATGCTGTCTCCGTGCCGCAGCGTATAGTAGAGCCTCCGTTCTAGAATCCATTGCTGTATTGTCTTTATCTAAAATCACTTTTCTAATTTGCTCGGCAATTTCAATACCACCAGGCTCTCTAGTATGTAATACCTTCATACCTTCGTTTTGAAACCTTTCGGCGAGTCGGTTTAATATCGTTGTTTTTCCAGCTCCATCTGGCCCTTCTAATGTAATAAATAAACCTCTAGTCATCATTATCCTCCAATTTATCAAAAACCGTAATCTTTCCTTCTTCTAAATTTTCTCCGCCTTGAAATCTGGCACCTGACTGTAACAAAAACTGCAACCCCTTTACATCCTCAACTGTAATTTTTTCTCCTGAAAGCAATAGAGGAATTCCTGGGGGATACGGAATGATCGTTTCTGCACAAATAAAACCAGCCGAATCTTCAATCGGAAATAATACTTTCTTATGTGATTGTACACGATATAGAGTCGAAATTCTTTTCTTTTTAAAATAATGGGCTCTTCCTCTTTTCCTAGCTGTTTGAATTCGCAATTCTTTTAGTTTTGTGATAATGTCAGCAAATGGAAAGTCTGCATCTTTTTTTAAAAGTGGAAGGACAAAAAGAATATTATTCGGATCGGCCATTTCTGCATAAATTCCCTTTTCTTCAAAAAGCTGCTGCAACTCATACGCTGTATAGCCGCAATTCGATTGAAGCGTAAGCTTTAGTGGATCCCCATTTTGATTCGGATACTCCAGTACTTTTATAAATTCTAATGTTTGCAATTCCCTTTTAAAGCTGGCAAGCTGTTCTTTTAAATATTGGGCATCCCTATTTGTATATGTGGCAATATAGTTCCTTGCCCGATCTAAAGAAGCCATAATCGGATAAGAGGGGCTGCTTGATTGCAACATTCGTAAATAATGAGCGATTTTCTCCGTTGAGATATACTGGCTGTTAACATGTAAGAAAGAGCCCATTGTCATTGCAGGCAATGTTTTATGAGCTGACTGCACCACAACATCAGCACCCAATGCTACCGCAGATGGCGGAAACCCCTCTGTGCCAATAAAATGAGCTCCATGTGCCTCATCTACTAACACTGGAATTTCATAACGATGGGCAAAATCAATTATCTCTTTAAGCTCATACGTCATTCCATAATAATTAGGGTAAGTTAACACAATAGCTCGGCACTCTGGATAGCATTCAAACGCTTCCCTAATTGTTTCAAGTTCAACTCCTCCTGACACCATCCATTCAGGATCGTACTCAGGTCCTAAAAGAACTGGCCTTGCCTTTGTAAGCTCCAACGCATTAAGAATTGATTTATGACAATTTCTCTGAATAAAAACCGTGTCCCCTTCCTCAAGGGTCGCCATCATCATTGCCAAATTTCCAACTGTCGTACCATTAATAAGAAGGAAGCTTTTCGATGCGTGAAAGGCATCCGCCAATAACCTTTCCGCTTCCTCAATTACACCTTCGGGAGCATGCAAATCATCCAAACCTGTCAATTCCGTGGCATCAATATGTAAAATTCCTTGAAAAAACTGATCGTTTTTTAGTAATAAGCCATTTTTATGCCCTGGAACATGCAAAGAGATCGGCCTTTTTTTATAATGATTTTCCAAGGCAGTAAACAGCGGGGTATCATTCTGATTCATTTTATATCACCATTTTGCTCTGTCCTAATTTCTATTACTCGTCTATTTTATCTTAAAATCTCATGCCGATACAATTTAATCAAAATCTTATAAAAAGACATACAATGTCTGCTCCCTCTTAACATACACTAAATTAACATCTTCATTAAGTACCTCGTCTTTACTTGAGCCTCTTAGAGCACGAGAATATTCTAAAAATTGTTATATATCGGGGGATTCATGGGCAGAATAGTTCTGTGGAGGTGGAGTCATAGTGAATACATTATTAAATAACAAACCTGGGGAAACTTGCTGTGTCATCTGTGAGCAATACAAATGGAAAGGCATCTATTTATACACATCCTTTATCTGCTCTGACTGCGAAAAAAGCATCATTTCAACAGAAACGAACGACCCTCAATATAAATTCTACTTAAAAAAATTACGGAAAATAAACGCACCAGAAATTTATTCCTAAGAGCCCCCGTCAACAGGGGCTTTTTTCATTTTAATTAAGACACTTTATATCACTATCCCCGTTACCCTGAAAGGGTCGTGAGCGGTTAAGGTTACGTTGAAATTGCATGAGTCTTTTGGCAGGGTTGTCGTACAGTTAATTGCGCAGGTCGTTAGTGACTTGTGCAGAGTAGGGTTTTACGCTGAATTGCACTTTTTGGAATAGTTGCGAGTGTTTTGTGTCGAATTGCGTCGATTTGGGGACTTGATTGCGCTCGTTTTGCCTTCGATTGCGCCGATTTGTGGCTTGATTGCGCGTGTTTTACACCGAATTGCGCCAATTTAAGGCATAATTGCGCGTATTTCAATGCTTA